>JACJWK010000019.1 GCA_020637195.1 Microthrixaceae bacterium
CACTGGTGAAGGTGGCTCGGCATCGCCGCCACAGCCAACCGTCGCGACGACAAGAATCAGTGCCACCACGAGGGACCGCCACATCGACCAGACACTACTCGTCGACGGTCATGTGCTCATCGCCCCGACGACGACCTCGTGGCCGCACTCCACCAGCGACGCCTCGAGCTCGTCGTGGTGGGCAGTCCTCGGCCAGTGCGTCAGTGACTCACCCGCCGAGGATGGCGCTGGGGTCGATCTTCAACAGGAACAGCTCGAGCTGGATGTTGTCGGGGTCGCGCAGCACCAGCACGTCCCAGTTGTCCTCCTCGGTGATGCCCGAGTGGGCGATGCCGAGCTCGTCGAGGCGGTCCCGCCACGCGTCGAGCGCGGCGCGGTCGGCCACGTTGAAGCTGAGGTGGTCGAGGCCGACCCGGCGCTCGTCGAACGGCGTCCCCGGGTTGGCGTCGTGCTGCTCGAAGCCCATCACCACGCCCGACGTCGGCTCGATCAGGTACTGCACGTCGTAGTCGTGGTCGGCGTTGCGCCCGCCGAACAGGGGCACGAGCCCGAGCAGCTCGGTGTACCAGCGCACGCTGGCCTCGAGGTCGGTGACGCTGAGGTCGACGTGCGAGATGCCGGTGATCGTCGGTGCCATGGCTGCTCCTTGACCGCGGGTGGCCGCCATTGTGAGCCGGTCGCCTCGCTGGTGTCGAGGGCGGCGCCGGCTGCTGAGGTCCCGCCGATCCTCCCTCACCCGTGCGCGGCACCCCGACAGACAGGACCTCCGCCTCCGCCCGAGATCATCCCCGGCGTGGGCCACCCGGACGCCGACGTCATCACGCCCAGGTCCGCGCCGGCATGCCGCTCGCTCCGTCGCCGATGGTGCCCGCTCAGCACCCGGTCCGGCCTCGCAGCGCGGCGACGATGTCCGCGACGAACGCCTCGAGCTCGGGGCGGTCGGGGGGCGGGACCGCGACGACGACGTGGCGCACGCCGCGGGCCGGCCACTCCTCCCCGCAGGCAGGGCAGCCGAGCCAGGGGTCGTCCGCCACGACTGCCGAGCCGCCGGGCCCGCCGGCGGTCACCCCGACCGCAGCCGGGTGGCGGCCGCAGGCGGGGCACACCCGCTGCCACGGGATCCCGGCGGCGCGGCCGATGGCCGCCCGCTCGTCGTCGCCGAGCCGTCGCCGGTCGTCCACGGGGCATCACCTCATCGCCTGGCGTTGCCACCTTGCCGGTCGGGCAGGTTGGTGGGCCGTCGTCGGGCCAGGTCCCTCGGGCCGCTCTGGATGAGTCGACTCCACGGTACGGCGGCGCCGTGACGCCGGCACCGGTTCGACGCCGAGCCGCCGGCAGCAGCCGACGAACGCCGCCACCCGGCGGTGGGTGGCCCGGTCACGTACCCTTGGCATCCCGATTGCGCTGCGGGTGTAGAATTCTCCGCATGGGTCTGGGCGAGGCACCCAGGGGCGGGACACCACCCGACGACGGCGTCGAGCACGACGGCGTCGAGCGCCTCACCGACGAGTCGATCGTCACCACCCGCCGCGATGCGCTGCGTCGCATCGGCCAGGCCGCGGCCGCGGTGGCCCTCGGGGGCTTGGCCGCCGCCTGCGGGAGCGGCGGGGGCAGCGCCGCGTCCACGACCGCGGGTACCACTCCCGTCACGGCGCCCAACGTCGCCGGCGCGACGCTGCGCCGACCCGAGTACTCGGGCTCGGGACGGGCCGGCTCTGACACCGACGTCAGCCAGACCGCCGACGCCAAGGGCGACAGCGACGTGTCCACCACCGGCGACCCGCCGGCCGACGCCGACGTCACCACCTACGGGGATCCCGCCGGCACCGGCACCGACAGCGACCCCTTCGATCCGGTCGGGGCCGGCACCGACAGCGACATCACGGTCCAGGCCGATCCCGCCGCCGACGGCGACTTCTCCACCACGGCCGACCCCAAGGGCGACGCCGACGTCACCACCACCGCCGACCCGGTGGGCTGACGATGTCGGCGGCAGTCGCCGGAATGGACCGACTGGCCGCGCTGCTCGACCCCGTCGACCTCGACGACTTCTTCGCCCGCTACCGCGACCGCGAGCACGTGGTGATCCATCGCGGCGAGCCGAAGCGCTTCGCCGACCTGGTCGACCTGGCCGGCGTCGAGTCGTTCATCTTCGAGACCAACCCGCGCGCCTCGGACCTCCAGGTGCTGCACGAGGGGCCGGTCGACCGGTCCGAGTACGTGTACCCCAGCGGGCTGGTCGACGCCCTGGCCCTCAGCCACCTCTACGGCGACGGCCACTCGATCGTGCTCCCGCACGCGCACCTCCACCTGGCCCCGCTCGGCTACCTGATCCGCGGCCTCGAGGACGAGCTGGGGTGCCGGGCCCAGGCGAACCTCTACCTCTCACCCCCCGGCGCCGCCGCCTTCGCTCCGCACTACGACACCCACGACGTGCTCGTGCTCCAGGCCCACGGCGAGAAGGAGTGGACGCTGTTCGAGGGGCCCGCGCCCGTGCCGTCCACCCGGCGCTTCGACCCCGACGTCGACGGGTGCGGCCGGGCGGTCGAGACCTTCACCCTCGCCGCCGGCGACGTCTGCTACGTGCCCCGCGGGCTGATGCACCGGGCCGCCGCCACCACCGGCGCGTCGCTGCACGTCACCGTGGGCCTGCACTGGGTGACCACACTCGACGTCCTCACCGCCCAGCTCGAGCGGGCCGGGGGCCAGCGGCACGACCTGCAGCGATCGCTGCCCCCCGGGTGGTGGCGCGATCCTGCGGCCCGCGCCGCGGCCCGATCGGCGGTGGTCGAGGGGCTCGGCGCGCTGGCCGACGACGACCTGCTCGAGGATGCCCTCGATGCGCTGCGCACCGACCTCGTCCGCTCCCGCCAGCCCCTCGTGCCCGGCCAGCTCGACCAGCTGCGCCGCCTCGACCTGATCGACCAACGGACCCTGGTCGCGCCGCGAGACCCGATGGTCTACGACCTGCGGGAAGGCGACGACCAGGTGGTGCTGTCGTGCTTCGGCAGCGAGATCGCCTTCCCCCGGTCGACCCTGCCCGCCCTCACCCGCCTGCTGGCCGCGGGGCCCGACGGAGTGGCCGTCGGTGACCTCCCCGGCGAGCTGGACGGCGACGAGCGCCTCGTGCTGGTCCGGCGCCTCGTCCGCGAGGGCACCCTCGAAGCCCGCTGGTGAGGTGCCGGAGCGGCCGATCGGATCCCGAGGCGGCGCGACCGGGCACCCGGCTGCGTTCAGCCCGTGACGAGTGAGCCGGTCAGCGGGTCGCCGCTGCCGCTGATCAGCACGCAGGTGAGCCCGTCGCCCCAGTAGGCGAACCAGTTGACCCGCCCGCCCAACGGCACCCGCTGGTTGCGGGCGGCGTCGCATCGCTCCTGCGCGGCCTGGTCGGTGTCGGTCGCACCGGCGGCCCGCTCGAACACCTGGCCGCGGTGGGCGCCGGCGCAGTCGACCACGAAGAAGCCGCTGGCCGACTCCATCGACTCGCCCTCGAGTGGTTCGACGCAGTCGCCGACCGCGACCTGGGAGGGGGTGACGAAGGGGTCGGCGGGACGGAACTCGACGTCGTAGCCGCCCTGCCCGCTCGCGAAGCCCGACACCAACAGCGCGTAGTCCCCGGCGCCGCGCGCCTGGACGTTGACCACGGCGCCGCCGCCGGTGAGGGCCACCCCGTCGGTCGGCACCTCGGACCCGTTGGGCCCGACGAGCGCCACGGTCGGCTCGAAGGTCTGCCCCGAGGTGACCACGACCGTCCCGGTCTGGTTGGCCCGCAGGGTGAGCGGGTGCTCGCGCGGGCGGTCGATCGTCGAGGCGTCGAGGGTGACCGAGACGGGGGCGGCGGCGGTCAGCGCGGGGGCGTCGACGGTGGCGCTGGTGGGGACGGTCTGCGGGGTGGCGGTGTCGGCGGTCTCCCCGTCGGAGTCCCGGTTGACCAGGGTGTAGACGACGACCCCGATGATCAGCACGACGGCGAAGACCCCCACGCCGATGAGCACCCCGGTCACGCGCCGCCGCGGCCGCCAGCGGGGCGGAGCGGAGCAGGCGGCGCCGGCGTGACGTACGGCGTGCCGGCGGGAGGGTGACCGCGCCGGGCGATCCCCAGCCCGGCCCGGCGGGCGGACCGGTCGGGCCCGGGGGCGGGCCCGTGGGGGCCGGCGGGGTGACCGGCACGGGCTCGGTCGGCGGCGCCTGACCCGCGGTGTCCGGGGACACCCCGGTGGGAGCCGCGCAGTTGCCGCAGAAGGCTGCCGCCGGGTCGAGCGGGGCGCCGCAGCGGGTGCAGAAGTGCCCGGTGAAACCGCCCGCAGTCACGCTCGGACCTCGGGCCTGTCCGGTGCACCGCCCTGTGCCATGGGCGCAATTCTACTCCGGGTCCGAGCCCTGCCCGGACGAGCCGCCGGCCATCGGGAACCGTGGGGAGCCCCGGGGGCGAGCGCCCGCCCCCGGTCCCGGCCCCCGCTTCGGAAGCATTTAGTGCTAACTGGGGTTGGGACGGGTAGGACCTCTCGCGCTTTCGAAGGGAAAGAGATCGACATGGCCCGATACGTGACCCGGGTGGCGACGCCGCTCGCCGCCGACGCCGCCTTCGCCTACCTGGCGGACCTGACCAACTTCGAGCACTGGGACCCGGGCGTGCGCCGCTCGGTGCAGGTGGCGGGCGACGGGCCCGGCGCCGACGCCGCCTACGACGTCACCGTGGCGGCGACGCCCCGGGACCTGACGCTGCGCTACGAGGTGACGCGGTACGACCCGCCCCGGGTGTGCCTGGTGGTGGCCCGCAACGCCGTGCTGACCTCGACCGACCGGATCACCGTCGTGCCCGACGGCGACGGCTCGATCGTCACCTACGACGCCGACCTCGCCCTCAACGGCCCGCTGGCCCTGTTCGACCCCGTGCTGCGCCTGGCCTTCGGCCGCATCGGCGACCGGGCCGCGGCCGGGCTGCGCCGCGCCCTCGACGGCGAGGCGGTGCCGACGTGAACACCGCCGACGTGGTCGACGCCACCCTCGAGTGGCCGATCGCCCCCAGCTTCACGAAGGTCGGCTACGACCTGCGCTCCCGCCTCGACCACTGGCGGCCGCTCGACGACTACGACCAGACCGGCCAGGTGGTGGTGGTCACCGGGGCCACCTCGGGCCTCGGGCGGGCCGCCGCCCACCAGATGGCCGCCAACGGCGCCACCCTCGTGCTGCTCAGCCGCAGCCGCGACAAGACCGAGCGGGTCCGCGACGAGCTCGCCGCCGCCACCGGCAACGACCGGCTCGAGACCGCGGTGGCCGACCTGGCCGACCTCGACGAGGTCGAGGCGGCCGCCGCCGCCATCCGGGACCGCCACGACCGGATCGACGTCCTGATCCACAACGCCGGCGCCCTCGACGCCGAGCGCCACGAGACCGCGGCGGGCATCGAGCACACCGTCGCCGTCCAGGTGGTCGGCCCGTTCCTGCTCACCGCCCGGCTGCTCGACCGGATGGGCGGCGCCGAGCCCTCGCGCGTGCTGACCATGTCGTCCGGCGGCATGTACAGCGCCGGTCTCACCGTCGACCACCTCGAGATGGACGACGAGCACTACGGCGGCAGCGAGCAGTACGCCCGGGCCAAGCGGGCCCAGGTCACCCTCAACGAGCTGTGGGCCGAGCGGTTCCCCGACCGCTCGGTGGTGTTCCACGCCCTGCACCCCGGCTGGGCCGACACCCCCGGCGTCGAGCGGGCGCTCCCCCGCTTCCACACGGTCCTCGGCCCGCTGCTGCGCTCGGCCGACCAGGGCGCCGACACCCTCGTGTGGCTGGCCGCCGACCCCGGCGAGCCGCTGGACACGACCGGTCGGTTCTGGCTGGACCGCCGCCCCCGCCCGATCCACCGCCTGCCCGCCACCCGCCGCAGCGACACCCCCGAGGCCCGCGCCCGGCTGTGGGACTGGGTCGCCGAGCGCAGCGGCGCCGGCGCCGACCTGCCGACGGCGTAGACAGCCAGCGGTCGGCGAGCGCACCGCCGGCGTCGGGCTCAGCCCGTCGGCGCCAGGTGGTCCCGGAACCAGGCCACCGTCCGGCCCCAGGCGTCGGCGGCGCTGGGCCCGTGGTGGTCGGCACGGTCGTCGCAGTGGAAGCCGTGGCCCGCCTCGGGGTAGCGCACCACCTCGGTGACCTGGCCCGACGCCGCGGCCGCCGCCCGCAACCGCTCGACGTCGTCGACGGGGATGCCCTCGTCGAGGTCGCCGTACAGGCCGAGCCAGGGCGCCCGCAGCCGGGGCGCCTCGTCGACCAGCGGATCGAACCCGAACCGTCCGGTGCTCACGCCGCCGCCGTAGAAGCTGACCGCGGCGCCGACGTCGCGTCGGGTGGCCACCACCAGGGCCACCGTGCCGCCCATGCAGAAGCCGGCGACGCCGACGCTCGCGGGGCCGAGGCCGGCGCCGGCCAGGTGGTCGAGGGCCACGTCGACGTCGGCGAGGATGCCGTCCGCGGTCAGCGCCCCGAAGTGGGGCAGCACCTGCGAGAGGTCGTCGTAGGCCAGCACCGGGTCGCCCGTGCGGTGGAACAGGTGCGGCGCCACCGCCAGGAAGCCCTCGCCCGCGAAGCGGCCGACCACGTCGACGAGGTGCTCGGTCATCCCGAACGCCTCCTGCACCACGACGACGCCGCCCACGGGCGGGTCGGCGGGAGCCCGGACGGTGAGCGGTGCGACGTCGGCCACCTCCGCACCCTACGGGCCGGCGCTGCGACGGCCCGGCGTCAGCGCCGGCGCCCTCCGGGCAGAAGCACGGCCAGCGACGGGGCCTGGGCGCGCCCGGCGCCCCACAGCACGGTGAAGATCGCCGACGGCACACACAGGTTGGTCACGGCCACCTAACCGGCGACGGCCGCCAGCACGCCGGCCGAGGCCACTCCCGCGACGGTGTGCCCCGAGGCGAAGGCGACGGCGGCGACGACCAGCAGCACGGTGCCGATGGCGCACCCCAGGCGCTTGGCGGCCCGGTTGCGGGGGAGGGGGACGCGGCCGCCCCGGGCCGCGAGGGCGTTGGCGACCCACTCGACGGGGTGGTTCGCGGCAACGACGCCGATCGCGGCCGTCACCGCGACGGCCGCGGCCAACGCGCTCGACCCCACCAGGGCGACCGCGAGGCCGCCGAGCGCGCAGAACGCCGGGGCCAGGCGGGCGACGAGCCCGGCGTCGGTCGCCCGGCACAGCTGGTCGCCCCGCCAGCCCTGGAGGCGCAGCAGGCGGGTGCCCCGGTCGTGGGACGGGTCGGTCAGCAGGTCGTGCAGCTCGCGGTACATCGGCGCTCCCTCGTCGTTCGTCGTGTCGATCGTCCCCCCGGCCGGGGCGAAGGTCTTGGAGACGCCGTGGAGAACCGCCGGAGCCGGCGACCGCGCCGACGGGGGCCGGGGCGGGCGCAGGAGGCGTGTGGGACACTCGGGCGATGACGGCCCGCGACGAGAAGTACCGGGAGAAGTACCTGATGGCGGTGCAGCCCCACGTGGAGGGCGAGGCCCGGGCCGTGGGCCTGTTCTCCCGGCCGGGGTCGATGAACGCCGCCGTGCTCAGCCAGGTGTCGGGCCTCGCGGCCGGGATCGGCTCGTGGGGCGCCAAGAAGAAGGCCGGGGGCCTGCCCCTGAACGTGGTGGTGGCCGCCACCGACGAGCAGGTCTACGTGTTCGACTTCAAGCCCCGGGGCACGGGGATCAAGATCAAGGAGACGGTGGCCATCTGGCCCCGCGGCCGCGTCCGGGTCACCCCGACCCAGCAGGGCATGCTGGCCGACCGCCTCGTGGTCGAGATCGGCGAGGGCCAGGTGATCGAGCTCGACTCGATCAAGACGCGCCGGGCCTGCGTCCGACTCCAACGGTCTGCCCATCCAGATGCTGGGCGCCCCGGCCTGATCGGGAGGCGGCGGCGCCCTGAGCGGCGCCCCGGGAGACCCTCCTGAGATCTCCACCCCTTCAAGACCTGATCGCCGTCGAGGCGCAGGGGCCGCGAGCCACGCACTCGCAACCATCGAACGGCCGACCGGCCCCGTCGGGACGCCGAGCGTTGCCCGCCGTCCCCGACGGCCACTGGAGGACGTCAGACGCCTGGGGCCGCCGGGGCCCGCGACTGGGCCTGCCTTCGAGCACCACCGGTCGGCGCCGTCACCGCCGTGCTCGAGCGGCTCGGTGCGGGCTGCCGGCGATCACCTGCTCGACGTCGCCTGCGGCCTGGGCTGGCCATCCGCACGGCCCACGCCCGCGGGCTCGGCACCGCCGGGCATCGACGCCCTCGGCGTCGCTGATCGCCATCGCCCGAGCGGGTCCCCACCAGCGACCTCCTGCGGGCACGTTCCCCGGAGCCGCCGCGGGCCGGACGAGCCGTCCCAGGCTACGTGACCGCGGTCAACGGCGTGGGGCGGCTGCGAGGCGGCCCTGGTTGAGGCCCACTGCGCCGTGCCCGGCGGCGCTGCTCGCATCACCTACTGGGGTCGGGCGAGCTGCCTGACCTGGTGGCCTGCTTCAAGGTGTTCGCCTGCCGCCGCCTGACGACCACCGCGACGGCATGGCGCTGAACGCCATCAGCCGCGACGAGGGCCGGGCGGCCATGCTCGAGGGCGCTGTCTGGACCTCGTCGACGGCGGGAGGCGGGTCTCCACCCGTCGAGTGGCCTGACTCGAGACCGCCCGGCGCGCCGTCGCCAGCGTCTGGCCCGGGCCGTGCCGGTTCCCTTCGAAAGCACGTCGGCCGACGCGCTGCGCCCGCTCGTGCTCGACGCCAGCGGAGGTGCCGCGCACCGCTTCGGCGTCTACCGGTTCCGCAACGACCAGCGCTTCCTCGGTCGCCCGGAAGGGGCCTGAGATGGCTGCCACCCTCACCGCCGGGACGCGCCGCGCGACGATCCCGACCCGACGGCCGCGCCGCCTGCGCCTCGCGTTCGACGGCGCCCGCGACATCACCCCGATGGTCATCGGCATCGTCCCGTTCGGGCTCGCCGTCGGCGCGGCCATCGGCTCGTCCGGCGCCGGCGTGGGCGCCGGCCTGGCGAGCGGTCCGGTGATCCTCGGCGGCTCGGCCCAGCTCGCGACCCTGAGCCTGCTCGACGGCGGCGCCACACCGGCGGTGATCGTGCTGTCGGCCCTGCTCATCAACGCCCGGATCCTGCTCTACGGCGCCTCGCTCGCCACCTGGTTCTCGGACCTGCCCCGGCGCCACCGCCTGCTGCTGGCCATCCCGGTCATCGACCAGATGCACTTCGTGTGCGTCCCCCGCTTCGAGCAGGGCGACCTCGACCAGGGCGGCCGGGTCGCCTACTACGTCGGGGCCGGGTCCTGGCTGGTCGCGGCCTGGCTGGCCGCCCAGTCGGCGGCCGTGCTGCTCGGGGCGAGCCTGCCCCCATCGGCCCACGTCGAGATGGCCGCCCCCCTGGCCCTCGTCGGCCTGTTGGCCAAGTCGGTGTCCGACCGTCTAAGGTCTCTGGCTGCCGGCATCGCTGTCGCTGTCGGTCCCCTGGCCCTCCCGTTCCACAGCGTGTTCGTCGCCACAGGCGGGATCGGCCCCACCACGCCTGTCCAGCGGGCCGCCCGCTGGCACGCCGCTGAGACCGAGGAGGCCCGGCCGTGACCGCCTGGCTCGTGATCCTCGCCGTCGGCGCCGGCACCTACCTGCTGCGGGCCTCGATGTTCGTGCTGGTGGGCGAGCGTCCGCTCCCCGCGTGGATGACTGCACCCATGGCGCTGGTCGGCTCCGCCGCCATCGGCGCTCCTCGTCGGCTCGATGGTTCGCCGGGCCACGGCGGCGCCGCGCCGTCGGTGTCGCCCGAGCCGGGTGGGCCGTCGCCGGGGCCTGGCCGTGGGCGGTCGGGCAACGTCCCGCGCCTGCCGTGGGCCTGCTGGTCATGTGGCTGGCGTCCGCCCCTCGTCGCGGAGCCTGGCGACGGGGGCGTCGGGCGTTTCGACATGGCCCCTGGGCCCGACCGCGAGGGTGGGGGCTATGGCCGCCCCCGGCCCCGACGCCGAGTTGCTGACGATCGAGCTGCACGTACTGGGTGGCCCACCCGATAGCGCCCACGCAGGGTCGCGGTCGGGCGTCGCTCCAACTTCCGTCGACGACCCCGCTGTCGAGGTCCGGTTGCCGTCGCCCCGCCGCCCTCGACACGCTGCTCGACTGCGGGCCGACACGCGATGGTGGTCGCTTCGCGGCCGGGCGGCGACCTCGCCCGGGTGCAGCGCGCCACTGAGCCTCGTGGTCGCCCCGTTCCGCTGGGTCGGCGAGGCGGGTGGTCGATGCCGCTGCCGAGGAGGCCTGCGGCATCTGGACACCGAGGGCCACACCGTCTCGACCGCTTCGCCTGCGGCCCGATCACACGACCCTGACAAATGCCGTGCCAGTACACGTGGCTGCACCGACGGCGACACCGTCGCCCGCTTCCGGTCGACGGCCGGGGCCCTGGGTCCCCGACTGGCTGACGCTCGCTGCGCCTGACGCCCGAGCGGGGGCACCGTCTTCGCCCTCGGCGACCCGCGCCCGCGGTCGCCGTCCTCGGGTCGATGCAGTGCTGGCTCGACGCGCCGGCGGAACGGGGGTCGACTACCAGGGTGCGGGCTGGCTCGTGGCCCAGGAGGGTCGCGTCAAGCTGGCGAGGTCGCCGTCGTCGCGCCCGACGGGTGGCGGTCGCCGTGGGCCGGGCCGTGTGGATCTCCGTCGACCCCGAGGCCTTCGGGGTCGGCCGCTGACCAACGGCCGGGCCGGTCCCCGGAGTGCGACCGCTCCCTCGGGAACCGATCGAGCGCCGTCGCCGTGCTTCCACGAGCACGTCGACGAGAGGAGGCGTAGCGTCGCGGGCACCGTCCAATGACAGGAGCCGTCATGAGCTTCGTTCAGGTCATCGAGTTCCGCACGTCGAAGATCGACGAGATGCGCAAGGTCGGCGAGGACTGGGAGGCGGCCGCCGGGGGCGACAGCAGGGCCCGTCGGAGAGTGATGTGCTCGGATCGGGACGATCCGGGCCGCTACCTCAACATCGTGTTCTTCGACTCGTACGAGTCGGCGATGGAGAACTCGGAGAACCCCGTCACCCAGGAGTACTCGCAGCGTCTGATGGAGCTCGCCGACGGCCCGCCGACGTTCCACAACCTCGACGTCATCGAAGAGGCCTGAGCCTCTCCCTCGGACCGCGGCCGGTCGTCAGAACCGGAACTCGGTCCCCACCAGGTCCTCGCTGAGGTCCCACAGCGCCGCCGCCGTGTCGTCGTCGAGCAGCCACGGCATGAAGCCGTTGGCCCCCGGGTTGGCGCCGAGCACGCCGAGACCGCAGTCGGCCAGGTAGGCGCCGTTGTGGTCGGCCAGCTCGGGGGCGGTCGCGGCCCACGTCTGGGTGGCGGCGCCGGCCTCGACCGACTTCCACACCAGGCCGCCGCCCTCGCCGCCGTCGGCCTCCATCTGCGCGGAGCGCTCGGCCGCGAACGACGCCATCTCGTTCATCAGGTCCTCGGTGAGGTGCCGGCCCAGGTCGGTGACGATGGCGCCCGGGTGCACCGAGAACGACAGCAGCCCCTGCGGGCCACCCCGGCGGGCGAGCTCGCGGGCGAACAGCGCGTTGGCCGTCTTGGACCGGCCGTAGGCCTCCCACTCGCCGTACTCGGACCGCTCGTAGTTGGGGTCGTCGAGGTCGACGTCGCTGCGGGAGTGGCCGGCCGAGCTGAGGGTCACCACCCGGGGGGCGTCGCCGCGGAGCAGGGCCGGCGCCAGCAGGGCGGTGAGCAGGAAGTGGCCGAGGTGGTTGGTGCCGAACTGGGTCTCGAACCCGTCGGCGGTGCGCCCGAGCGGGCAGGCCATGACGCCGGCGTTGTTGATCAACACGTCGAAGGCGTCGTGGTCGGCGAGCCACCCGTCGGCGAAGGCCCGGATCGACGACAGGTCACCGAGGTCCACGACCCCCGTGTCGAGGGACGCGCCGGGCACCGTCGCCGCCACCGCGTCGACGCCCTCGGCGGCACGCTCGGCGCTGCGGGCCAGGACGGTCACCGCGGCGCCGTGCGCGGCCAGCGCCCGGGTGGTCTCGCGCCCCAGCCCGGTGGCGGCGCCGGTGATCAGCACCCGCCGGCCGGTCAGGTCGACGCCCTCCAGCACCTCGTCGGTCGTGGTCTCGGGCCCGTATGCGCTCATCGGTCCAGCATCCCAGGTCCCGCCGGCGGCCGCGTGGGTGGGCGCCGGCCGTAGGGTGGCGGCGTGCGATCCCGGGACCCGAGTCCGGCGGCGGACGGGGCGCCGGCGGCCACGGCCGCCCGGTGGGTGCTGGCCGCGTTCCTCCTCGTGGCGGGCACCGCCCACCTCACCTGGTCCCGCACCGAGTTCCGGGCGCAGGTGCCCGACTGGGTGCCGCTCGACGCCGACCTCGTCGTCGTGCTCTCGGGCGTCGTCGAGCTGGCCCTCGGTGCCGCCCTGCTCCTCGTCCGTCGTCGGCGGGCGCTCGTCGGCTGGGTGGTGGCCGCCTTCTTCGTGGCCGTCTTCCCCGGCAACGTCTCGCAGTTCGTCGACGGCGACGCGGCGTTCGGCCTGGACTCCGACCTGGCCCGCGGCGTCCGCCTGCTGTTCCAGCCGGCGCTCGTGGTCTGGGCCCTGTGGTGCACGGGCGCGTGGGCGACGTGGCGCGAGCGCCGAGCGGGCTACGGGGAGCCCGGTCCCTCCACGGGGCGGGGCACGTAGAAGCCGTCGTCGGCGAAGTCCTGGACGTCGCGGTGCTGCCACACCAGCGTCCAGTCGTCGTCGGCGCGTCGGAACACGTGGCTGTAGCGCACCCGCACCCGCTCGGGCGGGCCGCCCCGGTGGCGGAAGTCCTCGGTGAACGATCCGAACACCACCGCGGTGTCGCCGTCGACCCGGGCGTCGGCCTCGACGTCCTCGATGCGGTAGCGCTCGAGCGAGTCGTACCAGGCGGTGAGCATCGCCCGCGTGGCGTCCTCGTCGAAGCCCAGACGGGCGTCACGGGTGCGGAACCCGAACCCGTCGGCGGTGCCGCCCGCGACGATGGCGTCGATGTCCCCGGCGTTCCACGGCTCGAACGACGCCCGCATCCGCTCGACCAGCTCGTCGCGCTCCCCCACGGCGCCACGGTAGCGGCCGGGCCCCACCGCCGGCCGCCGGAGCCACCACCGGCAGGGGCCGCTCAGGGCGTCGGCGTCGCCCGGACGAGCAGCCGGCTCTCGCCCGGGACGGTCTGGCCGGTGTCGACGTCCTCGACGTCGGTGACCGTCCACCCGGCGGCGTCGAGCCACCGCAGGCCCGTCGCCCGCGACGGCACGGTGAGCACGTCCTCGCCCAGGTCGGCGAGGAACGACTCCTCGGCCCGCTGGGAGTCGGTCACGACGGCGTCGGCCTCCCGGGTCGAGAGGGTGAGGGCGAAGACGCTGCCCGGCGCGCTCCGCTCGGCGGCGACGGCAAACAGCTCGTGGACCGTCGGCTCGGGCAGGTAGCGCAGCAGGCCCTCGGCCAGGAAGAGGGTGGGACGGTCGGCCGTGTGCCCGGCGTCGGCCAGCGCGCCGTCGAGCCCACCGGCGGACAGGTCGTGGGCGACGAACGCGATGCCCTCGACGTCGGCGGGAAGCGCCTCGAGCCGAGCCCGCTTGTCGCCCTGCGTGTTGGGGTGGTCGACCTCGAAGAAGCGCACGCCGGGCGTCCGGAAGCGCAGGGCCCGCCCGTCGTAGCCGGCGCCCAGGATGACGACCTGGGGGACGCCCCAGGCCAGGGCGTCGCGCACCTCGGCGTCGAAGAACCGGGTGCGGGCCGCCACCCACCGGCTGACGTCCTTGTAGTCGCCCTCGTAGCCCTCGGCCAGGGCGGCGCAGAGCCGCTCGTCGGCGGCGGGGTCGCCGGTCGGGGCGGCGGGCCGCTCGAGCGTCGCCCGGTTGGCCGCCACCACCCGGGCCGTGAGCGAGGGTCCGTCGGGGCGCACCGCCCCATCCCACCACACGTCCGCCCCTCCAGCGCCCGCCGGCGTGCTGTCGTACCCTCGCGAACGTGCCTCCACCGGAGATCGAGGGGTACTCCGACCTCACGCAGATCGCCAAGGGCGGGTTCGGCGTCGTCTACCGCGCCCACCAGGACCGCCTCGACCGCACCGTGGCGCTGAAGGTCCTGGCGGTGAGCGACCTGACCGACCGCGACCTCCAGCGATTCGACCGCGAGTGCCGCGCCATGGGCGCGCTCTCGTGGCACCCGAACGTGGTCGCCGTGCTCGACTCCGGCGTGACCGCCGACGGCAACCCGTACCTCGCGATGGAGTACCTGCCCGCCGGATCGCTGGCCGACCGGTTGCGGCGGGGACCGATGCCCTGGGCCGAGGCGGTCGAGGCCGGTGTCGAGGTGGCCGGTGCCCTGGGCGCCGCGCACGCCGCCGGCACCCTCCACCGCGACCTCAAGCCCGAGAACCTGCTCTACGGCTCGTTCGGCAACGTCGAGCTCGGCGACTTCGGCATCGCCGCCGTCGAGGGCCTCGGGGGCACCACCACCGGGTTCGGCACGTACACCCTGGCCCACGTGGCGCCCGAGATCCTCCAGGGCGAGCGGCCCGACGAGCGCTCCGACCTGTACAGCCTCGCCTCCACCCTCCACACCCTGGTCGAGGGGACCCCGCCGTTCGTCAGCGCCGACCGTGAGCCCGTCGCCGCCCTCATCACGCGGGTGCTCCAGACCGAGCCGCCGCGCGCCTCCGCCGCGCCCGGCGGCCTCGCCGAGCTCCTGCTCGAGGGCCTCGCCAAGGACCCCGATCGCCGACCGCAGAGCGCCGAGGCGTTCGGGCGACGGTTGCAGGAGATCCAGCGCGCCGAGGGGCTCCCGGTCACCGCCCTGCGCCTCGCCCGCATGACCAGCCTGCCCGGCGACGAGGCCGGGGCCGCGGGGCCCACCGGCGACCCCACGCCGACCGTTGCCGGTGCTGCGCTCACGGTCGAGCCACCCCGCGCCGCACCCACCGCCGAGGTGGTCCACGCCCCGCCGCCCGCGACCACTGGCCCCACCCAGCACCGCATGCGTCGGCGAGCGCTCCCGACCAGGACGCTTCGCCGGACGGCTCCAGTCAGCGGCAGCAGCTCGCTCGCGCTCGCCAGCGTCGCGATCGTGCTGGCCGTCGCCGCGGTCGTCGTCGTGGTCACCCGCGACCGTGGCGACACCGAGGCGGCCACGGCGGCGACCGCGCCGGACGGCACCGCGGCGGCCACCACCACGACGCCAGCCGAGCCGATCGCCGCCGACGACATCGTGGCGGTCACCCTCCCGGTCACCGCCAACCCGACCGGCATCGACGGCCGAGGCGACGCGGTGTGGGTGGCCCACACCGAGCCGGCCGGCCTCGTGACCCGCCTCGACCCCGCCACCGGCGGGGTGGTCACCTTCATCCGGGCCGGAGTCGAGCCGCGCGGCATCGCGGCCACCGACGAGGCCGTCTGGCTGGCCAGCACCGCCGACAGCTCGGTGGTCCGCATCGATCCCGCCACCGACGAGGTGGTGGGCAGCGTCGACGTGGGCGGCATCCCCCGCAACATCAGCGCCACCGACACCGCGGTGTGGGTCACCGACAACCTCCAGGAGCGGGTCGTGCGGGTCGATCCCGGCTCCGATGCGGCGGTGGCGACCGTCACCGTCGGGGCGGTGCCCTTCAAGATCGACGCCACCGACGAGGCGGTCTGGGTCACGAACAACGCCGACGCCACGGTCAGCCGCATCGATCCCGCCACGAACACCGTCGTGGCCACCGTGCCGGTGGGCCAGGCACCGCAGGGCCTGCTCGTCACCGACGAGGACGTGTGGGTGGCGAACGTCGACGACGGCAGCGTCACCCGGATCGACCCCGCCACCAACGAGGTCACCGCCACGATCCCCATCGGCACCGAGGCCGCCGACCTCGCCCTGCTCGAGGGCGCGCTCTGGGTCACCGACACCGAGGACGGGACCGTCGTCGTGGTCGACCCGTCGACGAACGAGATCACCGCCACGGTCGAGGTGGGTCAGCGCCCGACCGGCGTCACCACGGCCGGCGGCGCCGTCTGGGTCACCGACACCCGGGGCAGCGCGGTGGTCCGTCTCTCCGTCGAGCGGTAGCCCGCCCTCGGACCGGCCGATCCGGCGGCCCGGCCGATCCGGCGGATGGGCGGATCCGGCGGATCCGGCGGAGGGGGCCCGGGCCGTGGCCGCTAGGGCCCGGCCATCACCGCCCCGAGGCCGGCGAGCAGCCCGCCGAGGAGCGAGCGGTGGCAGCGGGCCTCGTCCTCGCAGTAGCAGCCGACGGAGAGCTCGACCGTCGGCGACGCCGCCGCGAGCAGATCGAGCACGCCGGCCGGGTCCGACGCCGCCATCTCCCGGAGGTAGCCGCGCTCGAAGCGGCGCCACTCGGCGTCGGTGGTGGCCGACCGTCCGAGGGCGACGAGGTCGGCACTGGGGGCGAGCACCGGCAGCCAGACGTCGTAGTAGTCGAGGCGGGCCAGGTCCTCGCGCCGCACGCCGCGCGGCGGCCGGCGCACGGTCCCGAGACGGAGCCCCTCGTCCGGCCGGCGAGGGCTGCCGAGGCGCACGACACGGAGGGCCACGGGTCCCAGGATGGCCGACGCCGCCGGGAGTTGCCCGTGCGGCCCGCCGCGTCACACCGCGACGGGCGCCCCCTCCGCGGCGAGCAGCTCGCGCACCCGGGGGATCACCTCGGTGCCGTAGAGCTCGATGCTGCGCAGCATCGCGTCGTGGGGCAGGGCGCCGGCGCTGTACTTCAGGTCGAAGCGGGCGAGGTCGAGGGCCGTGGCCGTCGCCGCGATCTTGGCCGCCACGGTGTCGGGCGAGCCGACGTACAGCGAGCCCCCGGGGCCGGCCATCGCCTCGAACTCGCCGGGCCGCATCGGCCCCCAGCCCCGCTCCGCGCCGATGCGGTTCCGCATGGCCGTGAAGTGCGGGAGGAGCTGCTCCCGGGCCTCGCGGTCGGTGGGGGCGACGTGACCGGGCGAGTGCACGCCGATGGGCAGGCGGGGGGAACCGGACTCGTCGAGCACCCGGTGGTAGAGGTCGACGAGGGGCCGGAAGCGGGCGCTCTCGCCGCCGATGATGGCGATCATCAGGGGCAGCTCGTGGCGGGCGGCCCGCACGACGGACTGCGGGCTGCCCCCGACCCCCACCCAGGTGGTGAGGGCGCCCGACTCGGTGGTCGGGTGCACCGGCTGGCGGCGCAGCGGCGCCCGGGTGGCGCCCGTCCACGTGACCGGCTGCTCCCGCCGGAGCTGCGCGAAGAGGTCGAGCTTCTCCTCGAACAGCTCCTCGTAGTCCTCGAGGGCGTAGCCGAAGAGCGGGAACGACTCGGTGAACGAGCCCCGCCCGACGATCACCTCGGCCCGACCACCCGAGACGGCGTCGAGCGTGGCGAAGCGCTGGTACACCCGCACCGGGTCGTCCGAGCTGAGCACGGTGACCGCCGAGCCCAGGCGGATGCGCTCGGTGCGAGCGGCGATCGCGGCCAGCACCACCTCCGGCGCCGACACCGCGAAGTCGTCGCGGTGGTGCTCGCCCACGCCGAAGAAGTCGACGCCCACCCGGTCGGCGAGCACGGCCTCCTCCACGACGTCGCGCAGCACCGCGGCCGCCGCCTTGGGCCGACCGTCCTCGCCGACGGTGACGTCGCCGAAGGTGTCCAGCCCCAGCTCCAGTTCGCGTGCCATGCGCTCAGCCCCTCACGATTACTTGCGTTCGCAAGCGTCAACGCTGCGGGGCAGCCGGCATTCCCGGCGTCGGCCCGGCGCGCCCGGCACCCGGCGCACACCGCGACGCCACGCGCGATGATTCCCGGGAGGCAGACGGCGAGGGAGGGTCGCACGGTGCCTGGGGCGACGGCGGTGCTCGCGATCGACACGGCCACGATCTGGTGGGTCGCGGCGGCCGGCGCCGCGATCGCGTACGTCGGCTTCCTGGTCGGGTGGCGCGACCGCACGCTCGGCTGGGTGCAGTTCGGGCTCGCGGCCGCCGCCGCGGTCCTGCTCGTCGGGTCGGGCGAGGGCGGCTGGGCCTACCTCGGCGTGGCCATCGGGCTGGTGGCCGTCATGTCGATGGCCGCCCGCCAGCTGGCCAAGACCACCATGCGGGTCGTCGTGGCGCTGGCGGTGCTCCTCGGCGTGCTGCTCGTCGCCCGGGTGGGCACGACGGCGGTGGAGGACCGGGCCTACGAAGAGGCCCGCACGGCCCTGCCCGACGACATCGAGGACCTCTGCCTCGAGGGAGACTCCGGGCTCGAGTGCCTCGATCGGGTGCTGGCCGCGAAGCTCGCCGACGAGGAGGCGCTGGAGGCGGCGACCGCGGCCTACGTCGAGGACGAGCTGATCGACGATCTCGCCGAGGTCCGCGCACGAGTGCGGCGCGCGGTGGGACTGGGGGTCCTGAACGCCACTGCGGGCAACGCCGCCAACATCGCCGAGACCATGCAGGACGCGGCGTACGGGCCCCCGCCCGAGCTGGTCGACGTCCTCGCGACGCAGGAGCAGATCCTCGACAGCGGTTCGCCACCGACCTTCCGCGCCCGGCAGGACGCGGTGCTCGCGGCGATCGCCACGGTCCTGACCTCGGTGGATGCCGAGGCCGCGAAGACGGCCGCGGCGGCGGCGAAGACCGCGAAGGAGAGCGCCCAGGACGACCTCCGTGAGGTGCCCGCCCTGGATCTCGTCACCGCCGGTGCCGACCAGATCGCGGAGAGCTGGGTCGAGCCCGTCACCGGGGAGGACGTGGACGTCCCCGTGGCGCTCGGGACGCTCGCGTGGCTGGCACTGCTCGTCGCCGCCGTGCTCGGCTACCGGCGGCTGGAGTGGCGCAACAACCAGGGCTACGGCGCCCCGGTGCAGGTCACCGACCTCAAGACCTCGGGCGACGACCTCTCCGCCGCATACCTCACCGAGGGCATCAAGGTCCGCTACGGCTCCACCGACCTCGTCGAGCCCCCGGACACGCCCGGCGGCAGCGCGTTCGAGTCCGTCCAGACCACGCTGACCGAGGTGGGGGGCGAGAACGGCAAGATCGCCGCCGCCATCACCAAGTTCGCCCAGGCCACCGCCTTCCCGAAGGCGGGCATCACGGTCACGGGCGTCGTGTCGTGGGCCGAGCCCGACCCGAAGGCCGCCGGCGCCACCGACAAGGGCGAGACCGATGGGAAGGGCGACAAGGACGAGAAGGGAGCGGAGCCGAAGCCCGTCGCCGGCGTGTTCCGGCTGGAGACGTCGCACGAGCACCGCTTCATCCGCACCGAGCGCCTCCGCGCCGACACGCCCGGCCAGCTCATGGACGAGGCCGCCGCACTCATCGCCGGCGACGTCCTCAGCTACTCGTACTGGACGCCGCCGTGGGCGAGGTCGTGGGGCGAGCGCGGCGAGGCGCTCGCCACCTACCGGCGCATGCTGTTCGACCGGCCGAGCGACAGCGACGAGCGGATCCGCGACCTCCGCCTCGCGCTGGGCGCCGCTCCCGACAACGCCCTCGTCCGGCTGATGCTGGCGCACGAGCTCGACCTCGCCGGCCAGCCGGTCGAGGCGCTGCGCCTCAACCTCCAGAACCGGATCGACCACCCCCACTTCCTGGCCGGCCGCTACCGCCTGGTCACGTCCCTCTGCATGCTCTCCGACCCGGGCACCCTCCGCGACCACTGGTGGTCGTCGTCGAACGCCGAGCACCGCAACGAGGTGCTTCGCCTCGTCGAATCGAGCGGCTCGCTCGACCGCAGCGCGGGCTACGACGGCCGGCGCCTGTGGGAGCTCCGGCGGTGGTGGCGTGGCTCGCTCCCCGCCGGCCTGAAACCGCGGCCCGACGAGATGCGGACGCTGATCACGACCTACGACCCTGCGGTCCGCGCGCAGGCCCGCGTATCTGATGCACTCCTGCGCTGGGCGCACTACGAGGCCGACCAGATCCGCGCCGCGCTGCGCTGGTGGCGCCTCGCGATCTGGTCGGTGCCGATGGACGAGCGGAAGGCGTCGCTGCGATTGCTCCAGGACGCGCCCCGGCGACGCCGCGAGATCGAGCAGATCCGCAGCATCGTGCCCATCATCGAGTGCCGGCTCCTCGGCGCGTCGCTCCGCTCCCGGATGGCCAAGCAGCCGCTCGACGACCGGGGTCGGGTGCGGATCGAGGGCCTGGGGGCGCAGGTGGAGGCTGCCGCCGGGCCGAGCTCGGGCACCGCGGCGCGCTACAACGCCGCCTGCTTCTGGTCCGTCGCCTGTGACCTGCTCGGCGGGGACATGACCGACGAGCCCCCGCAGGAACGCAGCGACCGTGAGAAGCGCGAGGCCACCCTGCGCGGGCAGTGGCTCGACCGATCCCTCACCGCGCTCGAGGCCGCGCTCCGCTCGGCCGACGGCTCCCGGCCGGCGCTCTCGTGGATCGAGAAGGACCCGGACCTGGCCAACCTGAGGACGGCGCCGGGCTGGCGGACCGTGAAGGCGAGGCTCGAGGAGGAGTCGGGATGACCACCATTCAGCCGCTCGGCGGGCTCGCCGGCGACATCGAGCGGCGATGGAGCACGCTCGTGGCTCGAGCCGAGAAGGCCCTGACGGCCGCCAAGTCGTCGGGTGTCCGCGCGGCGGTCGAAGCCGTGACCGTGCCCGCCGACACCCTCAGCGTCGCACCGTGGCGGGGCCCGAGCTGGCTCCCGCTCTCCCCGCCACCGACCGGCGAGCAGCGCCGCGTGGCCGCGGGCGTCCCCCTCGTCCGGCTGGCGGTCACCACCGAACCGCAGGCGAGCGTCGAGGAGCTCGAGCAGGGCATCGACGACCTCGTCGAGCGGGCGGGCATCGCCCTCGACCGGATGGCGCTCCTCGGCGTCCCGACGGACCCGATCGACGAGTCGGCCGCCCCGGACTCCTCACCGCTGGCCCACGCGGCCCGCGCCCTGTACCTGTGGGCGACCCGCAGCAGCGCCGGCGGGACCGGGCGTGGCCACTTCGTCCCGCCCATCGTGGAGGACGAAAGGCGCAGCGACCTGCCCGCCGCGCTCGCCCGACTCGGCAGCCCGGGCGCCGTCGTGCTCCACCGCAAGGTGCGCCTCAGCAAGTCCGAGCAGGAGAAGATCACCGAGGTCCTCGGCACCGCGAAGCCGGTGCGGTGTCCCGGCCTCGACCAGCCCTTCCTGCTCCTCGTCCCCGACCGCGTCCAGCTCGTGGTCAGCCAGGAGTGGGCCCTGAGCTACCTGCTCGACCGCGCCGACGCGGCCCGGCTCGAGCTGTCGATGATCGGCGTGTTCCGGGCTCGGGCCGACGCCGCCATCGCGTTCGGTTAGGTCGGCTGATCCGTTCTGGCTCCCGATTTCGGTGCCCTGGCACCGAAATCGGGAGCCAGTTCGGGTCACAGGTCGGCGTCGGCGGGGGTGACGGCGCCGGCGGCGGTGGTCACGAGGGTGGCGCCGGCAGGGGCCGGGGCGCCGTCGAAGAACTCAGGGGGCGACGGCGCCGCTCGGATCGATGAACACCAGCAGGTGGTTGCCGGCGCCGGGCTCCCGACGAGGTAGGTGCCGTCGGCGGCGGTGACCGCTCCGCCGGCAGCCCGGGGCGCCGTCGCTGCCGATGGCGAGCACGAGCGCGCCGGCGAACGGCCCCGCCGCCGGCGTGGGTGACAGTGCCGGCGACGGCCGCCAGGGGCAGCGGCGGTCAGGGTCGAGGGCGGCGTCGGCGATCCGGGGACGCCCGCCGCCGCCGTCACCGGGGAGGCCGCCGCGATCTCGAAGTAGGGCAGGTCGTCGAACCACTCCATCGCGTGCAGGAACGTCGGGTCGATGATCTCCACCCGGTAGTCGCCGGCCGGGACGTCGATAGCGTAGGCGCCGGCGCCGTCGGCCACGTCGGCCGCCACGAACGCGTAGTCGGCGCTGCGCAGCGCCACGGCCACGGCCCCGGCGATCGGCTGGCCCGAGGCCGAGTCGGTGACGGTCCCCGTGAGGGCGGCGCCCCCGGCCGGCGGTGCGGCGGGCGCCAGCGACGCGTCCGCCGACGCGGCATCACCGGCGCCGACCGTGACCGGGACGCCGTCGAAGAGCCCGGCGGCGTCGTCGAGGAACTCGACGGCGTGGGCGCCGGTGGGGTCGAAGAAGACGAGGTGGTAGCTGCCCGCGGGCAGGCCGTCGAGGACGTAGGCGCCCTGGGCGTCGGCCACGGCGCCGGCGGTGGGCACGCCGCCGGTGGTGACCGCGAAGGCCAGCGCGCCCGCGACCGGGGCGCCCGTGCCGTCCTCGGTGATCGCGCCGGCGATCGCCGCGGTGCGACCCGCCGGGGCGAGGGCCGCGTCGAGCACGGTCACCGACCCCGGGGCGACGGTCACCGGGTCGGCGCCGGCCTGCGACGGGGCGTCGTCGGCCCACTCGGCGGCGTGCCCGCCGGCCGGGTCCAGCACCATCGCCTCGTAGTCGCCCGCGGCCAGCCCCAGCTCGTAGCGGCCGTCGCCGTCGGCCACCGCCGCCGCGGCGAAGGAGTGGTCGTCGCGGTGCAGGGCCAGCACCCAGGCGCCGGGAACCGGCTCGCCGACGTCGGCGCCACCCGCCGACGTCACCCGGCCGGCCAGGCCCACCCGGTCGAGGACCACGTCGGCGGTGGCGGCCGCCTGCGAGCCCACCACCACGGTGGTGGCCGTGCCGTGCGAGCCGGCGCCGTCGAACCACTGCTCGGCGAACGTGCCCGACGGGTCGGTCACCTCGAGGGCGTAGCTCCCGGTCAGCACGGGCCCGAAGTCGTAGGCGCCGTCGGCGCCGGTGGTGACCGCCTCCAGCGGGCCCTCGGCGCCCGCGGCGTGGCGGGTGACCGACACGCCCTCGACCGGGGCGCCGTCGTGGTCGACCACCGTGCCGGCGAGGGTGCCGAACGCGGCCGGGTCGACCTGCACGCCGAGCGACGTGCTGGCGCTGAGGTTGCCGTTGACGTCCAGGGCGCGGGCCTCGACGTAGGTCAGCCCGGTGGCCGAGACGGTGACGGTGGGCGCGGCGCCCAGGTGCTCCTGCCAGGGCCCGACCGAGCCGTCGGGCTGGTGCACCCGCACCTCGGTGCCCCGGACCCCGGCGGCGTCGCTGGCCGACACGGTGACGTCGACGGCGCCCGCGTACCGGCCGCCGCCGTCGGCGGGGCGGCCCGGCGTCAGGGTCACCACCGGCGGGGTGGCGTCGGACGCGAACTGGTAGCTGGCGAGCAGGCCGGCGGAGGCCAGCTTCTGCTGGCCGATCAGCGACGGGTGGAAGTGGTCGCCGCAGCCGTCGTAGGTGAAGTTGACCGGGCACAGGTACGAGAAGTCGATCGAGCCGGTCTTGCGGTTGTGGCTGATGTCACGGTCCTCGAACCCCCACTGGTTGCGGGGCAGCAGGGGCCCGTCGGGCGGGTTCTGGCGGTTGGAGGAGAAGTTGAAGAAGAAGTCGTCGTCGTAGCGGCACCGCAGCACGGCGCCGCACTCCTCGCGCAGGACGGCGTTGAAGGCGAGGTTGCGCTCGCGCACCTGGTTGCGCCGGTTCACGTCGGACGCCGACAGGCTGGTCGGGTTGGTGAGCAGCGACTGGCAGGGAACCTCGATGTCGAGGAAGTTGTCCCAGAAGAACCGGGCCCGGCCGGCCTGGTCGACCTGGTCGCTGACGTAGGGGTTGACCGACTCGGGGGCGCCCCGGATGAACCACAGGTTGTAGATGTCGGGGATGCTGGCCACGAAGACCAGCGCGTTCGGCACCCGGGCCCGCAGCGCGGCGAGGCCCGCCCGGAACTGGGAGCGGTAGGTGGCGACCGAGGTCATCTCCGCCACCGACGGGCGGCACAGGTCGTTGCCTCCCAGCTCGATCGCGACGTACTGGGTGGACGTGGGCAGCGACGACGCCTGGTTGGCCAGGTCGCTCATGCGCCGACCGTTGGAGGCCTGGTTGTAGGCGTTGCCGGTGGCGATGCCGAGCTGTCCCCGCATGCTCCACGCCACGCTGCCGGTGGCCCACGAGTTCTGCTTCTGCTCGGCGCTCAGCTGGCCGGTGCCCGTGGCGGCCGAGATCGAGTCGCCCAGCACCGCCATCGACGTCGGGGTGCCGGTGCGGGCCGGCGTCGGGGTGGGCGCGACCGCGGCCGCCGCGGCGGTGCCGGACCGGGCCCCCGCGGGCGCGGGTGCGGACGTCACCACCAGTGACGTCGCGACGAGGGCGGCCAGCACCAGGGCCGCCGCCCTCGTGCCGTCGCGTCCCCGCATCCGCCGTCCCCTCGCGTCCCGTCGTCGGCCGCTCACGCTACCGGCCGGCCGCGCCGCCGGACCAGCGGCGTCCCTCGCCCCTCGCCCGACGCCCGTCGCCCGACGGGGACGCCGCCGCCGCCCCTTCTGGGTACTCCCCCGGACCGCCGGCGACACCAGCGAGTACCCGGAACGGGTGGGTGGGGCCGGGGGCGCCGGCGCAGGGCGGGTCAGGACGCCGCCGCCGGGGCGGGCGGCGCCCCGGTGGTGGACCGGTCGCCGGCGAGGCGGGCCAGGAAGACCCCCACGCCGAGCAGGATGCCGACGCCCATGATCGGCGTGAAGACCTGCTTCGGCCACGCCTCGTCGAGCACCAGCCCGAACCAGAAGCCGACGAGCCCGACGTTGACCGCCCAGAAGACCACCCGGTCGGCCCACGCCGCCACGTGCGCCCGCGTGGCGGTGGCGGCGAGCAGCTGGGCGAACAGCGCGTTGGTGAGCACCCCGACGAACATCATGTGGTCGAGCGCCAGCAGGAGGCGGGTGGGGGCCAGGTCGAAGTCGTCGGCGTACTTCGAGATCAGGTAGACGAGCATCCCCAGGTTCCACACCAGCGCCACCGACGAGGCGGCCAGGAACGGCGTGGGCCGCTCCGCCGACCACCCCACCGAGCGCAGCGACGCCCAGTTGCGCTTGAGGAAGATGCCCACGGCGATGATCTCGAAGGGCAGGTTCAGGGTGATCAGCGGCACGGCGTCGAGCAGCACCCCGAGCATGAGCGTGAACCCGCCGAGGAACAGCAGCGCCATCTGCCAGAACCCGGCGCGGCTCGCCCGGGTGCGGGCCTCGTCGGGGCGCAGCCAGGTCTCCACCACCGCCATGCCCACCGGGACGAGGAAGCCCACGACCATCGTCGCCGGGTGGGCGTCCTCGCCGCCGTCGGGCAGCACCTTGGCGTCGCCGCGGCTGGCGATCAGGATGCCGTAGAGGACCCCGATCACGCCGCCGGTCACCGAGGTGGCCAGCGCCGCGAGCAGCCCCCACATCGGCACGCTCACGCCGCCGGCGGCGGCGCGGGCCCGTACGACGGCCCAGGCGAACCAGCCCAGGATGGTGAGCGCCGCCACCGTGCCCACCACCGGTCGCAGGTAGCCGTCGGTGGTGAGGAAGGTGAGGTTGTAGACGACCACCGTGCCCGCGGCGAGCCACGAGCCGGTCCGGGCCCACCCGTCGGCGGCCCCCGTGAGCGGTCCGTCGGCGAACAGCCACAGCGTCGCCGCGAACACCGACAGCGTGATCCACGCCAGGGTGCCCACGTGGACGTGGGTGAGCAGCACCTCCCGGTCGAAGTCCACGAGGTCGGTCCCGTTCAGGATCCCGATCACCACCGTGAACACGAACATCACGAGCGCGGTGCCGAGCAGCAGCCGGATCTGGCTGCGGTACGCGTGCGTCGTCAAGTCCATCGGTCCCCCCCTCCGGTCTGACTCCCGGAGAGGTTAGGGCGCCGGCGACGACGGCGCCGGGACGACCGGGCCGGGCCGGTCGGGCGGGTGGCCGGCGCTCAGCGCCGGCGGCTCACCAGAGGGCGTTCCAGTCGAGCGCGGTCATGCGCCCGAGCGGGGGCAGCTCGGCCTGGGCGCGGTCGATGCGCCGGGTCTCGGCCTCGATGTAGGTGACCTTGTCGAGGCCCGCCTCGCGCCAGTCGCCCACCTCGTAGGACTGCCAGTCGCGGGCGCGGCGACCGCCCTCGGAGTAGCCGGGGCGCACGAGCAGCTGCTCCTCGTTGACCCCGACCACCACGCACGGCCGCCGCTTGGCCTCGAGCCCGGGCTGGTCCGGGTCCTCGCCCTCGAACCAGATCTCGGCGACCACGAGGGCGCCCACCAGCGCGTCGTCCACGTCGAAGTCGCGCGCGTCGTCGCCGAGGAGCGCGGCCTTGCGGCGCGACACCGGGGGACCGCCGGCGCCCGCGGGGCGGGGCGGCTCGGCGTCGAGGGTCGAGCCCTCCTCCTCCTCGTCCTCGACCGCGTCGGTGGACGACCGGGACGGCGGGGTGCTGGTGGCGGTGGCCGCCTTGCGCTCGGCCTTGCGCTTCGCGTCGGCGGCGGCCTTCTGGTCGGCGGCGAGCCGCCGGCGCTCGGCCTCCTCGGCCTTGCGGGCCTTGCGGGCGGCCTTCTTGTCGGCGTCGGCGGTGCGGGCCGCGGGGGCCGCGGCCACCACGGGGGCCGCCCCACCGGTGTCGAGCTCGGCCTCGTCGGGCAGGGCGAAGCGCTCGTCGCCGTCGAGCAGGTCGTTGCACACCTCGGACGCCTCGGCCGCCCCCGCGGCCACCGTGGCGAGGGTGAGGCGCACCATCTCGAGCGGGTACTCGTCGCCGGTGACCGCGTCGACGGCCTCGCGCACGGCCTCGGCGGACGGGTCGTCGGCCTCGTCGCCGAGGTGCTCGCGCAGGGCCTCGAGGCAGTCGTCGGTGACCGCGCTGGCCACCGTGTCGAGCAGCAGCGGGTCGTGCAGGCGGCGCAGCACGTTGGGCGAGCCCGCCCGCAGCACCGGCGGCCGCACCCGGACGGCCTTGGCCACCGAGTCGAGCACGGGGGCGGGCAGGCCGCGCAGCGCGCGGCGCAGCGCCCCCTGGTCCACCGTCAACAGGCACACCCGGATGCGGTCCAGGCGGCGTACCTGCTCCTCGGGATCGCGGGGCTCGTCGTCGTGCTCGTCGGTGGCGTCGTCGTCGAGGTCGCGGTCGGTGTCGGTGGGGGCGTCGGGCATGCGTTCATCCGTGGTCGGGCGGGAAGTTCCGCAGGAACCCTAGGCCCGACCCTCCCCCATCAGGCCAGCCCGCAGGCCCACCGCCGGCGCCGGGCGCGCCTCGGGCCCCGGCCGCCGGGCCGCCCCGTACGCTCCGGCCATGGCCCTGGAGCACCCCGCGCCGTTCGGGAGCCGCTGGCGCTCGCGCTGGATCTGGTTCGAGCCGCCCGCCATCGAGCTGGCCACCCTCACCCGCCCCGAGCGGGCGGTGGACGGTGACCGGGTGGGGCTGTTCCGGCGCCGGTTCGACCTGGCCCACGTCCCCGAGGCGGCGCCGTGCCGCCTGTGGAGCGACGGGCGCCACCGGCTGTCGGTCAACGGCACCGAGGTGGCGCGGGGCCCGGTGCGCAGCGACCCCCGCCGCGCCCACTACGACGTGGTCGACCTGGCGCCCCACCTGCGCGCCGGCGAGAACGTGCTCGCCGTCCTGGCGGTGCACTTCGCCCACCAGACGTCGTGGTGGATGCCGGTCCCCCCGTCGTACAGCCTCGGCGCCGGCAGCCTCACCCTCGAGGCCTGCCTGGGCGGCCCCGACGACCCGGGCGCCTGGCTGGTGTCCGACGCGTCGTGGCGGTGCCGGCCGGGCGAGGCCTGGACGGCGGTGACGGCCCCCGGCGACGTGTCGTCGCTCCCGATCGAGTGGCACGACGCCCGCCGGCACCCGCACGGCTGGCAGGACGTCGGCTTCGACGACGCCCGCTGGTCGCCACCCCACGAGATCCATCCGGTCCACACCGGCACGGGCGGACGGGTCGAGCCCCCCAGCGAGCCGTTCGGCGTGCTGCGACCCCCGGTGCGCGCCGACGCCGGCGCCGCCGCCCCGACGGTCCACGTGGCGGTGCCGACGATCGCCCGGGCCCTGGCGCCCGGTGACGACGACACGACGGGCGGCGAACCCCTCGAGCGGGTGGGCCCCGACCCCGTCGCCCAGGTGTTCGCCGACGAGCGGGCCGTCGCCGCCGGCGAGGGCGGTGCGCCGGGAGCGGTGGCGCCGGCCGGTGAGCTGCGGGCCTACGACCTCGGCCACGTCGCCGCCGGCACCGTCGTGCTCGACGTCGACGACGCCGAGCCGGGCACGGTGATCGACGTCGCCGGCGCCGACCTCCTCGACGGCGGCGGCGGCCTGGCCGACCTCGGCGAGCACGCCGGGTTCCGCTACGTCTGCCGCGGCGGCGGTCCCGAGCGGTTCGAGTCGCTGTGGCCCCTCGGCGCCCGCCACCTGCACCTGGCCGTGCGCCCCCCGGCCGGGCCCGACGCCGAGGGAGCGGCCGGACCGGGCGGCCCGACCGTCGCCGTCGCCGTGCACGAGCGTCTGCGTCCCCGGCCGGCCGGGACGTCCTTCGCCTGCTCGGACCCGGCGCTCGAGCGGATCTTCGCCATCGGGCTGCGCACCGTCGACCTCTGCGCGCTCGACGCGTACGTCGACTGCCCCACCCGCGAGCAGCGGGCGTGGACCGGCGACGCCGTCGTCCACCAGATGGTCGACCTGGCCACCAACCCGGACTGGTCGCTGGCCCGCTGGCACCCGCAGCTCACCGCCGTCACCCGCAGCGACGGCATGGTGCCGATGGCGGTGGCGTCGGACTTCGCGTTCGAGGACCGCACCATGATCCCGGACTGGTCGCTGCACTGGGTGCGCTCCGTGCACAACCTGTGGCGGTACACGGGCGACCTCGAGCTGGTCACCGAGCTGTTGCCGGTGGCCGAGCGCACCGTGCGCTGGTTCGAGGCCTACCGCCGCGACGACGGCCTGCTCGACGGGGTGACCGGCTGGACGCTGATCGACTGGGCCAGCGTCTACTCCTCGGGCTGCTCCTCGGCCCTCAACGCGCTGTGGGCCCGGGCCCTCGAGGACCTCGCCGACCTGGCCGCCGCGGTGGGCAACGACAGCACCGCCGGCTGGCGGCCCGCCGGCGCCACACCGAGGTCCGGGCCGCGTTCGACGCCTTCTGGGACGACGGGCGCGACCGCTACGTCGACCACCTCGTGGACGGCGAGCGCCGGACCGTGGCCGCCCAGCACGGCGGCGCGGCGGCGTTGGCCGCGGGCCTGGTGCCCGCCGAGCGGGTCGACCGGGTGGTGGCCAGCGCCTCACCGACCGCGGCCGCCTCGCGCGCGCCACTCCTGGGTGATGGACACCGCCACCGTCAGGCGGGGGCCAGCTCGGGCCAGGCCTACCTGGCGTTCGGCTACCCCGAACCCGACTGGGACGTCGACGAGCAGATGGTGGCCTGCGAGCCGTTCTTCCGCTACGTGCTGCACGACAGGCTGGCCCAGGCGGGGCGGGCCGACCTGATCGCCGACCAGTGCCGCGACTGGCAGGGTTCGTCGACGCCGGCGAGACCTCGTGGCCCGAGAACTGGAACAGCGGCACCCGGTGCCACGGCTGGTCCTCCACCCGTGCCCGCGACCTGGTCGTGCACGTGCTCGGCATCACCCCCGCCGAGCCCGGGTTCCGGGTCGGTGCAGGTGGCGCCCGCGCTCGGCGACCTCGACTGGGCCCGGGCCACGGTGCCCACCCGCACGGGTTCGTCACCGTCGAGGCCCGCGCCGACGGCACCGTCGAGTGGACAGCCCCGTCCCCGTGGTGCGCTCGTGCGCGCACCTGACCCCCCATCGCAGCCCGGCCCGGTGAGCGACGAGCCGGTGTACAGACCATCGGCGTCAGGGTACGCCCGGCGGCGCCGGCCCGACCCCGGCCGCGCGGCGCGGATCCACGGGCACCTCGGCCCGCC
The DNA here is from genome assembly GCA_020637195.1 of Microthrixaceae bacterium. Classification (GTDB taxonomy): domain Bacteria; phylum Actinomycetota; class Acidimicrobiia; order Acidimicrobiales; family DATDAH01; genus JAEUJM01. The sequence continues at coordinate 29,694 of JACJWK010000019.1, forward strand.
CGCGAGAGCGACCGCACGTCCCTGAACGTGGGCGCCGGCGCCGGGTCGTACGAGCCAAGCGACCGCCAGGTCACCGCGGTCGAGCCGGCGCCGACGATGATCGCCATGGCGGCCCGCCACTGCCAGCCGTGAGGTCGTCCGGGCGGTCGGCGGGCGTTGCCCTTCCCCCGACAGCACCTTCGACGCCGCCACCGCCCTGCTGACCGTGCACCACTGGCCGGCTCGACCCGACGGCGGGCCTCGCCGTGCGCCAGGTGACCACGGGGCCGGTGGTGGTGTTCACGTTCGACCGACGCGCAGTTCCGAGCAGTGGCTGGTCGCCGACTACTTCCGGCAGGCATGGCGGCCGCTTCGACACCCACCTGCCGCCGCCCGACGCCCTGGCCGACGCCCTCGGCGGCGGCGCCGTCAGTGCTGCCGGTCCCCGCGACTGCACCGACGGGTTCATGCGCGCCTGGTGGTGCCGCCCCGAGGCGTACCTCGACCCCGCCACCAGGCCGCCATCTCCGGCCTCGCCCGCCTCGACGACGACCAGGTCGCCGCCGGCGTGGCGCCGCCTGCAGGCCGACCTCGACCTGGCGCGTGGGCGGCGCCACGCCAGGCTCGCCGGGCGTGACGAGATCGACGCCGGTACCGCCTGGTGATCAGCCCGGGCGCTGAGGCCGCCGGCGGCCCCCGCGCCGGGGAGCGGGCGTGGCACCCGGCGAGGGTGCTGCGCTCCGGGCATGGACCCACGCCTGCATCGACCACCCCGCCCCTCGGCCGACGGCCTGCCGCGCGGCGTCGCCGCCGGCACCTGGCGCTGCTCGTCCCGGTCGTGCTCAGGGGCGATCCTGTTGACCACCGCCGGCTCGTGCGACGAGAAGGGCCTGGCGGCGACGCCCGCCGGTGGAGCGAGCGCATCGAGGGCCGCGCGACATCATCGTGATGCCCGACACCTTCGCCAACGTGGCCGTCGTGTGCGACGGGCCCGTGCGGCTCTACGTCACCACCCGGGAGGCGGCGCCGGTGGCGGTGCCCGACCACCCGGCCTGCGCCCGGCGAGGGAGGGTGCCGGCGAGGGCTGGCGAACCGGCCCGGGCTCGCGACCGCGAGCCCGGGCCGGGCGGGCGACGAAGCGGCGCCCCTCAGGCGGCGTCGGTGGGACCGTCCACGGTGTCGTCGGCGGTGTCGTCGGCCCGCGGGGAGACGCTGTCCCCCGCGGGGTCGGGGCGCCGGCGGTGGCCCTCGCCGTGGCCGTGGCCGCGACGGCGCCCGCGGCCGCGGCCACGGCGGCGCTCGAGGTGGGCGTCGAAGCGGGCCCGCTGCTCGTCGTCGAGCACGTCCCGGACGATGGCGAGCGCCTGGCGGCGGTGCTCGCCGAGGCGCTCACGCAGGGTGGCCACCTGCTCGTCGGTCAGGTCGAGGCGACGCCGCATCATCTCGAGGCGGCGGCCGCCCCGGTGCTTGGTGTGAGCCGTCATGGGGCTCCTCCTTCTCTCTCGGTCGTTCTCACTGTGCAACACTCTGTTGCGCTACATGCTGTTGTACAGTGACGAGCAGAGAAACACAACACCATGTAGCGGAAAGTGCCTGCCCATGCCCCCTCACCGTCGTGGCCCCCACGGCCCCCACCGCCGCCACGGGCGGGACCGCACCGGAGACGGCGACGACCCCCGGGTCGCCCGGACCCGTGCCGCGGTCCTGGCCGCGGGGCGCGAGCTGCTCGACGCCGAGGGACCCGACGCCGTCACCCACCTGCGCATCGGCGAGGCGACCGGCATCGCCCGCACCACGATCTACCGGCACTGGCCCGACCGCGAGGCGCTGCTCGCCGCCGTGCTCAGCGACGGGGGGACCGCGCCGGAGGGCCCCGACACCGGCGAGCTCCGCGGCGACCTGCACCTCTACCTCGACCAGCTCCGCCGCGGCGTGGGTGGGCGCCGCCAGCGGGGCGGCATGGCCCACGTGGTCGCCCGCGCCGAGCTCGGCAAGCCCGGCGACCGCACCTTCGCCGAGCTGCGGCGCCAGCGGATCGAGCAGCGCCTCGAGCCGCTGCGGACGCTGCTGCGGCGCGCGGTCGACCGGGGCGAGCTCCCTGCCGACCTGCCCGTCGACGACGTGGCCGTGGACGTCGTGGCCCCGGTGTTCTTCCGGCGCTTCTTCCTCGGCGAGCGCCTCACCGACGAGCGCATCGACGCGATGGTCGACGCCTTCCTCGACCGCTACGCCGGCTGACGGGGCGACGGGCCGCGGCCCGTCGCCCCGGCCTCAGCGGTCGTCGCCGCCGCGGTCGGGCTCGTCGTGGACCGCCGCGAGCGGCAGCTCGGCGAGGACCGCCTCGGTGTCGGCACCGAGGGGTCGCCCGGCCCAGCGGACCGAGCCCGGGGTCGCCGACAGCCGGGCCACGAGGCCCTGCATGGGCACCCCGTCGACCTCGACGACCGACCCCCGGGCCGCGTAGTGCGGGTCGGCGGCGATGTCGGCCATGTCGTACACGGGCGCCGCCGCGGCGTGGGCGGCGTCGAAGGCGGCGAGGACCTCGTCGAGCGTGCGGGCTCCGATCCAGGCCGCCATCAGCTCGTCGATCTCGGCGCGGTGGGCGACCCGGTCGGCGAACGAGCCGAAGCGGGCGTCGCCGCCCACGCCGATCAGCTCGAGCACCCGCTGCGCCACGGACTCGGCCGAGGTGGACACCGCCACCCACCGGTCGTCACCCGTGCGGTAGACGTTGCGGGGAACGGAGTAGGGGATGCCCGACCCGAGGCGGGGCTGGAGCTCGCCCCGCAGCAGGTAGCCCGAGATCAGCGGCCCCATCACCTGGAACATCGACTCGAGCAGGTTGACGTCCACCACCTGGCCCACCCCCGAGTGCAGGGCCACCATCGTGGCGAAGGCGGCGACGAGACCGGCGAGCTCGTCGGTGAGTGCGATGGGCGGCAGCACCGGCCCGCCGTCGGCCTCGCCGTTGATCGCGGCGAAGCCGGAGAGCGCCTCGGCCATGGTGGCGAAGCCCGGTCGACCGGCGTAGGGGCCGTCCTGGCCGAAGCCGGTGACCCGGGTGATCACGAGCGACGGGCGCCGGGCCAACAGCACGTCGGGCCCCAGCCCCAGGCGCTCGAGGGTGCCGGGCCGGAAGTTCTCGACCAGCACGTCGGCGGTGGCGCACAGCGCCAGGAAGGCCTCCCGGCCGGCGTCGGACTTCAGGTCGAGGGTGACCGTGCGCTTGCCCCGTCCCGCCAGCTTCCACCACAGGGTGACGCCGTCGCGCGGGTCGACCCAGCCCATCGTCCGGGTGGTGTCACCGCCGTCGGGTCGCTCGACCTTGACCACGTCGGCGCCGAAGTCGGCCAGGTAGCGGGCGCACCCCGGGCCGGCCACCACCGTGGAGACGTCGACCACCCGCAGGTCGGCGAGCGGGCCGGGGCGACCCCCCGGTCCGCCCCGGCCCGACGCCTGATCGTCGACCTCGTCGTCGGCGTGGCCCTCGGTCACCCGGGGCCTACCGGTTGGCGCCCCGCACCGACGAGGTCAGCGGCTGCCCGTCACCGCTCTGGGCGACGCAGATCACCTCTCGGTCGTCCAGGTTCTCCCACGTCTGCTGCGTGGGGTTGATGGACGTGGCCGTGAACTCGGACTGTCGGAACGGCACGCCGACGTAGTCGGTCCACAACGTGCCGGTGCAGCGGGCCTGGGCCTCCTGTTCGACCGCGGGCGTGCCCGGGAACGGTGCGTCGGGGCCGCCGGCGATGTCGAAGACCGCGAACACCTCGTTGTCGTGGGGCTGGTCGCAGTCGAAGCCCTCGACGTCGCTGATGTTGCCGCTCCCCGACACGTCGAAGCAGTCGCCCACGGCCAACTCGAACACGTCGATGCTGTCCCCGCCCGGGGCCGCGGTGGTCGGAGGGTTGAGGGCGCTGTCGCCCGGGCTGACGTCGTCGGTGGTGGTGGGCCCCGCGTCGAAGTCGGGGATGCTCAACGTGAGCGTGGTCCGATCCACCGTGGCGGCGTCGTCGGAGTCCGAGCCGAGGACGGTGACGAGCACGATCGCGATCACCGACAGGACCAGCACCGCGCCGACCACGCCCAGCACCACGAGCAGCGCCTTGTTGCCGCCCCCGCCCGACGCGCCGGGGCAGGCCGGCCAGCGGGACCCGCCGCCCGCAGCCCATCCGGCGGCCTCGGGCGTGGCCCGAGGCGGCACGCCGCCACCGGCACCCCAGCCCGCGGCCTCGGGTGGTGCGGCCGACGGCGGCGGTGCGGCGGGCAGGAAGGCCTCGGAGGACGACGCCGGCGGCTGCGCGCGGTGGACGGGTACTCCGGCTGCGGCGTCGTGGCGGGGTACTCCGGCTGCGGCGTCGTGGCGGCGGCAGGGGCGCCGCCGGCTCGTCGCCCGGCAGGGAAACCGGCAGCAGGCCGGTCACGGTGGTCTCGTCGGGGTCGGGCACGCCCGCAGCCGGCTGATCGCCGGGCGGCGGTGGGCTGTCGCTCATCGATGCTCCTCTCGGCCCTCCGGCGACGACCCTACCGGCCGCCGCCGGCGCCGCTCACTCGGCGCTGCCCTCGATGGAGGCGGTCAGCGGCGTGCCGTCCCCGGTCCTCGCGGTGCAGATGATCTCGCGGTCCTGGAGGTTGTCGTCCTCCCACCCCGCCTGGTTCGGGGTGATGGGGAACACCTCGAACCGGGACTCGTTGAACGCGACCCCGACGTAGTCGGTGAAGAGGTCGCCGATGCAGTCCCGGGACGCCTCCTGGACGGCGGCGTCACCGGGGTAGGGCGCGTCGCCGTCGCCCTCCATGTCGAACTTCGCGATGACCTCGAGGTCGTGCGACTCGGTGCAGGGGATGGCGGCGACCTCGGTGACGTCGCCGCTCGGCGGCTGGTCGAAGCAGTCCCCCACCTCGAGGGCGAACACACCGACGTCACCGCCCTCGGTGATGTCGCCCTCCTCGTTGCGGGTCGAGTTGTCCTGGGTCGACTCGTCGCTGCAGGACGCGGCCAGTGCCAGCACCAGCACCGCCGCCCCGAGCGCCTTCAGCCACGTGCGCATCCTGTGTTCGCTCCTGTGTGGTCCGCCCTGCACCGGTGGTAGGGCCGTGCGGCGACCTTAGCCGTCGCCGGAGCCGGCTCCGTCGGCGACGCCGCCCTCGAGCCGCCCGCCGTCGGCGGCCAGCACCGAGCACAGCACCCGCCGGTCGCCGCGCTCGTTCCAGGACCGGCGGGTGGGTGCCACCGCCGAGGAGTAGTACGCCGAGTCCTCGTAGGCCTGGCCCACGTAGTCGGCGAACCGGGCCAGGCAGCCCTCCTGGGCCTGGCTCTGCACGTCGGCGCCGCCGGGGAACGGTGCGTCGGGGCCCCCTTCGAGGGCGAAGGTCGCGTAGGCCTCGGCGTCGTGCGGGTCGGCGCACGGGACCTCCTCGACCACCCGCACGTCGGTGTTGGCCGGAGCGAGGTAGCACTGGCCGGGCTCGAGGTCCACGAGGCGCACGCCGTTGGGCACGGTGGTCGCGGACGACTCGTCGCCCCCGAAGGCCGAGCAGGCGGAGGCCGCGACGGCCACGAGCAGGGCGGGGGCCAGCAGGACCACGACGGCGTGTCGCACGCGCCGGCCCGGGGTGGTCATCGGGACATCATCACCCGGATCGGGGCCAGATGGGGTAGCAGCGCTCGTCGAGGTCGCCGAAGGCGTACTCGAAGTACGCCCCGCCGTACATGGCCCGGGTCCGTTCGCTCCAGGCCAGGGCCTCGGGGGAGGAGATGCGGCGATGGATGGCGAGGATGCCCCCCTCGAACACCCGGTACTCGGCCCAGGTGCCCGGGAAGTCCTTGACGCACGCCACCTCGGCCCACGGCACGCCACCGGTGGCGGGGAAGCGCCGGACCCGGTTCCGGTGGGTGTGCCCGGCGGAGTAGGCGACGATCGAGGGGTGGGCGGCGACGACGTCGATGAGGCGCTCGGAGTCGTCCGGGTTGATCCCGAAGTAGTCGTCGGGACGCACGCCCGAGGTCGGGTCCCACACGTGGTGGTGGCCGAACACCATGACCGGCCGGTCGCTGTCCGCGGCGACGTCGCCGAGCCACTCGAGCTGCTCGTCGGAGAGCCCGCCGGGCGTGCGCAGCGGCAGCGTGGTGTCGAGCACGGCCAGCGCCACCCCGGGCAGCTCGACGAGGAACGGCGCGTCGGCGGCGAAGTCCTCGCCCCGGTAGGCGTCGTGGTTGCCGCGGACGTGGTGCAGGCGGTCGCCGAAGGCCCCGCCGTACACCTCGAGGAACCGGTCGTACTCCTCCCGGCTGCCCACGTTGGTGAGGTCGCCCTTCACCAGGACCGCGTCGGGCGCCACGGCGGCCATGTCGGCCACCGCGCCGCGGTTCATCACCTCGGGGTACGGGTCGGCGCCCGGCTCGCTGCGGAAGGTCGGGCCGAGGTCGCTGCCCTCGATGACGCCGCAGACCTCCTCGCCGAAGTGCACGTCGTTGACCGTGGTGAAGGTGGCGAGGCGCTCACCGGGCGCGGGCAGCGTGCGGAACGCGAACCCGTCGAGGTCGTGGTCGGTGTCGGGCGACAGGCCGTCGTAGGTTCGCACGAGCGTGCCGTCGTGGACGACGGCCTCGTCGTCGGCGACGGTCGTCAGCTCCATGGCGGCGAGGCTACCGGGGGTGCCCGGCGCCCTCGGCGGCAGGGGCCCCGGGCGCGAGCGGGACCCACGCCGACCCCGCTGGGTGGGAGCCGCTACGCTCGCCCGACCCACCGGTCCGGGGCCCTCCCCGCCGGCTCCGACGAAGGGACGGCCCACCCGTGTTCGAGCGCAAGGCGGCGGTGACGCTCCAACTCCCGAAGACCGAGTTCGAGGCGGCGGAGGTGATCCGGGGCACCGTCACCGTCGAGGCCCGGGAGGCCGTCGACATCGACTCGCTGGACGTGAACCTGTCGGTGATGCGCGCCGTCACCGAGGGCGACCGTCGCCGCAGCGTCATCCGCTTCGACGACGGGTCCGACGACGACCGCCCCGAGCAGCGGGCCCGCGAGGTCGTCTCCGCGATGCACCTGCTCGGGGCCGGCCGGCTCGAGGCCGGCCACCGCGCGACCCTCGAGTTCGCGCTCCAGTGCCCCGAGCAGCCGTCGCTCATGCGCAAGGGGTTCCTGGGCAAGGCCGCCGGCCTGCTGGGCAAGGTGGGCCAGATGGCGAGCGCGCTGCCCGGCGGCGAGGACTGGTCCGTCGAGGCCCGCCTCGACGTCACCGGGCTCGACATCAAGGACCGTCAGCCGGTGCGGGTCAACGTGATGCTCGTGCGCTGACCCCGCGGCGCGGATCAGGCGGGACGGTCGCGGCGGGCCGGGATGGGCTTGGTCCACCAGCGGCCCGAGAACCGCCACCGGGGGGTGGTGGCACGCGGGTCGGTGCCGCCGACCACGGGCTTGGGCCAGGTCACCTCGACCGCGGCGACGATGGCCGCCAGCTCCTCGGGGCCGGGCGGTGCCAGCTGCGTGCGGGTGGCGTCGGCCGACACCGAGACGTCGCTCACAGGGGCACGTTCCCGTGCTTGCGCTTGGGCAGCTCCTCGCGCTTCGAGCGCAGCATCTCGAACCCCGCGATCACCTTGCGCCGGGTGTCGGCGGGGTCGATCACATCGTCGACCATGCCCCGCTGGGCGGCGATGTACGGGTTGGTGAAGCGCTCGGTGTACTCCTCGACCAGCTCGGCCCGACGGGCCTCGGGATCGGGCGCGTTGGCCAGCTCGCGCCGGTAGACGATCTCCACGGCGCCGTGCGGCCCCATCACCGCCAGCTCGGCCGACGGCCAGGCGAAGGCCAGGTCGGCGCCGATCGACTTGGCGTTCATGACCACGTAGGCGCCGCCGTACGCCTTGCGGGTGATGACCTGGATGCGGGGAACGGTCGACTCGCAGAACGCGTACAGCAGCTTGGCACCGTGGCGGATGATGCCGCCGTACTCCTGGTCGACGCCGGGGAGGAAGCCGGGCACGTCGACGAAGGTGAGCATCGGGATGTTGAACGCGTCGCAGGTGCGCACGAACCGGGCGCCCTTCTCGGACGCCTCGATGTCGAGCACGCCGGCCAGGACCATGGGCTGGTTGCCGATGACGCCGACGGGGTGGCCGTCGAGGCGGGCGAACCCGCACACCAGGTTCATGCCCCAGTGGGGGAAGTACTCGAAGAAGTCACCGTCGTCGACGGTGGCCCGGATCACCTGGTGCATGTCGTAGGGCAGGTTCGACGACGCCGGCATCAGGTCGTACAGCTCCGGCAGCTGGCGCCTGGGGTCGTCGGCCGGGGCGAACCAGGGCGGCCTCGAGGTTGTTCGAGGGCAGGTACGACAGCAGGTACTTCCACGTCGTCGAGGACGGCCTGCCTGCTGTCGGCTACTTTCTAGCGGCCACGCCTGACTTGGAGGCGTGGCTCTGGGCGCCACTGAGCCTTTCGAGGGTGACCTCTCGCCCGTCACGGTCTTCACCCACGTCAGCCGGTGATGAATATGTGCGAGGTCTCGCACTGGCGAAGATGAAGTTTACCGCGGCTGGCCAGACCGTTGCCGGCGCACGGGGCCGAGGATGACTGGGTGGTAGAAGATGCCGCCGTATTGTCGAGGGAGACTGCTCTCCTGGATGCGGCGCCGGCGCCGGCCGTTCAACCTGATCAAGGGGCCCCTGAATCGAGTGGGCGAGGTCCATCAGCTTGTGGATCTTCCTCGGCGAACACCGCCGAAAGCGCCGCTGAATCGTGGAAGTCCTGGGCTGAACACGAACACTTTGCGACCGTCGACCGTGCTCCCCACCCGTGATGACGCTGCCGGTGTAGGGTGCCCTGGAGCCCGCTGTCGGGCCCGGTGTTAATAACATGTCGAGCTTTCCGTGGAACGAGCCTCGTCGAGCAGGTATTCCACCCGCTCGCGGCGAGCATCTTGCCCTTTCGTGCAGTTGGCGCTCGACGGCGCGCCTGAGCCGGCGCGTGCAGGGTTCGTCCTTGCATTCCGGAGCTGGCGATGCGCCTTTCCTTGCGATCATCACGAGGTCACCTAGGGTCGACGCCGGACGCGGCCCAATGGCACCTGCCGGCTTCTCACGCCGACGCCCGGGTCGCACTGACATCGCGCGGCACACGCCCAGGCTACGGGCGGCGCAGCGGTCGCCGCCGACGTGCCACCGGAATCCCGCACCAGTCGGTCTTCGATCGGCGCGGCGACCTCCGGGGCCCGCCTTCGTCGAGGAGCTTCCCGCGACGCCTCGTCGACGACGAGGTAGGCGGCTGCTCGTCGGCGAGCTGCGATCGAGCCGCGCCCAGTGAGCGGCATCGAGCCGCTCGGGCGACCAACTGCTGCCGGCACCCCGAGGCGCCGTCCGCTCACCTGGTGCACGACGGGATCGCTGAGACGAGCAGGTCACCGGGGCGGCCCTGCGGCCTCGGCGAAGGCGGTGGCGGCGCGGCGTACGCCGGGTCGGAGGTCCTTCCCGCAAGCGATCTGCCGCGCACTGAACCGGTGCTCGACGAGGGACGCCCACTTCGGCGCGGCGGCGACCAGCGCGATTACCACTGCCACGCGGCGAGGCCGGCGCGAGAGGGCTCGCCGGCGGGCCGTGGCGTGCCGCCCACTCGGCGGAGACAAATGGTGGCTGCTCGCCGCAGCAATTCCAGCGGGACGACGCGATCTGGAACAGGGCCACCAGTGCTGCACGAGCACCATCGGGGCGCAGGTCAGCACCAGCCACAGCGCCACGGCGAGCAGCAGGCGGGGCGGGCCCGCGGCCCACGACCGCCGCCGCAGGCGCTGCCGGCCACTGCGTGAGGGAGGGCGACCGTGCGTACATCACCCCTGGAAGCGCACTGCGCTGCGCACGAGCCGGCTTCCACCGGTGAGGCGCCGTGAGGTGGTCCTCGGCGCGAACCGGAACCACTGCGTCGAGCGCCCTGCCGAGCGCTTGTGGCTGCCAGGGTGGCCCCACCGCGAGGATTAACGCGACGAAGCCCAGCACCGACCAGCCCACGGTCCGGACGGCCTCACGTCCCTGCGCCCCGGCGCGGTGAGCAGCGGTACCGCTAGGCCCGCGGCTGCGAAGCGGCGAGGGTGAGTTTCACGGCGGCGCACACGCCGACCACGGCCCCGCGGCGAGGAGTCGTCGGGTGCTCGGGCGCCCGCAGGCCCAGCCACACCGCTACAGGTTCAACAGCGGCTCCCCGAGGGCCTCCGCCTGCGGAGGCTGATCGGCCTGGCTGCCACCAGGAAGGCCCCACCGTGAGCGCGGGAGCGATCGCCGCCGCCTGCTGAGACGTGGCCGCGCAGCAGCTACGGCAGCGCGGCCGCGAACCCCACCAGCCACGCAGCTCCTCGGCCAGGTGCACCCCACCGAACCCGGTCACGCTCCCGGCGGCGGCGTACCACCAGAACAGCGTGGCTGCCTCACGTCCCACACGTCGAGGTATAGGCGGTCGCTGTCGACCAGGTAAAATGGGGCGAAGCGTGGCGAACAGCGCCTGGTCCCCGGTGAAGGGTACGGCCAGCTGCGCCACTCTCATGACCGCCACGGCGGCGAGCACGACCCACTGCAGCTCTGGCGTCGGGCGGCATACCCCCGACGGCCGGTGGCTCCCCACCACCCCCTCCCTGCCTGGCCAGCCCGGGTCACGACGACGGACGTCTTGGTTCCGCGGCCGGAACTCGGGGTGCGATCGGTGCGGGCTCCGGCGGGCGCGCTGTCACCCGGGGTCGTAGTCGAACCTGAGCGCCGGCGCTGGACCAGCGCGTGGGATGCCTGCGGTCTTCGGCCAGGGCTGGCGACCGTGCCGCCCTGGTCGACCAGCGGCAGCAGCAGGATCGCCTCGGCGCCGCCCTCGTCGCGCACCACCGGCGGCCCGGGAGTGGACACGCTGCGGTCACCGCGCCCGGTGATCACCCGTCGCCTGGCGCAGCACGCCGGCGATGCGCCCGCCGGTGCCCCCGGCCTTGGCCTCCTTGCGGACGGTGAAGCTGCGCAGCATCCGGCCCCGCGTCGCGGCGACGGCGGCGATCGAGTACGCCATGGCGTCGGCGCCCACGGTGAGTCGCCGAGCTGCGGTGGGCCTCTGGCGGGGATGGTCGAGGGCGGCCTCGGCCACGAGCAGCATGCCCTCGGGTGAGCAGGTGGTGGCCTTGGCGTCGATGAACCAGTCGCTCTGGCGGCCCGACTTGAGCGTGTAGGGCCCGTCGGTGCGCACCGCGTGCTCGCGCAGGTGGGCGACGAGGGCGTCGAGGCGCCCGTCGGTGCTCACGAGACCCGCCCGGGGCCACGAACCCCCGTTCTCGAGGCAATGGCAGTCGGATTCCGACCGCTATTGCCTCGAGTTCGAGTGGTGAGGGGCGTCATGTGACGTGGACCTCCCCGGTGCCGGGGGTGATGGTGCCGATCTCGACGGCGGCGTGGCCGTGCTCGGCGAGGACCGACAGCGCCCGGCCGGCGTCGGCGGGGGGCACGACCAGCACCATGCCGATGCCCAGGTTGAACACCCGGGCCATCTCGGCGGGGTCGACGTCGCCGAGGCGCTGGATCTCACCGAAGATGCGGGGCGACTCCCACGCCGACCTGGTCACCTCGGCGTCGGCGTCGGCGGGCAGCACGCGGTCGAGGTTGCCGGCCATCCCGCCGCCGGTGATGTGGGCCACGGCCCGCACGTCGACGGCCGCGAGCGCCGCCCGCACCGCCGGGGCGTAGATCACCGACGGGCGCAGCAGCTCGTCGCCGACCGTGGTGGGTGCCCCCTCGTACGCGGGCGCGTCGAGGGCGAGGCCGGCGCGATCGAGCAGGACCGAGCGGGCCAGGCTGTAGCCGTTGGAGCGCAGTCCCGGCGACGGCAGCCCGATGAGGGTGTCGCCCACGGCCACGTGCTCGCCGGTGACGATGCGGTCGCGTTCGACCACGCCCACCGCGAACCCCACCAGGTCGAAGTCGTCGTCGGGCATGACGCCGGGGTGCTCGGCCATCTCGCCGCCGATCAGCGCGCACCCCGCCTGCCGGCAGCCCTCGGCCACGCCCGCGACGAGCGCCTCCATGCGCTCGGGCACGAGGCGACCCACCGAGATGTAGTCGAGGAAGAAGAGCGGCTCGGCGCCCTGGCAGACGAGGTCGTCGACGCACATGGCCACCAGGTCGATGCCGATCGTGTCCAGCCGGCCCATGGCCCGGGCCACCTGCGACTTGGTGCCCACCGGTGGCTGACACTGTTGTCGGGCTGCGAGTGGCCCCCGGGGCACCGCGAACAGCCCGCCGAACCCACCGATGTCGCCCAGCACCTCGGGGCGGTAGGTGGAGCGGACCGCGGCCTTGATGCGGTCGACCGCGGCCTCGCCGGCGGCGATGTCGACGTCGTACGTCGCCCCTGCGAGGTCGAGCCTCGTTCTGGCTCTCATTCGACCGCCCGGCGACTAAATCGAGCCAGAACGGTCGGGGCCGAGCGCGGCGGGCGCGGCCGTTGGCGGCCGGAAGAGCGAGTCGCTGCCGCCGTTGGGCTGGGCGACGCTGCCGGGCCGTCCGGCGGATGGGGTGCTGTGCCTGTCGCGCTCGACGGGCTCGACCCGAGCACCGCCTTGCGTACACTGGCACCTCGATGGGGCATCGCCGGGTGAGGCAGGCGTCGCAGAAGCCGGCGCTGTGGCTCCTCGTGGCCTCGGACCAGGCGGTCGAGGGGTGAGGTACGAGAGCGTGCTGACGTCGAGGTAGGCCCGGATCTCCCTCGACGGTGAGGTTGGCGGCGAGCAGCTCGCTCCTGGGTACCGGGTGTCCATGCCGTGAAGCAGGGCCACTGTAGGGCGACGAGATGCGCAGGTGGATCTCGCGGGCGCCGGACCGCAGCATCTTGACCATGGCCTGCAGTGGTGCCTGCGAATGATCGGTCAGTCGACCACGACGAGGCGCTTGCCGGCGATGCTGTCGCGCAGCGGGTTGCTTCATGCGCACCCCGAGGCCCGCATCTCCTGCGGGCGATGAAGGTGCGCCCGATGTACCGGTTCCTTGACGAGCCTCGCCCGTAGGGGATGCCGCTGGCCTTGGCGTACCCTCGAGGCGGCGGCGATGCCCGACCTGGGCAACCCCCCACGACCACAAAGTCGGCCTCGACTGGCGCTCTGCTTCGAGAGCTTCGCCGCCCATGCGCACCTGGGCGTGGTGGACGCCAGCCCGTAGAGCTGGCTGTCGGGCGGGCGAAGCGTAGACGAACCGGAACAGGCAGAGCTGGGGTCGAGGTAAGGCCGGGGGAGAAACGGCCGCACTGAGCGGTAGCCGGTGGCGTCGATGATCACCATCCGGCCGGGGTCGAGCCTGACGAAGTGCGTTTCACCACGTCGAAAAGCGTGGGGGTCTCGCTGGCCAGCACCCAGCCGTGGTCGAGCTTGCCCAGGCAGAGCGGGCGGAACCTGGGCCGGACGCCGATGACGCGGGCCGTCCATCAGCACGAAGGGAGAAGGCGCCCGGGGAGGCGGGGCAGCACCTGGTGAGCGTGCGCTCGAGCTCGCGCCGTCGCTGCGGGGCCTGGCCGCCGCCATCTCGGCTGCGAGTATCTCGGCCACCAGGTCAGGCCGTTTCGTGACCGTGCCTGGGAGACACCCCTGCCTCGGCCAGGGCCCTGTGTTGGGACCAGGCTGCTGCCAGTGGCCCAGGGCGAATCCCGGCTCGGCGGTGGCCCGGAACACGGCCAGCGCGAGCCGTAGGTGCTCGAGCGGTGGTCGAGTAGCGGGTGTGGCCGATGCCCAGGTGGCCGCGGAGCGTGGCCAGCTTGATGTCGTCGAACACGTGGGCGACGAGCCCCATGTCCTTTTGCACCATGAGGGTCTCGCCGTTGCTGACGGCCATGCCTGCCGACTCCGCCTGCAGCTGGAGGGCGGAGGCCGAGGCAGGTGGAGGCGGGGCGACCGGTTGGCCTGGGGCGTACACGCCGAAGACGCCGCACGCCTCCTTGGGGGTGTCGCCGTCGGGGTCGTGGTGGTCGGCGAGCGGGTCGGTGGCGGCCCCGTGGCTCGCCTGGCGGCGGTGCCTGCCTCGTCCGACGCCTTCACGTCCCGCGGTGGCACACGCTCTGGGAACCCCGCGAATCGGTGGCTGAGGCCCCAGGCTACCGGCTGAATGTTGCGGTCCCGATGATCGGGGTGGCCCTGCCGCGGCCGGGCTCAACGGCCGACTGGGATGTTATTGCCAGGGGCTGAGCGGCCCGTTTCGGGGACGTCGTGAGGGACGCGAACTGGCTGGACGTGGCTGTCAAGGGAAGGTCACCCTGGTCAGGGGTCGGCCCGGGCAGGGGGCGGCTGAGGCCCGCCTCTTCGCCGCCGCCGAGGGGGCTGAGGCGGTGGTCAGTCATCGATGTGCTCGATACCGAGGGCGAGGCCATGGCCGCTTCGCCGCCATCGGCGAGTCGCCACTCACCAGCACCTCGACGCCGTCGACGAGGAGGCGGACTGCGCCAGGCTGAGATCCTCGAGCGCCGGGCCGGATCGACGTGCTCGTCAACAACGCCGGGATCTTCCGGTGATGCCCACTGCACCTACGTCCGGAGGGGGCCGAGTACCGCCTGATCGTCGACGTCAACCAGGTCGGATGCCCGGATGAAGGCGGTGATCCTGTGCAGTATGGTCGCCGCCGAGCGCCGGGCTCGATCGTCAACATCTCGCCGGTGGCTGGCCTGCAGGGCGCCGCCGGGACGATGGCGTACGCCGCGTCGAAGTGGGCGGTGCGGGGCATGACCAAGGTGGCGGCCAAGGAGGTGGCCCCGTTCGGGGTGCGGGTGAACTCGGTGCACCCCGGGATCATCGACACGCCGATGATGACCGAGGCGTCCCCCGAGGGCGGGCTGCTCGAGCGGGTGGTGCGGGCCATCCCGATGGGCCACGTCGCCGAGGCCGACGACGTGGCCCGCCTCGTGCTGTACCTCGCCAGCGACGACAGCCGGTACTCGACCGGCGCCGAGTTCGTGGTCGACGGCGGCATGACCGCCTAGGAGGGCCCGGCCCTCGCCGGTAGCATCCGCCGCCATGCGATCCCGGATGGCGACGGTGGGTACGGCGTTGGTGGTGCTGCTCGTGGCGGCGGTGGGCGGCGGCGCGGGTGCGTCGGCGGCCCCCTCGACCACGGCGCCGCCGCCGACGTCGATGGCGGCGCTCGGCGACTCCTTCACGGTCGGCTTCGCCACCGGCGCGGCCGACTGCGCCGGCTTCGTGGCCTGCCCGCAGTACTGTGGTCACGCACCGGCTGACACTTATCAGCGCCCCAGGCTCCTCGAGCCTGGCTCTGGCTGGCAACGGGCGGTTTCAACGCCGCGGTCCCCTGGCGCCCATGGCCAGCCTGGTCGGGCCAGGCCACCACGGTCGCCCCCACCCAGCCCGACTACGTCACGGTCCTGCTCGGCGGCGGCGACGTCTGCTTCGGCACCACGCCGACGGCCACGTTCGCGGCCCAGTTCCGCGCCGGCATGGACGCCCTGTTCGCCGCCAGCCCCGACACGAAGGTGCTGGTGGCCTCGCTCTGGGACTTCGAGTCGCTGCGCAGTGCGGTGCTCGCCGCCGACCCGTCCGCCACGTTCCCGTTCTGCGGCGCGTTCTTCAACGCCCCCGTCGCCACCCGGGCCGCGATCATGGCCCAGGTCGAGGCGTACAACGACGCCCTGGCCACCGAGTGCGCCACCTACGCCAACTGCCGCTTCGACGGCGGCGCGCTGTTCGCCCACCAGTGGAGCGCCGCCGAGGTCGGCCCCGTCGACCACTTCCACCCCAGCGTGGCCGGCCAGGAGATGATCGCCGACGTCCTCTGGGACGCGGGCTACGGCGGGCACCCCCGCCACCACGCCCACGTCGAAGGACCAGTGCAAGAAGGGCGGCTGGCAGTCCTTCACCGACGCCGCCGGCGTGCCCTTCCGCAACCAGGGCCAGTGCGTGGCCTTCACCAACCACACCGCCTGAGCCACCGGGCCGCTCGGAGGGCGGGGCGTCACCGCCGCGGACGCAGGGTCGGCGAAGGCACGGCGACGCGCCTCGCTAGTCGTGGGTGACGGCGGCGCCGAAGGCGGTGGGGAGGCGGTCGCGCCAGGCGGTGGTGCCCTGGCGAGGCCCACGTCCAGCAGGTCCTTCACCGACAGGCGGTCGCCGGCGGCGAGGCCCAGTTGGGTGACGGGCACGCCGGCGGCCTCGGCCCGCCCGATCGCCTCGCGGGCGCGGTCGGCGGCGACGCACACGACCGCGCGCCCCCCGGACTCGGACCACAGCTCGGCCTCGGTGTGCACCCGGGCCACCTGGAAGCCGACGCCCGAGCGCACCGCCATCTCGGCCAGGGCCAGGGCCAGCCCGCCCTCGGCCACGTCGTGGGCGCCCAGCACGGCCCGCTCGGCCACGAGGTCGCGCACCAGGCCCGCCACCCGCGTGTGGGCCTCGAGGTCGCAGGGAGGGAGCGTGCCGAGCCGCGCCTGGCCGGTGTGGGTGGCCCACCGCGAGCCGGCCAGGCCCGCCCAGGTGTCGCCGAGCAGCAGGATGCGGCCACCGTCGGCCAGGCCCGCGCCGGGCGGCGGTGACGACAGGTCGTCGACCATGCTGAGCAGCCCGATCACCGGTGGGTCGATGCCGCTGCCGCGCGACCTGCTGGTGGTGCAGGCTGACGTTGCCGCCGATCACGGGCAGCCCGGAAGGCCCGGCACGCCCCGGTCATGCCGTCGATCGACTCGGACAGCTGCCACATCACCGGGGGTGCCCGCTGCCGAAGTTCAGGCAGCTGACGACGGCGAGGGCGGGGCGCCGACGAGGCCAGGTTCATGACCGCCTCGGCCACCACCATGGCGGTACTCTGCCGGGGTCGACCAGCACCAGCGGCGGTTGCCGTCCGTCGTGAGGGCGAGGCTGGCGCCCCCGTCGCCTGCCCGTCACCGGGTGCTTGGAGGCGCAGGATTTGCGGCGTCGCCGCCCGGGCCGGCCATTGTTGAGGAAGAGTTGGTGGTCGTACTCGCGACGACACCCAGGTGGTGTCGGTGAGCAGGTCGAGCAGCAATTTGGCCGGGCGGGAAGCCTCGGCCGGCGCCGACGGCTCGGCGGCTCGGCGCTCGCCCAGGTCGGCGGGCTCGGCCCGGGGCCGGTCGTACAGCGGGGCGTCCTCGTGCAGCGAGGCGGCGGGCACGTCGCAGAGCACCTCGCCGTCGAAGCCGTCGCGCACCCGGAGTGCGCCATTCTCGGTGACCCGGGGCGATGACGGTGGCCTGCACCTCCCAACGGGTGCAGATGTCCATCACCTCGTCGAGGTCGGCGGGCTCGACGATGGCCAGCATGCGCTCCTGGCTCTCGCTGGTCATCACCTCGAACGGCTCCATGCCCGGCTCGCGACGGGGCACCGCGTTGACGTCGACGTCCATGCCCACGCCGCCGCGACTGGCCGTCTCGCTGGTGGCGCAGGCCAGGCCCGCCCCGCCGAGGTCCTGGATGCCGACCACGAGGCCGGCGTCGAGCAGCGCCAGGCACGCCTCGATCAGCCGCTTCTCCTCGAACGGGTCGCCCACCTGCACGCTGGGGCGCTTGTCGGCATCGGCCTCGTCGTCGTCGAAGCCCGCCGAGGCCAGCACGCTCACGCCGCCGATGCCGTCGCGGCCCGTCGACGACCCCAGCAGCACCGCCAGGTTGCCGACGCCGCTGGCCTGCCCGAGCACGAGGCGGTCGGTGGGCAGGATGCCGAGGCACAGCACGTTGACGAGGGGATTGTCGGCGTAGGTCTCGTCGAAGACGACCTCGCCCCCGACGGTGGGCACGCCCACCGAGTTGCCGTAGCCCGACACGCCCGACACGACCCCCTCGGCGATCCAGCGGCTGCGGGGGTCGTCGAGCGGGCTGAAGCGCAGCGGGTCCATCACCGCGATGGGCCGGGCGCCCATGGTGAAGATGTCCCGCAGGATGCCGCCGACACCGGTGGCCGCGCCCTGATAGGGCTCGATGGCGGAGGGGTGGTTGTGGCTCTCGATGCGGATGGCGGCGGCGATGCCGTCGCCCACGTCCATCACGCCGGCGTTCTGCCTGGGCTGCACGGATGCCTGCCGGAGTGTGCGTGGTATGGCGCAGCAGCTGCTGCGACGACGGTAAATAGAGCAGTGCCTGACCTTCACATCACCGCGCATGGCCAGCCTGAGGTGGTCATTGCGGTCGAGGATGGCGCGGATGGAGCTGGAGCCTGCCGTCGGTCAGCGCTGGAGGCCTGCAGCACCTCGGTCGGTTCGGGGGAGGCGGCGGGCGAGTCGGCCATGCCTGCACGCTACCCGCCTGCCGTGGCGGGCCGGTGCGGCCACGGTGCGGGCGGGGCGCCGCAATCCGACGGTCGGTCGACCCCCAAATAGGGAGACGAGATCCACGAGGTGAAAAACGACACTTCTGTCTCGGTGACTTGTCATCTCATTCGTCATGTGTTGCCATGGGTTCCATGGCAAATACCGCAACCACGTCTTCCGGGATGTCCGACGCACACAAGGCGGCATTGGCGGAAGGTCGGGTTCAGGGGCGGGCGGTTCGTCGGTATCTGGAGGCCCTCGAGGCCACCCGGCCGCGACGGGGCCGCAAGCGCACCCCGGAGTCCATCCGGGCCCGCCTCGAGCGCATCGACGGCGAGGCCGCCGACGCCAACCCGCTGCGACGCCTCCAGCTCACGCAGGAGCGCATGGACCTCGAGGCCGAGCTCGAGACGACCGAGGACACCGTCGACCTCAGCGAGCGGGAAGCGGCCTTCATCGACGCCGCCAAGGGCTACGGCGACCGCAAGGGAATCTCGTACGCCGCGTGGCGCGAGGCCGGTGTGTCGGCGGCCACGCTCAAGGCCGCCGGGATCTCACGCGCTCGCTGAGGCGGGCGCTCCGCGCGCCGCGCCGCCCCAGCCACCGCCGGCGGCGGCCAGGAGCCCGGCCAGCAGCACGCGTCCGTCGCCGCTGCCCAGCAGGGGGTCGTACGCCCGCTCGGGATGCGTAGCGCCGAGCCTGACCACGCGGCCGGGCTGAGCAGATGCCGCGATGCGCCGCCCACCGACCTGGCGGTTCAAGGTTTATCGGCGTACGACATTACCGGTCGTTGCCCCGAGCTGGCCAGCACCGAAGTGAGCACGGAAATACCGAAGCGGCTGATGGGGATAAAAAACCTGGCCCACCGCCGCTTGGGTCGGATGCGATCCGCGGGTCAACTTTCAGAGCCTGAATCGTGCGCAGAGGAACCGAGCGCATCTTTCTGGGAGCGCGCCGGGCAGCAGCCGTCCCGCCTCGGTGAGCACCTGAACTCACAGGATGCCGACGACCGGGGCCACCGTTCGCCGCGAAGCGCGCCATCGCCCATCACCGGCGAGAACTGGCGATGGCGCCGGGTCGCAGGTGTCGCCGTGCGCGAATCCTGCCGTCAGTAATTCACCATTATGTCGACGTGTCGTTTCAGCGACAAGCTACCGCGCCAGGAGCAAGGCCCCGCCCGCCCAGGGCGCCACGGCCTTGGACCGCGTCAGAGCCCGTAGTTAAGCCGGGGAAGAGGACGACGCCGACGGTGGGCGCCATTAGACATCGGCGGTCAGTCTCGCATCGGTGACGGTGGGCGTCTCGATGACGTACAGGGAGGAAGCGGGCGCAGATCGTCGGCCTGGCCTGCGTCGCGGCCTGCGAGTCGGCTCTATGGCGAAGCGGGATAAAATCGCCCACCCGCACCCCGGAGATCCCGTCGGCTTTCCAAACGTGGGCAAAGGACCGCTCTGATGCAGGTGGCGCCTCAGGATCGGCCACGCTGGGCTGCAGCGTACCCCTCGACCACGACGTCAGCGCCGTCGCGCCCGCATCAGGCGGCCACGCCCACCGCCCAGCCCGTTGATGCCCTGCGCTGCTCCCAAAGCCAGATCAGCGCCGATAGCGCCGGCCTGGCCAGTGGTGGACGGATGGTGGTCGGGCGGCGGCCAGGTCGACGTCGGCGGAAACGGCCCTGCTCGGTTTTCCTGTTTCGACGTGCACCCGCGGATACGCTTTGGCGAGCCTCATTATCGCCGCACGGAAGCAGCGTCGCTCGCCGCCACCGCCTCCGGGTGAAGGCGTCGGCCAACCCCCTCGTCGCCGAGGGTGCCAGGACGCTTGGCGCCGAGTTGGTCCTCCAGCGCCACCCGCAGCGGTCCCGTGTGGCCGTGCCAGCGCTCGCCGGCGGCGATCACCGAGATGGCGCCGTCCGGGCCCGGGCCGCCGGCGAGGTCCCGGGCCGCGCGGGCCACCGCCGAGGCGTTCCGCAGGCAACCGGCCAGGACGGCCCCGGCGCCGGCCTCGGCGGCGCCGAACGACAGCGCCGAGCCGTTCGGCGACGGCAGGACGAGCCGGGTCCCCGCCCGCAGGTCGACCAGGGAGGCGGGTCGCAGGGTCCACGCCGCCGCCTCGCCCACGCCGGCGACGAGCGCGCCCTCGGCGGCCGCCAGCTCGTGCTCGCCCCCGTCGTGCCACCGGTAGGGCAGGACGGTGGCGCCCCGCCCGAGGGCGACGTCGACGCTCGTCGTGAACGAGAGCACGTCCACGATGACGACCACCGCCGCCCCGGGCGCGAGGCGACGCAGCCCGTTCGGTCCCCACTCCAGGCGCACCCGCGGCGACGCGGGCGCGGCGGTGGTCAGCTGCCCGTGCCGGCGCCGGGCCAGTCGGCGAACGACCGCTGGGTGATGCGCTCGTAGGCCTCGATGTAGCGAGCCGACGACGATTCCACCACCTCGTCGGGCAGGGCCGGGGGCGGCGGCTGCTTGTCCCAGTCGAGGCCGTCGAGGTAGTCGCGCACCGGCTGCTTGTCGAACGACGGCGGCGTGGCGCCCACCCGCCACTCGTCGGCGGGCCAGAAGCGCGACGAGTCGGGGGTGAGCACCTCGTCGCAGACGATCAGCTCGCCGTCCACGAGGCCCAGCTCGAACTTGGTGTCGGCGATGATGATCCCCCGCTCGGCGGCCAGCGCCGCCCCCCGCTGGTACAGCTCGAGGCTGATGGCCCGCGCCGCCCCGGCGATGTCGGCGCCCACCAGCCTGGACCGCCCTGAGAGCGAGATGTTGACGTCGTGGCCCTCCCCGGCCTTGGTCGAGGGGGGTGAAGACGGGCTCGGGGAGCTGGGCTGACTCGGGAGGCCCTCCTCCGGCAGGCGCGCCGCCGCCGCATCGTCCCGCTGCGCTGGTACGCCCTTCCAGGCCGAGCCGGTGTGAGGTAGCCCACGATGCACTCGAGGGCAGCACTTTGGCCTTTGCGCACCAGCATCGCCCGCCCCGGCCAGGGCGGGGTCCTGGGCGGCGGCGTGAGGCCGGCGAGGTGGCGGAGAGCAGGTGGTGAAGCGACGGCCCAGCCTGCTCAGAACCAGAAGGCCGAGATCGCGAGCACGCGACCTGTCGATGCCGGCCGTCCATCACGACGTCGAACGCGGAGATCCGGTCCGAGGTGACGATGAGCAGCCGGTCCCCGCCGCGAGGTCAGATGTCGCGCACCTTCCCGGTGGCGCGACGTGGGGGAGGCTCGATGGTGGCCATGGTGCCTCTCGGTCGGGGGTGCGCAGCGAAGTGGGGGACGGGCGTCAGCTCCGCGCCCCAGTCTCTCAGAGGACGAACTCGGCTTCACGGCTGCCTCTGGGGTGACGTGCGCGGCGATGCCGGCCACCCGGTCGGCGAACGCGCTCACCTGTCGCCCGGCGTCGCCCACGAAGCTGAGCGCGGAATCCCACCAGGGCCTCGACCTCCGCGGCCGAGAGCGGCAGGCGGGGTCGGCCCTGAGGCGTCGCAGAGGTCGCTGGCCTCGCCCCCCTGCCGTCCCGGTGCCTTCGCCGGCGGTCGACCGCCCTCGCTGGCGCAGGGCCAGGCCGCCGCCACCGCAGCCCTTCACGATCCCCTGTAACCTTCAGCAGCCCAGGCCCAGCGCACCGCGCGAGCGTGGATCTTGGTGGTGGCCAGGAAGGGGAGGCGCGGCGCAGTTCCGTTTCGATCACCACCGGATACGCCGAACGTTTCCAGCACGTCGAGCAGGGTCTGAAGGCACTGTCGGCGGCGAAGAACGCGCTGGGCAGCATCACCCGGCGGACCACTGAGCAGCTGACGTCGCCCTCTCGTTCCACTGGTCGCCGGCGAGTGCCGGTGGCCATCGTGACGTGGCCGGCGAGGATGGTGCCGAAACCGCAGATGCGCTCTGCACGACTGGCTGTTCGTTTGTGGGGCATGGCCGACGAGCCCACCTGCCCGGGCTGGAAGCTCCTCGGTGGCGAGCGCCCGCTCGCCATCAGGCGGATGGTGGTGGCCAGGCTCGACGGGCCCGCCACCGCTTGGGCCAGCGCCGACACGACGTTTCAGGCCGAGCGAGCGCGGGTACACCGGCCCACGCTGCCGAGCGCACCCGGGGAAGCGAGCTCGTCGGCTACCCGCCGCCGAGCTCGTCGAGCTTGGCCGATCGCCCCCAGCAGGTCGAGTTGGTCCTGTGTTGTGCCGACCGGGCCTTTTGAGGCCCCGGAGCGGTGGTAGCGGGCGAGCAGGCCCCGGAGCCGCTGTAGGCGACGCAGCTCGCCGGCGTCGAAGCGCTTCCGAGCGTGGTGGCCTGCGCGGGACGCTGTGGCTGCGCCCGGTGATCACCGTGTCGCGGTGCTCGACCGCCTGGTCGGCCAGCACGACGAGCGCGGCCACGACCCGGTCGCGGACGAGCGCCAGCGATCGGCGCACCTGAGTTGCTCGACGTTCCCGGTGAGGTCCGGCAGAGGTCATGGCCTGTGCACGTGCTCGTGGCCGGCGAGCGCGTGAGAACTTCCTCGACCTGGCCTTGACGTCGTGGCGGGTGACCGCTCAGGCGCGTCGATCGAGGCCAGATCGATCGGCCATCACCGCCTCAGGCCCGAGCGACGCTGGCCAGTAATACATCCACCCCGAGAAATGCGCTGCGCCTGCAGGATGGCGATCCAGAGCCGCCGTTCGAGCACGACCTTCGGCCGGCGACCAGAGGCGCCCGCAGCGGGCCACTGGCGCATCAAGTGGCGAGGACGTTAGGGGACCATCACAGCCCCATCAAGAACCACCTTGCGCTGCCGACGTGAAACCGGACAGCAGGGTTGCTGCGCGAACACCCGTTCAGAGGCCGCCGAGGACCTGTCGCGAGCGCGGCAACACTTTCTGCACCGACTGCCTGGTGTACCTGTTCGGGCCGAAGAAGCCACCGTTCTGCATCGCCTGCGCGCCACGGGCCGCGGGTAGCGCACCACGGCGGGCCAACGCCCGCGGTGAAGCCCAAGAAGGAACTGAAGAAGGAGCATCGGCCCGCTGGCGTAGCCGAGAAGGCCGAGGCTCCGCGCCACAGTGCGGGCAGCATGGTTGTCGACTTGTCGGTTTCACCGACCACCGAGGGCTCTGACCGGCGGCGACCTGTTGCCGCCGACCGAGCCGACTGCCGTGCTGGCCACTCCTGCCCCCTGCTCCCCGCCGCCGACCAACAGCCAGGTTGGGCAGCGGGCCGGCGCGAGGGTTCTGGCCCTGCCGCTCGCACCGGCCGAGACCCGGTTCGTCGACCCGGTGGCGCCTGCCGGCCGGAGCCGTGCCGGTCGAGGTCCCTGGCCCCTGCCCGTGGCCGACGTGCTGTCGGCGGCGCCTGTGGAGCTGCCCCAGTTCCTGTTGCGCCACGGAGCGCCGCCTGACTCGATTACCGGCCCGGTGCCGGTCTCAGCCCGCAGGCCTGAGGAGGAGGGCGCGGCTGGCCCTCGACAGCGCGGCCGCCGACCTGGGCGCATCTCCCCGCCTGGCGCCCTGGGCGCCCAGCCTGGGCCACCCCGCTGCTCGACCCGCTCTCACGCCGCCTCCCACCCGCCTGCGGGACCGGCGAGCCCGCCCGTCCGCCGCCTCCTCCGCCACCGCCCCTGGCGGGCTCGGCGGCGGACGACCTCGCGGCCATCATCATCCTGCCGACACCGACGCCGTCCGTCGCTTCCCGACCCGAGGATGGTGACCGGCGACGCTGACCGCACTCGTTGTCGGGCGCCGTCGTCGCACCGGACGATGCCGCCTCGTCCCTTCCCTTCGCTGCTCAGCCCGGCGGGCATGACACCTGCCGCCGCCGTCGACGGTGCGCGCAGCGGCCTGGCCCCACCGTCGACGTCCTGGCCGACGACGTCCGCCTGGGCCGTGACCGCGTGATGATCTGCAGGACGCGGAGGCCGCCCAAGCGGGCCCAACTCGCAGGCTGGGCCTGATCGACGTCGGCTCTGGGCCTGACCGTCGCACTGCCGCCTCCGCCGCCCCTGCCACCGGCGCGGCTCGCGCCGGGCCGCCGGTGCCGCCCCTGCACCACGAGGTGGCGGACCCGGCGCCGCCGCCACCACTGCCTCTCGCCACCGCCGTCGGCCGACGACGTTAGCGTTTCGCCGCGGAGGTGCCGCCACCACTGCCGCTGCCCCGCCACTGCCGCCGGGGCCGACCTTCGAGGGCCTGCCGCCGATGCCCGGCTTCAGCGGCGGCGACACGTCACCGCTCCCCGACGTGCCCCTGCCCCCGGCCGCGCCGCCGGGCACCGCCGACCCGGACGCGGCCGCACCGCCGCCCGTCGACGTGGACCACCTGTTCACCCCGGACACCGTGTCGGCCGCGGCCCGCCCCGGGTCCGCCTCGGCCGACGAGGCGTGGGGCCACGTGTCCGCCAAGCCCCTCCGCGTGCGCGACCTGCTGGAGGACCCGCCCGAGCCCGCGGTCGCCCCGCCGTCGATGAACACGCCGGGCGAGCCGGACTTCTTCGCGCCGGTCACCCCCGAACAGCTGGGCGAGGACCCGCAGCCGCCGACCTCCTGAGCGGTCCGCCGGGGCACGGGGCCGAGGGCCTCAACGACCCGCCAGCTCCCGGCGGTGGTCCGCCAGCGCCGCGGCCAGGGACTCGTCGGTGATGGCGAGCATCTGCACGACGAGCAGCGCCGCGTTCATCGATCCGTTCACGGCGACCGTGGCCACCGGGATGCCCTTGGGCATCTGGACGGTCGAGTAGAGCGCGTCGACGCCGTCGAGCGCACCGCCCGAGAGGGGGACGCCGACCACGGGCAGCGTGGTCTGGGCCGCCACCGCCCCGGCGAGGTGGGCCGCCATCCCGGCCCCGCAGATGAAGGCCACGTAGCCCTCGTCGCGCGCCGACGAGGCCAGGGCCGCCACCTTGGCCGGGGTGCGGTGCGCCGACAGGACGCGGACGTCGGCCTCGATCCCGAACCTGGCGAGCGTCTCGGCGGCGGGCGCCATCTTCTCCTTGTCGGACTCCGACCCCATCAGCACGGCGACCTTCATCGGTGGGACCCTCCTGGGCGGTTGAGCGGTTGGGTGGGGGACATCTGGGTGGGACGAGCGGGACGCCGACCGTGACGGTGGCCGACCCGGGGAACGTGGCTAGGACGCCGCCGCCTGGCGGGCGATGTCGCCGCGGTGGTGCATGCCGGGCCACGAGATGCAACCCACCGCACGGTACGCCGCGTGGCGGGCGTCCGCGAGGCTCGGGCCCGAGCCGGTGACGGCGAGCACCCGCCCGCCGCCGGTGACGAGGCGGCCGGCCCCGTCGGCCGCCACGCCGGCGCAGAACACGGTGGCCCCGGTGGCCTCGGCCGCGTCGATCCCGTCGATGACGTCGCCCGTGCGGGGCGCGGCGGGGTAGCCCTCGGACGCGCACACGACGGTGACGAACGCGTCGTCGACGAAGGTCGGGGCGGCCGTGAGGGCGCCGTCGGCCGCCTGGGCGAGCAGCTCGACGAGGTCGCTCGACAAGCGGGGCACCACGACCTGGGTCTCGGGGTCGCCGAAGCGCACGTTGTACTCGAGCACCTTGGGCCCGCTCGCGGTGAGGACGAGGCCGGCGTAGAGCACCCCCCGGTAGTCGACGCCCCGGTCGGCGAGCGCCGCGAGCGTCGGCTCGACGGCGGTGGCCATCACCTCGGCCACGACGTCGGGGCCGGCCACGGGGACCGGCGAGTAGGCGCCCATGCCCCCCGTGTTGGGCCCGGCGTCGTCGTCGCCGACCCGCTTGAAGTCCTGGGCGGGGGCGAGGGGCACGGCCCGGCGCCCGTCGCACACCGCGAGCACCGAGAGCTCGGGCCCGTCGAGGAACTCCTCGATGACGAGCCGCTGGCCGGCGGCACCGAACGCCTCGCCCGACAGGTAGGCCCCGACCGCGCCGCGGGCCTCGTCGAGCGACTCGGTGACGACGACGCCCTTGCCCGCCGCCAACCCGTCGGTCTTCACCACGTACGGGCCCGGGAGCGACGCCAGGAAGTCGAGCGCGGCGGACTCGTCGTCGGGCCCGAAGGCGGCGTAGGCGGCGGTGGGGACGCCGGCGTCGACGAGCACCTGCTTCATCCAGGCCTTGGATCCCTCCAGCCGGGCCCCGTCGGCGCCCGGCCCGAACACCAGCCGGCCCTGCGCCCGGAGGCGGTCGGCGAGCCCGTCCACCAGCGGGGCCTCGGGCCCGATGACGAAGAGGTCGGCGTCGATCTCCTCGGGTGGGGTGGCGACCGAGCCGGGGATGCCGGGGTTGCCCGGGGTGACCACCACCGAGGTGGCGGTGCGCCCGAGCACGTGCGCGAGGGCGTGCTCGCGGCCGCCCGACCCGACGACGCAGACCCTCATGCGGCGAAGTGGAGGAACTGGTCGCGCCCGGGGCCCACGCCGACGAGCGAGATCGGCACCCCGATCTGGGCCTCGAGGAAGGCGACGTAGTCGCGGGCGGCCGCCGGCAGCTCGTGGCGCTCGGTGATGCCCGAGAGGTCGGTCTGCCACCCGGGGAGCTCCTCGTACACGGGCGTGCAGTCGTGCAGCGTCGACTGGTGGTACGGCAGGTGCTCGTAGCGCTCGCCGTCGGCCTCGTAGGCCACGCACACCTTGAGGGTGTCGAGGGTGTCGAGGACGTCGAGCTTGGTGAGGGCCACCTCGGACAGGGAGTTGAGGCGGACGGCCTGGCGCGCCATGACCGCGTCGAACCAGCCCGGGCGGCGGCGGCGGCCGGTGTTGGTGCCGTACTCGTGGCCCCGGTCGACGAGCAGGTCGCCGACGTCGTCGTGCAGCTCGGTGACGAAGGGCCCCGCGCCCACACGGGTGATGTAGGCCTTGGCGATGCCGATGACCCGGTCGATGTAGAGCGGCCCCACGCCGGCGCCGGTGCACGCCCCGCCCGCCACGGGGTTCGACGACGTGACGAACGGATAGGTGCCGTGGTCGAGGTCGAGGAACGTGGCCTGGGCGCCCTCGAGCAGCACGTGGCGGCCGGCGTCGAGCGCGTCGTGCACGAGCGTGACGGTGTCGGCGATGTAGGGCTCGAGGCGGGGCAGGCACTCGTCGAGGTAGCGGGCGGCGATCTCGTCGGGGTCGGGCGGCAGGCGGTTGTAGACCTTGGCCAGCAGCGGCGCCTTCTCCTTCAGGACGAGGTCGAGCTTGGCCCGGAAGATCTTGGGGTCGAGCAGGTCCTGGACCCGGATGCCCACCCGGGTGGCCTTGTCGGCGTACGCCGGGCCGATGCCGCGCTTGGTGGTGCCGAGCTTGTTCTTGCCCAGGTGGCGCTCGGTGATGGCGTCGATCTCCTGGTGGTACGGGAGGATCAGGTGGGCGTTGCCGCTGACCTTGAGGCGCGAGCAGTCGACCCCCTGGCCCTCGAGCATGTCGATCTCGGCGAGCAGCACGACCGGGTCGACCACCACCCCGTTGCCGATGACCGGGGTGATGTGGTCGTAGAGGATGCCGCTGGGCACCAGTTGGAGGGCGAAGCTCTCGCCGTCGACCACGATGGTGTGGCCGGCGTTGTGGCCGCCCTGGTACCGGACGACGAGCTCCATCTCCTTGGCGACGAGGTCGGTGAACTTGCCCTTTCCCTCGTCGCCCCACTGGGTGCCGACAACCACGGTTGCGGGCACAGGCGTCTCCGATCGTGTCAGGGGGCGCTTACGCACCGACTCTAGTCGGTGAGGGGGAAAGGGCCCGAGGCCCGAACCACGGTTCGTGTGACCGGACGGCGACTGGGCCGTTCGCACCTTTCGCGTGCCGAACGGCCGGTTCGCCTCACGCTGACTCGGGAGTCGGTCGATGGAGAGGCATGCGACGGCGACGGGACCGCGACGACAACGTCGACCTCTCGAGCGCCGAGCACGCCTGGTGGGCCGGCCGCGAGCGCCGTCAGGTGGCGATGGGGCCCCCGCCGGGAACCCCCGAGCGCCGCGAGGCCCCCGCGGGCGCGGCGGCGTCCCCCCTCCCCCGCCCGCTCCTCCCCACCCCGCCCGCTCCTCCGCCACCCCGCCCGCTCCTCCGCCACCACCCCCGCCGCCTCCGTCTCCTCCGCCCCCACCCGGCTCCGCGCCCGCCTCGGTGGCCGGGACGGCGCCACCCGCTCCCTCCCCGCCGCTCGCGGTGCCGGCCGGCGCCGGCGCCGGCGCCGGCCTGTTCCCGTTCGAGCACGCCGCCGTCGAGCGGCCGGGCCCCGACCCGGTGGACGACCCCTGGCACCGCTCCACCTCCCCCCAGGCGCGCTCGGCCTATCGCGCCCTCGGCATCGACTGGGAGGCGAGCTGGGACGAGGTGGTCGAGGTCTTCCGGGAGCAGGCCGCGCTGTGGCACCCGGACCGACTGGCGGCCGCCGACCCCCTGGTGCAGGCCGAGGGCCAACGGCGCATGAGCGACCTCACCCGCGCCTACCGCCAGCTCCAGCGCCTGCTGCGGCCGGTCCACCGCGAGCTGTTCACGAGCTGAGCGCCCCCGATCGGGACGTTCGACCCGGGACGACACCGGCTCGAGCGGGTAGAAGGGACGACATGCCCGAGATCGAGGTCTTCGCCGACGTCGGCTGCCCCTTCACCCACGTCGGCCTCCGCCGGTTCGCCGAGCGACGCGACGCCGACCCGACCCTGGCCGACGTGCGCCTGCGGGTGCGGTCGTGGCCGCTCGAGCTCGTGAACGACGCCCCCCTCGACCCCGACTTCATCGCCGAGGAGGTGGACGAGATCCGCGAGCAGGTCGCTCCCGACCTGTTCGCCGGCTTCGACCCGGCCGCGTTCCCGGCCACCGGTCTGCCCGCGATGGCGCTGGCGGCGGCGGCCTACCGCGACGACGTCGCCACCGGGGAGGCGGTCAGCCTGGCCCTGCGCGACCTGCTGTTCGAGCAGGGGCGCGACGTGGCCGACGCCGGGGTGCTGGCCGGGGTGGCCGACGCCCACGGGGTCGGGTTCGACCCGGGTGACCCTCCGGTGGCGCTCGTGCGCGACGACTACGCCGAGGGCCGCGACCGCGGCGTGCAGGGCTCGCCGCACTTCTTCACGCCCGCCGGGGCGTTCTTCTGCCCGTCGCTCGACATCTCCCGCGACGCCCAGGGCCACCTGCGCATCACGGCCGACCCGGTCGGCTTCGACCAGTTCCTCGACTCGTGCTTCGCCTGAGCTGAGCGGAGCCGCGGCGCCGACGAACCGGATGCCGAAGGCGCTCCGAGGGACGAGGAGCCCCCGACCTCACGCCAACGTGGCGCAGCGGAGCGGAGCCGCGGCGCCGACGAACCCGATGCCGAAGGCGCTCCGAGGGACGAGGAGCCAGTGTTAGGTGTTCTGGGCGGTCATGCCGCCGTCGACGCTGAGGACCGCGCCGTTGACGTAGGAGGCTCCCGGCAGCACCAGTGACCAGACCGCGTGGGCCACCTCCTCGGGCTCGCCGTAGCGGCCGGCGGGCACGCGACGACGGGCGAAGGTGGCCTTGGCGTCGTCGGGGATGACCGCGGTCATCCCGGTGTGGATCGGGCCCGGGCACACGGCGTTGACGGTGACGCCGGCGCGCCCGAGCTCGACGGCCAGCGCCCGGGTCAGGCCGACCACCCCGTGCTTCGAGGCGGTGTAGGCCGAGAGGAACGCGGTGGCGCCCAGGGCCTCGCTCGACGCGATGTTGACGACCCGACCCTCGCCGTCGCGGCGCAGGTCGTCGACGCACGCCCGGACCATGCGGGCCATCGCGGTGAGGTTCACCGCGAGCGTGCGGTCCCACGAGGCGTCGAACGCATCGGCCGGCGCGTCGATGCCGGCGGGCAGCGAGACGCCGGCGCAGTTCACCAGCACGTCCACGGGCCCGAGGTCGGCCCGGATCTGCCCCAGCACCCGGTCGACCTGGGCGGCGTCGGTCACGTCGCAGGCCCACGTGCGACCGGCGCCGCCGGGCGACCCGGGCTCCACCAGATCGAGGGCGGCGACGGTGGCCCCGTCGTCGGCGAGCAGCGCGGCCACCGCCCGCCCGATGCCCGAGGCGGCGCCGGTGACCACCGCGACCCGACCCGCCACCGTGCGCGCTCCCCCGGCCATGGCGGAACCCTAGGGGCCGCCGGGGCTTCCGGGGGACGTCCCGCGGCCGACAGGAACGGGTGCACACCGAGTCGCCTCCGGCCGGCACCGTCTCGCCGGCGGCACCCCACCCGCGGTCCGGCGACGGCCCGGCCGACCCGACGTGGCCGCGCCGGGCCTTCCTCGCGCTGCTGGTGTGCTGGCTCGTGCTCCCGCTGGCGCAGTGGGGCACCTTCGCGGAGGACGCGGCACCGTTCGTCGTGGCCGGCCGCCTCGCCCCCGAGCACCCGGACGCGGTGTACGCGGGCGCCGACGGGCGCGTCACCGAGCGCTTCGAGGCCGAGGGCTGCCGCTTCGTGCCGGCGGGGCTCGACTGCGCCGAGTTCGTCCTGCCCTTCCTCAGCCCGCCCGTGGCGGTGGCTCCGCTCGTGGTGCTCGGCGCGCTCGGCGACGCCGTCGCCGTGCTGGTGCTGCGACTGCTCGCCGCCGCCGCGTTCGCCGGCGGCGCCTGGGTCCTGTGGAAGCGGTTGGCCGAGCCCGACCCCGCGGCCCGCGTGCCGCTGCTGGCGGCCATGGTCGTGCTCACCCCCTTCGTGTCGACGGTCGTGCACTTCGGACAGAACGCCCCGCTCCTGTTCGCCTCCGCCGCCATCGGGCTGAGCCGCACCGACCGGGGCCGCCACGCCGCCGGCGCGGCGCTGGTGTGGGTGGCGAGCATCGCCACCAAGCTGTTCCCGCTCGCGCTCGCGCCGCTCCTCCTGGTCCGTCGCAAGTGGCTCCTGCTGGGGTGGTCGGCGGCCCTGCTGGTGGCGCTGGCCGTGCTCGGCGCGCTGGTGGCGCCGGCGTCCCTGCTCGGGCACTTCGTGGACTCGTCGGCGTCGTTGAGCGGCACCCGGGTCACCTCGGTGTCGAACCTGTCCGTCGACGCCGGCCTGCACCGCTGGTTCGACGGCTGGCGAGACGAGGGTGGCGCGTTCGCCCTGGCCCTCGGGGCCCGGCTGGCGGCGTTCGTCGGCCTGTACTGGTGGCGGCTGCGCGACGCCGACGAGGACGTCCAGTGGTCCTACGCCTGGGTGGCCCTGCTGGCGCTGCACACCCAGGTCTGGTGGCACTACCTGGCGGTGCTGGTCCCGGCGACCGCCTACGCGGTGCGGGACCGCCGCGCGTGGTGGGCGGTGCCGGGCGTGGCCGCCGTGGTGACCGCGACCGCGGTGATCACCGACGACGCGCTGCTCGTCGGGGTGGTCCCGCCGGTGCTGCTCGGGGCCGCGCTGGCCCTGCCCTTCGTGGCAGCTCGACCCGCGCGCGGGACCGTCAGCCCAGCTGCTCGTGCAGGAACGCGGTGACCTCGGGCCAGAGCCGCTCGGCCAGGTCGGCGTCGAGGGTGCCGAGGGCGTTGTGCGGGCCCATGAAGGCGTGGCCGGTGCCGGGGTGGACGGTCAGCCGCACGTCCTTGCCCATCCCCTGGAGCTTCGCCTCGAGCGCCTGGGCGCCCTCGGGGCCGAAGAAGTCGTCGTTCTCGGCCATGTGGCCCCGCACGACCGCGGTGAGGCCCGACCAGTCCGGCTCGCCGTCGCCCGACGGGTAGCCGTAGAAGGGCACGGCGGCCTTGACCGTGTCGCCCCGGTTGGCGGCGACGAGGAAGGTGAGCATGCCGCCCATGCAGAAGCCGACGACGCCGACGCCGTCACCGGTGGTGGCCTCGTGACCGGCGAGGAAGTCGACCGCGGCGCTCATGTCCCGCCCCGCCCGGTCGGGCGGCAGCGCGTTCATGAGCTCGGCGGCCTTGTCCATCTCCTGGTGCTCGGGGTCGGCGAGCTCGCCGTGGTAGAGGTCGGGGGCGAGCGCGACGAACCCGGCGGCGGCGAGACGGTCGCACACGTCCTTCAGGCTCTGGCTGACGCCCCACCACTCCTGGATGACGAGCAGGCCGGGCCCGCTCCCGCCCTCGGGGCGGGCGAGGTAGCCGGCGGCGGTGCCGCCGTTGGACGCGAATTCGACGTTTTCACCCATGCGCAGACAGTACCGAGGCCCTCACGGTCGTGCCGGGGGTCGAGCGGACGCCGCCGGCGGCGGCGAGGCCGCGGTCGACGACGGTCGACCGGTCAGGGCTCGTCGACGAGCGGGGCGTAGGTGTCGGGCCGGCGGGTGGTGAGGAAGGGGAAGAGGTCGAGCCAGTCGCGGCGCTGGTCGAGGTCCAGGTCGGCCACCAGGACGGCGGGCTCGTCGCGGGGCGCCTGCACCAGCACCCGGCCGTACGGATCGCTGACGAACGACGACCCGTAGAACGTGAGCGGGCCCTCGACGCCGATCCGGTTGACCGCCACCATGAACGTGCCGTTGGCGATGCCGTTGCCGGTGATGACCCGCTCCCAGAGGGGCTGGGTGTCGAAGCCGGGGTGGTCGGGCTCGGAGCCGATGGCGGTCGGGTACACGAGCACGTCGGCGCCGGCCAGCGAGTAGGCCCGCGCCAGCTCGGGGAACCACTGGTCCCAGCACGTCGGGAAGCCGAAGCGGGCGTCGCCGAGGCCGACCACGGGGTAGCCGCCGTCACCGGGCCGGAAGTAGCGGTCCTCGTGGTAGCCGGCGGTGACGGGGATGTGGAGCTTTCGCGTGCGGGCGGCCAGCGCCCCGTCGGGGGTGACCACGATGGCGGTGTTGAAGCCGAGGCCGTCGTCCGCCCCCGCCGCGCTCGTGCCGGGACGCTCGTAGAGCGAGGCGTGGACCGGCACCCCCGTCTCGGCGGCCAGGGCGGCGGCGAACTCGTGGGTGGGCCCGCCGGGCAGGGGCTCGGGCTCGGCGCCGACCGCGCTCGGCCCGTCGGCGGTGATCGCGAAGTACGGCGACAGCGTCAGCTCCTGCAGGCAGACGAGCTGTGCCCCTTCGCCCGCGGCGAGGCGCACCCCCTCGGCCAGGGCGGCCCGGTGCTCGTCGGGGTCGGGGTGCCAGCGGTGCTGCACGGCGCCGATGCGGAACGGCGCCCGCGTGGGGCCGTCCACCCGGGCGGGCGACTCGGGGACCCCGTCGGCCACGAGCACCCGGATCGACCCGCTCATGTCTCGGGCACGGTCACGGCGCCACCGCCGGGACCTGTTGGGTGATGCAGTGCACGCCGCCGCCGCCGAACGCCAGCGTCGTGCCGGGGACGCCGACCACCTCACGGTCGGGCACCGCCGACTGGACGGCGTCGAGCGCCTTGTCGAGGTCGGCGCCGGCGGTGACCGGCACGAGGCAGGCGCCGTTGGCCAGGTAGAAGTTGGTGGGGGGGACCACCACGGTCTCGCCGCCGGCCTCGGCGTAGGGCAGCACGTCCACGGTGCGGACCTCGTAGCCCGCCGCCTCGAGCACCTCGACGTTGCGGCGGAGCCGGTCGTGGTTGGGGTTGGCCCGGTCTTCGGTGGTCTGGGCCACGACCACGCCGGGGGCCACGCAGGCGGCGACGTTGTCGACGTGGCCGTCGGTGTCGTCGTCCTCGACCAGCCCGAAGGGCAACCACACGACCCGCTCGACGCCCAGCCACGTCTCGAGCTCGGCCTCGAGGTGGTCGCGGGACAGGTCGGGGTTGCGGTTGGGGTGCAACAGGCACTGCTCGGTGGTGACGACCGTGCCGGCGCCGTCGACGGTGACCGAGCCGCCCTCGAGCACGACGTGGGTGGCGTCGTAGCGGTCGAGGCCGAGTTGGTCGCACATGCGCTCGGCGAAGCGGGCGTCCTCGTCGTAGGGCAGGAACTTCTCGCCCCACGAGTTGAAGGCGAAGTCCACGCCCGCCCGCCGCCCGGCGCCGTCGGTGACGACGAGGGCGCCGATGTCGCGGGCCCACGAGTCGTCCAGCGGCCACTCGACCACCTCGACGTCGTAGCTCCCCGCCTCGCAGGCGGCGGCCGCCTCGTCGCCCTCGCCGGCCCTCGCCACGAGCAGCACCGGCTCGTACCGGGAGATGGCGCGGGCGATCTCGGCGTGGTCGGCCTTGGCCTGGTCGAGCAGCCCGCCCCACAGCGAGGCCCGGGCCGGCCACGCCATGACGCAGCGCTCGTGGGGTGCCCACTCCGGCGGCATCGCCATCCCGTCGGTGTGGGGCGTCGACGCCCCCGGCTCGTGGTCGCCCGGCATCACCACGCCATCTTGCTACGTGGGTCGGCCGTCGGGCCCGACCGTCGCCGCGGTGGGCGTAGCGTCACGGCCATGGATGCCACCGTGGCCCGCCGGCTGTGGGCGGTGGGCGAGCCCGTCCACGCCCTCACCTACTTCGCCCCCGAGTCCCGGGCCGCCTGGGAGGCAGGCGGGATCCGGGGCTTCTGGCGGGGCTACTTCGCCACCCGCGCCGCGCCGCTCGGCGCGGTCGGCGCTCCCGTGGTCACCGCCGCCTTCTACAACTTCGCCCCCGACTTCGTGGCCCGGGCCGTCCCCGACGTGTGGGCCATGGTCTCGCCCGGGGACGCCTGGGCCGCCCGCCTGGCCGGGGTGGACGCCGCGCTGCGGGCCCACCTCCCCGAGGCCGGCACCGTGCTCGCCGGCCCCGAGGTGCGCGAGGCGGCGACGCTGGCCCGCCGCGCCGCCGAGGCGTGCCCGACGCCGGGGCGCCTCTTCCTCGCCGCCCACCTCGACCTCGCCTGGCCCGACGCGCCGCACCTCGAGCTCTGGCAGGCGCTCACCCTGCTGCGGGAGTACCGCGGCGACGGCCACAACGCCGCCCTGCTCGCCGCCAACCTCGACGGGTGCCAGTGCCACGTGCTGGCCGGCGCCGCCGGCGGCCCGCCCCGGTCGGTGCTCCAGCCCGCCCGGGGCTGGACTGACGAGCGCTGGGAGGTGGCCGAGGCGCAGCTGACCGATCGGGGGCTGCTCGCCCCGGGGCACCCCGACGAGGCCACCGAGGCGGGCCGGGCGCTGCGGGACTCGGTCGAGCTGTGCACCGACCAGACCGACCTGGCCCCCTGGACGGCCCTCGGCGCCGAGGACACCGAGCGCCTGCACGGGCTGGTCCGACCGCTGGCCAAGGCCGTCGCCGAGAGCGGTGTCCTGCCGGCGGTCAACCCCATCGGCACCCGCTGGTAGCGCCGGCGGCCCGTCCCCGACGCCACCTCCGGATCCGGCCAACCCCGTTCGACCCGGCCGCAGGATCACGACGCGGCGTCGTGATCCTGCTGGCAGAACGGGTCGTCCGCGGGCGGGAGGCGGGCCGGCGCCGATCAGTCGGCGGCGGCCGCGGCGCGGGCGGCCCGACCGGCGGCGCGGCGCTCGCGCAGGCGCTCGCCGCGGCTCCACTCCATCGGATCGAAGTCGGGCGGGTCGGGCGGGATCGCGGACGGCTCGGCCAGCGTCTGGCCCAGCACCATCTCCACCAGCAGCGGCCGGTCGAGGATCTGGCCGGCGCAGGCCACGCCGCCCGCCATGGCACCGGCGATGCCGTGGCCCGACACCGTGTTGGCCCCCACCACCCAGAGGCCCTCGATCTCGGTGCGGTGCTGGGGCCGCTTCTCGCCGCTCTGCTCGGGCGAGTGCACGTAGCCGTAGCTGGTGCCGCCCGTCGAGTGGGTGTAGCGCTCCTGGCTGAGGGGCGTGGCCGTCTCGACGTGGACGATGTGGTCCCGGAAGGGCCCGAGCACCTCCTCGGCGGCCCGCAGCAGGTGGTCGGTCAGCGCCTCCTTGCGGGCCCGGTACGTGGCGTTGCGCCGGTACGACCCGCCGTCGGCGGGGCCCGCCTCGACCCCCCAGTACTCGTAGCCCGCCGGCGCCAGGGTCATCACCTGGAAGTTCGTGTGGCCGGGCGGGCACAGGTGGGCGTTGGCGGGGTCCTTGCGCGACGCCATGGCCACGTACGCGAACAGCTGGTCCTCGGCCATCGGCTCGCCGGCGTAGAGCCGGTCGTAGAGGTCGTCGGTCTCGTAGGTGGGGAAGACGAAGTAGTTGGTGTTGGGCCCGTCCAGCTCGACGTCGACCACGACGTAGACGCACACGAGGCCGACGGTCATGGTGGCGTGCTCCACCCAGTCGAGCGTGGCCGGGTCCCAGTGCGACCGGTCCACCAGACCGGTGACCGTGCGGGCGTAGTCGGCGTTCGAGATGACGAGCGGGGCGGCGATCGACGTGCCCGCCCCGTCGTCGAGGACGACGCCCTCGACCGACCGGTCCCGCACGGCGATCTCCCGCACCGGGGTCAGCGTGCGCACCTCACCGCCGAACGCCTCGATGACCTGGATCAGCCGGGCCGGCAGCACCTGGCCGCCGCCCTCGGGGTAGAACGCGCCCCGCATGTAGTGGTCGATGATCGTGGCGTGCATGGCGATGGCGGTGTGGCGGGGGCCGCCGCCGTAGAGGCCCGACCAGTGGTCGAGCACGGCCTGGGCGCGCTCGGACAGCTCGCACTCGGCGAACAGCTCCGACAGGGGACGGAAGGCCCAGTGGTCGAAGGTGGGGGTCTCGACGCCGGGGATCAGCCGGGTGCGGCTCTCCTCGGCGACGCCCCGCAGCACCTCCAGGCAGCGCTCGATCCCGGCCCGGTCCTCGGGCAGGGCCGCGTCGAGCCGCTGCCGGTACTCGTCCCAGCCCACCGGCACCGCCACCTCGAGGTCGGGGAAGCGCAGGGTGTCGAAGCCGTCGGGATCGAGCGGTCGCCACGCCATCCGGTCGCCCACGCCGAGGGCGCCGAAGATGCTCGGGAACAGCCCACCGGCGCCGCAGTCACCGATGTAGTGGAGGCCGACGTCGAACTCGTACTCCGCCCCCTGGTGGTGGCGCCGGAACACCTGGGCGTTGCCGCCGGCCAGGTCGTGGCGCTCGAGCACCAGCACCCGGCGGCCCTGCGTGGCGAGGCAGGCGGCGGCGGTCAGCCCGCCGGGGCCCGACCCGACCACCACGACGTCCCACCGCTCGTCCGTCCCGACGTCCCCGACGTCGCCGTCCGCACCGGTCATCGCTGCCCACCCCCTGTGGCCGTCCCTCGCCAACCGTAGTGGCGACCGCGGGGGCGGCCGGCGGGGCCCGGCGAGCCCCGGCCCGTCCCGGTCTGGTATCGCGTCGGGCATGGACGCACCGCGCTGGCTGCCCCTGCGACACCGGGACGACCCCGGCGTGCAGCGCGACCTGAACTGGGGGCGGGCCGACGCCGGCGACCACCTCCCCGCCGGGCTCGAGGTGCAGTGGCTCGGCACCGCCGGGTTCCGGCTGACCTACGAGGACACGACCCTGCTCATCGACCCCTACGTCTCGCGGGCGCCGCTGGGAGCGGTGGCCCGTCAGCGGCGCCCCCTCCCGGTCGACCACGGCCTGGTGGCCGACCTGTTGCCGGCGGCCGACGCCGTCCTGCTGGGTCACACCCACTTCGACCACGCCGTCGACGCCGCCGCGGTGGCCGCGGCCCACGGCTGCCCCGTGTACGGGTCGTCGTCGGCGCAGCACCTGCTGGCGCTGCACGGCCGCCCCGACCTGGCCGTGGCGGTCGAGCCCCACCGCCCCTACGAGATCGGCCCCTTCACGGTGCGGTTCACCCCCAGCCGCCACTCCAAGCTGCTGTTCGGCCTGGCCGTGCCGAGCGACGGCGAGCTCACCTGCGACTCGCTCGACCACCTCGGCGCCGGCGCCTACCGGTGCGGGCAGGTGTGGGGCATCGCCGTCGAGGTGGCGGGGGCCACGCTGTACCACCAGGGCAGCGCCGACCTGGTCGACGACGAGATCCGCGACCGCGACGTCGACGTGTTCCTCTGCGGGATCGCCGGCCGCGTCTACACCGACCGCTTCGTCGAGCGGGTGCTCGGTCGCCTCTCGCCGAAGGTGGTCGTGGCCCACCACCACGACGACTTCTTCCGCCCCCTGAGCGCCGACGCCGAGGCGATGGGGTTCTCGTTCAACGTCAACCTGGGCGGCTTCGTCGCCGACGTGGCCGCGGCGGCGCCGGGCACCCCCGTCCGCGTGCTCGACCCGCTCCAAGCCGTCGTCGGGGCCGCCTGACCGCTCACCCGCGGGGCCGGCCGGGCACCCACCGCCGGGTAGAAATGGTCCCGTGACACGGGCCGAGGCCCGGTATCGGGCCATCACCGAGGCGTGGGCGGAGGTGGCGTCGACGTTCGGCCTCGAGCACGAGGTGCTGGTGCCCCCGCCGGCCGAGGACCGGACCGGGCGCCTCGCCCAGGTGCTCAGCGGTCAGGCGCAGGGCGTCGCGACTGGTTCGGACCGCGTCGCCCACCGCATGAGCGGCCGAGTCGACGAGTTGGGCATCGTGGTGGAGATCCGCCGGGAGGAGGCCATGGGACTCGGCGGGAACCCCACCGTGCACGTGGTCACCCGCTACCGGGCGGAGGCGGCGTGGCTGCCCAAGGGGGTGCGGGTGGCCAACCGCCATCAGCGACGGACGCTCCGGAGGGCCCACGGCGGCGCCACCGGGCTGCACCGACTCCACCTCGCTCGGGCCACCCACCTCACTGCCCTGGCCCGTGACCCCGAGTCCGCCGCAGTGTGGCTCGACGAGCGCCGAGTCGACATCCTTCGGGCCGCCATGACGGCCCGACCCGACCTCCAGCTCGTCGGCCGCGCCGTCCGGGCGGCCGCGAAGGGCGAGGAGTCCGACCCGCGCCGCCTGGCCGACACCCTCACGGCGGTGGTCGAGCTCGCCCACGCGCTGCGCTGACGCAATCGCGCCTCAGGGTCG
>JACJWK010000002.1 GCA_020637195.1 Microthrixaceae bacterium
CCGCCCGGCCGTCGCCTCGGGCCGCAGGACCGCCCGACGCTAGGGTCGCAGCGACGTCGAGTGAGGCCGGGCCCGTGAACGAGCAGACGAGACATCGAGCCCCGCCCGAAACGGCCAACCCCGCGGGGTCGGCGTCGTGAGGGCCGCCGTGCGGGAGCGGTACGGCCCGCCCGACGTCGTCTCGGTGCGGGAGATCGAGCGGCCGGAGCCGGGGCCGCGCGAGCTCCTGGTGGCCGTGCGGGCGTCCACGGTGAACCGCACCGACTGCGGGTTCCGGGCCGGCTCGCCGCCCATCGTGCGGCTGTTCGCCGGCGTGCCCCGCCCGAAGGCGAAGGTGCTCGGCTGCGAGTTCGCCGGCGTGGTGGAGCAGGTCGGGCCCGAGGTGACCCGCTTCGCACCGGGTGCCCGGGTCTTCGGCTACGTGGAGGGCCGGTTCGGTGGCCACGGCGAGCACCTGGCCGTGGCCGAGGACGCGTCGGTCGCCGCCATCCCCGACGGGGTCGGCTTCGACGTGGCCGCGGCCGGCACCGAGGGCTCGCACTACGCGCTCGCGTACGTGCGGGCCGGCGACATCGGTCCGGGCACCGACGTGATGGTGTACGGCGCCACGGGCGCCATCGGCTCGGCCGCGGTGCAACTCGCCAAGCACGTCGGCGCGCGGGTCACCGCCGTGTGCGCCGGTCCGCACGTCGAGCTGGTGGCCGGGCTCGGGGCCGACCAGGTGGTGGACTACACCGCCGGTGACTTCACCGACGACGAGCGGCGCTACGACGTGGTGCTCGACGCGGTCGGCAAGAGCAGCTTCGCGGTGTGCCGGCGGGTGCTGAAGCCCGACGGGCTCTACATGTCGAGCGAGCTCGGCCGGGGCGCCCAGAACCCCCTGCTGGCGGTGGTCACGCCCCTGCGCCGGGGGCCGCGGGTGAAGTTCCCCGTCCCCCGCGACGACCAACCCATGATCGAGCACCTCGCCGACCTGCTCGCCTCGGGGGCCTTCCGGCCGTTGATCGACCGCCACTACGCGCTCGACGACATCGTCGCGGCCTACGAGTACGTGGAGTCGGGCCAGAAGGTGGGCAACGTCGTGCTCGACGTCTCCCCGGGCTGAGCGACCGACCGCGCGGGCGACCCTCGGCGGGGGTTGGTTAACATCGTTCACCTGCCGGCCGCGGGCGGGGGAGCATGAGCCACACCAGCACACAGGTCCTGTTGACCGGAGGCACGGTCGTCGACGGCACCGGGGCGCCGCCGCGGCCCGCCACCGACGTCCTGCTCGAGCCCGACCGCATCGTCGCGGTGGGGGCCTCGGCCGGCGCCCTGGCGGCTCCCGGCGCGGCGACGGTCGACGTGGCGGGCGCCACCGTGCTGCCGGGCCTGATCGACGCCCACTGCCACATCACCTTCGGCGAGCCCGCCAGCAACGACGAGCTGTTCTTCCACCGGCCCGCCGCCACGGCCATGCTGCTCGCCGCGTTCAACGTGCCCAAGCTGCTCCGGGCCGGGGTGACCGGCTTCCTCGACGCCGACTGCATCCACGACCTCGGGCCGGCCCTGCGCGACGGGATCGAGGCCGGGCTGGTCGAGGGGCCCCGCATGGCCTCGGGGCTGAACGCCCTGCTCACCGCGGCCGGCGGCACCGCCGGCCGGCTGATCCCCGACGCCGGCCGGGTCGGGTACGCGCACGTGATGACCGACCGCGACGAGATCGTGCGCACCACCCGCCAGCAGGTGAAGTACGGCGCCGACTGGATCAAGGTCCACGTGACCGGCTCGCTGCCCAACCGCCGCGGCGAGCTGACGGTGTGGTCGCCCGACGAGCTCCGGGCCGTGACCGAGACCGCCCACGCCCTCGACACGCCCACGGTCGCCCACTGCCGCAGCGCCGAGTCGACCCGGATGGCGGCCGAGGCGGGGGTCGACCTGATCCTGCACGCCAGCTTCCTCGACGAGGCCGCCGTCGACGCGCTGGTCGAGGCCGGCGCCGCGGTGGCGCCCACGTTCACCTTCCTGGCCAACCTCGCCGACCACGGCGCCCGGGTCGGGGCCCTGACCACCCAGGTCGACCTGTTCCGCGGTGAGATCCAGGCCACCGCGGACATGCTGCGGGTCGCGTACGACGCCGGCGTGCCGATCCTGTGCGGCTCCGAGAGCGGCTTCGCCCTCACCCCGTACGGCCACTGGCACGCCCGTGAGCTCGAGGTGCTCGTCGACGTCCTCGGGTTGACCCCGCTCGAGGCCATCGCGTGCGCCACCCGCAACGGCGCGCTCGCCCTGCGGCGCCCGCTGGGCAGCATCGGGGTGCTGGCCCCGGACGCGGCGGCGGACGTGATCGTGGTCGACGGCGACCCCGCCACCGACGTCTCGGTGCTCGGTGACAAGCGGCGCCTCCGCCACGTGTTCTCCCGAGGGCGGGCGGTCGACCTCGACCGGCCGTGGCCCACCCGGGCGCCGCTGCCCGGGGAGAAGGTGGGCACGTGGTCGACCGAGCTGCTCACCTGGGACCTGGTGCACCCGTGACCGGGGCCGGGCCCCGCGTGGTCACCGTCTCGACCTACGCCGAGGCACGCGACGCCTTCCGCCAGAAGCAGCTGCGCCAGGCCCTCTACGACGACGGCGACGTCGTGATGGCCGACGTCCTGGTCAACCTGCACGGCGACGAGCACCGGGCCCGGCGCCGGCTCGAGAACCGGCTGTTCCGGCGCGACACCCAGGTCCGCTACGAGCGGGAGCTGTTCCCGCCCATCGTCGAGGAGACACTCGCCCCCCACGTGGCCGCGGGCCGGGCCGAGCTGGTCAGCCTCAGCCACCAGATGATGATGAACCTGTCGGCGTTCACCGCGGGGGTCGACCGGCCGCTCCGGACGGTCGAGGAGACCCACCGGCTCTACGAGTACCTCATGCGCTTCATCGAGGGCGCCACCCTCGCCCACTACACCGGCGACCGGGAGGCCAAGCGGGCGCAGGTGGCCGCCGCGCTCGCGGCGTTCGACGAGGAGTTCCTGCAGCCCTCGATCGCGCGGCGCCGCCGGGAGCTCGACCGGCTGGCCCGGGGCGAGATCGCCGAGGAGGAGCTGCCGCGCGACGTGCTCACCGTGCTGCTGCGCAACCTGGACGACCTCTCGCTGCCCGACGAGGTGGTCCTGCGGGAGACGTGCTTCTACCTCCTCGCCGGGGCCCACACGTCCGCCACCGCCTTCGTGCGGACCCTGCACCACCTGTTCGAGCTGGAGGCGGCGGACCCGGCCGGCGCCGCCTCGCGGCGCGACCTCGACGCCCTCCAGCGCTGCGTCCACGAGACCGTCCGGCTCCAGCCCTCCAGCCCGGTCGCGTTGCGGTGGGCGCTGGACGACCTCGAGCTCGCCGACGGTCGCCGGGTCACCCGGGGCGACCAGGTGGTCATCGACCTGATGGCGGCCAACCGCGACCCGGCCGCGTTCGGCGACGACGTCGAGGGCTTCGATCCCGACCGCGAGCTGCCCCCGGGGGTGGCGCGCTGGGGGCTCAGCTTCGGCCTGGGCATGCACGCCTGCATCGGCCAGGACCTCGCCGCCGGCGTCGAGCCGGGGCCCGACGGCCCGGGGGCCGACCACCTCTACGGGCTGGTGCCGGTCGCGGTGCGGGCCGCCCTCGACGCCGGCGCCCGACCCGACCCCGAGCACCCGGCGCGGCTCGACCCCGACTCGGCGCGGGGCTACTGGTCGGCTTACCCGGTGCTGCTGTAGGGCCCGGCGCGAGCCCGGCTACGGCGCGAACGCGGCGTAGTACCCGTCGAGCAGGTGGGGCCGGCTGTCGCCCGGGTCGGGCATGAAGTCGACCGCCACGTAGTCGCCCGGCGGGAGGTCGAGGTGCACGTACCCCTCGAGTCCGGGCGAGATGGCGCCGAGGCCGCCGAGGGCCTCGACCGGGACCGCCGGCGTGGCGTTGACCGCCAGGTCGTCCACGAGGGCGTCGACCTCGTCGGCCGAGGCCGACCGGCCGAGGCGCAGGATCGACAGCTCGTGGAGGCCCTCGCCGCCGTCGCCCTGGTCGGTGTTGCGCACGCGGTACCAGCCGGCCGG
This sequence comes from Microthrixaceae bacterium, assembly GCA_020637195.1. Taxonomy (GTDB): domain Bacteria; phylum Actinomycetota; class Acidimicrobiia; order Acidimicrobiales; family DATDAH01; genus JAEUJM01. The sequence continues at coordinate 4,056 of JACJWK010000002.1, forward strand.
CATGGCGTCCGGGAGGCGGTAGCCGTCCTCGGCCAGCTCGATCGTGCCGGCGACCGGGTCCGGGTCCTGCTGCGCCGGGGGCGTGCCGCCGTCGCCCCCGCCGACGGTCAGCACCGACGACATGCCCCGCAGGGCGTGGGCCACCCCGTCCGGGTCGGGCACGTAGCACATGGCCATGACCGTGCCCGCCGGCAGGTCGACCATCGCGTCGATGGTCTGGCCCGGGCCGATGTAGCTGACCCCGCCGATCATGTCGACGTACTCGATGGCCGCTGCGCCCGACGAGTCCTGGCCCGCGGCCGCGGCCAGCTCCGCGAGGTCGACGCCCTCCTTGGGTGCGGCGAACATCACCTGATGGGCCTCGGCGCCGTCGTTGCGGAACGAGACGGTGGTCCACCCGGGCTCGAGGTCGCCCGTGGGAGCCATCTCGAACGCGTACTCGGTGCCGCTGATGTCGAGGCGCTGCACCGCGGCGGGGACCGGGTCCGCCGGTTCGGCCGAGGTGGGCGGGGCCGCCTCGGCGGGGGCCGCCGCCGGTGTCCCCGGCCGAGCCGCAGGCGCCGGCGGCGAGCGCGCCGCCGGCCAGCAGGGCGGCCGCCGCCGCCAGGCGACGCGCCGCCCTCACCAGTCCACCTCCGGCGTCGGCGGGAAGAGGGCGTCGCGCTCGGCCCGCAGCCGCTCGCAGTCCCACGAGCGGTCGACCGGGATCAACAGGATGGGGCTCTTGGCGGGGTCGGGGTACTGGGTCCACTGGCCGCCGGTCTCGAAGGCCGGGTCGGACGCGCCGATCACGAGCTGCTCGGAGTCGTCGTCGACCGTGCCGGTGAGTGACCCGTCGTCCTGCCGCTGCGCCTCGTAGGCGAAGATCTCCCGGCGGGCCAGGTAGATCTCGCCGCTGAGCTCGGGGGTCACGGTGATGGTGGCGGTGACCCCGGGGTTGCCGTCGCCGTCGTCGTCGGCGATGCGCGGGTCGTCCGGGTCGGTGGGCAGCGGGTCGTTCGCGGGGTCCTCCAGGCGGACGCCGATGCCGGTCGGCGTCGCCGGGCGGGAGACGTGGAGCACGCCGTCCTCCTCGGTCACCGTCACCGCCACCGGGACCGGGCGGATGGCCTGGGTGGCGGCGTCGGAGAACTCGACGCTGATCGGCTGGTCGCTGCGGTGCTCGGAGAAGCAGAAGGAGTCGTCCGAGATGATCTCGCCGTCGACGAGGTCGTAGTCGGTGAAGCCGTACGAGATGATCAGGGTCTTCATGTCGTCCCCCTCGTAGGCGACGACGTCGTAGTGGGCGTAGCGGCCGGGCAGGTCCTCGGCGCCCGCGGGCAGGGCGGCGCCCGTCGTGGTGGTCGACGCGTCGCCGGTCGCCGACGAGTCGCCGGTCGCCGACGAGTCGCCGTCGTCGCTCCCGCACGCCGGGGCGACGAGGGCCAGCGCGAGCAGCGCCGCCGCGGTGGCCCGGCGGTGGCGGGGCGATCGTGCGGCGCCGCTCATGCCACGGCCTCCGGGAACCAGTTGGCGTGGAAGCCGAACGGCACGCGCCTCGGCAGGTGCACCCGAGCCACCGGTCCGGCGGCGAGGTCGCGGGCGTCGAGGACGACGAGGTCGGTGGCGTCGCGGTCGTCGTCGTACACGACGTTGAGCAGCCAGCCGTCGTCCTCGGCCGAGCCGCCCGGGTCGGCCGCGAAGACGCTCTCGCCGACGTGCCCGTGGGGGCCGGCGCTCCACACCGTCCGCTCGCCGGTGGCGTCGTCGTACTTGACGACGGCATCGAAGTCGCCGAGGTGCCGGTCGCGCCGGGTGAAGCCGGACAGGTACAGGTGGCGGACCGCCACGCCGTCGTAGGCGGGGTTGATGCGGTTGAAGTCGCCCTCCATGTCGTCCATGGGCTCCCAGCCGGCGGTGCCGGCGGCCAGGTCCACCCAGAAGCGGGCGGGCCGGGCGAAGTGGTCCTTGGCCGACCGGTCGCCGAGGGGCGTGGTGTTGTCGATGCCGAAGTCGGGGTCCTGGTAGCGACAGCCGTGGAACTCGATGCGGTCGCCGTCGGCCCAGCCCGACCAGAAGTGCTGCACGTGGCCGGGCTCGACGTCGAACCAGCGCAGCTCGTCGGCGGTGCCCCGCCGGGGCATCACGCCGATGCGGGCCCCCCGCTCGGGCATCCAGCGCACCATCGGCCCGTTGCCCAGGTTGGCGATGTCGAACACGAAGGGGGAGTCGAGGAAGACCGCGTGGTGCTCGGTCATCACCATGTCGTGCATCATCACCGGTGCGGGCAGGTCGATGTCCACGCTGTGGGACAGGGTGCCGTCGGCGTCGACCACGTGGTAGCGCAGGTACGGCTCGAACAGCGAGTAGCCGAACATGAGCATCTCGCCGGTGCGGGGGTCGAGGCGGGGGTGCGCGGTCATGGCGCCCCGCAGGCGGCCGCCGAAGTCGTACTCGCCGACCGTGTCGAGCGAGGGGGTGACCTCGGTGGGGAGGCCACCCTCCCAGAGGGCGAGGCGGCGCCCGCCGTGCTCGATGACGTGGGTGTTGGCCGGGTTCTTGACCGGCCCCGCGTCCCCGGTGAGGTCCCGGCTGGGGAAGTCCATCACCTCGCCGAGGCCCGGGTAGATCGCCGCCCCGTGGGCCAGCTCGGCGCCGAGGCCACGCGACCGGATCCAGCGGTTGCGGTACGACACGCGCCCGTCGCCCCCGAAGGTGACGGCGTGGAGCATGCCGTCGCCGTCGAGCGCGCTGTAGCGGCCGATGGGCTCGAAGGCGGGGTTGGGGCCGTTGCGGACGAAGCTCCCCCGCAGCCCCGCCGGCAGCTCGCCCGACACCGCGCAGTCGGGGGCGTCGAGCTCGTCGGCCACGGGGAAGCGGTTGCCCCGGAGGTCGGGTTGGTCGTCGGGGTTGGTGACGTGGCCGGTGACGGGCCCCGTGGCGGTGGTCGGGCTGGACATGGTCGGGTGGGGCTCCCTCGGTGGGGCGACAGGGGTGGGCGGGGTCAGGCGCGCTCGACGTACCCGTCGAGCGCGGGGGAGACCCGGAGCTCGGCGGGGACCTCGTCGCCGATGGCGAGGTCGACGGCGCGGTGGAAGTGGTGGATCAGCCGCTCGTGCCAGCCGATCTGGAACGGCCGCGCCCCGCGGGACTCGACCGACCGCTGGATGCCGCCCATGTTGGCGGTGTCCTGGGCCATCACGGTCTCGAAGAGGGTCATGCGCAGCGTGTTCTCCTCGGGCGTGTCCCCGTCGCCCCAGTCGGGCGCGAACCACACCAGCTCCAGCTCGGTGGTGCGACGGTCGAGCGGCCACATGCACAGCAGGGGGAACGCCCCGGTGTCGAGCGGCGCCACGATGTTGGGGAACCACCCGAACGACGTGCTGGTCTCGCGCCAGAGCGCCCCGACCGACGGGTTGTCCGCCGCGGGCGACGGGTCCATCACGCCGAGGAGCTCGGGCTTGACCGCGACCGAGAGCCGGCTGTGCCCGTTCGGGAGCATCGCCACGGTCGCGGTGGTGTCGTCGTAGAGCAGCGCGGCGTTGTCGGGGTGCACGGTGCGGATGTGGTACACCTCGAGGAAGGCGTCGACCATGGCCTTCCAGTTGGCCGGGACCACGTGGCTCTGCGTGCCGATCTTGCGCAGCGAGGGCCCGTTCACCTCGAGCATCTGCTCGCACAGCGGGCCGAGGAACTCCACGAGGGGCGCGGCGTCGGGGTCCTCGTTGACGAACACCCAGCCCTCCCACACCTCGCAGCGGACCGGCACGAGGCCGAGCGCGTCGAGCTCGAGCCCCGCGAAGCTGCGGGCGTCGGGGACCGCCTTGAGGTGGCCGTCGAGCCCGTACGACCAGGAGTGGTACTGGCAGGTCAGGCGCTTGGCGGTGCCGCAGTCGTCGCGCACGACGGGCGCGCCACGGTGACGGCAGCTGTTGTAGAAGGCCCGGACCTCGCCGTCCTCGCCCGACACGACGACGATCGGTGCCCCCGACCGCTCGAAGGTGACGTACGCACCGGGCTCGGTCAGCTCGGACGTGTGGGCGGCGTACAGCCACGTCCGCCGCCACAGGTGCTCGCCCTCGAGGGCGAAGAGCCGCTCGTCGTGGTAGCGGCCGGCCGGGAGGGGCGGGACGGGGACGGCGTCGGGGGGCGGCGCGGTGCGGTCGCGGTTCTCGACCAGCTCCCGGCGGATCGTGGCTTCGAGGGTGGCGTCCATGGGTCTCCCTGCGCTGGCGGCTCGGTGGCGCGAACCCCGGGTGGGCGGCAGCGGGTCCCGGGGCAGCCACGATCGTAGTAAACAGTGTTCACCCCTGCCGCCCGGGAGGCGGCGCCCGCCGGAGAGGAGCGACCGACGTGCCGACGCCCGACTGCCTGACCACCGCCCCGCACCGGGACTTCGACCTGCGGGTCGTGTCCGGCGCGTGGCCCGCCGACGTGTCCGGCGAGATGCTGTTCTCGGCGCCCCGGCTGAGCGGCGGGCTGCCCTACGGGATCTTCGACTTCGGCGCGGTCGCGCGCCTGTCGCTGACCCCGGGCACCCACGGCGCCCCCGACGGCCGCTTCGCCTGGCGGGTCGCCAGCATCGAGACGCCCAGCAAGCGCATCTTCGACGCCGCGCCCGAGGCCTTCACCGCGGGCCCCGTCGGCTACACGTCGCCGTTCGGTGCCCCCAACGCGACGAACACCGCGCCGCTCCCGTGGGGCGACCGCCTGTTCACCACCTGGGACGCGGGCCGCCCGGTGGAGATCCACCCCGGCACGCTCGAGTACGTCGCCGAGGTCGGCCACATCGACAGCTGGGGCGGCCCGTCGATGTTCGGCGACACGGTGCTGCCGTTCCTGTTCTCCTCCGCGCACCCCGTCGCCGACCCCGACCGCGACGGGCTGTGGACCACCAAGCTGGAGCCGGTCATGGAGCCGACCTTCGGCATGCGGCCCTCGGTCGTGTGGTGGGACCGGGACGGCACCGAGGTGAAGTGGTGGCCGCTCGAGGGCATCGCCTTCGCCGGGTCCACCCACACGGTCAGCCAGACCCGCGACTGGGTCATCCTGTGCGACTCCGGCAACTTCCGGGCCGACCCCGACGAGATGTTCGGCGGCGAGCGCACCGTCACGGTCGACGACGCCGCTCCCGTGTGGCTCGTGCGCAAGGACGAGCTCCTCGCCCGCCCGTCGGGCACCCCGGTCACGCCGTCGTGCTTCACCGTCTCGCCCCCCAACGGCCACTTCTACGCCCGCTACGACGACACCGACGGCATCTCGGTCGTGTGGGAGGGCATGGACCTGATGGACCTGGCCCTGTACGTGCGCCCCGACGACGTCGACGTGCACGGCGCCCCGGTGCCGCCCGCGTCGGTGGGCCTCTACAACATGGCGATGGCCCCGGAGACCATCGCCGAGGTCGTCTTCGACCCCGAGTCGGGCAAGTTGCTCGACCAGGGCCGCTGCCGGGAGGACTGGACCTTCAACCTGCAGCTCTCGGCCATGGACTGGAGCACCGAGGGCATGAGCGCCCCGACCCTCCACCACGTCAGCTACCAGGGCTGCCGTCCCGGCCGGGTCACTGCGCGGGCGGCCCGGCTGTACGAGGGCCGCATCGACCTCGACGACGTCGCCGAGGAGACGCCGGGCTACCTGGCGACCTTCGAGCGGGGGAGCATGGCGCTGAAGAGCCGCTGGGAGTACGCCGACACGTCCGACCTCATCACCTCGCCGACCTTCGCCCCGCGGAGCAACGGTGCCGACCCCTCCGCCAGCGCGTACGCCGGGGGCGAGCCCGGCGGGCACGACGGCTACGTGGTGCAGCCCGTCCTCAGCGACGACGGCTTCCGGGTGGAGCTCTTCGACGCCGCCCAGGTGGGCGCCGGCCCGATCGCAGTGCTCGAGGGCACCGCGAACGAGTGCGTGCCCCTGCTGTTGCACTCGGCCTGGATGCCGACCGTCGACGAGCTCGCCGACGCCGACCGCCTGCGCTTCAGCGACGAGCTGACCGAGGCCCGCCTCGCCGGCCTCGACGACGACCAGCGCCGGGTGGTGGCGGCGGTGGCCGAGGAGCTCGATGGCTGACCACGCCGGTCCGGGCCGCACCGTGCTCGTCACGGGTGCGGGTCGGGGCCTGGGCGCGGCGATCGCCGCCGCCGCGGCGGGCGACGGGTGGACCGTCGCCGTGCTCGACCGGGACGGCGCCGCCGCCGCGGCCGTCGCCGCCTCCCTCGGGGCGCGGGCGGTCCCGCTGGCGTGCGACACCACCGACGCCCACGCGGTCGACCAGGCGCTCGACCGGTTGGCCGAGGCCACCGGGCGCGACGCCCCCGAGGGACTGGTGGCCAACGCCGGCGTCGTGCGCTTCGGCCCGCTGCTGGACCTGGCGCTCGACGACTGGCGCGCCGTGGTGGACGTGAACCTCACCGGCACCTTCGTCACCGCCCGGGCGGTCGCCCGCCGGATGGTGGCGGCCGACGGGGCGGGGTCGATCGTCACCGTGACCTCCATGAACGGCGTCGCGCCGGGGCCCAACGCCGGCGCCTACGGCGCCACGAAGGCGGCAGTGGCCCTGCTCACGCAGCAGATGGCCCTCGAGTGGGGCGGGCGGGGCATCCGGGTGAACGCGGTGGCCCCCGGCCTGATCGACGCCGGGATGTCCGAGCCGATCTACGCCGATCCGGCGATCCGGCGGCGGCGCTCCGACGCCGTGCCCCTCGGCCGGCTGGGCACCGGGGCGGACGTGGCCGCCGCCGTCCTGTTCCTGTTGTCCGACGCCGCCGCGTACGTCACCGGCACCGAGCTGCTCGTGGACGGCGGGGTGACCCGGAGCGTGATCGCGGGCCTGCCCCGGCCCGCCGCGGTCGACTCCGTCGGGCCGGGTGGCGACGGGCCGCCGGGGTGACCCGCCACCTGCTGCTCGGCGGCGGCCCGCTCCACGACTTCGCCGCCACGACCGCGGTGGTCGAGCGGGTGGCCGAGGAGCAGGGCCTGCGCACCACCACGGTGACGGAGCCCGACGAGGCCGTGGCCCTGCTCACCGACGCGGCCGCCGGCGGCGCCGAGCCGTTCGGCCTGCTCACCGTCGACGCGCTGCGTTGGGCCATGGCGGCACCGGCCTACGCGGCCCAGCGGCACGAGCACGCCTACCGCATCACCGACGCCGCGGCGGCGGCGCTCGACCGCCACGTGCGCGCCGGGGGCGGGCTGCTCGCCCTGCACACCGCGGTGATCTGCTTCGACGGCCATCCCCACTGGAAGGCCCTGTGCGGCGCCGCCTGGGCGTGGGGGACCAGCGCCCACCCGCCGCTCGGTCCCGCCCACGTCCGGCTGACCGCCGACGGCCGTCGCCACCCGGTCACCGCGGGCGTGGGCGACTTCACCGTGGACGACGAGGTGTACGGCTTCCTCGACGAGGAGGACGGGCTCACCCCCCTGCTCACCAGCGCGCACGGCGGGCGCGACCACCCCGTGGTCTGGGCCCGCGAGGTGGGCGCCGGTCGGGTGGTGACCGACGTGCTCGGCCACGGGCCCGCCTCCCTCGAGCACCCCGCCCACCGGCGGCTGCTCGCGCAGGCCATGGCGTGGGCGCGGCGCGACCGCGCGGCGTCACCGTGATCGACCTGCACGCCCACGTGGTGCTCGAGTCCGTGCTCGGCGCGGCCGGGCCCCTCGGCCCCGAGCTCGACGACGGCGATCCTGCGACCGGGCGACCGCCCTGCTTCCGCGTCGGTGACTACACCCTGGTGGGGGTCCGCTACCGCGGCACCCCGTTCATGGACCTCGACGCCCGCCTGGCGGCGATGGACGCCGCCGGCATCGGGCTCCAGGTGCTCTCGCCCAACCCGCTCACGCTGTTCGCCCGCGCCGAGCCCGACTGGGCCGACGCGTTCTGTCGCCGCCACAACGACGAGCTGGCCGCCCTCGTGGCGCGGGCGCCCGACCGTCTCCGGGGGTTCGCCCAGGTGCCGATGCAGGACCCCGTCCGCGCCGTCGCCGAGCTGCGTCGAGCCGTGACCGAGCTGGGTCTCGTGGCGCCCTACCTCGCCACCGACCTCGGTCGGCCGCTCGACGACCCGGCCTTCGACCCCTTCTGGTCCTGCTGCGTCGACCTCGACGTCCCGGTGCTGTTCCACCCCGTGCCCGACGGGGTCGACGGCCCGCGGCGCGACGAGCGCCTTGCCCGCTTCGACGCGGACCTGTGGCTCGGCTTCCTCCACGAGGAGAGCCTGGCCGTCGCCACGCTCGTGCTCGGCGGGGTGCTCGACCGCTTCCCGACGCTGGACGTGTGCATGAGCCACGGCGGCGGCGCCACGTCGTGGCTGGCCGAGCGCATGGAGCACGCGGCCCGGACCCGGCCCTGGAGCCCGCCCGAGCTCGCCGCCGAGGGCGCGGTGCGCGACCGCCTGCGCCACCTGTGGTGGGACGCCCACGTGGGTGGGCCGCTGGCGCTCGCCGCGCTCGTGGCCGCGTTCGGTGCGGACCGCATCGTCGCCGGCACGAACCTCGCGGGGTGGGACGAGGACACCGACCCGGCCCACGGGGACGCGGTGCGGGCGGCGACGCTCGACGCCAACGCCCGCCGCCTGCTGCGCCTCGACCGCTGATCCGCGGGTGGGCGCCCGGTCGCCCGCCCGAGGCGCTCGTCCCCTTCAGGCTCGGCGCGATCGAACGGCGGGGGGCGTCACGGCACGAAGTTCTCGAACAGCGGGACCGAGAGCCCGCACGCCTCGTCGGCGAAGTCGACGAGGGTCTGACCGGCGGCCGCCTGCTCGTCCTCGGTGGCGATGTCGTCCAGGCCGGCGAAGGCCTCCGGGTCGTCGAGGTCGTCCGGCCCGAGGTCGGCGATGAACTGCCCGACGTCGGCGATCGTCGCGAACGAATCGGCGACGTCGCCCGAGGTGTCGTCGGCCAGGCCGCGGACCAGGTCGACGTCGCCCTGGGTGGGTTGGACCGACGGGTCGATCTCGGCGACGGCGGCGAGGTCGCCGCACAACGTGTCGCTGCGGTCCTCGTCCGCGGCGACCGTGGTGGCCGGCACGTCGTCCGTGGCCGACGTCTCGTCCGGGAGCTCCGCGTCGATGCTGTCGGCGGTGGGGTCACCTTCGTCCACCCCCACGTCACCGCCGCCGTCGTCGCCGCAGGCGGCGATCAGCAGGAGGAGGGACACGACGAGACTCAGCGGGGTGAGGGTGCGGCGCACGGTGGTTCCCTTCGTTCGCTCGCTGCGGTCGAACCTACCTCACCGCCCCGACCGAGGGGACTGCCGCAATCGTCTCCGCAGGCCGGCGGGAGTACCCTCGCCGGTGCTCCCGCCGCTGGGGATGGCGTGCGGCACAGGTGGCGTCGGAGCGGAATCGCGAAAGTTCGGCGGGTGAGCGACCGTTGCCCACACGGGACCGTCAACACGAGTGAGTGAGCGTGCGCCGGGCGCACGAGAGGGAACGAGGCTGATCCGAATGCGCCGGTCGACCACCACTTCCGGGATCGCCGTGGCCCTCGCCGCGCTCCTGGCCATGCCCGCGGCGCTCGCCCAGACCGGGCCGGGGGCCGACCCGGCCACGGAGCCCGCGCCCGCCGCGCACGGGATGCAGGCCGTCGAGCAACTCGGTCCCCGGCTGGACGACGTCGCCCGCGACTACGGCATCAGCGAGAAGCGGCTCGAGTCGCTGCTGCTCACCGACCCGACGCTGGCGGTCGATCCCGATGGCGAGCTGTTGTACGTCGACGAGCCCGCCCCGGGCGAGGGGGCCGGTCCCGCGCCCGAGGTGGACCCGGGCCCCGAGCCGGCGCCGCCGACCGACGACGCGGTGTTCGAGCTCCACAGCCTCCCCGGCGCGAGCCACGTGATCTACCTCGACTTCGACGGCAGCACCACCACGGGCACGAGCTGGAACTCGTCGAGCGGCATCGACCCGATCGTGTCGCCGCCCTACGACCTCGACGGGTCACCGGACTCGTGGTCGGCCACCGAGCTGTCCCGCATCGGCCTCGTGTGGGCGTACGTCGCCGAGGACTTCGCGCCGTTCGCGGTCGACGTCACCACGGAGGAGCCGCCGGTGGCCGACCTCCGGCGCAGCGGCGCCGGCGACGCGCGGTGGGGGGTGCGGGTCGTCGTCACCGACGACACCTGGGCGGACTGCGGCTGCGGCGGCCACGCCTACATCGGCTCGTTCGACGACGCCACCGACGAGCCCGTCTTCGTGTACAACAGCTCGCTCAGCGGGGTCAGCGAGGCCTCGTCCCACGAGGTGGGCCACTCGATGAACCTGGCCCACGACGGCAAGGGCACGTCGACCTACTACGGGGGCCACGGCTCCGGGACGACGAGCTGGGGCCCCATCATGGGCGCCGCCTACAACCGCTCGGTCACCCAGTGGAGCCGGGGCGAGTACCTCGACGCGACGAACAACGGCTCGTCGGCCAACTACGGCAACGGCCCCGACGACCTCGCCGTCATCGCCAGCCTCACCAACGGCAACGGGTTCGGCCTGCGCCCGGACGACCACGGCGACACGACGGCGACGGCGACGCCCTTGAGCGGGCTCACCCCGGTCGCCACCGGCCGCATTGGCACCACCGCGGACGTCGACGTGTTCCGCTTCACGACGGGGGCCGGGCCGGTCACGGTCCAGGTCGACCCGTTCCTGCCGGTGAAGAACCTGGACGTCCGCGCGCAACTGCTCGACCAGGGCGGCGGGGTGGTGGCCGTGTCCGACGGCGCCGCCACCCTGTCGGCCGGCTTCACCCAGACGCTGCCCGCCGGGACCTACTACGTGACGGTGGAGGGCACCGGCGTGGGCGATCCGTTCGCCGCGTCGCCGACGGGCTACACGTCGTACGCCTCGCTCGGCCAGTACGCGCTGTCGGCCACCACGCTGCCGGTCCCGGCGGGGTCGATCTCGGGGACCGTCACCGACGACGGTTCGGGTGACCCGGTTGCGGGCGCGTGGGTGCTCGCGCTGGACACCGCCACCGGTGCACCGGTGGCGGCGACGGCGGACGCGTCCGGCGCGTTCTCGGCGGTGGTGGGCCCCGGCACCCACCACGTGCTCACCCTCGACCCCTCCGGCACGCACGCCGGCGAGTGGTACGACGACCGGGCCCTCGACGGCGACCCGACGCCGGTGGACGCCGGCGCCTCCGGTCTCGACATCGGCCTGGCGCCCGCCGGCGCCACCGCGTCGGTGTCGGGGGTGGTCACCGACGCGGCGACGGGCCAGCCCCTGCCCGGCGTGTGGGTGGCCGCCGTGGGTCCCTTCCCGGACTCGGCGGCGCTCGCCGGCGGCACGCAGACCGATGCGTCCGGCCGATACACCATCAGCGGACTCGAGGCGGGCGACCACCTCCTCGCCTTCATCGACCCCGCTCGGGACCACGCCGTCGAGTTCCACGACGACGCCGCGGTCCCGAGCGGGGCGACGCTCGTCCCGCTCTCGCCGGGCACGACGGCGACCGCGGACGCGGCGTTGGCGCCGGTGGCGGCCGGCGCCCCGGGCACGGCACCGCTGACCGGCCGGGTCACCGCGACGGGAACGGGTGCGCCCATCGAGGGGGCCTGGGTGGTCGCCCTCGACAGCACCGGCACCGTCGCCGACGCCACGGTGACCGACGCAGCCGGCGACTACGCGCTGGCCGTCGTGCCGGGGGGCTACTTCGTCGAGTTCGTCGATCCGACCGCCACCCACCGCGGCGAGTGGAACCTCGACCACCCCACCCAGGACCTGGGGGCCGCGGACCAGGTGGTCGTCGGGCCCACCGGCGCCGTCGTCGACGCCGACCTCGACCCGGCCGGGCCCACCGCGGCGCTGAGCGGCACCGTGACCGGGGTGGGCGGCCTCCCGGTGCCCGGCGCGTGGGTGGTCGTGCTCGACCCGGCCACCGGCGGCCTGGTGAAGGGCGCGGTCACCGGGCTCGACGGCAGCTACACCGTCGGCGGGTTGCGGACCGGCCCGGTCGTCGTCGCCTTCCTCGACCCCTCCGGGGTGCACGCGCTCGAGTACCACGACGGCGCGGCCGGCTTCGGTCAGGCCGACCCCGTCGCGCTCGTGGCCGGATCCACCACGGCCGTGTCGGCCACGCTCGACCCACCCTGACCGGGGTCGGCGTGGGCCGGCCGGCCCTCGTCGAGCACGGCGGCGAAGCGCCGGCGCAGCAGCGCCCGGTTGTAGCGCTGGAGCATCACGGGGTAGCCGTTCAGCGCCACGTCGAAGATCAGCGTCAGCAGCGCCGCGGTCCACCAGCCGCGCGCCGCGGCGTGGAGGACGACGCCGAGCGTGGCGACGAGCAGGAGGGCATGGGCCGCCTCGGCGTCGCGCATCCGCCCCTCGAGGTGGGCGAGCGACGCGGGCGACGGCTCGGCGGGCAGGTGCAGGTCCGGGTTGAAGCGGGCGAGGGGGCCGCGGCGCAGCAGGCGCTTGACGATGCGCACCCCGAGCCGCTCGTACACCCGGCCGTCGCGCTCGCCGGCGCGGAGCTCGTGGTAGCGGGCGGGGAGGCGGGGCCGGACGACCCGGCTGATCGTGCCCAGCCAGGTCATGGGGACCCACACCACCAGGAACGCGAACCCGGCGCCGTCGGCGCCGAGCACGCGGGCGCCGCCCACGAGCACCGCCGCGGCGACGCCCGTCGCGACCGGCACCAGCACTGCCTTGCGCACGGTGCCATCATCGCTGCGCCGAGGGCGCGCCGACAGGGGCCGAGGGCCCGAACCGTCGGTCGGGGCTCGCGGCCGCCGTGCCAGGATGGCGGGCGGAGACGGCCGGACCGGGAGGTGGCGCCGTGGGCATCGAGGTGGCGCCGATCGGGCACGTGCGGGGCGGGCGGGCCGCGGTCGAGGACGACGGGTGGGACGCCGAGACGTGTCGCATCGAGTTCGACGGCGGGCTGCTCGAGCCCGAGGCCACCCTCGGCCTCGACGGGTTCTCCCACGTCGAGGTCGTCTTCGTGTTCGACCGTGTCGACCCCACCAGCGTGTGCACCGGTGCCCGTCACCCCCGGGGGCGCCGGGACTGGCCCCGGGTCGGCATCCTGGCCCAGCGGGCCAAGGACCGGCCCAACCGGATCGGGGTGACGATCTGTCGCCTGGTCGGCGCCGGGCCCGGCTGGATCGACGTGCGCGGCCTCGACGCCGTCGACGGCACGCCCGTGCTCGACGTGAAGCCGCACCTGACGGGCTTCGCCCCCCGCGGCGAGGTCCGCGAGCCGGGCTGGGCGGTCGAGCTCATGGCCGGGTACTGGGACTGACGGGGGCTCCGCCCGTGGCCGACCGGGACCTCCCGACCTTCGCCGACGTGCGGCGGGCCGCGGACCGCATCGCCCCGCACGCCCGGCGCACGCCGGTGATGACCAGCGCCTCGATCGACGAGCTCGCCGGCTGCCGGGTGCACTTCAAGGGTGAGCACCTCCAGCGGGCGGGTGCGTTCAAGTTCCGGGGGGCGACGAACGCGGTCCTCGCCCTCGACGACGCCACCGCCGCCCGAGGGGTGGCGGCGCACTCCTCGGGCAACCACGCCGCCGCGCTGGCCCTGGCGGCCCGCACCCGGGGCGTGCCCTGCCACGTGGTGATGCCGCGGGACGCCCCTCGAGCGAAGCGGGCGGCCACCGAGGCGTACGGCGCGACGGTCGTGCTGTGCGAGCCCACCCTCGAAGCGCGCGACGCCCGCCTCGCCGAGGTGATCGCCCGCACGGGAGCGGTCGAGATCCATCCCTACGACCGTCCCGCGGTGATCGCCGGGCAGGGCACCGCCGCCCTCGAGCTGCTCGCGGCGGTGCCCGCCATCGGCGCGGTGGTGGCCCCGGTCAGCGGAGGCGGCCTCCTGGCCGGCACCGCCATCGCCGCCCACGGCGTCGACCCCGTCGTGACTGTCTACGGCGCCGAGCCGGTGGCGGTCGACGACGCGGCCCGCTCCCTGGCGGCCGGGCGGCGCACGTCCGAGGGGAACACCACCTCGATCGCCGACGGGCTGCTGGCCGTGCTCAGCGACCGCACCTTCGCCATCCTGCGGGCCCACGACGTCGGCATCGTCACCGTCACCGAGGACGAGATCGTCGACGCCATGGCCCTGCTGTACGGCCGGCTCAAGCAGGTGGTCGAGCCCAGCGGGGCCACCGCCCTGGCGGGGCTGCTCGCCCTCGCGCGGGCCGGCGCGGACCTGCCCGACGACGTCGGGGTGATCCTGTCGGGAGGCAACGTGGACCTCGACCGCCTGCCCTTCTGCGCCGCTCGGCGCTGACCGCCCCGTCGAGACCGCGCGTCCGGCGCTCCTAGGCTCGCCCCGTGGCAGTCGGCCGGTTCGCCCCCACGCCGTCGGGCGAGCTGCACCTCGGGAGCCTGCGCACCGCCGCCGCGGCCTGGTTGTTCGCCCGGCACGCCGGCAGCCGGTTCCTGCTCCGGGTGGAGGACCTCGACCCCACCATCAGCCGGCACGGCTTCGAGGCCGGCCAGCTCGCCGATCTGGAGGCCATCGGGCTCGACTGGGACGGGCCCGTCGTGCACCAGTCCGAACGGCGCGACCGGTACGACCGGGCGCTGGCCGAGCTGGTCGACCGGGGCCTCACCTACGAGTGCTACTGCACCCGCCGGGAGATCCGGGAGGCGAGCACGGCCCCGCACGTCCGTCCGGGCGCGTACCCCGGCACCTGCCGGGAGGCGGGTGCCCGCCGGGTCGCGGCCGCTCGGCGCGAAGGACGCCCACCGGCCGTGCGCCTGCGGGGCGCCGCCACCGTGGTCTCGATCACCGACGACGTGCACGGGACGGTGGAGGCCGCGGTCGACGACGTCGTGCTGCGCCGCAACGACGGCGTGGCCGCCTACAACCTCGCGGTGGTGGTGGACGACGCCGACCAGGGCGTCGAGCAGGTGGTCCGGGGCGCCGACCTGCTGGACGTCACCCCGACCCAGGCCCACCTCTGCGACCTGCTCGGCCTCGACCGGCCCCGCTGGGCCCACGTGCCGCTCGTGGTCGGCCCCGACGGCGCGCGCCTGGCCAAGCGCCACGGCTCGGTGACCCTGGCCGACCTCGCCCGCGACGGGCTGACCGCGTCGGACGTGGTGCGCTGGATCGGTCGGGGCCTCGGGGCGGAGGCACCGGCCCCGGGGGTGGCGGCGACCGTCGCCGACCTGCTCGGCGGCTTCGCTCCGGACCGGGTGCCGGCGACGGCGACCGCCGAGCTGCCCCGGCCGGGCTGACCGGCGGTCGGTACGCTGCCGGGGGCGGCGCGACGAGGGGGAGTCGGACCAGGCCATGATCGAACGAGTCGGCAAGGGCGCGCTCTGGGCGTCGATGGTGCTCGTCGTCGTCGCGGCCGTGCTGGCCGTGGTCATCCACCCCCGGTGGCTGTGGGCCGAGGTCGTCCTCGTGCCGGCCGTCGTCGTCGGCGTCTGGGACCTGGCCCAGACCCGGCACAGCATCCTGCGCAACTTCCCCGTGATCGGGCACTTCCGGTTCCTGCTCGAGGGTGTCGGACCGGAGCTGCACCAGTACCTGGTCGAGAGCGACACCGACGGCCGTCCCTTCGACCGCGACACCCGGTCGCTCATCTACCAGCGGGCGAAGAGCGTCCCCGACAAGAAGCCCTTCGGCACCGAGATCGACGTCTACGCCGCCGGCTACACCTGGCTGGCCCACTCGATCGCTCCCCGGCCCGTCCCCGACGACCCGGTCGCCGCGCTGCGGGTCGTGGTCGGCGGTGAGCAGTGCGACCAGCCCTACTCGCTGTCGGTGCTCAACATCTCGGCCATGAGCTTCGGGGCACTCGGCGGGCACGCCGTGCGGGCGATGAACAAGGGCGCGAAGGAGGGTCACTTCGCCCACGACACCGGTGAGGGCGGCATCTCGCGCTACCACCGGGAGCACGGGGGCGACCTCATCTGGCAGATCGGGACGGGCTACTTCGGGTGCCGGGCGCCGGACGGCACCTTCGACCCGGACCTGTTCGCGCGCACCGCCACCGACCCCCAGGTCAAGATGATCGAGATCAAGGTGTCGCAGGGCGCCAAGCCCGGGCACGGGGGCATCCTGCCCGCGGCCAAGGTCACCGACGAGATCGCCGAGGCCCGCCACGTCCCCGCCGGTCGGGACGTGTTCTCGCCGACCTACCACCAGGCCTTCTCCACCCCCGACGAGATGATCGACTTCGTCGTCACCCTCCGCGAGCTGTCCGAGGGCAAGCCCGTGGGCTTCAAGATCTGCATCGGCGATCCCCGCGAGTTCATCGCCATCGCCAAGGCGATGCTCGAGCGCGACACCTACCCGGACTTCGTCGTGGTGGACGGCGGCGAGGGCGGGACGGGGGCCGCGCCCCTCGAGTTCTCCGACCACCTGGGCATGCCGCTGGTGGAGGGGCTCATGCTCGTGCAGAACGTGCTGATCGGCGCCGGGATCCGGGACCGGCTGCGGGTCGGGGCCAGCGGCAAGATGGTGACGGCCTCGGCCATCGCCCAGTCGATGGCCCTCGGCGCGGACTGGTGCAACTCGGCGCGCGCCTTCATGATGGCGGTCGGCTGCATCCAGGCCCAGCAGTGCCACACCAACCGCTGTCCCGTCGGGGTGGCCACCCAGGACGAGCGGCTGCAACGGGCGCTGGTGGTCGACGACAAGGCCACCCGGGTGCGGCAGTTCCACCACAACACCATCCACGCCCTGGCCGAGATCGTGGCCGCGATGGGCCTCGACCACCCCGGCCAGCTCGAGCCCGACCACGTGCTGCGGCGCATCGACCAGTCGAAGGTCATGACCTTCGGCGAGCTGCACCCGACGTTGGCGTCGGGGGCCTTCCTCGACGGCACCGCGCCGGAGCGCTTCCAGCGGGCCTGGGACAACGCGCGGCGCGACCGCTTCCGGCCCGCGACGGGCCGCTACCACGGTGCCGAGCGCCAGGCCCCCCTCGCCGGGCCGCCCCGCGGGGCCCGCCTCACCCTGCCCGGCGACGCCGGCTGACGCGGCGCCGGCGTGGCCCGCCGGCGCCGCGGCGTCAATCGAACACGTGGCCGTGCTCGTAGCGCTCGTCGGCGCCGGCGGCCTCGGTGAGCGCGGCGACGTTCGAGCGGGTGAAGAACCCCTCGTAGCCGTGGCAGCGCTCGACGTACTCGGTGATGAGCAGCGAGTAGCGGCTCGACTTCGAGAAGATCTGCTTCAGGTTGGGGTCGTCCTTGCACTCGCCGACGACGTGCGCGAGGAACGCCGTGCCGAGCGCCGCGAGCTGACCGACGACGAAGTCCACGTTCTTCTCGCCCCCGACGTCGCCGTCGGCCACCTCGTACGCCATGTGGTGCATGCGGCGGCCGAAGTTGCGCACGAAGTCCTCGGTGGGCATGGGCCGACCCTCGAACGAGTTCACGAAGGCGGGCGTGTTGTTGGCGGTGAACACCCGGGCGGGTGACACCTTGTCGTCGTGGACCGACGGGCTGCGGGTGACGTTGGTCGAGGAGTTCATCTCGTCGATGTTGTAGGCGCCCCAGAAGTAGTACGGGACCATCGTCAGGTACTCGAGGATGGCGTCCTCCCGGTCGGCGGCGAGGATGCGTGTGGCCATGTGGTCGAGGCCCTTCACCCGATCGGCGATCCCGTGCTCGGCCTGGAGCCGGGCCGCTCCGTCGAGCACCTCCCGCTCCGCCGGGGTCAGCGTGAGCCGTTCACCGAGGCCCACCGCGTCGAGGTCGTCGAGGTCGACGTCCACGTACCCCACCCGGTTGTAGGTGTAGTCGGACAGGAAGCTGAACAGGAGGTGGTCGGTGGCGTAGAGGGGAGCCTCGGCGTCGTCGGCGTACACGAAGCGGATCGACTGCGGCTCGAGGGCGGCGCGCACCGCGTCGAGGTCCGTGGCGCGGTAGATCTCGCCGACGTAGCGGGCGTTGGCCTTGGCCGCCGCCAGCGGGTACAGCCGGTTGAAGCGGGTGCCCTGGTCCTCGTAGGTGGGCGACAGCGGCTCGATCACCACGAGGCGCGGGAACGCCGGATCGGACCGGAGCAGGAACACCTTGTGGGTGTCGGTGAGCCGGGCCTCGGTGAGGCGGTACGGCCCCATCACCGCCAGCTCCGCCAGGTACGGCACGGCGTCGCCGTGCTCGACCTGGATCACCACGCCGGCCATGTGGCCCACCAGGTCGTCGAGCCCGCAGGCGGCCCGACGCTCGTAGATGCGCGGCAGGTACTCCTCGAAGAACCGGGAGTTCTCCTTGTCCCCCTTGGGCCGGTAGGTGGCGAGGTCGATCATGGTCCGCTCCTGGACGGTGGGTGGATGGGTCGGGGTCGGCGGGCCCGGCGCGCGGGCCGGTCAGGAGCCGGCGTCGTCCCAGTCGATCCCGTCGGTGGACTCGACGATCGACGGCGCCCGGTTCTTGGTGAAGTAGTCCCACGCCCACGAGACGAAGAGGTCGACCCGCTCGCGGGTGCCGCTCATCAACAGCGCGTGCACGCCGAGCCAGGCGGTGAAGGCGAGGTGGCCGTGCAGCTCGTGGCGGTGGGCGCCGAGCTCGGCGATCGCCGCGTTGCGGCCGATCATTGCCATGATCCCCTTGTCGTGGTACCGGAACGGCTCGGTGTCGCGGCCCGCGGCGTGGCGGCGGATGTTGTGGCCCGCGTGCGTGCCGGCCTGCAGCGCCACCGACCCCAGCTGCGGGAGCACGGTCCCGTCGTGGTCGGCGATCTGTGCCACGTCGCCGATCGCGTACACGCGGGGGTGGCCGACGAGGGTGAGGTCGGCGGCGGTGGCGAGCCGTGGCCCGCGGCCCGTGGTCAGCTCGTCGGCGAGGCCCAGGGGCGTGGGGGAGACCCCACCGGCCCACACCACGCACCGGGTGGGGATCGAGGTGCCGTCGGCGAGCTCGACCCGGTCGGCGTGGACCGCGGCGACGCCCCGACCCAGCCAGAGCTCTACGCCGCGGTCCTCGAGGACACGGGCGACGTACTCGTGGGCCGACTCGGAGAAGGGGCGCAGCAGGGCCTCGCCGTGGTCCACCACGACCACGCGGGCCGCCGTGGCGACGTCCAGGTCGTGGAAGCGGGCGGCCAGGACGTCGTCGACGAGGTCGATGAGCGCGCCCGCGGTCTCGACCCCGGTGGGCCCGCCCCCCACGATCACGAAGGTGAGGGCGCCCTGCTCGATCACCTCGGGGGTGGTGTCGGCCTCCTCGAACAGCTCGAACACCCGGTCGCGCAGGCGGGTGGCGTCGCGCAGCGCGTACAGGGGCAGCGCGTGCTCGTCGGCGCCGGGCACCCCGAAGAAGTTCGGGCCGGTCCCCGCCGCCAGCACGAGGTAGTCGCCGGAGAACTCGGCACCCTCGGCGGTGGACACCGTCCTCGTGGCCGGGTCGACGTGGGTGACGGTGGCCTTCTTGACCGTCACCCGCGGGTGCTTGCGGAACAGGTCGCGGAGCGGGGTGGCCACGTCGGCGGGGGAGGCCTGCGCGGTGGCCACCTGGTAGAGCAGCGGCTGGAACTGGTGGAAGTTGTTGCGGTCGATCAGCGTGACGTCGACGTCGTGCTCCGCCAGCGCCTTGGCGCACCCGACGCCGGCGAAGCCCCCGCCCACGATGACCACGGACGGGTTGGGCTCGGCCACGACCGAAGCTTGGCACGCGGGGCGAGGGTGCGGGTCAGGGCCCGTGCTCGCCAAGGAGCGCGGGCAGCACGGGATCGTGGCCGAAGACGAGCGTCGTGCCGGTCGCCTCCCGGCGGGCGAAGTCCCGCAGCACGGCGCGCTGGCGATCGAGGTCCCACCCGAACGCCGGCAGCGCCATGGCCTCCAGCGAGGCCCGCAGGTAGCAGGCGTCCGCGGTGAGCAGGACGTCGCCGGTGTCGAGTCGCACGAGCAGCGACTGGTGGCCCGGGGTGTGCCCGAAGGTGGGCAGGCACACGACCCGACCGTCCCCGAACAGGTCGTGCTCGCCGTCGACGAGCTCGAGGTCCTGGCCGGTGTCCCAGTCGGCGTGGGCGTAGCCGCTGCCCTCCTCGTCGCGGGCGTGCTCCCACTCGCGGCGCTGCACGACGATGCGGGCGTCCCCGACGAGCGACGTGCCGCCGGCGTGGTCGAAGTGCAGGTGCGAGCAGACGACCCGGTCGATGGTGGTGGGGTCCACGCCGACCCCGACGAGGCGGGCGTGGACGTCGTCGTCCTCCGTGTACTCGATGCGGAAGAGGTCGGCGACGCCGCCGAGGTGCCCCCGCGCGTCGTCGCGCACGTCAGGGTGCATGCCGGTGTCGAACAGCACGGTGCCGCCGGGGTGGTGGACCACGAAGGCCCACACCTGGAGGTCGAGGTCGCCGGCCATGCCCTCGACGAAGCCGGCCGCATCGCTGCGCAGCACCCCGCAGCGCAGGGGACGGATCGAGAGGCCCTCGGTGGTCATGGCCGGACGGTACCGAATCGGGGTCGAGGCCGGGGCGGGAGCTCAGCCGAACGCGGTCGTGAACGCGGCGGAGAGCGCCGCGGCGGGATCGGCCGGCGGTGCGTCGCTCCGCCAGGCCACGTGCTGGTCCGGTCGCACGAGCAGCGCCCCGCCGTCACCGAGGGCGGCGAGGGCCCGCCACTCGTCGCTCACCACCGCGTCCTCGCCGAGCCGCACGTGGTGGACCGGCGCGGCGAGCCGCGTGGCGGCCTCCCCCCAGGCCTCGTGGGCGCCGGCGGTGATCAGGGTGAGTCCCTCCGCGGGGACGAGGTCGAGCGTCGAGCGTCCGTCGGCCAGCCAGCCGTGGGGCAGGCGGGCCCCCACCTCGCCCCGGGGAGCGAACCGCCGCGGATCGTCGATCGGCGCGGGCGGCTCGCCGTCGCGGGCGAGGGCCCCGTCGGCGTAGACGTAGCCGAGCTGGAGCCCGAGCATGTCGAAGTGGGTGGCCTGCGCCTGCACGGCGGCGTCGATCGCGGGGCGGCGGGCGGGGTCGGCGAGCACGGCGGCGAGGTCGCCGCCGGTGGTGCCGGCCTGCACGCCCAGGGCCTCGTAGAGGTGGATCATCTCGAGCGCGTTCGTCGTGCTCTGGTGGCAGTTGGCCTGCGCGACGGGTCGCCGCTCGGTCTCGTACGTCCCGAGCAGGGCCGGCGACGCCCATCCGTCCTCGACCGCGTGCAGCTTCCACGCCAGGTTGTGGACGTCGGCGACGCCGGTGTTGAGCCCCATCCCGCCGGTGGGCGGGAAGCGGTGGGCGGCGTCGCCGATCAGGAAGGCCCGGCCCTCGCGCAGGTGCTCGGCGACCTGGGCGGTCATGTGCCAGGTGCCGGCGCCGACGACGTCGACGGTGGCCTCGTCGTCGCCGATCGCGGCGCGCAGGATCGCGGTGCACCGCTCGTCGTCGTAGTCCCGCGCGGACTCGGCGTCGGGGTCGAAAGCGACCATGAAGACCCACTCGCGGTCGAGGTCGTGGGCGACGAACGTGCCCTGGGCCTCGGGGGCCATCACGAAGTGCAGCACCCCGAGGCGATCGGCCACGTAGGGGCGCAGGTTCGCCTTCGCGTGGATCGCCACGAAGCTCTGGATGCGGGCGGGGCCGTCCATGGGGATGCCGAGCCACTTGCGCACCCCGCTGCCGGCGCCATCGGCGCCCAGCAGGTAGGCGCTGCGCACCGTGGTCTCGGCGCCCGTCGTGCGATCGCGGACCACCGACGTCACGCCGTCGGCGTCCTGGGTCGCCGAGACCCACTCGGTGCCGTAGCGGAGGTCGACCGCGGGCCCGAGTCCCTGGGCGAGGAGCGGCTCGAGGCGGTGCTGGCTGATGTTGCGCAGCGGGGTGGGGGTGTGGGCGAGGCACTCGTCGCCCTGACGCTCGAAGGGCAGGCGCCCGATGAGCTCGCCGCCCAGGTGGGTCACGAAGTTGACGTGGCCGGCGTCGGCGGGGTCCGTGGCGATGGCCGCCAGGGCGTCCCCGTCGACGCCGGCCTGTCGGAGGATCTCGAGGGTGCGGGCGTTGACGACGTGCGCCGCCGGGTCGCGCTGGGGGCCGTCCCGACGCTCGACGACCAGGCAGCGCCGGCCGGCGCCCGCGAGCAGCCGGGCCGCGGTCAGGCCGACCGGGCCCGCGCCCACGATCAGCACCGTCGTGTGGGCCCCGTCGGGGGCGGGCGTTGGGGTCGCGGCGGTGGGCGTGGCGCTCATGTCAGAGCAGCCCGGTGTAGCTGCCGCCGTCGAGCTGCAGGCTCTGGCCGCTGATGTAGCCCGCCCGGGCGCTGCACAGGAATGCGCAGGCGTCGCCCACCTCCTCGGGCCGACCGAGGCGGCCGGCGGCGATGGTCGAGGCCATGTGCGCGTACGCCTCCTCGACGGTGATGTCGGCGAGGGAGGCGTGCAGCTCGGCCATCTGGCGCTGGCGGTCGGTGTCGATGCGCTCGGGCAGCAGCTGGTTGATGGTCACGCCGGCCCGGGCCACGTCCCGGGAGAGGGCCTTGGCCACCGAGGTGAGGCCGGTGCGGGCGCCGGTGGACAGGCCCATGGGGGAGAGCGGCGTCTTCACCATGGCCGACGTGATGTTGACGATGCGGCCGAAGCCCCGCTCGACCATGCCGTCGAGCACGGCCCGGATCATGGCCAGCGGGGCCAGCATGTTGGCGTCCAGGGCCGCGATCCAGGCGTCGCGGTCCCAGTCCGCGAACCGGCCGGGCGCCGGCCCGCCGTTGTTGGTGACGAGGATGTCGGGCTCGGGGCAGGCCGCCAGCAGCGCCGCCCGGGTCGCCGGGTCGGCGATGTCGCCGGCCACCGAGCCGATGTCCACGGCGTGGCGCCCGGTGAGGCGAGCGACCGCGGCGGCGAGCGGGTCGGGGTCTCGCCCGTTGAGGACGACGTGCACGCCCTCCCGGGCCAACGCGTCCGCGCAGGCGAGGCCGAGGCCACGGCTGGAGGCGCAGACGATGGCGTGGCGGCCGGCGATGCCCAGGTCCACGTCGGCCGCCCTCAGGCCCCGGTCGCGAGCCCGAGCCGCGCCGCCAGGTCCGCCCGCCACTCGTCGACGGGCTGGAACCCGGGGAGCGACTCGAGCTCGGCGCGCGTCGCGGCCTCGATCTCCTCGTCCGTGGTCGAGAGATCGAGGGCGCCTCCCGCGGGCTGGGCCACGTGGAACGGCGTGTCCACGAAGCACTCGAGCCCGTTGCCCTCGGGGTCGGTGAAGTAGAGCGACCAGGCGTTGCCGTGCGAGACGGGGATCACCGTGTCGACCTCGGCGGCCGCCAGCCGCTCACCGACGGCCCGGAGGTCGTCGAGCGTGCCGGTGCGGAAGGCCAGGTGGTCGGCCAGCAGGAACGCCCGTGGCGGCGGGTCCGGGGTCGCCACCAGCACGATCTGGTGGTGGGCGGTCGGGTCCTGGGAGAGGAAGGCCATCTCCCCCATCCCGGGCGCGGGCTCGCCGCGATCGGTCACGACGAAGCCGAGGACCTCGGTGTAGAAGGCGACCATCGGGTCGAGGTCGCGCACCGCGAGGGTGGCGTGGCCGAGGGTCAGTCGCGTGGGGGCGGTCATGACTGACACTCTGTCCAATATTGGACAGAGTGTCAACAAGCGGTAGGATGCGGGGGTGGCGTCGGTCGAGGCGCCCCGCACCCGGGGGCACAAGAAGAAGGCCCGCACCCGCCGCCAGCTGCTCGACGCGGCGGTGGTGGCGCTCGCCGAGGAGGGCGAGGGGTTCGGCGTCGTGGACGTCGTGGCGCGTGCCGGGGTGTCGCATGGCACCTTCTACAACTACTTCGCCGACCGCGACGCGCTGGTGGCCGCGCTCGTCCCCGTGCTGGTGGAGGCGTTCGCGGCCCAGGCCGCGGCCGAGGTCGACGAGGACGACCCGGCCGCCCGGTTCGCGGTCATCTCCGCGCGGGCCCTCGCGGTGGCCGCGGCCGCCCCCGATCTCGTGCGGGCGTCGCTGCGGCTCGACGCGGTCCAGCGGGCCCTGCTGGTCGACGGTCCGCTCGCCTACCTCCGCGACGACCTCGTCGCCGGGCACGCCCGCGGCCGCTTCGACGGGCCGCCGGACGACGGCACGGTCGACGTCGTGCTGGGGGCCCTGTTGCTGGCGGCCCGCCGCATCGTCGACGGCGAAGCCGGCCTCGACCACCGGCGGGTCGTCATCCGGCGGCTCCTGGTCGCCCTCGGGGTCGAGACCGGCGAGGCCGGTGAGCTCGCCGACCGTGCGGTCGCCCGTTCGACGCCACCGACGCCGCAACCGGCCGGCTGAGCGCTCGCGGCCCCGTCGCCGTCACCTTCGCGGTCGTCGTGGGTAGGAACCGGGTTCCGCCACCGAGAGGAGACAGATCGATGCCGAACGCCGATGACATGAAGGGTCGGGCCAAGGAAGCCGCCGGCGACCTCACCGATGACGACGACCTCAAGCGCGAGGGCAAGGCCGACCAGGTGACCGGCAAGGTCAAGGACGCGGTCGACTCGGCGCGTGACAAGGTCAAGGACGTCCTGCACAAGGACTGACCCCCGTCGGCGGGACCGGCCGACCGGGCCGGTCCCGCCCCCGAGGGCGGCCGCCGTCAGGCGACGACGGCGCCGCCGTCCAGGGCGATGACCTCGCCCACCACGTACGCGCCGGCGCGCGAGGCCAGGAAGATGGCGAGGCCGGCGACGTCCTCGGGCGTGCCGACGCGACCGCGCGGCACCGAGCGGCCGACCGCCTCCCAGTCGGTGCCCTCCACGTCGCCACCGGTGCCGACGCCGGTGCTGAGCATCCAGGTCGGGAACGGGCCGGGAGCGATGGCGTTGGCGACGACGTTGCGCTTGGTGAGCCGGTTGCCCAGCTGGCGGGTCAGCGCGTGCAGCGCCGCCTTCGACGCGCCGTACGACCAGGTGTCGAAGGTCGGCGTGCGGATCCCGTCGATCGAGCCGATGTTGATGATGCGGGCGGGGTCGTCGGCGGTCCCCGCGGCCTCGAGCTTGGGCAGCAGGCGCTGGGTCAGGAAGAACACGCCCTTGACGTTGGTGTCCATCACCTTGTCCCACCCGATCTCGGGGAACTCCTCGATCGATGCGCCCCACGAGGCGCCGGCGTTGTTGACGAGCACGTCGAGGCGGGCGACGTCGGCCAGGGCCCCGACGAGGGCGTCGATGCCCTCGAGCGTGGAGAGGTCCGCCGGGATCGACACGCAGGTGCCGCCGTAGGTGTCGGCCAGCCGGGCGGCGGTGGCGTCGCAGGCGTCGGCCTTGCGGGAGCTGATGTAGACGGTGGCACCGTTGGCGAGGAAGCCGGCGGCGATCATCTCGCCGATGCCGCGCGAGCCACCGGTGACCAGCACGGTCTTGCCGGCGACGGAGAAGAGGCTCGGGACGGAGAGGTCGGTGTCGGGCATGGGTCCTCGCTGGGGTCGATCGGGGCGGCTGCCCGGCGACGATAGGGGACCGGCGCCGGCGGGGGCGCCCCGGAGCTAGTGGCGGCGGACGCCGTCCATCCAGGTCTCGAGCACCTCGATCTCGGCGAGGTCGCCCGGGTCGACGGTGCGCGGATCGCCGCCCAGCACGACGAGGTCGGCCCGCTTGCCCACCTCGAGCGTGCCGATCTCGTGGTCGCTGTGGCACTGCCAGGCCGCGTCGGCGGTGACGGCCCGGAGGGCGGACTCGACCGGCACCCGCTCGCCCGGGGTGAGGACGGTCCCGGGCTCGCGCCAGAGCTCGCGGGTGACCGCGTTGTGGACGCAGCGCAGCGGCCCCATGGCGGTGACCATCTCGTCGGAGTGGACCGTCCAGCGGATCCCGGCCGCCGAGCAGGACGCGGTGCGGTCGAGCAGGTCGGCCCGCTCGGAACCCAGGATCTCGTCGCGGAACGCCTGGCCCCAGTAGTGGACGTGGCCGATGAGGAACGACGGCGAGACGCCGAGCTCGGCGATGCGGGCGATCTGGTCGTCGTGGAGCAGCGAGCAGTGCTCGATGCGGTGGCGCCGATCGGGGCCGCCGGCGTCGACCGCCCCGGCGAGGGCGGCCAGGGTGTCGTCGATGGCCTGGTCGCCGTTGGCGTGGATCACGACCTGCCAACCCTGGGCGGCACGGTGCCGGGCCCGGGCCGCCAGCTCGGCGGGCTCGACGTAGGGCAGGCCCCGGTCGGTCGAGCCCAGGTACGGCGTGCGCTGGTGCCCCGTCCGGCCCTGGTTGGACCCGTCGGAGATGATCTTCCAGCCCGTGGCCCGGATGCGGTCGTCGCCGTCGCCCGGCGCCAGCCCGACGAGGTCCCAGGCGTCGGCGCGGTTGTCGAGGGCCGAGTAGCGGAGCCGGGTGGCCAGGCCGTCGTCGTCGGCCATGGCCCGGTAGAGGTCGGCGTCCTCGGGACCGAGCACCATCCCGGTGCCCTGGTCGCAGATGGTGGTGATCCCCACCGACGCGGCCCGGCGGGCCACCGCCCGTCCCTCGGCGACCAGGTCGGTCGCGAGCATCCGGGGGTCGTGGGTGGCGACGCTGAGCATGGCGGCCTGGCCCACGAGCACGCCGTTGGGCGTGCCGTCGGCGTACCGCCCGTAGGGCGAGTGCTCGGGGTCGGGCGTGTCCCGGTCGACGCCGGCGACTCGCAGCGCCGCCGAGTTCGCGTACGCGAAGTGCAGCGAGGCGTTCAGCACCAGCACCGGGACCTCGGTGGACGCCCGGTCGAGCAGGTCGGTGGTGAGCTCGGACGGACCGGCCTGGAGCGACGGGTCGAACTGGCGGGCGGTCAGCCAACCGCCGCGGGGCACGTCGGCCGCGAGCCCGGCCAGGTGCTCGATGACCGAGTCGACCGTGGGGAAGCGGGCCGCGCCCACGTCGTGCCAGCCCCCGAGCAGGGCGGTCGGGACGAGGTGGGCGTGGGGCTCGATGAACCCGGGGAGCACCACGGCGCCGTCGGCGTCGACGACCCGGGCGTCGCGGCCGGCGGCGGCCGCCACCTCGTCCCCGTCGCCGACCGCCACGATGCGGCCGTCGCGGAACGCGATCGCGCCGGCGACCGTCGACGCCGGGTCCATGGTCAGGACCGTCGCGCCCCGCACGACGGTGGCTCGGCCGTCGTGGGCGCGGTGGGTCGGGACCGGGGGGAGTGCGGTGGGGCGCGGCGCGAGGGCGCCGAGGCCGGCGACGAACGGGCCGCCGCAGCCGCAGGAGGCGGGCGGCGAGCCCGGGTGGTGGGGGCGGACGGCGGTCGCTCGGGCCACCCGCGGACGGTAGCCCGCGGCGCGGCCGGCGTCGCCTACGCGGCGCCGAGGAGCAGCGCGGAGGTGGGCACCCCGGTGCCGCCGGTGACGAGGACGTGCTCGGCGCCGTCGACCTGGTTGACCGACGTGCCCCGCACCTGGCGGACGCCCTCCGCGATGCCGTTCATCCCGTGCAGGTAGCCCTCGCCGAGTTGGCCGCCGTGGGTGTTGACGGGGAGGCGGCCGCCGAGCTCGATGTTGCCGTCGGCGATGAAGTCCTTCGCCTCACCGCGGGCGCAGAAGCCGAACTCCTCGAGCTGCGGGAGCACGAACGGGGTGAAGTGGTCGTAGACGACCGCGGTCTGGACGTCGTCGGGGCCGAGCCCCGACGTCTCCCAGATCTGGCGGGCGCACACGCCCATCTCGGGCAGGCCGGTGATCTCGTCCCGGAAGAACGAGCGCATCATCTGCTGGTCCTCGGCCATACCCTGCGCGGCGCCCTCGATCACGACCGGGGGCCGGCGCAGGTCGCGGGCCCGCTCGAGCGACGTGACGAGGATGGCCTGGCCCCCGTCGGTCTCCTGGCAGCAGTCGAGCAGGTGCAGGGGCTCGACGATCCAGCGGCTGTTCTGGTGGTCCTCGAGGGTGATGGGCTGCTCGTAGAACCAGGCCCGGGGGTTGGTGGCGGCGTGGCGCCGGTCGGCCACCGCCACCCGGCCGAAGTCCTCGGAGGTGACGCCGAACTCGTGCATCATGCGGGTGGCGAACATGGCGATCCACGAGGCCGGGGTGAGCAGGCCGAACGGCGAGGTCCACGCGTAGGCGACCTCCTCGGCCGTGTGCCCGGGCACCCGGTCCTGGACACCCGTGCCGAAGCGGTGCCCGCTGCGCTCGTTGAACGCCCGGTAGCACAGGACGTAGTCGGCCACGCCCTCGTGGACCGCCATCGCCGCCAGCTGGACCGTGCCGCACGGGGCGCCGCCGCCGAAGTGGACCCGGCTGAAGTGGGTGAGCTCCTTGATGCCGAGGCTGCGCATGACGTCGCTCTCGGGGTTGGTGTCCATGGTGAACGTCGACAGGCCGCTGACCTGCTCGGGGGCCACGCCGGCGTCGTCCAGCGCGGCCACGCACGCCTCGAGGGCGAGCCGGAGCTCGCTGCGGCCCGACCGCTTGGAGAACTCGGTGGCGCCGATGCCGGCGATGGCCGTGCGTCCGGCGTAGGCGTGGGCGGTCATCGGGAGGCCTCCTGGGTCGGGGTCGACGCGGTGGGCAGCGTGAGCTCCACCGTGCCGGTGACGTGGGCCCCGAGGCCGTTGGCGCCCTGGAGGGCGACGACCACCGCACCCGTGGCCGGGTCGACGGACTGCACCGAGCCGGAGAAGGCCAGGATGTCGCCGGGGTGGTTGGGGGCGCCGAGGCGGACCCGCAGCGCCCGCACGACCGCGTCGGGACCGGCCCAGTCGGTGACGTAGCGCTCGGTCAGCCCGAGGGTGGTGTTGATGTTCATGAAGACGTCCGGCGAGCCCGCCCGGACGGCGGCGTCCCGGTCGTGGTGCACGTCGGTGAAGTCCCGGGTGGCGAGGGCGCCCGCCACGATCAGCGTCGTGGTGACCGGGACCGCGAACAGCGGCAGGGCGTCGCCCTCGGCGACGTCCGCCGCGGCGAGCGTGGCCTCCCGGCGGGGCGGTGTGGCGGGGCGGAACTGCGGGAGCGTGATCGGGCCGCGGGCGTCGGTCTCACCCTCCACCTGGGCCGGGTGGCTGTCGAGCCAGCACACCTCGAGGGGCATGCCCACCGAGAGCTGCTCCCGGGTGACCCCCACGACGTTGGACACCAGCCGGGCGCCCTCCTCGAGCTCGACGAGGCCGACCAGCACCGGGTAGCGGAACCCGCGCACCTGGGGGTACCGGGGGACGGCGAACGAGTAGAGGTGCCCGCGACCGGACGCGACGATCCAGCCCTGGTCGAAGCTGCCGCAGTCGGGGCAGCGCGGCGTGGGCGGGTTGTGCAGGGCCTGGCAGCCCCGGCACTGCTGGATGCGCAGCTCGTGGCGGCGGGCCCCCTCCCAGAAGAACTCGTTGTCGAGGTTGATGGCGGGACGCGGCCGCAGCGCGGGGTCCGGGTCGGGGGGTGGGGGCGCGCCCTCGCCGGGCCCGGGCGCGGGCCGACCGGTGCCGGGCTTGAACTTCAGGACCCGGAACAACAGGTCACCGACGTGCTCGCCGTCGGCCGTCGAGTAGCGGTGGCGGGTGGTGACGAAGTGCCCGACGCCGAGACCCGTGGCCTTCTCCTCGGAGACGGCGTCGAGGATCTCGACGTTGGACAGCAGCTCGCCCGGCCGGACGTAGCGCCGCAGCTCGAGCTCGGAGTTCACCGCCACCACCGAGGTGAACCCCGCCGCCTCGAGCAGCGCCAGCGCCCGGCCCCGCGGGCTGTCGGCGCTGCGGGCGTGCTTCAGCCCGCCCCGGTCCCAGATGTCGAGCGTGGCCGGTGGGGCGACCAGGCCGCCGTGGACCGACGCCGCGGCCGCGTCGGGGTCGACGTACACGGGATGGTCGTCTCCCATGGCGTCGCACCAGTGCGCGACGAGGGTCTCGTCCACCGGGTGCCGCGGCGTGGTGGGCGGGCCCTCGGTGCCGACGAGGGCCCGGAGCGCGGCCAGCAGGTCGTCGGGCTCGGTCGTGTCGGTCACGGGGCTCCTCGTGGTCGGACGGGCGGGCTCTCGATCCTGTCACGGCCGCGCCCCCCGGATCGCGGTCCGGGCACCGCCGACCGCGACTCGGTACGGTGCCGGAATGGCCCGCGCTGCCGGGGGCGAGTCGAGGGCGGGCGTGCCCCTCACGAACCTGGACCAGCCGCTGTTCGACGGGGCCGACGCCACCAAGCGCGACCTCGTCGACTACCTCGACGGCGTCCGCGGGCGCCTGCTGCCCGTCCTCGCCGAGCGGCCGTTGTCGGTCGTGCGGGTGCACCGGGGCCAGGACGCCTTCATGCAGAAGAACGTCCCGAGGGGCACGCCGGAGTGGGTGCGGACGGTGGGCCTCTGGGCCGAGACCTCGAAGCGGGAGGTCCACTACGCCGTGTGCGACGACCGCCGGACCCTCGTGTGGCTCGGGAACCAGCGCGCGGTCGAGCTGCACCCGTCGATGGGCCGCCTCCCCCACCTCGACCGGCCGACCCACCTGGTCGTCGACCTCGACCCGCCCGAGGGCGACGGCTTCCGCGCCGCGGCGGCGGTCGCCCACCTGGTGCGGCGGGTGCTGGACGACGCCGGCCTCGCCGGCGCGGTCAAGACCAGCGGTGCCAAGGGCCTGCACGTCTTCGTCCCCGTGTCGTCGTCGGTCGACGGCGCGTCCGCGGCCGCCGCGACCCGGGCCCTCGCGGCGCGGGTCGAGCGCCTCGACCCCTCGCTCGCCACCACGGCCTTCGTGAAGGACGAGCGCGGGGGCAAGGTGTTCGTCGACGCCACCCGCGGCGCGGGCTCCACGGTGGTCGCGGCGTACAGCCCCCGCCTGCGGCCGGGCGTGCCGGTGTCGTTCCCGGTGGCGTGGGGCGATCTCGACGACGTGGCGCCCGGTGACTTCACGATCCACGGCGCGCTCGACCGGCTGGGCGACCGCGACCCCTGGTCCGAGGCGATGCCCGAGCCCCAGGCGCTGCCCGACGACCTCGTCGTCGAGGGGAGCGAGATCCCCGCCCCGCGCGTGGCGGCCCTGCACGAGGGCCGGCGGCGGGCGCGCCGCGCCCGGGACGGCGGCGGGTCGGCCCGCCCCTAGGCTGCGGACCGACCGGTCACGGACCGGGTGCGAGAGGAGCGAACACATGAGCGACGAGCGCGGCGCCACGGAGGCCACCCGGCGGTCCATCGACGAGGCGTCCGCCTCGTTGCCTTGGGAGGACCGCCAGGACTTCGAGGACGCCACCCGCGGCTTCGTGGGTCGGTCCGACGAGCGTCAGGTCCGGGCCGCCGACGGCCGGGTCGTGTGGGACCTCGACGCCTACGACTTCCTGCGCGACGCGGACGCGCCCGACACCGCCCACCCCAGCCTGTGGCGCCAGGGCCAGCTCCTCGTCGAGGACGGCCTGTACGAGGTCGTGCCCGGCATCTACCAGCTGCGCGGCTTCGACCTCTCGGTGATGAGCGTGATCGAGGGTGAGACCGGCGTCATCGTGATCGACCCCCTCATCAGCACCGAGACCGCCGCGGCCGCGTTCGCGCTCTACCAGGCCCACCGCGGCCCGCGTCCGGTGACGGGGATGATCTACACGCACTCCCACGTGGACCACTTCGGTGGGGTGAAGGGCATCATCACCGAGGAGCAGGTGACGTCGGGCGAGGTGCCGGTCGTCGCCCCCGAGGGCTTCCTCCACCACGCCATCGCCGAGAACGTCTTCGCGGGTACCGCCATGGCGCGGCGGGCGGCCTTCATGTACGGCGCCGCGCTCGAGCGCGGCCCCGCCGCCCAGATCGGCGCCGGCCTGGGCCAGACGACGTCGACCGGGTCGGTGTCGCTGATCCCGCCGACGGTGCACATCGCCGAGACCGGCACCCGGCTCACCATCGACGGGGTCGAGATCGAGTTCCAGGTGACGCCGGGCACCGAGGCCCCGGCGGAGATGAACTTCTACTTCCCCCAGCACCGGGCCCTGTGCACCGCCGAGAACACGTCGCACACGCTGCACAACATCCTCACCATCCGGGGCGCACTCGTCCGCGACGCCCACGCCTGGGCCCACTACCTGACCGAGACCATCGACCGCTGGGGCGACGAGCTCGACGTGGTCTTCGCGTCCCACCACTGGCCCACCTGGGGCCGGGAGCGGGCGGTCGAGTTCCTGGCCATGCAGCGCGACCTCTACCTGTACCTGCACGACCAGACCCTGCGCCTGTTGAACACGGGGCTGACGGGCGCCGAGATCGCCGAGGTGCTGGAGCTGCCGCCCGCGCTCGCCCAGCAGTGGCACACCCACGGCTACTACGGCTCGGTGAGCCACAACGTGAAGGCGGTGTACCAGCGCTACATGGGGTGGTACGACGCCAACCCCGCCAACCTCTGGCCCCATCCCCCGGAAGCCTCCGCGGCGCGCTACGTCGAGGCGATGGGCGGTCGCGACGGCGCGCTCGCCGTCGCCCGGCGGGCCTGGGACGACGGCGACTACCGGTGGTGCGCCGAGGTGGGCAAGCACCTCGTGTTCGCCGACGACGGCGACACCGAGGCCCGTGAGCTGCTGGCCGCCGCCCTCGAGCAACTCGGCTTCGGGGCCGAGTGCGGCACGTGGCGCAACGCGTACCTCGTCGGTGCCGCCGAGCTGCGGCACGGCAACACGGGCACGCCCATCAGCACGGCCGGCACCGACGTCCTCGACGCCCTCACCGTGGACCAGGTGTTCGACGGCATCGCCGTCCGCATCGACGGCCCGGCCGCGTGGGACGACCACCTCCGGATCGCGTGGCGCATCACCGACGAGGGCACCGTGCACCTCACCGAGCTGCGCAACGGCGCACTCCACCATCGCGAGGTCGCCGAGGTGCCCGACGGCGTCACCACGTTCTCGCTCGCCCGGCTGGTGCTCGTGGGGCTGGTGACCCGCCAGATCGACGCCGCCACGGCGATCGGCGACGGCTCGATCACCTTCGAGGGCGACCCGTCGGTGCTCGCCCGCCTCGTCGGCTACGTGGCCTCGGGAAGCCCCGCCTTCGACATCGTCACGCCCTGACCCGCGCGGCGCCGGTGCGGCGGGGCCGTGTCACGAGGCGGTACCAGACGCGGCCGGGCGGGGCGGGGACGGTCGGCGGACGTCTACCTTCGCCCGCATGGACGAGCACGCCACCAGCACCGACGCGACCGGGGGCGGGACCGCCCCGGCCCGGATGCAGGCCCTCCACCAGGGCGCGTACGGGCCGCCCGAGGTCCTCTCGGTCACGGAGGTCGACCGGCCCGAGGCGGGACCGGGTCAGGTCCTCGTGCGGGTGCGCGCCGCCGGGCTGGACCGCGGCACGTGGCACCTGGTGGCCGGGCTGCCGTACCTCATCCGGCCCATCGAGGGATGGCGACGGCCGCGCCACGAGATCCTCGGGCTCGACCTGTCGGGGGAGGTCGTCGCCGTGGGGGAGGGCGTCGACGGCCTGCGCCCGGGAACGGAGGTGTACGGGACGGCGCGCGGTGCGCTGGCCGAGTACGTCGTCGCGGACCCCGCCCGCCTGGCCCCCAAGCCGGCGGGGATCTCGTTCGAGGCCGCCGCCGCCGTGCCGGTCTCGGCGCTGACCGCCCTCCAGGCCCTGCGGGACCAGGCCGACGTGGTGGCGGGGCAGCGGGTGCTGATCCTGGGTGCCTCGGGCGGCGTGGGCTCGTACGCGGTCCAGCTCGCGAAGGCCCTGGGCGCCCACGTCACCGGGGTGTGCAGTGCCGCCAAGGCGGAGCTCGTGGCCGGCCTCGGCGCCGACGAGGTGATCGACTACCGCACCACCGATCCCGTGGACGGCTCGACGCGCTACGACGCGATCCTCGACATCGGCGGCAACCGGCCCCTCCGGGCGCTGCGGCGTGCCCTGACCCCTCGCGGCACCCTGGTCATCGTCGGCGGCGAAGGGGGCGGCCGCCTGCTCGGTGGGACCGAGCGCCTGCTGCGCGCCCTGCTCTGGTCGCCCCTGCTGCGCCAGCGCATGCGCACGTTCATCTCCTCCGAGAACCGCGCCGACCTCGAGGCGCTGTCGGCCCACCTCGAGTCGGGCGCGGTCGTCCCCGCGGTCGAGCGGGTGGTGGCGCTCGGGGACGTGGCCGCCGAGCTGGCGCGCCTGGAGCGGGGCGAGGTCAGGGGCAAGGTCGTCGTCGCCGTCGGCGCGGCCGGCTGACCGGGGCGGGCGTCAGCGGAGCCCCTGCTGGAGCCGCCGGAAGCCCGCCGAGGCCTCGGTGGCGAGATCGCTCCCGTCCGGTTCGTCGACCCAGTGGCGGAACACGGCGAGCACGGTCCCCATGACCGCGGTGGCGGTCTGGCGGGCGACGGGCGCGTCGGGCCGGACGCCGAGGCGGCGGGCGAAGTCCACGGTGAGGCGATCGGCGGCCTCGTCGAACACCTGGACGACGCCGGCCCGCAAGGGCGCGCTGGTGCGCAGCCGGCGCAGCTCCTCGGCGGCGCCGGGGGCGGGGGCGAGGCCGTGCTCGTCCGCGGCGGCGACGACCGCGAGGCAGGCGACGATCGGGGCCTCGTCCGCCGGGCGCCCCTCGACGGCATCGAGGGCGAGCGCGATCGCATCGGTGACGGGGGCGAGGGCCACGGCCACCTTGGAGGGGTAGTAGCGGAAGAACGTGGGTTCGCTCACCTCGGCGGCCGCGGCGATCTGGGCGACGGTGGTGGTGTCGTAGCCCTGGGCGGCGAACAGCGCGCGGGCGCGCTCGCGCAGCAGCAGGCGGGTCAGGGCCTTCTTGCGCTCCCGCAGGCCCGGGCGGTCCTCGGTCATGCACGCCACCGTAGCGCAGGTCCGACACGAAATTGTGTCACTCATACTTGTAAGTCACTTACGTTATTGGTACGGTGCCCCCGTGACCACCAGGCCCGGGACCCTCGACGCAGGCGGGACCGTCGACGCGGCGTCACCCGCGATCGAGGCGGTGGAGCTGCGCCGCGAGTACGGCCAGGGGGCGACCGCGGTCGTCGCGGTCGACGGCGTGTCGTTCACCGTCGCCGCCGGGGCGATGGTCTGCATCATGGGCAAGAGCGGCTCGGGCAAGTCGACGCTGCTCCGCCAGCTCGGGCTGATCGACGTGCCCACGTCGGGCACCCTGCGGCTCGAGGGCGCCGACGTGGCGGCACTCGACGAACGGCGCCGCTCGGCGCTGCGCCTCGACCGGCTCGGGTACGTGTTCCAGGAGTACGCGTTGCTCCCGGAGCTGACCGCGGCCGAGAACGTGGCCCTCCCCGCCCTGATGCGCGGCGCACGGCGTTGGTCGGCGCGGGCCCGTGCCGACGACCTCCTCGCCCTCGTCGACCTCGGCGACCGCGCCGACCACCGCCCCAACGAGATGTCCGGAGGCCAGCAGCAGCGGGTGGCCATCGCCCGGGCGCTCGTCAACCGCCCGGGGATCCTCTTCGCCGACGAGCCCACCGGCAACCTCGACTCGCGGGCCACCGAGACCGTCATGGAGGCGCTCGTGCGCATGAACCAGGAGCTCGGGGTGACGATCGTCTTCGTGTCGCACGACCCCGACCACCGCGACTACGCGTCCGACCTCGTGTACCTGCGCGACGGCCGCCTCGTGGAGCCGTACTTCTGATGGGTGCGCCCGCCGCCCTCCGGCCCGACGGCATCGACGCCGGCCCGGTCGCGGAGGTGGCCGTCGCCCCTCCGGTCCGGTGGCGGTCGGGCCGCACCGCGCTGTTCCTCGGGACCCGCTCGATCACCCGGGGCAACCTCGGCGTGCTGGCCCTGACCGTGGCGATGATGGCCCTCGTCTACGCCCAGCTGCTCTTCATCCCGGCCCTCATCCAGGGGGCGATCGAGGGCATCGAGGGCGAGTTGCGCTCGACGGTCACCGGCGACCTCGTGGTCACCCCGACCGGCGAGGACCTGGTCCTCGAGGACGCCGCGGGCGTGACGGACGCGCTGCGCTCGGTCCCCGGGGTCGAGGCGGCCACCGCCGCGATGCTCGCGGGCAACCAGGTGTCGTCGGGCACCCGCACCAACTCCTGGCCGGTGCTGGCCGTCGACCCCGATGGCTACGGCCGGGTGTTCGCCACGCCGGAGCACCTGGTCGAGGGTCGCTTCCTCGAGCCCGGCGACCGGGACCGCGTCGTGCTCGGCATCGGCATCGCCGGCGCGGACCGGGAGGGCCTCCAGGCATCGCTGCGCTCGGTGCACGCCGGTGACGTCGTCACCCTCACCCTCGTCGACGGCTCCCGCCACGAGTACGAGGTGGTCGGCATCTACGAGGACGAGCTGGTTCAGGCCAACGCCCGGGCGTTCGTGACCGCCGGCGACGCCACCGCCAAGGTGCCCGCGCTGGCCGGGCGGGCCACGTCGGTCGCGGTGCGCGCGGACGGCACCGACGTCGCGACCGTGGCGGCGGCGGTGGCCGACCGGGTCGACGGCGTCCGCGTCGACACCTGGGAGGAACTGGGCGGCAGCCTCGACGAGCAGGTGGCGTCGTTCCGGCTCATCGGCCGCATCCTCGGCGGCGTGTCGCTCTTCGTCGCCGCCATCACGGTCTTCATCGTCACCTACGTCGATCTCGCCGCGAAGCGGCGCACCATCGGCATCGAGCGGGCCATCGGCATCACGCCCCGGGCGGTGGTCGGCAGCTACGCCCTGCGGGCCGTCGTGTTCGGGCTGTCCGGTGTGTCCCTGGGCGCGGCCCTCGTGCTGCTCGGCGTGGTGCCGTTCTTCGAGCGCCACCCGCTGTCGTTCCCCACCGGGCCCGTCTCGCTGTCGGTCACGGGCGAGGTGCTGCGCCGGAACGCGGCGGTCATGCTGGCGGTGGCGGTCGTCGGTGCGCTGCTGCCGGCCTGGCGGGCCGTGCGCACCCGCCTGTTCGACGCGATCTGGGGCTGAGCGCCCGGGCCCGCCCGCGCCCCGGCGCGGTGCCACCATGGGTGGGACGACCGAGGAGGACGCGCGTGGGCACGGGCAGACGGGTGAGGGGCGACCGGGCGGTGCGACGGTGATCGACGACGCCACCGTCGCGCGGCTGGGCCGCCACTGGGAGCAGGGCTGGAACGGACCCGACCTCGAGGTGATCATGGCGCCGTTCGCCGAGGACGTCGTGTTCAGCTCGCCGTTCGTGCCCCGGATGACGGGCGATCCCGAGGACGACACGATCGTGGGGCGGGTGATGCTGCGGGCGTACCTGACCGCGGCGCTCGAGCGCGCGTCGGACGTCCGCTACACCCTCCACGCCGCCTACGCGGGCACCGACACCGTGGTGCTCGTGTACACCTGCCACCTCCCGGGCGGTGTGGACCAGCCCGGCGCCGACCTGATGCGGGTCGACGCCGCGGGCCGGGTGGTCGAGTGGCGCTGCCACTACGGCACCGACCCCACCGGCTGGCGGCCGTAGCGCCGGCGGCACCGACGGGCCGCGTCAGCCGATCAGGGAGTCGTGGCCCTCCCAGTAGCGCGCCCGGAGGCGGCGCTTGTAGAGCTTGCCGTTCGGGTCCCGGGGCAGCTCGTCCACGAGGTCGACCGACCTCGGGCACTTGTAGTCGGCGAGCTCCGCGCGGCAGTGGGCGAGCAGCTCCCCCTCGACCTCGGGGCCCGCCGCCGACGGGTCGGCGAGCTGCACGACCGCCTTCACGACCTCGCCCCGGTCGGGGTCGGGCACGCCGATGACGGCCACGTCGAGCACGGCCGGGTGGGCGGCGAGGACGTTCTCGGCCTCCTGGGGATAGATGTTGACCCCGCCGGAGATGATCATGTGGGCCTGGCGGTCGGTGAGGTACAAGAAGCCGTCGTCGTCGAGGCGGCCGATGTCGCCGAGCGTGCGCCAGCCCCGCTCGTTGGCGATCGACGCGGTCTTCTCGGGGTCGCCGTGGTACTCGAAGGGCCGCCCCCCGGCGAAGTAGACGACGCCGGTCTCACCCGTCGGAACCTCCTCGCCGTCGGGGCCGACGATGTGGCAGGCCTCCCGGGGCCGGCCCACCGATCCCGGGTGCGCGAGCCACTCCTCGGGGCCGATGGCGGTGCTTCCGATGTCCTCGGTGCCGGCGTAGTACTCGTGGATGATCGGTCCCCACCAGTCGAGCATCTGGCGCTTGACCGGGACGGGGCACGGTGCCGCCGCGTGCGACACGTGCCGGAGGCTCGACACGTCGTAGCGGTCGCGCACCTCGGGCGGCAGGCGCAGGAGTCGCACGAACATGGTCGGGACGAACTGGGCGTGGGTCACCCGGTGGCGCTCGATCAGGGCGAGGCAGTCCTCGGGATCGAAGCGCTCCATGACCACCACGGCGGCCCCCAGGCGGTGCATCGACTGGGAGAAGACCAGCGGGGCCGAGTGGTACAGCGGTGCGGGGCACAGGTACACGGAGTCCGCGCCGACGCCCATGGCGGCGATGCCCATCGTGATCTGCACGGGCGCCGCCGTCGGGTCGCCGAGAGGGGTGCCGGGCCGGGGCTTGCGCACGCCCTTGGGGCGGCCCGTGGTGCCGGAGGAGTAGAGCATCTCCCGCCCCTCCTGCTCGTCCTCGAGGGGGCCGGGGGCGGTGGCGGCGAGCACGTCGTCGTACGCCTCGAAGCCCTGGAGGGGCCCGGTGGTGGCG
Organism: Microthrixaceae bacterium; assembly: GCA_020637195.1. GTDB lineage: Bacteria > Actinomycetota > Acidimicrobiia > Acidimicrobiales > DATDAH01 > JAEUJM01. The sequence continues at coordinate 42,333 of JACJWK010000002.1, forward strand.
ATGCGGACGGGGACCCGGTCGAGGTCCAGGCCCTCGACCACGTCGGCGAGGGCCTCGCCCGTCACGAGGGCGGTGGCCCCGCAGTCGTCGAGGACGTACTGCACCTCGGCGGTGGTGAGGTGGCGGTTGACGGCGGTGTAGTGCAGCCCCGAGCGCTGGGCCGCCCAGGCGACCTCGAGGTAGGCCCGCTCGTTGGGCAGCAGGATCGCGATCGAGTCGCCGACGGCGAGACCTCGCTCGCGGAGGGCCCGGGCGAGCCGGATCGAGCGGTCCTCCAGCTGCGCGTACGTCGTCACCTCGCCGGTACCGCCCATCACGATGGCGGCCGCGTCGGGGGTACGCGTCGCGTGGCTCGCCGGTGAGAGCGCCCCGCCGTCCCCCTCGGTCGTCGGCCCCCGGCTGGGCAACTGGCCGGTCCCGGTCAGCCGGGGTAGCAGGCGCACCCGCCGCCGCACGGGCCCGCGGGCGGGCCGGCGCTGGGCGAGGGGCCCGCGGCGGTGGCCGAGCCGACCGAGGCGAACACGCTCAGCAGGCGGGTGGTGTCGTCGTGGCCGGCAGGGCACGGCGCGGGCTCGTCCGCGGCGGCCATGGCCCGGCGGAGCTCGAACGTGTCCCCGCAGGCGCGGCAGCGGTACTCGTAGGTCGGCATCGGCCGCGATGCTACCGGCGACCCACACCCGCCACCGGTTCGGCCGGGCCCGACCGGCGGTGCGAGACTCGCCCGACGCGCACGGACGGAGGAAGGCCGGATGGGAGCTCGCTTCGAGGGCAAGGTGGCGCTGGTCACGGGGGCCGGGTCGGGGATCGGCCGGGCGGTCACCCTGCGCCTGCTCGACGAGGGCGCGTCGGTGCTCGCCGTCGACGTCGACCCCGCCGGCCTCGAGGACACCGCCGGCTTCGGCGCCCTGGCCGAGGGTGCGGGCGAGCTGGCCACCGCGGTCGCGGACCTGCGTGACCCCGACACGTGCGTGTCGACGGTCCACACCGCCGTCGGGCGCTTCGGTCGACTCGACGTGCTCGGCAACGTGGCCGGCGTCCTCGTCGCATCGCATGCGACCGACCTCACCCGCGAGCAGTACCGGACGGTCATGGCGGTCAACCTCGACGCGCCCTTCTTCCTGTCGCAGGCGGCCATCCCGCACCTGCTCCAGTCCGAGGGCAACATCGTCAACATCGCGTCGAACGCCGGGCTGCAGGGCGTGCCCTACGTCGTGGCCTACTGCATGAGCAAGGGCGGCCTCGTGCAGCTCACCCGGGCCCTCGCCACCGAGTACCTGAAGACGCCGCTGCGGGTGAACGCCATCGCGCCGGCGGGCACCCGCACCAACATCGCCGCCACCGCAGCCTTCCCCGCAGACCTCGACGCCGAGCTGGCCGGGCGCATGGTGGGTCACCGGGGGATGACCGAGCCGGAGGAGGTCGCGGCGCTGTTCGCCTACCTGGCGTCGGACGAGGCCCGGTCGGTCACCGGCGCGGTCTACACCATCGACAACGGCCTCACCGCGAGCTGACCGTGAAGATCGTCGTGGTCGGGACCGGGGCCATGGGCTCGGTCTACGCCGGGCTGCTCGCCGCGGCCGGCAACGAGGTGTGGGCCGTCGACCGGTGGGTGGAGCACACCGACGCCATCGCCTCGTCGGGCCTGCGGGTGTCGGGCGCCAGCGGCGACCGGGTCGTCGAGGGCCTCGCGACGGGCGGCCGGCCCGCCGACGCCGGGTCGGCCGACCTGTGGCTGGTCGCCACCAAGGCCGCCGACGTCGACGCCGCGGCGGCCGAGATCGCCCCGCAGTTGCGCCCGGACGACCTCGTCGTCGCCTTCCAGAACGGGCTCGGCGCCGGCGAGCGCGTGGCCCGCCACGTTCCCGCCGACCAGGTGCTGATCGGCATCGCCGAGGGCTTCGGCTCGTCGATCCCCGAGCCGGGTCACGTCCACCACGAGGGCATGCGGCTGATCCGGCTGGGCGAGCTCCACGGCGGGCTCACCGACCGGCTCCTGGCGGTGGAGGCGGTGTGGCGCGAGGCGGGCTTCGAGGTGAAGGCCTACGAGGACCTCACCCTCATGATCTGGGAGAAGTTCCTCTGCAACGTCACCCTGAGCGCTCCCACCGCGGTCTTCGACATGACCGTCGGCGAGCTCATGGCCGACGAGGCGGCGTGGGCGGTCGCCCTCGGCTGCACCGCGGAGGCGTACCGCGCCGGTGTCGCCGCGGGAGTGGCGTTCCCCTTCGACGACCCCGTCCGCTACGTCAGCGAGTTCGCCGCCACCATCCCCGACGCCAGCCCGTCGATGCGCCTCGACCACCGGGCCGGGCGCCGCTCCGAGGTCGACGTCATCAACGGCGCCGTGGTCGACCTGAGCCGGGAGCTCGGCCTCGAGGCGCCGTACAACCAGACGCTGTGCGCCGTCCTGCGCCGGCGCGAGGCGGCGTTCGGCTGAGCGACGCCACGGCCCGATGAGCCTCGGGCTCGTGCTCCGTCGGAGCAGCGTGAGCACCCGAGCGCCGACCCGGCCGCGCTCCCTACCCTGGGACGCGATGGCCCTCCCCGAGACCGACACCACGCTGGACCTCGAGCCGTTCCGCCGCGAGCTGACCGGCTACTGCTACCGGATGCTGGGGTCGGGCTCGGAGGCCGAGGACGCCGTCCAGGAGACGATGGTGCGCGCCTGGCGCAACGCCGATCGCTTCGAGGGGCGTTCCAGCCTGCGGACCTGGGTGTACCGCATCGCCACCAACGTGTGCATCGACATGAGCCGCCAGGTGCAGCGCCGCGCCCGGCCGATGGAGCTCGGGCCGTCGTCGCCGCCCGACGAGCGGCTGCTCGGGCCGCCCACGCCCGAGGCGATGTGGGTGACGCCGATGGCGGACGACCGCGTCGCGCCGGAGACATCGGACCCGGCCGACGTGGCCCACCACCGCGAGACGATCCGCCTGGCCTTCGTCACCGCGCTCCAGCACCTCCCCGCCAAGCAGCGGGCCGCCCTGATCCTCTGCGAGGTCCTGCGCTGGCCGGCGGCCGAGGCCGCGGAGCTGCTCGAGACGACCGTGGCGTCGGTCAACAGCGCACTGCAGCGGGCGCGGGCGACCATGGCGTCGCTGCCCGACCCGTCCGCCCACCCCGTCGACCTCGGCGACGTCGACGCCGCCCTGCTCGCGCGCTACGTCGACGCCTTCGAGCGCTACGACATCGAGACGCTGGTGACCCTGCTGCACGAGGACGCCATCCAGTCGATGCCCCCGTTCGAGCTCTGGCTCCAGGGGGCCCGCGACATCGGCGCCTGGATGGTCGAGCCGGGGCCGAGCGGGTGCCGGGGCTCGCGCCTGGTGGCGACCCGGGCCAACGGGTGCCCCGCGTTCGGCCAGTACCGCCCCGACCCCGCCGGCGGGTGGGCGCCGTGGGCCATCCAGGTGCTGCACGTGTCAGGCGGGCGGATCGCCGAGATGAGCTTCTTCCTCGACCTGCTCGACCCCGGCCGGGTGTTCCCCGAGTTCGGGCTGCCCGCCCACCTCGACGCATCGCCACTCGACGGATAGGGACAGGCCCGCCAGCTCCACGAGCTCGCGGAGCTCGGGCCGCGCCTCCTCGACCATCAAGCGGGCGCCGCGGCGTCGAGCCACCAGCGCCAGCCGGGCCACGACGTCGACCGCGTCGAGGTCGGGTGGGCCGAAGCCGCGCAGCGTGCGTCGTGCCACCACGCGCCCGTCGGGCGTCACCACCCGCAGGCGGCACCAGGGTCGGGGTGCGGCCACGAGAGAGGGACGGCGCCCACCGCCGTCGCTCATCGGTGACACCTCGGGTCCTACGGTGGCCCGGTGGCCGAGCGCGACCTCTACCTGCACGAGGTGATCGACATCGTCGGGCAGGGCCAGTACGAGTACATGGCCCACGCCGCCCGCGAGCCGACGAACGCGATGCCCGACATGCTCACGCTCCAGGGCACGTTCTTCGTGTGCGCCGTCGGCGGTGGGCGCTGGCCCCAGGTCGTCAACCTCTGGGACGTGGGCGAGGCCGGCTGGGACGGCTGGGCCGCCAACGTCGACCGCCTCAACCTGAAGCGGCGCGCGGCCTTCTACGGGGACTGGTGGGACGAGGCCGCCCAGTGGCGCACCGGCGGACTCGACCGGCTGTGCGGCGGCGTGGCGGGCAGCCCGACGACCGCGTCGCTCGCCGCCGCCGGGGTGCGGGGCACGCTGTTCGTGCACCAGCTGCTGACGGTGCGCCCGGGCGCGGCCCTCGACTACCTCGACGCCGTCGTCGCCGAGCAGGTGCCCGTGTGGCGTGACCACGGCCACGAGCCGACCGGGATCTACGAGGTGCTCTCCAACCAGCACGAGGTCGTGGTGGTCTGGGCGACCTCGATCGCGGCGCAGACCGGGTTGCGGCGGTCCCGTGACGCGCCCGGGGGCTCCTGTCCGGCCAGGCGGGTGCGCCTGAGGGCGACGAGCGCCTCGTGGCCTGGGAGCGCACCGCCGCCGAGTACGTCACCGGCGGCGACACTCCACCCCATGACCCCATGCCCGGCACCGCTCCATAGCCCCTGACGACTGGGAAGAGGCCGACCTCGCCGACTGGCTCGGGTGAGGCAGCGGACACGTTCTGGCTCCCCGATTTCGGTGCCAGGGCACCGAAATCGGAGCCAGTCCGGTGGACGGTGACGGATCGGTCGGGCCGGTTCCGGCCGACGGCACCGCAGGCGCCGCCGACGAGCAGGGGCTGGCGGTCGGCGTCGTCCTGGGGCCGTGGTTGCGCGCGCCGGTGCCGGTCGCCGGAGGCCGCCGACCGCGCCGGCGTGGCAGCAGTACCGGACGATGTAGGCCTTGCGGACCGTGCCGGTGGTGTTGACCCGGGTGGCGTGGGGCTGGTTGACGAGAACACCACGACGTCGCCGGCGCTCGTGGGCACGTCGACCGCGGTGTCGTGGTCACCCCAGCACTCGAAGCCGATCGGCGTGTCGGCGTGGGCGAGGGGCCGCTGTCGCGGTGGGCGCCGGCGGCATGACCGACACGCAGCCGTTCTCGGGGTGGCGTCGGTGAGCGACACCCAGAAGGTCAGGTACGCCTGGGGCCTCGATGAACGTGTAGCTGTCCTGGTGCCACAGCACCGGCTCGGCGCCGTGGGGCACCTTGTAGACGGCCTGCTCCCAGTAGAGGCGCACGTCGTCGCCCATGAGGTCCCGGCAGACCCCGGCGAGGACCGGGCTGCGGCAGAACGCCTTGGCGGCCCCGGAGCGCAGCACGACGTGCGGCGCGACCACCTGGGTGTCGAGCCCGGCGACCGAGAGGCGCCCGCCCTCCACCTGCTCGAGCAGCCCGGCGACGAGCTCGACCGCCTCGTCGCACGCCGCCTCGACCGGGGCCAGCTCGTCGGGGGTGAAGGCGCCCCGCAGCACGAAGAAGCCGTCCCGGTCGAACTGCCGGCGCTGCTCGTCGGTGATCGTCATCGGCGCCCGGTCGGGCAGCGCCCACGTGAACCCGTCGTTCCACCGATGGGGCGCTCGCTCCCGGGCCACGCGGTCACCGTAGCGACCCGGCGGCGGTGCTCATGGGTGCGGATGGTCGGCCTGCCGACGGTGACGACCTGAGCACCAGCGCCGCTGGGCGGCGACCCTGGCCAAGGTCATGATGTGGGGGTACGTTGCGCTGACCGGCGTCGATCGTCGAACCTTCGATCGCCGCACGGCTCGAAGCCCGGTGCTTCCGCGAGGCCCCCGACCCGGGAGGCCCGCTCGTCCGACCTGACGAGAAGGAGGCACGACGTGCCCAGCATCGACGACCTGTCCCTGCCCGGCGACCCCGACTTCCCGGCCGAGGCGTTCTCGGTCGGCTGCGACGGCGACCTGGTCGAGCGGCGCTGGCTCGGCGGCGAGCCGTACTACGTCCACCACATGGACGTGCCGCCGTCCGACATCACGGTGCACCGGGGCATCCCGTGCACGACGCCGATCCGCGCCGTGATCGACATCGCCTGCGACACCGAGCCCGACCACCTCGACGCCGTCATCGGCGACTGCCTGGGGAGGGGGCTGTTCACCGTCGAGGAGGCCTGGCACCGCCTCGGCCAGCCCGACATGGCCCAGCGCCACGGCGCCGAGATCGTCCGCCAGGCCCTCCGTCGGCTCGGCCTCGGTTGATATTCGAGTGGCTTCCGATGCCGGACGAGGTGTGGTCGCGGGCCCTCGAGCTGCAGCGCGCCGTCAGCGCACGGGGCCGGCTCCGGTCGGCGCGCCTCCCGGACCTGCTGATCGCCGCGACCGCCGAGCGCCACGGCGTGACGGTGCTGCACTACGACGCGGACTTCGACCTGCTCGCCGAGGTGTCCGACCTTCGGGCCGAGTGGGTCGTTCCCGCCGGCTCGGTGCCGTGAGCACCACGAAGGCCGCCGCCGCGATGAGTTCCGCCGCCACCCGCCGTCGCACCCACCGACGCAACCGTCCGCGATGAACGAGGAGCACGACCGTGCCGCACCGTGAGCACGCCCCGGCCGGGGCGCCCTGCTGGACCGACCTCTGGACCTCCGACGTGGCGGGCAGCCGCCGCTTCTACTCCGAGCTGTTCGGGTGGGAGGCCGCCGAGCCGAGCGAGGAGTTCGGCGGGTACTTCATGTTCCTGCGCGACGGCGTGCCCGTCGCCGGCGGGATGGGGCCGATGGGGGACATGCCCGCCGGCGACGTGTGGACGATCTACCTGGCCACGCCGGACATCGCCACCGCGGCCACCACCGCCGAGGGCGCCGGCGCCAGCCTGTTCATGCAGCCCGAGCCCGTCGCCGACCTCGGCAGCCAGCTGCAGATGGCCGACCCGCAGGGTGCCACCGTCGGCGCCTGGCAGGAGGGCACCTTCCCCGGCTTCACCGTGCTCGACGAGCCCGGCGCCCCGAGCTGGTGCGAGCTGCACACCCGTGACTTCCAGGGCTCGCTCGAGTTCTACCGCACGGTGTTCGGCTGGGAGACCCAGATGGTCGGCGACACCGACGAGTTCCGCTACGCCGTCGTGCTGGCCGAGGCGGGCAGCGAGGAGCAGGTCGGGGGGATCATGGACGCCGGCGCCTGGCTGCCCGAGGGCGTCGACGCGGTCTGGTCGATCTACTTCCTGGTGGAGGACGCCCAGGTGGCCGCCGACCGGGTCGTCGAGCTGGGTGGCTCGGTGATCGACCCGCCCGCCGAGACCCCGTACGGCGTGCTCGCGACGGTCGCCGACCCCGCCGGCGCCGTGTTCAAGCTGCGCACGGCGCCGAATGAGTAAGGATCTCCCCTTGACAGAGTAAGGATTAATCCTTACTCTGGCCCCGTGCACGACGCCGCCCGCCGCATGATCGACGCCGCCGAGCAGTTGGCGGCCGAGCGCGGGCTGGCCGCCCTCACCGTCCAGGCGGTGCAGCAGGCCGCCGGCCAGCGCAACAAGTCCGCGGTCCAGTACCACTTCGGCGGGCGGCAGGGCCTCGTCAACGCCCTCGTCGCCACCCGGATGGCGCCGGCCAACGAGCGGCGCACGTCGATGCTGCTCGCCCTCGACGCCGAGCAGTCGACCCGCGACCTGGTCGAGGTGCTCGTCGTGCCCCTTGCCGAGTCCGTGCTCGGGCGGCGGCCCAGCTACTGGGCCCGCTTCCTGCTCCAGGCCATCGGCGACCCCGACACCGGGCTCGCGGCGATGGAGGCCGTCGACGACGAGCCCATCCAGGTCGCCCAGGCGCGACTCGAGGCCCGCCTCGCCCACCTGCCCGAGGCCACCCGCCCGCTGCGGGTCCAGTCGGTGTTCGCCTACGCCTGCGTCGTCCTCGCCACCTACGAGGTCGGCGCCCTCCCGGCCGAGGTCACGGGCGACGAGCTGACCGCCGAGATCGTCGACGCCTGTTGCGGGCTCGTCGAAGCACCCACGACCCGCCCGCTCGTCCCGAGCCCGACCCCGGAGGACCGACCATGACGACCACGACCACGACCACGACCACGACCACGACCGCCCCGAGCACGATGACGGTCACGCCGCACCCCGGCACCGGGGTCGAGATCCGAGGCATCGACGTGCGCACCGCGGACGACGCGACGTGGGCCGAGCTGCGCGCCCTGTTCGACCACCACGGACTGGTGTTCCTCCGCGACCAGGAGCTCAGCGAAGAGGACCACCTCCGCCTGGCCCGGCGTCTCGGCACCATCAACGTCAACCGCTTCTTCGTCCGTCACCCCGAGCACCCCGAGATCGCCCTGGTGGCCAAGGAGCCGGGTCAGCGGCTCAACGTCGGCGGGTTCTGGCACACCGACCACAGCTACGACCTCGAGCCCGCCCTGGGCTCGGTCCTCGTGGCCCGCGAGCTGCCCGCCCGCGGCGGCGACACCCGGTTCCTCAGCGCCTACGACGCCTTCTCCGTGCTGCCCGCGCACCTCCAGGAGCGCCTCCGGACCATGCGGGCGGTGCACTCGGCCAAGCACGCCTTCGGCTCCACGGCCGCCCGGGTCCAGCGCTGGATCGACCCGGCGTTCCGGACCGAGAACGCCGACGTCGCCGACGACCTCGGCACCGTGACCCACCCGGCGGTCATCCGCCATCCCCTCTCGGGGCGCGAGGCGCTGTTCGTGAACCCCAGCTTCACCGTCCGCTTCGAGGGCTGGTCCGTGGCGCGGTCCGCGCCGCTGCTCGCGTCGATCTACCTGCGGGTGCTGCGCTCGGCGGGCATCGCGGAGTTCCGCTGGGAGCCCGGCTCGGTGGCGATCTGGGACAACCGCGCGACCTGGCACAACGCGAGGAACGACTACCGGGGCCAGCGCCGGGAGATGCATCGCATCACCCTCGACGGCGGCCCCCTCGAGGCGGCCTGAGCGCCCCTCGGGAATCCTCGCCGGCGCCGACCGGTTGGGGCCGGCATGGGATACACGGATGCCCCCGAGGGCTGGTGGAAGTCGTTCATCACCGAGCGGCGGCCCGCGCCGACCGGCAAGCTCGCCGTGGTGCGGGCGGACGGGAGCCCGCACGTGGCCCCGGTGTGGGTGGACGTCGACGGCGACGACGTGGTGTTCATGACCGCGGCGGACACCCTGAAGGGCAAGGCGATCCGGCGCGACCCCCGGGTGGCCCTGTGCTTCGACGACGAGCGGCCGCCGTTCAGCTTCGTGACGATCCGGGGCACGGCCACGACGAGCACCGACCCCGACGAGCTCCTCCACTGGGGCACGCGCATCGCCGGGCGGTACATGGGCGCGGAGCAGGCCGAGGCCTACGGGCGGCGCAACGCCGTCCCGCCGGAGATGGTGGTGCGGGTCACCGTCGACCGGGTCGTCGCCAAGGTGGACGTGGCCGACTGACGCGGCTCGACCCGTCCGCGAGGGGGTAGGAGCGCCACCGTGGCCACCGGCACGGTCGAACCGACCGGCGACCTGCTCGTGCTCGGCTCGGCCCGGGGGAGGATCGCCCTCGCGGCCTCGGTGGCGGCGAGCGCCTCGTCGATGCTCGACGGCACCGTCGTCAACGTCGCGCTGCCCGCCCTCGGCGACGAGCTCGGCGCCGACGTGGTCGGGCTCCAGTGGGTGATCACCGGCTACCTGCTCACCCTCGCGTCGTTCATCCTCCTCGGCGGCGCGCTCGGCGACCACCTGGGGCGGCGTCGGGTGTTCGTCGTGGGCGCCGTGTGGTTCGGACTGGCCTCGCTGCTCTGCGGCGTTGCGCCCACCCTGCCGGTGCTCCTCGTGGCCCGCATCCTCCAGGGGGTCGGCGCCGCGCTGTTGACGCCCACGTCGCTCGCGCTCCTCCAGGCGGGGTTCCGCTCCGGCGACCGCGCGGCCGCGGTCGGGGCCTGGTCGGGCCTCGGGGGCCTGGCCGGCGCCGTCGGCCCCTTCGTCGGCGGCTGGCTCGTGGACGGCCCCGGCTGGCGCTGGGCGTTCCTCGTGAACCTCCCGCTGCTCGCCGTGGCCGTCGTGGCGTCACGCGTGTTCCCCGAGAGCCGCGACCCCGACGCCGACCCCCGCTTCGACGTGATGGGCTCGGCCCTCGCCGTCCTGGCGCTCGCCCCGCTGACGTGGGCGCTGACGCAGGGACCCGAGCGCGGGTGGACCGACCCGCTCGTCCTCGCGGCGGCCGTCGTCGCGGTGCTCGCCGCCGCAGGCTTCGTCGTGCGCCAGCGGCGGGCGCCGGCCCCGCTGGTCCCCCGCGTCGTGTTCGCCCGCCGCGAGTTCACCGTCCTCAACGTGGTCACGTTCCTGCTCTACGGCGCGCTCGGCGTGGAGTTCTTCCTCGTGGTCGTGCAGCTCCAGGTCAGCGCCGGCTGGACCGCGCTCTCCGCCGGCACCGCGTTGCTGCCGGCCACCGTGCTCATGCTCGTGGGCTCGGCCCGCTCCGGGCGACTTGCCGCCCGCATCGGCCCCCGACCCCAGCTCGTCGCCGGTCCGCTGCTGGTGGCCGCCGGTCTCGTGCTGCTGGCCCGGATCGACGCGGACGCCCGGTGGCTCACCGACGTCGCACCCGGGGCGGTCCTGTTCGGCCTCGGCCTGGTGACGTTCGTGGCGCCCCTCACCGCCTCGGTGATGGGCAGCGTCGACGAGGCGCTCGTCAGCACCGCGAGCGGTGTGAACAACGCCGTGGCCCGCACCGGGGGCCTGCTCGCGGTGGCCGTCGTGCCCGGGGTCGCCGGCCTGGCGGTGACCGCCGGCCCCGCCGAGGTCACCGCGGCGTACGTGACCGCGATGCACCTCACGGCCGGGCTCGCCGTCGCCGCGGCGGTCGTGAGCGCGGTGGGCCTGCGACGCACCCGGGTGGCGGCCTCGTCCCGTGAGCAGGTGTGCCCGGTCGACGGCGCGCCGCTCCAGCCCGACCCCCGACGCTGCCCGGCGGCGGCGGCCGCCGATTGACCGCGGGCGCCCGGCGGCCCGCTCAGGTGCGGCGGGCGACGAACATCGGGATCCGGCGCTCGGTGGCGTCCTGGTAGGTCTGGTAGTCGGAGTAGGCCGCGACGGCGCGGTCCCACCAGGCGGCCCGCTCGTCGCCGTCGACCTCCTCGGCCACCGCGTCGATCACCTCGGCGCCGTCCTGCACCGTGACGTGGGGGTCGGCCTTCACGTTGTGGTACCAGCCGGGGTTGGAGGGGGCGCCGCCGACCGAGGCGATCAGCGCGTACTCGCCCCCGTGCTCGACCCGCATCAGCGGGGTCTTGCGCAGCTTGCCGCTCTTGTGGCCCCGGTTGGTCATGACGATGATCGGCAGCCCGGTGTCGGCGAAGGTGTTGGCCCGCTCGCCGCCGGACGCCTCGAACTCCTCGACCTGCTCGCGGACCCAGTCCCAGCTGCTCGGCTCGTACTCACCTTCGAGGGGCATGGCCCGCAAGCTACCCCTACTTCCGGGCCAGGCGCTCGGCCACCTCGAGGCGCTTCTCGAGCTGGCGCACCGTGGCCTCCGAGATCCGTCCCACGCCCGACAGGCGGTTGAGCTCGGCGTTCACCTGCGCGTGGGTCTGGCCGGTGCGGCGCACCAGCACCGCGACGATCTCGGCGTTGCGCTCGCGGAGCCGACGCTTCTGCTGGCTGCGGGTGCGGGCCGTCGCCGCGTCGTCGTCGCCCAGCGCGGCCCGCGCGTCGGCCAGGAACCGCCGGTCACCGGCCAGTGGCGGCGGCGGGCCGAGGTCGATCAGGAGGCTGTCGTCGTCGCCGACGTCGAGATCGTCGTCGACGTCGTCGCCGCTCTCGAACGGAGCGTGCGTCTGGTGCTCGGTGGCCACCGCCGACAGCGCGGCGAACAGCGACATCTGCTCCTCGACGCCCGGGTCGAGGGCGGCCGGGTCGCGCTCGGGGCGATCGACCGCGCGCTTGGCCAGGCTGTGGCGGCGCTGGTCGGCGATCTGGAACGCCCGGGCCCGCAGGCGCGGGTCGTCGGGGATGAACAGGTACGCCTTCTGGTCCACGACGCCCGGCGTCCACCGCACGAAGCGCCCGACCGCCTGGCGGAAGAACAGCTCGGTGGTCGTGGTGGTGGCGTACACGCCCACCCGCAGCCGGGGGATGTCGACGCCCTCGGACACCATGCGCACCGCCACGAGCCAGGGGGCGGTGCCCGCGGCGAACCGGGCGATCGCCGCGGACGCGTCGGGGTCGTCGGAGGTGACCACCACCGCCGGGCGATCGAAGCGTCGTTGCAGGAGGTCGGCGACGCCCCGGGCGTGGTCCTGGTCGATGGCGATCACGAGGCCGGCGGCGTCGGGTTGGCGCTCGCGCACGGCGTCGAGCTGGGCCACGGCCTGGCGCAGCACGGTGGGGAGCCACTCACCCTCGAGGGAGAGCGCGGTGCGGAGGCGCTGGCTGGCGCGCGTCTGGTCGAGCGCGTCGTCGAAGGTGGCCTCGTGGATCGCACCGTCGGGTGCCGTCCACTCCATGTGGCCGCCGGTGCGGGGGAAGTAGACGGGGCGCACCACCCGGCGGTCGGCCAGGGCCTCGCTGTAGCCGTACTCGAAGTCGGGCACGGCCTCGTCGGCCACGTAGGTGACGAACGGGATCGCCCGGGTGTCGCTGCGGAACGGCGTGCCCGAGATGCACAGCCGGCGGGGCGCGCGCTCGAAGGCGGCGCGGATCGAGTCGCCCCACGCCCGGTCGTCGCCGGCGTGGTGGATCTCGTCGAACACCACGAAGGCCCGCTCGGCGAGCCCCGACAGCACCGCGGCGCTGCTCGCCACCTGCTGGTAGGTGGTCACGATGCCGTGCATGTCCGCCGGCAGGCGCCCGTCGGTGGCCGCCCAGGCCGGGTCGAGGTGGATGCCGAACGGCGCGGCGGCCCGCTCCCACTGGACCTTCAGGTGGGCGGTGGGCGCCACCACGACGACGCGGCGCTCGGGGTGCTCGGCGAGGACGTGGCGCGCCGCGGTGAGCGCGAAGGTGGTCTTGCCCGCTCCCGGCGTGGCCACGGTGAGGAAGTCGGCGGCCTCGCTGGCCCGGAACTTCTCGAAGGCCACCTTCTGCCAGGGCCGCAGGCGGATGCGGCGGATCATGCGGCGTCGGCGGCGGGCTCGGTTCCGGCGGGGAGGGCGGGCGGAGCAAGTCGCTCAAGGTAGCGGCGGGTCGGGCCCGATCGGGACATGCCCGAGAGACACCGACCTTCCGCTCGGCGGGGCTCGGCATGGGTCAGGGGCGTCGCCGGCGGCGAGGGCGTCGGTGAGGCCGCTGGCCCGGGCGACGGGCGGGCGACGGCGGCCCGCACCGCGTCCTCGGTGCCGAGCACGGTGAGCCGGTGCTGCGCCCTCGTGACCGCGGTGTAGAGCAGCTCGCGGGTCAGCACCGGCGACGGCGGCCGGGGAGGCGCACGACGACGTGGCCGAACTGCGAGCCCTGCGCCTTGTGGATGGTGATGGCGTACAGGAGTCGACCGCGGCCAGCCGCGTGGGCCGGACGAGCAGCGGCTCGCCCCGGCGCTCAGGCACGGCCTGGAGGCGCCCGCCGCCGACGTCGACGACCACCCCGGTGTCGCCGTTGAACACGCCGAGGCGTAGTCGTTCTCGGTCACGATCAGCGGCCGGCCCGGGTACCAGGCGCCGGCGCCGTAGCCCGGGATCGTCGAGCGCAGCCAGCGCTCGATCGCCAGCCGCCACCTGGCGGCACCGGCCGGCCTGCGGCGGTGGGCGCAGAGCACCTGGACCTCGCTCAGGGCGGTGAGCGCACCCGGCGTCACCGGCCGAGGCGGCGGCGCGACCACCGAGCGGGCGGTGTCGACCGCACCGCACGGCGCGGAGCTCCGGGGCGGTGGTGGGGTCGGCGTCCGCCGACCTCCGCCACGTGACGTCGTCGCCGGCGGTCGCAGGGCGTCGACCACCGCGTCGGCGTCCCCCGACTCGATCGCGGCGGCGACGGTGGCGATGCCCCCGCCGAAGCGGTGCACGCGGCGCAGCTCGACGATGCCGGGCAGCGGCGACGCCACGATGTCGCCGAGGACGGCACCCGCCTCGACCGGGCGAGCTGGCGAGGTCGCCGACGAGGACCAGGCGGGCGGTGGGGCGCACCGCGTCGAGCAGGCGGGCCATGAGCGAGAGCCCGACCATCGAGCACTCGTCGACGATCACCACGTTGTGCGGGAGCTGGTTCGCCCGGTCGTGGCGGAAGCGGCTGCGGTGGTCGGGCCGCCATCCGAGCAGGCGGTGCAGCGTGGAGGTGGGCGTCGCCAACAGCGCGCCCGGACGGCCTCGCCGGTGTCAGGCGGCGGGCCTCCGCCTGCACCGCCTCGCCCAGGCGGGCGGCGCCTTGCCCGTCGGCGGCCAGTGCCACCCGGGGTGGTGGCTGACCGAGGGCGGCGGCCTGCTCGTGGAGCAGCGCCAGCAGGCGCGACCGTCGTGGTCTTGCCGGTGCCGGCCCGCCGGCGACCACCGAGAAGCGGCGCTCGACCGCGGTCGCCGCCGCGACCCGCTGCCGGTCGTCCTCCCCGCCCGAGATCGGCGTCCACCCTCCAACGGCTCCCGATTTCGGTGCCAGGGCACCGAAATCAGGGCCAGAACGGACGAGGAAGAGGCGGTCAGGCCGTCAGCCAGCGCAGCAGTGTCGACGGTGGGGCGGCCCGCCGGCGGGCGAGCAGGTCGGCGGTGATGGCCCGCTCGTGGCGCCAGTAGCGGTCGAGGTACAGGCGCGTGCGGCGAGGCGCAGCGGGCGGTCGTGGGCCCGCCGCCGCCCACCGCGGTGAGCGGGTGGGTGGCCCGCGGCGACCCAGGCGTCGGGGTCGGGCCAGGCGAGGGCGGCGACGTCGACGGCGACCTCCTCGTCCTCGGGGGCGATGGTGGTCGGCGCGGTGGCCAGGTCGGCGAAGACGTGGCCGGGCGCACGGCCCGCACGGCGAGCGCCGCGGCGGGCGACCTGTCCGTCGGGGTCCGAGCGCCGCCGGCAGGTCGGTGAGCGCCAGCGACGCGCACGTCGGCGGCGGCGAGGACGGTGGCGTCGCCCAGGGCCTGCGGAGCCCGGCGCCCACGGTGGGTCGCCGCCCGGCGTGGAGGTCGACGCCGCCGGCCGGCGTCGGCGGGGTCGCGGCGGTCACAGGGCGCCCCGGTCGAGAGGTCGGAGAGGTCGGTGACGAAGGCCACCGGCGGCTGCCAGGTGAACACCCGGCGGGGCGCCGCCGACCCGCGGGGTGTCGGGGCCCACCATGCCCCGCAGGAACAGGTACGCCACGCCGCCGAGGTGGCGGCCCGGGTCGTACGCGGGGAGGCGCCACCGCAGGAACCGGTGCAGGCCACGCGTAGAGCGCCGCCTGCAGCGGTAGTGGGCGTCGGCCATGGCGGCGAGCGCCTCGGGACGGTAGTGGGCGGTCAAGCCGACCTCGCCGTGGGGCACCAGGTGGTTGGTCTTGTAGTCGACCACCACGTGGCGGGCGTCGCCCCCGGGCCCGTCGGCGAGGCGGGCGACGAGGTCGATCGAGCCGGAGAGGAAGCCTCGGACCTCGGCGGTGAGCAGCGGGTCGCAGAGGCGCTCGTGGTAGCCGGCCAGCGGGTCGCCGGCGGGCAGGCCCGCGAACACGTCGGCGACGGCGGCCATGGTGACGAGCCGGTCGTGGGGCGGTCGCCGCCGGCGAGGGGCAGGTCGAAGGCGAGCTCGTCGAGTCGGTCGTGGCGGGTGAGGTCGCACAGGCGCGTCGTCCCAGGCCTCGCCCACGGCGTCCGCAGCGCCTGGGCGACGCCCGCGACCAGCGGGCTCGTGGCCCTCGACCAACCGTGGCGCACCGGCCTCGGTCGCCGCGACCAGCTCGGCGTCGAGGTCGGCGGCGGCGAAGTCGATCTGCTCCGAGCACCTCGTGCACGAGGGTGCCGACGCAGGCGCCGCGGGGACGTCGGCGAGCGGTAGGCGCAGGGCCTCGGCGTCGGCGGCGGCGCCCTGACTCGAGCCAGGGCTCGTCGACCGTGGCCGCCTCCTCGCGCTCGGCGTCGGCGGCCGCCACTGGTGCCCTCGCCGCCCAGGTCACGCCCCAGGTCGACGTCGAGGCGGGGGCCGGTCTCGTGGGCCTCCCGCGTGAGGCCGCTGTAGGACGTCCGCACCCAGCAGCGGTCGAAGCCGCGATCGAAGCGGGCCACGGACAGGGCCGCCGCGTCGAGCGCCGGAGGGTCGTAGCGCTCGCCCGTCGCCCCCGTGGCCTCGACGGTGGGCAGCAGCCGGGCGGTGAGCTCGACGGTGATCTCGTCCTCGGTGGGCACGTGGTCGAGGCACCGGGCGACCGCTCCGGTGGCCGGGTCGGCGGCGAGCAGCACCCGGGCCAGCGGTGAGCGGTCGCTGTCGGAGGCGCTCGCCCACCAGGCGACCACGCGGTGGCGGGCCCGGGTCAGGGCCACGTAGAGCAGGCGCAGCTCCTCCTGGTCGCGCTCGTCCTCGGCGCGGTCGAGTTGCCAGCGGCGCAGGTCGCCGCCGCCGCCGACGCTGAGCGCCCGGTGGCCGTCGGTGTCGTGGAAGGTGCACACGTCGTCGTCGTCCTGGCGGCGGGCGTCCCAGAGGCTGGGCAGGAGCACGATCGGGAACTCGAGGCCCTTCGCGCTGTGGATCGTGTGCACGGCGACCGCGTCGGCATCGGTCTCCAGGCGCCGCCGGGCCGACTCGGCGCCGGACTCGGCGCCCGGCTCGGCGGCCGCGGCGCGCTGCTCCGCCACCCAGCCCGAGAGCGCGGTCAGCGACGACGGATGGTCGGCCTGGCGGGCGTGCAGCAGCTCGGCCAGGTGGCGCAGGTCGCTCAACAGGCGGTCGCCGCCGACCGTGCCCAGCAGCCGCTCGCTGAGGCGCGTGCCGGCTTCGACGCGTCGCAGCACGCCGGCCACCGTGTGGGCCCGCGCCGTGGCGGCCCAGTCGTGCAGGAGGGCGTCGAGCGCCTCCCAGTCGGCCTCGCGGGCGGCTGCCAGGCGCGCGGCGTCCCAGCCCACGAAGGGGCCGATGGCCACCGCGCGCACCCGGGCGGGGCGGGCCGGCTGCTCCAGCGCGTCGAGCAGCTCGCCCCAGTGGCGGGCGGCGTCGGTGCGCCACACGCTGCCGGCGCCGTGGACGACCGCGGGCACCCCGACGCCGTGCAGCGCGTCGCGGGACACGGTGGCCTCGTGGTGCGTGCGGGTCAGCACGGCCAGGTCGCCCGGCCCCACCGGTCGGCCGTCGAGGGTGCTCCCGCTGTTGAGCAGGCGCACGGCCTCGGCCGCGAGGTCCTCGGCGAGGAAGGCCCGCACGGCGCCCTTCGCGGCGACCCGGGTCCTCTTGGTCAGGGCGAACCGCCCGCTGTCGTTGCGGGCCACCTTGACGAGCAGCGGCGGCCCGGCGGCGGGACCGTCGAGGCCGGGGCCCTCGGCCCCGGGCCGGGCCTGGACCGGTCGGTGGCGGATGGCTTCGTCGCCGAGCTGGGCACCGGCGAGCACGGCGTCGAGCGCGGTCAGCAGCGGCCGGTCGGCCCGCCAACTCGTCGACAGGCCGCTCCGGTGGTCGGCGCGCCGGGTGGCGGCGAGGTAGGCGTGCACGTCGCCGCCGCGGAAGGCGTAGATCGCCTGCTTGGGATCGCCGACGAGCACGAGCCGGCAGGGCGGCTCCCCGAAGGCCCGCTCGAGGATCCGCCACTGGATGGTGTCGGTGTCCTGGAACTCGTCGACCACCGCCATCGAGAAGCGGGCCCGCAGGCGCTCGGCCACGATGTCGCCGCGGCGACCCTCGGCCAGGCTGGCGTCGAGGCGGTCGAGCAGGTCGTCGTAGGTGAGGAGCCGACCCTCGCGCTTCTGGTCGGCGATGCGGGCCCGCACGGCGCGGGCGAAGGCGCGCCGCTGGCGATCGACGGGGTGGTCGTCCACGGGGGCGATGGCGCAGTCGGGGTGCTCGACCACCGCCCGGGCGATGGCGGCGGCCGTGCCCGGCTCGAAGTGGATCTCGTCGCCGGCCAGGACCCGGCGCACGTAGAGGTCGCGGACGGCGTCGTCGACGAGGTCCCGCACGTCCTCGACGAGCTCGACGTCGCGCTCGGCGTCGCCGGCCACTCCGAGCCCGGCCAGCACCTGCTGGCAGAAGCCGTGGGTGGTGGCGATCGTCGCGGCGTCGAAGTCGGACAGGGCCACCCGCAGGTTGCGCCGGCGGACCGCGCGCTCGTCCTCGGTGCCCCGGCCCAGGTGGGCGAGCAGGGGGTCGAGGCCGGTCTCCACCGGCGGCGCGCCGGGCGCCAGCGCCTCCGCGGCCTGGGCCAGGCGCTGCCACACCCGCTCGCGCAGCTCGCCGGTGGCCTTGCGGGTGAACGTGACGACGAGCAGCTCGTCGAGGGGACGCCCCTCGGCGACCTCGGCCACCACGAGGGACGCCACCGCGTGGGTCTTGCCCGTGCCGGCGCTGGCCTCGAGCACGGTGACGCCCTCGGCCACGGGCGTCGTCGGGTCGAACTCCACCATCGCGGTCACGACGCCGCCCACCGCCGGTGGGCGTCCAGCGCCGGCGTCCACACCTCGCGGGCGAGCACGGCGAACCGGGGATCGGTGATCACGTCGTCGAAGGGCCGCACGCCGCCGTACAGGAGCACGTGCTCGGCGTCGTGGCCCTCGCCGGGGCGGTGGAAGTCGCCGTCCCACTCCCTGGCCGCGGCCGCGCCCGGGTCCTCGTCGCCCTCTCGCTGGCGGGTGAGCCAGGCGTGGGACGTCTTCGAGGCGAGCGGGACCGGGCCACAGAGGACCTCGTCGCGCAGGGCCACGAGCGCGGCCAGGTGGCCGACGGCCTGCTCGGCGGTGATGGGTGGGAGCCCGAACCGGCGCGACCTCCCGCCCCAGCGGGCCACCAGCACCGAGGTCAGGCCGCCGTCGGTGGCGGCGCTCGCGGCCAGGTGGCGCACCCACGTCGCCAGCTGCCGCTTCGCCGACATCGAGGAGAACGTGACCGGGCGGATGGTGGCGGCTCCGGCGAACACGTCGGCGACGGTGCCCACCAGGTGTCGGCCGTCGGGGAGCGCCACGTCGACCTCGATCGAACCCGGTCGCCCGTCGGCGACCTCGCGGGCGCTGTCGGCGAGGCGCTCGGCCTTCTGCCGGGCATCGGCCAGGACCCGCTCGCCGAGCAACCCGGGCGGCAGCTGGCCGCGGGCACGCTCGGCCGCGACCACGACGTCCGGGTCGGCGCCGGCGAGCAGGGCGTCGAGGAGGCGCCGGCCCACCTGCCACCGGCTCAGGCCGTCGAGCTCGAGCGCGAGGGCGTCGGCGTGGCGGTCGTCGTCGTCGAAGAGGCCGAGCCCGAGCCGCTGGCGCAGGAAGGCCCGGGCCGGGTGGTCGACGGCGGCCACGAGCGCCGCGAGCTCGATGACGCCCTCGTCCACCACGGGCGGCAGTGGGACGTGGGGGTCGAGGAAGGGTGCCGGCGGCGCGGGCGGTCGGGCGGCGGCCTCGGCGCCGGCGAGGAGGCGGTCGTCGAAGCTCCACGGGCCGTCGGTGCCGAGCGCGCCCGGCTCGAAGCTGCGTCGGTCCGCGGGCTGCAGCGGATGGTGGCGGACGACCTGGTGGCGGGCCAGGCGGCCGTCGGCGGTGACGGCGGTGTCGTCGAGCACGTCGAGCAGCTCGTTGACCGGCACCGCCGGCGGCAGGGGCTCGTTGGTGCGCGGGTCGTGCCCGTCGTAGGTGACGACGAGGTGGTCGCCGGCGGCGAGGACGGCGTCGAGCAGCAGCTGGCGGTCCTCGGCGCGGCGGTCGTGGTCGCCGGGGTGGCGGGCGGCCACGAGCAGGTCGTCGCCGTCGGGTGCGCCGCCGCGGGGGAAGGCACCGTCGTCGAGGCCGACGAGGCACACGACCCGGTGGGGCACCGAGCGCATCGGCACGAGGGTGCACATGGTCATCTCGCCCGTGCGGAAGGCGGCGCGGCTGGGGCGACCCTTCAGGCGGTCGGCCAGCAGGTCCCGGAGCTCGGCCAGGCGCAGCGGCGTGGCGCGGGAGCCGTCACCGTCGTCGCCGCCGGCCTCCTGGACGACCTCGGCGAGGAGCTGGTCGAGCTGGCTGCGCTGCCACGCGTCCTCCCAGCGGGTGTCCAGGAGCTGGTCGGCGGCGGCGTCCAGCGCGTGGACCCAGGCGGCGACGGGCCGGGGGTCGCGAAGCGAGCGCACCGCGCCGCCGAGGCGGCCGACGAGCTCGGCGAAGCGGCCGGCCAGGTCGATGTCGCCCGAGTCGACGTCGTCGAGGGGGAGCACGCCGCCCACGAGGCGCAGCTCGTCCTCGGACATGGCCACGCCCAGGAGCACCCGCCGCAGCCCGGCGGCCCAGGTGCCGGTGTCGACCGCCGCGAGGTCGTAGGGGGCGCGGTGGTCGCCGTCGAGGCCCCAGCGGGTGCCGGTCTGGTCGACCCAGCGGGCCAGGCGCTCGAGGTCGTCCTCGTCGAAGCCGAAGCGCTGGCGCACCGGGGGCAGGGCGGCGAACGCGAGCACCTGGGTGGCGGTGAGGCGGGCGTCGACCAGCGCGAGCAGCTCGGCCACGGCGCCGAGGACCGGGTTGGTCTGGCGGAGCGAGCGGTCGGCCAGCCGGTGGGGGATGGCGCGGGGGTGGTCGGGCTCGTCGTCGAAGGCCGCCCGGAGGAGCGGTGCCAGGTCGTCGATGTCCGGGCACATGACCACCACGTCGCGCGGCTCGAGGGTGGGGTCGTCGGCGAGGAGGTGGGTGATCGCGTCGCGGAGCACCTCGGCCTGGCGGGCCCGTCCGTGGCAGGCGTGCACCTGGACCGACCGGTCACCGGGGTCGAGCCGTGCCCGGTCGTCCGGGTCGGTGGGGGGCGGCTCGTCGGCCCGGATGGCGGCCTGGAGGCGGCGCAGCAGGGTGGGCCTCGCCGGGTCGTCGTCGGGGAGCGGGTGGTGGCGGTCCTCGGTGGTGGCGTGCGGCGCCACGGCCAGCCGGCGCCGCAGGACGACGCCCATCTCGTGGCTGTCGCGCCCCCAGGCCCGCAGCAGGGGGTGGCGCAGCGCGACCTGGTCGCCGGTGCCCCAGCTCGCCGGCGACGGGTGCAGGGCCAGCACGTGGACGTCGCGGTGCGCCGCGAGCGCCTCGAGCACGTCGAGGTAGCTGGCGGGCAGTCGGGTGAGCCCGAACAGGAACAGGCGCTCGGGGAGGTCGCCGGCGAGGTCGCGGTCGGCGGCCAGCGCCGCGCAGCCGGCGGCGGTGCGCTCGGCCGGGCTGGGCTGGTCGACCGCGGCCCGGAGGCGCCGCCACAGCTCGGCCTGCCAGGCCACGTGGGGGTCGAGCGCCTGTCCGTCGCCGTCTTCGTCCCTGCCCTGGTGCCAGGCCCGGACCATGGCCGGTCGGTGCACGGCGTAGCGGTCGTAGAGGTCGGCGAGGTGGCGGACCGCGGCGAAGCGGCGGTCCCGGCGGGCCAGGTCGTCCTCGGCGCCGGCGCCGGCGCCGAGGTGGCCGGCGAGGACGAAGAGCCAGTCCTCGTCGAGGCAGGCGTCGACCACGTCGAGCAGCGGCCAGGCCAGGCGCTCGGGGCGCCACGGGTCGGTGTCGGGGTCGACGCCGGTGACCGTGGCGAGGGCGGACTGCACGAGGCGGCCGGGGAAGGGGAACTCCAGGTTCGCGCACACGCCGTCGGCCCGGCCGGGGCTGGTGCCCAGGTGGGCGGACAGGCGGTGGGCCAGCCACCGCTCGACGCCCCGGGAGTGGACGGCGACGACCTCGCGGGTGAACGGGTCGGCCGGCGGGACGGCCAGCTCGGCGGCCAGGACCTCGGCGAGCACATCGGCGCGCTCCGCTCGGTGGAGGACGAGGGTCATCCTCCGGTCACCGGGCCAGGGGTCGCGACGGGCATCACCGGGGACGGTACGCCACCGCCGTGACGCCCATGACGTGGCGGGGAGGTAGAACGTCGGCGTGGGCCTGCTGGGCGGCGAGACGCCGCGGGAGACGACGATCGCCTGGGCGTTCGTGGTGGTGCAGGCGGCGCTGATCCTCGCCGTGCTGCTCCTGCCCGCCGGCGACGCCTGGGCGCTCTCGCCCGCCGCCGACACCGTGGCGACGCTGCTCGAGTGGGTCGGCATGCTGATCCTGGTCGCCGGCCTGGTGAACCTGGGCCGCTCGCTCACCGCCCTGCCCACGCCCGTGCCCCACGGCGAGCTGAAGGTGGGTGGCCTGTACCGGCTGGTCCGCCACCCGATCTACACGGGCGTGATGGCCCTGGTCCTCGGTGCCGGGGCCCGCTCGGGCAACCCGTGGGCCGCGCTCGCCGCCGGCGGCCTCGTGGCCTGGTTCGCGGCCAAGGCCCGCTGGGAGGAGGGGCGCCTGCGGGCCCGGTACCCCGGCTACGACGAGTACGCCGCGGCCACGCCCCGCTTCGTCCCCGGCTGGCCCTTCGGCGCGGACCGCACCTGACCGCCGCCGATCAGCCAGCGAGGGGGAAGGTGGCCGCCACGAGCGAGAGCGGCGGGATGTGGAGCTCGGCGCTGCCCGCCGTGCACGAGAGCCCGGCGAAGGGCGCCGCCTCCACGACGTGCGGGTCGTCCCACGTGTTGCGGGCGCGCGGGTGCGGGCCGGTGAGCACCTCGCACGGGCCGATGCGGTCGAGGGATCGGCCCGCCAGGCCAACCTCGAGTGGGGCGGTCGCGGTGAGGTTGCGGTTCACCGCGAAGACGTGCAGGGCCTCGGGGCCGAGCACCGCGGCGAGGTCCACCTCCGGGACCGTGCCGAACCGCCGGGTCTCGTAGGCGGGGCCGACCGCGGTGACCCGCAGCGAGTCCCCCGCCCGGCGGCTGCTGAACATCCGGAAGGTGTGGAAGATCGACTGCACGAGCAGGTCGTCGCCCTTCGTGAGCAGCGGCGCGATGACGTTGACCATCTGGGCGAGGTTGGCCACGCGGACGACGTCGGCATGGCGCAGGAAGCTGGTGAGGAAGCCGGCCGCCACGAGGGCGTCCTCCAGGTTGAAGACCTCCTCGATGAGGTGCGGGGCGCGACCGCCGAAGCGGGCGGGCAGGGCCATGCGGGCGAGGGTCTGCGGCGCGGTCTTGTACCAGACGTTCCACTCGTCGAAGCTGATCCGCGCGGCCCGATCGAGGCCGTGGCGGGCGCGGGCCTCCTCGCACAGCCGGGCGCTCTCCTCGATCTGGGCGTCCACACCGACCCCGAAGCCGAGGTACTCGCGCGGGCGACGCCCGAAGTTGCGGGCGTAGCGGTGCAGGCTGAGGTAGTCGAGTCCCTCGCCGAACTCGTCGAGGACGGTCAGCGACCACGCGGGGTGGCTGGGCAGGTTGGGGTCGGACGACCCGCAGGCCACCACCTCGATGTCGGGTGACACCTCCCGCATGGCGGCGGCGGCCTCGCGGGCCCGGCGGGTGTACTCGGACGCATCGGTGTGGCCGAGCTGCCACGGGCCGTCCATCTCGTTGCCCAGGCACCACAGGTCGACCCCGTACGCCGCGGCCCGGCCGTTGCGGCCCCGCCAGTCGCCGGCGTGCGTGCCGGCGGGCTCGTTGACGTAGCCGACGAGGTCGCGGGCGTCGTCGGCGGTGCCGGTCCCGAGGTTGACCGCCATCATCGGGGTCCACCCCATGCGCTCGCAGAGGGGGAGGAACTCGTCGGTGCCGAACTGGTTGCTCTCGGTGCAGCGCCACGCCCGGTCCAGGCGCTCGGGTCGCTGGTCGCGGGGGCCGACGCCGTCGCGCCAGTCGTAGCCCGAGACGAAATTGCCGCCGGGGTAGCGCACGGCGGTGAACGACAGCTCTCGGAGGGCGTCGAGCACGTCGGTACGGCACCCGTGCTCGTCGGCGTGGGCGCTCGTGGGCTCGTACACGCCCTCGTAGACGCAGCGCCCCATGTGCTCGAGCAGGCCGCCGAACACGCGGGGGTCGACGTCGGCGACCACGTCGCCGGCGTCGAGCTCGAGCGTCGTCGGAGTGAGGGTCGCTCCCATCCCGCCGACGGTAGCGGCGCCACCGCGAGGGGTCGGGCCCCTCGCACTCACTCGGGTTGGCGTGGTGGTGACTCGGCGCCGACGAGGCCGCGCAGCACCCCGGCCACGTTGGTGCCGAGGGCCTCGACCGCGTAGCCGCCCTCGAGCACGACGAGGGTCGGCACGTCGAGGTCGGCGAGGCGGGCCCCGAGCACCGGGTAGTCCCCGGCGTCGAGCTCGAACCGCGAGATCGGGTCGTGCCGGAACGTGTCGACGCCGAGGGAGACGACGACCGCCTCCGGCGTGAAGGCCCGCACCCGGGCGAGGGCCTGGTCGAGCGCCTCGAACCAGCGGGTCGCCCCGGTGCCCCACGGCAGGGGGAAGTTGACGTTGGCGTCCTCGCCCGCGCCGGCGCCCCGCTCGTCGGCATAGCCCGCGAAGTAGGGGTACTCCTGGCGGGGGTCCCCGTGGAGGCTGGTGACGAGGACGTCCCCGCGGTCCCAGAACACGTCCTGGGTGCCGTTGCCGTGGTGGTAGTCGACGTCGACGACGGCGACCCGCTCCAACCCGCCGTCGCGCAGGGCCTGGGCCGCCGCGGCGGCGTTGTTCACGAAGCAGTAGCCGCCGTAGAGATCCCGGCCGGCGTGGTGGCCGGGCGGTCGGCAGAGGGCGAACGCGTGGGGGTCGCCGGCGAGCAGCCGGTCGGCGCCGGTGAGGGCCACGTCGGCGGAGGCGAAGACCGCCTCGGCGGTGCCGGCCATGATGGGCGACCCGGCGTCGAACGAGAAGTAGGAGAGCCGCCCGTCGATGGCGTGGGGCTCGCGCTGCGTGAAGCGACGCGTGGGCCACGCGAGCCCGAGCGCGTCGGTCTCGGTGCCGTGCTCGGCGATCCACTCGCCCCACGCCTCGGCCAGGAAGGCGAGGAAGCGCTCGTCGTGCACCCGCGCCAGGGGCCCGAGCCCGTGCTCGGTGGGCGGGACCACCGGGCCGAGCGCCGCCGCCTCGACCGCCCGCAGCACGAGCTCGGCCCGCTCCGGGCGCTCGTGGGGCGGCCGCATCGTGCCGTCGATGAGCTCGGCCCGGGCGTGGTGGCGGTGGTGCCGCAGGCTGTAGACGGTCTGCACCCGCGACGGTGTAGCAGACCCTCGCCGCTACCGTCGCGGGGGTGAGCGACGCGACGGGCGGTGGGTCGAGGCTGCGGCGGCTGGTCGGGGTGTACGACGCCGACCACACCCTCCGCGGCGAGCTCGCCTACTGGGTGGGGGCCCGCCTGGGCCGAGCCCACTGCGCGCTGTGCGACATCACCCACGGCACCTTCCGGGAGAAGGCGCAGTGGCAGGCGTGCCGGGCGGGGCTGCCGGTCCCGTTCGACACCTTCCACCGCGACGACCAGCCCGACGCCGTGCGCGAGGCCGTCGGCGGCGCCGCACCCGTGGTCGTGGCCGAGCTCGAGGACGGCGCGGTCGTCGCGCTGCTCGGGGCCGCCGATCTCGACGCCTGCGCCGGCTCGGTCGACGCCCTCGCCGCCGCCGTGGAGCAGGCGGTCACGGTGGCGGGGCTCGAGTGGCCCGACGCCCCCGCGTCGCCCGGGCGATCGTCGTAGCCTCGGGGCCATGGCCAACATCTCCTTCCCCGAGGTCGGGTTCGGCGAGCACGTCGACTGGTCGCTCCAGCGCATGGAGATGGCCAAGGGCATGGGGCGCTTCTCGGAGGCGGTGTACGCCAACACCCGGCTCGGCACCCGTGAGCGCGAGGCCGCCCGCTACACGATCGCCCAGATCAACCACTGCGCGGTCTGCCAGGACACCCGCGCCGAGCGGGGCCCCGAGGAGGGCATCGACGAGGCGTTCTACGCCGAGGTCCTCGACTGGCGGGACAGCGCCGTGCTCACCGACCGCGAGCGTCTCGCGGCCGAGTTCGCCCAGCGCTTCGCCCTCGACCACCTCACCATGGACGAGGGGTTCTTCGACCAGATGCGCACGGCCTACACCGACGAGGAGCTCGCCGACCTCACCATCTGCTGCGGCATGTTTCTCGGCCTCGGCCGCATGCTCGCCGTCGTCGGCGTCCCCGCCCCCGACGAGCGCCTCCTCGTCTGATCAGCCGCGGAGGACGACGCCGGGGCGGTTGCCGTCGCCGGCGTCGGGGACGGGCTCGTCGTCGACCCGGATGGGGACGCCGTTGACCAGGGTGTGACGCACGCCGACGGGGGCGTCCGCGGTGAGGCGCTCGCCGTCGGCGGGGAAGTCCCGCACCCGCCGCAGCGGGCCGGGCGCGACCGTGTCGGGGTCGAACACGACGAGGTCGGCGGCCTTGCCGGGGGCGACCACGCCGCGATCGTCCAGGCCGTAGACCTCGGCGGGCTCGGCGGTGAGCTTGTGGACCGCCCGCTCGAGCGGCATCACGCCCCGGTCGCGCACCCAGTTGCCGAGCAGGTCGGTGCTGAAGCACGCGTCGCACAGCTGGCTGACGTGGGCGCCCGAGTCGGCCAGGCCCAACAGCACGCCGTCGCGGGGGAGCAGCCACTCGATGGCGTCGGGGTCGTCGTTGGCGAGCACCGAGTCGAAGCGCGTCGTCAGGTCGTCCGCCAGGCTGACGTCGAGGAGCACGTCCAGCGGGGTGGCGCCCCACTCCTCGGCCAGCTCCACCACCGTGCGGCCGACGAGCTCGGGACGGTGGTCGCTCTCGGCCACCGACAGGGAGGGCCAGTTGAACGCCAGCACGCCCTTCTCGCGTCCGGAGAGCTCGGCCCAGGCGGTCGCCCGCCAGTCGGGGTCCTGGTAGGCCGCCTTCCGCTCCTCGTGGGACCGGCCCATGATCGACGCGAACGACGGTCGCATGTTGAGGGTGAACGGCTCGGCCAGGTTCATCTGGAAGGTGAGCGGCCGGCACGACACCTGTGGCCACACCTCGACGCCCGCCGCCCGGGCGGCGTCGTGCTCGGCGATCACCTTCTCGTGGTAGGGGTACCCCTTGATCGTCAGCAGGGCCGTCCACGTGACCGGTCGGCCGACGTGGCGCTGGAGGGCGAAGACCTCCTCGTTGGAGAACACGCCGCCGGGCAGCAGGGCGAGCACCCCGCGGCCGGCGTCGCGCACCGGCTCGCACAGCGCCGTGAGCTCGGCCAGGTCGGCCACCCGCGAGGGGACGGGCCGGCCCCGGTCGCCGTTGTGGGTGGGTGACGCCGAGCTGGCGAACCCGGCGGCCCCCGCGGCCATGGCGTCGGCCACGACGCGCCGCATCTCGTCGATCTCGGCCTCGGTGGCGGGCCGCTCGTACGCGTCGTCGGCCCCCATCACGTACAGGCGCACGGCCGTGTGGCCGACGTAGCAGCCGTAGTTGAGGCCCACGCCCCGCCGCTCGATGGCGTCGAGGTACTGGCCGAAGGTCTCGAACTCGTCCCACGGCACGCCGGCGACGAGGGTGTCGAGGCTCATGTCCTCGACGTGCTGGAGGGTCCGACCGAGGATCCCGGCGCCGTCCGGGCCGCAGGGGGCGATGGAGAACCCGCAGTTGCCGGCGATCACCGAGGTGACGCCGTGGTGGGAGGACGGGGTGAGGCCCGGGTCCCAGAACACCTGGGCGTCGTAGTGGGTATGGATGTCGATGAAGCCGGGGGCGACGACGTGCCCGTCGGCCTCGAGCACGCGGTCACCGTCGAGGCCGGCACCCACCTCGGCGATGCGGCCGTCCTGCACGGCCACGTCGGCGGCGAACCCGGGCGACCCGGTGCCGTCGACCACCGTCCCCCCTCGGATCACCAGCTCGTAGGCCATGGCGTCACCCCCGTGTCGTGCCGGAGCTCATGGTGCCACGACCGGCTCGAGGCGGCGGCGGGCGGCGACGAGATCGACCGGCTCGCCGGCCAGCGTGCCGAGCATCCGCAGCGTGGCCCGACACGCGACCAGCTCGGCCGTCGCGGGCATCGGCAGCCGCAGCAGCCGCCGCGCCACCGGGGGCAGGCTGGCGATGGCCCCTGCCCACAGCGCCCGCCACACCGGCCTGGCCGGGCCGGGGACGAGCGGCGGGTCGTCGAGGAAGGCCACGCCGAGCGCGGCGTACTCGCCGACGGCGAGCTGCGGCCGATGGTGCTCGAGCGAGTCGAGCAGGCCCGACCAGGACCGTGGCGGGTCGAGCACCCCGGTGCGCTCACCGACGACCGCGACCTCGGCGACGTAGGTGTCGAGCTCGGCGCGGGTCATCGGGCGCAGCGCGAACCGCCGGTTGGCGGCGGCGATGGCGGCGTACTCGGCCACGTGGACCCAGTCGAGCAGGTCGGGGTCGCTGGCGTCGTAGGGGCGACCGTCCGGGGCCACGCCGACGACGGGCCCGTGCGACCGGCGGACCAGCCGGCACAACCGCTCGGCCCGGGACGACGACCCGTACACCACGCCCTGCACGAACTCGGCGGTCCGCTGGGTGCGGCCCAGGAAGTCGTCGGAGAAGGCCGAGTGCTCGGCCACCCCCGCCATGGCGAGGGGGTGCAGCGCCTGGAGCGTGAAGGCGGCGACGCCGGCGACCAGGAGGGAGGGGTCGGCGTGCACCCGCCAGGCGACGCTGTCCGGGCCGAACCAGCCGGGATCGCCCGCCTCGCCGGCGTCCACCGGGCGGGCGTCGGGCGGGCGCAGCGCCCCCAGCGCGCCGAGCACGGGCCGGGCCACCAGGGGTGCGGCGACGGCGGCGAACACGCTGCCGGCGATGCCGCCCGA
The DNA here is from genome assembly GCA_020637195.1 of Microthrixaceae bacterium. Classification (GTDB taxonomy): domain Bacteria; phylum Actinomycetota; class Acidimicrobiia; order Acidimicrobiales; family DATDAH01; genus JAEUJM01. The sequence goes on from JACJWK010000002.1 coordinate 70,824, forward strand.
CAGCTCGGCGACCGACGCCCGCGGTGGGATCCAGTCGGGTGGGCGCTCCCACACCCGGGCGGCGGCCGGCTGGATCGGGCGGGCCCGTGCCGAGCCGGGACGGGTCGAGGCGCCGGGTGCCTCGGCGGGCGAGGAGGCCATGGCCACCACGCTACGTGCGCGAGCCCGTCGAGCGGCCGTCGGGTGGGACGCGTCGTCGGGACGGCCCGGAGGCCGAACGGCCCTGGCCGCCCGCCGCTGCGCCGTGTAGGCAGGGCGACATGGCCATGAACGTGAAGCCGGTGCCCACCCTCGACGAGCGCATCAACGACATCCGCATGCGCACCGCCGAGATCGTCAACGAGGACATCCTGCCCAACGAGCGCCTGCTCTGGCGGGCGGCGGAGGACAGCAGCTTCACCGAGCACAACGAGGCCCTCGAGCTGCGGGCGGCCGTCAAGGAGCGGGTGAAGCAGGCGGGCCTGTGGGCGCCGCACCTGCCCGAGGAGTACGGCGGCATGGGGCTCGACTTCCTCGCCCACGCCTACATGAACGAGGTGCTGGCCTACGCCATCGGCGCCGCCTCGCTGTTCGGGGTCGTCGCGCCCAACAGCGGGAACCAGTCGATCCTCGTGAAGTACGGCACCGAGGAGCAGAAGCAGAAGTGGCTGCTGCCGCTGATCGAGGGCGACCTGGAGTCGGGCTTCTCGATGACCGAGCCCCACAACCCGGGCTCGGATCCCCGCTCGCTCACCACGTCGGCGGTCGTCGACGGCGACCACTTCGTGATCAACGGCCACAAGTGGTTCACGTCGAACGGCATCGACGCGGACTTCTTCATCGTCATGTGCCGGGTCGTCGACCCGAACGCCGAGGACCCGGACCCCCGCAAGGGCCCGATGGTGCAGATCATCGTCCCGACCGCCACCAAGGGCGTGAACATCGTGCGGGGCATCGGTGTGTGGGGGCGCAAGACCTCGGACCACTGCGAGGTGAAGTACGAGGACGTGCGGGTGCCGGTGGAGAACGCCCTCGGCCGGGTGGGGGAGGGCCACCAGGCCGCCCAGGACCGCCTCGGCGCCGGTCGCGTGTACCACTGCATGAACTCGATCGGGCAGATGTGGCGGGCCTTCGACCTCATGGTGGAGCGGGCCCGGTCCCGCGAGGTGCACGGCGGCCTGCTCCAGGACAAGCAGTTCGTCCAGGGCTTCATCGCCGACTCCTACATGGACATCCAGGCCGCCCGCCTGATGACCATCCACGCCGCCGAGAAGGTCGACGGGGGCATGGCCGCGGCCCGCACCGACATCTCGGCCATCAAGGTGTTCGTGCCGAACGCCTACACCCGGGTGGTCGACCGGGCCATCCAGGTGTGGGGCGCCGCCGGCGTCTCCAACGACCTCCCGTTGTTCGGGATGTACCAGGGCGCCCGCACCCTGCGCATCGCCGACGGCCCCGACGAGGTCCACAAGATCCTCATCGCCAAGAACGTCCTCGGCCAGTTCGCGAGCGGCGAGGGCTGGGACTTCGGCAACTGAGGCCGCCGGCGCTCGGGTGAGTCGTCGACGTCTCTCCCGGTGGCGGCTCGACGTCTCTCCTGGCAGCATCCCGCGCCGACCGAACTCGTGGCGTCGAGGCCGCGATGAACGAAGGGGCCGACGGCCGTCCACCCGGGGGACCGACAACAGGAGTACGCGGTGAGCGCACTGGACCGCACCTTCGAGGCCACCCTCGAGAAGAGCCCCGCCCTGGGCGGGTGGACGTACGTGGTGATGGAGGGATCGGCCGAGTACTTCGGCACCCGCGGCCTGGTGAAGGTGCGCGGCACCGTCGACGGCCGGCCGTTCCAGAGCTCGTTCATGGCCCTGGGCGACGGCCGCCACAAGCTGCCGGTGAAGGCCGACCTGCGCCGGGCCATCGCCAAGGAGGCGGGTGACGTCGTGAAGGTCCACCTGACCGAGCGCCTCGACGGCTGACCGCCGGTCGTCGGGAGGCGGGCGGGGTCAGCGGCCGAGGCGTTCCACCGACAGGTCGGCGACTACGACGTCATGCCGCCGAGGCCGACGAGGCCCCGGGCCAGCTCGATCTCGCCCATGTGGCGCAGGCCGTGCTGGTAGTGCCAGCACTCGAAGGCGTCGAGCACGGTGATGCCCTGCGGCCCGGCGCACCGGGCGCTGTAGGTGCTGGCCACCTGCGGCGGGTAGGGCGGCGCGATCAGCACCCGGGTCAGGTCGGCGGGGTCCATCGTGGCCAGGTGGGCCTCGGTGCGGTCGAACACCGTGCGCTGGTACTCCTTGAAGGCCTCGAAGTCGCCGAGGCGCTGGTGGACCATCTCCTCCACGGTGCGGTGCTTGCCGTGGTCGTTGATGGTGGGCTGCACCCGCTCGAGCCAGTCCTCGTTCCACACCGGCAGCTCACCGGTGATCACCATGAACGTGGTGTCCTCCATGTTCGTGTAGTGGAACAGGGAGAAGGCGATGGGCAGCACGCCCTCGCGCTCGAAGTGGTTGACGTGCTCGGGGCCCATGGTGGACACGGCCTGGTAGTAGAGGCCGTGCATGGTGGCCATCCGCCGCCGGAGGCTGTCGAGCAGGAGCCCGTCGGGCAGCCCCGTGGTCGTCGCGTCGGTCATCTCAGTTCGCCTCCGGGGTCGAGGATTCGAGGTCGCCGATCGTGGCGCCGGGGTCGGCGTCGGCGTCGCCGATCCGGTCGAGTCGGGCGGTGAAGCCCAGGTAGTCCCACACGATTTGGTCGCCCTCGCGGCGCCGCCGCACCTCGACGGGCAGACCCACGGGGCGCAGCACGTGGACGCCGTCCTCGTAGGTGGCCACCACCGTGATCGGCGTCGTGTAGTCCATCTCGGCGACGTCGTGGACGCCGTGCTCCTCGGTGCCGTCGACCCGCATGTCGTGGATGATCCCGCCGGCGGTGACCACGAGCCGGTCGCCGCACTGCTCGATGCGCTGGATCTTGCCCAGGGCGGGGTGGTCGGGCACGACGGCGCCCCCGGCCTCGACCTCGACGACCTGCCAGAGCCCGCCGAGGTCGGGCGCGCCGGCCACGAGCGGCTCGGTGCAGCCGGCCAGGATCGGCGGCGGCATCGTGTCGCCCCAGCCCCCCTCGGGCGTGAAGGCGACGGGGATGTCGTCGGCGGTCAGGCCCACGGCCGTGGTGGTCGTGGCCGGGCGCTCCGCGGCCGGTGTGGTCTCGCGCACCGTGACCTCCTCCTCGTCCCCCGGGCCGCAGCCGGCCAGCCCGGCGACGGCGGTGATCGCCGCCACGCCGAGGACCAGCCCGAGGACGGGGTGGGCGACGACGCGACGCACTTGCCCAGCGTAAGTAGTGGCACTAGCTTTGTCAATTGTCTGAGTCGAGCGTGTCGGGTCGAGCGCGAAGGAGCCGGCGATGGAGCTGCAGGGACGAGTGGCGGTGGTCACCGGGGCGGCGTCGGGCATCGGCCGGGCCCTCAGCGAGCGCTGCGTCGCCGAGGGCATGTCGGTGGTCCTGGCCGACATCGAGGGCGACAAGGTGCGGGGCGTGGCCGACGAGCTGGCCGCCGCCGGCGGCACCGTCCACGCCGTCGAGATGGACGTGGCCGACTCCGACCAGGTCGAGGCGCTGCGCGACGAGGCGGTCGCCACCTACGGCGCCGTCCACCTGCTGGCCAACAACGCCGGCGTCGGCTCGCCCCGCCCGAACGTGTCGACCAGCCCGGCGCTGTGGCGCTGGATCACGGAGGTCAACCTGCTCGGCGTGGCCTACGGCGTCAGCGCCTTCGCCCCGCTGATGGTCGAGCAGGGCGAGGGCCACATCGTGAACACCGCCTCGGAGGCGGGCCTGACCCCGTCACCCCTCCTCGGCGCCTACCACGCCACCAAGTACGCGGTCGTGGGCCTGTCCGAGTCGCTGGCCCTCGAGCTGAACGGCACCGGCGTCGGCGTGTCCTGCCTCTGCCCCGAGCTCGTCGACACCCTGGTGTTCGAGTCCACCCGCAACGCCCCGGCCGACCTCGGCCTCGGCGACCCACCGCCGGTCGACATCCACCAGGTCGAGCAGTGGATGCAGACCGTGGCCATGGACCCGGCCGACGTCGCCGCCCAGGTGGTCTACGCGGTCAAGGCCGGGCGCTTCTGGGTGCTCACCCACCAGTCCACCCTCGACCGCGTCAAGCGCCGCAACGCCGACCTCGAGGCCGGCCGCGTGCCGAGGGGCGTCCGATGAGCGAGCGCCGGGGGCCGGGCTACGGCGAGCCGAACTGGGAGATGATCGGCCGCTGGTTCGAGCTGGCACCGGAGCAGGACACCCCCTTCTGGGCGGTCAACCTCATGAAGTACCGGGAGCGGGCGGACTACGGTACCGAGGGCGACCAGGGCCGCACGGGCCGCGAGGCCGACGACGCCTACACGCCCTTCGGGCCCCTCGCCGAGATCGGCGCCATGATCGCCTTCGCCGGCGACGTGGTCGACCAGCGGGGGAGCGACCCCACGTGGGACCGGATCGGCATCGTCCGCTACCCGCACCGGGCCGGCTTCTTCGCCATGCAGCAGCGCGACGACTTCAAGGAGCAGCACGTCCACAAGGAGGCGGGCCTGGCGGCGACGATCGTCTTGTCGTGCCTGCCCGTCGAGGGCGCGCCGCTGACCCCCACTCCCGCGGGCGGCACCGTCGTGCTGCGGGTCCGCCGCTTCGCCGGTGACGCCCCCGACCCCTCGATCCACGAGTCCCGGCCCGAAGGGGTCACGCCGCTGAGCCGGTTCGCCGTCGAGGGCGTGATCGTGGGCGACGCCCGCACCTGGGACGAGGTCCGCTTCGACCACGTGGCCGACGGCGCCGACACCGAGGCCCTCCTCGACCTCACCGGCGCCGAGGAGGGCTTCGCCATGGTCGTGGCCCCGACCGTGGCCTACGACCGGTTGGCCGAGTCGGTGCTCACCGCCGCCGAGGCCCCGAAGCGGGAGGCCTGAGCATGGAGGTCCTGCGCACCCCCGACGAGCGCTTCGCGGGGCTCCCCGACTGGGACTTCGCCCCGCACTACCGCACGGTCACCGCCGCCGACGGCACCGAGCTGCGCTTCCACTTCGTCGACGAGGGCCCGCGCGACGCGGCGCCGATCCTGTTGCTGCACGGCAACCCGTCGTGGTCCTACCTGCACCGCCACATGGTCCGGGGTCTCGCCGACCTCGGCCACCGGGTGCTCGCCCTCGACCTCATGGGCATGGGCCGCTCGGACAAGCCCGCTGCCCGCTCGGACTACACGCTCGCCGGCCACGTCGACTGGATGGGCCAGTGGCTCGAGGCCGAGGACCTCACCGGCGTCACCCTCTACTGCCAGGACTGGGGCGGGCTCACCGGCCTCCAGCTCCTGCCCGACCACGGCGACCGCTTCGACCGGGTCCTCGCCTCCAACACCGGCATCCCCGTCGGTGAGGGCGTCAACCGGTTCATGCAGCAGTGGCTGGACTTCAGCCAGAGCGTCTCCGAGCTACCCATCGGGTCGCTCGTCGCCGGCGGGACGAGCCGGGACCTCTCGCCCGAGGAGCAGGCCGCCTACGACGCGCCGTTCCCGGACGGCACCTACCAGGCGTCGCCGCTGCAGTTCCCGCTGCTGATCCCGCTCCAGCCCGACAACCCGGGCGTGCCCCAGAGCAAGGCCACGTGGGCCTACCTCGCCACCTGGGAGAAGCCCTTCCTCACGGTCTTCGGCTCCGAGGACGCCATCGCCTACCAGGCCGGCGCCCACCGCCGGTTCCAGGATGTCGTGCCGGGCGCCCAGGGCCAGCCGCACGAGGTCATCGCGGGCGCCGACCACTTCATCCAGGAGGACGCCTCGCCGCGGCTGGTCGAGATCCTGCATTCCTTCGCCGGCGGCTGACGGGGCTCCGGTAGCGTCGCCGCCATGAGCGAGGGCGACCTGGTCCACACCGCGAGCGAGGGCGGGATCACCACCCTCACCATGGACGACGGCAAGGTGAACGCGCTGTCGCCGGCGATGCAGCAGGCCGTCCACGCCGGTCTCGACCGGGCCGAGGCCGCCGGCGACGCCGTGATCCTCACCGGCCGCGAGGGTCGGTTCTCGGCCGGTTTCGATCTGAGCCTCACCGGTGACCCGGACGCGTTCGTGGACCAGGTGCGCACCGGCTTCGAGCTCTGCGAGCGGGTGCTGGCCTTCCCGAACCCGGTCGTCATCGCGGCGACCGGCCACGCCATCGCCGGCGGGCTCTTCCTGCTGCTCTGCGGCGACTACCGCCTCGCCGCTGAGGGGCCGTTCAAGTTCACCGCCAACGAGGTGGCCATCGGCCTGCCGATCCCGACGGCGGCGGTGGAGATCTGCCGCCAGCGCCTCAGCCCGGCGGCCTTCGCCCGGGCCATCCCGATCGCCGAGGTGTTCACGGTCGGCGACGTGGTCGCGGCCGGCGTGGTCGAGCGGGTCGTTCCGGCGGGGGAGCTGGCCGAAGCCGCGCACGAGGTCGCGGCGCGCTGCGCCGCCTACGACCGCAACGCCCACCAGATCGCGAAGCAGCGCACCCGCGGCCCGGCGCTCGCCGCCATCCGCGCCGCGGTCGAGGCCGAGTTCCCGGGCTGACCGCAACCTCTGGCGTCGGCGGCACCGAAGGAGCATGCTCACCTGGTGGGGGTCGCGCTGACGCCCCGCCCGGTGGCGGGATCGGTCGACGAGTTGCTGGAGGGGGTGACCCGGCGTGAGCCGTGGGCGCCGGCCGCCTCGCGCTCGACCACGGCCTTGAGCGGGTGTATCACGGCGAGTCACCGCCGTCAAGCACCTGCATGCTCGCACGTTGCCGCGCTGTCGGCCGGGCCACGCACGCCGACGCTGGCCGTGCCCACCGGCGACATCAGGGCGGTTCGCCTGTTGCGGGTTGCGCCGCCGCGGCCCTGCTCCGCGTTAAGGCCGGCCATGACGTGGGCCTCGACCACATCGACCATGCGGTCGTCGCGTGCTTCCAGCAGCGATGGCTTAACGGCTGGGCGCGCCGTCCTGCTCGACGCTGCGGACGGGGCGACCCGGCTGGCGTCGACCGGCGACCGACCGTTCAACGGGTCGGAGGCGCACCTGGCCTTCACGACGGCATCGCCGCGTACCAGCCTCGGCGACGGGGCTGGGAGGACGACCCGACCGCCGTGCTCCGCCTCGACCTTCCCGCCGGGTCAGCTCGACGATCGGCAGCCCTGGACGAGGTGTTCACCGGGGGCCGAGCCTGTCACCGAGGTGAGGCGCCGTCGTGCTCTCCGACGCCGACGGCCCATCGCCGCCGATGGCTGGACGGTTCGAGCGGCGCCGGCCGCGGCGGCTGACGGCAGCCGTCGGCGGCGCTTCTGGCGCGATGTGCATGCCGCTGGCCGACGCCCTGGCGCTTCACGCCCTCGTGCTTCCCCGGCATTGGTATGACTGGAAGAACGGAAACATCGTGGCCCGCCCGACGGCGGCGGGTCGTGCTCATCGATCTGGGTGTACCTGGGGCGGGCCCGGTATGTGCACGAGCTGCTGTGTACTCGCCCTCCAGATCGTGGCTGTCGTCCTCCTGCAGGCCGGTCAAGAGGACGCGATCGTTCGAGTTCCGGAACCGCGCTCGAATCGGCCGGACCGACACCGCCGACGGTGGGCCCGCCAGCTCACCCTCGCCCTGCTCGGCACGGTCGTGCAGTTCGGGTGGGAGAAGGCCCTCGGCGACGACGCCGAGCTGGGCTGGTGGTGCGACCGGGCCGCCGAGGGCCTCGCCGCGCTCTGATCAGGCGCGGCGGTCGCGGGCGGCGGGCATCCAGTTGGGGCCGGCGGTGATGTCGATGCGGGCGAGCAGGGCGTCGCCCACGGGCTCGACCACGTCGAGGAACGCCCGGGTGCGCTCCGCGCCGAGGTGCCGCCAGGCGCGGCTGCACAGGTCGTCGAGACGGTCCTCCAGGGCCTGGCGGTAGTCGATGCCCGCCCGCGTGATCGCACCACCCTCGGCGAGCCCGCGTCGCTCGAGCTGGGTCAACGCCTTCTCGAGGGCTGGGTCGTCGGCGCCGCGGCTGCGGGCCACCCAGTGGTCCTCGTAGGCCCGCCACGCACCGTCGAGCACACCGGCCATGTCGCCGCTGAGGTCCTCGGCGATCTGCACCGCCCAGTGGGTGTCGCCACGCCACTCGCGGATGGCGTTGACCGCCAGCCAGGCCGACAGCAGGGGCTCGTCGGCCGGCCGGGGCCACGCCCGGTGCGCCGCGAACAGGGACCGGGCTCCGAGCGGCAACGAGTCGACCGCCGCCCACAGCGGCCCGGCGAGCTCGGCGAGCCCGTCGCAGCAGGACGGTGCGTAGCGGCGCAGGCCGGCCACCACCGCCTCGTCGCGCACGCGGGCGGTCTCCGCGAACGTGGTGTGCTCGCGGCAGAGGTCGAGCGACACGGCGACGAAGTCGGGGTGGATGGAGTAGAAGGCCGCGGTCACGACGTCGTTGCCCGCCCCGCCGAGCGGCGCCCCGCGGGAGGCGACGTAGTAGCCGAGGCCGTCGGGCACGCCGAGGCCCGCGTAGGCGGCGATCGCGTCCGGGTCCCAGTAGATCCAGCCGATCAGGCGGTGCGAGGCGCGGGCGGCCCGGCGGCTCAGCTCCCGCCACTCGAGATCGTCGGCGGCGGGGGTGTCGGAGGGGGCGCCCATCGCCGCCACCCTAGGTTCAGCGGGGCGGCTGACGGGGCGCCGGCTGCACGCTGGTGGACGGGAACTCGCCGAGGGGCCCGACCGGCTCGCGGTCCCACCGGACGAACGTCAGCTCGCTCTCGAGGTAGGCGACGATCAGGCGCACGAGCTGCTCCAGCCCGTCGAGGTGGGTGCGCTCCCACGCGTGGCTGGCGTCCACCCCGAAGCCGACCAGGGCGGCGCGGGTGGCCAGGCCGGCCTCGAGGGCCGCGGCGGCGTCGGACCGGTAGAAGTCGAACACGTCGCGGGTGTGGGCGATCTCGTGGGCCCGGCACAGGTCGGTGAGGTGGCGGGTGAGGTGGTAGTCGAACGGCCCGTGCAGGTCCTGGGTGGCGATCGTCACGCGGTCCTCACGGGACTGCTGGCCGGGAGCGACCACCGCGTTGTCCACCGCGACGAGCTCGGCGACGTCGTCGCCGAGCCCGTTCGAGGCGCCGTGGCCGACCTCCTCGGAGATGGTGATGAGCACCTGGCACGGCACCCGGGGTCGGGTCCCCGCGTCGCAGAGGGCCTTCAGGGCGGTGAGCACCGCGGCGACGCCCGCCTTGTCGTCGAGGTGGCGGGCGCTGACGAAGCCCGAGGGGCTGACCACGGGCACCGAGTCGAGGGCCACGAAGTCCCCCACCTGGATGCCCAGGGCGGCCAGATCGTCGGCCGTGTGCACGCGCTCGTCCACCCGCACCTCGAGGTTGTCCCACCGCGCGGGTTGGTCGTCGATCTCGCGGTGGTAGCGGTGGCCCGAGGCCTTCAGCGGCAGGATCGTGCCGGTCAGCGGCGGACGGTCCAGGTCGTCGGTGAAGATCGTCACGCGGGCCCCCTCGGCCACCCGGGCGCTGAAGGTGCCGATGGGCACGAGGGCGAGTCGTCCGTCGGGCTTCAGCGCCTTCACTGCCGCGCCCAGCGTGTCGACGTGGGCGATGAGCGCCCGTCGCGCCGACGCGCCGTCCGGTTCCCCCCAGTCCACCCGCAGGGCGCCCCGGCGGGTGACCACGATCTCGAAGCCGAGCGCGGTGAGGCGGTCGCCGACGAGCTGCACGGCCTGATCCGTGCGGCCGGAGGGGCTCGGCGTGCGCAGGAGGTCGACGAGGACGTCGGTGAGGTAGCGGCGGTCGATGGCGGCTCCGGCACCGCCCGCGGGGTCGGCGGTCACGGGTCGGTGGCGTGCAGCCGGGCGGAGGCGTCGGGATCGGGCTCCCAGCTCTGGGGCAGCGCCGAGGTGGCGGGGAAGAGGAGGTCGATGAAGCGGGCCGCCGTGGGCTGGGGCTCGTGGTTGGCCAGCCCCGGCCGCTCGTTGGCCTCGATGAACACGTGCTCGTCGCCCTCGACGTCCGGGACGATGAGGTCGATCCCCGTCACCGGGATGTCGATGGCCTGCGCGGCACGGATCGCCACGTCGACGAGCGTCGGATGCACCCGGTCGGTCACGTCATCGATGGTGCCACCCGTGTGGAGGTTCGCGGTGCGTCGCACCTGGAGCTCCTCGCCGGTGGGCAGGATGTCGTCGAGGCCGAGGCCGGCCGCGGTGATGGCGCCCAGGGTGTCGGCGTCGACCGGGATCGAGGCCTCGCCTCCCGTCGCGGCGCGCCGGCGACGGCTCTGGGCCTCGATCAGCTCGCTGATGGTCGCCGAGCCGTTGCCCACGACGCTGGCGGGCCGGCGGACGGCGGCGGCCACCACCTCGTCGTCGATCACCACGAGCCGCAGGTCGTCGCCGGCGACGTACTCCTCGAGCAGCACGTCGCGGTCGAAGTGCCGGGCGTGCTCGACCGCCTCGGTCAGCGCGGCCGGGGAGTCGATCCCGACGGTGACGCCGAGGCCCTGCTCGCCGCGTGCCGGCTTGGCCACGAGGCGCCCGCAGCGGCGCTGGAAGGCCTCGTCCTCCGACCCGCCGGTGGCGAGACGACCTTCGGGCACCCGGACGCCGGCGCTGACCATCAGCCGGCGGGTCACCCGCTTGTCCTCGCAGCGGCTCATGGCCACCGCGGTGGTCAGCTCGGACAGCGACTCCCGGGTGACGATCGTGCGTCCACCGTGGGACAGGCGGAGGTAGCCCCCCTCCGCGTCGAGGACCTGGACCCTGATGCCGCGCCGCATGGCTTCGTCGGCCACGATCCGGGCGTACGGGTTGAGAGCCTCGACCTCGTCGACGGTGCGCACGAAGAGCGGTTCGTTGATGGGGTTCTTGCGCTTCACGCACAGCACCGGCACGGACTCGAAGCCGAGCTTCTCGTAGAGGGCGATGGCGGGCTCGTTGTCGTGGATCACCGACAGGTCGAGGTGGGCCCGCCCGGCCCGCGCGAACGTGGCGGCGAGCGCCTGGACGAGCGCCTCGCCGACGCCGGGGAGCGGGGCCTGCGGGTCGACGGCCAGGCACCACAGGCTGGAGCCCTCCTCGGGGTCGCCGAAGGCCTCGTGGTGGTCGATGCCGGTGACGGTGCCGAGGACCGCGCCCGAGGCCCGGTCGACCGCGAGCAGGTAGTGGAAGGCGGGCGTGCGCTGGTTCGCGCAGATCGTCTCGACGTCGGCGGTGACCATGCCGCACCGGGCGTAGACGTGGTTGACCGCCTCGGCGTCGTCCGCGGCGTCGGGCCGCAGCTCGCGCACCTCGACGCCGGCCGGCGGCGCGACGCCGGCGTCGTCCGGCTCGAGGCGTCGCCGGAACGTGTACGAGGGGTCGATGAACAGCTCGTGCGGGTGGCGGCTGGTGAGGACGTGCGCGTCCTCGGCGTAGAGGCAGATGTCGCGGCGGCCGGCCCGCTCGTCGGCCATGGTCTCGGCGATGCGCTCGTGGTCGGCGAAGGTCTGGCCGAAGATCACCCGACCCCAGCCGCAGTCGAGCGCGACGTCCGCGACCGGTGTGGTCGACCCCGGCGCGCTCACCGGACCCCCTGGTGCTGGAGCCACAGCTCGAGCAGGCCGATCTGCCACAGCGGGTTGCCGCCGAGCGGGGTGAGGCCGCCGTTGGGGTCGGCGAGGAGGCGATCGACCGCCTCGGGTCGGAACAGCCCCCGCGCCTTGGCCTCCGGTGCGTGCAGCGCCTCCCGCACGAGGTCGAGCACCTCGCCGTCCAGGTGGGTGAGGGCGGGCACCGGGAAGTAGCCCTTGGGCCGGTCGATCACGTCGTGGGGGATCACGAGGCGGGCGGCCTCCTTCAGCACGCCCTTGCCGCCCTGCGCGACGAGCAGCTCGGGCGGGCAGGCGCCGGCCAGCTCGACGAGGTCGTGGTCGAGGAACGGGACCCGGGCCTCGAGCCCCCACGCCATCGTCATGTTGTCCACCCGCTTCACCGGGTCCTCGACGAGCATCACCTCGGTGTCCAGGCGCAGGGCCCGGTCTGCCGGCGTGGACGCGCCACCGCGCGCGAACTGCGCGTCGATGAAGTCGCCGGTGGCGTCGTGGTCGGCCAGCCAGGTCGGCTCGACGAGCGCCGCCATCGCCTCGTGCGTGCGGTCGACGAACGCGGCGCGGTAGGTGTCGGCCCCGGGCGGGGCCGCGTCCATCATCGGCGGGTACCAGTGGTAGCCCGCGAACACCTCGTCCGCGCCCTGGCCCGACTGCACGACCTTCACGTGCTGCGACACCGCCTGCGAGAGGAGGTAGAAGGCCACGACGTCGTGGCTCACCATCGGCTCGCTCATCGCGCCGATGGCCGCCCGCAGGGCCGGGACCAGCTCGGGGGTCGGGATGCGCAGGCGGTGGTGGTCGGTGGCGAACCGCTCGGCGATCACGTCCGAGTAGCGGAACTCGTCGCCTTCGAGGTCGCCCGCCGCCTCGAAGCCGATGCTGAAGGTGGCCAGGCCGGTCTGTCCCGCCTCGGCCAGGAGGCCGACGATCAGGCTGGAGTCGAGGCCGCCGGACAACAAGACGCCGACGGGGACGTCGGCCACCAGGCGGCGCTCCACGGCCCGGCGCAGCGAGGCGAGGATGGCGTCGCGCCACTCGTCCGGGCCGAGGTCGGCCAGGTCGTCCCGTCGCTCCCGCCGCGCCTCCCAGTACCGGCGCGTGCGGCGCCGGCCGTCGGGCTCGACCGTCAGCACGGTCCCGGCGTCGAGGCGGTGGACACCCCGCAGGATCGTGCGCGGGGCGGGCACGACCGCATGCAGCGAGAGGTAGTGGTGGAGGGCGATCGGGTCGATCGACGTGTCGACGCCGCCGCCGGCGAGCAGGGCGGGCAGGGTCGACGCGAAGCGCAGGGCCCCGTCCACGTCGGCGAGGTAGAGCGGCTTGATGCCGAGCCGGTCGCGCGCGAGGACCACCCGGCCCGAGTCGCGCTCCGCCACCGCGAAGGCGAACATGCCCACGAGGTGGTCCACCACGTCGTCGCCCCAGTGGTGGTACCCGGCGAGGATCACCTCGGTGTCGCCCGTGGACGAGAACGAGTAGCCGGCCCCGGTCAGCTCGTCGCGCAGCGCCCCTGTGGTTGTAGATGCAGCCGTTGAACGCGATGGTGAGCCCCAGGTCGGGCCGTGGTGGCTGGCTGCTGGCGACAGGTCGATGATGGCGAGGCGCCGGGTGGCTGAGGGCGACCGGGCTGTCTTGCCCACACCCTGCCCTGTCTGCCCCTGACTGGCGAGTAGCGGTCGCAATATCGCGCCACGGCCTGCGCCCGCCCAGGGCCCGTAGTGCACTTCCGCCTGCGCATTCCATCAATAACGAGAGCCCTCTTCACCTGGGGAAGTCAGGATATGCGGCGGGCGCGGGAATCCGTCGGCCGAGGCTGGCTGCACCACCCAGCGCATCGACGTGTGTCCGACGTCATCTGTCCCTTGGTGCTTCCTGGGGCCCGCTGCCTAGCTGCTTCTCGACGAGCTCGGCTGCGGACGAGGTCGGTGGTCCACTGGCGGGCGTTCCAGTCGACCCGCTTGAGGCCAAGCGAGCCCGGTGACCTGCGCGGAAGTTTGAGCGCGCCGCCTGGGGCCTTTCGGACGGGATGGGACCCGGCGCTCGGCGTTAAGCCCGGCCGAGGGCATCGAGTGCTTCGACCTCGCCCTGCGGGCCGGCACCTGCGATGCCCATCGCCTGCTGGGGTTTGGGCCCACACGGAGGGCCCTGTAAGCCCGTCGACCGGCCTTCTGGCTTACTTCACCGAGGGCGCGCCGACGGGCCGACCGCATGACGCTATGCGGCTGGCTGGCGATGTGGGACTTGACCCGTGTGCCGTTGAGGTGTTGGCTGGCGACGCGCTCGTTGCCGGATGCGTAGGCGACCGACGCTGCCTGCGCGCAGTGACATCCACGGCGTGCCCAACTTCTGTCGTCGAGGACCGTCTCTCGATCCGCCTGGGGCCCAGGAGGTGGAGATGGTGCTGCTCCTCCAGCGGGCCCGTGAGCGTTCCCATCGCCGGCGCCTGAGCGCGATCAGTCTCGCTCGCCGGCCACGGCCGGCGGGTGGGCCTGACGTACCGGGGCGGAAGCGGCCAGGGTGTGGCGGATGAAACCACCCCATCGCCGGGCTCTGGGCGACCCTGATGGTGCATGGCTGCGCCGCCGGGCCATGACCATCACTCAGTCGACCCGGCCCGCCGTCACCCAGGTCGGTCACCTGGTAGTCTCGCCGAAGGCGGAAAAGCACCGGCTTGACAGCTCGCCAGCGGAAGGCTGCCGCCTGGCCTCAGGCGCGAGGAACTCCTCGTACGCCGTCAGCCTGCCGAGCGGGGATTCGTGGACGACCTGACCCAGGGGAACGGCGAGACGTCCACTCCACCCCGGTGATGGCGAACACCCACTGGCCCACGCTCGGCGTCGAGAAGGTGGCGAAGACCTGTTGGGCGTCGCTGCGATCGTCTCTGCTGGCGGTGAAACTGACGGGCGCGGCGGCGAAGCCGTCGGAGTCAGATCCTCCCGCAGGGGGTGGTCACGGCGGTGCCTCACCACGAGCGTGACCTGCTCGGTGTCGAAGGCGCTGCAGGTCGACGCCCCTGCAGTCGACGGCTCGAGGCGCCACTCGGCCGTAAAGCCGATGCGGTCGGCGACGGGACGTAGGCCGCAGATCGAGTTTTAGCCAACGCGCAGCAACCGACTGCGGCCCGGCTTGGGCCTCGGGCTTGTTCTTCGAAGGCGCGGCGCGCAGCGCCCGGTAGCTGAGCGAACCTCGAGTAGGGGGTAGTCGAGCCCACATGACCCGGCCGGTGTCATTGAGGTCGCCGGCGATGGGCGCCCGGACGGGCGCATAGCTGGTTACCCAGAAGTCTGGGCGAAGTACCTGATTTGGGGTTTCCGGGCCATGCCGGCTGCGACCGCCGAAGAACAGCGACTCGGCGGAGCCGGGCAGCGTCATGCGGCGATGAACCAGCCGAGGGTCTTGAGCCCGGCGCCAGCTATGCCCTGCTCGGTCAGCACACCGCCCAGCGCCTGAGCACGCCGCCGAAGATCAGGTGCCACACCGGCCGGTGGGCGAACCAGGGCAGTTTCGATCAGCATCATCGCCTGCGGCGACGCTCGCCGTAGTCGGGCGGCGGCTGCCGCCGCCGCACCTGGACGGCACGTCGAGGTCCTCGCACACCGCCCAGAGCGGGTCGTAGTACGGCTCCCAGAAGCGGCAGGCCTGCGCTCGGGGGCACGACGGCAACAGGACGCTCTGCTGAGCACGCCCTGCTCGCTGGCGGCCCAGCGCACCCGCCACGCGGTCGATAAGCCGTTGGCGAACACTGGGGCCACGCTGGCGGCGCCACCGGGTTCGTTGGCGGCAGTCATTCAGCCACTGTCAGGGTTTGACCCCGGCCCAGCGGACGTTGTAGTCCGCCGCGTGGCGGGAGCGGTGAGCTGGTCGACTCGAAGAACGGCGGGACGGTGTTAAGAGCACCGGCGGCGATGTTGTCGGCCCGGTCTCCCGAGCGGCGGCTGAGTCCAGCTGCGGTGGTAGGCGGTGGGGCCTGAGGTCGGCGCCATACGGCGCCCAGGGCGTCGAAGTCGTCGTGCCAGCGCGACGCCAGGTACGGCTTGTAGTCGTGGAGGTCGGCGCTGGCGCCCAAACCCACGAGATGATGGTGTACGGCCGGGAGTCGGCCAGGTTGCGGTCGTGCCCACAGCATTCCATCATGTTCGGGGCAAAGGCGCCATCGGCGATGGCGTCGGTGCGGGCGTGCAGCAGCCGCCCGGCCCGTCGAGGTCGTGCTGATGATGGCGCCCGGCCTTCACGCCGCTGGCGACCACGAAGCGGCCCAGCTGACGAGGTCGATCTACGTCGGCCGGCGGCCGGCGGCCTCGAGCTGGGCCTTGAACTCGGCGAAGGTCGTGCCTGGTGCCGCTGCTCCCGCTGGCGGGCCAGCGCCTGGCGGGGTGGTTGTGCTGGGCGGTCCAGAGGCCGGTGTCCAACAGCCCGCCGCCGACAGAAGATCGTGGCGCACCCGGCCCCTCGGTCTCGCCTCCTGCAGCTGTAGGGCCACGGCCCGGTGATGCAGCCGACCGCGGCCTTGCCGGACGCGCAGACGAGGCGTGGTGGGCACCGGCGCGATGCCGCCGTCGCCCGGACGAGGTGTTCACCATCCGCCTGGCTCGCCTGAGGCGACCGGCGTGCAGTGAAGCTGATCACGCCGTTGGCGGTGCCGGGAAGACGTTGACGCCGAAGCACCCAGCGCCACGCCGTTCGCCTCCTGCCCGCCGGTTTACGCTGCCGCCGAGGTGACGCCGGCGTTGTTGAACAGCAGGTGGCAGGCGCCCCTGGTGGCGAATACGTCGGCGGCGAGTGCCTGAAACGACTTCTGGGTCGGCCACGTCGGTGCGCACGCCGCGATCGAGCCTCGGGGAACTGCTCGCGCAGTTTCGGCCACCGCCGTGTCGAGCACGGGCTTCGATGTCGCCGACGACGACCTGACGTCTCGAGCAGGGCCGTGACGATGCCCGTCCGATCCTGCCGGCGCCGCCGGTCACCACGGCGACCTTCCCGCTCAGCTCCTCCATCGACGCCTCCGAGCGTAGGTCTGGCCCCGGATTTGCGCCCCTGGCCCCGAAAACGGGAGCCGAAGGGAGGGGGGCCGCGGGCGGTCGCACCTGGTACCGTCCTTCCACCAGCGTCGCGGATTGCGGCCGGGCCGGTGCGCTGGTTGGGGTCCTGGCCGAGCAGGGGCCGGCGTGGGCCTGACCTGCTCGGCGACGGAGCGCGCGCCGAGGTCGAAGCTGTAGCAGCGGGGCTTTCGCGCGGCGCCCAGGATCCGGCGCAGTCTTGACGGCACGTCGGCGAAGTCCGACTGGAGCTTGCCAGGTAAAATAGGTGCCCTCGGGTGGGGGTAGTCGAGCCTCCACATGACCACTGCCGCACCCGGATGACGGCGGCGGCGGATCTCCTCCCGACATGGTAGAGCTCCTGATGAAAGACACCTTTAGTAGTCTGACGGCAGCTTGAGATCTTCCTTCATGAGGCGCCATCTTTGCGGTGGTTACGCCGAGGTACTGGTCCCACTTCTCCACATGAGGTCGGTGGACCGTAGGCCGCGGCCTCGGTGACCACGAACTTGAGCCCGGGGAACCTCTCGAACGCCCCCGAGAACAGCAGGTGCCACATCGGGCGGGTGGCCCACCAGACCACCTCGGCCAGGTAGATCCCGATGTGGTCTCCCATCTCCTCGCGGGGCGCCTCGCCGGAGTGGGTGTGGACCGGGAAGCCGGCCGCCTCGCACGCCGCCCAGAACGGGTCGTAGGCGGCGTCGTTGTAGGGGAGCTTGTCCCGCCACATGGTCGGGATCATCACGCCCCGGATGCCGGGCTCGCCGGCCAGGCGCTCGACCTCGGCGACGCCCTGGTCGATGTCGAACGCGACGGGCACCAGCGCCACCCCGCCGCGCCGCTCGGGGTTGGTGGCGCAGAAGTCGACGAGGAACCGGTTGTGGGCCCGGGCGCCGGCGAAGGCGAGGTCGGGGCGCTCGATCATCCCGGCCCCGAGGCCGGCGCCGAACGGCGGCGAGGCGAAGCCGGTGATGGCGTCGGCGTCGGCGAACATGACCTCGGCGGCCACCCCGTCGGCGTCGAGCTCCTTGTCGCGCTGGGCGGCGTCGTAGCTGCCGCGGAGACCCTCCTCGTTCTCGGTCTCCCAGCCCATGATGTAGTCGTAGTTGAGGGTCAGGGCCTCGTCCCGCTGGGCCTGCTGCTGGGCCAGGTACTCGTCGAAGTCGGCGTGGAACGCGGCATCGAGGTAGTCCCGGTACTCGGGGGCGGGCAGGCCGCAGTGCGAGTCGGCCGAGATGACCGTGTAGCGGCCCCCGGCGGCGTCGAGCACGTCGCTCGGCGCACCCGTCGTCCAGGCGTTCGGCGTCGGGTCAGTCACGGTCGCCGCCTCCACCGAGGACCGACAGGTCGTCGTAGCGCTGGTGCAGGAAGGGGACGAGCCCGTCGCGGGCGACCGGGCCGACGATGCGGCCGACCTGGGTGGACGCCCGCTCGGTCCAGTTGAGGTCGACCATGCGCACGATGGCGAGGTCGCAGATCGGGTCGAGGGGGGCCTCCTTCAGGATCACCTCGCCCTCGACGGTCTCGTGGACCCGGGCCTTCTCGGTCTTCTCGCCGTAGACGAGCAGCGGGTCCTGGTCGAGCTCGCCCGGGCCCTCGGCGGACGGGGAGCACTTGAACCAGAAGTCGCGCTTGGACTTCTCGTACGGCTCGCGGGCCCCGGTGACCCGGCCGTGGACCTCGCACACGGTGAAGCCCATGCGGGCGATGCCGGCGTCGATCTCGTCGCCCTCGCGGCGCGCCCACACGTCGCCGATCTTCTTGGGCTCGCCGTAGGTGTCGCGCCCGCCGAGCACCGACTGCTCGGTGGTCATGGGCATGAAGATCGGGTACTCGCCCTCGACCACGCCGGCCTCGGTGACGTGGCGGGCGGCCACCCCGAACCAGCCGGCGCCGAAGGTGGGGTAGCCGGGCATCGTCACCGAGGTGAGGGTGAGCCGGACGAGGGGCTCGGCCGCGGGCGAGAGCGGCGGAGGCAGCACCGCGGCGATCGCGTCGGGGTCGGTCTCCCACACGGCGGTGACCGCGGTGGACCAGATCTCGGCCGCGGTGGCCTCGATCTCCCGGCTGCGCTGGACGGCCTTGGCGCCGTACCGGACCTGTGCCATCGGTTCCCCCGTTCCCGCCGCCCGGTCGACGGGAGCGGGCGGCTCTGGAACACTGTTACAGATGGCGGAGGCACCGGCAAGCCGCGATCGGCTCGTGGCCGCGGCGCGGACGATGATCGAGCGCGACGGCGTCGAGGGCCTTTCCATGCGGAAGGTGTCGGCCGAGGTGGGGCTCGCCCCCACCGCCGTCTACTGGCACCTCGGCGGCCGCGACGAGCTGCTCAACGCCGTGCTGGACGAGGTCCTGGGCGAGCTCCCGCCGATCCGGGCCACCGGCCGCACCTCGCGCGCCCGCATCGGCTCGATCGTGCGCTCGGCGCGGCGCGACTTCCTCGAGGGCATGCCCGTGCTCCTGTTGGCCAACGAGGTGGGCCGAGGGGACGAGCTCTCCTATCGCACCCAGCTCGCCCTGGCCGAGGAGCTCGGGCGGGCGGGCCTCGACGGCCACGAGGCGGCCGACGTGCTCCGGGCCCTGCTGTTCGTGGTGGGCGGCTTCGTCATGATCGAGGAGCAGTACCGCACCGGCGAGGCCGACGACTTCGCCACCGCCGGCCGCTGGGCCGACGGGGCCGCCGCCGAGGTCCCGCCGGCGCTGCGGGCGGCCATGGCCCGCCCCCCGGACGCCGATGCGCTGTTCGCGTTCACCCTCGACCGGCTGCTCGACGCGGTGCTGCCGCCCGACTGACCCGACCGACCGCCGAGGCGGAGGATCCGTGCTGCCGTAGGGTGCCACCATGCCGAACGACTCTCCTCAAGGCCATGAACGCCGTCCACCGGGTCGTGCGTGCGTCACCTTCGGCAAGGTGGGCAACAACCTGCTCGGCATGCCCGTGCTCGAGCTGACCACCACGGCCGCAAGTCGGGCCGGCCCCGGTCGGTCATGCTCACCGCCCCGGTGGTCGAGGGCGACACCGTCGTGATCGTGGCCTCCCGGGGCGGCGACGACACCCACCCCGCCTGGTTCTTGAACCTGCGCGACGACCCCGACGTGCAGGTGGCGCTCGAGGGCGGCCCGGCCCGGCCCTACCGCGCCGAGATCGCCGACCCGGACACCCGGGCCCGGCTGTGGCCGAAGATCACCACCGACCACGAGAACTACGCCGGCTACCAGACCAAGACCGACCGGGAGATCCCGGTCGTGCTGTTGCACCCGGCGGGCTGACCGCCCTCAGGGCGGCGGCGGTGCCGGGGGGTACCCCGGGTCGCCGGGCGAGGCCGGGCCGGGCCCGGCGGTCGCACCGGCGAAGGCCGCCTGGTTGCGGCGGCGCCTGCGGCTCCCCGCGCGCACCGCGGTGACGATCAGCAGCACCACGGCGACGACGAAGACCGGCACGGCCAGGAGCACGAGCAGCAGGCCACCCAGCTCGACCTTGTCGGGCTCCACCACCAGGCGCTGCGTGCCGAGCGGCGCGTCGGAGCGGACGGTGTAGGTGCCGGCCTCGTCGGCCTCGAAGGTCCAGACCGTCACGGTGATCTCGTCGTTGATGCGCAGGACGCCGGCGTCGCCGTTGTCGAGCGACAGGCGGTCGCCGCCCCCGGGGGGCCGCACGACCGGTTCGCCCTCGAGGGCCAGCCGGCTGGGGTCGCAGATCGTCTCGGTGGTGGTGCGGCGGTTCGACCCCGTCCCGGTGCGGCGGCGGTCGACGCGGCACACCCCGGTCTCGACGAAGCGGTCCGACTGATAGCGGATCCGGTAGGTGCCGGTCTCCTCGACGGTGATGGCGCCCCGCCCGGGCACGTCGAACGTCGAAGCGTCGCTCGGCGTGTTCTCGACGATGAGTTGGGCGCAGCCGCCGATGCCGAGGCCGGCGGCACCGAGGAACAGCACCACCACGAGCACCCACCAGAGCCGGGAGACCCGACCGGGGGGCTCGACGGGGGCGGTGGCCAGCGTGCCGGTCGGCGGCGGGAACGTGGTCATCGGGCCGTGACGGTAGTGCGCGCCCGGTCGCCCGGCGCGCGGCCCGCGGTGACGGGGCTGCGTCGGTCCGTCCGGCCCTCAGGCCGGCGCCCCGCGGCGGGCGTGCCAGCGGTCGAAGCGGCGGCGCACGTCGGGTGCGGGGTCGGGGAAGCCGGCGGCGCCGAGCGCGCGCCGCACCGCGGCCTCGTAGGCGGCGGCGGGGTCGTCGAGCCACACGAGGTGGTGGTTGGCCTCGAGCATGACGAACCCGTGGAAGGCCGCCCACAGGCCGGCCCGGACCGGGTCCGAGTCGTCGCCGGCGCCGGCGGCGGTGAGCTCGGCCCCCGCCTCGGTCAAGGGGCGGAAGATCTCGACCTGGGCGTCGACGGTGGGACCGTCCGCCGGGGCGGCGTAGCCGGGGAGCTGGTCGGTGAACACGAGGTTCAGCTCGTTCGGGTGGTCGAGCCCCCAGCGTCGGTAGGCGAGGGTGACCGCGAGGGCCCGGTCGGCGGGAGGAGCGTCGGCGAAGTGCGCCGCCGCGGCCGCGGTCGCGTCGGCCAGCCGGCCGTAGCTCGCGAGGAGGAGCATGGTGAGCACGTCGTCGAGGCCGTCGAAGTACGTGTAGAGCGACGCCGGGCCGAGGCCCACCGCGCGGGCGATGGCCCGCATCGACACGTGGGCGGCGCCCCCCTCGTCGAGCAGGCGCCGTGCCGCCACCTCGATGTCGGCGAGCAGCCGGCGCCGCTGTCGGGCCCGCCGGCCCTCGTCGCCGGCCGGCTCTGCGGGAACGGCGGCGCCGGTCATGTGACCGATGTTACCCCGAACACCTCTTGCTTTCCGAACATCGTTCGGAGATGATCGGAACAGAAGCCCGAACGATGTTCGGATATCCCAGGAGGACCTCATGAACCCGAACCCGAACCAGAACCCGAGCGCCGCCACCACCCACGTCGTCGTCGGAGCCGGACCCGTGGGCCGAGCGGTGGCGGCGGCCCTCGTCGACCGCGGCATCGAGCCCGCCGTCGTCACCCGCTCCGGCGCCGCCGTGCCCGGGGCCCGTGCCGTGGCGGCCGATGTGCGCGACGCCGCGGTCGCGGCCACGGCGTTCGCCGGTGCCGAGGTGGTGTTCCAGTGCGCGCAGCCGCCCTACCACCGCTGGCCCCAGGAGTTCCCCGGGCTCCAGGCGTCGGTCCTCGAGGCCGCGGTCTCGGCCGGGGCGCTGCTCGTCGTGGCCGAGAACCTCTACGGCTACGGCCCCCACGCCGGGCCCCTCACCGAGGACCTCCCGCTCGCGGCCACCACCCGCAAGGGCCGCGTCCGCGCCCGGATGTGGCAGGAGCTCGCGGACGCCCACCGAGCGGGCCGGGCGCGCGTCGTCGCCGGGCGGGCGTCGGACTTCTTCGGTCCGGGTGTGCAGGGCTCGGCGGTGGGCGAGCGGTTCTTCGGGCCCCTGGTGCGCGGTCGCCGGGCGGACGTCGCGGGAGACCCGGATCGACTCCACACCTACACCTACGTGCCCGACTTCGGCGAGGCCCTCGTCCGGCTGTCCGAGGCACCGGCCGCCTGGGGCCGCGCGTGGCACGTGCCCAACGCCCCGACGGTGACGACCCGGGCGCTGGCCGAGCAGGCCGCGGCCATCGCGGGTACCGAGGCCCGGCTGCGGGTCGCCGCCCGCTGGCAGCTCCGACTGCTCGGGCTGGTCGCGCCCCCGGTGCGGGAGACGGTCGAGATGCTGTACGAGTTCGAGGAGGACTTCGTGGTCGACCACTCGGCGTACGGCGAGGTCTGCGGCGACCACGCCACCCCGCTGGACGAGTCGTTGGCCGCCACGGTCGCCGCCACGCACCGGGATGCCCCCGCGCCGACCACCGCCTGACGGCCCGGGGCCGGGCGTGGTTGGATGGGCCCTCGCCCGACGACCAGGGAGGCCCCATGGCCCGTGCCCTCATCACCGGCTGCTCCACCGGGATCGGCCGCGCCACCGCGGTCGAGCTCACCCGCCGAGGTCACGAGGTGGTGGCCACCGCCCGACGACGGGCCACGCTGGACGACCTCGACGTGGCCGCCCGCCTCGAGCTGGACGTCGACGACGATGCGTCCGTGGCCGCGGCGGTCGCCGCCGCCGGTGAGGTCGACGTGCTCGTGAACAACGCCGGCTGGGAGGCCGGCGGCCCGGTCGAGGGCGTTCCCCTCGACGCGGCGAAGGCGATGTTCGAGACCAACGTCTTCGGGGTGGCGCGGATGGTCCAGGCCGTGGCGCCGTCCCTCCGGGCGGGCGGGGGCGGCACGATCGTGAACGTCTCGTCCATGGCCGGGCGGACGGCCGCCCCGCTGAACGGCTTCTACGCCGCTTCCAAGTTCGCGGTGGAGGGCCTGTCCGAGAGCCTCCACTACGAGCTGCGCCACTTCGGCATCCGCGTCGTGATCATCGAGCCCGGTGAGATCGCCACCAGCTTCGCCGACAACGTCCGGCGCTTCGGCGAGGACGCCCCGCCGTGGGGCGAGCTGCGGACGCAGTGGGACGCGGCCTTCGGGAAGCTCGGCGGTGACGGCCCGCTGCCCGGGCCCGAGCTGGTGGCGACCGCCATCGCCGACGCCGTCGAGGCCGACGACCCGCCGTTGCGCGTCCCCGTCGGCCCCGACGCCGAGCTGGTCGCCGCCGTGCGGGCCACGAGCGACGACGCCGCCTTCGAAGCCACCATGCGGGAGACCCTCGGCCTCACCTGGTGACCCGTGCGGTGGGGCCCGCTCCGCTCGTGGTCCCGCCGTCCTCAGGTTCCGAGGGTGACCGGGTCGCCGGCCCCGCCGGCGCGCTCCTCGGCCGGGAGGCCGGACCAGTCGGTGGTGTCCCGCGGGCCCGCCGCCGGCGCCACCGTGACGGGGATGCCGGTGAGGTGGGCCATGCCCGACGCCGGGTCGACGGCGTCCGGGCCGTCGGCGGCCAGCAGGTTGACGTTGACGCCCCGCGTCCGTGAGGCGACCGAGAGGCCGGTGGCGTGCTGGTGGCCCCAGCCGTGGGGCAGGGCCACGCACCCCGGCAGCAGGTCGTCGAGGAGGCGAACCGGCAGTCGCACCGTGGCCGTCGCGGAGGTCACGTCGGCCACGTCGCCCTCGGCCAGGCCGAGGCGGGCGGCGTCGTCGGGGTGCACGTAGAGGTGGTTGGTGTCGCCGTCGGGCCCGCTGACCATGCCCTCGTGGTTGTGGGTCCAGGAGTTGTGGGTCTTCGTGCGCCGCTTGGTGATCAGCTTGAGCGTCCCGTCGGCGACCCGCTGCTGCTCGGCGGCGAAGTCGGCCTCGAGGCGATCGGATCGGTCGAGCAGCCGCTCGGGGGGCGAGGTGCACGCGCTGGTCCCCGGTGACGATGCGGCCACCGAGGAAGGTGCCGGCCTCGTGGTCGGGCCGGGCCACGCCGTGGGGCCGGCGCAGGAGGGACCGGAAGCCCGGCTGGCGCGTGAGGCGCAGCAGCCCGCCGAGCAGCGCCTCCTGGGGCACCCGTCGCTGGGCGCCGGGGTCGGTCTTGCGCCGCTTGGCGGTGTGCCGGGCGGTGGCCAGCTCGAGTGAGCGCTGGGCCACCTTGGACCCGAACAGCCCGACGCCACAGGCGCGGGCCAGGTCGAGGTAGATGGTGGCCTCGTCGCGCTGCTCGCCGACCGGCTCGACCACCGCTTCGGTGGCCTGGAGGTAGGGCCGGCTCTGGAGCCCGAGCATCAGCGGGAAGATGAACGGGAGGTCCGGGCGCTGCAGGGGGTCTGTGGCGGGCAGGGTGAAGTGGGCCAGCGAGCCGGTCTCGTTCCGGTAGATGTCGACCGTCACGAGCAGGTCGAGCGAGCCGAACGCCTCCCGCAGCCGGTTGGCGTTGGCCATGGTGATCAGCGGGTTGCCGCCGGTGACGAACAGGGCCCGCGCCTGGCGGTCGCCCGGGGTCAGGATCTCGTCGGCCAGGATGCCGCCCGGGTAGGCGTCGTTGACCTTGCGGAAGCCGCCGATGCGCGAGGTGTCGTCCTTCATCAGGGTCCCCGAGCGCAGGCCGAACCGGGCGAAGTCCATGACGCCCCGCCCGACCAGCGTGCCGCCGGGCCGGTCGAGGTTCCCCGAGACCGCGTTGATCACCTCCTGGAGCCAGTAGGCGAGGACGCCGTTGGTGCCCATGTTGACGCCGGTCGAGCTGTAGAGGGCGGCGCCGTCGGCGTCGCGATAGGCGGCGACGAGGTCGCGCAGCACGTCGGCGGGGATGCCCGTCACCTCGGCCGTGCGCTCGGGCGACCACGGCTCGACGAGTCGACTCACGTCGGCGAAGCCGGTGGTGTGCTCGGCCACTCGGGCGTCGTCGACGCCGCCGCTGCGGATCAGCTCGTGCAGGAACGACAGGTAGAAGAACACGTCGGTGTCGGGCCGGATGAAGACGTGGTCCGACGCCACCCGGGCGGTCTCGGTGCGCCGCGGGTCGACGACGACGACCCGGCCGCCCCTCCCGAGGATCTCCTTGATGCGCTTGGTGGGGTCGGGAACCTGGAGGAAGCTCCACTTCGACACCACCGGGTTGGCGCCCACGATGATCAGGCACTCGGTGCGGTCGACGTCGGGGAACGGCAGCGAGAACGGGTAGCCGTAGATCTCCCGGGAGGCGGCGAACTTGTTGGCGCAGTCCTGGGTGGCGCTGGCGTACATCGACGTCGAGCCGAGGCCGTCCATGAACCCCTGGGCGAACACGGGGTGCAGCACGCCGAAGCCCGCCGCGGTGCCGACGTACATGGCCACGGCGTCGGGCCCGTGCTCGTCGACGATGGCCCGCACCCGCCGGCCGATCTCGGCGTTGGCGCGGTCCCAGCTCACCCGCCGCCAGTCGTCGCCGACCCGCTCCATCGGGTGGGTGAGCCGGTCGGGCGAGCGGTACATCTCGTGCTGGCGGACGCCCTTGATGCAGGCGAAGCCGCCGGTGGCCACGTGCTCGTCGTCCGGGCGGATCCTGGTGACGGCGCCGGCCTCGACGGTCACCTCGAGCCCGCACAGGGACTCGCAGATCCGGCAGAACGTGTACTGGGTGCTGGCGCCCCCCTGGGCGTCCGGTGCGGTCGCGGTCACCTGCGCTCCTGCTCGTCGGTTGCGGTCAGGGTAGACAGGGGCGATGGGCGACAAGGGGTCGAGCGGGGCGGTGCGCATCGG
The DNA here is from genome assembly GCA_020637195.1 of Microthrixaceae bacterium. Taxonomy (GTDB): domain Bacteria; phylum Actinomycetota; class Acidimicrobiia; order Acidimicrobiales; family DATDAH01; genus JAEUJM01. The sequence continues at coordinate 96,601 of JACJWK010000002.1, forward strand.
GCCGAGGCGGGCTCGGTCCCGCCGCGCCTCGTTCGGCGTGGTCGCGGTGGCGTACGCGCTGGCGCTCGTCGCCGGCGTCGTCTCCGGCGCGGTCGACGACTCGTCGCCCTACCTGGCCGTGGCCGCCGGCATGTTCGCCGGCACGGTCGTGATCTTCGTGTTCAGCCGGGCGGTCAACAACACCTCGATGTTCGACGCCTACTGGAGCCTCGCCCCGCCCGTCGTGGCGGTCTCCCTCGTCATCGCCGCCGAGCCGGGGGTGCCCGGCGCCCGCCAGGCCCTGGTCCTGGCCGTGGTGCTCCTCTGGGCGGTCCGCCTCACCGCCAACTGGGCGCGGGGCTGGCCCGGCCTCGACCACGAGGACTGGCGCTACGTCGAGATGCGCACCAACGGGCACCCGTACTGGGTGCAGAGCTTCTTCGGCCTCCACCTCGTGCCGACGATCGAGGTCTACCTCGGCTGCCTCCCCCTGGTCCCGGCCCTGGCCCGGGGCACCGAGCCGCTCGGCCCGCTCGACGGCCTGGCCATGCTCGTCGGCCTCGCCGCGGTCACCGTCGAGCTCGTCGCCGACGAGCAGCTCCGCCGCTTCAACCGCACCAAGGCGGCCGGCGACATCTGCGCCGACGGCCTGTGGTCCTGGTCCCGCCACCCCAACTACTTCGGCGAGCTGTGCTTCTGGTGGTCGCTGTTCCTGTTCGGCGTCGCCGCCGCCCCCGGCTACTGGTGGACCGTCGTGGGGGCGATCTCGATCACGGTCATGTTCGCGGCGGCGTCCATCCCCATGATCGAGAGGCGCAGCGCCGAGCGTCGGCCCGCCTGGGCCGAGTACGCGCGGCGGACCCCGGTCCTGGTGCCCCGCCCGCCCCGTCGCCCCTGAGCGGCCGCGGGCGTGGCGCGCTGCGGGTGGGTAGCGTCTGGCCACCGGCGAGAAGCGGCGAGACGCGGCGAGGAGCGAGCGATGGCGGGCAAGGACACGTTCACGGTCGAGCGCTCGACGACGATCGACGCGCCGGCGGCCGCGGTCTTCGCGCGCCTGGTCGACTTCCACCGGTGGGGTGAGTGGTCGCCGTGGGAGGACATCGATCCGGCGATGTCACGCACCTTCTCGGGTGCGGAGTCGGGCGTCGGCGCGGTCTACGAGTGGAGCGGGAACAAGAAGGCCGGCGCGGGGCGCATGGAGGTGCTCGCGGTGGAGGCCCCGGGCGCCGCCACCATCGACCTGCAGTTCCTGAAGCCGTTCAAGGCCCACAACACGATCCGCTTCACGCTGGCCGAGGAGTCAGGGGCGACGGCCGTCACGTGGACCATGACCGGTCCGACGACCTTCATGACCCGGGTCATGGGGATCTTCAAGAGCATGGACGCCATGGTCGGCCCCGACTTCGAGAAGGGCCTGGCCCGGTTGAAGGCCGCCGCCGAGGACTGACCCGGCCGCCGGCGCTCAGGCCCGGCCCAGGATGCGCGCCACGCGGAGCTCGATGGCCACCCGGTCGTCGCGGGGGCGGGGCGGCTGGTAGCGCGCGCCGTAGCGCCGCTCGGCCTCGGCCACTCGGGCCGGGTCGTCGGTCACGGTGGCGACGCCTTCGAGGGTGAGCCACCGACCGCCGTCGTGCTGGCTCACCGCCGCGGGGCCGCCGGCGCCGACGTTGGCCACCTTGCGGGCGTCGCGGGCCGAGATGATCCGCACGAGACGGGCCTCGGGGTCGTACGAGAACCCGACGGGGACGACGTGGGGGGTGCCGTCCGGGCGCAGGGTGGTGAGCGTGGCGAGGTGGCGCTCGGCGAGGAACGCCAGCACCTCCGCGCCTGGGTCCTCGACGTCGACGGCCATCACCGGCGAACCTACCGCTGCGCCGGCCGCGCTTCCCGTTCGGCGGCGCAGCGGCCAAGATCGTGGGCATGGCCGACGAGCCCGACCGCGCCCCCGGCTCGCCCGGGCCCACGGCCCCTCACCCCCGTTCGCCCGAGGGCGCCGCGCCGTTCCTGCCGGACGCCTGGTGGCGCCTGAGCCTGCTGCGGCGCCGGGAGATCGCGCTGGCCGTCGTGGCCCTCGCCGTGCTGGCGGTCGGGGGCGGGCTGTTCCTGGTGCTGCGCGATCCCGGGAGCGGGTCGACCGACGCCGAGGCGTCCTCGTCCGCGACCGCGGCCGCAGCCGGGACGACCGCCACCACCGTCACCGACGTCGACCCCGACACCTACGTCGCCTCCATGTCGCCCCAGCGGGTGGAGACGTTCAACTCGCTCGCGGGCTGCGAGTCGAGCGGCAACTGGTCGGAGGACTCCGGCAACGGGTTCTACGGCGGGCTCCAGTTCACCCTCGAGTCCTGGCAGGCCGTCGGGGGCAGCGGGAACCCCGCCTCGACCTCGCAGAACGAGCAGATCATGCGGGGGAGCCTGCTCCAGGCGCGGCAGGGCTGGGTGGCCTGGCCGGCCTGCGCCTCGCAGCTCGGCCTGACCTGAGCGCGGCTCAGTCCGCCAACGAGGTGAGCGCGTCGCCGATGAGGCGACGGGCCTCGTCGGCCACGGGTGACAGCTCGTCGCGGTCGACGAGGGTGGCCATCATCCCGGGGTCCATCGCCTCGACGAGCACGCCGTGCTCGGTCTCGCGCACGACGACGTTGCAGGGCAACAGCACCCCGATCTGCGGCTCGATGTCGAGGGCCCGGCCCGCCAGGCCGGGGTTGCACGCGCCCACGATCACGTAGGGCGCCATCTCCTTGCCGATCTTGGCCCGCAGGGTGGCGGCCACGTCCACCTCCGTGAGCGTCCCGAACCCCTGCTCGGCGAGCGCGGCCTTCACCGCCTCGACCGCCTCGGCGAACGGCGACGACAGGACGACCACTTCCTCGAACACCACGGGGACCACCTCCTCGGTGCCCAGGGCGCCCCGGATCCGACGGTTGACCTCCTCACGGTACGGAGCGACCGTTCCCTCCCCAAGGGACCAAGGTCCCGAGGGCCGCGGTCGTCGGGGCCCGACGGCGGTCCGTAGGATCGAGACGAGCTGACGGGTCCGTTCCGGTCCCGGCTCGATCGACCCCGACCCCGAAGGAGTGCCGTGCGAGCCGTGCTGTCCAACGAGCCGGGAGGGCCCGAGACCCTCGTCCTCGCCGACGTGGCGGCGCCCGCCGCCGGTCCGGGCGAGGTGGTGGTCGACGTCGAGGCGGTGGCGGTCAACTACCCCGACGTGCTCATCATCGAGGACCTCTACCAGTTCCGGCCCCAGCGACCCTTCGCGCCCGGCGCCGAGGTCGCCGGCACCGTGTCGTCGGTCGGGGACGGGGTCACCAGCCCCTCCGTGGGTGACCGCGTCCTCGCGGTCCCCGGCTTCGGCGGGATGGTCGAGCAGCTCGCGGTGAAGGCCGACGCGTGCATCCCGATCCCGGCGTCGATGCCCTCGGACGAGGCCGCGGCCTTCGTGATGGCGTACGGCACCAGCCACTACGCGCTGAAGGACCGGGCGCACGCCCGCGAGGGCGAGTCGCTCCTCGTGCTGGGTGCCGCCGGGGGCGTCGGGCTCGCGGCGGTGCAGCTGGGCGCCGCCATGGGGCTGCACGTCATCGCCGGCGCCAGCTCGCAGGAGAAGGTGGACCTGTGCCTCGCCCACGGCGCCTCGGCCGGGATCGTGTACCCCCGCCAGCCGCTCGACCGGTCACAGCAGAAGGCGTTCGCCGACGAGATCAAGGCCGCCGGCGGCGGTGGGGTCGACATCGTCTACGACGCCGTCGGCGGCGACTACGCCGAGCCGGCCGTGCGGGCCCTCAACTGGGAGGGGCGGTTCCTCGTGATCGGCTTCCCCGCCGGGATCCCCGCCCTTCCCCTGAACCTGACGCTGCTCAAGTCCTGCCAGATCGTCGGGGTGTTCTGGGGTGCGTTCGTGATGAGCCGGCCCGACGAGAACGCGGCCAACCTGGCCGAGCTCTTCGCCCTCTACGAGGCGGGGAAGGTGAAGCCCCACATCTCGGCCCGGTTCCCGTTGGAGGAGGCGGCTGACGCCATCTCGATGCTCGGCGAGCGGCGGGCCGAGGGCAAGGTCGTCGTCACCGTCGCCTGATCACGCGCCGCGCCGGGCCATGTCGGCGAACGCGGCGTCGACGCGCTCGTCGATGTCGGGCACGTCGGCCCGGACGAGGGCACGGACCTCGGCCAGCACGACGGTGAGCCGGTGGGTGAGCGGGTGCTCGGGGAGCCGTGCCCGGAACACCTGGGCCAGCGCCTCGTAGTACCAGAGCTGGTACTCGGCTCGGGACTCGTTGAAGCGCGCCCAGGTCTCGGGGCCGGCGTCGCGGTAGTCGGCGAGGAACGAGCCGGCGTTCTGGAGCTTGTCGGCCACCGAGACCTCCAGCACCTCGTCGGGCTCGGTGGCCAGCTTGGCGATGTAGGCCGGCTTGCGGTCGAGCCACGGGACCTTGGTGATGTCGCTCGTCGTGTCGACCAGGCTGTCGGACAGGGCGGCGACCAGCTCGGCCACGTGCGGGTCGACCTCGGACGCGATCCGGTCGAGCGTGGCCCGTCCGCCGGCGTCCTCGGCGGCGTCGTGGAGGTAGGCGGCCGCGACCTGTGCCTCGGAGCCCCCCGAGTCCCGCACGAGCTCGGCCACCGGGTCGAGGTGGCCGTCGACGTAGGTGACGCCGCTGCCCTTGCGGCGCTGCCCGGCGTGGAGCTCGACGGCGAGGGCGCGCGCCCGGGCGGGCAGGCCCCCGGCGGGCGGGACGGGCGAGGGATCGGTCACGGGCACATCCTCTCCTACGCCGGGCCTGTGACCGCGGCGGCCCCGGTCACGGTCGGGCGGGGCGCACCTCGACCCGGGCGTCGTTGAAGCGGGCACCCCCGGCGAGGTCCGAGAGCGTGTCCGGGGCGAACACGTTGGCGGTCCACCCCTCGGGCGTCGCCTCGCACCAGAGTCCCTTCGGCATCACCGCGACGCCGGCGCGGACGTCGGGCGCCACCGCGACCGGCACGCGGACCTCGTGGCGACCGTCGCTCACCACGACCGGGTCGCCGTCGGCCAGGCCGCGGGCCGCGGCGTCGTCGGGGTGGAGGCGCACGGCCGGGTCCGGAGGGTCGTACTCGGCGAACATCGAGGTGACCGTGCGGTTGGTCGCGGGGGTGAGCAGGGTGAGGGGCCCGCCGTCCTGGTCGTTCTCGCGGAACACCGGCAACCGGTCGGCGCCGGCGCGCACGTCGGCGTCGGTGGCCACGAGCCGGGCGCGCGGCTCGCCCCCGTCGGCGTGGGCGGGCCACACGTCGCGGAACTGGACGAAGCCCTCGCGCTGGAGGCGCAGCGGCGGCGACAGGCCCGCCAGCAGCGCCTCTCTCAGCCGGGCGGGAGCGGGGTCGAAGGCCGCGCCGTCGAGGCCGAGGCGCACGGCGAGCCCGTGGGCGACCTCGTTGTTGGTCCGGCTCTCGCCGACCCGGGGGATCACCGCCGGCGCGTCCTGCACGACGTAGCTGCCGTAGCCGGCGACGAGGTCGTCGGCCTCGAAGTGGGTGGTGGCGGGCAGCACGACGTCCGCGAAGCGGGCGGTGTCGGTCAGCACCTGGTCGTGCACGACCGTGAACAGGTCCTCGCGGGCGAGCCCGGCGTGGACCGCGGCCTGGCCGGGGCAGGTCGCGGCCGGGTTCGAGCCCTGCACGAGCAGCACCCGAACCGGGCCACCCTCGCCGGCCAGGGCCGCGCCCAGGCGGTTCATGTTCACCACGCGGCGGCCCGCGGCGGGGGGTGCGTCGCCGAGCACCGCGGCGCGGATGCCGCCCGTGGCGGGCTCCTTCGGGCTGGTGGAGCCCACCACGCCGGTGCCGGGGCGGCCGAAGGCGCCGGCCAGGGCCCAGAGCGAGAGGGCGGCACGGTGGGCGCTGCCGCCGTTGCGGTTGCGCTCCATGCCCCAGCCGACTCGCAGCAGGGGCCGCTCGGCGGCGACGAGGTCCGCGGCCAGCCCGGTGAGGTCGGCGGCGGCGACGCCGCAGACCGCCGCGGCCCGGTCGACCGGCCATGCCCGGCAGGCGGCGAGGTACTCGTCGGCGCCCTCGACGTGGGCGGCGACGAACCCGCGGTCGACGCCGCCGAGCCGCTCGAGCTCGGCCGCGACGGCGAGGGCCAGCACGACGTCGGTGCCGGGGCGGACCCCCAGGTGGCGGTCGGCCTTGCCCGCCAGCGGCGTCCGTCGGGGGTCGATCACCACGAGCCGCGTGCCCGCCCGGCGGCGCTGCTCCACGAGCGTGCCGAAGTGCGAGTTCGACACCGTGGGGTTCGCCCCCCACACCACGATCAGGTCGCTGTGGGGGGCATCGAGCGGATCGCCGCTCGGCATGGTCCCGAGGACGAGGCGCCACGCCTCGCCCGCGGTGGCGGCGCAGATGGTGTCGTCCACCGACGCGGTGCCGAGGGCCTCGAACACGAGGGGCGTGAGGCCCGCCGCCGCCACCACGCCGGCCGACGAGTTGTAGAGGTAGGGCACGACCGAGGCGGGGCCGTCCTCGGCGATCGCGGTCCGGATCGCGGCGGCCACCCGGTCGAGGGCCTCGTCCCAGGAGATCCGCTCGAAACGGTCCGAGCCCTTCGGGCCGGTTCGGGCGAGCGGCGTGGTCAGGCGCTGGGGGCCGTGGACCCGCCGGGTCATGCGGCGGACCTTCCGGCAGATCCACCCCTCGGTCAGGGGGTTGGCGGCCTCGTCAGGCGGCGTCGCGTCGATGGCCACGATCCGGTCGCCGGCGACCTCGACGTCGAGCGAGCAGCCGTCGGGGCAGTCGAGCGGGCACGCGGTGCGCACCCGGTGGGTCGAGGTCGGGGCCATGGCCAGACCCTACGGAACGGGCGGTCGGGCCGCCGGGGGTTTCAGTCCCGCTCGAGCTCGGCCTTCATGCGCTCGAGCGTCGTCCGCATGCCCTCCCGGTTGGTTCGGCCCCGGGCCCAGCCGAGCAGGAACCAGTAGACGCGGGTGGGCACGGTGTCGGGGAGGCGGAACGACTCGGTGACGTCGGTGCCGCCGCCCTCGGCCGCGGCCAGGTCGTAGCGCCAGCTGTTGAGGACCCGACCGTCGGGGCCGACGGTGAACGCGAAGGTCTCGTTCGGGACGCACTCGGTGACCGTGCACTCGGCCCAGTAGGTCGGGCCTCGGCCGTTGCGCTTGACGTGGCCCCGGAAGCGGGCGCCCACGGCCGGGCCGGTGGCGTCGCCGAGCCACTCGGCCTCGAAGGTCTCGGGGCTGTAGCGGCCGATCTGGGTGACGTCGCTGACCAGGTCCCAGACCTGCTCGGGGTCGGCGTCGATGTGGACGGTGACCGAGTCGTGCATCCCGAGACCCTAGGGGGGCCGGGCGGTGACCCGCTCGGCTCAGGTCGTGGGCTCGCCGGCGCCGACGAGCTCGGGCTCGTCGGTGGGGGCGGGCCCGTCCGCGGGCAGGTCGTCGGCGGACGCGTCCTCGATGTGGCCCTCGACGTCGATGTTGGGCAGGATCCGGTCGAGCCAGCGCGGCAGCCACCAGTTCCTGTCGCCGAGCAGCTCCATGGTGGCGGGCACCAACAGCATGCGGACGATCGTGGCGTCGAGGAGGATGGCCGAGGCCAAGCCGACGCCCATGAGCTTGACCGTGCGGTCCTGCTCGAGGATGAAGCTGCCGAAGACGAACACCATGATCGCGGCCGCCGCGGTGATCACCTTCGCCGTGGCCGCGAGCCCGTCGGCCACCGACCCGCGGGCGTCGCCCGTGCGGTGCCACTCCTCGCGGACCCGTGAGAGCAGGAACACCTCGTAGTCCATCGACAGGCCGAACACGATGGCGAACATCATCATCGGCATCCACGGCTCGATGGGCGCCGGGGCGACGCCGGTGAGGTCGCTGAGCCACCCCCACTGGAACAGGGCCACGACGATGCCGTAGGCGGCCGCGATCGACAGCAGGTTCATGACCACCGCCTTGAGCGGCACCAGCAGCGACCGGAACACGACCATGAGGAGCAGGAACGACAGCAACAGCACGGCCCCGAAGAACCAGGGCAGCCGGGAGGTGAGGAAGTCGGAGAAGTCGAGGTTGACCGCGACGTTGCCCGACACGTTGATCTCGACGCCGGCGTCGTCCTCGATCGGCGGGAGCACGTCGTCGCGCAGCCGGTTGACGAGCTGCGTGGTCTCCTCGGCCTGGGGCCCGGTGGTCGGGATCACCTGCCAGACGACCGCGGCCGGGTCGTCGGGGTCGTTGGGCTGGGCCGGCGAGGCGAACACGACGCCGGGGTCGTCGGCGACCGCGGCCTGCACGGCCTCGAGGCTCGACAGGTCGGTGCCGGCGGGCAGCTCGGCCACGAGGAGCAGGGGGCCGTTGAAGCCGGCGCCGAAGCCCTCGACCAGGAGGTCGTAGGCCTGGCGGGTGCTGGTGTCCTCGGGGAAGTTGCTCTCGTCGGAGAAGCCGAGGCGCAGCCCGAGCACCGGCAGGGCCAGGACGAGCAGCAGGGCGGTGGCGCCGATCGCGCTGATCCAGGGGTGGTGCTGGACCACGCGGCTCCACCGGTAGGCGACGGTCTGGTGGCGGGGCTTGACCGGCCGGCGGGGCACCTCGGCCTTGAGCGGGCGCAGGAAGGGGATCCACCGGGCCAGGAAGCTGACCAGGAGCACGAGGACGGCGACGGGCAGGCCGAGCATGAGCGGGGTCAGCCCGAGCCCGACGCCGGCGAGGGACACGGCCACGAGGCCGGCGGCGATCAGGCCCCGCCACCGGGTGACCTCGACGCGCTCGCCGGCGAAGCCGAGCAGCGCCGGCAGCAGGGTCATCGAGGCGAGCACGGTGACGGCCACGACCGCGGCGGCGCCGATGGCCAGGCCCTGCACGAAGCTGACCCCCATGAGCAACATGCCGAGGAGGGAGATGACGACGGTGGCGCCGGCGAAGACGACCGAGCGCCCGGCGGTGTCGAGCGAGATGCCCACCGACTCGCGCACGGTGTGACCGGCGTGGAGCTGCTCGCGGTAGCGGGTGACCACCAGGAGCGCGTAGTCGATGCCGACGCCGAGGCCGATCATGATGCCGAGGAAGGTGGCGAAGTCGGGGATGACCACCACGTTGCTGAGCAGCGTGATGAGCGCCTGGCCGATGCCGATGCCGAACAGCGCGACGCCGACGGGCAGGCCCATGGCCAGGACCGAACCGAAGGCGAGGATGAGGATGACGATGGCGAACGCCAGCCCGATGACCTCGGACTCGGGCTCCTGGAACTCGGCGAAGATGAAGCCGCCCAGCTCGATGTTCAGCCCGTCGACCTCGGGGGCGTCCTCGAGGATCTGGTCGCGGATCTCCTGGCCCCGCTCCCACTCGACGTCGTCGGGGAGCTCGACGTTGGCGTACGCGATCTCGCCGGCGCGCGGTCCCTGGCTGGAGACCAGGAGCGCGCCCTGCTCGTCGTAGGGGCTCTCCACCCGGACGACGTCGTCGTACGCGGCGACCTCGGCGAGGAGCTCCTCCATGGCCGACTGGACCGCAGGGTCGTCGACGCCCTGGTCGGCCTCGAACACGATCGTGCCGACGATGCCGGTGCCCTGGCCGCCGAAGGCGTCGTCGAGGATGTCGAAGCCCCGCTTGGACTCGACGTCGGGCAGGTTGAACTCGTCGCGGAAGTCGTTGCCGACCGACCCGGCCAGGATGTTCACGGCGAGCAGGGCCACGATCCACGCGCCCAGCACCCACCGGCGCCGGTCGTGGCAGAACGGGCCGATGCGGGCGAAGATCCCGGGCTTGCGATCCTCGTCCGGTCGTGCGGGGGTGTCGACGCTGCTCACCTGCGGGGCTCCTTCGCTCACGGTCACGCGGGTTCCGACCGCTCTCCGCCCTGAGAATCATCGGTGCGGGGCGGTGCCGGGCCGTGCCGGGCCGGCCGCCGCCCAGGGAGCGAGGCTACCGGTGCGCCGGTGCGTCGTGCATGGGAAATCGCGATGTTGTGAACGACGTCACGAGCGCGGAGGGCCCGCGGGCCCTCCCCGGCTCACTCGTCGGGGATGGCCTCCCACCACTGGCACCACCAGTCGGCACCCACGAGGATGCGCAGCTTCTGGTGCCAGCAGTACGACAGGTCGGCGGTGGGCTCGAGGTAGTACCGGCAGTTGTCGCACCGCTCGTCGCCGGACGGGTGGCCGACGAGCACGGCGTTGGACGCCAGGATGCGCAGCTCCATCGAGAGCTTCTCGTCGATCTCCTTGGGCTCGGGCTCGGGGATCTCGTAGTCGGACATGCGGGCGAACCTACCCGGCGCCGACCGCGGCCCACCCGTCGGGCGGGCGGCCCGCCGCCGGGTACGGTCGCGGCACCGCACGAGGAGGCCCCCATGAGCGGAAGCGTCGGGCCGCTGCTGCCCGCCGACGAGCGCTTCGACCACCAGATCGTCGACACCTTCGCCACCGTGGCCCAGACCGACCTCGGGTGGACCGAGAAGGTGTGCGGCATGGCCTGCGCGCGCGACGGCTCGCTCCAGGTCGGCTTCGGGTTCGGCAAGTACACCAACCGCGACGTGATGGACGGGTACGGCGGCATCTCCCAGGGTGTGGCCCAGCGCACGGTCCGGGCGAGCCGCCGGCTGTCACCCGACCCGTCGTCGACCGTCATCGGCCCGCTGCGCTACGAGGTGGTCGAGCCCCTCCGGGCGATCCGGGTGGTGCTCGAGCCGAACGAGGCGCAGCCCCTGGCCTTCGACGTCACGGTCCGCGGCGTCGTGCCCTGCTTCCTCGAGGAGCGCGAGGACTGGCGGGTGCCGAGCCAGTACCGGTACCAGGCCCACCAGGTCCGGTACCACCAGGCGGGGGTGGCCGAGGGCTGGGTCGAGGTCGAGGGCGAGCGGACGGCGATCACGCCCGAGGCGTGGGTCGGCACCCGGGACCACTCCTGGGGGGTCCGGCCCGACGTCGGCCTGCCCGTCGCCGACCTCGAGCACCCCGAGCGCCCGCCCGAGCTGTCCGTCGTGGCGATCTGGAACCCCGTGCTGCTCACCCGCGACGACGGGTCGCAGTACGCGCTGCACCACTACCTGCGGCGTATCGAGATCCCGGACCTCTACCGCGACGAGCGCTTCCAGGGGGGCGTCGAGCACCCCGACGGCACCAAGGAGCTGTTCGCCGCCCACACGCCCGAGATCCGCTTCGATCCGGTGAACCGGCGGTTCCTCGGCGGTCGGTTCGGGTTCACGATGGCCGACGGCACCGCCCGTCCGGTCGACGTCGAGGTCGTGAGCGAGACCGGGTTCCACCTGGGCACCGGCCTCTACCACGGGTTCGACGGCTGGCACCACGGGTCGTTCCGGGGGACCGTCCACGTCGACGGCGAGCTCGTCGCGGACTGCTCCACGCGCGAGTCGGCCGAGCGGGTCCACCAGATCCGCGACTGCGTCGTGCGGGTGACCGACCCGGTGGGCGGCGGCGTGGGCATCGGCAACTGCCAGACCGTGGCGCTGGGCGCCTTCCCCGACTGGGGCCTCCCCACCGCGGACGACTCCTTCCTTTGAACGTCTCCCTCTGAACGTCCCGGCGAGCGGTGGGCGGTGAGGGCAGACTGCGGAGGTGAGCGCGTGGTCGTCGAGGCTCCGCGGGCGGCAGGAGTGGAAGTTCTTCGGGGCGTTGCCGCGGGCCGACGCGCCCCTGGCCACGGCGTGGTGGGCGGTCCTGCTGCTGCGGGGGGCCCTGCCGGCCGCGTTGGCCGTCGCGATGGGGGTGGTCACCGCTGCGGTGCAGGGCGGCGACCCGCTCGCCGCGCCCCTCACCTTCCTGGGCGTGGTGTTCGTGCTCCTCCAGGTGGTGTTCCCGATCCACGCCGCGCTCAGCGCCAACCTCGGCGACCGGACCGCCGCCTGGCTGCACGACCGGCTCACCGACGCGTGCGTGACCCCGCCCGGCGTGGCCCACCTGGAGGATCCCGAGCTGGCCAACGACCTCCAGGTCGCCCGGGACTTCGACCTCGGCATGACCGGTCCACCGCTGTCGGTGTCGCTCGACTTCATCGCCCAGGGCCTCGCCCAGATGGTGGCGGGACTGGTGTCGGCCGCGCTGCTGTTCGGCTTCGCCTGGTGGGCGCCGCTCGTGCTGGCGGGCGGCTGGCTCGCCACGCACTGGCTGCTCCGCGAGTCGGGCGTGTGGAAGGACCGCAACACCGACGAGGTGCGGGCCGCCCAGCGCGACGCCGACTACGCCTACCGCCTCGCGGTGGACCCGCCCGCGGCCAAGGAGCTGCGGATGTTCGGCCTCGTCGACTGGACGCTCGAGCGATTCACCGCCCGCCGCCGTCGCCTGCACGAGCTCCAGTACGAGGCCACCAAGCTGCGGGAGCGCTCGGTGCTCTCGAGCCTGGTGGTGGTGCTGGTGGCCAACGGCATCGTGTTCTGGGCCCTCGCCGACGCCGCGGTCGACGGCTCGCTGGGGCTCGGGGCGCTGGTCACCTACGGCACCGCGGCGCTCGGCGCGTCGGCCATCGCCTTCGGCGGCCTGAACTGGGCGCTCGACGGCTCCGCGGCGCCGGTGGCGGCGGTGCTGCGCCTCGAGCCGGCCATGGCTCCCGCCGGCGCCCTCGCCGCGGGCGACCGACCGGCGGACGGCCTCCCGTCCCGCGAGGTCCGCTTCCGCGACGTCACCTTCGCCTACCCGACCGGTGACGGCCGCCCGGTGCTCGACGGCTTCGACCTCACCGTCCCGGCCGGCTCGTCGCTGGCCATCGTCGGTCAGAACGGGGCCGGCAAGACCACGCTGGCCAAGCTGCTGTGCCGCCTCTACGACCCGCAGCGGGGCACGGTCGAGGTCGACGGGGTGGACCTGCGCGACGTCGACCTCGAGGCCTGGCGGCGACGGGTGACGGCGGTGTTCCAGGACTTCATCCGCTTCGAGCTGCCGCTGCGCGACAACGTCGCTCCCGGCGCGACCGACGTCCCCGACGACGTGGTGCTCGCGGCGCTGGACCAGGCGGGCGCCGCCGATCTCGCCGGGCTCGACACGATCCTCGCCAAGGGGTACCCGGGGGGCACCGACCTCTCGGGCGGCCAGTGGCAGCGGGTGGCGTTGGCCCGGGCGCTGGCGGCGGTCGAGCTCGGGGCCGGCGTGGTCCTGCTGGACGAGCCGACCGCGCAGCTCGACGTGCGGGGCGAGGCGGAGATCTTCGACCGCATCCTGGCCGCGACGCGCGACTGCACGACGATCCTCATCTCCCACCGGTTCTCGACGGTGCGCCACGCCGATCGGATCTGCGTGCTCGAGCACGGCCGGGTGGTCGAGCTGGGCACGCACGACGAGCTGATGGCCCTCGGGGGCCGGTACCGGACGATGTTCGACCTCCAGGCCCAGCGCTTCGCCGAGGGCCTCACCGCCGAGGGCGAGGCTCCCGCCCTCGACGAGGAGGTGGCGCTCGATGGATGAGGGGCGCTCGGGGCGGGACGCCACCGACGAGTCGGTCCGGGGACGGGCCGAGGAGGTGGCGCTCGATGTCTGAGTTCGCGTCCCCCGCCGGCGACGACGACCTGCCGCCGGCGCTCTCGTCGATGTGGCGCCTGTGCAAGCTGGGCTACCGGCACGAGCCCGCGCTCATGGCGGTGGCGTTCGGGCTGGCGCTGCTCGCCGCGCTGCCCGAGGCGCTGCTGGCGCTCGGCTTCGCCCTGCTGGCCGAGACCCTCGACTCGGGCGACGACACCGCCACCCGCCTGGTGCTGCTCGCGCTCGGTGCCGCGGTGGTGGCCACCTGGTTCCTGACCACGGTGTCGGCGCGGGTGCAGCGCCGGTTCCGCGACCGGGTCACCATCGCCCTCGAGGCCCACGTCGCCCGGCTCCAGGCGTCGGTGCGGACCATCGCCCACCACGAGCGCCCCGACTACCTCGACCGGCTCTCCGTCCTGCGCGACCAGGTGTTCGTGCTGGACCACATGTACATGTCGGTGTTCTCGACCGCGGGATGGGTCCTGCGCCTGACCGTCACCGTCGTGCTGCTCGCCGCCATCAGCCCGGTGCTGGTGCTGCTGGTCGTGTTCGCGCTGCCCACGGTGCTCACCTCGTCGTGGCGACCGGGGGTCGAGCGCGCCGCTCGTGAGCGGGGCGCGGCGGCCGAGCGGCTGTCCCGGCACCTGTTCACCACCGCCACCACCGCCCCGCCCGCCAAGGAGGTGCGGGTCACCGGCATCGGCCCGCGCCTGGCGACGGAGCGCCGTGTCGCGTGGGAGCGCTGGTACGGGCCCCTCGCGGCGGCCCGCACCACCTCGGCGGTCTGGCACAGCCTGGCGTGGCTGGTGTTCGGGCTCGGCTTCGTCGGGGCGATCGTGTACGTGTCCTCGGTGCTCGACGCCTCGGTCGCCGCCGTGCTGCTGGTCCTCGGCGCCGGGTCGCGCCTGTCCGCGTACATCGGCGCCACGGTCGGCGAGATCGGCTTCCTCCGCGGCATCTGGATGGACGGGTCGCAGCGGCTCGCCTGGCTCGAGGACTACGCGGCGGCCGTCGGGTCCGAGGCGGACCGGCCCGTGCCCGAGCGGCTGTCGGACGGCATCGTCCTCGACCACGTCGACTTCGCCTACCCGGGCACGGACCGGCTCGTGCTGGAGGACGTCTCGCTGCGCCTCCCCGCCGGCGCGGTCGTCGCGGTGGTCGGCGAGAACGGCGCCGGCAAGACGACGCTCGTGAAGCTGCTGTCGAAGCTCTACGAGCCGACGGCCGGGCGGGTCCTCGTCGACGGGGCCGACCTGGCCCAGCTCGACACCGAGGCGTGGCGCGAGCGCCTGGCCGGCGCGTACCAGGACTTCTTCCGCTTCGAGCTGCTCGCTCGCCAGAGCGTCGGGCTGGGCGACGTTCCCCGCGTCGACGACGAGGCCGCCGTCGTCGCCGCCGTGGGGCGGGCCGGCGCCGACGACGTCGTCGAGGGCTTCGAGCGGGGCCTCGACACGCAGCTCGGCCCCACGTGGCCCGACGGTGTCGAGGTGTCGTTCGGCCAGTGGCAGAAGATGGCGCTCGCCCGTGGGTTCATGCGCGAGGCGCCCCTGCTGCTCGTCCTCGACGAGCCCACCGCGGCGCTCGACGCCGAGACCGAGCACGCGCTGTTCGAGCGCTACGCCGCCGAGGCCCGCGACGAGCGGGGCGACGGCCGCATCACCGTGCTCGTGTCGCACCGGTTCTCGACCGTGCGCATGGCCGACCTCATCGTCGTGCTCGACGGCGCCCGGGTCGTGGAGGTGGGCGGCCACGACGAGCTGGTCGCCGCCGGGGGCCAGTACGCCGAGCTGTACGAGCTCCAGGCCGGCGCCTACCGCTGACCCGACGGCGTCCGGGGCGGGGACGAGGGCCTCGGTCCGGCGGGGGGTCGGGAGGCTGCAAGACTCGTCGCCGAGCTCCGACCCAGGGGGTGGTCCACGTGCGCTTCGCCATCATCGGCGCCGGCATGTCCGGCATCCTGGCCTCGATCAAGCTGAGCGAGGCCGGCTTCGACGACCAGGTGATCTACGAGAAGGCCGACCGCCTCGGCGGCACGTGGCGGGAGAACACCTACCCGGGCATCGCCTGCGACGTCCCCTCCCACCTCTACAGCTACTCGTTCGCCCCCAACCCGGGCTGGAGCCACCAGTTCTCGCCCGGCGACGAGATCGAGGGCTACTTCGAGCGGGTGGCCGCCGACTACGGCGTCACGCCCCGCATCCGCTTCGGCGAGAAGGTCGACGGCCTCGAGTGGGGCGACGGGCGCTGGCGCATCACCACCGAGACGGGCACCACCGACGAGGCCGAGGTGGTCATCGCCGCCACCGGGGTGCTGCACCAGCCGAACCTCCCCGACATCGCCGGGCTCGACACCTTCGCCGGCCCCTGCTTCCACTCCGCCCGCTGGGACCACGACGTCGACCTGGCCGGCAAGCGGGTCGGGATCGTCGGCACCGGCTCGACCGCGGTGCAGATCATCTCGGCGGTCGTCGACGAGGTCGGCCACCTCGACGTGTTTCAGCGCACGCCGCCGTGGATCTTCCCCGTGCAGAACACGGCGTACTCCGAGGAGGAGCTCGCCGCGTTCCGCGAGCAGCCCGAGCGCCTGACGCAGCTGCACGACACCCTCGCCGAGCTCTTCGCCGGCTTCGCGGCGGCGGTCACCGACGCGGAGTCCGAGCAGAACAAGGGCATCGCCACGGCGTGCGTCGCCAACCTCGAGAGCAGCGTGACCGACCCCGAGCTGCGCGAGCGGCTGCGCCCCGACTACGCCCCGGCGTGCAAGCGCCTGATCATGTCGGGCGACTACTACGAGGCCATCCAGCGGCCCAACGCCGAGGTCGTGACGGACGGCATCGAGTGCGTGGTCCCCGAGGGCGTGCGCACGAAGGACGGGGTGCTGCACGAGCTCGACGTGCTCGTGCTGGCCACCGGCTTCCGGGCCGACGCGTTCATGCGCCCCATGGACATCGTCGGGCGCGACGGCGTCACCCTGGCCGAGGCGTGGGACCCCCGGCCCAACGCGTACCTGTCGATCACGATCCCCGGGTTCCCCAACCTGTTCATGCTCAACGGCCCCAACGGCCCGGTCGGCAACTTCTCGCTCATCGAGGTGGCCGAGCTCCAGATGGCGTACTCGATGCAGCTCATCGAGGAGGTCGCCGCGGGCCGCTGCCACGAGATCTGCGCCACCCAGGAGGCCATGGACGCCCACGAGGAGGCCCGCGTCGCCGAGATGGGCCACACCATCTGGGTGACCGGTTGTCGCAGCTGGTACCTCGACGACCGGGGCGTCCCCGCGACGTGGCCGTGGCCCTTCCAGGACTTCCGCGACGCCATGGCCGCGCCCGACCTGGCCGCCTACGACCGCCGCTGAACTGCGGAGCTCCCGTCGACGCGCTCGAGCACCATCTCGCCCGGTCCCACGCGGAACACCCGCGGCACCGGGTAGCCCGCGGCCCGGACGTGCTCCATCACCTCCGCCTCGGCCCGCAGGTCCCGGTCGGGCGACGGCGTGCGTCGCACGACGCGGTCGGCGCCGGCGGCGTGGACGGTGGCGTCGCGGCCGGCGGCGAGCAGCGGGCCGAGCTCGTCGTCCGGCGTGCGTCGGTCGTCGACCTCCACGCCGGCGACGCTACGCCGCCAGCGCCTCGTCGATGCGGGCGAGCACGTCGTCGGTGAGCAGGGGCAGGACGTCGAGGGCCCCGAGGTTCTCCTCGAGCTGGCTGACCTTGCTGGCGCCGAGGATGACCGAGCACACCCGCGGGTTGCGGGCCACCCAGGCGATGGCGAGCTGGCCGAGCCGGCAGCCGAGGTCGTCGGCGACCGCCTGGAGGGACCGGACCTTGCCCAGCGCGGCGTCCGTGGTGAGCAGGTCGCGCAGCCACTCGTAGCCCTCCAGCGAGAGGCGGGTGCCCTCGGGCACGCCGTCGTTGTACTTGCCCGTGAGCAGCCCCGACGCGAGCGGGCTCCAGGTGGTGAGGCCGTAGCCGAGGTCCTCGACGAGCCGGGTGTACTCCTGCTCCACCCGCCGCCGCTCCAGCAGGTGGTACTGGCTCTGCTCCATCACCGGCTTGTGCAGGTGGTGGCGGTCGGCGATGTCCCACGCCGCCCGGATCTCGTCGGCCGACCACTCCGAGGTCCCCCAGTAGAGCGCCTTGCCCGCCGCCACGATGTCGCTCATGGCCCAGACGGTCTCCTCGATCGGGGTGTCGGGGTCGGGCCGGTGGCAGTACAGGAGGTCGACGAAGTCGAGGCCGAAGCGCTCGAGGCACGGGTCGATGGCCGACAGCAGGTACTTCCGGTTCAGGGTGTTCTCGAGGTTGACGCCCTCCTTGATCCCCCAGAACAGCTTGGTGCTGACGACGTAGGTGTCGCGGTCCCACCCGAGCTCGGCGAGGGCCTGGCCCATGATGCGCTCGGACTCGCCGCCGGCGTAGGCCTCGGCGTTGTCGAAGAAGTTGACCCCTGCGTCGCGGGCCGTGCTGAGGCACTCCATGGCCAGGTCCCGGTCGACCTGCTCGCCGAACGTGACCCACGAGCCGAACGACAGCACGCTGAGCTTGAGGCCGGATCGTCCGAGGCGGCGGTACTCCATGGGCATGGCGGCGTCTCCTGGTGGTCGGGGTCCCTCACAACCTAGGGGCGGGCGGGCGGACCACGGGCACCGAGATCGGGGCGTCGCCCCGGGACTCGACGCCCGCGAGGAGCCGTTCGAGCGCTCGGGCCATCTTCGCCGCCTTGAGCTTGGCGGCGTCGGCCACCGGGCCGGTGAACCACTCGTCGACGGTGTCCTCGAACAGCTCGAGCCATCGCGCGAAGTGCTCGGGCCGGAAGGGGGTGGCGGCGTGGGCCGGCCGGTGGGCCAGCAGCGGATTGCCCTCGTAGCCCCGCTCGCCGAACAGCTGCCAGGCCCAGAAGTCCACGAGCTTGGGGATGTGGGCGGCCCAGTCCACCTCGGCGGCGGCGAAGACGGGGCCGAGCAGGTCGTCGGCGGCGGCCTGGCGGTAGAAGGACCGGACGAGCAGCTCGAGGTCCGCACCCCCGCGCAGGTCGCCCCGCGGGTCCTCGCCGACCACGTGGGCCCAGCACGCCGGATCCCCACCCCGGTCGGCGTCGGTCATCCGCCCGCGGCGTGCTCGATGGCGATCACGGCGGGGAAGAGCACGTTGTTCTCCTTGTGCACGTGGAGGTGGGTGTCGGCCTCCAGCTCGGCGAGCCCCTCGTACAGGGTCCGGTAGCTGGCGCAGCCGTCCTCGGGGACCTCGTACCCGCCCGTGCGCTCCCGGAGCACCGCCAGCAGCTCGCCGGCACGGTCGTGCTCGAGGGCCATGACCCGGATCGGCCCCTGCTCCAGGGCGCCGTCGTGCGGCGTGGGGGCACCGCCCGGGTCGACGAGCTCGCGGATGAGGGGGAACAGGATCCGCTCCTCCTTCATCAGGTGGGGCTCCAGGTCGGCCCGCAGCTCGGCGTAGGTGTCCCGCACGCCCACCAGCTCGGGGTGGCGCGCGCCGTGGACCGTGGCCACCTTGTCCGCGAGGTCCGTGAGCCGGGCGAGCTCGGTGTGCAGGTAGGCGTGGTGGGTGGCCTCGAGGTGGTCGACGAGCGCCTCGGGTGCCATCGTCGCCCAGTCGGGCGTGGGCTCGGTGGGGCTGGCGGCGAGCGCGCCGACGACCTCGTCCGGGTCGACGCCGGCGGCGGCGCACGCCTCGTCCAGGCGCCGCCCGCCGCCGCAGCAGTAGTCGAGGTCGAACCGCTCGAGCACCCGGGCCGCCCCGGGGTCGGCGGTCACCAGGTCGGCGAGGGTGCGGTCGGTGGTGGCGGGCATGGGCCGGGCTCCTTCGGTGGGTCCTGGCGTCCGGCACGCCCGCCCTGCGGGCTGGGGTGACGCCAGAACGGGGTCGGGTGTCGATCGGGGGCGGCGAGGACGGCGAGGTGGCGGCGGGACGGGACGGCGTTCACGTGAGGAGCGCTCCGGCGGCCGTGGCCGCGACCAGGGCGAGGCCGAGGCCGAGCTGGCGCAGGCCGACGACCTTGGCGTCGGGGGCCGGGCGGCGGGCGAGCACGCGCTGGACGGCGACGATCACGAGGAGCGTGACGGCGCCCGCCAGCAGGGCCGCATCGAGCACGACGGCGACCACGCCGAGCCCGAGCGCCGCGAGGTCGCCCGCCGCGGTCGACCCGGCGGGGACGGTCCGGCCGTGCAGGGCCAGGACCTGGGCCCGCACCTGGGGGATCGACGTGGCGCAGCGGCCGGCGAGGACCAGCCAGAGCCCGACGGCCAGCGCCGCCGAGGCCCCGCCGGCGAGCGCGATGGCCGCGGCCGCGGCGCTGACCCCGATGCCTCCGGCGAGCTCGGGGACCAGGCGCCGTCCCCGTGAGCGCACCTCGTACCAGGCCTCGACGCCCACGAACGGGAGGGCGGCCAGGACGGGCAGCCAGATCGAGGGCCCCGCCCGCACGGTCGCCGTGCCGGCGAGGGCGACCAGTCCCAGCGCCTCGACCGCGGCGATGCGGGTGGCCAGCCGGGTGCGCGCCAGGCGCCGGCCGCGGCGGCGGTCGACCAGGGCCAGCTTCAGGGGGGTGCGCACGAGGAAGGCGAGGAACGTGGCTGCGGCGAGGGCCGCGCCGGCCAGGCTCGGGGCCACGAGCAGGCCGAGCAGGCAGGGTTCGAGCGTGAGGCCCCAACCCCCGTGCTCGGTGGGCACGGCGACCGCCTTCCAGGGCGACCGAGCGGCGGTGGGTGGGACCGCGGGCCGGCCGGCGCCGGGTCCGGCGTCGTTCCCGGCCACGGCGGGCGCGTCCGAGACGCCGGCGCCGACGTCGCGCCCGGGCGGGCTCATCGGGCCGGTGCCGCCGAGAGCGTGGCGAGCGGCGTCGCGGCGAGGCGGGCGAGCAGCTCCGCCCGGGCGTGCACCCACGGCTGGTGGAGCGCGCACGGTCCCTGGGCGGCGCACGGCCGGTCCTCGAGCACGCAGCGACCGTCGTCGGTCGGACCCTCGACCGCCTCGATCACGTCGAGGACGCTGACGTCCTCGAGGTCGACGAGCAGCCGGTAGCCGCCGGTCGGGCCGGGGTCCGAGCCGACCCACCCGCGGGCCACGAGCGGCGACACGGCCTGCGACAGGAAGCCGGCGGTGGTGCCGACCGCCTCGGCGAGCGCCGCCGCCTTCGTGCGTCGCCCCGGGTCGAGGGCGAGCAGGGCCCGGGTGGCCAGGTCGGTCCGCCGGGTGATCTCCAGTCGCATAGTCTGAGACTAAAGGACTCCGGCGTGGGGGTCGAGGGCCGAAGGTCCCGGCCCGCGGCAGCAGGCCGCGTCCTACCATCGGGTCGTGTACGCACGTCTGGTCAACCGCTTCTCCGCCACGCGGGCGGGCTCCTGGCTGGTCAAGCACTGGGCGGCCAGGGTCGACCCCACCATCTTCCGGCTCACGAACGGGCGCTTCACCAGCACCGGGCGGCCCACGCTGCCGATGCTCGCCCTCACCGTGATCGGACGGAAGTCCGGCGAGCCCCGCACGGTGCAGCTCGCGTACCACCGTGACGGCGGCGACTACCTCGTCGTGGCCAGCGCGATGGGCCAGGAGCGTCACCCGGCCTGGCGCTACAACCTCGAGGCCAACCCCGACGTCGACGTGCAGGTGCGGGGCCGCGCGTTCCGGGCCCACGCGACGGTGCTGCCCGATGACGAGAAGGAGCGCCTCTGGCCCGCGATCGCCGAGACGATCCCCCAGATGCACACCTACGTCACCCGCACCGACCGCAACATCCGCGTGTTCCGACTGCGCGAGACGACGACCTGACCCGGGTGGCCCGGGGCACCGGTCGCTCACCCCGGGCCGGGCGCCTCACACCAGGTCCAGGGCGAGGCCGACGAGACCGCCGGCGAGCAGGCCGGCGCCCAGCCCGGCCGTGACGTCGAGCGGGTTGTGCGCGCCGACGTACACCCGCCCGACCATCACGGCGAGGACCAGTGCCGCCGGGAGGCCGAGCCAGGCCCCGGCCAGGTCGTCGGCGATCACCGCGGTGATCGCCGCCACCAGCACGACGTGCCCGGACGGGAAGCTCATCCCCGCCGACGGGACGTCGTCGCCGCGGAGGCGGGCGCCCGGTTCGCTCGTGCCCGGGCGCTGCCGAACGGACAGGAACGGTGCCATCCACCGCCGGATCACCCGCTCGGCGAGGAGCTTCAGCGCGGCGGCCGCCACGACGCCGACGGCCAGGGCGCCGTCGCCCCACGCCACGGCCAGGGCGAGGCCGGCGAGCGTCCCGACGACGAGGTTGCCCAGCTGCATGGGCAGCCAGAGCGGCCAGTAGAGCCCGTCGGGCAGGTCGTTGGCGGCACGGAACACCCGCTGCTCGACGGGGTGGATCGTCGGGTGCCGGGCGCCGAGCAGCGAGAGCGCCAGCACGGCGGCCCCGACCAGCACGGCGCCGAGGGTCGTCGCGTCCACGGTGTCGTTCGGCCCCGGCGCGGGTCAGGCGCCGGCGGGTGCGACCTCGACCGGGATCCCGTTGACGACCGCGTTGTTGCTCAGCGGGTCGGTGAGGTGACCGGGGGCGAGGAGGTTGCTGTTGACGCCGGCGTGCTCGCGGGCGACCGACAGGCGGGTGCCCGCCTTGTCGTGTCCCCACCCGTGCGGCAACGAGACCACGCCCGGCATCATCTCGTCGCTCACCTCGACGGGGACCTCCACGGCGCCCGCCTCCGAGCGGACGAGCGCCAGCTCCCCGTCGGTCACGCCCGTCGCCGCCGCGTCGTCGGGGTGGATCAGCAACGTGCAACGGTCCTTGCCCTTCACCAGCACCTCGACGTTGTGCATCCAGGAGTTGTTCGAGCGCAGGTGGCGCCGGGAGGTGAGGACGAGCCCGGTCGTGGCGCGCTCGAGCCGCGCCGCGAGCCGGGGCAGGTCGGCGAGGAAGTACGGGTGGGCGATCGGGATCGTGCCGGTCGGCGTGTTCAACAGCTCCCGCAGCCGGGGCACCATCGGGCCCTCGTCGATGCCGTGGGGCGCCGCCTTCACCGCCTCGAGGGTGAGGCCGCCGGGCACCTCGCCGTAGCGGTCGCCGAAGGGGCCGGTGCGGATCTGGAGGTCGAGGAGGCGCTCCGGGCCGCCGTGGCCGTAGCGGGCCGTGGTCGTCACCGGGTCGACGCCCTGGGCCTCGCACAGGGCGGCGAAGAACCCGTCGTCGAGCATCCCCACGTCGATGTCGTCGGCGGGGAAGCCGGCGATCATGGCGCCCAGGCGGGTGAGGATCTCCCACTCGGCGGGACGGTCGTCGTCGGGCGGGAAGACCGCCGGGGAGTAGTTGGCCACCGAGCGGGCCGCCCACATGGTGATGAGGTCGTCGAAGTGGGGCTGCTCGAGCGCGGACAGGCCCGGCAGGATCACGTCGGCGTGGCGGGTGGTCTCGTTCAGCCAGTTGTCGACGCTGATCATGGCGTCGAGCCGCGGCAGGGCCTCGTCGAGGCGACCGGCGTCGGGTGCGCTGATCACCGGGTTGCCGGCGATGGTGACGAGGGCGCGCACCTGGCCGTCGCCCGGTGTCGCGATCTCCTCGGCCAGGCACGACAGCGGCACCTGCCCGAGCACCTCGGGGGTGCCCCGGACCCGACTCGACCAACGTCCGAACGTGACGCCGTCCGCGAAGTCGGGCAGGGGCAGCGAGTTGACGCCCCATGCCACCGGGTTGCCGAACATGAGCCCGCCGGGCCGGTCGAAGTTCCCGGTGAGGAGGTTGACGACGTCGACGAGCCAGGAGGCCAACGTCCCGAACTCCTGGTTGCACGTGCCGATGCGCCCGTAGACCGCGGCGGTGGGCGCGGCGGCCACGTCCCGGGCGAGGCGCCGGATGGTGGCGGCGTCGATGCCGCACGTCGTGGCCACCCGCTCCGGGGACCAGTCGGCCACGGCGGCGGCCAGGTCGTCCAGGCCCTCGACCAGGTCGGCCAGATCGCCGAGGTCGACCAGGCCGTCGGCGAAGAGCACGTGCACCATCGCCAACAGCAGCGCGGCGTCGGTGCCGGGGACGATCGGCACCCACTCGTCGGCGACGTCGGCGGTGCCGGTGCGGCGGGGGTCGACCACCACGACCGTGCCCCCTCGCGCCCGGATGGCCTCGATCTCGCCGAGGACGTCGGGGCACGCCAGCAGGCTGCCCTGCGAGGCCTGGGGGTTGCCGCCGAGGATCACCCAGTGGTCGGTGCGCTGGATGTCCGGGGTGGGGATCCACCACATGTGCCCGTAGAGCAGCATGGTCGACACGTTCTTGGGCCACTGGTCGACCGTCCCGGCGGAGTAGATCACCGGCAGGTCGGCGAGGCCCACGAAGAGCCCGACGTAGCGCCCGAGGGAGAAGTTGTGGGCGGTCGGGTTGCCGATGTAGGCGGTGACGGCCTGCTTGCCGTGCCCGGCGACGACCCCGGCCAGGAGCTCGCCGCAGCGGGTGAACGCCTCGTCCCAGGTGGCCTCGCGGAAGCCGTCCCCGTCACGGACCAGGGGTGTGCGGAGGCGGTCGGGGTCCTCGTGCAGGCGCCCGAGCGTCGTCCCCTTCGGACACAGGTAGCCCTTCGACCAGACGTCGTCCCGGTCGGCCCGGATGACCGCCACGCGCCCGTCCTCGACGTGGACCTCGAGGCCGCACATGGCCTCGCACAGCGGGCAGGTCCGCAGGTGGACCGACCGTCCCTCGGTGGTGCTCATCCCCGTCTCCCCCCTCGACCCGTCGACGCCGTCGACTCTAGGCACCCCGTCGGGTCGGGTCGTCTCGTAGCCTCGGGGGCATGTGCCGCAACATCACCACCCTGCGAGGCCTCGAGCCGCCCGCCACCGACGAGGAGGTCGAGGCCGCGGCCCGGCAGTTCGTCCGCAAGATCAGCGGCATCACCCACCCGTCGGCCAAGGTCGAAGCGCGCTTCGAGCAGGCGGTCGCCGAGATCGCGGAGCGGTCCATGGCGCTGCTCGCCGACCTGCCTCCGCGCAAGCAGCCGCCCAAGAACGATCCGCCGCTGCGCCGCCTCGCCGCCCGGACCTGACGCCGCGTGACCCACTGGCGGCGGCTCGGCGGGGCCATGGCCCTGCTGCTGGCGGTGCTCGTGGTGGGCACCGTCGGCTACGTGCTGCTCGGGTTCACCCTCCTCGACGCCCTCTACCAGACCGTCACGACGGTCTCGACCGTCGGCTTCCGCGAGATCGAGCCCCTCGGCCCCGGCGGCCAGGGGTTCACCATCGTGCTCATCCTGGTGGGGGTCGGTGCCGCCCTGTACGCCTTCAGCGTCCTCATCGAGACCCTGCTCGAGGGACGCCTCAACGAGCTCCTGGGGAGACGACGCATGGAACAGTCCATCGCCTCGATGCGGGGCCACGTGATCATCTGCGGGTGGGGGCGCGTGGGCCGCTCGATCGGTGCCGAGCTGCGCACCGCGGGGCACGAGTTCGTCGTGGTCGAGCGCGACGAGGCCCGGCTCGGCGGCGTGGCCCACGCGGTGCTGGGCGACGCCACCGAGGACGACGTGCTCGATCGGGCGGGCATCGCGCGGGCCCGGTCGCTCGTGGCGGCCGCCGACACCGACGCGGCCAACTCGTTCATCAGCCTGAGCGCCCGGGCCCTCAACCCCGGTCTGTTCATCGTGGCCCGCTCACGGTCGGCGGGCAGCGAGGAGAAGCTCTCTCGGTCGGGCGCCGACCGGGTCGTGAACCCGCAGAGCATTGGCGGGGCGCGCATGGCCGCGTTCGTCCTGCGCCCGCACGTCGCCGAGTTCCTCGACGTGGTCATGCACGAGGAGCAGTTGGAGTTCCGTCTCGAGGAGGTGCCGGTGGGGCGGGGCAGCCCGCTCGTGGGCGACACGATCCGAGAGGCGCACATCCGGGACAGGACCGGGGCGCTGGTGCTCGCGGTGGGTGACGGCGCCGGGGGGTTCCGCACCAACCCCGACCCGTCGACCCCGCTCGAGGCCGGTCAGGTCATCATCGCCATCGGCACCCAGGACGAGCTCGACGCGCTGGTGGCCCTGGTCGGCTGAGCCGACCGGGGCCACCGAGCCGGTGGTGCAGGAGACGGCGTACGCCGGTCAGGCGGCCAGCCGGGCGCCGCCCGGAGGCGGGCGGCGCGCTCCTCGGTGGTGGGGTGGGTGCGGAACAGGTTGGCGAAGCGCACCTGGCGCCCGGTGAGGGGTTGACGATGTACGCCTGGGCCTGCGACGGGCTCACGTCCATCGGCACGCGCGGCGCTCTGCTCCGAGCTTCTCGAGGGCCTGGGCCAACGGCTCGCCGGTGCCGAGGAGCTCGGCCCCGTGCCGGTCGGCCTCGAACTCCCGGCTCCGCGACAGCGCCATCTGGAGCAGGCCCGCGGCCAGCGGGCGAGCAGCGCCGTGGCGAAGCAGGGCGATGGGGTTGTCGTCCCTCGTCGCTGCCGCCAGCATCGCCCCACATCGCCAGGTTGGCGATGAAGGAGATGCCGGTGGCGACGGCGGCGGCGACCGAGCCGATCAGGATGTCCCGGTTGCGGACGTGGGCCAGCTCGTGGGCGAGCACGCCGCGGACCTCGTCCCACGTGCACACCCGCAGCAGGCCCTCGGTGACGGCCACGGCGGCGTGCTCGGGGCTGCGCCCGGTGGCGAACGCGTTGGGCTGGGCCTCGGGCGACACGTAGAGGCGTGGCATCGGCAGGTCGGCCCGTGCCGACAGCTCGCGCATGATCGAGAAGTACTCGGGCAGGGCGGCCTCGTCGGCGGGCACCGCCCGCGCGGCGCGGATGGCCAGCGCGTCGCTCTTCCAGTACGAGGCGCCCACCAGCGCCAGGCCGAGCGCGAGGCCCACGACCGCGCCGACGGTGCCGAAGAGCGAGCCGATGGCCACGAGCAGGCCGCCGAGGCCGGCGAGCAGGACGGTGGTCTTGACGGTGTTGCGGAACATGGTGCCGCACGTCCTTTCGGGCGCGATGACCGCCGAAACTAGATTCGTGTAAAGAGCTACACACATCCTACGGATGGGGGGCGAAAATCCGCGTCAAGACGCGGGGCGGAGGTGGACCTCGGTGATCGCCCGGCCGCTGATGGCGGTGATCTCGAACGTCCACCCGGCGACGTCGACGCGGTCGCCGGGGGCATCGGGGATCCGGTCGAGTCGGTCGAGCACGAGGCCGGCGACGGTCACGAAGGGGCCGGGCGGCACGTGCTCGACGCCGAGGTCGGCCAGATCGTGGACCGGGAACGTGCCCGGGAGCACCAGGTCGCCGTCGGCCAGTCGGTGGACCGAGAGGACGTCGGTGTCGGACTCGTCGTAGATCTCGCCCACGAGCTCCTCCACGAGGTCCTCGACCGTGACGATGCCCGAGGTGGCCCCGTGCTCGTCGACCACGACCGCGAGCTGGTGGTGGTGCACCTGGAGCTGATGCAGCGCGTCGAGCACCGGGGCCGACTCGGGCAGCGCGAACACCTCGGCGGTGACGTCGCCCACGAGGCCGTCCCCGGCCGCCAGCAGGTCGCGCAGGTGCACCACGCCGACGACCGCGTCCAGCGACCCGCCCGATCCCACCGGGGCCCGGGAGTGACCCGAGGCGGCGAGGGCGGCCAGGGCCTGCGAGGCGGGCGCCTCGGTGCTGAGCACGAAGACCTCGCGACGGGGTCGCAGCACCCGCCGCAACGTCCGGTCCGACACCTCGAACGCGCCCTCGATGATGTCGCGCTGCTTGTCGCTGAACGTCGTCTGCGCCGCCACCAGGTCGCGGAGCTCCTCCTCGGTGACCTCCTCGCGCTGGCGGTCGGGGTCGCCGCCGAGCAGGCGCACCGCCACATCGGTGGAGCGCGAGAGCAACCACACCACCGGTCGGGTCACCACGGCCATCGCCGCGAGCGGGCGGGCCGCCACCAGGCCCCACCGCTCGGCGCGCTGCATGGCGAGGCGCTTGGGCGCGAGCTCGCCGAACACGAGAGTGACGTACGCCAGGACCAACGTGACGAGGGTGACCGCGACGGGCTCGGCCCAGCCGCCGAGGAACGAGAGGGGTTCCTCGAGCGGCACCGCGATCGAGACCGCGGCCGCCGCCGACGCCAGCAGCCCCGCGAGGGTGATGCCCACCTGGATCGTGGCCAGGAAGCGGTTGGGCTCGCGCGCCAGGCCGGCGAGCACCCGTCCGGCGTTCGAGTCCTCTTCCAGGCGCTGGAGCTGGCCTTCGCGGAGCGAGACCAGGGCCATCTCGGTGCCCGCGAACGCGGCGTTCACCGCGACGAGCACCGCGACGAGTCCGAGCTGGGGCAACAGGTCGTTCACCGAGGCTCACTCCTCCGGGGCATCGGGCGCGGACGCACTCCTCGCTCCGACGACGGCGTCGGTGGCGGGCAGCACCGGGAGGGGGAGGGCGGGCGCATCGGTGGTCCCGTGCGAGTGTACGGGTGGTCCGGGTGAACCTCGCCGCCGGCCCGGCTCAGGCGACCGCCAACCGGGAGACGCCGAGGAAGGTGCAGACGTAGAAGGTGCCGCCGTCGCCCGGGCACGGGAACAGCACCGACTGGAGCCCCGTGCCGTTGTCGGCCCGGGCCCGTTCGGCCCCCGTCGCGACGTCGCGCACCACCACGTCGGCGTGGTCGCCGGTGACCAGCTCACCCGAGCCCTCGTAGAGCAGCAGGTGCCCGCCGTGATCCTGGTCGTGGCGCCAGCGCGGCTCGAGGGTGTCGAGGTCGAAGCCCGCCAGCACCCCGTTGCCGGAGTCGTAGGCCACGGCCACGCCCCGCTCCTCGTCGACGACGGGTGGGTTCGCCACGAGCCCGCCCGGCCGACCGCACACCTCGACGAGGGCGACCTCGGTCGTGGTCAGGTCGACCCGCACCAGGTGGAGCGGCGCGGTCGAGACCCCGTGGCCGCGCAGCGTGCCCGAGTAGCCGTCGGCGCCCTCGCCGTCGTCGAGGAACCACGCCGCGCCGGCCGTGAGCACGCAGTCCCAGCCGTAGGTCTGGCCCTCCATCGTGCGGTAGCGGGCCCGGAACCCCTCGTCGAGAGCGAGCCGACGGCCGTCCCAGGCCACCCGGAGCAGGCTCGTGTCGCCCACCACGTACACGGTGTCGCCCTGCGCCGAGAGGCGGGCGATGGAGGGCTCGGGGAGGACCAGCCGGTCCACGATGCGGAGGTCCTCGGGGTCGAGCGCGCGACCAGCTCGCACGGCTCGCGGTCGGCGGCCGCGACGGGCCGATCGGGCCGTGACCCCGCGAAGTCCTTGGTGACGAGGGTGCCGTCGGCCAGGGCGACGAAGCTGTTGTACGGGCGGTGGCGGGGGAGCCGGGTGGTGGCGGTGCGCCGCAGGTCGGGGTCGAGTCGGTGGGCGTGGTCGCCGAAGACGACGTGGATCGCCCCGTCGGGGGCGACGCCGAGGCCGCCCGGCCACACCGGACCGCCGGGGAGCTCCTCGGACTGCTCGAGCGGCTCCAGGGTGACCGGGTCGATGCGCTCGACCGTGCACACCGCGTCGTCCCCCGCGGTGTGGCGCAGGAGGAAGTAGGCGCCGGCGCCGTCGGTGACGACCATGGTGGCCGCGGGTGCCGCCCGGGTCGTGACCTCCAGGCCGCGGTCGGGACCGGTGCCGAGGGTGCCCGCCACCCGTTGCCGTCGTTCGGGCCCACCGTCCTCGTAGCGCCAGGTCATGGGCGCCAGTCTGGTTCGTGGTCGTCTCCCGCGCCGACGGGACCTTCGCCCCTGCCGTCCCGTGCGTCCGGTCGGTTACGGTCCGGCCATGACACTGCTCGGACCGTTGGAGGCGCTCGCCGGCGAGTGGGAGGGCGACCAGGGCCTGGACGTCTCGTTCCACCACGACGTGGGCGCGGTGGTGGAGACCCCGTATCGCGAGGTGACCACCTTCAAGCCGTTCGGCCCGGTGGAGAACGGGCGCCAGGTCCTCTACGGACTCGACTACAAGACCGCCATGTGGCGGGCCGACGAGGCCGATCCCTTCCACACCGAGCTGGGCTACTGGCTCTGGGACGCCGAGCGCGGCGAGGTGATGCGGGCCTTCGTCATCCCGCGGGGCTCGGCCATCCTGGCCGGGGGGTCGGCGGCGGCCGACGCCACGACCTTCACCCTCGTGGCCGACAGCGACGGCGCGGACTACGGCATGGCCACGAACCCCTACCTCGACGCCAACGCGAAGTGCGTGCACTACGAGGTGACGGTCACCGTCGACGGCGCCACCATGACCTACGACGAGGACTCGGTGCTGGCGATGAGCAACCTGCCCGACCTGCTCCACCACACCGACCGCAACACCCTGGCGCGCACCGTCGCCTACCAGCTCGAGGTCTGATCGCGTTCTCGTCGGGCCGCCCCACGGGTAGCGGGGGAGGATGGACCTCCGCGCCTGCCTGTTGAACTGCACCCTCAAGCCGTCGCCGGCGGCGTCGAGCACCGACGCCATGCTCGGCCTGTTCCGCGAGGGCCTCACGTCGCAGGGGGTGACGGTGGGCGACACCCTGCGCATCGTCGACCACCGGGTGGCGCCGGGGGTGTCGCACGACGAGGGTGGCGGCGACGAGTGGCCGTCGATCGAGGAGCAGATCCTGGCCGCGCAGATCCTGGTGTTCGGGACGCCCATCTGGGTCGGGCACCCGGCCAGCACCGCGCAGCGCGTCGTCGAGCGCCTCGACGCCTTCATCTCGGAGACCGACGACCGCGGTCAGATGCCCACCGCCGACCGGGTGGCGCTCGTGGCGGTCGTCGGCAACGAGGACGGCGCCCACCACGTCGGCGCCGAGCTCTACCAGGCGCTCGCCGACGTCGGCTTCACCATCCCGGCCAACGGCCAGGCCTACTGGGTCGGGCCGGCGATGGGCTCGACCGACTTCCAGGACCTCGACGAGGTGCCCGACAAGGTCCGCTCGACGGCGTCGACCGCGGTCGCCAACGGTGTCCACCTGGCCCGGCTCCTCGCCGGCGAGGCCCCTATCCGGCCGTGGGCTGGAGCAGGCCGCTCGGACAGCCACGTGGCGTCGCGCCAGGCGTCGCCGCCGATGTCGTTGTTGAAATACGCGTGGACGTCGGCGCCGGTGTCGAGCCACTCGCCGAGCCGGTCGGCGACACGCCAGAGCCTGCGGCCGGTGTAGCGCCCCACGTACCGCTCGTGCCCGAGGGCGTGCGGGCCGTGGAACCGGACGTAGGTCCAGTCCGTCGTGCGGAGCCACGGGTGGTCGGGAAGCAGGTCGTGCAGGCACAGGGGCGCGCCGTGGCGCTCGAGGGGTGGCGAAGACGTCGTCGTGCAGCCACGACGGGTCCGCAGCTCCACCGCCCAGCGGATCCGGCGCAGTGCGGCGTCGAGAACTCGTCGAGACGGCCGACGTCGCGGTGCCAGCGGGGCGGGAGCTGCACCAGGTTGGGACCGAGGTGGTCGCCCAGGCCGTCGACCCGGTCGAGGTGGTTGGCCAGCCACGTCGAGGGGTCGCGCAGCTTGCGGCGGTGGGTCCCGTACTGGCCGACCTTGACCGCGTAGCGAAAGCCCGGCGGCGCCTGGGTGGCCCAGTGCTCGACGGTCGACGGCGGCGGGAGCCGGTAGAAGGTGTTGTTGATCTCGACGCTGTCGAAGTGCCGGGCGTAGTGCTCGAACCAGCGGCGCTGGGGGAGTCCCCGCCGGGTAGACGGCGCCGCGCCAGTCCCGGTAGACCCAGCCCGAGCAGCCGGCGCAGGCTACACCCGATGACGTCACCGGCTCACCGCCTCCTCCAGCTTCTCCCTGCGCACGTCGGCCTCGGGCCAGGCGTCGCAGAGGACGTGCTCGTCGAGGTTGTCGCCGCCGCCCCGGGCGCGACGGGAGACCAGAAACCCCGGCGCGGGGACCACCCCCCGCGCCGGCGCTCAGCTCAGCTCAGCTCAGCTCAGATGCCGAGCACCTTGGCCTTGGCGGCCGCGAACTCCTCGTCGGTCAGCAGGCCCTGCTGCTTCAGCTGGGCCAGGCGCGCGATCTCGTCGGTGGGGCTCTCGGCGGCCGGGGCGGGCGCCGGGGCCGGCGGGGGCGGCGGCGGGGCCTGCTGCGGCGCCGCCTGCTGCTCGTACGCCTGCTCGCGCTGCGCGTAGATGTTGGCGTCGCGGGTGGCGTACTTCTCGGCCTGGCGGCGCTGCACCCGCCCGCTCACGGCGGTGGCGGTGCCGGCGACGACCGCGGTGCGGGCCATCCCTCGGATCAGTCCGGGCATGTCGGTCTCCTCTCGATCGGTCTTGCGGGCGGATCAGGCGTCGAGCGCGTCCAGCGCGTCGAGCACGTCCTGGGCCGGGATGCGGGCGGAGGCGATGAGCTCGCCGCCGGCCCGGCGCACGGCCGCGGCGAAGGGCGCGGCCCACGCGTTCTCGTACACGATGATGGCGCCCACCTTGCCCGGCTCGAGGGCGTCGCCGGCTTCGGCCAGGTCCTCGTCGCTCAGCAGGCCCGACTGCGCCCCGGCGATGGCGCCGAAGTCGCCGGCGGCCTCGGCCGCCGCCTCGGCGAGGTCGATGGCGGCGACGTCGCCGTCGGCGTCCTTGGCCAACAGGGCGACGTCGAGCAGGCGCACCACGCCCGCCTCGACGAGGTCGAGCAGGGCCGCGGCGGCCTCACCCCGCAGCTTGTCGGGGTCGAGCTCGATCAAGATGAAGTCGATCGGGCCGATCGCGTCGTCGTCGATGGTCACCAGCGGCTCCTTTTCGGGGGACGGCGCCGAGGGTATCCCAGCGTCTACGGGCTGGTCACCACCCGGATCGGGCGACGTCCCCCGGTCCGGCGGCGAGGGCGGCGCGCACCTCGGCCAGGAACGGCCCCAGCACCGTGCCGACCTGCTCGGCGGCCTTGGCGGGCGGCACCGTGGGGACGGTGGCATGGCTGATCGCGAGGCGCACGAGCAGCTCGCAGACGAGGCGGGTCTCGGCCTGCGGGAGCTCGGGCCAGTTGCGCAGCACGAAGTCGGTGAGGCGGTCGGTGCTGGTGAGCAGGACGGGCAGGCCGGCGGAGCTGGCCACGAGGGCGTGGAGGCCCTCGGCCCCCGTGGTGGCCTCGAGCGCCCGCACGAGCGGGTGCTCGGCGGCCAGCTCGAGGAAGACCCGGAAGGCGTCCTCGAGCGCACCGCCCAGGTCGTCCGAGCGCGCCGCGACGACCTCTTCGATCTGCACCAGGAACTGCTCGGACGCCCACAGGACGTAGGCCTGGGCGAGGTCGTCGCGGCTGCCGAACTCGTTGTAGAGGGTCTGGCGGCTCACGCCGGCCGCGCGGGCGATCTCGGCCATGGTGATGGCGGTCCAGGGCCGCTCGGCCGCCAGCGCGTCGAGGGCCTCGAAGACGGTGGAGCGCAGCAGGCGGCGGGAGGCGTCCGCGAATCGGCGCGGGCCGGCGTCGCCGTCGATCGCGGGCATGGGCACGACCCTAGGGCGCGGCATGGCCCGCGAGCAGCCGGGTGCGCCGCCTCGGGCACACGTTGGCCCGCGTCAGGTCGCCGTCGTAGAACGCGAGGACCCTCGGGTCCATCACCCGCCGCCACAGCGGCGGGACCGCGGCGAGCACGACCATGCCGGCGTAGCCCGTGGGGAGCTGGGGCACCTCGTCGAAGTGCCGCAGGGTCTGGAAGCGCCGGGTGGGGTGGGCGTGGTGGTCGCTGTGGCGCTGGAGCTGGTAGAGCAACACGTTGGAGGCCACGTTGCTGGCGTTCCACGAGTGCTCGGGCCGGCAGCGCTCGTAGCGGCCGTCGTCCCGGCGCTCGCGCCGCAGCCCGTAGTGCTCGATGTAGTTGACCACCTCGAGGAGCAGGAACCCGAGGATCGCCTGCACGACCAGCCAGGGGGCCACGGACCACCCGAACCCGGCGACCAGCGCGCCGAACAGCACGACCGTCATCGCCCAGGCGTTGAGCACGTCGTTGCGTGGCGACCAGAAGCGGTCGCCCGCCCGCCGGCGGCGGTCGCGCTCGATGCGCACGGCCGAGCGGGCGCTGCCGATCACCGTCCGGGGCACGAACGCGTAGAAGCTCTCGCCGAAGCGGGAGCTGGCGGGGTCCTCGGGCGTGGACACCCGCTGGTGGTGGCCCCGGTTGTGCTCGACGTAGAAGTGGCCGTACGCGGACTGCGACAGCGCCACCTTGGCGAGCCAGCGCTCCAGCGTGGGGTGCTTGTGGCCGAGCTCGTGCGCGGTGTTGATGGCGATCCCGGCCACGCAGCCGACCGTCGCGGCGAGCCCGAGGGCGGCGAAGGGGGACAGGTCGCCCGACGCCCACACCGAGCACGCCCAGACGAGCGACGCGAACTGGAGCGGCAGGTACGCGTAGGTGAGGTGCCGGTAGTAGCGGTCGTCGTCCAGGGCGGCCGCGGCCTCCTCGGGCGGGTTGAGGGTGTCGAGGCCGAGGGCCTGGTCGAGCAGGGGCATCAGCCCGAAGACGAGGACCGGGCCGATCCACCAGAATCCGCTCCAACCCGTGGCCGCCACGAGGCCGCCGGCGAGGAACGGCAGCACCGGCACCACGAGGGCGAGGGGCCAGAAGGCGCGGCGGGGGTCGTGCCATCGCCGGTCGGACGGCGGGGCGGCGGCGTCGACGTTGGAGGGTGCCATGTCGGCATCTTGTACACGTCGGTCTGATATGTCAAGATCGTGTGCATCGTCCCGCCGAGCGTCCAGGCTCGGCCCCCCCGCCCCAGGAGCCGTCATGACCCCCCTCGCCGCCGATGCCGACCGTCTCCTCGTCGAGGCCGAGAGCACCACGCAGTTCACGTGGGACTACGAGCCGGGCAACGCCCAGCTGACCCGCCTGTACGAGAAGGGCAAGGTCTCTCAGTGGAACGCCACGACCGACGTCGACTGGTCGCAGGACGTGTGCTGGGGTGAGCCCGACCCGTCGCTGAGCGAGGACGAGCGGGCCATGATCGGCAGCTTCCTCAACCTCGACGCGCCGGACTCGCCGTTCCAGGGCATGACCGAGGCGCAGCGCACGCTCGTCGGCTGGGAGCTCCAGGCATGGATGGTCAGCCAGTTCATGCACGGCGAGCAGGGCGCGCTCGTGGCCACCGCCCGCCTCGTGGAGACCGTGCCCGACATCGAGTCGAAGTACTACGCCGCCAACCAGGTGAACGACGAGGCCCGCCACGTGGAGGCCTACGCCACCTACCTCGGCACCAAGCTGCCCGGGCACACGTACGAGATCTCCGGGCCGCTCGAGGCGCTGCTGGTCGACATCATGACCGAGCGGCGCTGGGACATCACCTACCTGGGCATGCAGATCATGGTGGAGGGCCTGGCCCTCGCCGCCTTCGGGATGGGCAACGTCATGTTCAACGACCCGGTGATCAAGCAGATCACGGACCTGGTCATGCGCGACGAGGCGCGCCACGTCGCCTTCGGCGTCCTCGCCCTCAAAGAGGTCGTGCCCGAGCTCAGCGCCGCCGAGCTGGCCGACCGCGAGGAGTTCCTGTTGGAGGCGACGGACCTGATGTACCGCCGCTTCCTGCTCGAGCAGCTCTGGGAGCGCCTCGGCGTCGACGTGGAGGAGGGGAAGGCCTTCGCCGCCACCAACCCGCTCATGATCATGTTCCGCCAGGTGCTGTTCTCGAAGATCGTCCCCAACGTCAACAAGCTCGGCCTGATGACGCCGCGCGTCCGCCAGTGCTTCGAGGACCTCCAGGTCGCCCAGTTCGCCGACCAGCTCGACACCGCCAGCGAGGAGCTGTCGTCGCTCGACGCGGTGGACAACCTCGCCGACGTGGCTCGCGCCGCCGGCTGACCGCGCGGCGCCGGTGGCTCAGGGCGGGTCGCCGCCCGCCGCCCACGCCCGGGTGGCGGCGTCGACGGGCAGCTGCACGACCAGGCGGGCGTCGGGGGTGCCGGCGGCGACGAGCACCTGGTACGCGAACGTCAGCTCGCGGCCGTCGGGCAGGCGGAAGCGGCGCCGCCGCGACGTCAGGCCGGCGACGTCGTGGCGGGGCCACCAGCGGTCGAACTCGGGGCTGGCCCCGCGCAGCCGGGCCACCAGCGCGAGGGTTTCCGGGTCGTCGCGGTGCGGCGTGATGTCGGCCCGGAACTGGGACAGCACCCGACGGGCCTCGTCCTCCCAGTCGACGATGAGGGCCCGGCCCTCCGGGCGGGCGAACACCGACCAGACGAGATTGCGCTCCTCGTCGGGCAGCGAGTCGATGGCGGGGTACAGGCGGGCCTGCGCCCGGTTCCACGCCAGGTACTCCCAGCGGGGGCCGAGCACGTAGGCGGGAGCGGGCTCGAGGGCGTCGAGCAACGCGTCGAGGTCCTCGGGGACGGTGACGTCGGCCGCGGTGGACCGCACGCCGTGGGTGGTGTGACCCGCCAGCTCGAAGAGGTGGTCGCGCTCGACGGGATCGAGCCGCAGCACCCGGGCCACGGCGTCGAGCACCTCGGCCGAGGCGTTGATCGGCCGACCCTGCTCGAGCCACGTGTACCAGCTGACCGAGACGCCGGCGAGCAGGGCCACCTCCTCGCGCCGCAGCCCCGGCGTGCGCCGCCGACCGCCGGCCGCCAGCCCCGCCTCGGCGGGCGTGACCGCGGCACGGCGCGCCTTCAGGAACTCGGCCAGGTCGGCGCGCCGCATCGGGCCAGTGGACCACACCGGGCGGCGGGCAGGGTGGTGGTGGCGGTCCCCGGATGGCCGCCCCCTTCCCGTCGAGCCCGTCGGGACGCACGCTGCCCGGATGACGCTCCTGGGGGGACCGCACCTCGACGCCCGGCACCTCGCCGACGCCCACGACCCGGCCGACCTGCTGAGCCGACGGGGTCGGGAGGCCACCTCGTCGGTGATCCGCGACCTGCTCGACTGGACCCGCCGGCCGGGGATGGCGTCGCTCGCCGGCGGCCTCCCCGCCGCCGAGCTGCTCCCGGTGGCGCGCGTGGGCGAGGCGGTGGCGCGCGTGTTGCGCGAGCAGGGTCCGACGGCGCTCCAGTACGGGCCGACCGACGGCGAGGTCGCGCTGCGCGAGCGCGTCGCGCCGACGCCGTCGCGGGCCGCGGACGTGGTCGTCACCACGGGATCCCAGCAGAGCCTCGACCTGTTGGCCCGCGTGCTGGTCGACCCCGGAGACGTGGTGGTGGTCGAGGGGCCCTCCTATCTCGGGGCCATCAGCGCCTTCCGCTCCGCCGGCGCCCACCTCGTCGAGGTGCCCGGCGACGCGGAGGGGCTCGACCCCGAGGCGCTCGCCGCCGCCGTCGCCGGAGGGCTGCGACCGAAGGCGGTCTACGTGGTCGCCGAGTTCGCCAACCCGACGGGCGCGACCCTGACGGCCGAGCGCCGCCGCCGCCTCGCGGAGCTGGCGGAGCGGCACCGGTTCCTGATCGTCGAGGACGACCCGTACGGGGCGCTGCGGTTCGCCGGCGCCCCGGTCGCGCCCCTGGCCGAGCGGACGGAGCGGGCGGTCCGCCTGGGCACGGCGTCGAAGACGCTGGCCCCGGGGCTCCGGGTGGGCTGGGCGCTGCTGCCGCCCTGGTTGCGCGACCCCGTGGTGCGGGCCAAGCAGGCCGTCGACCTGCACACCTCGACGCTCGACCAGCTCGTCGTCGCCGACCTGCTCGCCGACGAGGAGTTCACCGCGGCGCACCTGGCCCGGCTGCGCTCGACCTACGAGCGCCGGTGCCGGGCTCTCGTCGCCGCCCTCGCCCGCCTCGGAGGCGGCCGCTTCGAGGTGACGCCGCCCGCCGGCGGCATGTTCGCCTGGGTGGCCCTGCACCGGTCGCTCGGGCTGACCGCCGACGAGCTGTTGCCCGCCGCGCTCGACGCCGGCGTGGCGTTCGTGCCGGGGAGCGCGTTCCACCTGGGCGCCGGCGGCGAGCTGCGGATGCGGCTGTGCTTCGCCACGCTCGGCGAGGCCGAGCTGGCCGAGGCGGTGGCGCGGCTGGTGGCGGCGGTCGACCGCGTCGCCCCGGGCCGCTGACGGCGCACGGGCAGGGCCCGACTCAGGCCCGGGTGCGTCGCACCTCCGCCCACCGGTCGGCCACGTCCCACTCGTGGGCCCAGTGGTCGATGTAGCCCTCGTCGAGCGCGGGGTCGGTCGTCAAGATGTCGGTGATGTCGTCGATGTCCCGTGACCGCCACGCCAGGAGCTTGTGGATGATGACGTCCTCGACGGTGATGGCGTCGGTGGTGGCCCGGTCGAGCGCCGTGCGCTGGTACTCGGTCTCGGCCAACAAGACGTCGAAGCGCCGGCCGCGACCGCGCACGAACAGCGCGTAGGGCTCCCCCGCCTCGTCGAGCTCGGCCCGCACCTCGTAGCCGTCGGCGCGCAGCGCCTCGGCCAGGCCGTCGAGGGAGCGGGCGAGGAAGTCGACGTCGGTGGTGACGCGGGGCGTGCGGCGGTACCGCAGGGCGGCGAGGGCGCCGATCAGCCGGGCGTCGACGCCCAGCCGGCGCAGCTCGCCCGCGACCTCAGCCGAGTAGTCCGAGGGCTCGGGCACGCTCGTGGAGCTCCGGCTCGGTCTTCGTGGACCACCAGGGCTGGAGGGGCGGGCGGCCCTCCAGGGCACGGCGACGGTCGGCTTCGCTCGTCACCGCCTGCGCCCACCGGGGGTCCTCGTCGTCGTTGGCGGCCCGGTCGAGCGCCGCCGCCTGGCGGGTCATCGCCCGTCGGTCACCCTCGGAGACGGCCACGGTCCCAGTCTGGCCGATCCGGCGAGCGTGGAGGCTCGGAGCCGCCTCGGGGGGCGAGTGTCCCGTCGAGGCGGGGCGCGCCGCGGGTGTCGGCGCCGGCCGTCGCGAGCGCCGGCACCGGCCACTGGTCGGGGCGGCGGGAGCGGCCCGCGTCGCCGGCCGGCTCGGCGTCGGGGAGCACGACGCCCACCGGTCGCCACGGCAGGCGGGTGAGGGCGCGGCGCACGCTCGCCTCGAGCGCGACGGCAGCGGCGAGGATGGCGGCGGCCACGATGCCGTCCAGCCACCAGTGGTTGGCGGTGACCACGACCGCCCAGCAGGTGAGCGCGGGGTGGGCGAGCACCAGCCAGCGCCAACGGGTGCGCCCCGCCACGATCACCGCGTACGCGACCAGCACCGCCCAGCCCACGTGCAGCGACGGCATGGCCGACATCTGGTTCGCCGCGCCGGTGCCCACCTGCGTGTACACCGACTGCCCGTAGAGGTGGGCCGTGTCGACGAACCCCAGCTCGGGCAGGAAGCGCGGGGGCATCACCGCCACCAGCTGGATCACGAGGCAGGCGCCGGTGAGCAGGGCGAGCACGTTGCGGATGGGCGGGTAGTCGGCGCGACGGAACGCGAACAGCCACAGCAGCACGATGATCACCGCGGGCACGTGGGCGATGGCGTAGTAGAGGTTGGCGAACTGCACGAGCAGGGGGTGGGGCAGGATCGCCTGCTGCCAGCCGAGCTCGCTGGGCAGGTGCAGCCACTGCTGCGCGTCCCAGATCCACAGCGCCCGGTCCCGGGCCCCGTCGGCGTGGCGCACCGAGAGCTTCCCGGCGATGCGCCACAGCGAGTAGAGCGTGCACACGAGCGCGGCCTCGAGGGCGAAGGGTCGCAGCGCCGTGCCCACCCGGCGGCGGGGCCGCACCAGCCACGCGGTGGATGCGAGCACGACCGCAGCCACCATCGTGTACGGCCAGGGCACCCACATCCCCGCCGACGCTAGTCCCGCGGCGGCGCCGGCGGCCTCGCGCCCCACCGACGTTCTGGCTCCCGATTTCGGTGCCAGGGCACCGAAATCGGGAGCCAGAAGAGGGAGTCGGGCGGGGTCGGGACGCCGGTTCGCCTACGGTCCGGGCATGGGACAGCGGGTGGTGGTGTGGGGGACGGGCAACGTGGGGCGGCCGGCCATCCGGGCGGTGGCCGCGCACCACGACCTCGACCTGGTGGGGGTGGTGGTGGCCGACCCCGCCAAGGTGGGCCGCGACGCCGGCGACCTCGCCTTCGTCGAGCCGCTCGGCGTGGCCGCGACCGACGACCGGTCGATCGCGCTCGGCGGCGACGTCGACGCGGTCGTGTACGCGGCCACCGCCGACACGCGCCCCGAGGAGGCGTACGCCGACCTGCTCGACTGCCTGCGCAGCGGGGCGAACGTGGTGTCGACCGCGTTCTACCCGCTGCTGCACCCGCCCAGCGCGCCGGCCGAGCTGCTCGACGTGGTCGGGCCCGCCTGCGCCGAGGGCGACAGCTCCGTGTTCGTCTCCGGCATCGATCCGGGCTGGGCCCTCGACATCCTGCCCGGGCTCGTCTCGGGCGTCGGCGCCGGCATCACCGAGGTGCGGGTGCAGGAGCTGTTCAACTACGCCCTGTACGACCAGCCCGAGGTGGTGCGGGAGGTCATCGGCTTCGGCGGGCCCATGGACGAGACCCCGCTGATGCTCCTCGACCTCTCGCTCGACATGGTGTGGTCGCCGATGCTGCGCATCCTGGCCGACGCGCTCGAGGTGACGCTGGACGACATCGAGATCTCGATCGAGCGTCGCCCCCTCGAGCGCACCGTCGAGGTGGCGGGCATGGGCACGTTCGAGGCGGGCACCCAGGGCGCCTTCCGCTTCGAGCTCCGCGGGATGGTCGACGGCCACCCCCTTCTGGTCGTCGACCACGTCACCCGCATCGACGACGGGTGCGCGCCCGACTGGCCGTCCTCGTCGTCACCCGGCGGCGAGCACCGGGTGCTGCTGTCGGGCCACCCGGACCTCGTCGTGTCGGTCCACGGCACCGAGCCCGGTGAGCCCGGCGCCGCCGGCGGCGGCAACGCCAGCGCCGCCAACCGCTGCGTGAACGCCATCCCCGCAGTCGTGGCGGCGCCGGCGGGCCCCGTCCACCCCCTCGACCTGCCGACGATCACCGGCGCCCGCCAGCTCCGCCGGCGCTGACCAGGGGTTCGTCGCAGGAGCGCAGGGCGCGGCTGCGCCGGCTTGGACTCGGCGCACCGCGCCGCATGTGGTGCGGTTGGATGCGCCGGGTTGGGGTGAGCGCAGACCGTGGGGACGGGCGAGGCGACGCTCAGCCCGGGTCGATGCGTACGACCTGGCTCGACCCGCTGGCCACCCACACGTCCCGGTCGGTGGCGGCGACGCTCCTCGGGTCGGCGACGTCGATCGTCGCCACGAGCTCGTTGCTCGACGAATCCACACGGACGACCTGGCCGCTGTCGAGGGTCACCCACGCGGCCCGCTGCGTGGCGGCGACGTCGACTGGTCGCGCCGGCAACTGGATCGTCTCGACCACCTCGTCGGTGTCTGCGTCGACGCGGATGAGATCGTCCCCCTCGGCGTCGGCCACCCAGACCGCTCCGTCGGCGGCGGCGACGGCGACCGGCACGCCGCCCACCGAGATCGTCTCGCTAAGGCTGACAGCGGCGGGGTCGATGCGCAGGAGCCGGCCGCCGGAGGAGTCGGTGACCCACACCGCGCTCGTGGTGGCGGCGATGTCGCTCATGGCCATCCCACGATCGTCGAGCTGAAGCTCGGTTCCCTCGCCCGTCGCGCGATCGAAGCGGGTGACCGTGTCGAACCCGACGCCGTCGGCCGCGGTCCACGCCGCCTGCTCGGTGGCGGTGATCGCTTGTGCGTTCGGGGCCTGGTTCTGGGTGCCTCGGAGGACGACCTCGTTCGACGAGGGATCGATCCTCAGCGCGACCTCGGTGCTGTCGACCCAGACGTCGTCGCCGGCGGCCGCGATGCCATCGAAGAAGTCGCCTGAGGAGCTCGAGCTCCCTCCGAGTGCCGCGATGCCGGCGGGAACGTCGACGATCGCTGCCGATTCGAGCGTGGTGGGGTCGACGCGGGTCACCGTGCCCTCGCCGTCGTTCACCGCCCAGAGTGCGTCGGTGGTGGCAGCGAGTGCATCGACGTCCTCGCGGACCGCGGTCGCAATTGCGAGTGTGTCCGTCACCGTGTTCGCAGTTCCTGGTGCCGTGGTGCTCGTCGTCGAGCTGGTCGACGGGCTGGCGTTGTCGTCGCCGCCGCCGAGGACGAGGAAGGCGCCGGCGGCGAGGGCGAGGACGGCGAGGACGCCGAGGCCGACGAGCAGGGGGGTCTTGGAGCGGGCGGAGGCCGGCTCGGGGGCGGTGCGGTCGGGGGGTGGCGGTTCGGTGGGGTGTGGCGGTTCGGTGGGGTCGGGGGAGTCGTCGGGTGGGGTGTCGAAGGTGCGGTCGAGGGTGATGGTGGCGTTGAGGTCGTCGTCGGCGGGGGCGGGCTCGTCGGCGTCAGCGGCCTCGGTGTCGGGGGGCGGGGTGGGGGTGAGGGTGATGGTGGCGTTGGGGTCGTCGCCGGTGGTGCCGGGCTCGGCGGTCGCAGTGCCGTCGGGCTTGTCGGCAGCGGGGCGGCGGGTGCGGGTGAGGCGGAGGTCGGTGACGGGGAGGGTGTTGGCGCGTTGGATGGCTTGGAGGGCTTCGCCGAAGGCCTCGACGTTCTGGGGGCGGGCGTCGGGGTCCTTGTCGAGGGCTCGGTCGAGGAGGTCGGCGAGGGGGGCGGGGATGGTGTCGAGGTGGGGGGCGGGTTCGGTGAGGACGCGGGTGATGACGGTGGCGACGGGTTCGTCGGGGTCGCCGCCCTGGAAGGGGGTGTGGCCGGTGAGGAGGGTGAACAGGGTGGAGGCGAGGCCGTAGAGGTCGGTGCGTTCGTCGGGGCGTTGGCCCTTGAGGATCTCGGGGGCGACGTGGGTGACGGTGAAGGCGGCGTGGCCGGTGGCGGTGCGGGTGGAGCCTTCGACGGCGGCGATGCCGAAGTCGGCGAGGAGGGCTTCGCCGAAGTGGCCGACGAGGATGTTCTCGGGTTTGAGGTCGCGGTGGAGGGTGCCGGCGGCGTGGGCGGCGCCGAGGGCGCCGGCGACCTGGATGCCGAGGTCGACGACGTCTTGCCAGGGGAGGGGGCCGTCGGTGGTGAGGCGGTCGGCGAGGGTGCCGCCGTCGAGGTACTCCATGGCGAGGTAGGGCTGGCCGGCGGCGGTGGTGCCGGAGTCGTAGACGGCCACGACGTGGGGGTGCCAGGCGAGGTTGCCGGCGGCGCGGCACTCGCGTTGGAACCGGTCGAGGTCGCGTTCGGTGAGGTCGGGCAGCGACAGGACCTTGACTGCGACGTCCTGGTCGAGGGCCTCGCGGCGGGCCCGGTAGACCACCGCGAACCCGCCCCGCCCGATCGCCACCAGATCCGTGTACCCCGTGATCTGCGGTTCGCTCACGGCGTCGCCCCCCCCGTCCCCGCTCGTCCTGGATCGGCGGACTCTAGACCCGTCGGCGGCGGTCAGCGGATCACCGTCTCGCACAGCACCGACACACTGTCGCCTCGGTCGACCTCGGCCCGGTCGACGCCGGGGCCGCAGTTCACCGGCTCGGCCACGCCGTCACGGGCCTTGATCACGTCGTTGTCGGCGCCGCCGAACAAAGAGTCACGCCCCGGGCCGCCGGTGACGGTGTCGCGCCCGAACCCGCCGTCGACCGTGTCGAGCCCGCCGGCGCCGTTCACGGTGTCGTTGCCGCTGTCCCCCACGATCTTGTCGTTGCCGCCGCGACCGTTGATGGTGTCGTTCCCCTCGCGGCCG
Organism: Microthrixaceae bacterium; assembly: GCA_020637195.1. GTDB lineage: Bacteria > Actinomycetota > Acidimicrobiia > Acidimicrobiales > DATDAH01 > JAEUJM01. Next base: position 139,464 of record JACJWK010000002.1, read on the forward strand.
AAGAGCTTGTTGGCGGCGGACGAGCCCGTGATCACGTCGTTCCTGATGCCGCCCTTGATGTTCTCGACGCTGCCGTCGGGGCCGATGTTGTCACCCTCGCCGGCGGCGCCGTCGTTGGCCGCACCGTCGAGCGAGAGGTTCAGCGGTGTGGCCTCGCTCAGCCGGTACGAGTAGTCGGCGGTGTCGTTGCCCGGGCCGCCGATGAGCACGTCGGGCGAGCGGAACGGGGTGGCCTGGCCGCGCTCGTCGTCGCGCAGCCGGTCCTTGCCGTCTCCGCCCTCGACCCGGTCGGGGCCCAGCCCGCCACCGACCATGTCGTCGTTCGGGCCGCCCCGCACGGTGTCGGCGCCCTCGTTGCCGTCGACGCGGTCGTTGCCCGTGCCGCCGTCGACCGTGTCGGCGTCGGCCTGGCCGGAGAGGGTGTCGTCGCCCCCGTCGCCGAAGAGCTCGTCGTCGCCGGCGCCGCCGAAGACGGTGTCGGCGTCGTCGCCGCCGTGGACGACGTCGTGGCCGCCACGGGTGTCGATGGAGTCGCGCCCGGCGCCGCCGAACACGGTCTCGGCGCTGTTGGGCCCCGACCAGCTGTCGTTGCCGGTGCCGAGCTTCACGGTGAGGGTCACGCCGGGGGGCACCTCGTTGGCCACCGCCACCTGGGCGACGTCGTCGCCGGCGCCCGTGTCGATGACGATCGCCGTCACGCCGTTCCGCGTGCAGTTGAGGATGGGCATCGGCCCGGCGGGACCGTTCGACGGCGTGCACCCGGTGCCGGCGACGACCGAGCCCGCCGCGAAGTCGGTGAACGTGTACTGCGACGCGCTCACCGAGAGCGTGACCGAGTTGTTCTCGCCGCCGCCCGTGTACGTGAGCACGCCGCCGGCGATGCCGGCGTTGCCCGTGGCCGATGCGGGCCCGGCGGCCAACACGATCGCCACCGCGGTGGCGACGATCGTCGTCGCCGCGGCCGCTGCGGCCGTCCTCGTCGCTCCCCGCATGCCGCCCCTCTCGTGTCCCACCCGGGCGGGTGGTGATCGTGGACCGGTGACAGTACACCCGCCCCCACGCCGTCTGCTGTCAGGTCGACGGCACCGATCGTGGGCCACTCGAGGCCGGTCGTCCTGGCGTCGTCGGCGCCCGCACGGCGGGTGGGATCGACGCCAGATCCCGGAGATCGCCGCAGGGGCCGAGGCCGAGTCGGGTGTGGTCGTCGGTGCGGTGCGGTGCGGTGCGGTGCGGTGCGTTCCGCGGAACGTTCGGACGCGGCCCCGTCGCGGTGACCGGTCAGGCGGCGGGTCCGGGGGGCGCCGGCGCCGAGAATGACACCGTGACGGTGCGCTCGTCCGCGCCGCGGACGACGGTGAGGGTGACCTCGTCGCCGTCGTCGAGCGCGGCGGCCAGGTCGTCGACCGACGCGAGGGCGGTGTCGCCGGCCGCGACGAGCAGGTCGCCCTCGGACACGCCGGCGGCGGCCGCCGGGCCGTCGTCGTCCACTGCCCGGACCAGGAGTCCGGGGCGGTCGTCGTCGAGGCCGACGGCCCGGCGCAGGCGGCCGGCGACCTCGGGCGGGGCCACGGCCACGCCGAGCAGGCGCCGGCGCACCGAGCGGCCCGCGAGCAGCTCGTCGACCCGGGCCCGCAGGGCGGGGTCGCTCACCCGGGCCAGGTAGAAGCCGTCACCCACCCGGTGGGTGTTGACGCCGACCACGCGGCCGTCGGCGTCGAGCACCGGGCCGCCGGACGAGCCTCGAGCCAGGGGAGCGGTGTGCTCCACGGCGCCCCGAACCACCCGGCCGCGGGGGCCGCGGAAGGCGCGGTCCGAGCCGCTCACGAAGCCGACCGTCGCCCGGGGCCGGTGGCCGCCCCGGCTCAGGGCCACGACCGCGGTGCCCACCGCCGGCGGGGCGTCGGCGTCGAGCTCGGCGAGGGCCAGGGCCGGCGCCTCGCCGGTGGGCACGTCGAGCACCACCAGGTCACCGTCGTGGTCGTCGCCGTGGACCGCGCCCTGCTCGGCCCGGCCGTCGGCGAAGGTCACCGCGACCGTGCGGTCGCGGAGGTTGTGGGCGCTGGTGAGCACCCGGTCGGGGCCGACGACGAAGCCGCTGCCCCGACCGTTGCGGCCGATGCTCACGACCGAGGCGCCCGCCTCGGTCGCCAGCCGTCCCACCGTCTCCTGCAGCTCCTCGAGCATCGCGTGCCCTCCTCCAGCTAGTCACTTCGTATCTGCAAGTGACTGTAGGCTCCCGTACCCGTCACCACCCGCGACACTGGGGTCCGTGATCGATCCGGGGATGCGCGAGGCCGCCGAGCGGGCCGGTGACCGCTGGGTGCTGCTCCTCGTCGCCGCCCTCGCCGACGGGCCGCGGCGCTTCGGGGACCTCGCCGCCGAGGTCGAGGGCATCGCCCCCAACGTCTTGACCGACCGTCTGCGGCGGATGGAGTCCCGCGGCCTGGTGACCGCCGCGCCGTACCAGCATCGCCCCCGCCGGTACGTCTACGAGCTGACCGAGCCCGGCCGCGAGCTCGCCGCCCTGCTCCCCGGCCTGGCCGCCTGGGGCACCGCCACCGCCGGCCTCACCCCACCCGGCCCGCGCCCCGCCGACGCCCCCGACGACGGCGAGGGCCTGCTCTGGGTGTGACGACCGCCGCCGGCGTCAGTACGAGCCGCGCAGCAACCGGCCGTAGCCGCCGGCCTTGCCCAGGTCGGGCGCTAGCGCCTGGTTTGCCCAGCCGTCGCCACGCCAGCTTGCCGTTGACCAGCACCGCCTGCACTGCGGCCGTCGTTGCGGCGCACCACGCGCTTCGAGGCCGGGGAAGCCAGCATCGCCACCCTCGTGGAACTCGTCGAGGAGCGGTCGTCGAGGCCGGCGGGGTCGACGACGACGACGTCGGCCCGCCTGCCTCGCGCAGGTGGTGGCGTCGACGCCGAGGTAGTCGGCGATCTCGCCGGTGACCCGGTGCACCGCCTGGCCGGTGGTGAGGAAGGGCCGGCCCCGCCGGTCGGCGTCGCGGGCCAGCTTCAGCAGGTGCAGCGGGAAGTTGTAGAAGCCCATGTTGCGCAGGTGGGCGCCGGCGTCGGAGAACCCGACCAGCACCTGCGGGTGGGCCGCGATCCACTCGAGCTCGCGCCGGCGGTCGTTGCCGATGACGGTGTACCAGCGCAGGTCGGTGCCGTACTCGGCGATGAGGTCCATGAAGCAGTCGAGGGGGTCGACGCCCCGCCCGGCGGCCACGTCGGCGAACGTCCGGCCCTCGAGGGTGGGGTCGGGCGCGCCGATGATGCGGGCCTCGCCCAGGTCGCGGTGGTAGACGCGGCCCCGCACCTTGTTGGTCCACTGCGAGCGGAAGCGGTCGCGCCACCCCGGCTCGGTCATCAGCTCGCCCCGGTGGCCCCGCTCGAGGTGCAGCACCTCGGTGCCGGCGCCCAGCTCCTCGATCACCGGGTTCTCGAGCCCGTCGATCCACATGTCGAACACCATCGGCAGCGACTGCATGCGCAGGTCGGCGCCGAGCACCCGCCGGCAGAAGGTGAGGAAGGCACCGACCGCCTTGTGGGTGCCCCGGGCCGACTTCACGTCGACCAGCGAGATGAGCATCGTGCGCATCGGCGCGTGGCGCACCTTGGAGGCGAGGGCGGCGAAGAGGCTGAGGTTCCAGCGGGTCTGGATGTTGGGCACCGCCTGGAAGACCGCGTCGCGCCGGCGCACCGGCTCGACCAGGGCCCGGTACTCCCGCCACGTGGCGAACACCGACGGGGTGGGGCGGCTGCGGTAGCGGTCGCCGTCGCACTTGTCCCACGGGAGGGTGTTGACCGACAGTCCGAGGTAGCCGGCGTCGAGGGCCTCGTCGACCATCGCCCGCATGGTGGCCACCTCGCCGGCGCTGGGGGTGACGTGGTCGTCCACCGAGCGGCCGAACCCCATGACGTGGGCCCGGATGGCCGAGTGGCCGAGCAGCGACACCACGTTGGGGCCGAGGGGCAGCGCGTCGAGGTGGTCGAGGTAGCCGGCGGGACCGTCCCAGTCGACCACCTGGCGCAGCATGGGCAGCACGTCGGCGCGGGGGATGCCCTCGACCCGGCAGAACATGTCGGCGAGGTCCTCGGGCTCGCCCACCGCGAACGACAGGCCGCACGAGCCGACGAGCACCGTCGTGATGCCGTGGCGGACCGACTCGGTGAGCGCCGGCGCGAACTCGACCTCGGCGTCGTAGTGGGTGTGGAGGTCGACGAAGCCCGGGGTGACCCAGCACCCGTCGGCGTCGATCACCTCGGCGTCCTCGGGGACGTCGAGCCCCGGCGCGATGCGGCGCACGACGCCGTCCTCGACGTGCACGTCGGCCACCCGGCCGTCGGCGCCGGTCCCGTCGAAGACCGTGCCCCCTCTGATGACGGTGGTGCTCACGACGAAAACGCTAGCGCCCGGGCGACGCCGTACGGTCGGGGAGCCATGGCCCGACCCGACTCGCTGCGCGCCGACCAGGCGCGGCGGCTCCACCTCGCCGCCCAGGGCTTCGCCGCGCCCCGCCCGCCCGGGAGGGTCGACCGGCGCCACGTCCGCCGGGTGTTCGATCGGCTGGGCCTGATCCAGATCGACTCGGTGAACGTGCTCGTCCGCAGCCACTACCTCCCGCTGTTCTCCCGCCTCGGCCCGTACGACCGGGGCCTGCTCGACCGCTTCGCCTACCGCGACCACGAGGCGTTCGAGTACTGGGGGCACGAGGCGTCGCTGATCCGGTCCGACCTGCACCCGCTGCTGCGCTGGCGCATGGCCCGGGAGCACCAGTGGTCGGGCATGCGCGAGTGGGGTCGCGAGCACGGCGACCTCGTCGAGACCGTGCTCGGCGACGTGCTCGCCCGGGGCCCGATCAGCGCCGGCGAGCTCGACGAGGCCGAGCGCAAGAAGGGTCCCTGGTGGGGGTGGGGCGACACCAAGCGGGCGCTCGAGCACCTGTTCTACGAGGGCCGGGTCGGCGCGCTGCGGCGCCCCTCGTTCGAGCGGGTCTACTGCGACCCCCGTCTCGTCGTCCCCGCCGAGGTCTACGACCGGCCCACCCCCGACGAGCGCGACGCGCTGGTCGCCCTGCTCGAGCGGTCGGCGCGCACACGGCGGGCATCGCCCGCGACCTGCCGACCACTTCCGGCTGCCCATCACCGAGGTGCGCCCCTGCTCGAGGAGATGGCGTCGGCCGGGGTGATCGCGGTGGCGGTCGAGGGCTGGACCCAGCCTGCGCTTTCCACCTGGACGCCACGCTGCCGAGGCGGTGGACGCCGCGCGCCCGTGTCGCCCTTCGACCTGGTGATGTGGAGCGCGACCGGGTCGAGGTGTTCGGCTTCCGCGTACGCATCGAGATCACGTGCCCAAGCACGCGGGTCCACGGCACCACGTCCTGCTCTTCTCCTCGGCGACTGCTACGTCGCGCGGGTCGACCTCAAGGCCGACTGCCGGCTCCCGCCTGCTCGTCCAGGCGGCACGCCGAGGCGGGCGTCGACCACACGGAGGTGGCGTCCGCTCTGGCTGGTGAGCTGGCTGCCGCGGGCTGGCTCGGCTCGCCGACGTCGCGGTCGCGATCGTGGCGATCGGCTGGCGGCACTGCGCTGGCGTCGCCAGGGTGCAGCCCGTGGCGGGCACGGGTGACGAGCGGCCGGACGGGCGGGCGACGAGGCGATGGCACCCCCGCTGATCGAGGCCGCCACGCGACCTACTCGAGCTCTCTTCCTCGACCGTCTTCGTGTTCGCCGTCACCCAGGTGGCTGCGGTGCTCGCCGGCGACTCTCGTGGCCCGGGCGTCGGGCGGCCTCCTGCTCGCCTGGCTGGTGTGGCTGTGGTCGCAGTTCACGTGGTTGGCACGCGCGATCGACCCCGGCGCGCGCCTGCTCGTCCTGCACCTTGTTGGCTGGCCGCTGGCGCGCTGATGATGGCGGTCGCCATCCCCGACGCTCATGACGGGACCGGGCGCCGTCTGCGGCGGCGTACCCGTGGTCAACCTCTGGTCCCTGATCATCCAGGGCTGGGACGTGGTCCTGACCGGGGACCTGGGCGGCGTGGCTCCGCTACGTCCCTGCGGCAGCGGCCCTGTTGGCCCTGCTGGCGGGTCGTTCCTCGACGGCGACGGGCGCGTGGCGGTCTGGCTGCCGTCGCCCTGCTGGGTCGCGAAGCGCCTGCTGCCGGCTGCGCTGGCGACGACGCGAGTGGCGGATCGACCTGACCCACTCGCCGAGCGCCACGGGCTGTTCGTGATCATCGCTGGCGAGGTGCTGGTGGCGGTGGGCGCGGCACTGGCGGGGCTCGACCTGACGTCGACGGTCGGCCCGCCTCGTAGTCACGGTCGGTGTCGCCTGCGTGCTCTGGTGGGCCTACTCGCCGCATGTCCTGGGGTGGTCGGCACCGGCTGGCGAGCGCTGCCGGACCGGGGCGTGGCGCGCGACCTGTTCACCTTCGGGCACTTCCTGATCGTATTCGGTCTGTCCTTCACGCGGTGGCGCTGCCACGGTCGCGCATCCCTTCGACGTGCTGGCCGCTGCCGACCGGTGGGTCCTCGCCGGCGCGATCGCGCTCTTCGTCGGCGGCCTGGCTGGCTCCAGTGGCAGACCGTCCGCACCTTCGCGAGCGCACCACCACGGTGCTGCTGGTCGCCGCGCCTGCGCGCCGGCCGGCCCCTACGTGGACGGGTGGTGCTCGTCGTATTGGTCGGGCTGGGGTGGCCCCAGCAGGCCCACACCTACCGCTCGTTCGTCGTGCAGAGCATGGCGTCGTGACCGACTGCACGCACGACCAGCACCCGGAGAACTGGAGCTCGGTGGCCCCGGGCTACGACGAGTCGTTCGCCGGGTACACGGGCGAGTACGCCGACGCGCCTTCGCCCTGAGGACCTCGTCGCCCTCCGCCCGGCGCGCCGGTGCTCGACGTCGCCGCCGGCTCGGGCGCCTTCTCGCTGCGGGCCGCCCGCCGCGGCGCCGCGGTCACCGCCACCGACTTCGCCGCCGGCATGGTGGACCTCCTGTCGTCCCGCTTCGCCGCCGAGGGTCACGACCGCTGCACCGCCGAGGTGATGGACGGCCAGGCGCTCGACCTCCCCGACCGCCGGTTCGACCTCAGCGTGTCGATGTTCGGCGTGATCTTCTTCCCCGACATCGACGCCGGACTGCGCGAGCTCGCCCGCGTCACCCGCCCCGGCGGCCGGGTGGCGGTGGCCACCTGGGACCTCGCCGGCTTCCGGCTGGTCGACCTCGTGCGTGAGGCCCTGGCGCGCGCCCTGCCTCAGCTCGACCTGCCCGCGGGCGAGCCCGTGTGGGCCCGCATCGGCGACGCGGCCGGGCTGGCCGCCGCCCTCGGGACCGCGGGGCTCGACCCGGTCCGGGTGCACCCGGTCACGAGGGCGTGGCGCTGGGACGACCCCGAGGGCTTCTTCCGCCGGCTCCCGGCCTGGTCGCCGCCCGTGCAGCCGCTGTTCGAGGTGCTCGACGCCGACCAGATCGAGGACGGGGCGGCGGCCTTCGCCGAGCTGGTCGCGGACCGGGGCGGTGCCGGTGACGGCGCCGGCATCGACGTCACCGCCCTGCTCGGGGTCGGCGTCCGGCCGGGGGGCGGCTGATGGCGCACAACGTCCTCGGAGGCGAGCTGGCCGGGTGCAGCGACTCGCCCCGCACGGGCTTCTACCGCAACGGGTGCTGCGACACCGGCCCCGGCGACCTCGGCGTGCACACCGTCTGCGCCCGGGTCACCGCCGAATTCCTGGCCTTCTCGGCCTCGGTGGGCAACGACCTCTCCACCCCGCACCCCGAGCTCGAGTTCCCGGGCCTCCGGCCCGGCGACCAGTGGTGCCTGTGCGCCCCCCGGTGGCAGGAGGCGCTCGAAGCCGGGGTGGCGCCGCCGGTCGTGCTCGAGGCCACCCACGTCGGCACCCTCGAGTGGTGCGACCTCGACGACCTGAAGGCCCACGCCGCCGAGGGCTGACCACCACCCTCGTGCCGACCCGGAAGGGGCCGCGACGGGATCAGCGGCGAAGAGCGGGCGCCGGGACGGCGGCGGCGCGGCGGTCCGCCTCGCACGCGGCGCGGGCGGGGCAGCCCCGCAGGTGGTCGTTGACCAGGCCGAGCGACTGCATCGCCGCGTACGCCGTCGTGGGCCCGACGAACCGGAAGCCGTGGCGCCGCAGCTCCTTCGACAGGGCGGTCGACTCGGGGGTGCTCGCCGCCAGGTCGCCGAGCCGGGCCGGCGCGGGGCGACCCCGGCGCCGCGGCTCGAACGACCACACCAGGGCGGCCAGCGACCCGTGGCGCGCCTGCACGTCCAGGACCGCCCGGCTGTTGGCGATGGCCGCCTCGATCTTGCCGCGGTGGCGCACGATGCCGGCGTCGCCGAGCAGTCGCTCCACGTCGGCGTCGCCGAACCGGGCCACGGTCTCGGGCTCGAACCCCGCGAACGCCCGGCGGAACGCCTCGCGCTTGCGCAGGATGGTCAGCCACGAGAGCCCCGACTGGAAGCCCTCGAGGCAGAGCTTCTCGTAGAGGCGCACGTCGTCCACCACCAGACGGCCCCACTCGTCGTCGTGGTAGGCGGCGTAGTCGTCGCTGCCCGTCGACCAGGGGCAGCGGCGGCGGCCGTCCGCGCCGCGCTCGACGCCCCGCTCGGCCCAGTCGGTCATGCCGTCACCGGCCCACCGCCGGTCCGTGCGTCACCACCGGTTGCGGGCCTCCTCGGCCCACCCGACGACGTCGTCGAACGCCACCTCGTCGCCGGCGTCGGTGCGCAGCGTCCCCGCCCAGGTGCCGAACACCTGGTGCACCTCCATCGACAGCACCCCGAGGCTGGCGCGCGAGTGCCGGTCGTGCACCGGTGCGAGCCGGGCATCGACGCGGCCGGCGGGATCATGCACCCTCCAGGGTTCGAGGGGCCGGTCCCAGTCGTACTCCCACACGAGCTCGTCGTGGATCTTCGTGAGGTGACCGTCCACGCACAGGGCGTTCTCGGTGAGGCCCGTCCCCTCGGTCCACTTCCCCCCGAACTGGAGCCCGACCACGCGTCCGTCGGCGGATCGGCCCGAGCCCGATCCCCAGTTCCAGCGGATCGCGTAGGGCCAGACGCCGCGGCCGAGATCCAGGGTGGCGAAGGCCTCGGGGCCGTCGCCGCCGAGGGCGACGGTGTCGTCGCCCAGGCGCACCTCGCCGACCGCCCGCCGCGTGTTCTGCTTGCTCGTGTACTGGAAGCGCCGTGACGACCAGGGGATCACGACGCCGAGGGTCTCGTGGCCGGGGGGCCGGTCGACGGTGATCTCGACGCGCACGGCCCCGACCGCGGTGTCCGTGGTCGCCGCCGTGAGACGGGTGTGGTCGGGCCGATCGTCGATCCTGATCGACAGGCCGCCGCCCTCGTAGGCCATCGTCCCCGTGCCGGGGGTGTCGGGCAGGGCGATCCCGCGGCCGAGCGGGACGATGCGGGCGGCGTCGACCACCAGGCCGTCACGGGGCCGAGCGACCCACAGCGCGGCGATGCCGGCGTAGTCGACGTCGGCGTAGGTGATCGACACGTACAGCTCCGGGCTGGTGACGCACCAGTACTCCCAGCGCTTGCGGCGGCCCCAGGGTCCCGCCAGGTTCGCCCGGTGCAGGGGACGTCGGGACCAGCCCACGGCCTCGGGGGCGAGCCGCCCGCGCTCGTCGCAGAGGTCGACCGGCTCGGTCAGCTCGCGCTCGGTGGGTTCAGCCACCGGGGACCGCCTCGTCGTCGGCGGCCTCGTCCGCGTCGTCACGCTCGTCCTGCTCGCGGGCCGCGCCCCGCAGGCCGAGCCGGCGCAGCGTGCCGGACGCCCACATCGCCGGGCCGACGGTGACCTCGAGGGCGTCGACCAGCCGGCCCACCTGGTGGGTGAGCTCGCCGACGTCGCCGATGGTGTCGACCATGCCGGTGCGCAGCTCGTCGACCCCGCCCACGACCTCGCTGAACCGGTCGATGGCGGCGTCCAGCTTGGCGATCGTGCCGTCGAGGCTGCTGAGCGTGACGTGCATGTGCTCGACGGTGCTGTTGAGCGCCTCGAGGGTCTCGTCCACGGAGAGGACCGCGTCCGCCACCCGGCGAGCCCGCGAGGCCGGGCGCTCGCTGGTCATGGGGTGACGGTACCGGAGCGGGCCGCGGGCGGCCGCGCCCTCACGCCGCGTGCGCGCGTCGCACGACCAGCAGCCTGGTGAGCACCCCGCTCAGCGCCACGAGGACGATCGAGGCGAGGCCGAGCTCGGCGAGGAAGCCGTCCTCGGCGGCGTTCCAGATGTGGACCGACAGCGTCTCGACGTCGGTGGGGCGCAGCAGGAGCGTGGCGGGGAGCTCCTTCATCGTCGAGAGCAGGACGAGGCCGGCGCCGGCGACGAGGCCGGGCAGCATGAGCGGTAGCTCCACGGTGGCGAGGCGCCGGGCCGGGCCCGCCCCGAGCACGCGGGCGGCGTCGCCCAGGCGGTCGGGCACCCCGCTCACCGCCACCTGCGCGGCGCGCATCGACTGGGCGCCGAAGTGGACCACGTAGGCGAAGATCAACACGGGCAGCGTCTGGTAGAGCACCCCGAGGACGGGGGCGTTCAGCACCCAGAACACGAGGGCGAGCGCCACGACGAGGCCCGGCAGCGCGAAGCCACCCACGACGAGGGTGTTGGCCACGGCGCCGGTGCGGGTGCGGTGCCGCGCGGTCAGGAAGGCCACCGGCAAGACGACGACCACGGCCACCACCGCGGTGATCGTGCCGATGACGGCGGTGTTGACCGTGGGGGCCACGAGCTCGCCGAGCCCCGCCGACGTCGCCGCGGCGCCCGAGCGGGACAGGCCTCGGCCGGCCCAGTAGGCCAGGGTGGCGAGGGGCCCCACGAGGGCGAGCAGCAGGACGAGCGCCACACCGCCCGTGGCCGGCGCCCGCCACCGCCCGAGCGGCACCAGCAGTGGTCGCCCGCCGCCCACCGCCTCCACCGCGGCCGATCGGCGGGCGACGCCGCGCTCGGCGGCCACCACGGCGAGCGCCACCGCGGCCAGCAGCAGGGCGAGGGCGAACGCCTGGGGGCGGTCGAAGAGCCGGTTGGCGAAGATCTGCGTGGTGAGGGTGGGGTAGCGCAGCAGCTTCACCGCGCCGAAGTCGCTGACCGTGTAGAGGAAGACGAGCAGGGTGCCGGCCAGGACGGCGCCGCGGCTCTGCGGCAGCACCACGCTGGCGAACACCTGGCGCGGCCGTCGGCCGAGCAGGCGGGCGCTCTCCTCGAGCGACGGCGGCAGCAGCGCGAAGCGGGCCGCCGCCGGGAGGTAGACGTAGGGGTACGTGAACAGGGTCAGCACCAGCCAGGCACCGGTGAAGCCCCGCAGGGCGGGCAGCTCCTCGACCCCGACGGGCCCGAGCACCTGGGCGAGCAGGCCGCCGGGCGCCAGGGCGGCCAGCAGGGCGGCGGCGCCGACGAACGACGGGACCACGAGGGGGAGGGGGACGAGCACGCGCCAGAGGCGTCGCCCGGGGAGGTCGGTCCGGGTGGTGAGCCACGCGAGGCCGGTGCCGAGCACCGCGCCGGAGGCGGCGACCGCCAGCGCGAGCACGAGGGTCCGGCCCAGTGCCCACCAGGTGTCGGCGCTGGTCAGCTCGGCCCAGACGTCCGAGCCCAGCGCCACGTTCTGCGCCACGACGTAGAGCAGCGGGCCCGCGAAGGCGGCGCCCACGGCCGCGGCGGTGACGAGCAGCACCGTCGACGGGCGTCGAGCCGACGGCCCCGACCGGCGCCCGCCGGCCGCGCGGGCGCCGTCGGTGCGCAGCGGTTCGACGGGCTCGAGGGCGGCGACCCGCTCCGGGGCGGGACCGCCGCCGTCAGCGCTCGAGGCCACTCGCCTCGATGAGCTCGCGCGTGCGCGCCAGCCCGCCCCCGAGCGTGTCGAGGTCGACGGTGTCGACCGACAGCTCGTCGAGCGGGGGCAGGCCCTCGGGGGCCGCGACGCCGCGGGCGAGCGGGTACTCGAAGGTCTCCTCGGCGTAGAAGCGCTGCGCGTCCTCCTGGAGCAGGTACGAGAGGAGGGCCTCGGCGTCGTCCGTGCGGTCCGAGGCGGCGGGGATCGCCGCGGCGCTCACGATGAGCAGCGAGCCGATGTCGCCGTCGGGGAACACGTGGTTCTCGCTCGGGACCGAGGGGTCCTCCTCGCGGGCGCGGTGGTTGTAGTAGTGGTTCACCAGCCCGTAGGCGATCTCGCCGCGCCCCACGGCCTCCACGATGGCCGTGTTGTTGGCGTAGACCTGGGCGCCGTTGTCGGCCAGGCCCTCCAGCCACTCGGCGGTGGCCTGGTCGCCGCGCTCGCTGCGCATGGCGGTGACGAAGTCCTGGAACGAGGCGTTGCTCGGCGCCACGGCCACCTCGCCCTCGAAGGCCGGGTCGACGAGGTCCAGGACCGAGTCGGGCAGGTCCGTCGGGTCCACCTCGTCGGTGTTGTGGACGAGCACCCGCACCCGGCCCGACAGCCCGAGCCACGTGCCGTCCGACGAGCGGTTCGCGGGCTCGACCTGGTCGAGGGCGCTCTCCGAGAGCGTCGAGAGCCGCCCCTGCTCGTCGAGGAAGCCGACCGCGCCGGGGCTCTGGGACAGGAACAGGTCGGCGGGGGTCTGGTCGCCCTCCTCGTCGATGAGCAGGGCGAGGTCGGCGGAGTCGCCGTAGCGCACGTCGATGTCGATGCCGGTCTCGTCGGCGAACTCGACCAGCAGCGGCTCGATCAGGTTCTGGCTGCGCCCCGAGTAGATCGTGAGGCGCTCGCCGCCGTCGAGCGTGCAGGCGGCGAGCACCACCGCGAGCAGGGGGAGGGGCAGGGCGGTCGCGAGGAGGGTCCGGGTCCGCGCTCGTCGACGGGGGCGGGTGGGCGTCGGCATGGCCCGGCACCCTACCGGCCCGCTCCCGAAGTTGTGAAGTCGCCCTAACATCTGGTCCTCGGGCGGGCTTAATGCCCACCGTCAGGGGGCGGTAGCCTCCTCGCCGTGCCCGGTCCCTCGTCCGCTCCCGCGTCGGGCGTCGAGGTGCGCTCCGTCTCCAAGCGCTTCGACGCCGCCCCGGTGCTGCGCGACGTCGACCTGACCGTGCCCCCGGGTGCCATCGTGGTGCTGCTCGGCCCGAGCGGATGCGGCAAGACCACGCTCCTGCGCACGGTCGCCGGCCTCGAGCGCCCCGACGCCGGCGAGATCCGGGTGGGGGGCGCGCTCGTCGCCGCCGACGGCGTGCACGTCGCCCCCGAGCAGCGCCGGGTGGGTCTCGTCTTCCAGGACTGGGCGCTCTTCCCCCATCTCAGCGTGGCCCGCAACGTGGCCTACGGCGTCCCCCGTGGCCCGGACCGGGCCGAGCGCACCCGCGAGGCGCTCGCGCTGGTCGGGCTCGAGTCGTTGGGCGACCGGTCGCCCGCCACGTTGTCCGGCGGACAGAAGCAGCGCGTCGCCCTGGCTCGTGCCCTGGCCCCGCGACCCGCGGTCCTGCTCCTCGACGAGCCGTTCTCCAACCTGGACACGGCGCTGCGGGCCGAGCTGCGCACCGAGGTGCACCGCCTCCTGCGCGCCCTCGAGGTCACCGCGGTCTTCGTCACCCACGACCAGGAGGAGGCGTTCGTGCTCGGGGACGAGGTGGCCGTCCTGCTCGACGGCCGCCTCGTGCAGCAGGCGCCGCCCGCGGAGCTGTACGCCCGCCCCGCCTCGCCCTGGGTCGCGCGCTTCGTCGGCGACGCCAACCTCGTCGACGGCCGGGCGTCGGCGGGCGTCGCCGAGACGCCGCTGGGCCGGCTCCCCCTCGCCGGCTCGGTCGACGGCGCGGTGTCGGTGTTGGTGCGCCCCGAGGACCTGGACGTCGAGGCGGGCGACGACGGCGTGGTCGAGCTGGTGGAGTTCCACGGCCACGACACCGTGTACGAGGTGGTGGTCGACGGCGGCCCCCGGGTCCGCGCCCGGGCGGGCGCCGCGCCGCGCCACGCCCGCGGCGACCGCGTGACGGTGCGCTACCGGGGCGCGCCCACGACGGCGTGGCCCGTCAGCCGGCCACGGTGAAGCCGGTGATCATCCCCTCCTCGACGTGGCTCTCCTCCGTGCCGTCGTCGGCGACCTCGACGATGTTGCAGAACAGCGTGTAGTCGCCGGCCTCGAGCGCGAAGGTGCCGGTGCACGAGGTGCCCGCCGCGAAGGGCTCGACCTCGCCGACGAGCGCACCGTCGGGCAGCGACTCCTCGTCGACCTGCCCGTCGACGATCTCGAGCTCGTCCTCGGCGGCTCGCACGACGACGAGCTCGTGCGCCTCCTCGCCCTCGTTGCGGGCCACGAACGACACGGTGCCCGCCGGGACCTCGTCGGGGTCGGCCACGATCGAGAACTCGTCGAGGGTGACGTCGACCTCCGAGTCGGCCTCGAGGTCCTCGCCGACCGGCACGCACTCGGCCTCGGCGCCCGAGGCGCTGGCGCTCCCGCCCGCGGAGCTCCCGCTCGCGCTCCCGCTGCCGGACGCGCTCCCGCTCGAGCGCACGTCGCCGCCGTCGTCGGTGCAGGCGGCGCCGAGCAGTGCGAGCGCGAGCGCGACGACGAGCGGGGGCAGGATCAGGCGGGGGGCGCGGGGCATGGGGGACGTCCTCGGTCGGGGTCGCCCAAGGGTAAACGACCCCGGCAGGAGGTGGAAAGCACGCTTTACGTGCCCCGCGGGCGGGACGGCTAGGGGCGCACCTCGTAGTAGAGGTTGGCCGGGTCGTCGAAGTCGTGGACCCGGAACCGGGTGAAGCCCGCCTCGCGCGCCATCGCCTCGGCCACGTCGGTGCTGAACCCCACGGTGCCCAGCCCGGCGCCCCCCGGCTCGGAGAGCGCCGACGACATGCACGAGGTGAGCGAGAAGCCGTACATCATCGCCAGCATCGGGTTGCGGCGGTCGGTGGCCCAGTCGCCGGTGCAGCGGATGTCCTTGATGAGCCACACGCCGTCGTCGGCGAGGGCCGCCCGGATCGCGGCGATCGCGTCGGCGGGTCGGGTCATGTCGTGCAGGCAGTCGAACGTCAGCACGAGGCCGAAGCGGCCGTCGTCGGGGAGGTCCTCGGCTCGTCGCCGGTGGAGCTCGACGTTGTCGAGGCCGAGGGCGGACACCCGTGCCGCCGCCCGCTCGAGCGCGTGGTGCGACAGGTCGTAGCCGTGGAACGTCGACGCGGGGTACGCCTCGGCCAGCGCGGTGAGGCAACCCCCGCGCCGCAGCCCACGTCGGCCACCTCGATCCGTGACCCGGAGCGCATCGATGAGGCCGTCGAGCGCCGGGACGATGCGAGGACGAGCGCGATCTGCCCAGGGGCCGAGCGAGCGCTCGGTCTGGCGCCCCGGCGGGTCCGAGAGCTGTCGTAGCTGAGCCTGATCCCGGTGCGGGAACGCCTTCCGCGATCCCGTCGAGCACACGGTCCTCGACGAGCGCGGTGAAGGCGCCTGCGGCGAAGGCGAGCTGGTGTCTCGGCGACGAGCACCTCGACCCCTCGGGGACAGCTCGAAGTGCACCCCGTCCCGCTGGACAGCAGCTCGGCGGCGGCGTTGCCGCAGCCACTCGCGCACCCACCGCCGTGCAGGCCGGTGCGCTCGGCGAGCGCCGGCGCGGTGAGGGGCCGGCGCCGGCTATGGCGCGGTAGAGGCCGAGCCGTCGCCCAGGTGGATGAGCACCGCCACCATCTGACCCTGCTTGTACATACCCGGTACGCGAACAGCCCGGACAGGTGTCGGGGTCGGCGGCGTTGCGGTTGCCGCGCGCCGCGGTTGCGCGGCACCCTCGGCGGGCTCGGCGGGTTCGGCGTCCTCGGGCATCTGGGTCCCCCTCGTGGTCGGCCCGGTGCAACCGGTACCGGTCGGTCGCCCCATCATCGCGGAGCGCCGGCGACGCGGTCGGACCTCCGGCCCTGTTCGGTGCCCTGGCGTCCCCTGTACCATCGGGCAGCCCAGCGTCGTCGCAGGAGGTGCGTCGTGCCCTCGCTCCAGCCCCCCGCCCGCCGGCCCGGACGACTCGCCCTCGCGCTGGCCCCTCGGTGCCGCCCTCCCTCGCCGGGTCGCTGGTCGGGTGCAGGAGCGACGGCGGCGACACCGCCGGGCAGCTCCACGTCCACCTCCGCCCCGGCCCTGGCCCTGCCACCACGGTGACGACCACGACCCCGTCGGGCCTGGCCACGACCGCCGCCGGCGACACCACCGAGGCCCGCGCCTACTTCGCCCGTGACGAGGCCGTGGCCACCTGCGGCCGGACCGTGGCTACCCGGCGGTCGCCCGGGCGCCCTCGACGCGTTTCCTCGAGGGGCCGACGGCCGACGAGTGCCGGGATCGGCATGACCTCCGAGATCCCCGAGGCCACCGAGCTGCTCGGCGTCGACGTGGCCGACGGCACCGCCACCGTGGACCTGTCCGCGGCCTTCGAGTCCGGTGGGGCAGCCTGTCGATGCGAGCTGCGGGTGGCCCAGGTCGTGTGCCCTCACGCAGTTCCCCATCAGGACGAGGTCAGACGTCCACCTCGACGGCTACGCCGTCGAGGCGATCGGCGGCGAGGGGTCCCGGCCGACGGCCCCACCTGGGCGGACTTCGAGAACGTGACGCCGTTGATCTCTGGTCGAGGCGCCCGTCCCTCGGGGCTACGGTCTCGTCGCCCGTCGAGCTGTCGGCACCGCCAGCACGTTGAGGCCAACGTGCGCTACACGATCACCGGTGCGGACGGCACGGTGCTGGCCGACGGCTTCACCACGGCCACTGCGGGCACGGGCACGTGGGCACCTTCTCGGTGGAGGTCGATCTCGAGGGTCGGCCGACCGGGACGGCACCGTCACTGCGTTCGAGGAGAGCGCCGAGGACGGCTCGGCGGGTGAACGAGTACGACGTCCTGGTCCGCTTGGCTGACCCGGGCGGACGGAGCGACGTGCGCGTGGATCGTCGTCGAGCGACTGGGCCCGGTCGACGGGCACCCGCCATGTCGCTCGTCGAGCGCGAGGCGCCGGTCCCCGCCGTCAGGTGCCGTGCGGGGCGTGTCGGTCTGCGGTGTCTGCCGCACCGACCTCCACGTGGCGGAGGGCGACCTGCCGCGCACCGCTTCCGGCGTCGTGCCAGCCACGAGATCGTCAGGTCGCGGACGCCGGGGCCCGCGGAGCGCTTTCGAGGAGGGCGAGCGCATCGGCATCGCCTGGCTGCGCCGCACCTGCGGCACCTGCCGGTTCTGCCGGCGGGCGACGGAGAACTCCAGCGTGGCGCCGCGCTTCACGGGCTGGGACGCGGACGGTGGCTACGCTGAGCACGCGGTGGTCGACGAGCGCTACGCGCAAGTGCGCGCCCCACGGGGTCGGCGACGACGAGCTGGCGCCACTGCTGTGCGCCGGCATCATCGGCTACCGGGCGCCAGCGCCGACCTGCCGCCGGGCGGCCGACTGGCATCTACGGGTTCGGCGGCTCCGCCCACCTGGCCGCCCAGGTGGCGCTGGCCCGGGTGCGACCAGCACGTGCTCACCCGCTCGGCTGACGCCCGCCGGCTCGCTGCCGACTCCTGGGCGTCGTCGGCGGCCGACACGTACGACGCCCGCCAGCCGCTGGACGCGCTATCGTCTTCGCCCGTGGGCGACATCGTGCCGGTCGCCCCTCGCGGCGCTGGACCGGGGCGGCACCTGCGCGGTCGCCGGCATCCACCTCACCGACGTCCCGGCCCTCGACTACCAGCGCCACCTCTTCCAGGAGCGCGCCAGCTCCGCTCGGTCACCGCCAACACCCGGCCGACGGCGAGAGTTCTGCGCCTCGCGGCGCCTCGGGCTGGAGGTCCACACCCGGCCTACCTGCTCGACTGGCCGCGAGGCGCTCGCCGACCCCGCCCACGACCGCATCACCGGCGCCGCTGTCCTGCGTCCCTGACCGTCGGCTCCCCTGCGCCGTGGGTGCGCCTGTCCCGGCGAGATGGACTTATGCCGGGCGGTAGGGTCGCCCGCCCATGGAGTACGCCGAGGCCGTCGCCACCGTCACCGCGCCGGGAGCGCCGTTCGAGACCGTGGCCATCGACGTCGGCGGCCAGGCCGTCACCGCGTTCCGTCACGCCCTGCGGACTGCGGGCGCTCACCGAGACCACCGTGCGCGGCGACGGGGTGTTCCTCGTCTACGAGGACGAGCGCTGGACGTTCGCCCGCTTCCACGACGAGGTCGCCGCCCTCGCCACCGCCCTGGTCGATCGCTACGGCGTCGGCAAGGGCGACCGGGTGGCGGTGGCCATGCGCAACTACCCCGAGTGGGCCGTCAGCTTGCGCGACATCACGGCGGTCGGCGGCGTGTCGGTCTCGTTCAACGTGGTGGACCGAGGAGGAGGTCGACTACGCGCTCGGCGACTGCACGCCGACGGTGCTGATCGCCGACGCCGAGCGCGTGGAGCGGGCCCGGGCCGCGTGCGAGCGGCGGGGGATCGCGATCGTCGGCGTCCGAGGCCCGAGGGCAGCAGCACCCGCATCGCCGCCTGGGACGACGGTGGTGCGGGCGACCCTGCCCGTCGACGTCGACGGCGAGGACGACGCTACCATCCTCTACACCTCCTGGCACGACGCCGGAAGGGCGCGGTGTCGACCAACTGGGCCATCGTGCAGGCGCTCTGGCTTTGCGTGCCTGCGTCTATGGTCGATTGCGGACGCGGCACCTGCCCCGCCGACGACGCCCGGCCCTCGCTGCCGCCGGCGTTCATCCTGGTGGTGCCCCTGATTCCACGTCACCGGCTGCGTGCCGGTGATGCTGAGATGCCTGTTCGGCGGCCTGAAGCTGGTGATGATGCAGGAGTGGGGACCCCGAGCGGGCCCCTCGAGCTCAGTGGAGCGGGAGCAGGTCACGAACTTCGTCGGGTGCCCACCCAGAGCTGGGACCTGCTGGCGTCGCCCCGCTTCGGGAGTTCGACACGTCGAGCCTGCGCGGCGTGGGCGGCGGCGGGGCGCCGCGCTGCCCGAGTTGGTCAAGCGGGTGGCGAAGGGGTTCCCCTCCGCCAGCCCGGGCATCGGCTACGGCATGACCGAGACGAACGCCTACGGCCCCCAGAACGGGGGCGACGACTACCTGACCCACCCGACGAGCACCGGGCGGGCCACCCCGATCCTGCAGGTGGAGGTGCGCGATCCCGAGGGAACGGCGGTGCCCGTCGGCGAGCGGGCGAGATCTGGTTCCGGGGCCCGCACCTCATCCGCGGCTACTGGAACAACCCCGAGGCCACCGCGGAGGTGCTCGTCGACGGCTGGCTGCGCAGCGGCGACATCGGCCGCGTGGACGAGGACGGCTTCGTCTACGTCGAGGACCGGGCCAAGGACATGGTGCTGCGGGGCGGCGAGAACGTGTACTGCGCCGAGGTCGAGGCCGTGCTCTACGAGCACCCCGCGGTCCACGAGGCGGCGGTGTTCGGCATCCCCCACGAGCGTCTCGGCGAGGAGGTCGCCGCCGCGGTGATGCTGCGGTCCGGCGAGACGGCGACGGCCGAGGACCTCCAGGCGCACGTGGCCGAGCACCTGGCGGCGTTCAAGGTGCCGACGAAGGTCGTGCTGTGGTCCGAGCCGCTGCCCCGCAACGCCAGCGGCAAGATCCTCAAGCGCGAGCTGCGCGACCTCGTCGCCGACCCATGAGCGATCACCTGATGATCCGCCCGCCGCGGCCGGCCGAGTTCCGTGCCGTGCAGCAGGTGGAGGTCGCCGCCGGCGCCCTGTTCGCATCCGTCGGGATGGGCCTCGTCGCGAACACGAGCCCTTCACCACCATCGAGCTCGACGGCTTCCTGGACCGCGGCGCGTTCTGGGTGGCCACGCCGGTCGGCGGCGACCCGGTGGCCTACCTGCTCGTCGAGAGGTGGACGGGTGCGCGCACATCGAGCAGGTCATCGTGCACCCTGACCGCGGCCGCCAGGGCGTCGGCGCTCGCCTCGTCGATACCGCCGAGGGCTGGGCTGCGCCCAGGCTCCCGCGCTGACGCTGACGACGTTCTCCGAGGTGGCGTGGAACCGGCCCTACTTACGAGCGCCTCGGCTCCGCGCTCGCTGACGACGAGATCACCCCGGGCCCGTCGCCATCCGCACCTACAGGAACCGCGCGAGGAGCGCGCGGGTTCTGTACACGGAACGGGGCCGGCGGTTGCAGCCACTCGTTCTGTGTACAGGAACCGCGCGAGGAGCGCGCGGGTTCTGTACACAGAATGGGGCGGGGGCTAGGGGGCGGTCTCGGTGCGGCCGTCGGGGTAGCGGGCGAAGCGCTCCTGGTCGCGGGCGTGGACCGGGTCGTCGGCGGGCCACGGCCAGCCGCCGAAGCCGGTGCGCTGGTAGTCGTCCATGGCCTGGCGGATGCCGGCGCGGTCGTTCATGACGAAGGGGCCGTACTGCGCCACGGGCTCGGCGATGGGGCGACCCTGCAGCACCATGGCCTCGGCGCCGCCGGCGCCCGCCGTGAGGGGGACGGCCACGTCGGCGTCGAGCACCGCGCCGGTCGAGCCGTCGAGGGCCACGCCGTCGACCACGAGCTCGTCGCCCTCGTAGAAGTAGAGGACCCGGGCGGTCTCGGGCCCGGCGGTGGGCAGCGTCCAGGTGGCGCCGGCGTCCATGGACAGGTGCCAGATGCCGACGTCCGCCTTCGCGCGGGAGGCCCACGAGTGCGGGGGCGGTGGGGGAGCCCGGTGGCCGTCGACCTCGCCGGCGATGACCGTGATCCGCGTGTGACCGCCGGCGTCGTCGACGTGGTCGACGTGGGGGACGTCGCCGTCCCACATCATGGCGAAGCAGGGCTCGGCCATCTTGTCCTCGGCCGGCAGGTTCAGCCAGATCTGGAACAGCTCGAGGGGGTTGGGGCGGTCGCGCTCGACGAGCGGGAACATCTCGCAGTGGACGATGCCGGCGCCGGCGGTGATCCACTGGGTGTCGCCCCGGCCGAAGCGGGCGGTGGCGCCCAGCGAGTCGGAGTGGTCGATCAGGCCCTTGCGCACGAAGGTCACGGTCTCGAAGCCGCGGTGGGGGTGCTGGGGGAACCCGGGCACGTGGCTGCCGTGGTACATGTTCCAGCCGTCCACGCCGGCGAAGTCGGCGCCGATCTCGCGGCCGGCGAGCGACGCCTGCGGGCCCAGTGCGTCGTCGCCCTCGGGATAGTCGTCGTGGTGGTGCGCGCAGAAGAGGAACGGGTCGAGGGTCGGCCAGTGCATCCCCAGCGGCACGGTCTGGAGGATCGCGTCGCTCATGGGTCCCAGGCTAGGTCCGTGCGCGCGCAAACGAGCGGGCCGCGCCGCCTCCGTCGGCGGCCCGTCCGACGGGCGGTCAAGATGGCGGGGTGCGGCTCGGCCTCGTCACCCCCGTGGTCACCCTGCTCCCCAAGGCCCACGCCCGCTGGGAGCGCGAGGCGGGCTGGGAGGACGTCGTGGCCATCGCCCGGGCGGCGGACCGCCTCGGCTACGACCACCTCACCTGCTCCGAGCACGTGGCCGTCCCCACCGGGATCGCCGCCGCCCGGGGCGGGCGCTACTTCGACCCGCTCGCCACCCTCGGCTACCTCGCCGCGGACACCGAGCGCATCCGCCTCGCCACGTACGTGCTCGTCCTCGGCTACCACCACCCGCTCGAGGTGGCCAAGCGCTACGGCACCCTCGACGTGGTGTCCGGCGGCCGGGTCGTGCTCGGCGTCGGCGTCGGCTCGCTGGAGGAGGAGTTCGACCTGCTGGGCGCTTCGTTCGCGGACCGGGGCGAGCGGGCCGACGAGTCCCTCGCCGCCATCCGGGCTGCGTGGGGCCGCGCCGAGCCGTCGTTCGCCGGCGAGCACGTGGCCTACGACGGGGTGGTCGTCGATCCTCCGGCGCCCCGCGCCGAGGTGCCGATCTGGGTGGGCGGTCGCACCGAGCGATCGCTGCGCCGGGCCCTCGCCCTCGGCGACGGCTGGGCCCCCTTCGCGGTGGAGCCACCCGAGGTCGCCGCGCTGCTCGACCGCCACGACGCTTTCGACGCGATGGCTTGACGTGGTGCTCCAGCCGGTGCCGCCCTCGACCCGATCGAGCGCGCCGAGGAGAGCGCCGACCACCTCGGTCGCCTGGCTGACGCCAGCGCCACCATCGTCGGCGTGCGGGTGATGCACCACTCCCGGCGCACTACGTCGAGCAGCTCGAGGCGGCCATGGCCCTGCCCGGCGTGGAGCCCTCCGGTGACCGGCCCGCTCCGGACACCATGGCCGCCCTCCGGCGGCCGCCGGCTTCGTGTCGTTCACCGAGGTCGAGGCCGGCGCCCACCGCTCGTACAACGAGTGGCACCTGTTCGACCACCTGCCCGAGCAGTACGCGCTGCCCGGGATCGTGGGTGGCCGGCGCTGGGTCCTGACGCCCGCGCTCGCGGGCTCAGCCGGGTCGACGGCGTCGCCCCCGCTCGACCGGATCCATTACGTGACCCTCTACCTGCTCGCCGAGCCCCTCGACGTCACCCTCACCGACTTCTTCCGCCACGGCATCGCCCTGGCCAAGGCCGACCGCTTCCACCAGCAGCGCACCTCGCACCTGGCCGGCGCGCTGCGGGTCGAGTCCGCGGTCGCGGCGCCCGCCGCCTCGGTGCAGCCGGGCGTGGTGCCGTTCCGCCCGGGCACGGGCGTCCACCTCCGCCTCGAGGACGCGGTCAGCGGCCTGGCCCCGTCCGAGCTCGTCGACGCCGCGCTCGCGGTCCCGGGCGTGGCCGGGGTGTGGACCTTCGCCGGCGCGGTCCCCGACGACGGCGCCACCGCCGGCCTGCGCCTCACCTGCGCCTGGCTCGACGGCGACGTCTCCACGGTCGACGCCGCGCTGGCCGCGGTCCTCCCGCCCCCGGTGCCGGGCGGGGGCGAGGCCGACGGCCCCGCCTTCGCCGGCACCCTCGCCGCCATCGACCCCCACGCCCCCTTCGACTGGTTCGACTGAGCGGATGGCTCGCCCCGGCGACGCTCGTTCTGGGTACACGCTCGAGGCGCCCGTGACGCAGGACTGGACCCAGAACGGATCGGGCGCGGTCGGCGGCGCCGGCAGGGGGATCGCCCGGTAGCGTCACCGGCACCGACGGCAGCGGCGCCGACCCCGACCGGGCGGCGCAGAGGGGGCACCATGCGCATCACCATCAACGCGTCCGGCCAGATCCTGTTCGGCACGCCGATCGCCGGGCTGATCGAGCACGCCCGCCAGGCCGAGGCCGACGGCTTCGCGGGCTACTGGATCAACCAGCTGAGCGGCACCGACGCCCTCACCGTCCTGGCCCTGCTCGGCCGCGCCACCGAGCGCATCGAGCTCGGCACCGCGGTCATCCCGACCTGGGGCCACTCGCCCGACGTCCTCGCCGGCCAGGCGCTGACCGCGCAGGCGGCGTCGGGGGACCGCATCGCCCTCGGGATCGGCCTGTCGCACGAGCCGAGCGTCGAGGCCCGGTACCACGTGCCCTTCGCGCGACCCCTGCGGCACATGCGCGAGTACCTCGACGTGCTGCTGCCCCTCCTGCACGAGCGCCAGGTGGACGTCGTGGGCGAGATCTGGTCGTGCACCACCGAGTTCGTCGTGCCGCCGAGCGCCGCCCCGCCGGTGATCGTCGCCGCGCTCGGCCCGAAGATGTTGAAGCTGGCGGGCGCGCGGGCCGAGGGCACCATCTTGTGGCTGGTGGGCCCACGTACCGTGGCCGAGCACATCGCCCCGTCGATCAACGCCGCCGCCGAGGCCGCGGGGCGCCCGGCGCCGCGCGTCGTGGCCAGCCTCCCGGTGTGCGTCACCGACGACCCGAAGGGCGTGCGCGAGACGGTGGCCATGCTGCTGGCCGGCTACAACGACCTGCCGTCGTACCGGGCGATGCTCGACCGCGAGGGGGCGGCCGGCCCCGCCGACGTGGCCATCATCGGCGACGAGGACGAGGTGGCCGCAGGGCTGGCCGCCTTCGCCGACGCCGGGGCCACGGAGTTCGCCGCGGTGGAGTTCACGGTGAACGACGCCGACGCGGCCCGCACCCGGGCCCTGTTGAAGTCCCTGGCGGCCCGCGGCTGATCCGGCCGGCCGACGGGGCGCGCGGGCGGCGCGGCGCAACCCCCCTTGACCTCGAGTCGACTCGAGGTCTTAGGGTCCGGCCCATGACGCCGACGCCGCTGCAGTACGTGCCCTACACCGAGCTCCACGGTCGTCCCCACGTCGTGGTCGACGGCGCCGCGACCGAGGGCACCGTCCTGTGCCTCTCGCACTGGCCGGGAACGCCCACGCCTCGGGATCTCCAGGCCGATCTCAGCGCGCAGATGGTGTTCCGCTACCTGTCGAGCTTCGATCGCCACGGTGACGCCGCCCTGGTGTCGAACAACCACTTCGACCAGGACGGGCTGGTGTCGGTCTTCGCCCTGGTGGAGCCGTCCACCGCGCTCGCCCACCAGGACCTCCTCGTCGACGTGGCCGCCGCCGGCGACTTCGGCACCTACCGGATGCGCGACGCGGCGCGGGCCTCGATGGCCATCGCCGCCTTCGCCGACCCCGAGCGCTCGCCGCTGCGCGCGCCGCTCGGGTCGGCGCCCGACCCGACCGGCCTGCTGTACCGCGAGCTGCTGCCCGCCCTGCTCGAGTTGGCCACCGCGCCCGAGCGCTTCGAGCCCCTGTGGGCCGACGAGGACGCCTGCCTGACCGAGAGCGAGCGGGTGGTGGCCGGCGACGTGGTCGTCGACGAGGTGCCCGCCCTCGACCTGGCCGTGCTCGTCGTCCCCGAGGACGCGCCGTCCGCGGGCGGCCACCGCTTCGGCGGGGCGTGGAGCGCCGGCCTGCACCCGATGGCCCTGCACAACACCACGGACCGGCTGGCGCTGCTCGTCGTCCGGGGCGCCCACGTGGAGCTGACCTACCGCTACGAGACGTGGGTGCAGCTGCGGTCCCGCCCGCTCCGCCCCCGCGTCGACCTGGCGCCGCTGGCGCACCGGCTCGACGGGCTCGAGACCGCCGGCGCCCGCTGGGTCGCGGACCCGCCCGGTCAGCTCACCCCGGGCCTGCGCACGGTCGACGGGGCGCCCACCAGCATCGACGGGGCCACCGTGCGGGCCCTGGTCGAGGAGCACCTCGCCGCCGCACCGCCGGCGTGGGACCCGTACCCGGCCGAGGAGCCCGCGGCCTGACCCGGCCCGAACGGGTGGGTTCAGACGACGTCGGGGCGCAGCAGGGCGTCGCTGCCCCCGTCGACGAACAGCACCTGGCCGTGCACGAACGACGCGTCGGGCCCGAGCAGGAACGTGACCGCACCGGCCACCTCGTCGGCGGTGCCGTTGGCCTGCACGCCGGTGGGGAGCATCCCGATCCCGGCGGCGACGACCGGGTCGGCCAGCAGGCCGTCGAGCATGGGCGTCTCCATGCGCCCGGGGGCCACGGCGTTGAGGCGCACGCCGGCGGCGCCCCAGTCCGCGGCCCGGCGACGCACGCCGAAGGCCACCGCCCGCTTGGCCGTCGAGTAGGCGATGGCGGAGCGGTAGGGCGTGCCGTCGACCGCCGCCGTCCGGGCCGCCGCCTCGTCCCCCGCCTCCAGGAGGGCGAGCAGGGCCTCGTCGGCGGTGCCGTCGACGGCGCCGATGCTCGCGATGGCCACGGCCGCCGGCGCCTCCCCCCGCTCGAGCAGGGGCCGCAGGCCGTCCAGCACCGCCAGGGCGCCGAAGCAGTTCACGCTGACGACGACGGCGGGATCGGGATGCAGCGGCGAGACGCCGGCGCAGGACACCACGCCGTCGAGGGCATCCGTGCGGGCCGCCACCTCGGCGTCCACCGTGG
Organism: Microthrixaceae bacterium; assembly: GCA_020637195.1. GTDB lineage: Bacteria > Actinomycetota > Acidimicrobiia > Acidimicrobiales > DATDAH01 > JAEUJM01. The sequence continues at coordinate 165,175 of JACJWK010000002.1, forward strand.
CCCGGCCGTCGGCGGTGCCGAGGTCCGCCACGACGTCCACGCCGGGCCCCTCGACCACGTCGATGCCGACCACGGCTCGTCCCGCCGCGGCGAGGCGGGCGCGCACGGCGGCGCCCAGGCCCGACGCGGTGCCGGTGACGACGACGGGGTTGGCCACGACGGCAGCGTAGGCGCCGGCCGGGGCCCGCTCGGCGGGTGGCCACCTCCCGGGGCCGTGACCGTCGGGCGACGCAGCGGCGTGCGCTGGCGCCGGCGGCGCCCGGCCTGCTTGCCTGACGCCATGGCCACGACCCCGCTCGACGCCGCCCGCGACCTCTTCGACACCCTCGACGCCGCCGCGGCACGGGTCCCGGCCGGGGAGCCGATGGCCGAGTCGTCGCTCGACGCCCTCGAGGGCGCGGGCCTGTACGGGCCCATGGTGCCGAAGGCGGTCGGCGGGCTCGAGCTACCCCTGGCCGACGTCGTCGACATGTACGCCGAGGTGTCCCGCGCCGACGGGTCCACCGGCTGGTGCTACTTCGCCGCCGACGTGGCCGCGGCGTTCTTCGGCGCCTACCTGCCCGACGAGGGAGCCGACGAGGTCTTCGCCGGGGGCGTCCCCGTCGTGGCCGGCCAGTTCGCGCCGAACGGCACCGCCACGGTCGACGGCGACGAGCTGGTGCTCACCGGTGACTACCAGTTCGGCAGCGGCATCGCGCACGCCGCCTGGGCCGGCGCGGGGATGATGACCGTCCCCGACGACGGGAGCGACCCGGCGTACCTCATGGGCTGCCTCCCCGTGAACCGCGCCGAGCTGAAGGGGAACTGGGACGTCCTCGGCCTCCAGGCCACCGCGTCGTACGACTACGCCATCCGGGAGGCACGCCTGCCTCGGGCCCGGACGTTCGACTTCTTCGCCCCGGTCGTGCACCGGGGCGCCCCGATGCACGCGCTCGGGGTGCTCCCCCTGACGGCCGCCGGCCACGCCGGGTGGGCGCTCGGGGTCACCCGCCGGGTCCTCGACGAGGTGCTCGCGCTCGCCCGGGGCACCACCCGCATGGGCGCGCCCACGTCGCTCGCCGAGTCCGAGCGGTTCCTGTTCGAGCTCGGCGCGCTCGAGGGTCGCTACCGGGCCGGGCGGGCGTGGGTGCGGGAGGCGTGCGAGGAGGCCGAGGCCGAGGCGGCACGCGACGGCGCGGTCTCGGCGGTCACCGCCAACCTCGTCCGCGAGGCGTGCCGCCACGTGAACCAGGGCGGCGCGGACATCGCCCGGGAGGCGTACCTGCTGGCGGGCACCAAGGGCCTGCGGGCCGGGCCCATCGAGCGGGGCTTCCGGGACCTGCACGCCGGCGCCCAGCACTTCTTCGCCAGCCCGTCCGCGGCGATCGACCTCACCCGTTCCCTGCTCGACGACGCCTGATCCGACGGGCCGGGCGCCGCGCTCACCCGTCGCGGAGCAGCGACTCGAGGAGGGGCCGGTAGTCGTCGACGGCCTTGGCGGCCGGCTCCGTGCTCTTGGCCTGCTCGTCCCAGCGTCGCAACTGCACCGCGGCCTCCCACCCGGGCCGGGCCTCGAAGGCGTGCACCTCGTCGGCGGTCATCGGGCCGCCCTGGACCTCGAGGCTGCGGACCGACACCGGCGAGAGCCGGTCGGCGTACCCGGGCTCGGTCGCGCACAGGTAGCGCTTGGCGGCGACGTGCATGCCGACCGGTGCGGTGACCTCGGGTCCGAACCAGCGCCCCAGGAGTCGCTCGCCCACGGAGTCGTGGGCCCGGTCGGCGGCCACGAACGCCCCCTCCGCCGAGTCCCAGGCGATGGTCAGCCGACCGACGTCGTGCAACAGCGCGGCGGCCACGGTGGCCGCCGGCGCGCCGGCCGCCTCGGCGAGCTCGGCGGCCTGGAGGGCGTGCTCGCGCTCGGTGACCACCTCGTCGTACATGGCGGTGGCCTTGTCGCTGCGGTAGAGGTCGAGCAGCTCGTCGAGCGGGTGCGGGTCGCTCACCGCCCGGCCTCCACCGGTCGGCCGAGGAAGTCGTCGGCGATGCTGAGCCGCACGGTCTCGCCCTCGCCGTCGAGATCGTCGAACTCGGCCCGCTTGTCCTCGTAGTACGTGGTGCGGAAGTCGCCCGCCGAGGAGGCGTTGTACGTGAGGTAGAGCGCCCGGCGGCCCGCGTCGGTGGTGTTGGTGTCGCTGCGGTGGGGCGCGTACGAGTCGAACCACATCAGGTCCCCCGGGGCCAGCTCGACGGGCCGCCAGTCGAGCCCGGCGGCGACGTCGGGCCGGAGTCCCTTGTTGCCGTCGCGGGGCAGCAGGCCGCGGTCGTGGCCCCGGGCCACCCACAGGCACCCGCTGGCGACGGTGGCGGGGTCGACCGGCACCATCACGCTGACGTGGTGGTCGACGAAGCGGTACGCCGGCGCGTCCTGGTGGGGGGCGAACCCGCCGCCGCCCGGCTGCTTGTAGTTGATCTTCTCCTTGTAGAGCCGCGCCGGCTCGCCGAAGAGCTGGCCCGCCAGGTCCACCAGCAGCCCCTCGGTGAGCAGCGCCCGCAGGCCCGGGTGGTGACCGATCAGGTCCTCGCTGCGGGCGATCGCGGGGCCGGCATCGGTCTGCTCGAAGTGGTGCAGCCCGGGACCGCCCGTCGCCGCCCAGGCCTCGATCTCGTCGACCCAGGCGGTGACCTCGGCCACGCGCCGCTCGTCGAGCGCCCCGCGCAGCACCAGGTACCCGTCGCGGGACCACGCCGCCCGCTGCTCGTCGTCCAACCGCATCGGCCTCGCTCCTCGCCGTCGTGCCGCCCGCACCGTGAGGCTACCGACGCGATCGGCGCCGTCCCCAAGCCGACCCCCACGCCGACCCCACGCCGTCGCCGGGCGGCCACGCGGGTCACGGCCGGGCGAGGACCTCGCCGTGGAGCACCGCGAAGAAGCCGTCGGGGGCGCTCGCCCACGAGCGGAACGCGTCGGCCAGGTCGGCGAGCTCGGCGGGGTCGCTCCGGCCGGACCCGAGCGCCTGCGCGGCGAAGGCCGAGTGCTCGACCCGGTCGGCCCACAGCGCGCCCCACCAGGCCCGGGACCCGGGGTCGGCGAAGGTCCAGGTGGAGGAGGTGGCGGCGACGTCGGTGAAGCCCGCCTCCTGCGCCCAGCCGAGAAGGAAGCGGCCGGCGTCGGCCTCGGCGCGGTTGAGGCGGGTGAGCTCGTGGTAGAGCTCGAGCCAGCGGTCGAGTCGAGGGTCGAGCGGGGCCCAGGTCATGGCGGCGTAGTCGCTGTCGCGCGCGGCGACCAACCCGTCGGGCCGGACCACCCGCCGCATCTCGCGCAGCGCGGCCACCGGGTCGCTGAGGTGCTGGAGCACCTGGTGCGCGTGCACGACGTCGAACGCACCGGCCTCGGCATCGACCGCGTAGGCGTCGCCCACCGCGAAGGTGACCGCCGCCCCGGCCCGCGAGCCGGCGGCCTCGGCGCGCGCCGCCTCGACGACCTCGGGGGCGAGGTCGAGGCCCAGCACGCGGCCCGGGGCCACGCGCGCCGCCAGGTCGAGGGTGAGGGTGCCGGGCCCGCAGCCCAGGTCGAGCAGGTCGAGCCCGGGGCGCAGGTGGGGGAGGAGGAAGGCGGCCGAGTTCTCGGCCGTTCGCCAGCGGTGGCTGCGCAGGACGCTCTCGTGGTGGCCGTGCGTGTAGGTGTCGTCCGGGGGCTCGGGCACCGGGTCATCGTCGCAGCTCCCAGGGATTTCCCAGGGAGCTTTACGTGGCGTTTGAGCCTCGATCGCCACGATGGGCGCCGTGACCGATGCGACCCCGCCCCCCGACCGCACCGAGGCCTCGCCGACCCCGCCCACCGACCCCGGACGCCCACCGGCGCATCGCGCCCGGCTCGTCGCCGCGGCGGTGAGCGCCGGCGCGTTCGCCGGCATCGGCCTCGGCCTGCTCGTCACCCAGGCGGGCGACGACGCCGACCCGGCACCGATCAGCGCCACCGGTGACCAGCCGCGGTTCGGCGACGTCCCGTCCGCCCCGACCGACCCGTTCGGCGGCGGCGCCGACGGCCGCGGCGGCAACGGGTTCGCCCCGCCCGACGCCTTCGGCGGCGACGCCGACCAGGGCGGGACCCCGCAGCTCTCCCCGCCCGACTCGGGCGGCACCACGCCCACCCCGTTCGGGGGCCAGAGCGGGCCCGACACCAACAGCGGAGGATCGTGATGAGCCAGCTGTGGTGGTACACGGCACGCGCCGGCGGGATCGTCGCCTGGGGCCTGCTGGCGGCCAGCGTGCTGTGGGGGCTGGCGCTGTCGACGAAGGTGCTCGGCAAGCGCCCGCGCGCCAACTGGCTGCTCGACCTGCACCAGTGGCTCGGGACCCTGACGATGGTCTTCCTGGGCGTGCACGTGGCGGGGCTGATGCTCGACAGCTACGTGGACTTCGGCGTCGCCGACGTGTTGGTCCCGTTCGCCTCGTCGTGGGACCCCGCCGCCGTCGCCTGGGGGATCGTGGCGCTCTACCTGCTGCTGGCGGTGGAGCTCACGGCGCTGGCGCGGCGTTGGCTGCCCCGGAAGGTGTGGCGCAGCGTCCACTACCTGAGCTTCCCGCTGTTCGTCCTGGCCACCGTCCATGGCGTGGCGGCGGGCACCGATGCCGCCACGACCTTCGCCGTCGCCACCGTCGTGGTCGTCGTCGCCATGGTGGCGCTGCTCTCGTTCGTCCGCCTCGACCAGGCCGCCCGCCAGGCGAGGCTGGACGCCGGCGCTCCCGTCCCGGGTGCCGGTCCGCGCCACCGGCCCCCAGCTCCCACCGCCCCCGGCCCCTGCTCCCCACCCTCCTCCCGTCCGCCGGCGGTGGCCGCCCCCGCACGGCCTCCCGCACCGGCGCCGGCGTCCGGTCCGGTCGCGGCTCCCGCCCCCGTGACCGCCGGCCGCACGGTTTACTGACGGGATGGCACCCGGTCGCCGACCTCTCCTCGGTGACCGGGTGCGGGTGGTGGACGGCGGCCTCGGGTCGACGCTCGAGGCGCTCGGCGCCGACGTGTCCGCCCCGCTGTGGTCGGCGCGGGCGCTCCTCGACGACGAGCCCCTCGTGCGTCGGGTGCACGAGGCGTTCTTCCGCGCCGGCGCCGACGTGGCCGTCACCGGCTCGTACCAGGTGAGCGCCGACGGGTTCGTGCGCGCCGGCCGCACCGCCGCCGATGCGGCGACGGCGCTGCGTCGCTCGGTGCGGCTCGCACGGGAGGCGGCCGACCGGGTGGCGGGCGACGTCGGCGGCGAGCGGTTGGTCGCGGCCTCCGTCGGTCCCTACGGCGCCGTCCTCGCCGACGGCTCGGAGTACCACGGCCGCTACGGCCGGACCGCCGCCGACCTCACCGCCTTCCACCGGCGTCGCATCGAGGTGCTCGAGGACGCCGGGCCGGACCTGCTCGCCGTCGAGACCCTGCCGACCGCCGTCGAGGCCCTCGCGGTGCTCGATGCGCTCGGCGCGGACGGTCCCCCGGTGTGGGTGTCGTTCACCGCGGTCGCCGGCGGGCGCACCGCCGGGGGTGACGACCTCGGCGCCCTCGGCCCGCTCGTCGCCGCCCACCCCCGGGTGGCCGCCGTCGGGGTGAACTGCACCGCGGCGTACGACGTGGCGGCGGCGCTCGACGCGCTCGCGCCGACGGGCCTGCCCCTCGTGGCCTGCCCGAACGCGGGCGGCGAGTGGGACGCCGCCGCCCGGCGCTGGCGCTACGCCGGCCTGGGCGCGGTCGCGGGCGGGCTCGTGGCCGACTGGATCGACCGGGGCGCCCGCCTCGTCGGCGGCTGCTGCGGCGTCGGCCCCGCCGACATCGCGGGTCTCGTCACCGCGGTGCGCTGACCCGCGCTCAGGCGACCGGGCGGCTCTGGTCGTCGGCCACCCGCACCAGGAGCTTGCCCAGGTTGTCGCCCGTGAAGAGCATGTTGAGGGCTTCGGGGGCCCGTTCGAGGCCGTCGAGCACGTGCTCGCGCGAGCGGAGGGACCCGTCGGCCAGCCACCCCGCGAGTTGGTCGGTGATCTCCCCGAAGCGGTCCCAGTGGTCGAACGTGTTGAAGCCGGTCATCGTGGCCCGCTGCGTGATGAGCTCGAGGTAGTTGGCCGGCCCGGGCGGCTTGTGCTCGGCGTTGTACACCGCGATGGCGCCGCACAGCACCACCCGGGCGTGGCCGGCGAGGCGCTTGAGGACGGCGTCGAGCACCGGCCCGCCGACGTTGTCGAAGTAGACGTCCACCCGCTGGGGGGTGGCCGCCCGCAGCCGCTCGACGAAGTCCGGGGCCCGGTGGTCGACGCACGCGTCGAAGCCCAGCTCGTCGACCACCCAGGCGCACTTGTCCGGGCGGCCGGCGATGCCCACCACGCGGGCGCCGGCCCGCTTGGCGAGCTGGCCGGCCACCGAGCCCGTGGCGCCGGCCGCGGCCGACACCACGACGGTCTCGCCCTCCTGCGGCCGACCGATGTCGAGCATGCCGACGTAGGCGGTGATGCCGTTGTTGCCCAGCACGCCGAGCGCGGCGGTGAGGGCCATGTCGTCGGGCAGCCGGGTGGCGAAGCCGTCGTCGCGCACCACGGCGTAGTCCTGCCAGCCGGTCAGCGTGTAGACGGGGTCGCCGACCGCGAAGGCGTCCACCGCGGAGGCGACCACGCGGCCGGCCCCCGGGCAGCGCACCGGCTCACCGATGGCCACGGGCGGGAAGTAGCTCCGGGCCTCGGAGATCCACGTGCGCACCGTGGGGTCGATCGAGAGGTACTCGGTGCGGACCACGGCCTCGCCCTCGGCGGGCTCGGGCACCGGCGCCTCGACGAGGGCGAAGTCCTCCGGCCGCACCAGGCCGTCGGGGCGATGGGCGAGCGTCAGCTGTCGGTTCACGACCCCCATCGCGCCAGCATCGCGCTCATCCGGTGCGGCAGGTGAAGAACGCCTCCGCCCGGCGGCCCTCGGCGAGGCCGGCGGCGGCCGCGGTCGCCGCGGACCAGCCCCCGATCAGCGCCTCGAGGTCGACGTGGGCCGTCTGGCTCGTGTGGGCCCGCAGCGCCGAGAGCTTGGCCTCGTAGGTGTCGGTGATGTCGACGTACCGGTTGGCCTGCGGGTGCGCCATCACCCACACCTCGCGCACGGTGTGGGGGCCGAGGCCCCGCTCGGCCAACTCGACGTGGGCGTGGGGGTTCCGGGCGTCGGGGTACACGGCCTGGAGCGTGGCCTCGCCGGCGGCGAGGTGGTCGGGGTGGCTGGCGAACACCCGGTCCCAGCGGCGCTCGGGCGACTGGCACAGCACCACGTCGGGTTCGACCTCGCGGATCACGGCCGACAGGTCGCGGCGCAGGCCCAGCGTGACCTCGAGGCGGCCGTCCGGGTACCCGAGGAAGCGGACCTCGTCCACCCCGACCGCGGCGGCCGCGGCCTGCTGCTCGGCCTGGCGCAGCGCGGCCACGTCGGCCCGGGCGACCCCGTCGGGGGCCTCGCCGGCGTCACCGTCGGTGACGATGCAGTAGCGCACGTCGGTCCCGGCGGCGGTGAGCCGGGCGACGGTGCCGGCGGCGCCGAAGTCCACGTCGTCGGGGTGGGCGCACACGACGAGCGCGCGCTCGGGCACGGTGGGCTCGGCGGTGACGTCCAGGCCGGTCACGGTGATCATCGGTGAGCAGGCTACGGGCGGGTGGTGCGATGCGGACCGGTCGCCGCACGTCGCGACGACCGGCCCGGGGCCCCGCTCGGGCGGGGCCACCCCCCGATGCGATCAGTGCCCCGCGGCGGTGGGGAGCTCCACGTCCCCGGCCTGGAAGAGGCCCAGCGCCCCCTTGCCGACGTTGGCGAACTTGTGGGTCACGATGGGGTAGAAGCCCTCCTCGGCGAGGCTGAACTCGACGAACCCTCCCTGGGCGGGCTGGAGGTCGAGCACCTGGGAGCCGCCCTGGCGGTCGTCCGGCCGGAGGAGGTAGGTCCCCTCCTTCCACACGGTGTCGAAGATGGTGCCGACGATGTGGAAGGCCGAGTTCTCGGACGGGCCGTCGTCGATGACCCACACCCGGATGCGCTCGTCGGCCTCGACCCGGATCGGCGAGAACTTGTACTGGTTGAAGTAGCCGTTGAACACGACGGCGTCCCAGGCCTCGTCGGTCATCTTGGCGAGGCTGCCGGGCTGGCCCTGCCCGCCGAGGTACAGCTCCGACTGGACCATCACGAACTCGTGGTCGACGGGGGCCAGGTCGGGCGGGTCGATGATGAGGGCGCCGTACATCCCGTTGCCGATGTGGTGCAGCGTCGGGGCGGTGCCGCAGTGGTACATGAAGGCGCCCGCGTACTCCGCGCGGAACTGGTACACGAGTGACTCGCCGGGCCCGATCGAGCGCATCTCGTCGTTCCACGCCACCCGGCTGGCGTGGAAGTCGATCGAGTGGTCGATCTGGCCGTCGTTGACGAGGGTGACGGTGAACAGGTCGCCCACCTCGCCCCGCAGCACGGGTCCGCCCATGCGCGGCGTCCCCTCGTCGCCGCCGTCGCCCTCGACGAAGGTCCACGCCTGCTGGGTCACCCCTGGGGCCACCTCGACCTCGGCCTCAACGGCGTGGAGGGTGATCTCGTGCTCGGTGCCGCCCGGCGCGGGCCCGAGGGTGGGATCGAACGGCGCCCAGTCGGCCTCCGGGGTGGCGTTGGGATCGATGACGGCGCCGGAGGGCGCGGTCGTGGCGGTCGGGGCTGCCGCCGCCGGGGTCGCGCCCGAGCCGTCGTCGTCGCCGAGCAGTGCCAACAGCCCGACCGCGAGCGCCAGGACCCCGAGGAGGCCGAGGGCGCTGAACCAGCCGAGGTGCTCGATGGGGGGCCGTCGGGTCGATAGGGAGGTCATGGGTCACTCCTTTAGTTCTATAGTGAGAGACTAAAGGATTGGGCCGACGCGAACAGGGCCGTTGGTCCCGACCCCTGGCGGTCGCCCTCCGACCGCGGGCTATCGGTCGGCGCCGGCCGGGGCGTCGCCCAGCAGGTAGCGGGGGCCCGGGCCGAGGTCGCGGGCCCGGTCGCCCGGGTTGTACAGCGTGCAGCGGTCGAGCGAGAGGCAGCCGCAGCCGATGCAGGAGTCCAGGTCGTCGCGCAGGGCCTCGAGCAACCGGATGCGCTCGTCGGCGGCGGCGCCACGACGCCGACAGGCCGCACCCACTCGTCGCCGCTCGGCCCTGCGTGCTCGGGCAGCTCGGCCAGCGCCGCGCCGATCTCGTCGAGGCGCAGGCCGACCCGCTGGGCCACGCCGATGAAGGCCAGCCGTCGCAGCACGTCGCGGTGGTAGCGGCGTTGACCCCCGGCGGTGCGCGCCGCCGAGATGAGGCCCTTGTCCTCGTAGAAGCGCAGCGCCGACACCGCGAGGCCGCTGCGCCGGGCCACCTCCCCGATGGTGAGCTGCTCGGCCACCGTCACGGCCCCGACCGTACCGGAGGTCCCTCGGGCGGCGGCCCGCGCCGGTGGGGCAACCCGACGGTTCCGGGGCAGACTGGCCGGGGCCCACGTCCCGTCGCACCGACGACCCCTTCCCGCACCCACTTCCCGCACCCACTTCCCGCACCCACTTCCCGCACCGCCCGGCCGGCACTGGAGATCGCATGGCGCTCGCCCCCGAGACCACCGCCCCCGCGGTGGAGGTGCGCGACCTCCACAAGCGCTACGGCTCGCTCGAGGCCGTCGCCGGCATCGACTTCGAGGTCGGCGCGGGGGAGACGTTCGGCTTCCTCGGCCCCAACGGGGCGGGCAAGTCCACCACCATCAGCATCCTGTGCACGCTCGTCGACCCCACCGGCGGCGCCGCCCGGGTCGCGGGCTACGACGTGGTCCGCCAGCGCAGCGACGTGCGCCGCAACATCGGGCTGGTGTTCCAGGACACCACGCTCGACCTGTACCTCACGGCGGCCCAGAACCTTCGCTTCCACGCCGAGCTGTACGGCGTGCCCCGCGGCCTCGTCGACGAGCGGCTCCACAAGGTGCTCGAGATGGTCGGGCTGTGGGACCGCCGCGACTCGCGCGTCAACACGTTCTCGGGGGGCATGAAGCGCCGCCTCGAGATCGCCCGGGGCCTGCTGCACTCGCCGCGCGTCCTGTTCCTCGACGAGCCCACCGTCGGGCTCGACCCCCAGACCCGCTCGTCGATCTGGTCCTACATCCACGAGCTGCGCCAGCAGGAGGACATCACCATCTTCCTCACCACCCACTACATGGACGAGGCGGAGAACTGCGACCGCATCGCGATCATGAGCCAGGGTCGGATCGTGGTGCTCGACACCCCCGAGGCCCTGAAGGCCAGCGTGGGCAAGGACCGGGTGCAGATCACCACCGACGACGACCCGGCCGCCATGCGCGCCCTCGACGAGCGGTTCGGCGTGGAGGCCGCCGTCCACGACGGCGCGGTCACGATCTCGGTCGCCGACGGCGAGCAGTTCGTGCCCCGGCTCTTCGCCGAGCTCGGCGTGCCGATCCGCTCGGTGAGCGTGGCCCGGCCCACGCTCGACGACGTGTTCCTCACCTACACCGGCCGCACGATCGCGGACGCCGAGGCGTCCGGCATGGACCGCCTGCGGTCCAACCCGATGCTGGCGGCGAGGGCCCGGCGATGACGACGGTGTCCGAGCCCGGCGCGGCGGCGGGCGCCCCGGCGCCGGCGCGGGCCACGCCCATCCACCTGCCCGAGCAGAGCCTCCGCCACGACGTGCGGGCGGTGAAGGTCGTGTGGCAGCGCGAGATGATCCGGTTCTCGCAGGACAAGGTGCGGATCCTCACTTCGCTGCTCCAGCCCCTGCTCTACATGTTCGTGCTCGGCACCGGGCTGTCCTCGCTCACCCGCGGCGCCACCGGCGACGTCAACCTGCGGACCTTCATGTTCCCCGGTGTGCTGGCGGTGTCGGTGCTGTTCACCGCGATGTTCTCGGCGGTCTCGATCGTCTGGGACCGCGAGTTCGGCTTCCTGCGCGAGATGCTCGTGGCACCCGTGCGGCGGGGCTCGATCCTGGTGGGCAAGGCCATCGGCGGGGCCACCGTCGCCACCATCCAGGGCGCCTTCGTGCTGGCCCTGGCGCCGCTGGTGGGCGTGCCCTACGCCCCGGTGATGGTGCTCGTGCTGCTCGTCGAGATGCTCGTGCTGGGCTTCTCGGTCACCGCGTTCGGCCTGGTGCTCGCCGCTCGGGTCAAGCAGATCCAGTCGATGATGGGCCTCATGCAGATGGTGCTGCTGCCGCTGATGTTCCTCTCCGGCGCGCTCTACCCCCTCGCCAACCTGCCCGCGTGGTTGAACGTCGCCGTCCACGTGAACCCGATCACGTACGCCGTGCACCCCCTGCGCGACGCGGTCTTCGTGCACATCGACGCCAGCTCCCAGGCGGTCGCCGCCCTGAACCCGCCGCTCACGTGGTGGGGCTGGGTCGTCCCTGCGGTCGTCCAGGTGGGGGTCGTGGTGGCGGCCGGCCTCGCCTTCCTGGCCATCGCCATCTGGGAGTTCAACCGGGCCGACTAGCGGCGGGCCCCCCGCCGGCGCGACCGCCGGGGAGCGAGGGTGACCGTGACGCCGCCGAGCAGGCCGCTGACCTGGTTGTAGAAGCAGGCCGCCGCCACCGTGAGCAGGGTCGCGGTCAGGACCACGACGGCGCCCGCGATCGACGTCGCCCGGGCCAGCGCGCGGCCGTCGACCGCGGCGTCGTCGAACCCGATGTCGACGAGGAAGCCGGTCCAGCCCGTCACCCAACCCTCCTGGTTGGCGACGTGCCAGAGGATGGTGACGGCCACCGCCACCACCCCGAAGCAGCACAGGTAGAAGGCCAGGCTCACCTTCAGCACCGAGCGGAGGCGGAGGCGTCGCACCACGAACTCGCCGGCGGCGGGACGGCGGCGGTCGCCCGGCAGGTCGGAGCGTGTCGCCACGACGGGCGTCTCGGGCGTCTCGGGCGTCTCGGCGGCCGCGCCGGTCGGGGCGGGACGCAGGGCGGCCGTCGGGGTGGGCGGCGTACGGGGGTCCGCGGGGCCGCCGGGCCCCGTCCCGCTCGGACGACCCGGGCCGCGGTGGGCGGGACGGTCGCGGTAGGCGGCGAGCCGGGGGTCGAGCGCCCGCGGCACGCCTCGTGCGGGCCGGTGCCGGGCCCCGGGCCCCTCGCGGAGGTCGAGGTGCCCGTCAGCCACGGCCCGCACCCACGGGCAGGGTCGCGGGCGCGGATCCCGCGACGGCGGGGCGGGGGGTGAGGCGCTCGTCCATCCTCGCCAGCACCTCCTCGGTGAGGTCCCAGTAGTCCTCGGCCAGGCCGGCGGCGCCGTCGTCGAGGCGGTCGGCCCCGGGATGGGTGGCGGGGTCGAGTCGGGCGTCCCAGACGGCCCGGAGGTACTCGCTGGGCACGAGGCCGTGGCGGCGCAGGTCGCGGGCCGCGCGCGGTCGGTGGCGGACGACGGTGTCGAACACGGGCGCGGCCCCGTCGAGCTCCCACGAGACGTCGGCCCGCACCTCGCGCGCCAGGCGCGGCTCGGCGGGGTCCATCCCGAACAGCACGACGCCCAGCGGCTCGAGCGTCGGGTTGAGGCCACGGCTGCGCACCACGTGGTAGCGGTCCGAGACGAGCTCGAGCCCGTCGAGGCTCCCCGTGTCGATCCCGACGGGCAGCACGAGGAAGCGGGCCAGGCAGAAGGCGACGTCGAGCGCCACCTGCGTGGCGGGTGGCGTGTCCACGATCACCAGGTCGTAGCCCCGGCCGAGGGCCTCGAGGGGTGCGATCACGTCGGGCACCCGACGGTCACGCGCCGCCAGGCGGGCGTACACGGCGTGGGTGAAGTCGCCGGCCGGCACCACGTCGAGCCCGGTCCGCACCGACGAGACGGGGGTGAGGTCGGCCCCGTCGACGACCGCTCGGTGCAGCGCCCGCCCGTCGTCGGAGTCACCCGTCTGGCGGTACCCGAGGTCCTGGTCGACCGACCCCGCCGGGTCGAGGTCGACCAGCAGGGTGCGTCGCCCCCGCACCGCGGCACCGGCGGCGAGCGCCGCCGCGATCGAGGACTTGCCCACGCCGCCCTTGCCGTTGCAGAGGACGAGGCACTGGTCGAGCATCCCGGTCCCTCCCTCGGCGCGTGGTGCGCCGCTCGCCGGCCCGGGGGCCGGTCCGGGCATGCACGGAGCGTAGCATTATCGGTCACGCAGGGTGAAGGCTTGAGGGGAACCCGCGGCGGGGGCGGACGGTGGGCGGCCCGGGCGCCGGCCGGGCTCAGGGGCGGGGCGGCGTGAGCGCGGCGCTCAGCACCGGGAACACCCGTGCGACCTTGGCGGTGAGGTGGTCGCCGTAGGTGCCGTCGACCCCGGGGACGTGGGCGTCCCAGTCGGGGTCGAGGAACAGAGGCGCCGAGAGGCGGCCTCCCTCGGCGGGCGGGTGGACCCGGTGCGGGGTGGAGCGGTAGCGCCCGCCGCTGAGGGCGGCCAGCATGTCGCCGAGGTTGCACACGAGGGCGCCGGGCTCGGGTGGGACCTCGACCCAGCCGCCGGGACCGTGCACCTCGAGGCCGCCGGTGGCGTCCTGGTGCAACACGGTGAGCAGGCCGTAGTCGGTGTGCTCGGCCACGCCCCAGGGGCCGGTGGGCACGTCGCCGACGTCCGGGGCGGGGTAGTGGAAGATGCGGAACAACACGACGGGGTCGGCGCAGATCGTGGCGTCGAACCAGTGCTCGTCGTGGCCCAGGCCGACCGCCAGGGCGCGCAGGATGCCGCGGGCCACGGCCGTCGCGGCGTCGAGGTAGGCGAGGACGGCGGGGCGGAGCCCGGCCGGGCGGTCGGGGAACAGGTTGGGCCCGTGGAGCGGGAGGCCCGCCTGCACGCGCGGGTCGTCGGGGCCCAGCTCGGTCCCGAAGTAGAGCCCCTCCTTCCGGTCGGGGACGCCGTCGGTGAGCTCGTCGCCGACACCGAACCACCCCCGCCACGCCCGTCCGCCGTGGACCATGGCCACGCGCGCCTTGTCCTCCCGGGACCGGGCGAAGAAGGCCCGGGCCTCACGGTCGAGCGCCGCCAGCAGGCCCGGGTCGACGCCGTGGCCGACGACCGTGAAGAAGCCGTGCTCGGCGCAGGCCGCGTCGATCGCATCGGCCACCGGCCGGCGCTCGTCGGGCGAGGAGCGCGGGTCGACGAGCGCGCCGACGTCGATGCGGGGGACCCCGGCCATGCCCCCAGTGTGCCCGTCGACCCACGACGGGTCGACGTCGCGCGCCCGCTCAGCGGGCGCGCTTGGCGGCGAACATCGCCTGGTCGGCGTGGCGTACGAGGCCCTGCACGTCCGGAGCGTCGCGGGGGTAGACCGACCAGCCGACCGAGGCCGACAGGTGCACCGGCGTGGGTGCGTCGTCCACCCGTACGGGACCGTCGACCGCCTCGCGGACGCGGTCCGCGATGGCGGCGGCGTCGCCGGCGGCGTCGCGGTCTTCCTCCCGGCGGGCGGCGACCAGGAGCTCGTCGCCACCCCAGCGACCGATGGCGTCGTCGGTGCGCACGCACGAGCGCACGCGCCTGGCCGCGATGCGCAGCACGGCGTCGCCCACGTCGTGGCCGCGCTCGTCGTTCACCGCCTTGAAGTCGTCCAGGTCGAGGAAGACCACGGCGGCCATCCCGCCGTGCTCGTCGACGTCGCGCAGGCGTTCCTCCACCTCCCGGGCGATGGCGCGACGGTTGAGCAGGCCGGTGAGCTCGTCGCGCTCGGCGAGCCGGGAGAGCTCCGCCTCGTGCTGCATCCGCTCGGAGACGTCGCGCACGAACCCGGTGAACAACGGGGTGTCGCCGCCGGCGATCTCGGCGACGGAGAGCTCGGCCCAGAAGCGCCGTCCGTCGCTGCGGCGCGCCTCGACGACGCGGCGCTGGCCGATCACCTGCGGGGGCGCACCGTCGAGGTAGCGCTCGAGGAAGCCGGGTGTCGCAGGGCGGTCGCGACGGGCATGAGGACCTCGATCGAGCGTCCCACGAGCGCCTCGGGCCGCCAGCCGAAGATGGCCTCGGTCGCCGCGTTCGCGTCGACCACGGTTCCGGTGGCGTCGATCGTGATCACCGCGTCGGTCGACGCCTCGACGATGGCGTGGAGGCGGGACGCGGTGCCGGCGGCCTCGGCGTGGAGCCGAGCGTTCTCGAGGGCGAGGGTCACGCGGCGGCACAGGTCGGTGGCGACCAGGACGTCGGCGTCGGTGAACGGCGACCGCGAGTGCTCGGCGGCGGCGGCCACGACCCCGAGCGTCCGCCCCGAGGACGCGCGCATCGGGCTGAGGATGAGCGAGGTGACGCCGAAGCGGTCGAAGTACGCACCGTGCTCGGGTCGGGGGTACGCGCCCCGCAGCAGCTCGTCGGGCACCTCGGGGACGATGAGCGGCTCGCCCCGGGCGAACACGGGCCCGAGCAGCCCGCCCTCGGTGGGGTGGGGCACCGACTCGAAGATGGAACGGATGAGGGCGGCCCCGTCGGGGTCTCGGTGGCGCACGCCCTCGGGGACCAGGACGTCGCCGCGGGCCACGAAGACGACGGCGGCGCACCGCAGGGCGTCGCCGATCGACCGGGCGGTCGCGTCGACGATGGCCTGCTCGTCGAGGCCCGCGTGGGCGAGGTGGTCGCCCAGGGCGGCGAGGTCGGCGAGCGACGGTGCCGGTGTGGCGCCCTCGGCTCGCGGTCGGGTTGCCATGGGACCCCCACGTTCGGGTGCCCCGAGCGGGCACCCCCCACGGGTCGGCACCCTAACCCACGATGTGAGCTTCGCCGAAGCCTGCATCGCGTGTTCGGGCGGGGCCGCCGACGATGACGGGGCGTAGCCTGGGCCCCGTGGACCTGGACTACGACGCCTTCGACGCGGACAACCACTACTACGAGGCGCTCGACGCCTTCACCCGCCACCTCGATCCGGCCTGGGGGCCGCGGACGGTGCAGTGGTGCGAGATCGAGGGGCGGAAGTACCACGTGGTGGGCGGCCGGGTGAGCCGCGCCGTCACCAACCCCACGTTCGACCCGGTCGCGCCCGCGGGCGCGATGCACGACTACTTCCGGGGCAACCCCGAGGGCAAGCTGCCCATGGAGTTCCTCCGCGAGCGTGAGCCCATCCGCCCCGAGTACCGCGACCGTGTCGCGCGCCTCGCGGTCATGGACGAGCACGGCCTCGAGGCGGTGTGGCTGTTCCCCACGCTCGGGATGCTCTACGAGGAGCTCCTCAAGCACGACCCGCCGGCGGTGATGACCATGGTGCGGGCCTTCAACCGCTGGCTGGACGAGGACTGGGGCTTCGCCTTCGAGGGCCGCATCTTCGCGGCCCCCTACCTGTCGCTCGCGGTCCCCGACGAGGCCGAGGCCGAGCTGGCGTGGGCGCTCGACCGCGGTGCCCGGGTCGTGGTGATGCGGCCCGCGGCCGTGCACACGGCCACCGGACCGTTCTCGCCCGCCGACCCGATGTTCGACGGGTTCTGGCGCCTGGCGAACGATGCCGGGGTCACCGTGGTGGTCCACGCCGGCGACAGCGGCCACAGCAGCAACGGCTACGCCGAGGAGGGCTTCAGCGCCCAGTTCTCCACCACCTCCACCGGTCAGTTCCGCCCGACCATCAAGTCGTTCAACATCGAGCGTGCCGCCTACGACTTCTTGATGACGATCGCGCTCGACAAGCTCTTCGACCGCTTCCCCAACCTGCGCCTCGCATCGGTCGAGAACGGCTCCGAGTTCCTCGGCGACCTCCTCAAGAAGCTGCGGTCCACCGCCAACAAGACCCCCGGCTACTTCCCCGAGGACCCGGTGGCCACGTTCCGCGAGCACGTGTGGATCAACCCGTTCTGGGAGGACGACGTCCACGAGGTGGCGGGCCTGATGGGCGCCGACCGGGTGATCTTCGGGTCGGACTGGCCCCACATCGAGGGCATGCCCCGCCCCCTCGACTACGCCGTCGAGCTGAAGGCGTTCACCGACGAGGAGCGGCGCCTCATCCTCCGCGACAACACCCGCGCCCTCAACGAGCGGCGCCCGACCTGACCGGCGCCGGCCACTGGGGGCAGGTCGCCCGCGGGGTGCCGCCGAGGTAGGTGGCCCACTCCTCGACGGTGAGGTTCCGGCCCGCGGCCCGGCAGGCCTGCTCGAGCCAGGCATCGGGGTCGAGGCCGATCTCGACGATCGACCCGTCCCGCTGGACGAGCATCGACGGGCCGTCGGGGAGGATGTCGCTGTTCGACCCGTCGCCCAGGTCGAACACCGGGCCGAGGGGTGCGTGCGTGGCCACGTCGTGGAACTGCACGCGCCGATCGGTGCTCCACACCGCCAGCACCGAGCCGTCGGGCGAGAGCGAGAGGCCGGGCGCGGGCGGGGCGGCGAGGGGGGCGCCGATGGGTGCCAGGGTCGCGGCGTCGCGCAGCTCGACCGTGCCGTCCAGGTCGGCGACGGCCAGGACGCTGCCGTCCCGGTCGGTGGCCAGCTGGTAGCCGTCGAACGGCTCGTCCAGCAGCCGTCCGTCGGCGAGCGCGTAGACCCGGACCCCCGCGGTGCCGCCGACGAGCACCCGCTCGCCGTCGGGGCTCAGGACGAAGCCGCCGACCGTGCCGGGCTGGTAGTCGATCGGGACGCCGGCGCTGCTCTGGACGTCCGGGAGGGCCCAGAGGCGCTGGGGATCATCGGCGACCTGGAGGACCGCGGACTCGCCCTCCGAGACGGCCCAGCCCAGCGGCCCCGGGAGCACGAACGGGATGGGCTCGCGCACGGTGAACGGCTCGGAGGGGCGATCGACCACCTCGGTCGACTCCGCGAAGCGGCCGTCGTCGGTGACCAGCACGGCGTGGCCGTCGCTCCGGTACCACATGCCGGCGAGGTAGCCGGGTGGGATGTCGACGGGGGTCAGGGCCCCGGCGGCGACGTCGAGATCGACCACCCGCGCCCCCGGTCCGCGGTCCGCGCTCGTCGACAGGGCGACGTGATGGCCGTCCCGGTCGACGACCGGGCCGCTCACGGGGAGCGTCGAGTCGACGACGTGGCGGATCGCGGCGCCGGCGCCGGCCAGCGACCACAGCGCCAGGCGGGCCGTCGTGCAGGAGCCCGCGGCCAGGTAGCGGCCGTCGCCCGAGGCCACGGCGAGGCAGGCCGGGCCGGTCTGCGGGTCGAACGTCTCGCGGTCGGGGCTGCCGGTCGCGAGGTCGAAGCGCACGAGCGCGCCTTCGTCGTACGTGTCGGCGACGAGGACCGCGTCGTGCCGGGGATCCGCGACCAGGTTGCCCGCCGCAGGCTGCGGGGACGGCCACACCGCCCGACCCGTGTCGGCGTCGTACGCCATGAGCTGGAGCTCGCCCTCGGCGTCCGCGCCGCCGACCACCAGCCTGCGGTCGCCGTCCATGAAGGCCAGGTCGCGCGGGCTCGGGAACCCCGACCCCAGGGTCCGGACCCGGCGGCCGGTCGCAGGGTCCCACTGCTCGATCGTCCCGGTGCCGGACGCGACGTACAGGTCGTCGCCCCGCCAGGCCACCCGGGCGGAGGTGCCGACCACGATCTGCCCGGGCCCGATGGGGCCGCCCGCGGAGCAGCAGGGCGCCGGCGCCCGCGCCACCACCTCCCCGTCGCGGAGGTCGATCACGGTGACCGTGGTCGTGCCCGACCGGTCGCTCACGACCGCCGCCCGGCGGCCGTCGCCGCTGACCGCCCAATCGGCGATCTCGCCCCCGAGGTCGACGTCGGGGGCGCGGGCGGCACCGGTGGTGGCGTCGACCGCGACGACGTCGGTGTCCCGCACGACGACGAGCAGGTCGTCCGGAAGCCACTCGACACCACGCATCGCGGGGCCTGACGGCCGCGCCGGGAGGGGCAGCACCCGGACCGCCTCGTCGGTCAGCACGTCGACGATGCGCACCTCGCCGACCGCCGAGTCGGGCACGGCCAGCAGGTCGCCGTCGGGGGAGAACGCCGGACGGTCGGCGGGGAGCTGCCCGTCGACCGTGGGCCGCGCCGCGACGTCGTCACCCTCGAAGCGCAGGAAGGACTGGTCGGTGAGCAGCGCGGTCGCGAGCGCGTTGGCGCTGGCCACCCCGGGCTCGCGCCGCGCCGCCTCGGCGGCCAGCAGCAGGGACACGTCGCGGTCGGTCGGGGCGAGGCGCTCGGACTCGGCGAGGATCCGCGCCTGGGTCGCCGCCCGGGCCTCGCGCTCGGACCGCTGCCGCTGCTCGACCGCCACGCCGCCGGCCAGCAGGGCCACGACGAGGAGGGCGGCGGTGCCCGCCAGCACCCGCCGGAGGCGACGGTTCTGGCGGGCCTGGGCCGCGGTCCGCGCCTCGGCCTGCCGACGCTCGCGGTCGGCGAGCTCGTGGCTGGCGGTGAGGAAGTCCCGCTCCCCGCCGGTGAGCGCCATGGTGCCGGCGACGTCGTCCGCGGCGGCGAGGCGGGTGCCCCGCAGCAGCGTCGACTCGTCGCCCGGGTCGGCCTGCCACTCACCGGCCGCCGCCGCGAGCCCCCGCCGGACGCGGATGGCGTCGCGGTCCTCGTCGATCCAGGTGGCGAGCCGCGGCCACTCCCGCAGCAGCGCCTCGTGGGCCACCTCGATGGTCGGCTCGCGCGTGACGGGGTGGTGGTCCGTGACGACCAGCCGGCTGGCCCGGTAGGCCTCGACCACCGCCGGGTCGACGTCGGCGAGCTCCTCGAGGGTGGCCCGGCGGCGCAGGTCGTCGGCGTCGTCGGCGCCGGTGACGAGCTGGGTGAACAGACGGCGGACGTCCTGGCGGCGCTCGACCGGCGTGGCCTCGTAGAGGTCCTCGGCCGCCGGGCGATGGCGCCGCCGATGCCGCCCAGCTCGTCGTACGCCGCCGCGGTGATGGTGGCGGGTGGCGCTGCTCGAACAGCTCGGTCAGCGCGAACTGGAGGAGGGGAGCGCCCCTGGCGGCTCACGACGTCGCCGACCATCGTGGACACGAGGTGGGGCTCGAAGCGGACGCCGACCCGCTCGGCGGGCACGACGATGGCGTCCTGCAGCTCGCTCGCGGTCATCGGCGTCACCGCGAACGTCGACGCGCCACCACGGGGCCGAGGGCGGGGTGCTGGAGCGGGAGGTCGTAGCTGGTCGGCCCGCAGGGTGGCCACGACGCGGAGGGCGCCCCGGCGTCGGCCGCGGCGCGAGCAGCCCCGCCACGTGGTCGCGGGCGGCGGGATCGGTGGCCAGCGTCCAGAGCTCCTCGAACTGGTCGACCACCAGGACGAGCTCCTCCCCGGCCCGGCCCGGTGTCGCGCGGGCCACCTCGGCGAGGCCCCCCGGCGTCGCGTAGCCGGGCGTCGAGGGTGGCCTCGTCCGCCGCCGTGGCGACCTGCCGCAGCGCGGAGCGCAGCTCCAGCATCGGGTCCGGCCCCGGCACCATCGACACGACGAGCGCTGCGGCGGCGCAGGGCAGGGACGAGCCTGCGTGCACGAGCGAGCTCTTGCCCGAGCCTGACGGGCCGACGACGGTCACGAAGCCGGCCCGCCCGCGACGGGTCGACGAGGCCGGCCACGAGGTCGTCGCGGCCGCAGAACTGGGCGGCGTCGGCCTCCTGGAAGGACCGGAGCCCCCAGTAGGTTGGCCCCGGTCAGGCCCATGCTCGCCACGGGTCCGGGCCACCGCCCCCGCCCGGCTCCACACCCCGGGCCGGCCGGTGGTGCGGATCAGGTCGCCGCCTTCCCCCGGCGGCGCGTGCCAGGCGGCGACGAACTCGGCGATGGTGGGGTAGCGGTCGTCCGGTGGGGCGCGGTGGCCTGGGCGAGCACTGCACCGAGGGCACGGGCGCCGTCGAGCTCGCCGTCGAGGGGCGGGACGGCGGCGGCGAGCTTGACGCGCCCGACCTCGGTGGCGGTCGACCTGGGAACGGGGCCTGGCCCGCGAGCGCCTCCCAGACCACGACGGCCAGGGCGTACTGGTCGGACGCGGGGGTGGCGGCTGCGCATCGCGCAGCTGCTCCGGGCGGCGTAAGAGCGGAGAGCCGGCGGAGCGCAGGTCGGCGTCGCCCTCGCGCTCCGCATCCAGCTGGGCGATGCCGAAGTCGGCCAGGTAGCTGTTGCCGGCCTCGTCGGGCAGGATGTTCGCCAGCTTCACGTCCCGGTGGACCACGCCGAGCGCGCAGCGCCGCCGCCAGCGCGCACCGACCTCGTCCACCAGCCGGGTCGCCTCGTCGAGGCCGAGGGGGCCACCCGCCTCCCGGTCGGAGAGCGAGCCGACCCGCAGGAGGGCGGAACACCAGGAACGCCCCGCCGGGCCGCCGCCAGAAGTCGTACAGCGGCACGACGTGGGGGATGCTCGATGCGGGCCACGAGCTGCGCCTCGGCCTCGAAGCGGGCCACGAAGCGGGGATCGTCGGCCAGCTCCGGCCGCACCACCTTGACCGCCACCTCGCGATCCACGCTGGGCTGGACCGCGCGCGTAGACCGAGCCGAAGGCGCCTCCCCCCGATGACCTCGGCGAGCTCATGTAGCCGGGCACGGCCATCGCCGACCCCAGGCGCCAGTGTCGGATCGCCCCGGGCGATGCGCTGGTCCAGCTCGACGAGCGCGCCTCCGAGGGCTCGAGCCCGGTCTCGTCGGCGAGGGAGCGCGTGAACGCCTGGAACGCCCGCAGCGCCTCCGCCTGGCGCCCACCGAGGTACAGCGCCCGCATGAGGAGCGCGACGAACTGCTCGCGCAGCGGCTGGTCGGCGACCAGCGCCGAGAGGTCGACCACCGCGTCCTGGTGGTGACCGCCGTCGATCAGCGCCTCGGCCCGCTCGCCGAGGGCCAGGAGCCGTAGCTCCTCCAACCGGCCGGCGACGGGCTGGAGCCACCACTCGTCGGCGTCCTCGCCGAAGGCTCCGGCCTGACCAGAAGCCGGGGCCCGGTCAGGCCGCCACGGCGTCGTCGGCGTCGGCGGCGTCGCCTCGGCCTGCCAGCGAGCTCGAAGTCGGCGGCGTCGAGGTGGGCGCCGTCGAGGACGAGCTCGTAGCCGTGCTCCCGGGTGACGAGGTGCTCGTCCCCGATGGCACCTGGAGCCGCGGACGTAGCTCATCACCGTCCGGCGGGCGCCCTCCGGTGCGTCGTCGTGCGACCACACCGTCTCGACCCAGCTGGTCGGCGCTGAGGGCCGTGTCGTGGTTGGCCAGGAGCGCGGCGAGCAGCCGCCGCTGCTGCGGACCCCCGAGCGCGACCGGCTCGCCGTCGGTCGCCGCGCCGATCGTCCCGCGCAGCACCGTGAAGCGCAGCTCGGCCCGGACCCCCACCCGCTCAGTATCCGGCATCGCGGCCCTCGAGGAGGATCGGGTGCAGCCGGTAGGTCCCCTCGAGGCCCTTCAACGGGGCCTCGCGTGGCGGCCCGAAGCGCAGGTCGCCGCGGGTCTCGACGATCTCCCGCACGAGCGACGACACGAGGATCTCGCCGCCCCGGGCCTGGTTCGCGATGCGGGCGGCGAGGACGACGGGGCGCCCGAACAGGTCGCCGTCCTCGGCGATGGCCTCGCCGGCGTGCATCCCGATGCGCACCCGGAGGGCCTCGGTCGGGTGCGAGCGGCCGTGCGCGGCGAGCGCCCGTTGGATCTCGATCGAGCACTGCACCGCCGACCGTGCGCTCGGGAAGGCCAGCATGAAGCCGTCGCCCTGGGCCTTGACCTCGACCCCGCCGCTGCGCTCGACGTGGCGGCGCACCAGCCGGTTGTGCACGCCGAGCAGCGCCATCCACCGCTCGTCGCCGAGCTCGACCGCGCGCCGCGTCGACTGCTCGATGTCCGAGAAGACGATGGTCAGGGTCCCCGCGGCGGCCAGGCTCACCGGCAGCGGGTCGGCCGCCGCCGCGGCGGCCACCAGGTCGATGGACGTCCTGCGGAGCGGGTCGGCGCCGTTGGGCGTCACCCGCTGCCCTCGTCGGCCAGCTCCAGTCGACAGCGGCCGAAGGTGACCACGTCGCCCGGCTGGAGGGTGGCGGTGCCCCCAGGACGGCGCCGCCGACCGCCGTGCCGTTGGTGCTGCCCAGGTCCTGGACGCTCACCGCCCCGCCGTCGCAGCTCAGGCCCGGAGGTGGCGACGGGAGAGCTCGGGGTCGGACAGCAGCACGCCGTCGCAGTCGCGGCCCAGCTCGAGGGGCCGGTGCACCACCACGTGCAGCGGCGTGCGGCCGGGCTGGGTGATCCGCACCGTCGGCGATGACGTGGTCACGGGGGCCCTCGCCAACGCTTCGGACGACGACCGGCTCAGGCGCCGGGGGGCGTGGGGACGACGAGGCCGACCGTGTGGATGCCGCAGCGGTCGGGGTGGTCCCAGGTGGTGCCGCAGACGGTGCGGGTGGCGGCTCGTTCCGTGCCGTCCGCGTCGACGGCGGTCCCGTCGAACACGGTCCGCCCGCCCGACCGGTGCGCCCCCGTCACCTCGAAGGTGAACTCCTCGTCCGTCGCGGCGCAGTCCGGGAAGGACTCGGTGCGCTGGTACGACACCGTGAACTCGGTCGGGCCGGTCACGTCGGTCACGTCCCAGTCGAAGACGCCGGCGAGGCACCACCCGCCGTCGGGCTGCCACGCGGCCAGCGCGGCCCAGGAGCCGTCCTGGAAGAGCATCGTCGTGGAGCCCGGCTCGGCGGTGTGGTCGACGAGGTGCAGCTGCACCCCCTGGAACGCGACGGTCGCCTGCTCCTCCAGCGTGGCGCCGGCGACGGCCGCCGACGGCGTCCCGTCGACGGCCGGGTGGGCCGACGCGGCCTCGAGACCGGACTCGTCCGACGAGCAGGCGGCGGCGCCCAGGGCAAGGGTGGCGGCGAGGGCGAGGGTCAGTGCGGTGCGGCGGTGGGTCGCGGGCATGGTGGCTCCTCCGGTTCCGGCAGCGGGTGCTGCCGGGACCAGGGTGCGGTGCGCCGTCTGCAAGTCGTCTGCAACGGCCCGTTCCGGGGGGCGTGCGCCACCACCGAATCGCCCTGGGGCACCGTTGTCCGGATCAGGTGACGGACCGGACGTCGGTCTGCGAGAAGTCGTCACCCTTGTACAGCAGGGGGAGGTCACCCAGGCGGGCCAAGCTGTACGAGAAGCAGTCGCCGAAGTTCAGCGAGGCGGGGTGCCGGCCCCTGCCGAAGCGCCGCCACGCGGTGACCGCCGCTCGCGCCTGGTCCCGGTCGACGGGCACCAGGTCGTCGATCGTGGCCTCGACCAGCAGTTCGAGATCGCGTTCGGCGTCCGGTCCCTGTCGTGCGTGGACGACGATGGCGGCTTCGACGAGCGAGACGGTCGAGAGGCACGTGTCGTCGCTCTGCAAGGCCGAGAGGTGACGCTCCGCATCGTCCTCGCCGAGGACCACGGCGACGAGGGCGGACGTGTCGACCGCGATCACGTCGGAAGGCCGTCGCGGTCGTAGCCCAGGATCTCGTCGTCGGTCCGATGGTCGAGCCGCTGGCGCTGCCGGCCGCGGGCGATGATCTGGGCGAGGTCGGTCGCGGACGTGACCGACGCCCTCCGCCGCAGGATCCCGAGCCGCTGCTCGAGCGCCACGCGCACGGCGTCGGTGATCGACTCCCCGGTGAGCGCCGCCACTTCGCGCGCCAACCGGTCCGTGTCCGCGTCCTTGATGTTGAGTGCCACGGAGGAAGATTAGCGGAATGATTTCTGCCTCATCATCTTGCTTGCGCCCGGCGCCACGCCCGGCCCGGCGAGGTGATCAGGGCCAGGCGCTCGGGGGGGCAGGAGGTCTCGACGGGGTCTCGTCGGCCCCGGTGAGGTGTCCCCCACGAATGAGGAGCGCCGACCTCCGGGCCGACCGGCGCCGCGCCGGTGGGGCGCCGCCGGTAACGTCCGGCGCGGTGTTCGACAACCGCGTGACCCGGCTGCTCGGGGTCGAGATCCCGATCGTGCAGGCGCCCATGGGGTGGATCGCGCGGGCCGACCTCGCGTCGGCCGTGTCGAACGCCGGCGCGATGGGGATCATCGAGACGTCCTCGGGCGAGCTCGACCAGATCCGCCTCGAGATCGCCAGGATGCGCGATCTCACCGACAAGCCCTTCGGTGTGAACATCGCCCAGGCCTTCGTGCGCGACCCCGCCATCGTCGACTTCGTCGCCGACCAGGGCGTCCGCTTCGTGACCACGTCGGCGGGCAGCCCGACGAAGTACACCGCCCAGCTCAAGGACGCGGGTCTGACCGTGTTCCACGTCGTGCCCACCCTGGCGGCGGCCCGCAAGGCCGTGGACGCCGGCGTCGACGGGCTCGTGGTCGAGGGGGGCGAGGGCGGGGGCTTCAAGGCGCCGCAGCCGTCGTCGACCATGGTGCTGCTGCCGCTCGTGTGCTCGACCCTCGACGTGCCCGTGATCGCGGCCGGCGGCTTCCTGGACGGGCGCACCATGGCGGCGGCGCTGGCCCTGGGCGCCGAGGGCATCCAGCTCGGCACCCGCATGGTGGCGACCGAGGAGTCGCCCATCCACGAGAACTGGAAGCAGGCCATCGTGGACGCCTCCGAGACCGACACGGTGTTCCTCAACCGCCACGCCAGCCCGGCGCTGCGGGCCCTGCGGACCGACTACTCGTCGGCGCTCGAGTTCGACACCAGCACGAACGCCTTCGCCGCGTTCGGCGACCAGCCCGGCGTCTACTTCCGGGGCGAGCTGGACAAGGGCATCGCCCTGTCCGGGGAGGTCGCCGGGCGCATCGACTCGGTGCGCCCCGTCGCCGACGTGATCCGCGAGTGCGCCGACGAGTGCCTGACCACCCTCGCCGACCTGGCCGGCCGCTACCCGGCCCCGCCGGCCTGACGATCCCGCCCGCCGACCTCGACCGGAGGACCGCCCGTGACCGATCTCGCCGAGCCCCTCGCCGTCGACCTCTTCGACCCCGACGCCTTCGTCGACGGGCCGCCGCACGACTACCTGGCCCACCTCCGCGCCACCCAGCCGGTGTTCCGCCAGGCCCTGGCCGAGGGCGACGACGCCTGGGTGGTCCTGCGCCACGCCGACCTGGTCCACGTCGCCCGCGAGCCGAACCTGTTCTCGGCGTCGCTCGGCGGCGTGGTCATCGAGGACCTCGACCCCGAGGCGCTGGCCATGATGCGCCACATGCTGCTGGCCATGGACCCGCCGCCCCACGCGGACTACCGGGCGCCGCTGTCCCCGCACTTCGGGGCCCGGGTGATCGGCGGGCTGGAGGAGCGGGTCCGGTCGATCTGCCGGAGGATCATGGCCGAGGCCGGCGAGCAGGGCGACGTCGAGTTCGTGCACGACGTCTGCGGCGCCCTCCCCTCCCAGGTGGTGGGCGAGATCATGGGCCTGCCCGAGCAGGACTGGGGCCGCATCCAGCGGTGGGCCGAGCGCCAGACCAGCGGCCAGGACCCCGAGCTGGCCGCGGTCGGCGAGGACGACGACGAGAACGCCATGGTCGCCATGGCCATGTACTTCATCGAGTTCGGGGCCCGGCGCCGGGCCGAGCCGATGCGCGAGGACCTGACGTCGCTCATCCTCGCCACCGAGTTCGGCCGTGACGACCGCCCGGCCGAGCCGATGAGCGACATCGACTTCGGCAGCTTCTGCGTGCAGCTCGTCACCGCCGGCAACGACACGACGAAGACCATGCTGTCGTCGGGCCTCCAGGCGCTGCTCCAGCACCCCGATCAGCTCGCCGCGCTGCGGGCCGATCCGGCGCTGATCCCCGGGGCGGTCGAGGAGATCCTGCGCTGGGCCAACCCGCTGCACTACTTCCGGCGCACCGCCAGTGCCGACACCGAGCTGTCCGGCGTCCCCATCGCCGAGGGCGACAAGGTGGCGATGTACTACACGTCGGCCAACCGCGACGAGGCCGTGTTCGCCGACGCGCAGGCCTTCGACGTCCGCCGCAACCCCAACCCGCACCTGTCGTTCGGGATCGGCGAGCACTTCTGCCTCGGCGCCCACCTGGCCCGCCTCGAGGGGCGGGTGTTCTTCGAGGAGCTGCTGGCGGCGTTCCCGACCATCGAGCAGACCGGCGACGCCGTGCGGGTGCGCTCGAACCTCAACAACGCCCTCAAGCGCCTCCCCGTCCGCCTCACCCCCGCCTGAGGCCGACCGAACCCCCAGACGCACCGAACTGGCTCCCGATCTCGGTGCCCTGGCACCGAGATCGGGAGCCAGAACGAGCGGTCAGCGGGGGGCGAGGCCGCCGTCGACCACCAGGCACTGGCCGGTGATGAAGCTGCCGGCGTCGGACGCCAGCAACAGGGCCGGGCCCACCAGCTCGTCGGGGTGGGCGGCCCGGCGCAGCAGGGCCGCGCCGGCCATGCGCTCCTGGGCCTCGGGCGGGTTCGCCCGCACCATGTCGGTGTCCACGGTGCCCGGTGCGAGCGCGTTGACCCGGATGCCGTCCGGGGCGAACTCCGTCGCCATCGAGCGGGTGTACTGCAACAGGCCCGCCTTGGCGCTGGCGTACATCGACGTGTAGGTCGAGAAGAGGAAGGCGCCGACCGAGACCACGTTGATCACCGACGCGTGGTCGCTGGCGCGCAGGTGGGGGAGCGCGGCCTGCACGAGCAGGACCGGGCCCCGCAGGTTCACGTCGAACACCTTCTGCCACGCCTCGGGGGTGATGTCCTCGATCATCTGGGCGAGTGCGGTGGCGGCGTTGTTGACCACGATGTCGACGCCGCCGAAGCGGTCGACGGTGGCGTCGACCAGGGCGCGGAGGTCGTCGGGCTCGCCGAGGTGGGTCGGCACCCCGAGCGCCCGGCCACCCATGGCCTCGAGGGCGGCCTGGGTCTCCGCGCAGGCGTCGGCCTTGCGGCTCGCCACGACCACGTCCGCGCCCGCGGCGGCGAACCCCTCGGCGATCGAGCGCCCGATGCCCCGGGTGCCGCCCGTGACGACGGCCACCCGCCCGGAGAGGTCGAAGAGCTGGTCGAGTGTCGCCCGGTCCATGGCCTCGTCCTAGCAGGTGGTCACGTGGCTCCGGGACGCGTCGTGCGATGCCGTGACAGATCGGCCGCGCGCCCCCTAGCGTGGGGGCCGATGGAAGACGCCGCCGCCACCCTGGACGCCACCGAGGCCGGCGGGCGGTGCCCGATCGACCATGCCGCCATCGCCGCCGAGCAGGCGCGCCAGGGCGCGCCGGCCGAGCGCTCGCTCGCCGATCAGCGCATGCGGCGGCTGCTGCGCATCGACCCTCTCGCCCCGAAGGTGAGCCTCGTCCAGGCCAACCGGGCCTTCGAGCGCTCGGTCACCGTCTCGGCCATCCGGTGCATCACCACCTATCTGCTGCTGCCGTTCGTGCTGCCCCTGATCGGCCTCTCGGGCGCGGTGGGGCCGTTCGTCAGCATCGCGTTGAGCGTCGTGTCGGTGACCTTCATCACCATCTCGGCCCGGCGCTTCTTCGGCTCCGACCACCCCTGGCGCTGGGTGCACGCCGTCATCGGGGCGATCATCCTCACCGTGCTCGCGGTGTCGGCCGTGTTCGACGTCTTGAACATCGCCAACGTCATCTGACCCGCCGGGCCGGGCTACTGGCGGGCGATGACCTCGGTGCCGTAGCGCTCGAGGGCCTCCACCGCGGCGTCCGGTGAGTCGTCGGGGACGCCGGTCGAGCACCAGGTGACGCCGGCGGCGGCGAGGTCGGCCACCGCGGCGAGGGTGGCGTCGGCCGAGAAGTCCGGGCTGCCGGCGCCGGGCAGGCCGGTCGTGAACGAGACGTCGATCGCGGCGGGGTCGCGGCCGGCGGCGTCGGCCTCGGTCCAGAGGTGCTCGAGCATGGGGCGCAGGTCGTCGAGGCCCTCGAGCACGGGCGTGCGGGCGGTGCGCGCGAGCAGGGCCGGCGCGGGGAACGGGTTCCAGCCGTCGGCGACGCGGGCGACCCGGCGGCGGGTCAGGGCGCTGTTGCCGCCGATCCAGATCGGGACGTGGGCCGGCTTGGGGTTGGCGCTCACGCCGCCCGCCGTGAACCCGGTGCCCTCGTAGCGGAAGTCGTCGGTGGTCCACACGCCCCGCAGCACGTCCAGCGCCTCGTCGAAGAGCTCGTTGCGGCGCTCGAAGTCGACGCCGAGGGCGCGGTACTCGCTGCGCAGGTACCCGGTCGCCACCGAGAGGGTGAAGCGGCCGCCGCTCAGGGCGTCGATGGTGGCGGCGGCCTTGGCCACCAGGAACGGGTTGCGGTACGGCAGCACCACGATGTTGGGGATGAGCCGGAGGGTGGTGGTGACGCCCGCAACGAAGGACAGCGCCGCGAAGGGATCGAGGGCGTCGTGGCCGCCGGCGTCCAGCCACTTGGCCGACGGCGCCGGGTGGTCGGTGAAGGCCAGGCCGCTGAAGCCCGCCGCCTCGGCCGCCTGCGCGAAGCGCACCAGCGTGTCGCCCTCGACGAACCTAGGGTTGAACGGGTGGCGGACGAGGGGATAGGTCAGCCAGTGCCTCACGGCTCGAGCACCACCTTGATGGCGCCCGCGGCCCGGTCCCCGGCGACGCGGAAGGCCTCGGGGGCGTCGTCGAGTCCGAAGCGGTGGGTGACCAGCGCCCCGGCGAGCTCCGGGCGCCGCGCCAGCAGCCCCGCGGCCGCCTCGACCTCGCGCTCGCCGCCGTGGTGGCCGTAGGCGAGGCAGCCGACCACGTCGAGCTCCTTGAGCGACAGCGGCATGGCCGGGACGGTCAGCTCGTCCCAGTAGGTGCCGAGGACGGCGACCGTGCCGCGGGTACGGGCGAGGCGGGTGGCCTCGGCGAACGCCGAGGACGTGCCGGCGGCCTCGACGACCACGTCGAAGCGACCCTCGGCGGGACCGGCGCCGAGCGCCTCGACCGCGGCGGCCTGGTGGGGGTGGCGGGTGACGGCTCCGACCTCGCAGCCGGCGTCGCGGGCGGCGGCGACGGCGGCGACGCCGAGGGTGCCGCCGCCGATGACCGCCACCCGCATGCCCGCCTCGACCCGGGCCCGGGCCAGGGCGTGGACGGCGCAGGCGACGGGCTCGACCAGGCCGGCGTCGCCGACGGCGAGGCCGTCGGGCAGCGGGACGAGGCACTCGGGGCCGACGAGCACCTCGTCGGCCATCCCGCCGTCGGCGGTGACCCCGAGGGTGACCGCCGAGCGGCACAGGTGGGTGTCGCCGGACCGGCAGCGCTCGCAGGTGCCGCAGCGCCGCACGGGCTCGACCGCGACGGGTGTGCCGTCGTCGAGCCAGCCGGCGACCTCGTGGCCGAGGGTGACGGGGAGCGCGCCCCAGCCGATCAGGTGGAGGTCCGAGCCGCAGATGCCCGACGCGCCCACCCGCACCCGCACGTCCCCCTCGCCCGGCTCCGGCGCGCCGACGTCGACCACGGCCACGCCGGCCTCGGTGCTGCGCACCGCCCGCATCAGGGTGCGCCGCCCTCGGCCGCCGGCGCCTTCGGTGGGCCGGGGAAGAACGCGTTCGTGCGGCGCACGTACTCGTCGTAGCCCGGTCGGCGCTTGCCGATCGTCCGCTCCAGCATGGGCACCCCCGAGACCTTGATCAGGAAGAACGACATCACGATCGGGCCGACGACCGTCAGCAGGCCGACCCCCGTCACCGCGGCGACGAGCCAGATGCCCCACCACACGCAGAAGTCCCCGAAGTAGTTGGGGTGACGCGTGTAGCGCCACAGGCCACGCTGCATCACCTGCCCGGCGTTGGCGGGGTCGGCCTTGAAGTGGGCGAGCTGGAAGTCGCCCACCGACTCGAAGAACAGGCCGGTGGCCCACACGGCGACGCCCAGGGCGCCGACGACCCCGATGCCCGCCGGCGAGTCGGCGACGGCGCCGACCTGCACGGGCAGGCTCACCACCCACATGATCACGCCCTGCACGGCGAACACCGTGACGAGGCTCCGCACCGCGAACGACGGGCCCATCTTCTTGCGCATGGCCTGGTAGCGGAAGTCCTCGCCGTGGCCGGCGTTGCGCCAGAGCAGGTAGCCGGCGAGGCGCAGGCCCCAGAGGGTGACCATCACCGCCAGCAGCAGCCGGCGGGCGGCAACCCCGTCGCCGACGAGGTACGAGACCCAGGCCACGACCACGAAGCCGAGGCCCCAGACGATGTCGACGATGCTGACGTTGCGCAGCGGCAGCGACACCAGCCAGGTGCCCACCATCAGCACCGCCACCGCGGCGGCGCTGGCCCCGAGCACCTCGACGTAGTCCACGGCGTGCACCGTAGGCCGGGCCGCACCGGGCCGCCGTGCGGAGCCGGGCGGTAACGTCGGCGTCCGTCGCGGCGCCGGCCGGCGCGACGACGGGGCCCGTCTCGGCGGGCGCGAGCGTTGGAGGCGAACGGCATGGATCCCCTGGCGAGCCACACCCACTACGACGTGCTGGTCATCGGCAGCGGCTTCGGCGGCAGCGTCACCGCGCTGCGCCTCACCGAGAAGGGCTACAAGGTCGGCGTGCTCGAGTGCGGCAAGCGCCTGGGTGCCGGCGACTTCCCCCGCACGAACTGGAACCTGCGCAAGTTCCTCTGGATGCCCAAGCTCGGGCTCCGGGGCATCCAGCGCATCTCGATGCTGCGCGACGTCATGGTGCTGTCGGGCGCGGGCGTCGGCGGCGGGTCGCTGGTCTACGCCAACACGCTCTACGAGCCGCTGCCGCCCTTCTACACCGACCGCCAGTGGGGCCACATCACCGACTGGAAGGCCGAGCTCGCCCCGCACTACGACCAGGCCAAGCGCGTGCTCGGCGTGAACGAGGTGCCCTTCGACACGCCGGCGGACGAGGTGATGCAGGACCTCGCCGAGCGGTTCGACGTGGCCGACACGTACCACCGCACGCCCGTGGGGGTCTTCTTCGGCGAGCCCGGCGAGACCGTCGCCGACCCCTACTTCGGCGGCGAGGGTCCCGAGCGGACGGGCTGCAACCACTGCGGCGGGTGCATGGTGGGCTGCCGGTTCGGGGCGAAGAACAGCCTCGACCGCAACTACCTCTACCTCGCCGAGAAGAACGGCGCCGAGGTGCACCCCGAGCGGCAGGCCGTGGAGGTCTCGCCGAAGCCGGGCGGCGGCTACCGGGTCCGCACCGTCCGGCCGGGGGCGTGGGCCCGCCGGCGTCAGAAGACGTTCACGGCCGACCAGGTCGTCTTCTCGGCCGGTGTCCTGGGCACGCTCAAGCTGCTCCTGAAGCTGAAGGAGGAGCAGCGCCTGCCCCACCTGTCCGACCGGCTCGGCCACGTCGTGCGCACGAACTCCGAGGCGATCCTGGTGTCGGTCGCCAACGACACCGAGGTCGACTACTCGCAGGGCGTGGCCATCACCTCGTCGATCCACGTCGACGAGCAGACCCACATCGAGCCGGTGCGCTACTCGCCGGGGAGCAACGCCATGGGCACGCTGACCACGATCCTCGTGGACGGCGGCGGTCGGGTGCCGCGCCAGGTGCGCTTCGCCTACCAGGTGCTGCGCCACCCCGGCGCGTTCCTGCGCTCGCTGTCGGTGCGGCGCTGGTCCGAGCGGGGCGTGATCCTGCTCGTGATGCAGACCCTCGACAACAGCCTGCGGGTCTTCCGGCGCGGCCGGCTGCTCTGGACCGCGCAGGGCCACGGCGAGCCCAACCCGACCTACATCCCGGTGGCCAACGAGGCCGCCCGGGTCACGGCCGACATCATGGGCGGCGAGCCCCGGGGCGCCTGGAACGAGGCGCTGCTCGACGTGCCCACCACCGCCCACATCCTCGGCGGCGCCTGCATCGGGGACTCGCCCGAGACCGGGGTGATCGACCCGTACCACCGGGTCTACGGCCACCCCGGCCTGCACGTCGCCGACGCGTCGGCCATCAGCGCCAACCTCGGGGTCAACCCGTCGCTGACCATCACCGCCATGACCGAGCGGGCCATGGCCCGCTGGCCCAACAAGGGCGAGCCCGACCCCCGACCGCCGCTGGGCGACGCCTACCAGGCGGTGGCGCCGGTGGCGCCGGCGCGTCCGGCCGTGCCCGCGGGCGCGCCGGCGGCGCTCACGGTCGGCCGCTGACCGCGATCCGCCCCTGAGGGGCCGCGGGGACGAGGGCCGGCGGGGCGGGATCGGCGCGTGCGTGGGCCGCGCTCGTCCCTCGGCCGACCTCCCTGCTCCTCGGTGGGCGCCCCGCGATCAGGGCCCGGTTCGTCGCCGACGGCGTTGGCGGCGGGCCCATTCCTTCCAGAGGTTGTGGCCCTTGCAGCGGGGGCGGAGGTTGTCGATGTCGGTGCGACCGCCGTCGATCCAGGCGAGGACGTGGTCGATCTCGCAGTGGTCCGAGCGGGTGTCGCAGCCGGGTTGGTCGCAGGTGGGGAACGCCAGCTTGGCCGCTCGTCGTTGGGCGGGGGTGGCGATCCGGTGCCGACGGCCGTGGTCGAGGGGGACGCCGTCGGGGCCGAGGGTCAACACGTCGAGCCAGCCGGTGAGTGCGGCCCACACGGCCTGTTCGGGGGTGGCGGGGTCGCCGTTGGCCCACTCGCAGCGGCGCTGGAGCGGGTAGGGGAACCGGTCGGGGTCGGTGCCCGCGATCTTGGCCACGATGCGGGCGAACGCGGTGACGAAGGTGTCGTGGTCGCACACGATGGTGGTGCCGAGGTCGGGCGCGGGCGCGATCCCGGCGTGGGCCTTGGAGGCGCGGGACATCTCGATCAGCGCGTCGTGGCGGCGCTGGCCGGGCGTGCGGCCCAGGTCGAGAGCGGTGGCGGCGTCACCGAGCCGGGCGCGGGCCTCGGCCCAGTCCTCTCGGAGGAGCCGCTGGTAGTGACGGTCGAGCTCGGCGTGGACCTCGTGGTAGCCCTGCCGGGACAGCCAGGCGTCGAGCTTGCCCTGGCCCTCGAACGACTCGGAGAGGTGGAGCGTGCGCTCGTCGTCCTGGCGGGCCGCCCGTTCCTCGGCGTCCTCGGGCATCACGATGGCAGTCCAGCGCTGGACCTCGGTCCTGAACCCTTGGAAGGTGCGGGTGCGGGCGTAGCCCAACAGGAGCTCCTCGTCCCGGGCGAACCGCTCGGCGAGCTTCGCGGTGTTGGCTCGGATCAGGACGTCGACGTGGTCGAGGCTGATGTCGCCGGCGGTGAAGGCCGCCTGGGTGTGGGGCATGGTCCGCAGGCGGCGAGCGGCCTTCTGGAGTCGGGTCATCGACTCGTGACGGGCCCGGCACCGCCGCCGCAGCAGATCCGCCGGCGAGAAGTCGCCGGTGGCCTTGTGCTCCTTCGAGGCGTCCAGCGCAGCGACGGCGTCGACGGTGACCGCGTCGAGCACCGAGCCCGCTTCGACCAACGCGACGGCGACGTCGGGCAGCGTGCACGCCGGCTCGTTCGCCCACGCCACGGTGCGGGCCTTCTCGATGGCTCTTCGCAGTTCGACGATCTCGGAACGCACGACGGACACCTCCCACAGGCGCGACACAGCAATGGCGGGGAAGGCAGTCAGGCCCAGATCGGTGCCCCTCCGGACCCGGCAGACCGGGTCCGGCGCACCCACTCAGGACTGCGAACTGATGTTCGACAGGCTAGCCGCCTCACCGCCCCGGCGCAAGCACCGACGGACAGAATTCGTTGTCACTCGACGGCAGGGCATCGAGGCAGGTCGCACCGATCCGGCGGACCGCCGAGCGCCGCCCGTGCCGTGGCGAGGGCCGCCCGGCGGATGAGCATCCCGCCGCTCGGGCGGTCCTCCAATAGGCTCGGTCCGGTGGATCTCGTGCGGTCGAAGCAGCGGGTGGCCGACCACGGCGAGGTCTTCACGCCGGCGTGGATGGTCGACGCGATGCTCGACCTGGTGCGGGAGGAAACCGAGCGGATCGACTCCCGCTTCCTCGAACCGGCGTGCGGCAGCGGCAACTTCCTGGTCGAGGTCCTGCGCCGCAAGCTCGCGGCGGTGGACCGGAAGTTCGCTCGCTCCGAGTTCGAGCGACGTCATTACGCCCTGCTGGGCCTGATGTGCATCTACGGGATCGAGTTGCTCGACGACAACATCGCCGAGTGCCGCACCAACCTGCTGGAGATCTTCGCAGACCACCTCGACCTCGACCCGGCGGACGATCTCCACCGTGCGGTGGCCTACGTGCTCTCGCAGAACCTCGTCCACGGCGATGCGCTCACGATGCGCACGACGGGCGGCGAGCCGATCGTCTTCGCCGAGTGGGGGTACGTGGGCAAGGGGAGGTTCCAGCGGCGGGACTTCCGCCTCGACGTGCTCACCCAGTCGGCCGCGTTCAGTGAGGAGGGCTCGCTCTTCGCCGAGCTCGGCAAGCACGAGATCTTCACACCGACGAAGACCTATCCCCTGCTGACCGTCCGGGAGCTCGCCGGATGACGGCGGTCCAGGCCGCGTTCGCGCTGCGGGGGCGCAACCCCGACGTGCTGACCTGCATCGCCAACCTGTCCAACGACGAGGTCTTCACCCCGCCCGAGTTCGCCAACCAGATGCTCGACACCCTGGCCGACGCCTGGGCAGCCGACCACGACGGGGCGGACCTGTGGGCGGACCCGACCGTGAAATTCCTCGATCCGTTCACCAAATCGGGCGTGTTCCTCCGGGAGATCACGACGCGGCTCACCAAGGGCCTCGCGGAGGTGATCCCCGATCTGGACGAGCGGGTCGACCACATCCTGACCACGCAGGTCTACGGCATCGCCATCACCCACCTCACCAGCCTGCTCGCCCGCCGCAGCCTCTACTGCTCGAAGTGGGCGAACGGCCCCCACTCGATCGCCCGGTCGTTCGACGACCCCGATGGCAACATCTGGTTCGAGCGCACCGAACACACGTGGGCCGGCGGCACCGACCGGATCCTGACCGCCGACGAGCGCGGCAACCCGGTCGAGCGAACCAGGGATGGGCGGTGCACTTTCTGCGGGGCGAGCCGGCGCAGCCTCGACCGCGGCGCCGGCTTCGAGACCCACGCCTACGCCTTCATCCACACCGACGACATCAAGGCTCGTATTGCCGAGCTGTTCGGAGACGACATGCAGTTCGACGTGATCGTGGGCAACCCGCCTTACCAACTGGACGACGGAGGACACAACAACTCCGCCACGCCGATATACCAGTTCTTCGTCGAAGCGGCCATCAAGCTCGATCCCGGCTACATCGTGATGGTTACACCATCGCGATGGTTCGCTGGAGGTCGCGGGCTCGACAAGTACCGCGAGCGCATGCTCAGCGATCGCCGTATCCGAAGGCTCGTCGACTATCCCAAGCTCTACGACGGCTTTCCTGGCGTCAAGATCCGCGGCGGCATCTCCTACTTCCTGTGGAACAGAGATAACGAGGGCCCGTGCACGGTTCAGACGATGTGGGACGGTGAGCCGGTCGGTGAGCCAGTCGCTCGCTACCTTGACCAGTTCGACGTGGTCGTCCGATGGAATCAGGCGGTCTCGATCCTCGAGAAGGTCCTGAAGAGGGCTGAGTCATCGCTTAGTGCTCGGGTGTCAAGCCAGAAGCCATTTGGCCTGCGCACCTTCTTCCACGGTGCACCAACCCCACACGGCCTGAAGGACCCTATCAAGCTTTATGGGTCTCAGAAGGTTTCGTGGATCGAGCGAGCCGAGATCCCACAGAACGTCGAGTGGGTGGACAGCTGGAAGGTGCTAATGAGCCGCGTCCAAGGGACCAGCGCTGCGGTCGAGCGTGTGTACCTCGGAAAGCCAATCGTCTCCGGGCCATCCGAGGCCTGTACGGAGACCTACCTCGTAGCCGGCCTATTCGACTCTGAGCTAGAGGCCAAGCACTACGCAACCTATCTGCGAACCAGGTTCGTGCGCTTCCTCGTCTCGCTGCGCAAGAGTACACAGGATGCCGCGAAGGGCGTCTACACGTTTGTGCCGGATCTGCCGCTCGTCGAATCGTGGACCGATGCAAAGCTGTACAAGCGATATGGCCTGACGGCGGCCGAGGTCAGCTTCATCGAGTCGCAGATCGCTGAGCACGACGACCTTCCCTTCCACGAAGCCGTCGATGATGGCGTTACTGATGGCTAGGTCGATCGAGGAGGTCCTCTCGCCGAAGCCGGAGGCTCGCCTCCGGGTCTACGCGTGGACGCCGGACGATCCGCCGGCGGCCTACGCGGGCCTGGTGAAGGTGGGACAGACCACCCAGGCCGACGTGAACGTCCGGATCCGCCAGTCGCAGGGGCAGATGCAGCAGGCCTACACGCTGCACCTCGACGCACCGGCCGAGCGCGAGGACGGGACGCTGTTCCGTGACACCGACGTGCGCCAGCGCCTCGCCGACAAGGGCTTCGAGAGCGTCGTGATCGGCGCGTCACGCGAGTGGGTGCGCTGCACGCCCGAGGACGTCAAGACCGCGGTCACCGAACTCCAACGGGGCCTTCGACTCACGGGTACCCACCACCAGACCTTCGCGATGCGTCGCGAGCAGGCCGAGGCGGTCGACAAGGCACACGCCTACTTCCTGTCGCTGTGGGCGGAGGACATGCACGCCGTTCCCCGCTTCCTGTGGAACGCGAAGATGCGCTTCGGCAAGACCTTCACGGCGTATCAGCTCGCCAAGAAGCTCGGCGCCAGGCGCGTGCTCGTGGTGACGTTCAAGCCTGCCGTGGAGGACGCCTGGCAGACCGACCTCGAGTCGCACGTCGACTTCGACGGCTGGCAGTACCTCTCACGATCGTCCGGGAGTGACCCGACCCAGATAGATCCGGCCAAGGTCGTCGTCTACTTCGGGTCGTTCCAGGACCTGCTCGGTCGGGACAAGGCCGGCAACATCAAGTCCAAGAACGAGTGGCTCCACGTCGTGCCCTGGGACCTCGTCATCTTCGACGAGTACCACTTCGGCGCGTGGCGGGACACCGCCAAGGAGCTGTTCGAGGGCGAGGACGAGACGGTCGCCAAGAGGGAGATCGGGCGGGAGTACGCCCCGGGGCTGGGGACGGTCAACGAAGACTTGAGCGAGCTCTCCGCCGACGAGGCCGAGTTCCTCCCCATCACCACCCGGGCCTACCTCTACCTCTCGGGTACGCCTTTCCGGGCTCTGGCGACGGGCGAGTTCATCGAGGAGCAGATCTTCAACTGGACCTACACCGACGAGCAGCGGGCCAAAGAGACGTTCGCCGAGAAGCACCCCGACGGGCGGAACCCGTACGGCGCGCTGCCCCAGATGCGGCTGCTGACGTACCAGATGCCGGACGAGCTCTTGGCCATCGCCAGCGCCGGCGAGTTCGACGAGTTCGACCTCAACGAGTTCTTCGCCGCCACCGGGACCAGCGCCGCTGCGGAGTTCACCCACAAGGCCGATGTGCAGAAGTGGCTCGACATCATTCGGGGTGCCTACGCCCCCACTCAGGTCGACAACCTGAAGCTCGGGAGCCAGCGTCCGCCCTTCCCCTACTCCGACGTGCGGCTCCTGCCCTATCTCCAGCACTCGTTCTGGTTCCTGCCTCGGGTGGCGTCGTGCCACGCCATGGCCAACCTGCTCGCCGAGAAGCACAACACGTTCTGGCGCGACTACAAGGTGCTGACCGTCGCAGGAGCGGATGCCGGAGTCGGCCTCGATGCGCTGCCCCCCGTGCGCCAGGCGATCGGCAGCGGGTTCGCCACCAAGACGGTCACACTGTCGTGCGGCAAGCTCACCACGGGAGTGACCGTCCCGCAGTGGTCGTCGATCCTCATGCTGCGCAACCTCACGTCGCCCGAGACCTACTTCCAGGCCGCGTTCCGGGTGCAGTCGCCGTGGTCGATCACCAACCCCGACGGCGACGACCCCGACCGCGAGCAGGTTCTCAAGCCGGCGTGCTTCGTGTTCGACTTCGCCCCCACCCGTGCCTTGCGCCAGCTCGCCGACTACGGCATCGGT
Source organism: Microthrixaceae bacterium (assembly GCA_020637195.1). Taxonomy (GTDB): domain Bacteria; phylum Actinomycetota; class Acidimicrobiia; order Acidimicrobiales; family DATDAH01; genus JAEUJM01. Next base: position 203,801 of record JACJWK010000002.1, read on the forward strand.
CTGTCCCCCAACGAGCCCAACCCCGAACACGCCGTCGAGGAGCTCGTCTCGTTCCTACCCGTGCTGGCCTACGACGGCTCGCACATGACCCAGATCGACGCCGGCGGCATCCTCGACATCGCCATGGCGGGTACGTCCGCCACTCTGCTCGCGCGCAAGTGGGAGAGTGCGCTGCTGGTGAACGTCGACAACGACACCTTGCGCCGCATCCTCGACAGCCCCGAGGCCATGGCCGCGGTCGAGCGCATCGAGGGCTGGCGGGCGCTGGGCGACAACGTCATCGAGACCATCATCAACAAGAGCGAGAAGGTCAAGGAGCTCAAGAAGAAGGCCAAGGACGGCGAGCTCTCCTCCGCGGAGAAGAAGGAGCTGACGGCTGAGGAGAAGGAGTTCAAGTCCAAGCGCAAGTTGGTGCAGGAGAAGCTGATCAAGTTCGCCACCCGAATCCCGGCGTTCATGTACCTCACCGACTTCCGTGAGAACACCCTCCAGGACGTGATCACCAAGCTCGAGCCCGACCTGTTCCTCACCGTCACCGGGCTCACCGTCGAGGACTTCCATCTGCTCGTGCGTCTGAAGGTCTTCAACACCGAGCAGATGAACCAGGCCGTCTTCGCGTTCCGCCGCTACGAGGACTCGAGCCTGGCCTACACGGGCATCGACTCACATCCGGGCCTGACCCACTACGGGCTGTACGACACGGTCGTCGCCCGCGAGCCCGCCGACATCGACGCGTAGGCGTCCGGGCCGGCGCCACCGGGCCCGCGTCACCCGTCGAGCGGCCAGCAGTAGCGGTAGGGCGGCGGCGGCACCCACGCCCCGAAGTCGGTCACCGACTGGATGGCGTCGAGCACCCCGAGGCCGGCGCGCAGCAGGGGGGTCGTGACCTCCGGCCCGACGGTGACGGGCGCCCCGACGCCGGTGGCGCGCTCGAGGTGGGCCAGCAGCACGTTCTCCTGGTAGTGCCGCCACCGGTCGCGGCCCGCCGCGTACTCCGGCCGGTCCCGGTAGGCCACCACGACCCGGCGGGCGCCGGCCAGCCGCTGGCGGTCCGTGCCGTCCGCGCACGGCTGCGGCGACCCCCAGTCCGACGTGCCCATCCGGATCCGGCCGGTGAGGCCGTAGGGCTGGTCGATCGTCACCTGGGCCGACCAGCAGTCGTGCGGCCGCACGCCCACGACCTCGAGGTGGGCGACCAGCAGCTCCTCGGCGGTGGACGGCAGGTACGGGAAGGGCGAGGGCGCCGGGGGCGGGTGCTGGGCGCGGGGATGGACCGCCCGCGCCACCTCCTCCCAGTTGAGGACCTCGACGTGGCTGCCCGCCGTGGCCTCGGCGCCGAGCGGGAGCGGGGCCTCGCGGGCGAGCGCGTCACGCGCCTCGGCGCCCTCGCCGGCGTGGTGGAGGGCGAGCACCCCCTCGACGATCGGCGTGATCGGGTAGCCCGAGCCCACGTCGTGCTCGCCACCACCGCCCGCCCCGCCCCAGCCGTACCACGCATCCTTCGGCTGCGCGAAGTGGCACAGGCGCGCCACGCCGAGGCAGCGCTCGGGCGGGATGCCGGCCCGCCCCAGGAAGGCGAGCGCGAGCTCCTCGTCGAGGACCGCCGGCTGGCCCGGCCGGCGGAGGACCCAGCGGTCGAGCGCGTCGAAGTGGCTGGCGGCGACCGGGACGTCCGCGGGCGCGTCCGGGAGGCCGGCGTGCACCACGTCCCACTCGACGACCCGGTGGGCCTCCGAGCCCGGCGTCAGGTGGGGGGAGATGCGGTCGGGCACCCGCGAGACCCCGTAGACGAGGTCGGGGCGGGCCGCGAGCCCGGAGCGGCGCAGGAAGGCGACCACCTCCTCGACCTGGCTCCGGCCCCGGGTCGCGAGCCGCGTCCGGTGCACCGGGACGCGGTCCGGTGCGAGGTAGGGGGCGCGCGCGGCGTCGCGCTCGGCCCGCTCGAGGGCGGCCACCCTCGCGGCGCGCTCGCGGTCCCGGTCGTGCTTCGCAGGGCCCTTCAGCGCGTCGACGTGGACCTCGCCGATGTCGCGGGCCGTCGTGCGCAGCGCCGCGCCGAGCCCGCCGGCCTCGAAGGCCGCCGCCTGGTCCGTGGCCGACGCGCCGTAGAGGTGCTGCCCGGCGGGACCGTCGAGGACGCGGTGGGCCTCGGCGGCGGCGAGGGCCTGCGTCCGGCCGTCGGCGGCGGCCGCGAGCCCGGCCTCGACCTCCGCCCGCTGCTCGGGAGGCATGGCCGCCAGCGCGGCCTCGAGCTGCTCGGGGGTCGGTGGGGACAGGCCGCCGGCCAGGCCCTGGCGGATCGCGGCCGGGCTCATCGCCTGCCGCGCCTGGCGAAGGGTGTCACGCAGGCCCATGGCCCACAGTGAAGCAGCCGTCGGCGTGGCCCCGAGGCCTCCGCCGGTCGGTCAGCCGGCGGCGAACAGGGCGGCCAGCTCGGAGGCCCGCCGGTCGAACGACGCCTCGCGGTCGGCGGGCGGCACGAGGATGCCCTCGACGATCCAGGCGATCACCTGGCCCCGCAGGACGCGGGCCATGGCCCCCTTGTCACCGACCAGCTCGGGGAAGAAGTCGACGAGCCACTGCTCGAACCACGTCTCCATGGCCGCGAAGAGCAGGGTGACCGTGTCGAGGGCGGCGGGCTCGCCCCGGAGGCTCTCGCCGAGGATCAGGCGGACGAGGGCCTCCTCCCGGAGGGTGGAGCGCCACAGCCACCGCAGCATCGCGTCGAGGCGCTCGCGGGGCGGCTGCGCGGGGTCGGCCGGGGGCACGTCCTCGGCGAGGCGGTCGAGGTAGCGGCGGTCCTCGATGACGGCGTGGACCAGGGCGTCCTTCGAGGGGAAGTAGTGGTAGAGCGTCGCCACGTTGAGGCCGCAGGCGTCGGCGAGGTGGCGCATCGAGGTGTCGGGGGCCCCGTGCGCGCTCATGAGGTCCAGTGCGGTCGCCAGGATGTGGTGGCGCTGGTCGGCGGCCGAGCCCGCGCCCGCCGCGGTCGTGGTCACCTCGTCGTCCCCGCCCTCGCCCCGGTCACCGGCTCACGCCGGGGTGAAGATGGCCGGAAGGCTGTTGATGGCGAGGACGAGCGCGGAGTCGCCCCGGGCCGGGGTGACCCCGTCGGGCACCCGGATGTCGGGGAGGCGGGCGAAGAGCTCCTCGAACACGACCCGGATCTCGGCCTTGGCCAGGTTCGCGCCCATGCAGTAGTGCGTGCCGATGCCGAACCCCAGGTGGGGGTTGGGGTTGCGGTCGACCCGGAAGGTGTCGGGGTCGTCGAAGACCCGCTCGTCGCGGTTGGCCGACTGGTACAGCATCAGGACCTTCTGGCCCTCCTCGATGGTGGCGCCGTGGAGCTCGTGGGTCTCGGTGGCGGTGCGACAGAAGCTGAGCACCGGGCTGACGTACCGGACGATCTCGTCGACCGCGGTCTCCATGAGCGACGGGTCGGCGACGAGCTTGTCGCGCTCCTCGGGGAAGCGGCTGAAGGCGATCAGCCCGCCGGAGAGGGCGTTGCGGGTGGTCTCGTTGCCGGCCACGATGAGCAGGACCAGGAACATGAGCAGCTCGTAGTCGTCGAGCGAGAGCTGCTCCTGTTCGATCTGGACGGTGGCCGCCGACGGGTCGAGCTTGAGCAGCTCGCCGGCGTCGAAGGTGGCGGTCAGCGTGGAGATGAGGTCGTCCTTCGGGACGGCGCGCCGCTCGTCGATGAGCTGCTGGCACATCGCGGTGTACTCGCCGAAGGCCTCGGCCGCGGCGTGCAGTTGGGGGGCGTCGGGGTCGGTGTGCCCGTCGCCGTCCATCATCGCGTCGGACCAGGCGTAGAGGCGCTGGCGGACCTCGGGGTCGAGCCCCATCATCTCGGCGATCACGATCAGCGGCACGTGGATCGCGAACTCGGGCACGAAGTCGACCTCGCCCCGGGAGGCGATCTCGGCCACGATGTCGCGGCTCACCTCGCGGATGTGGTCGGCCAGGTCGGCCACCTTCTTCGGGGTGAAGCCCTTCGAGACGATCCGGCGCTGCTGCGTGTGCTCGGGGTCGTCCATGGAGATGATGGACATCGGCGCCGCCACCGCCGGGCGCACGCCCGCGGCCGCCGAGTACCGGGCGCTGTTGCGCGACACCGTCGACACGTCCTCGTGGCGGCTCACCACCCACAGCTCGTTCTTCGCGTCCCAGTGCACCCGGCTGTGATCCCGCATCCAGCGGTAGGCGTCCCACGGGTCGTCGTAGAACCGGGGGTCGTTCACGTCGATGAGGGGGGTGTCCACGGCGGTCATGCCCTCAGTATCGGCCACCCGGCCGCCTCAATCAAACGTTCGTTTGGGAGTCGGGCCAGCACCGGGGGCGAGGTCCCTCCGCCACCGGGCCGGACCGGTCCCCTCAGTCCCCGTCGGGGTCGACCCGCACCGCGAGCGCCTCGTCGAAGCGCGACACCCACACCTGCTCGACGCTGGCGCCGACCCCGTTCGAGGAGGCGCCGACGTCGATCGTGGCCACCACCTCGTCGGTGGCGGGGTCGACCCGGGTCAGGGTCCCGTCGGCCTGGTTGACCACCCAGACCGCGTCGTCGGTGGCCGCCACGCCGTTGGCCTGGTTGCCGACCTCGACCGTGGCCACCACCTCGTCGCTGGCGGGGTCGATGCGCACCAGGGTGGCGGTCCCGAAGCCGGTGACCCACACGGCGTCCTCGGTGGCGGCCACCCCGGCCGGCTGGGTGCCGGCCCGCAGCTCGACGGTGGCCACCACCGTGTCGGTGGCGGGGTCGACGTGGCTGACGGTCGCGTCGCGCGCGTTGGCCACCCACACCCCGGCGCCGTTGACCGCCACCCCGTTGGGTGCCCGCCCGACCCCGACCGTCGTGAGCACGGCGTCCGTGCGCGGGTCGATGCGCATCACCGTGCCGTCGTCGAAGCCCGTGACCCACACCTGCTCGTCGTCGGCGGCGATGCCGCCGGGCAGCGACGGGAGCTCCACGGTGGCGGTGACCTCGTCGGTGGTCGGGTCGATGCGGCTCACCGTGCCGTCGTTGCTGTTCGACACCCAGACCGCGTCGTCGGTGGCGGCGACACCGAAGGGGCTGAACCCCACCGGAACGGTGGCCACGACCTCGTTCGTGGTCGGGTCCACCCGGCTGACGCTCCCCGCTTCGCTGTTGACCACCCAGACCGCGTCGTCGGTCACGGCCACCCCCTCGGGCCCGGCCCCGACCTCGACGGTGGCCGCCACGGCGGGCGTCGGGCCGTCGGGTGGCGCCACCGTGGGAGTGGAGCCGTCGGGGCCGTCCCCGTTGCCGGCCCGCGCCACGAACAGCACGCCCGCCGCGATCGCCACCACGAGGAGGGCGGCGGCGGCCGCGCCGATGCCGAGGGCGACGGCGAGCCGGTTGGCCGAGCGCGACGGGGCCGGCGGGGCCAGGCCGGCGGCGCCGGGCGGGACGGGCGGCGGCGGGGCCGCGGTCGTCGCCGCGGCGGGTGACCACGGGGGGGCAGGGGCACGAGCGGCTCGTCGGAGCCCGGGGTCAGGCGCAGCGCGGTCACCGGATGCCGGTGGGCCGCCTGCACGGCCTGGAGGGCCCGGCCGAGCTCGGCGGCGCCGGCGGGACGCTCGCGCGGTGCCTTCGACAGCCCGGACTGCACGAGGTCGGCGAGGTCGTCGGGCACCCCGGCCACTCTCGGGGGAGGCAGGTGCACGACCCGGGCCACGACGTCGCCGAGGCTGCCGGTGGCGTCGAACGGGGCGCGGCCGGTCAGCAGGGCGTGCAGCGTCGAGCACAGCGCGTACACGTCGGCCTGCTCGTCGGGAGCCTCCCCCTGGAGCACCTCGGGCGCCACGTGGGCGAGGGTGAGCGACACCGCGCCGCCGGCGGTGCGCGCCGCCCCCTCGACCGCCGCGATGCCGAAGTCCCCGAGCTTGGCCTCGCCGAAGGGCCCGACGAGCAGGTTCTCCGGCTTGAGGTCGCGGTGCAGCGTGCCGGCGGCGTGGGCCGCCCCCAGCGCCCCGGCCACCTCGACCCCGGCGCGCACGGCGTGCGGCCAGGCCAGCGGGCCCTGGTCGAGCCGGTCGCCCAGCGATCCGGCCTCGAGGTACTCCATCACCAGGTACGGACGCTGGTCGGCCGTGATCCCCGAGTCGTGGAGGGCGACGACGTGGGGATGCCACGAGAGGCTGCCCATGGCGAGGCACTCCCGGGCGAACCGGCGGCGGCCGTCCTCGTCGAGCGCCTCGACGTCGAGGACCTTCAGGGCCACCACCCGGCCGAAGCGCTCCTGGCGGGCGCGGTACACGGTGCCGAACCCGCCGCGGGCGATGCGGTCCAGGTCCGTGTACCCCTCGATCTGCGGCTGTCCGGCCACGCTCGCCTCCCGCGCGCGGCGTGCGTCCACGCCGCCCCGTGCGACCCTACCGTCGCGGCCGGGTGGGTCGCGGGGCGTCGCCGTGGGCCGGGCGCCGGGGGACGCGCGCCGGGGCCCGAGGAAGGCCGCCGGCGGCCGGGCGGTACGTTGGTGCGGTCATGCGTGCCCGGTGGAGCCCGACCCTGGCCGCCCTCGCGTTGGTCGCCGTCGTCACGGTGACCGCCGCCGGGGGCGCCGCCGCCCAGGCCCCACCACCCGACCCCGGCCCGGCCGAGGACCTCCCGGCCCCGGACGGCCCCCCGCTCGAGCTCACCGTGCCCGAGGGCTACCTGCCCCGGCCGCTGCCCACGCCCCAGGTGCCGTCGGTCGCGTTCGTGGGCGACTCGATCGGCCGCGACGCCGGCTCCTACGTGCGCAACCAGGTGGGCCGGACGCATCCGATCGCGTACTACCACGCCGTGGCCGCGGGCTACATCGGCTACCACCTGCCGCGCCTGCTCCCGGTGGTGCGGGCCGCGGGCGGGCCCGACATCCTGCTCGTCGAGTTGGGGACGGGCGACGCTTTCTGGGACCACAGCTCGGCGCGCTTCGAGCGCGACGTGCGCCGCTTCCTCGACAAGGTCCTGAACCTGGCCCCCGGCGGCGGCCCCCTCGGGCCCCCGCACGTCACGTGCGTGCGGTGGTTCGACCAGAAGCCCACGGCGAACATCGCCTACCCCTACGTCAACGCGCACCGCGTGGCCTTCAACCGCATCCTCGGACGGGTGCTGGCCGAGCCCCGCTACGCCAGCCGCAACGTGGCCGTCGTCCCCTACGCGGCGTGGTACTGGCTGTCGGGCGACGACGGCTACTTCCTCGCCGACCGCCTCCACCACACCCAGGCGGGCCGGCGCGAGCTGGGCCTGCTCGCGGGGCAGGCCGCGCGCGGCTGTGACCCGGCGTACACGTCCGGGCCGTTCTGGGACGTGCCCGACGCCTCCCGCTCGGCCGAGGCGATCACCTGGCTCGGCGACAACGGCATCGCCCGGCCCTACCGCAACGGCACCTACCGGGCCCGACTCGGCAGCCACGGCGCGCCCCTCGACCGCAGCCAGCTCGCCGAGTTCCTGTGGCGGATGGCGGGGTCGCCCACCGACCTGCCCCCCACCACCTGGCGCGACGTGCCCGCCGGCCAGCGTCGGGCGGTCGGGTGGGTGCAGGCCAAGGGCGTCATGCGGGGCTACGCCGACGGCACGTTCCGGGGGTCGGGCCTCGTCACCCGCGAGGCCCTCGCCGTCTACCTCTGGCGGGCCATGCAGCGTCCCACCGAGGGGGTCACACCGCGCCCGTGGCCCGACGTCGCGGCCTCCTCGGCGCCCGCCGTCGACTGGGCCGTGTCGGCCGGGGTCCTGTCGGGCTACGGCAACGGCGCGTTCGGCAGTCGCCGCGTCGTCTCGCGGGCCCTCGGCGCCCGGGCCCTGCACGACCTCGGCCTGTACATCGCCGCCCGGTTCGCCGAGGCGGCCGCACCGGCCGCGCCGACCAGCACCACGTCGGTACCCACCACGGCCACCGTGCCGAGCACGGCGCCCGTGGCGCCGATCGACCCCGCCGCGCCGGCGACGAGCACCACTGCGGCGCCGGACCCGCCGTCCACGGTCCCCGCCTCCCCGCCCGGGGAAGGCTGACGGCGCTCACCGCCCGCCCCGACCGGGCGCGGGCCCCGTCGCCCGGCGCACGGCCCGGCGTCCACCGGCCCGAGATCGACGGGCTGCGGGCCCTGGCCGTCGTGGCCGTGGTCGCCTACCACGCCGGCGTCCCGGGCTTCGCCGGGGGGTTCGTCGGCGTCGACGTCTTCTTCGTGATCTCGGGCTTCCTCATCACGGGCCTGCTCACCCGCGAGGTCGAGTCGCGGGGTGGCCCGTCGGTCGCCGGCTTCTACGGCCGGCGGGCCCGCCGGCTGCTGCCGGTGGCGGCGCTCGTGTCGCTCGCGACCGTCGCCGTCGGCTGGTTCGTGCTGTCGCCCCTGCGCCGCCGCGACCTCGCCGCCGACGCGCTGGCGACGTCCACCTACACGATCAACCTGCGCCTCGCCGACCAGCAGCTCGACTACCTGCGCGCCCACCTCGCGCCGTCGGCGTTCCAGCAGTTCTGGTCGCTCGCGGTCGAGGAGCAGTTCTACCTCGTCTGGCCGCTGCTGCTCTGGCTCGTGCTGCGCGGCGCCCGGCCCCGGCGCCGGGCCGCGGTGGTGGTCGCCGCGGTCGTCACGGCGTCGTTCGCGCTCGCGCTGCGCTGGGTCGACACCGCGCCGTCGTGGGCCTTCTTCTCGCTGCCGACCCGGGCCTGGCAGCTCGGCGTGGGCGCGCTGCTGGCGCTCGCCTGGCGGCCCGTGGTCGCCGCCCTGCCCCTGATCGTCCGGACCGCCGCCCTGGTCGTGGGCCTGATCGCCATCGCGGCGACGTTCGTGCGGGCGGGACCGGCGACGCCCTGGCCCGGCGGCTGGGCCCTCGTGCCGACCCTCGCCACCGCCCTGGTGCTGCTCGCCCCGCCGACCGACGCGAGTCGCGCCACCGCCGTGCTGGGCAGCGCGCCGCTGCGGGCCGTGGGCGTCCGGTCGTACTCGTGGTACCTGTGGCACTGGCCGGCCATGGTGCTCGTGGCCGTCGCCCTCGACCGCGACGTCGGCGGCGGGCCGGCCGTGCTGGCCGCGCTGGCGTCGTTCGTGCTGGCCGATCTCACCTACCGGGCGGTCGAGCAGCGGGTCCGGCACGAGCCCCGCCTCGTCGCCTCCCCCCGCCTCAGCCTCGCGCTGGCCGGCGGCGTCACCGTGGCGCTCGCCGCGCTCTTCGGGGGCCTCGTGCTGGCCCAGGGCGACGTGATCGGGCCGGGCGAGGCGGCCGCCGGCGTGGCGCGCCGGGCCGTCGACGCCGACACCCTCGACCGGGCGGGCCTCGTCGACGAGGTCCCCCGCAACCTGACCCCGAACCTGGCCGACGCGGACCAGGACTTCCCGCCGGTCTACGAGGACGGGTGCCATCGCACCGCGCTCCAGGACGACCCGGTGGTGTGCCGCTACGGCGATGCCGACGGCGCGCGGACGGTCGTGCTGCTCGGCGACTCGCACGCGGCCCAGTGGGTGCCGGCCCTCGACCGCCTCGGCGCCCGGGACCACGTCGCCGTCGTGCCCCTCACGAAGGCGGGGTGCCCCCTCGCCGACGTGACCGTGCACGACGGCAGCCTGGGTCGCGCGTTCCGGGAGTGCGACCGGTGGCGGGCCGCGGCCCTCGACGTCGCGGTGGGCCTCGAGCCCGACCTGGTCGTCGTCACGGGCACACCCCGGTACGCGGTCGACGCCGACGGCACCCCTCCGTCGCCGGACCAGTGGCGCGACGGGCTCGTCGCCAGCCTCGAGCCGCTCGTCGCGGCGGCGCCCACGGTGGTCCTCGGCGACACGCCGTACCCGTCCTCGTGGGTGCCGGACTGCCTCGCCGAGCACCTCGCCGAGGCCCGCCGGTGCGTGCGCGACCGGGCCGACGTGGAGGCGTCGGTCGACGACGCGTTCGCCGCCGAGGAGCGGGTGGCGGCGGGGCGGGCCGGGGCCGTGTACGTCCCCACCGTCGACCTGCTCTGCGGTCGCCTGCGGTGCCCCGTGATGCTCGGCGACCAGCTCGTGTACCGCGACGACAACCACCTGACGACGGGCTACGTCGAGCGCCTCGCCGACCCCCTCGCCGAGGTCCTCGACGCGGCGGTGCCCGACGCCAGCCCCTTCGGGCGGTGACGGTCGCCGCCTACCCGTCGCCCTCGAGGGCCCGTAGCGGGGTGACGGTCATGGCGGCGAACGTGGCGGGCTCGAGGTCGATCGCCCCGGCCGACACGAGCCCGACGTAGCCGAAGGTGGCGATCATCGCGTAGTCGGTGAGGCGGTCGGGGTCTCCGGTCAGCTCGCCGCGGTCGACGGCCGCGGTGATCCGGCCTCCGAGCCGTTCCCGGGCGCGCCGGCCGAGGGCGGTCGTCCGGCGGAGGACGTCGTCGTCGGGGATGTCGTCGTGGTGGACGAGCGGGATGGCCGCGAACACGTAGGAGGCCGCGTACGGGTGGCCGCGGGCCAGCTCGCAGAAGTCCGCCAGCACCCCCCGCAGGATGTCGAGCGGCGGCGCCGTCTCGTCGACGGCCTCGGCCACCCGGTGCACCTGATCGGCGAGCACCGACTCGGCCGCGTAGGCGAACAGCTCGTACTTGTTGGCGTACGCCTTGTAGATGGCCGACGTCGACACCCCGGCCTGGACGGCGATCTCCTGGACCTGGAGCGATCGCATCGGTCGCTCGCCCAGCAGGAGCGCAGCCGCGTCGAGGATGCGCCGACTCGTCTCGGCGGAGACCGTCTCGGCCATCGTCGCTCCCTCGCTCGGCACGTCCCGTCGCGGCGACACGCTACGCGGCGCGACCGGCGAACGCCTCGACCGCCAGCGCGGTCCTGCTCGTCTCCGCCTTGACGGTCATCGCAGCCTCGTTCCACCGCGCCAGGGCCTGCATCGCCGCGACGCCGTCGGGGCCGGTCCACCCGGCGGAGAGGGTCGCGCCCGTGGCGGACACGGCGTCCAGGTGCGTGTCGATCTGCCGGCCGAGCTCGGGGAGCCGCGAGCCGGCGGTCGCCGTGGTCGACAGGGGGGCCGGCGCCAGGCCGCCGCCGCCGAGGCCGGGGCCTCCGCCGGCTCGTTCCGCAGCCTCGACGAGGGCGCGCCGCGCCTCGACCGCGTCGCCGGAGGCGACCCGCCAGCGCTGGAGGGCGGCGAGGTGGGCGTCCGAGCCCGCGCCGCCCCACACCGCGCCCGCCGCGGTGAGCTCCGCGGTGAACTCGTCGATCAGGGCCTCGAGGGCCGGCGCCGCCTGGGCGAGCGCCGGGCCGGGCGCCGGCGCCGCGGCATCCGCCCCCGTGGGTGCCGTCTCCGCGCCGGCGGGGCGGGCGGCGCCGAGGAGCAGGCCCGCGGCGACCGCGGCGACGGCGGCCGTGGCGAGGGCTCGCCGGAGCGGCGATGGGGAGCGGTTCGGATCGGTGGTCGTGGAGGTCATGACCCCAGCGTGGGTGGGGGAACCGGACTTCCCCCCGGGGGAATCCCGGGTTCCCCGGGGAATCCCGGGTTCCCCGGCCCGGGCCCGCCGCCATCGTCGGCATGATCGCCCGCGCCCGACGCGATCGGGCGCCCGTCCCGGACGGCGTAGGATCCGTGCCCTCGACACGACGAGCCCAGGGGGGGACATGCGAGGACGGACCGGTCGGATCGCGCGGGTGGCGCTGGTGCTGGCGGCCCTGGGGCTGGTGGCCGCGGGGTGCAGCAGCGACGGCGACGGCGAGAGCGCGTCGAGCGACACCACCGCCGCCGAGGCGACCACGACGACGGCGGCGACCGAGACCCTCGACATCCTCGTGTCGAACGACGACGCCTACGACGCCGAGGGCATCGACGCGGTGGTCGAGGCGCTGTCGGCGCTGCCCGACACGAACGTGGTCGTGGTCGCCCCAGCCGAGAACCAGAGCGGAACCGGCGGCAACACCACGCCCGGAGCGCTCACCGCCACCGAGGAGGAGACGCTGAGCGGGCACCCGGTCACGGCGGTCCAGGGGTTCCCCGCCGACTCGGTCAACTACGGGCTCGAGAACGTGGTCGAGGAGCCGCCCGACCTCGTCGTGACCGGTCTGAACGAAGGCCAGAACATGGGGCCCGTCATCGACGCCTCCGGCACGGTGGGCGCGGCCCGGGCCGCGGTCGCGGCCGGCATCCCCGCGCTGGCGAGCAGCCAGGGCATCGACCAGGAGCCTCCCGAGTTCGAGGCCGGGGTCGAGCAGGTGGTGGCCTGGGTCGAGGAGCACCGCGACGCTCTCGTCGCCGGCGAGGCCGACGTCGTCGTGACCAACCTCAACATCCCGTCGTGCGCCGAGGGCGAGGTCCGCGGCCTCGTCGAGGTCCCGGCCGCGACGGACATGGGCGGTCGCGACTACAACGCGGCGGACTGCACCTCCACCGAGGAGGACCCGCCCGACGACGTGGGCGCCTTCAACGTCGGCTTCGCCAGCATCGGTGTGATCCCCTCCGAACCGGCCGACGGGTAGGCGGCCGGGAGGTCGTCACGATGGGGGAGCGCAGCGAGTTCCAGGGGGTCATCGGGCGGACCCGGCCGGAGTCCACCCCGTGGTGGCCACCCGAGCCCCGTCCCCCCGAGGGGGCGCCCAACGTGCTCGTCGTCGTCCTCGACGACGTGGGCTTCGCGCAGCTCGGCTGCTACGGCTCCGACCTCGACACCCCGAACCTCGACGCCCTCGCCGCCGGCGGGCTCCAGTACACGAACTTCCACACCACCGCGCTGTGCTCGCCGACGCGGGCCTGCGTGCTCACCGGCCGCAACCACCACACCGCCGGTATCGGCCGGGTGGTCGACCTGTCCTCGGGCTTCCCGGGCTACGACGGCCACCTGCCCGACAGCTGCGGCACGCTGCCGCAGATGCTCACCCCCCACGGGTACGCGGCGTACGCGGTGGGCAAGTGGCACCTCACCCCCGAGCACGAGCACCACCTGGGCGCCACCCGCCGGCGCTGGCCGCTCGGCCGGGGCTTCGAGCGCTGGTACGGGTTCTTCGACGGCGAGACCAGCCAGTTCGGCCCCACCCTGCTGTCGGACAACCACTACGTGCCCGCCCCCGGGGACCACGACGACGGCTACCACCTCACCGAGGACCTGGTCGACCACGCCCTCACGTTCCTGGGCGACCTCCGTGCGGTCCAGCCCGACAAGCCCTGGCTGCTCTACCTCTGCCCGGGCGCGTGCCACTCGCCCCACCAGACCCCGCCCGAGTGGCGCGAGCGCTACCGCGGCCGGTTCGACCAGGGGTGGGACGCGTGGCGCGAGGCCACCTTCGCCCGCCAGGTCGACACGGGGGTGCTCCCCGCCGGCACCGAGCTGTCGCCCCGGCCGCCGTGGGTGCCGGCCTGGGACGACCTGTCGGACGACCAGCGCCGCGTGTCGGCGCGCTACATGGAGTGCTTCGCCGCCTTCCTCACCCACTTCGACCACCAGCTCGGCCGCGTCCTCGACCGCCTGCGGGAGACCGGCGAGCTCGACGACACCTTGATCATGGTGCTCTCGGACAACGGGGCCAGCTCCGAGGGGGGCCCCAACGGCTCGGTCAACGACATCCGCAACTGGAACGTGCTCGAGATGTCGGTCGAGGAGGCCGTGGACCGCATCGACGAGATCGGCGGGCCCACCATCCACAACAACTACCCGTGGGGCTGGACGGTCGCGGGCAACACGCCGTTCAAGCGGTGGAAGCGCGAGACCCACGAGGGTGGCGTGTGCGACCCGCTCATCGTCCACTGGCCCGCCGGCATCGCGGCCCGGGGCGAGCGCCGGCGGCAGTACACGCACGCCGTCGACCTGCTGCCCACCGTCCTCGAGGCGGTGGGGGTCGAGGCGCCGGCGGTGATCGACGGGGTCGACCAGCAGCCGATCGCGGGCACGAGCTTCCGCTACTGCTTCGACGACGCCGACGCCCCGGACCGCCACACGGTGCAGTACTACGAGATGCTCGGCAGCCGGGCCCTCTACCAGGACGGCTGGAAGGCGGTCACCTACCACCCCATCGCCGACACCTCGATCCACATCGACGACGACCCCTGGGAGCTGTACCACGTCGCCGTCGACCCCTCGGAGTGCCACGACCTGGCCGCCGACGAGCCCGAGCGGCTCCAGGCGATGATCGAGCGCTGGTGGCAGGAGGCGGAGGCCAACCAGGTGCTGCCCGTCGACACGGATCTGTTGACGGCCATCCTCGGGCTCGAGCGCCCTGGCGTCGCCGACCGCACCCACTACGAGTTCCGGCCCGGCGGCGGCCCCGTGCCCGAGACCTGCACGGTCAACGTGCGCAACCGCAGCCACGCGGTCACCGCCGAGCTGTCCGGCCCGCTGGGCGACGCCGAGGGCATCCTGCTCGTGCAGGGCTCGGTCCTCGGGGGCTGGGTGCTGTACGTCGCCGGCGGTCGCCTGCACTACGCGCACAACCTCGCCGGCCTCGAGCAGCACCGCGTCGCCTCCGCCGAGCCGCTCGACCCGGCCGCCCGCACCCTCGGCCTGCGCTTCGAGCGCACCGGCGAGCACCGGGGCGTGGCCCACCTCCTCGCCGACGGGGTCGAGGTCGGCGCGGGCGAGGTCCCCCGGTTCACCCCGGTGCGCTTCGCCATCACCGGCGACGGCCTGCACTGCGGCGAGCACTGGGGGGTCCCCGTGGTGGGCGACTACCGGGCGCCGTTCCGCTTCACCGGATCGCTGCACCGGGTGCTGGTCGACGTCGAGGGTGAGCCCTTCTCGGACCCCGAGGCCGAGGTGCACGACTCGCTGCGCCGCCAGTAGCCGGCCAGGAGCCCGACCACCCCCCGGTTCTGTGTACAGGAACCGCGCGGTCCCGTCGCGGTCTCTGTGCACAGAACGGGGTTCGGGGCAGACGAACGGGTCGGTCGGGGGACCGGGCTAGGTTCCGGCGATGGAGATCGGGATCGCGTTGCCCACCATGGCGCCGGGCTACGGCCCCGCCACGACGGTGGACTGGGCCCGGGGCGCGGACGAGGGCCCGTTCTCGAGCATCAGCACGGGTGAGCGCATCTCGTTCGACAACCAGGACTGGGTGGGGGCGCTCGCCGCCGCGGCCGCGGTCACCGAGCGGGTCCGGGTGATGGCCAACGTCGTGGTGCTGCCCCTGCACCCCACCGCCGAGGTGGCCAAGCAGGTCGCCACCCTCGACCAGCTCTCCGGCGGCCGGTTCACCCTCGGGGTCGGGGTCGGCGGGCGGGAGCACGACTACCGGAGCCTCGGCGCCCCGTTCGCCCGGCGCCACGCCCGCCTGGACGAGCAGGTGGCCGAGCTCCGGCGCCTGTGGGCGGGCGAGCCGCCGTTCGACGGCGCCGACCCGGTGGGCCCGCCTCCCCTCCAGCCCGGCGGCCCACCCCTGCTCGCCGGCGCGCTCGGCCCGAAGGCCCTGGCCCGGGCCGCCCGCTGGGCCGACGGGGTCACCGGCTTCAGCGTGGCCGGGGCGGCCGACGAGATGGCCACCACGTTCCGCCTCGCCGAGCAGGCCTGGCACGACGCCGGCCGCAGCACGGCGCCGCGGAAGGTGAACGGCTGCTTCTACCTGCTGGGGGAGGACGACGCCGCCGCCCGGGACGAGCTGCGCCGCTTCGCGGCGCGGTACCTGGGGGTGTTCGGCCGCGAGTTCGCCGAGGCCATGGCGGCCGAGACGCGGGTCTGGAGCGTCGGCGCGCTGCACGGCCTCCTCGACGGCGCCGAGGAGGCCGGCTGCGACGAGGTCGTCCTCGTGCCGGGGACGGTCGACCGCGCCTGCCTCGACCGCACCGTCGCCGCGCTCGCCGATCGCCGCTGAGCGCCCGCGCTACTCGGCGAGGGGCTCGACGGGCGGTCGCAGGACGCCGCCGAAGAACGCGTCCAGGACCGGTGCCGGGTCGGCGGACCAGTCGAGGGCCCGGACCTGGTCGACCGTGCGCCGGCCGCCGAAGGCGCGGAACACCTCGAATGCGGGCCCGGCGAGGTGGAGGTCGGCCTCCGACCCCTCGGCCACCGGGCCCAGGGTGAGCACCCGGCCCGACGTGGTGATCTCGAGCGACGGCAACGACTCGGCCTCGATGAGGCGGTGGAGGCTCTTCGCGAGGAAGCCCAGCCCGACGTCGATGCCGTCGGAGTCCCGGGCGCCGGGCCGGTCGAGCGTGCCGCGGAGGTCGTGCTCGTGGGTGGTGACGTCGAAGACCATCTGCGACGTCGGGCCCGGCGGCACGGCCGGGATCAGCGCCTCGACCTGCGGGCCGACCTCGTCCCAGTGGTCGAGCAGGTCGGCCAGCGGTGTTCCCTCGGCCCGGGCCACCTGGGCCGCGGTCCACGGGTCGGACCCCGCGTCGGCGATGTTGCCGGCGAGCACGTCGTCGCACACCCCGACCATGTGGCCCACGAGCTGGGCGACGGTCCACTCCGGGCAGGCGGGCACCGTGCGCCCCGCCACGTCGTCGCCCGCGCCGACCTCGCGCAGGAGGTCCGTGCTGCGGCGGCGGGTGCCGGCGTACGCGGCGGCGACGGCGTCGGGGTCGGCGAGCATGCCCGCAGGCTATTCGGCCGCCGTCGCGGGCGGCCCGGCCCGCCGGTGGGGTTCAATGGCGCGGTGACCGCACCCTCCGCCCCCGCGCCCGCCGCCCGGCCCGTGTACGACCTGCTCGACCCCGAGCTCTACCGGCGCGACCCCCACGACGCCTGGGCCTGGATGCGCGCGCACGAGCCGGTGTACCGCGACGAGGCCAACGGCCTGTGGGCCGTCACCCGCCACGCCGACGTCCTCGACGTCGAGCGGCGCTCCGACGTGTTCCTGAGCGGCCCGGCCTACCGGGCCCTGCCCTCGCCCGACGAGACGAACATGATCGCCCAGGACGATCCCCGCCACGGCCAGCAGCGCCGCCTCGTGTCGCGCGAGTTCACCCCGGCCGCGGTGCGCACGCGAGCCGACGAGATCCGGTCCCTCGTCGTCGAGCTGCTCGACGAGGCGCTCGAGGCGGCGCCGGGCGGGCGGGGCGAGCTGGAGGTGGTCGACCGCCTGGCGGCCCAGCTGCCGGCCCGGCTGACCTGCCGCCTGCTCGGCTTCCCCGAGGCGCAGTGGCGTGACCTCAAGAGCTGGTCCGAGCGCCTCATGCGGCTCGACACCATGGACCGGGACCCCGAGGTCGCGCTCGGGGTCGTCACCGCGTGCTTCGAGTTCAACTCGCAGCTCGACGACCTCCTCGCCGAGCGCGCCGGCTGCCCGATGGGTGACCTGCTCTCGACGTGGGCCAACGCCGAGATCGACGGGGAGCCCCTCGACCGGATGTCGGTGTTCCACGAGACGGGCCTGTTCATCTCGGGGGGCTCCGAGACGACCCGGACGGTCATCGCCCACGGGCTGCGCGCGTTCTGCGACCACCCCGACCAGTGGGAGCGACTCGCCGAGGCCCCCCAGGCCGTCCCCGCGGCGGTCGAGGAGCTGCTGCGCTGGGTGACGCCGCTCAACAACTTCTTCCGGACGGCCGCCGTCGACACCGAGGTGGGCGGGCAGGCGGTCGGCGCGGGGGAGCGGGTCATCTTGTTGTACCCGTCGGCCAACCGCGACGAGGCCGTGTTCGACGACCCGTTCCGGTTCGACATCGCCCGGACGCCGAACCACCACGTCGCCTTCGGCTACGGCACCCACTTCTGCCTCGGCGCCAACCTGGCCCGCCAGACGCTGCGCCTGCTGCTCGAGGAGCTGCCTCGCCGCATCACCGATCTCGAGGTCGTGACCGAGCCCGACGTCGAGCCCAACCTGTTCGCCCGGGCGGTGCGCCGCTTCGACCTCGGCTACCGGCGCCGCTGACCCGGTCGGACGGCCGACCGGCGCGCCGGCGACGGGCCGACCGGCGCCGCCGCGGGTGACCTCCGACCCTGGTGCCGCCGGGCCGGTCCGCCACACTTCGGGCATGGCCATCACGCTGCACACGCCCGAGGAGGGCGCCGAGCTGATCCGCGACGTCGACCGCCTGGGGATCCCCCTCGGGCCGGGCCAGCCCGCGGGCCTCCTCCACGCGCTCGGGAAGCGGGAGCGCTTCGACGAGCTCGTGGTGTTCGGGGCGCTGCTCGTCGACCTCTACGAGCTCTTCACCCGGCCCGGGGTCCGCCTGCTCAGCGGGTTCTACGGGCCGGCCGAGCGCTTCCTGATCGACTCGGGGGCCGACATCTCGTTCGTCCCGTCCGACTTCCGGCGCTTCACCCCGATCCTCGAGCGCATCGCCCCCCGCGTGATGGCGACGGCGGTCTCGGCGCCCGACGAGGACGGCTGGATGAGCCTCTCGGTGCACGCCGGCGCCACGATCGCGGAGCTGAACCGGGCCGTGGCCGACCCCGACCGCGTCGTGATCGCCGAGGTCGTGGCCGACGCGCCCCGGACCTTCGGCATCGAGCCGGACCACCCGCACCGCCTGCACGTGGACGACGTCGACCTCGTCATCGAGGGCGACCGGCCCCTGTTCGTCCTCCCCGACGCGGTGCCGACGGAGGTGGACGAGGAGATCGCCCGCCACGTGCGCCCGTTCATCACCGACGGCTGCACCCTCCAGACCGGGATCGGGGGCATCCCGTCGACCATCGCCCGCCTGCTCGCCGAGGACTCCGGCGGTGACTACGGGGTGCACTCCGAGATGTTCACGACCGGGCTCATGCAGCTGCACAAGGCGGGCAAGGTCACGAACGCCCACAAGGGCCAGTTCGACGGCCAGTCGATCTCGACGTTCGCCGCGGGCACGAGCGACCTGTACGAGTGGCTGGACGGCAACGACGAGGTCCGCTTCCTGCCCGTGGACGTGGTCAACTCGCCCGAGGTGATCGCCCGCAACCGCAAGATGGTCACGATCAACGGGGCGCTCATGCTCGACCTCTGGGGCCAGACCGTCGCCGACACCCTCGGCAGCCGGCAGTTCTCGGGCATCGGCGGCCACGAGGACTTCGTGTCGGTCTCGGGCCTCGAGCTGGAGGACCGCAGCCTCATCTGCCTGCCCTCGCGTGCGAACGTCGACGGCCGGTCGGTGTCGCGCCTGTTGCCCGCACTGCCCCAGGGCACCGTCGTCACCACGCCTCGCCACCAGCTCGACATCGTGGTCACCGAGCACGGCGCGGCCTCGCTGCGGGGGCGCACGGTGCGCGAGCGGGCGGTCGCCCTCGCCCGGATCGCCCACCCCGACGACCGCGACGAGCTGCTCGCCCACGCCCGGACCATGGGGTGAGGCGCACGCCCGGGTCGTCGCCGACGCGCCGCGCCACCGCGTAGCGTGCCGGCGATGGCGGTCGTCGAGACGCAGGGGCTGACGAAGCGGTTCGGCGCGCTGACCGCCGTGGCCGACCTCGACCTGACCGTCCTCGAGGGTGAGATCTTCGGGTTCCTGGGCCCCAACGGCGCGGGCAAGACCACCACCACCCGGCTGCTGCTGGACGCGCTGCGCCCCACCGCGGGCACGGTGCGCGTGCTCGGCGGCACGGGCGGCGATCCCGAGGTCCGGCGCCGCATCGGGGTGCTGCCCGCCGACCTCCACTTCGATCCTCGTCTCACCGGCCACGAGCTGTTCGCCTACCTCGGCCGGCTGCGCGGCGACCCGGCGCAGGCGGCGGTGGCCGCGCTCTGCGAGCGCTTCGACCTGGACGCCGGACGTCGCATCGACGAGTTGAGCACCGGCAACCGGCGCAAGGTGGGGATCGTCGCCGCCTTCGCCCACCGCCCCGATCTGCTGGTCCTCGACGAGCCGACGAGCGGCCTCGACCCGATCATGCAGGAGGAGTTCCACGAGCTCGTGCGGGAGCGCAACGCGGACGGGGCCACGGTCTTCCTCAGCTCCCACCTGCTTCCCGAGGTGCAGGAGATGGCCGGCCGGGTGGGCCTCATCCGCGCCGGCCACCTCATCGAGGTGCAGTCGGTCGCCGATCTGCTGCGCGCCCGGGTGCAGCACCTCGAGGTCGAGCTCCCCGAGCCGGTCCCGCCGGACGCCTTCGCCGGCGTGCCGGGCGTCGGCGACGTCACGGTCGACGGTCGCAGCGTGCGCTTCTCGGTCGACGGCCCCGTGCACCCCGCGCTGGCCCGCGCGGCCGAGCTCCGGGCGGAGCGCCTCACGAGCCACCAGCCCGACCTCGAGGACATCTTCCTCGAGCGCTACCGGGAGCGGGCGACCGACCGCGATCCGGAGGTGGGACCGTGAGCGCGACCCGTGCCGCGGTCGTGGCGCGGCGCCTCCTCGTCGACCGGCGGCGCGCCCTCGTGTGGTGGTGCGTCGCGTTCGTGGCCTTCATCGAGGTCAACATCGTCTTCTACCCGAGCGTCGAGGGGCAGGACGACTTCGACCAGATGATGGAGCAGCTCCCCGAGAGCCTGCGGGTGCTCACCGGCATCACCGAGGACCTGTCGCTCACGTCGCCGGTCGGCTACCTCCAGAGCCAGCTCTTCGCGATGTTCTTCGCGCTCCTGCTGCTCATCTTCGGCATCGGGCTCGCCGCCAACGCGATCGCGGGTGCCGAGCAGGACGGTCGCCTCGAGTTCCTGCTCGTGCAGCCCGTGCGTCGCCTCGAGGTGGCGCTCGGCCGCTGGGGCGCGGTGGTGCTGCTCGTCTCGGCGATGGCGCTCGCGGGCACCCTGTCGCTCGTGGTCACGGACCCGCTCGTGGGCCTCGACGAGGGCCTTCCCGCCCTGCACCTCGTGGCCGCGTGCGTCGAGAGCCTGCTGCTCGCGCTCGTCTTCACCGCGGTGGGCTTCGCGGTGGGCGCCGCGACGGGCCGCAAGGCCGAGGCGCTGTCGGTGGCGAGCGCCCTCGCCGCGGTCGCGTTCCTGCTCAACGGCTTCGGCGACCTGATCGACGCGGTGGCCACCGCGCGGGTCGTGTCTCCCTGGTACTGGTACATCGGCAGCGACCCGCTCAACGAGGGCTTCACGCTGCTCGGCACCGTGCCGGCGCTCGTCACCATCGTCGTGCTCGTCGCCGCCGGCACCTGGGCCTTCGAGCGTCGCGACCTGCGCTGAGCCGTCCCGCACCGGCACCCCGGGCGCCGGATCAGACCGGAGCACCTCCCCGTCCGATTCCCGCCAGTACCCAGGGGCCGGCCGTGCGACGATGCCCGGGTGCCCCTCGACTTCGAGCGCTGCTACCGGGCGGTCCAGAGCCGTGACCCGCGCTTCGACGGATGGTTCTTCACCGCCGTGCGCTCGACCGGGATCTACTGCCGCCCGAGCTGCCCGGCGGTCACGCCCAAGGCCGCCAACGTGTCGTTCCACGCCACCGCCGCGGCCGCGCAGGCCGCCGGCTACCGGGCGTGCCTGCGCTGCCGCCCCGACGCCACCCCGGGCTCGCCCGAGTGGGACGCGCGCGCCGACCTCGTCGGGCGGGCCATGCGGCTCATCGCCGACGGCGTCGTCGACCGTGAAGGCGTCGCGGGTCTCGCCCGGCGACTGCACTACAGCGAGCGCCACGTCCACCGCCAGCTCGTCGCCGAGGTCGGCGCGGGACCGATCGCGCTCGCCCGGGCCCAACGCGCCAACGCCGCCCGGCTGCTGATCGAGACCACCGACCTCCCCGTCTCGCAGGTCGCGTTCGCGGCCGGGTTCTCGAGCATCCGCCAGTTCAACGACACCATCCGGGCCGTGTTCGCCCGGACCCCGAGCGAGCTGCGTGCCCACGGCCGCGATCGGGGTGAGCGCACCCCCGGTGCGCTCACCGTCCGCCTGCCCCACCGTCGGCCGCTCGACCCGGCGGGCCTGCTGCGCTTCCTCGGCGCCCGGGCCGTCCCCGGTCTCGAGGAGGTGGCCGCCGATGGCGCCTACCGGCGGGCCCTGCGCCTCCCCCAGGGCACCGGGGTCGTCACGGTGCGCCTTCCCCCCGGGAGCCAGGCCGCCCACGTCGACGTGACGTTCCGGCTCACGGACCTGCGCGACCTCGCCGCCGCGGTCGAGCGCACGAGACGGCTGCTCGACCTCGACGCCGACCCGGTCGCGGTCGCCGAGCACCTCGGCGCCGACGCCCTCCTGGGGCCGCTCGTCGCCGCCGGCCCGGGTCGCCGGGTGCCGGGCACCGTCGACGGGGCCGAGCTGGCCGTGCGGGCGGTGCTCGGCCAGCAGGTGTCGGTGGCGGGCGCCCGCACGCTCGCCGGGCGCCTCGTCGCCGCGGCCGGGACCCCGCTGGCCCGACCCGAGGGCACCCTCACCCACGTCTTCCCGTCGCCGGCGGCGGTGGCCGACGGCGTGGGCGCGGTGGGCATGCCCGCCACCCGCCGCGCCGCGCTCGTGGCGCTGTCGGCCGCGCTCGACGACGACCTCGCGCTCGACCCCGGGGCCGACCGCGCCGACGTCGAGCGCCGGCTGCTGGCCGTGCCCGGCATCGGGCCGTGGACGGCCGGCTACGTCGCGCTGCGGGCCCTCGGCGACCCCGACGCCTTCCTCCCCGGCGACCTCGGCGTGCGCCACGCGCTCACCGGCCTCGGCGTGGCGGGCGACCCCGCCGCCGCGGCCCGCACGGCCGAGCGCTGGCGCCCGTGGCGGGCGTACGCCCTCGTGCACCTGTGGGCCTCGCTCGACGCGGCGTCCCCCGCACGCTCCTCCGGTCCGGCCGCACGCCCCGACCCTCCCGACCCTTCCCGTCCCGCCGACCCTCCCGACCCCGCCCTGCGAAAGGACCGTTGATGTCGACCCCGTCCCCCCACACCGCCACCGTCCCCACCCCGGTCGGGCCGCTCACGATCGTCGCCGCCGGCGACACCGTGCTGGCCGCGGGCTGGACCGACGACCCCGATGCGCTCGTCGCGCTCATCGCCCCGGCGCTGCGCCCCGACGGCCTGCGGCGGTCGCCGCACCTCGGCGCCATCACCGACGCCGTGGCGGCCTACGTCGAGGGCGACCTGGGGGCGGTGGACCGTGTGCCCGTCCACCAGCGCTCGGGCCCGTTCCTGGAGGAGGCATGGACGGTCCTGCGCACCGTCCCGGCCGGCGCGCCGGTGACCTATGCCGAGCTCGCGGCCAAGGCGGGTCGACCGGACGCCGTGCGGGCGGCCGCCAGCGCCTGCGCGCGCAACGCGGCCGCGCTGTTCGTGCCCTGCCACCGCGTCGTGCGGACCGGCGGGGGGCTGGGCGGTTTCCGGTGGGGCCTCGACGTCAAGCGCTGGCTGCTCGCCCACGAGGGCGCGCCGGTCTGACCCGCCCGTCAGTCGCGTCCCGCGGCGCGCTCGGCTCGGTCGGCGTCGAGCTCGGCGCCGACGAGGACGCTGCCGGCCCCGAGCCACAGCCACAGCAGGACGACCACGACGCCGGCGAGCGAGCCGTACGTGCGGCCGTAGCGGGAGAAGTTGGCCGTGTAGAGCGAGAAGCCCGCGGAGCTGACCAGCCAGCAGGCGGCGCCCACGACCGGCCCGGGCAGCAGGTGCAGGCCCCCCGAGCCGCCGCCGGTGACGCGGTAGAGGACGGCGAGGGCGACGGTCGTCATCGCGAAGACCAGCGGCCAGCGCGACACGTCGAGCACCACCCGCACGACGTCACCGACCTCGGTGGTGCCCAGCGCCGGGGGCAGCACGACGACGAGCAGCGCCACGAGCACGACGACCACGATGGCGCCGAGGGTGAGGGCGAGGGACAGGCCGCGCTGCTCGACGAAGCGACGGGGGTGGCGGCCGTGGGCGATGTCGACGCCGCGCACCAGGCTGTTCATCCCCGCGGACGCGGTCCACAGGGCGAGCAGCGTCCCCACCACGACGGCCACGGTGCGGCTGCCCCCGCCGCCGGCCGCGATCGAGCGCACCTGGGCCTCGACGAGCGACCGCACCTCGACCGGCACGGCGCCGGCGTGGTCGCCGAGCTGCTCGTCGATCCCGTCGGGGTCGGCGAACAGGCCGTACCCCGCCAGCGCCACGATCACGGCGGGGACGAGGGCGAGGAACGCGTAGAACGCCACGCCCGCCGCCACCAGGGGCAGGAAGTGCTCGTCCGCCCGCCGCTTGACGCGACGGGCGGACGAGAGCAACCGGGTCGGTGCGCGGGCGCCCACCGACCCTTGCTACCGCATGGTGGCGGTCAGCTCGTGATCCGGAACACGTCCCGTGGCAGCTCGCCCCACTCGACGTCGGTGTTGCGGACGATCAGGCGACGCAGGCGGACGCGGTAGTCGATCCCGAACTTCTCCTGGATGCGGCGCAGACCGGTGTCGTTGCCGTAGAAGAAGCGGTCGCCGTCCCGCAGGGCGGCGAACTGGCGCTCCCACATGGCCTGCTGGAGCGGGCCGAACTCGCTGCCCCGTCGGTGCCGCTCGGCGACCATGCCCACGAACGCGTCGACGTCGTCGACCGAGCCGTAGATGGCCCGCAGCCGGGCGGCGAGCGTCGTGCGGCGCACGGCCGAGACGGCGTCCTCGTCGGCGGCGTCGGAGCCGGGGGCCAAGACGTTGCCCGCGGCGTCGCGCAGCTCGACGATGTCGAGGATGTCCGGGTCGTCGAGCGGGTCGGCGGCGTCGATCTCCGGGTCGTCCGGGAACTGGTCGGTGCGCTCCCCGGTGATCTGGGTGAACGACGTGACCCGGGGCAGGCCGTACGCGGCCCGCAGGTCGTTGTAGGTCGGGATCCCGTGGTCACGGGCCCGGGCGATGTCGATGGCGGCCAGGTCGACGACGCCCGAGAAGCACTGGGTGAGGTCGGACTGGTCGTTGCACTGCGTGGCCGGGTCGGTGACGCCGGGACCGGGCACCTGGAACAGCACGCTGCGCAACTGGTTGTCGAACTGCTCGTCGTTGGCGTACTGACGCTCGGCACCGAGCGCCGCCAGCACCGCGCCCGCACCGACCTGCTCGAGCAGGTCCGGGTTGCCGAAGGCGACGTTCAGGGGGATGACCAGCTCGAGCTCGCCGTCGACGGGCGTGACGGTCACGCCCTGGGCGGTGAGGGCCGCCTGCGCGGCGGCGTCCAGGTCGGCGGCGTCCACCTCGACCTCGAACTCGCCGTGGATCATGCTGTGGGCCCGGTAGCCGACCGTCGCGAACTCGTTCGAGATCGTCGCGTCGACCCGGGCGTCGTAGCCGCGGTAGCGGGGCAGGTCGATCCCCATCGCCGGGAGGAACTCCCGGTAGGTGATGTACTGCTGCTCGGCCATCACGACGCGGCGGGCGATGTCGAAGCGGCGCTGGGCGCTGAGCCGGGTGGGGAGCGCGTCCACGATCCGGTTGTGCTCGCGGGCGAACAGCGTGTGGATCGCGGTCAGGCCGATGTTCTCGTTGGCCCGGACGTCGCCGGCGACCGCCGCCTCGTCCGTGGTGCCGGTGAGGCGGCCCATGAGGTCCATCGCCGGCGCGCTCGCCGAGTCGCCCCGCTCGTCGCGCCGGGGGAGGTTGCCGTCGGCGTCGAGGAGCAGGTGGGGGCCGTTGTTGGACAGGTCCCCGTCGACGGGCCCCTCGCGGAGCCACTCGAGGCGCTCCTCGCTGCCGCCGTACACGTTCCAGGCGTCGAGGTACGAGCTCACGGTGTTCACCTGCTCGGGGGTGCCGCCCCCGGTGGTGGCGTCCCTCGTGAACTGGATCACGCCGAAGTCGTTCGTGAACGCCTCGAGCGGGTCGGCGGCGTCGAAGGCGAGGTCGGCCGACTCGTCACCGGCCTGGCCGAGGCCGAGGGTGTGGTCGAGGAACTGGCCCCAGGCCCACCCCCACTGGGTGACGCCGCGGGCCGAGAACAGGTTCTGGCCCCGGTCGTCGAAGATGCGGTTGCTGACGTACCGGGGCGAGGGCCCGTCGGCCATCGCGCCGGTGGCGTCGGCGTACGCGACCGGCCCGATGCGCGAGTAGGCCCGGTCGGCCGCCCCCTGCTGCGCACGGCGCGGGTTGTTGCCGGTGCCGTCGAGGCTGGGCACGCTGATGCGCGCCGAGCGCGCCGGTCGGCCTCGCTCCTGGCCCGGTTCCTCGGCGGCGGCGATCGGGCTCGCGAGCGCGCCCGACACCAGTGCGGTGGCGAGCGTGACGGCGAGCAGGGCGCGCCGGTGGGCGCGCGGGTGTCGCGGCAGATGTCGCGGCATGGATTCCCCTTGGTGGACGGATGTGTCGCCTGCTCCAGCGCCCGAGCGCCGTCCGGGGGTACGGGGTGGGTCGAGCCGCCCGTTCAGGGCACCCGCAGGAACCGGGCGTCCGCGGGCAGAGCCGCAGGCAGGTCGGTGTTGCGGGCGACGAGCTCGTCGAGCGAGACCCGGTGGTCGATGCCGAACCGGCGCCGGATCGTCACCAGCCCGGGGTCGTCCCGGTTGGCGTGGAAGTACCGGTCGCCGGCGCGCAGCGCCTCGAACTGGCGGGCCCAGATGGCGGTCTGGAGCGGTCCCATCTCGCTGTCGGGCAGGTGGGGCTCGGACAGCATCCCGACGAGCGCGTCGACGGCGTCGACCGTGCCGTAGACGGCCCGGAGGCGGGCGGCGACCGTCGAGCGGTGCACGGCGCGGACCGGCTCGTCGCCCGGGGGCTCGACGCGGATCACGTCGAGGATGTTCGGGTCGTCGATCGGATCGTCGGGGTCGATGAGGGGCGACACGGGGAACTGATCGGTCGCCTCGCCGGTGATCTGGGTGAACGACGTGACCCGGGGCAGGCCGTACGCGGCCCGGAGGTCGTTGTAGCCGGGGATGCCGTGGTCGCGGGCCCGGGCGAGGTCCACGGCGGCCAGGTCGACCACGCCCGTGAAGCACGCCGAGAGGTCGTCCTGGTCCTCGCACTGGGTGGCGGGATCGGTGACGCCGGGCCCCGGGACCTGGAAGAGGACGCTGCGGAGCTGGTTGTCGACCTGCTCGTCGTTCGCGTACTGGAGCTGGTGGCCGAGGCCGGCGAGCACGGCGTCGACGCCGACCTCCTCGAGCAGGTCCGGGTTGGCGAACCCGACGTGCAGGGGGATGGACAGGTGCCAGCCCGCCGCCGTGGCGGTGACCCGCACGCCCTGTCCGCGCAGCGACTCGGCCCCGGCCGCGTCGAGCGCGCCGGCGGCGACGTCGGCGACGAACGCGCCGTGGACCATGCTGTGGGCGCGGAAGCCCACGGTGGCGAACTCGTTGGACAGCTTCGGGTTCACGTCGGGGTCGTAGCCGGCGTAGGGCGCCAGGCGGACGCCGACGGCGGGGAGGAACTCGCGGTACGTGACGTACTGCATCTCGGCCATCACGACGCGGCGGGCGATGTCGAAGCGGCGCTGGTCGCTGAGGCCGGGTGGGAGCTGATCGACCAGACGGTTGTGCTCGCGGGCGAACAGCGTGTGGATCGCGGTCAGCGCGAGGTTCTCGTTGGCGCGGACGTCGCCCGCCACGACCGCCGCCTCCGGTCGGGCCTGCAGCCGCCCCTGGAGCTCCATCGCCGGCGCGGCCGACGGGTCACCCCGCTCGTCGCGCCGGGGGAGGTTGCCGGCGGCGTCGAGCAGCAGGTGGGGGCCGTTGTCGGACAGGTCCCCGTTCACGGGTCCCTCGCGGAGCCACTCGAGCCGCTCGTCGGTGCCGCCGTAGACGTTCCACGCGTCCAGGTACGAGCTCAGCGCGTTGACCTGCTGGCGGCGCGCCCGCCCGGGGGCCGCGGCGCTGCGGGAGAACGACAGGATCCCGAAGTCGTTCGTGAACTCCTCGAGGGGGTCGTCGGCGTCGAACTCGAGGTCGGCCGCCTCGCCGCCCGGCTGGGCCAGGCCCAGCGTGTGGTCGAGGAACTGCCCCCAGGCCCAGACCCACTGGGTGGCGCCGCGCCCGGAGAAGAGGTTGATGCCGCGGTCGTTGAAGATGCGGTTGCTGACGTAGCGGGGTGACGGTCCGGGCACCATCGCGCCCTGACCGTCCGGGTAGGCCGGAGGTGCCACGCGCCCGTAGGGGCGACCGGCGCGGCCGCGGCCCCGGCGCTCCGGGTTGTTCCCCCAGCCGTCGAGGCGGGGCACGGTGATGCGGGCCCGCCGCTCGCCGGCGGCGCCCTCGGTCGGCGGTGGGGCGGGGGAGGCCGCGGTCACCGGCGACCGTGGTCCCGAGGGGGACGCCGACGCCGCCGGGGAGACCGTGGCCACGGTGAGCGTCGCCGCGGCGACGAGCAGCGGGCCGAGCCCGAGCGGTGGCTTCGCGCCCTGTCTCGTCCGTCGCAGCACGCCCTCAGGTTCCTCTCACACGGCGTCCGTACCGTACCGCAGCCCTCGAGCGCTGCTCCTGTCATGCCCCCGACCGACCGCACCGACGCCCCGTCCGCCGTCCCGCCCGACGGGACCGCCGAAGCCGAGCTCGTGGCGCGCCTGCGCCGGCTCGGGAGTGCGCCCGTGCCCGCCGAGCTCGAGGCTCGCCACCTCGCCGCGTGCGCCCGCGAGGAGCCCGCCGGGCGCCGGCGCCACGGGCGGATCGCGGTGGCCGCGGTCGCGCCGCCGGCCTCGTGCTCGGCTCGACCAGCCTGGCGGCCGCGGGCGTCCTGCCGGCCCCTGCGCAGTCGGCGATGTCCACCACGCTGCGCCGGATCGGCGTCGAGGTCCCCCAGCACGGTGCGGCTGCGGCGACAGCGCGAGGGCCGTCGGCGAGACACCGGGAGGGCGCCGGGCCGGGCGTCCGCGCACGCGAGACGAGCCCGCGTGACGAGCCGCGGGACCGCGCCGAGGGCGGCCGTCGTGCCGAGGGCGGCGCCGGCGAGGCGCAGCGCGCACCTGGTCCGACCTGAGCGGCGACACGGGGCGCGACGACCGGGGCCGACCCGCCGACGACGAGCCCACCGGCGCGCGCGCCGTCGCCGTCGGCCGGCCGAAGCCGCTGCGCTGCCGCGCGACCGCGGGCCGGGACCGCCCCTGATCCCCGGATGCCGAGGACCCGGCCGATGCCCCCACCGCCGCGGGCGCCCCCTGCCCCTGCGGGTGCGGCCGCCGACGCCACAACCGGCGCCGCACCGAAGCGGAGCGACGCCTGCTGGTCGGGCGCCGCCCGCCCCCGACGGCCGGCGGCGGTCGGGACCCGAGGCCGCCGCCCCGACCCGCCCGGAGACCCCGTGACGGCGTCCGTCCGCGACCTCGGGGTCGCCCGCCGCCGTCGGCCGTCCGCCCCCGACGCCGGCGGGCGCGACGAACGCCGCCGTCCCGGCGCACCGTTCCGGCCCGACGCGGCCGCGGCCTACCGCGAGCTCGCCCCGGCCGTGCTCGGCTACCTGCGGGCGCGTCGGGCGCCGGACCCCGAGGACCTGCTCGGGGAGGTGTTCCTCCAGGTGAGCCGCGATCTCGGCGGGTTCCGGGGCGACGCCACCGACCTCCGGCGCTGGGTGTTCACCATCGCCCGCAACCGGATGACCGACGCGTTCCGTCGACGGGCCCGGCGCCCCGCCCTCGTGGACCGGGATCCGCCCGTGGTCGCGGCGCCCCCGCCGCCCGACCCCGTCGACGAGGAGCTGGTCGCCGCGCTGGCCGGGCTGGGCGACGAGCAGCGCGAGGTCGTGGTGCTGCGCTTCGTGGTCGACCTCTCGCTCGAGGACGTGGCCGCGGTCACCGGTCGGAGCGCGAACGCGGTCAAGGCCATGCAGCACCGCGCGCTGCGCAACCTCCGGCGGGCGCTCGCCGACGCGTAGCGTGCTCGGGCGTGCGCCGGCCGAACCTCCCGCTCGTCCTCGGCCTCGTGGCAGCGGTGACCGTGGCGGCGGCCTGCGCCGCGGGCGACGACGGCCCGGACGGCCGGGCGTCGTCCGACCCGGCGCCCGCCACGTCGGCGCCGTTCGCACCCGGTCCCGCGCCCACGGACGGGTCGGCGGCGGACATCGCCGCCCTCCTCGACGACCAGGGGTTCGAGGGCGAGCCCGGGTGCGCCGTCGGCGCGGCACGCGACGGCGACACCGTCTTCGTCGGCGGCGCCGGGGTGGCCGACCTGGACACGGGCGAGCCGATCACGGCCGAGACGACGTTCGACGTCGCCTCGGTCACCAAGCAGTTCACCGCCGCCGCCGTCCTGTCGCTGGTGGAGGAGGGTCGGCTCTCGCTCGACGACGACGTGCGTCGCCACGTGCCCGAGCTGCCCGACTACGGGGTCACCGTCACCGTCGAGCACCTGCTCCACCACACGGGTGGCCTCGTCGAGTACACGGACCTGCTCGCCGAGGACCACGACGACACCGACCGCACGACCACCGCGCAGGCGCTCGCCGCGATCGCCGCCGAGCCCGAGCTCGAGTTCGATCCCGGCTCGGAGTTCGAGTACTCGAACACCGGCTACTTCCTGCTCGGCCTCGTCGCGGCCCGGGTCGCGGGCGAGTCGCTCGACCAGCTCCTCGACGCCGAGCTGTTCACGCCGCTCGGCATGGACGCGAGCGTGCTGCGCGACGACGCCGACCTCGACGTCGCGCTCGGCGCCGAGGGCTACGTCGTCGACGCCGCGGGCCGGTTCGTCCCCGCCACGACCGGCTGGGAGCAGGTGGGCGACGGCGCCCTGTGGACCAGTGCCGCCGATCTCCTGCGCTGGGCGGAGAACCTGCACACCTTCGACGTGGGCGGTGCGGCCCTGGGCCGGGCCATGCGCACGCCGGGCGCGGTCCCCGACGTCGACGGCTCGGCCTACGGCGGCGGGTTGTCGCTCACCGACGGCCGCCTCGAGCACTCGGGGGCGTGGGCCGGGTTCG
Source organism: Microthrixaceae bacterium (assembly GCA_020637195.1). Lineage (GTDB taxonomy): Bacteria > Actinomycetota > Acidimicrobiia > Acidimicrobiales > DATDAH01 > JAEUJM01. Next base: position 234,318 of record JACJWK010000002.1, read on the forward strand.
TGTCCGACCTCGTCGTGGACCTGGACGAGGGCACGTCGGTCGTCGCCCTGTGCAACCGCGACGACGGGGACGCGTACGGGCTGGCCGAGGACGTGCTGGCGCTGCTGTAGCCACCCGGTCCCCGGGCCGGGCGGCGTGGCTAGTGTCGGCGTCACTCCGCGGGCGCGGACAGGAGGGCTCGATGGCGGACACACGATCAGCGGGACGGCCGATCGGCCCCTTCGGTGCGGGTCGGGCGGTCGCCGAGAACGTCGTCCACCAGATCGTCAACGGGGTCGTGCGCGAGCTCGACATCGACGGCATCGTGGCCCAGGTCGACGTCGACGCCCTCCTCGAGCGCATCGACATCGACGCGATCGTGGCCCAGGTGGACATCGACGCCCTGCTCGAGCGGGTGGACGTCGACGCCATCGTCGGGCGCATCGACCTCCAGGCCCTCGTCGCCGACCTCGGCATCGAGGACATCGTGCGCCAGTCCACGGGCGTGCTCGCCAGCGACTCGGTCAAGCTCGTGCGCGTGCGCACGATGAACGGCGACGTCCTGCTCGGGCGCTTCGTCGACCGGCTCCTGCGCCGACCGCCGCGCTACCCCGAGCTGGTGCCGATGGCGGTGACGGAGACGGTCGCGTGAGCGCGGTCGCCCTGCAGGAGATCTCGCCCCGCCACGGCCAGCCCGCCGGCATCGTCTCCCGGGGCGCCGCCGCGCTCGTGGACTTCGGCGTCGTCTGGCTCATCAGCGCGGCCATCAGCCTCAGCGTGGACCTCGTCCAGTCGGTCCTCGGCACGGATGCGAGCAACGACCTCGGCGCGCTGGGCGCGGTGCTCGCCGGCGCCGCGCTGCTGTTCACCTACCTCTCGCTCTGCTGGATCGTCGGGGGCCGCACCCTCGGGCAGCTGCTGCTCGGTCTCCGGGTGCGCCGCGTCGGCGGCAGCCGCATCGGCTTCTTCCAGGCCGTCGCCCGCGGGTGGATGGCGACCTACCTCCTGGCGCTGCTGCTCTGGTCGGTGGTGTCCCGCCGCAGCGCCGCCGTGTGGGACGTCGTCCTGCGCACCGAGGTCGTGTACGACTGGACCAAGGCCGAGCCCCACCCCAAGTAGGGCAGGGGTGGGGGAGCGACCATGAAGTGGAAGCCGGGCACCCGCAGCGACGACCTCCGCGACGAGCGCTCGAGCACGGGGGGTCGTGGCGTCGGCGGCCTCCCGATCCCCACCGGCAAGGGCGGCGTGCTCGTGCTCGCCGTCGTCGTGGTGGTCGCCCTGCTCGGCGGCGGCAGCCTGCTGGGCGGCGGCGGGGGCGGTGGCAGCTCCTCGAGCACCGGTGGCATCGACATCACCGACATCCTCGACGGCCTCGGGGGGGCGCCCGCCGCGCCCTCGGGAGCGGCCGACCAGGTGCCGGGGGCGCCCGACCCCGACGGCGAGCTCGTCGACTTCACGTCCTACGTGCTCGACGACGTCAACGCGACGTGGGACGCGATCTTCACCGGATCGGGCGACCGGTACCGCAACGCCGAGCTGGTGCTGTTCCGGGACGGCGTGCGCACCGGGTGCGGACGCGCCACGTCGGCGGTGGGGCCCTTCTACTGCCCGCCGGACCAGACCGCCTACCTCGACCTCGGGTTCTTCCGCGAGCTCGACGACCGCTTCGACGCCCCCGGCGACTTCGCCCAGGCGTACGTGATCGCCCACGAGATCGGCCACCACGTCCAGAACCTGCTCGGCGTCAGCGACGACGTCCGCCGGGCCCAACGAGACGACCCCGCTCGGGCCAACGAGCTGTCGGTGCGGCTGGAGCTGCAGGCCGACTGCTTCGCCGGGGTGTGGGGTCACTCGGTGTACGACCGCGGCGCCCTCGAGGACGGCGACCTCCAGGAGGGGCTCACCGCGGCGGCCGCGGTGGGCGACGACCGCATCCAGGAGTCCGCCGGCGTCGACGTCGACCCCGAGACCTGGACGCACGGCTCGTCGGCCGAGCGCCAGGAGTGGTTCAACCGGGGCTTCGACACCGGCGACGTCGCCGCCTGCGACACGTTCTGAAACGCTCTTCGGCTGGCGCGCGCGTGTCTGATCGCTCTTCGGCTGGCGCCTCATCGCATCGTCATGGCTCGCTCGTCCCTCGCTCGCCGCACCCGACGCTCGCCGCACCCGACGCCCGCCGGCGTCAGTAGCGTCGGCCCGACCTCACTGGTGCCGCTGGACCGGGCGGCGCTGTGGGCGTCGAGGAGGTGGGCGACCGCCGCGGTGAGGCCCCGGGACATGGGGACGTGCAGGAACTCGTTGGGGCCGTGCGCGTTGGAACCGGGGCCGAGGACGCCGAGGACGAGGAACTGCGCGTCCGGGAAGCGGTCGCCCAGCATGGCCATGAAGGGGATGGTGCCGCCCTCGCCCATGGCCGCCGCCGGCGCGTCGAAGGCCGCCCGCGACGCGGCGTCGACCGCGGCCGCGAGCCACGGTGCGGTCGGGGGCGCGTTCCACCCGGTGGCGGCCCAGTCGCCGTGGACGGTGACCGTGGCGCCGTAGGGCGGATCGGTGGTGAGCGCGGCGGTGGCCGCGGCCAGGGCCGCGGGGGCGTCGCAGGTGGGTGGGAGCCGCACCGACACGTTCAGCGCGGTGCGCGGGCGCAGCACGTTGCCGGCGTCCTCGATCGACGGCAGGCCGTCGGCGCCGATGATCTCGACCGCCGGCCGCCAGGTGGCGTCGAGGAGCAACTCCGCACCCGACCCGGCGACGGGGCGGGCGCCGTCGAGGAACGGGAAGCGGCCCCACACGGCGTCGCCGAGCACCTCGGCGGCGGCGCCGGCCTGGGCCACGCGCTCGTCGGGGATGTCGGCGTGGAACGCGGGCAGGAGCACCTCGCCGGTCGACGCGTCCTCGAGGCGGGACAGCAGCTCGCGGGCGATGCGGAACGTGGACGGCACGATGCCGCTCGCCCCCGAGTGCACGCCCTCGCGCAGGAGGTCGACCGAGAGGGTGAAGCCGGTCAGGCCCCGCAGCGACGTCGTGGTCCAGAGCCGGTCGTAGGTGCCGCACCCCGAGTCGAGGCAGACGACGAGGCTCACCGCGCCGAGGCGGTCGCCGAGCGCGTCGACGTGGGCCTCGAGGTCGGGGCTGCCGCTCTCCTCGGACGCCTCGATCACCACCAGGCACCGGCGGTGCGCGCCGCCGTGACGCTGCACCGCCTCGATCGCGGTGAGCGCGCAGAAGGTGGAGTAGCCGTCGTCGGCCCCGCCCCGCCCGTAGAGCCGGTCGCCGTCCAGCACCGGCGACCACGGGCCGAGACCGTCACGCCAGCCGACCATGGGCGGTTGCTTGTCGAGGTGGCCGTAGAGCAGCACGGTGTCGACGCCCTCGTCGTGGCTCGGGTCCGCCCCCTCGCCGAACGCCGGCACCTCCATCACGATCAGCGGGGTGCGGCCCGGCAGCGTCGCCACCTCGACGGTGAGCCCGTCGATCTCCTGGGCGCGCGCCCACTGCTCGAGCAGCTCGACCGCCCGCTGCATGTGGCCGTGCTCGGCCCACGCGGGGTCGAACCCCGGGGACACGTTGGGGATGGCGATGTAGTCGTGGAGCAGGGGCACGACCGTGCGGTCCCATCGCTCGGACACGAACGCGTCGATCTCGGGGGTGGGGAGCGGCATCCCTCCAGCCTGCCCCACGCGGCCCGGGGTCGGGTTCAACGTCGGGGCCGTGGCGGCCGATAGGAACGCCGACCCCAGAGGAGGCCGCCGCATGCCCATGGAGGGCAGCTCCGAGGAGTACGAGAAGCTCACGCTCGCGTCGCTGAAGAAGGCGGCGTCCCCCGACTCCGACGCGACCTACCACAACAACCGGGCGGCGATCTTCGCCAGCCTCGCCGCCGCCGCGGCCTCCGCGGAGATGGCCGAGGCCCTCGACCGGCTGGCCGGCCCGCGTGAGCGACCGAAGCCCGGCCCGGGCTCGACCAACGGGGCGGCGCCCCACGAGGAGCCCGCGGCCGCGCCGGTCGCGCCCGGCACGGCGATCGTCCCTCGCGACCCGGCCTGAGCCCGCCGGTGGGCTAGGAAGGCACGGTGAGCCCCCGCGCCCGCACCGTGCTGTCGGTGCTCGTGGTCCTCGTCGTGGTCGGGGTGCTGGTGGCTCGCCTGCTGGCCGAGCCCGAGCGGGTCCTGCTCGCGGGCGACTCGATCCTGCGCCAGACCGGCCCCGCCCTCGACGAGCGCTTCGGGCGCGACGTCCGCATCGACAACGCCGCGGTCAACAACTCCGGGCTGTTGACGCCGGGCTTCGTCGACTGGGAGCAGCGCCTCCGCGACCAGGTGCGCGACGACGACCCGGCCGTCGTCGTGTTCTTGTTCATCGGCAACTACACCGACACGGACTACGCCGTGGACGCGAACGGCGACGCGATCTTGAAGAACACGCCCGAGTTCTTCGCCGCCTGGGGCGACGCCGCCGACCGGCTGATGCAGGTGCTGGAGGACGAGGGGTCCGACGCCGAGGTGGTCTGGGTGCTGCCGCCGCCCGAGCTGACGGAGGCCAACCGGATCACCACGGCGGGCCTGCGATCGGAGTACCAGCAGCTCGCGCGGCGCTGGCCCGGCATCACCCTCGCCGACGCCGACGACGCCCTCGCCGGCCGGGACGGCGAGTACCTGGCGTCGACCACGAACCGCCAGGGCGAGGAGGTACCCCTGCGCGCGGCCGACACGGTCCACCTCACCGACGCCGGCGCCCGCCGACTCGCCCGGACGATCCACGCCGCCATCGAGCAGGCCCGCTGACCGCGCCCGTCGGAGGCGGCGGATCGGTGCCACACTGGCGGTCGTGGACGTCGCCGTCCTCGTGCACGAGGGCGTGAGCGCCGCCGAGGCCCTCGCGCCGGTCGAGGTGCTGCGCGCCGCGCCCGGGGTGGACGTGTCGTTCGTCGCCCATCGCACCGGCGCCCACACCACCCAGGGACGGCCCGGCGTGCTGGTCGCGGACCGGGCGCTCGAGGACCTGGCCCATCCCGACGTCGTCATCGTCCCCGGCGGCCTCGGGGTGCGCCGCCTCGTCGAGGACCCCGTCCTGCTCGGCTGGCTGGCCGAGGCCCACCGCACCAGCCAGTGGACGGCGGCGGTCTCCACCGGGGCGCTCGTGCTCGGCGCCGCCGGCGTGCTCGAGGGGTGCTCGGTCAGCGGGCACTGGCTCCTCCTCGACGAGCTCGCCGGGGTCGGGGCCCACCCGAGCGCCCGCCGACTGGTGCGCCACGGCCGCGTGGTGACGGCGGCGGGGTCGGCCAGCGCCTTCGACCTCGGTGTGCTGCTCGTCGAGCAGGCCTTCGGCGCCGAGGCCGCCGCCGAGGCGACGGGGCGCCTCCGCGCCGACCCCGACGGCACCCGGCCCCGGCGCCGACGGCACCGGTCGGGGCCTCGTCGGGTGGACGGTCGCTACGTCGTGGACGACCCGGTGGACTCGGCGCGCGCCCGACGGTGGCGCCGGCGGCCGCGGACGGGCGGCAGCGCCAGCGCCGCCCGCGCCTCGTCGTAGCGGCGGCGCACGTCGGCCAGGTCGCCGGCGATCGGGATCTCGCGCTCGGCCGCCTCCCACACCATGTCGGCCTGGGCCCCGAGCGCGTCGTGCTGCTCCCGGGTGCGCATCTGGGGGGCGAGCAGGGTCACCGACTCGAGGAGGCGGATGAGCACCGCCGGGTTGTCGCTGCCCGCCTGGCGGATCTTGTCGAACGCGCTGTCGGTCACGTCGGCGAAGCTGAGGTAGCGATCGACCACCCGGATGGTGCCGCCGGCGTCTCGGTGGGCGCGCTCGGGCAGGGGGTCCTCGGAGAGCCGCAGCAGTGCGCCGGCCAGCCAGTTGATGCAGGTCAGCGCGGTGAACGTGTCGTTGACGGCGGGGGACAGCGCCCGCAGCGCAATCTCGACGAGCTGGTCGACCGCGAAGCGCAGGTCCTGCTCGACGGTGCGCTGCGCGCCGACGGTGAGCTCGGCGTTGATCGTGGCCGCGTCGGGCCGGCGGCCGTCCGGCCCGGGCAGCACCCGCGCCAGCGGTGAGCCGGCCAGGACGAACTGGCCCGGGCGCACGACGAGGTGCACGGCGGCGCCGGCCTCGGCGGCCGCCGCCACGAGGTCGGCGTGCTCGACCCGCTTGACGTACCCGCTGCCGGCGGCGACGACGACCTCGCCCTCCTCGACGATGCGGGCCATGAGGGCCTCGATCTCCGCGGGGTCGGTCTCGCCCACGAGCACGCCCATCGCGGCCAGTTCGTCGAGGGCCTCGTCGAGCTGGTTGGCGATCCGGTTGACGACCGTCGCGGGCTGGATCGACACGGCCGTCGCGTGCAGGTACGCCACGAGGGCGATCGCGTCGACGATCGCGGCGAGCACCGCGAGGTCCGCGGCGAGGCGGGGGACGAAGGTGACGCCGTCGGTGTCGTGGACCGCCAGCAACACGATGAGGCTGTACACGAAGGTGCCGACGTACAGCCCGATGGTGACCTTCGGGGCGCGGGTGGCGAGGAAGGACCGGATGAGCCGGGGCCCGAACTGCGTCGACGCGACGGTGAGGGTGACGAGCGTGAGGGACGCGACGAGCGCCACGACGGTGATCGAGGCGCCCGCGATCGCCACCATCAGGTTGCGGACGTCGGTGGCGGAGCCCGGGTCGAGCAGCACGGGGAAGCGGCCGTGGTCGAGCAGGTGGTCGTCGACCGCCAGCGCCCCCAGCGCCAGCACGACGAACGCGCCGATGATCAGCGAGGGCACGAGCCACAGCGACGTGCGCAGCTCGTAGCGCCGGTTGCGGTACCAGCGGGGGAGGGCGGGCGCGCTCACGGGGCGGGGCCGTCCACGGACCGGGGCCCGCTCAGATGCGCTCGAAGCCGCGCTGGAGCTCCCAGTCGGTGACCACCTTGTTCGCCGTCGCCCACTCCTGCTTCGCGGTGTTGAGCAGGTGGTGGTGCACGTCCTCGCCGAAGGCCTCGCGGGCGACCTCGCTGCCCTCGAACAGCTCGATGGCCTCCACGAGGGTCGCCGGGACGCGGGGCACGTCGTCTGCCTCGTAGGCGTTGGCTGTGTAGGCCGGCCCCGGCTCGATGCCCTGCTCGATGCCGTGCAGGCCGGCCGCGATGGTGGCGGCGAAGGCCAGGTAGGGGTTGCAGTCGGCGCCTGGCACGCGGTTCTCGACCCGGAACCCCTTGCCGTGGCCGACGGTGCGCAGCCCGCAGGTGCGGTTGTCGCGGCCCCACACCAGCGCGGTGGGCGCCCACGAGTCGGGCAGGTACCGCTTGTACGAGTTCACGTAGGGGGCGTAGCACCAGGCCAGCTCCCGGCCGGTGGCGATGAGCCCGCCGACGTAGTGCCGGTACACCTCGCTCATGTGGTCCGCGGCGTCGGCGTCCCAGGTGAGCGACTCGGTGCCCTCGGCGTTCCACAGGCTCGAGTGCAGGTGGCACGACGAGCCGACGTCGTCCATGGACCACTTGGCCATGAACGTGAGCGAACGGTCGTTGAGGGCGGCGATCTCCTTCGCCCCGTTCTTGTAGACGGTGTGGACGTCGGCCATGGGCAGCGCGTCGTCGTAGGTGATGTTGATCTCGTGCTGGCCGTAGCCGGCCTCGCCCTTCGAGAACTCCACCGGGATCTCGGCGCCCAGCATCCCGTTGCGGATCTGGCGGATGAGGTACTCGTCCTTGGTGGTCTGGAGGATGTGGTAGTCCTCGATGAACTTCGAGTGCGGCGTGAGGCCCTTGTAGCCCTTGTCGTGGGCCTCCTCGTAGGTGTCCATGAAGAGGAAGAACTCGAGCTCGGCGCCGAACTTGACCGAGTAGCCCCGCTCGGCCGCCCGCTCGATCTGGCGCTTCAGGATCTGGCGGGGGGACACCGCGACGGGCTCGTCGGTGTCCTCGTCGACGAGGTCGCAGATGACGAGCGCGGTCTTGTCGAGCCACGGCACGAGGCGCAGGGTCGACAGGTCGGCGAGGCACTTGGCGTCGCCGTAGCCCTGGTCCCAGTTGGCGTAGCGGTACCCGGGCAGCGGCGTCATGTCGACGTCGACCGCGAGCAGGTAGTTGCAGACGTGGACCGCCCCCTCGCCGCCGGCGCCCACCACCTGGTCGAGGAAGTACGGGCCGGTGACGCGCTTGCCCATGAAGCGGCCCTGGAGGTCGGGGAACACGGTGAGGACCGTGTCGATCTCACCCGCCCCGATCATCGCTTCCAGCTCGGTGAGCTCCATCGTTCGCTCCTCGGTCGTCGGTCGGTCTCGGGTCGGAGGTCGGGGGTCGGCTCGGTCGTTCGGGAGGGTCGGGCTACTCCGGCGTGACGTACGCGGCGCTGATGCCGCCGTCCACGACGAGCTGCTGGCCGGTCATCAGCGACGACTCGTCGCTGGCCAGGAACAGCGCCGCGTTGGCGATCTCCTGGGCCTGGCCGAAGCGGCCGATGGGCACGTGCACGAGGCGCCGGGCGCGCTTGGCGTCGTCGGACAGCAGCTCGGCCATGAGGTCGGTCATGATCGGACCGGGGCAGAGGGCGTTGATGCGGACCCCCTGCTTGGCGTGCTCGACCGCCATCTCGCGGCTCATGGCCAGCACGCCACCCTTGCTGGCGGTGTAGGCGATCTGGGCGACCGCCGAGCCCATGACGGCGACGAGGCTGGACACGTTGATGATCGAGCCGCCACCCGAGGCGACCATCGCGGGGATGCCGTACTTGCAGCACAGCCAGACGCCCTTGAGGTTGACCTCCATGACGACGTCCCACGTCGACTCGGGGGTGTCGAGGGTGGCGCCGTCGTCGGGGGGCATGATGCCGGCGTTGTTGTAGAGCACGTGCAGCCCGCCGTAGGTGTCGACGGCGAACTGGACCATCGCTTCGACCTGGTCCGCCTTGGACACGTCGACCGGGACGAAGGCCGCGGTGCCGCCGGCCGCCTCGATCGCGGCGACCGTCTCACGGCCGCTCTGCTCGGAGAACTCGGCCACGACGACCTTGGCGCCCTCGGCGGCGAACAGCTCGGCGGCGACCCGCCCGAGCCCCTGCCCCGCGCCGGTGATCAGCGCGACCTTCCCGTCCAACCTGCCCATGGGTCCCGACCCACCCTTCTCTCGCGCGTGCTCGTCCGTCCCGGCCCCACGTCCCGCGTCCGGTGGGGTGGATGTCGCACCCTATTGCCTCGGCGACGGCCGGGGCCGCTCAGGCCGGTGCCACCTCGACCTCCGACGCCTTGAACCCGGCCCAGACCGGGTCCCCGACGCGGAGCCCGAGGTCGGCCAGGGCGCCGGCGGTGACGTCGGCGACCAGGGGGAGCGCGCCGTCGACCTGCACCCGGACGGTGTCGCCCCGGTGCTCGATGCCGGCGATGCGCCCCTCGACCAGGTTCCGGGGCGAGCCCTCGGGTCGAGCGAGGTGCAGGCTGATCGCGCGCGGCGACACGACGGCGATGGCCGGGCCGGCGGGTGCCGGCCCGGGGACGACCAGCGGCGCGCCGCCCTCGACGACGAGCCGGCGGCCGTCCCCGCGGCCGCGCCAGAGGTTCAGGCCGACGACGCTGGCCGTGTAGGGCGTGCGGGGGTGGCGGCGCAGCTCGTCGGGCGTGCCCTGCTGCACGACCGCGCCGTCCTCGACCACGACCAGCCGGTCGGCGAGCACGAGCGCCTCGACGGGATCGTGGGTCACGAGGAGCCGGGCGCCCGAGAAGGTGCCGAGGTGGCGGCGCAGGTCGGTGCGCACCGCCGGCCGCGTCTGCGCGTCCAGGGCGGACAGCGGCTCGTCCAAGAGCAGCACCCGCGGGCGGGTCGCCAGGGCGCGGGCGAGCGCGACGAGTTGGGCCTGGCCCCCCGACAGGGCGGTCGGGCGGTCGCCGGCCCGACCCGCCAGCCCGATGCGGTCGAGCCAGTCCCGGGCCTCGGACCGCGCCGGCCCGGCCCGGGTGCCGGCGCAGCGCAGTCCGAAGGCCACGTTGTCGAGCACCGACAGGTGGGGGAAGAGGCGCCCGTCCTGGAACACCACGCCGACGGGGCGGTCCTCGGGGGGCCGGTCGACGCCGGCGTCCGAGTCGAGCACGGGGTCGCCGTCGATGCGCACGTGGCCGTCGGCGCGGACGAGACCGGCGATGGCGCCGAGCAGGGTGCTCTTCCCGGCCCCGTTGGGCCCGAGCACCACGACGAGCTCGCCCGCGGCGGCGGTGACCGCGGCGTCGAGGCGGAACGCCGGCCGCTCGACCACCACGGCGGCGTCGAGCACGATCACCGCCGCTCCCCAACCGTTCTGGCTCCCGATTTCGGTGCCACGGCACCGAAATCGGGAGCCAGTTCGGCGGGCGGTCGTGTCAGGGCGCTCACGGTCGGTCCCCGGTCGGCGCGTCGCCGCCGGTGGCCAGCCAGCGGTCGCGGAGGCCGACGAGGACGGCGAGGGAGATCGCGACCATCACGAGGCTGAGGGCGATGGCGGCGCCCCGGTCGCTCTCGCGGGTGACGAACACCGCGAGCGGCATCGTCTGGGTGCGGCCCTGGAGGTTGCCGGCGAAGGTGATGGTCGCCCCGAACTCGCCGAGGGCGCGGGCCCAGCACAGGACGGCCCCGGCGACCAGCGCCGGCCGCACCGCCGGCAGGGTCACGCGGCGGAACACCGTCCACGGCCGGGCGCCGAGGGTGGCGGCGGCATCCTCGTACCGGCGGTCGGCGGCCCGGAAGGCCGCCTCGACGGTCACGACGAGGAAGGGCATGGCCACGAAGGTCTCGGCCACCACCACGCCGGCGGTCGAGAAGGGCAGCACGATGCCGAACCACTGGTCGAGGTACTGGCCGACCAGGCCGCGGCGGCCGAGGGCGAGGAGCAGGGCGGCGCCGCCGACGACCGGGGGCAGCACCATCGGCAGGGTCACGAGCGCCCGGGCCACCCGCCGACCGGGGAAGGCGACCCGGGCGAGCACCCAGGCCAGGGGCACGCCGAGGGCGACGGACACCACGGTGGCGACGGTGCTCGTGAGCAGCGACAGGCGCAGCGCCTCACGGACGGCCTCGGTGCCGAGGAGCGCCCAGAGGTCGCTCCAGGGGGCGCGTTGCACCAGCCCGGCGAGCGGGAGCACCACCAGCAGACCGCCGACGACCGCGGGGACGACGAGCACGACAGGCGCCCGTCGGCGCCCCCGGCGCGCCCGGCGCCCGGGCTCGCGCGTGCGATCGGCGGCGTCCACGACCCGAATGGTGCCGCGCGTCACCCCTGCCGCGCCCGGACCGTCACCGGGCTGCGGCCGGCGGCGGCCCGGAGACGGTCCGGGACCGCGGGGACCGCAGGGGCGGTCACGACGGCGGCAGGAACCCGTGGTCCGCCAAGACCGCCTGGCCGGCGTCGGAGAGGACGTAGTCGACGAAGGCGGTGGCTCCGTCGGCCGACGGCGCCTCGGCCACGGTGGCGATGGGGTAGGTGGCGTCGACGTTGAACTCCTCGGGGATCTCGACCCCGTCGACGTCGTCGTCGTCGGCGGTCACGTCGGTGACGTAGACGATGCCGCCGTCGAGCTCGCCGCTCGCGACCTTGGCCACCACGTCGGTGACCTTGGCCTCCTCCGAGTCGATCGACGGGGTCACGCCGGCGTTGTCGAAGACCGCCCGGGCGTACGCGCCGCAGGGCACCTCCGGCGCGCACACGCCGAGGAAGAGGTCCGCCTCGGCGAAGTCCTCGATGCCGGTGATCCCGGCGGGGTTGCCCGCCGGCACCGCGATCTCCGCCTGGTTGCGGGCGAACACCTGCGGCTCGGCGCCCTCGTCGCCGGCCTCGACGAGCTTGTCCATGTTGCTCTCGTCGGCGGAGGCGAACACGTCGGCGGTGCCGAGCGCCTCACCGCTCGTGATCGAGTCGACGAGGTCCGACGACGCGCCGAAGCTGAGCTCGACGGTCGTGCCGGGGTTGGCGGCCTCGAAGCCCTCGCCGATCTCGGTGAACGCGTCGGTGAGCGACGAGGCGGCGAAGACGGTGACGGTCTGGGCGTCGACGGGCGCGGTCGTCGCCGGGTCACCCGACTCGGCCACGTCGTCGCCGTCCGAGCCGCAGGCGACGAGGCTTGCGACCAGGGCTGCGGCGAGGCCCAGCGTGGCGAGTCGGCGGGCGGTGTGGCGGGCGGTCACGACGCCGCCGGGAGGGAGATGACGACGTCGGTCGACTTCACCGACGCGACGGCGAGCACGCCGGGGGCCAGCTTCAGCTCCTCGGCCGCCTCGGACGTGAGGATCGAGACGAGGCGGTAGGGGCCGGCGGCGAGCTCGACCTTGGCGACGATGTCGTCGCTCGTGACCTTGGTGACGATGCCCGTGAAGCGGTTCCGGGCCGAGCTGGCCCCGATGGCGGGGATCTCCACCTGCCCGGCGGCCGACTCGAGGAACGCGGCCAGGTCGGCCCCGTCGATCACCCGATCCCCCCGCTCGGTCCGGCTGGTGGCCAGCCGCCCGTCGTCGCACCAGCGCCGCACCGTGTCGGCGCTGACCCCCAGCAGGTCCGCCACCTGCCCTGGTCGATAGCTTGGCATCTGCCCACCCTAAGCCATCCACACCCTCGCGTCTGCCTACCTCAATCCGAACTGGCTCCTGATTTCGGTGCTGGAACACCGAAATCAGGAGCCGGAACGGAGGGCTCGGAGGCGCCGGACCGTCCGGGCGGGGTCGAACCAGATCTCCGAGTCGGTGAACGCCTCGACGCGGTACCCGTCGGCCTCCAGCGCCCGCCGCCGGGCGGCATCGAGGCGCCGATCGATGAGGGCACCGTGGCAGAAGGCGCTGTCGACCTCGATGATCAGGCGCCGGCGGCGGCTGAGGAAGTCGACCCGTCCCAGCCACTCACGGCCGAGGACCTGGTGCTGGCGTTCGAAGTCGTCCCACCCCGCCTCCCGGGCCAGCTGCTGGAAGCGGTCCTCGAGGTTCGTGTCGTTCGGTCGGTAGTCGGGCCCGCGATCCTCGATCAGCTCCCGCATCAGGGCGATCCCGGGCCGGCCACGCGTCGCCAACTCCCGGAGCATGCGGGTGACGCTGGTGAAGGAGAGGAGGTTCGCCGCCCACGCTCGATCGAGGGCCTTCTCGGCGAGCCACGGCCGGGTCGCAGCGAGGTCGAACGGGATGCGCGACGGGACGATGACGGGAACGCCGTCGAGCACGGTTCGATGATGGCGGGGGAGCAGGCGGGGCTCATGGACGATGTCGGCGAGCCGTGCCGGCTGTGAGCGGGTGTTGCGGCGGCGGGCGACCTCGATCTCGTTCAGGCGGAAGCCGCGGACACGCCACCACGCGGCGTCCGAGGTGTGGGACAGCGCCGCGCCTTCGCCGGCATCGAGCACGGCCTCCATGACCCGTTGGCCACGCGATCGCGGCGAGCCGACTCGACGGATGACGGTCCCGGTCACGCGCTCCCACCCACCCGAATCCATCAGGTGATCGACTTGGTCGTAGGTGAGGCCCAGGGCGTGGGCCTGGCGGGTGGCGACCGACCCGTGCTGGCGTGCGGACAGGGCGTACAGCTGGTCGGCGTCGTGCATGGCTTCCCCAAGGTCGATGGCGCGGTGGGGAAGCGCTTCGGAAGGTAGTCCTCGAGGCGGCGCCGGTCACTCCCTGATCGAGCTCGCTCGAACTGGCTCCCGTTTTCGGTGCCGTGGCACCGAAAACGGGAGCCAGAACGGGGTTCGGGGGCGCACGGACGGCGCCGGCGGAATGGGTAGGGTCGGAGGGTGGCTGAGCCGTGCGGCGCGTCGCCGAGTTGGGTGTGCGAGCGGGTCTACGAGGCCACCGAGAACGAGGCGCTCGCCGAGGCCCTCGACTGGCTCGTCCACCGGCCGCTCAAGATCCTCGGCATCGTCGTGCTCGCCTGGATCGGCGTGCGCCTGTCGAAGCGCCTGGTCGCCCGGATCGTCGACGGGCTCGACAAGCCGCCACCCGGCCTCGGTTCGCTCACCCCGGAGGTGTCGGCCCGGGCCGCGGCGCGCGCCCGCACCCTGTCGTCGGTCCTGGTCGGGGTGGCCACCGCGACCATCTACACGATCGCGTTCCTCACCATCCTGGGCGAGTTCGAGATCGACCTCGCACCGCTCATCGCCGGCGCCGGCATCGCCGGCGTGGCGCTCGGCTTCGGTGCGCAGAGCATGGTCAAGGACTTCCTCTCCGGCTTCTTCATGATCGTCGAGGACCAGTTCGGCGTCGGCGACGTGATCGACGTCGGCGAGGCCACCGGCACGGTCGAGCGCCTGACCCTGCGCTCGACCCGCCTCCGCTCGGTGGACGGCACGGTCTGGCACGTCCCCAACGGCGTCATCGAGCGCGTCGGCAACCAGTCCCAGCAGTGGGCGCGGGCCCTGCTCGACGTGTCGGTGGCCTACGGCACGGACCTGCGGCGGGCCCAGGACGTGATCAAGGCCACCGCCGACGGCCTCTGGCGCGACGACGAGTGGCGGCTGCTCCTGCTCGAGGAGCCCGAGTTGTGGGGCGTGGAGATGCTGGCCGCCGACAGCGTCGACATCCGCCTCGTGCTGAAGACCAGGCCCGGCATGCAGTGGAAGGTGATGCGCGAGCTGCGCATCCGGCTCAAAGAGGCGCTCGACGCGGAGGGCATCGAGATCCCGTTCCAGCAGCGCACGCTGTGGATCCGCAACGAGGGCGACCCGGCGTCGGCCCCGCTGCCGCCGGGGGGCGCCGACGCCGACGACGACCAAGCGGAGGGGGACCGGTGACCGAGCCGTTCTTCGGCACCGGGCCGGTGCGTCCGGCGGGCGACGAGCCCGGTGACGGCCTGCAGTACCAGGTGTACGACCCCGACCTCGTCGTGGGCGACCGGCGCATGGAGGACCACCTGCGCCCCGCGGTCTGCTACTGGCACAGCTTCTGCGCCCCCGGCGACGACGTGTTCGGCTCGGGCACCTGGGACCGGCCCTGGCTCGGCGACGCCGCCGCCGCCGACCCGATGGCGGCGGCCGAGGCCAAGCTCGACGCCGCGTTCGAGCTCTTCACCATCCTGGGCACGCCCTTCTTCTGCTTCCACGACCTCGACCTGGCGCCGGCGGGCGACTCGCTGAAGGAGAGCCGGGCCAACCTCGAGACCATGGCCGACCAGGCCCGGGCCAAGATGGACGACACCGGGGTGCGCCTGCTCTGGGGCACGGCCAACCTCTTCGGCCACCCCCGCTACGCCGCCGGCGCGGCGACCAACCCCGACCCCGACGTGTTCGCCCACGCCGCCGCCCAGGTGCGCGCCGCGCTCGAGGTCACCCACCGCCTCGACGGCGAGAACTACGTGCTGTGGGGCGGGCGCGAGGGCTACGACACCCTCCTCAACACCGACCTGCGGCGTGAGGGCGAGCAGCTCGCCCGCTTCCTCTCGCTGGTGGCGGAGCACAAGCACGCCATCGGCTTCACGGGCACCCTGCTCATCGAGCCCAAGCCCCACGAGCCGACCAAGCACCAGTACGACCACGACGCCGCCGCCATCCACGGCTTCCTCGACCGCCACGGCCTCGCCCACGAGTTCAAGCTCAACATCGAGGCGAACCACGCCACCCTGTCGGGCCACTCGTTCCACCACGAGGTCGCCTACGCGGTCGACCACGGCATCCTCGGCAGCATCGACGCCAACCGCGGCGACCCTCAGAACGGCTGGGACACCGACCAGTTCCCCAACTCGGTCGAGGAGCTCTCGCTCGTGCTGTACGAGATCCTGCGCGGCGGCGGCCTCGGCACGGGCGGCTTCAACTTCGACGCCCACCTCCGCCGCCAGAGCGTCGACCGGGACGACCTCGTCCACGCCCACGTCGGTGCCATCGACACGCTGGCCCGGGCGCTGCTCGTGGCCCAGGCCCTCGTCGACGACGGGACCCTCGCCTCGAACCGGGCCGAGCGCTACGCCGGCTGGGAGGGTCCGACCGGCCAGGCCATCCTCGACCCTTCGGCCACCCTGGCCGCGCTGGCCGACGAGGCCGAGCGGGCCGACCGCCGGCCCCGGCCGGTGTCGGGGCGCCAGGAGCGGCTCGAGAACGAGGTCAACCGGATCCTCTGGACCACCCGGTAGGGGAGCGCGCGCCGATGGCCACCTGGGAGCCACCCGCGGACGTCGCGGCACGGGTCGGCGAGCTGACCGACCTCGAGCTGTTGCACCTCGTCGGGGGTGACGGCCCGGCGCTGAAGGGCAATCTCGAGATGGCCAAGCGCTACAACGCCACGCCCATCGTGGCCGGGCGCCTCCCGGCGAGGGGCATCGCCGGCATCGCCTTCACCGACGGCCCGCGCGGCGTGGTCATGGGCCGCTCGACGGCGTTCCCCGTGCCGATGGCCCGGGGCGCGGCGTTCGATCCCGGCCTGGAGGAGCAGATCGGTGACGCCATCGGGGTCGAGGCCCGGGCCCAGGGCGCCGACTTCTTCGGCGGCGTCTGCATCAACCTGCTGCGCCACCCGGCGTGGGGCCGGGCCCAGGAGACCTACGGCGAGGACTCCCACCTGCTCGGCGAGATGGGCGCCGCCCTGGTGCGGGGCACGCAGCGGCACGTGATGGCCTGCATCAAGCACTACGCGTGCAACTCGATGGAGAACTCGCGCTTCTGGGTCGACGTGAGGATCGACGAGGCCGACCTCCGGGACCTCTACCTCCCCCACTTCCGCCGGTGCGTCGACGAGGGCGCGGCGTCGGTGATGTCGGCCTACAACAAGGTCAACGGTGACTGGTGCGGTGGCCACCGTCACCTGCTCACCGAGGTGCTCAAGGACGACTGGGGCTTCGACGGGTTCGTCATCTCGGACTTCACGTTCGGCGTGCGGGGGAGCGCCCAGGCGTGCCTCGAGGCGGGGCTCGACGTGGAGATGCCCTTCGCCTGGCGGGTCAAGCGGCTCGGACGCGCCGTGCGGGCGGGTCGCCTCGACCGGGCCCGCCTCCGGGATGCCGCCGCCCGCCTGCTCCACCAGCAGGACCGCCAGGCCCGACGGGGCGAGCCGGCGCGCTACGTCTCCGAGGCGGTCGCGTCACCCGAGCATCGGGCCCTGGCCCACCGGGCCGCGGTCGACGGCACCGTGCTGCTCCAGAACGACGGCCTGCTGCCGTTCGACCCCGCCAAGGTCCGGTCGGTCGCCGTCGTCGGCAAGCTGGCGGCGATCGCCAACACCGGCGACCTCGGGTCCAGCCGGGTGCGGGCGCCGGAGGTCGTGACCCTGCTCGACGGCCTCCGGGTGGCGGCCGAGCGCCACGGCATCACCGTCGAGCACCACGACGGCGACGACGAGGACGCCTGCGCCGAGCTCGCGGCGCGCTGCGACGCGGTCGTGCTCGCGGTCGGCAACACCTTCCGGGACGAGGGGGAGTGGGTCGGCAAGGACGGCGGCGATCGCACCCGCCTCACGTTGCGCCCCGTCGACGAGGCCCTCGTGTGGCGGGTGGCCCGGGTCAACGCCTGCACCGCGGTCGTGCTCTACGGCGGCTCGGCCTTCGTCACCGAGGCGTGGCGCACCGACGTGGGCGCGATCCTCATGGCCTGGTACCCGGGCATGGAGGGCGGCCGGGCCCTCGCCGACGTGCTCGTCGGCGACGAGGTGCCGGGGGGCCGGCTGCCCTGCACCTGGCCGGCGGACGAGCGGGACCTCCCGCGCTTCAAGCGGTTCGCCCGCCGCATCGTGTACGGGCCCCTGCACGGCTACCGGAAGTTCGAGGCCGATGGCGCCCACCCGGCGTTCCCGTTCGGCTTCGGCCTCTCCTACACGACGATCGAGTGGGGCGAGCCCGAGGTCGCCGGCGGCGAGGCCCGGGTGACCTTGAGCAACACCGGCGACCGCCCCGGCGTCGAGGTGGTGCAGCTCTACCGCTCAGAGGCGCTCGGCACCGAGCCCCGGGCCCTGCGCACCCTCCGCGGCTTCACCAAGGTCCGCCTCGCCCCCGGCGAGACCGTGACCGCCGCGGTGCCGCTCCCCGACGACGGGAGGTCCGGCGCCCTCTGGCTGGGCGCCAGCTCCGACCCCGCCGACCTCGTGGCCCTCGACGCCTGATGACCGCCGGCCGGCGCTGGCTGTGGGGGCGGCGTCGATCCTCGCCGTGCTCGCCGGCCTGTACCTCGTCGTCACGTTCAGCTTCCTGGCGTGGTTCACCCTGGGGATGCGGGCGTCCGACGGGCGGGAGCCCCGTGTCGGGGACTGGCTTCTCGTGGCGACCGTCGACGTGGCGGCGCTGGCGTTCGTCGCCTGGGGGGCGAACGTGCTGTGGCGCCGAGGCTGAGTCGCTCGACGTTCAGGTGAACGCCGCGAGCAGCGCGGTGATGGCAGCCAGGCCGATCCCCGCCACCGTGAGCATCCGGTTGGTGAGGCGGTCAACGACCCGGGCCTCCATGCGGGCCAACAGGACGTCGACCTGGTCACGGCTCACGGGCTGATCGGCGTCGCGCGCCGGGAAGTGCGACAGCATCGCTTGGGTCGTCTCCTCACCGAGGAACTTCACGAACTCGGTGTACATCCTGTTCCGCTGCTTCTCCGTGATGGCCATGGTCCGGCTCCAGCTCGATCGAGGGGTGCCCACGGGGAAGTACGTACGACTCTAGAGCCCGCCGTCCCCACCGGGAAGGCCCCACGTCGCGCCGCCGTTTGTCCGAGATCGTCGACCCGGAGGAGGGATGCCCAGGCCGTTGCGGCGGAGGGTCCCTGATGTCACAGGCCGGCGGCCGACGTCGGCGCCGCGCTCTGATCAGTCGTCGTCGGCGACCGGTGTGAGGGTGACCTCGACGGAGAAGTCGTCGGCGGGCTCGGTGGTGAGGGTGGCGACGTTGCCCGCTTCGCAGACGTCGCCGGCGGCGGGCGCGAGCAGGGCGAGGCGCTCGGCGGTGTCCCGGACGACGACGGTCTCGACGTCGGCGCGGAGGCTGACGCCGGCCTCGGTCTTGGCCTTGCGGATCTCGCCCAGGACCGCGCCGGCGACGTCGTAGGTGGCGGGGTCGACGGAGGTCGCCGCGTCCGGGATCTCGGCCGCCGTGGGCCAGGCCGCCCGGTGGACCGATCCCTCCTGCCACCACGACCAGACCTCCTCGGTGGCGAAGGGGAG
This sequence comes from Microthrixaceae bacterium, assembly GCA_020637195.1. Classification (GTDB taxonomy): domain Bacteria; phylum Actinomycetota; class Acidimicrobiia; order Acidimicrobiales; family DATDAH01; genus JAEUJM01. Next base: position 253,331 of record JACJWK010000002.1, read on the forward strand.
GAACGGGGCGAAGAGGCGCAGCAGCGTCGAGAGCGACACGTTCAGTGCGCCGCGGGCCGAGGCGGCGGCCTCGGGCCCGCGGGCGCCGTAGGCGCGCCCCTTGACCAGCTCGAGGTAGTCGTCGCAGAAGGCCCAGAAGAACGCCTCGGTGCGCTCGAGGGCCCGGGCGTAGTCGTACCCGTCGAAGGCCGCGGTGGCCTCGTCGACCAGGACGCGCAGGCGGGCGAGCATGGCCAGGTCGAGGGCCTCGGTGACGGCGGCCGGGTCGGCGTCGGGGACGGCCGGGACGGGGTCGGGCGGCTCGCCCTCGCGTGGGGTGCCCAGACCCAGGGCGAACTTGGACGCGTTGAGGATCTTGATGGCGAGGCGTCGACCCACCTTCATCTGGCCCTCGTCGAACGCCGTGTCGGTGCCGGGGCGCCCGTTGGCGGCCCAGTAGCGGACGGCGTCGCTGCCGAAGCGCTCGAGGTTGGCCATGGGCGTGACCACGTTGCCCTTGGACTTCGACATCTTCTTGCGGTCGGGGTCGAGGATCCACCCCGACAGCGCGGCGTTGCGCCACGGGGCGCAGCCGAACTCGAAGTGCGACCGCACCATGGTCGAGAACAGCCAGGTGCGGATGATGTCGTGCCCCTGGGGGCGCAGGTCCATGGGGAACGTGCGCGAGAAGAGGTCGTCGTCCTCCTCCCAGCCGCACACGATCTGGGGGGTGAGCGACGACGTGGCCCAGGTGTCCATCACGTCGGGGTCGGCGGCGAACCCGCCGGGCCGGTCGCGCTGCGACTCGTCGTAGCCCGGCGCGGGCTGCGCCTGGGGGTCGACCGGCAGCACGTCCTCGGACGGCGTGATGATGCGGTCGTAGCGGGTCTCGCCGTGCTCGTCGACCTCGTACCAGACCGGGATGGGCGGGCCGAGGAAGCGCTGCCGGCTGATGAGCCAGTCGCCGTTGAGGCCCTCGACCCAGCTGTCGTAGCGGGCCTGCATGTAGCCGGGGTGCCAGGCCAGCTCGCCGCCCCGGGCGACGAGGGCGTCGCGCAGCTCGGGCTCGCGGCCGCCGTTGCGGATGTACCACTGGCGGGTGGTGACGATCTCGAGGGGGCGATCGCCCTTCTCGAAGAACTTCACCGCGTGGGTGATCGGCCGGGGCTCGCCCTCGAGGTCACCCGACTCGGCGAGCAGCTCGACGACCCGGGCCTGGGCCTGGTTGATGGTCTTGCCCGCCAGCTCGGCGTACGCCTGACGCCCGGCGGGGTCGTCGAGCCCCGGGGGCGGGTCGGCGAGGAGCCGGCCGTTGCGGTCGACGACGGCCCGGACGGGCAGGTCGAGCTCCCGCCACCAGACCACGTCGGTGAGGTCGCCGAACGTGCAGATCATGGCGATGCCCGACCCCTTCTCGGGGTCGGCGAGCTCGTGGCCGTGGACGGGGACCTCGACGCCGAACAGCGGGGTGGTGACCGTGGTGCCGAACAGCGGCTGGTAGCGGGCGTCGTCGGGGTGGGCGACCAGGGCCACGCACGCCGGCAGCAGCTCGGGGCGGGTGGTCTCGATGTGGACGAGGCTCCCGTCGGGCCGACCGAAGCCGATGCGGTGGTAGGCGCCGGGGCGCTCACGGTCCTCCAGCTCGGCCTGGGCGACCGCGGTGTGGAAGCTGACGTCCCACAGGCACGGCGCCTCGGCGGTGTAGGCCTCGCCGCGGGCGAGGTTGCGCAGGAAGGCGCGCTGGCTGACCCGCCGGCACGTCTCGTCGATGGTGGCGTAGGTGTTGGTCCAGTCGACCGACAGGCCGAGGTGGGTCCACAGGTGCTCGAACGCCTTCTCGTCCTCGAGCACGAGCTGGTCGCACAGCTCGAGGAAGTTCTGGCGGGAGATGACGACCTGTTGCTTGGACGGCTCGGCCGGTGGCGTGAAGTCCGGGTCGTAGGGCAGGTGGGCGTCGCCGCGGACGCCGTAGTAGTTCTGCACGCGGCGCTCGGTGGGCAGGCCGTTGTCGTCCCAGCCCATGGGGTAGAAGACCTCTTTGCCCCGCATGCGCTGGTACCGGGCGACGAGGTCGGTGTGGGTGTACGAGAACACGTGGCCGACGTGCAGCGAGCCGCTCACCGTCGGCGGCGGGGTGTCGATCGAGTACACCTCGTCGCGGGTCTTCGACCGGTCGAACCCGTAGGTCCCGTCGGCGCGCCAGCGGGCGCCCCACTTCTCCTCGAGGCCGTCGAGCGTCGGTTTTCTGGGTGCTTCCGCAGGCATGGTGGAGCGTACGGTAGTGGTCGTGCTGTCCCTCTTCGACACCAGTTCCGGCGCGGTCGTCCCCTTCGTCCCGAAGGAGGAGGGCAAGGTGTCGATGTACGTGTGCGGCCCCACCGTGTACGGGCCGCCCCACCTCGGGCACGGCCGCTTCTCGCTCGTGTTCGACATCTTGCGGCGCTACCTCGAGTGGTCGGGCTACGAGGTCACCTACGTCTCGAACATCACCGACATCGACGACAACATCATCACCGCCGCGGCCGAGCGCGGCACCGACCCGGCCCAGCTCGCGGTCGACTGCGAGAAGCTCTGGTACGAGGCCATGGACGCCATCGGGGTCGAGCGCCCCACCGTCGACCCCCACGCCACCGCCTACGTCGAGCGCATGGTCGAGTTCATCGGCGAGCTCGTCGACCGGGGCCAGGCCTACGAGACCTCCGACGGGGTCTACTTCGCGGTCGAAGGTGTGGCCGACTACGGCCTGCTCGCCCGCCAGTCCCTCGAGTCGCTGCGGGCCGGCGCCCGGGTCGAGGTGGGCGAGGACAAGCGCTCACCGCTCGACTTCGTGCTCTGGAAGCGGGCCAAGCCCGGTGAGCCCACGTGGCCCTCGCCCTGGGGACCGGGCCGTCCGGGCTGGCACACCGAGTGCGTCGTGATGTCGCTCGACCTGCTCGGTGACCGCTTCGACATCCACGGCGGCGGTCAGGACCTGGCCTTCCCCCACCACGAGAACGAGCGGGCGCAGGCGCTGGCCGCGGGCCGGCACTCGGCGACGCTGTGGGTGCACAACGGCTTCGTCGAGGTGGGGGGCGAGAAGATGTCGAAGTCGCTCGGCAACTTCACCACGCTGCTCGACATGGTCGAGTCCGACGACCCCCGGGCCTACCGGCTGCTCGTCCTGCGGGCCCACTACCGCTCGCCGGTCGAGGTCACCCGGGAGTCGACCGCCGACGCGGCCGCCGCCCTCAAGCGCCTCGACAACGTGGCGCGGCGCACCGCCGAGCTGACGCCGCGGCCGGCCGACGAGGAGGTGCTCGACGAGTTCCGGGCGCTGATGGACGACGACCTCAACACGCCGGGCGCCTTCCGGCTGCTGTTCGACCAGATCCGCGCCGCCAACACGGCCCTCGACGAGGGCCGCGAGTACGACGCCGCGGTCGCGTGGGCCGCCATCGCCGAGATCTGCACGGCCGTGGGCCTCCAGCCGGTCACCCAGGACGACGCGCTGCCCGACGACGTCGTGGCGATGGCCGCGGCCCGCGACGAGGCGCGTTCGGCGAAGGACTGGGCCGAGGCGGACCGCCTGCGCGCCGAGATCGAAGGCGCCGGCTTCACCGTCGAGGACACCCCCGCCGGCACCGTCGTGCGCCGCTGAGCCGCCGGCGGGCTCAGTACCGCCAGAGGTAGTCGGGGCGCCCGCCCTTGCCGTACCAGATCACGTCGCTGTGGCCGTTCCCGTCGTAGTCGCCCGGGAGCGGGGCGTCGTAGGTGCCGTTGACGGTCAGGTTGGCGGCCTGGAACGAGCGGCTAGCCCGGCCGTACCAGATGCCGTCGGGGCTCGAGCCCGGGCCGTACCAGATGACGTCGTCCTCGCCGTCGTCGTTGTAGTCGCCGACCACGGGGGTCGTGTCGCCGGTCTCGTTGATGCCCTGGCCGGTGAAGCCGCCGTCGGCGTCGCCGAACCACAGGTAGTCGAGGTCGGCGCCGGGCCCGTACCAGAAGATGTCGGCGCGGCCGTCGCCGTCGAAGTCGCCGGTGAAGGCCCGGAAGTCGCCGTCGGCCTTGGCGCCGCGCCCGAGGAACCCGTAGACGGTGCCCTGCCACAGGTAGTCGAAGCCGCTGCCGGGCTGGTACCAGAACACGTCGTCGTAGCCGTCGCCGTTGAAGTCGCCGACCATCGGCCGGTCGTACGAGCGCCCGATCGTCACGTCTCGTCCGGCGAACGTGCCGGTGCGGTTGCCGAGCCACAGGTAGTCGGGCTTGCGGCCGCTCCCGAACCAGAGGATGTCGTCGTAGCGGTCGCCGTTGAAGTCGCCGACCAGCGGCTGGTACACGCCCCGGACGGTGACGGCCCGCGCCCGGAAGCGGCTGCCGTCGCCCATCCAGAGGTAGTCGGGACGGCGCCCGGCGCCGTACCACAAGACGTCGTCGTCGCCGTCGCCGTTGAAGTCGCCGGTGACGGGGGCGTCGTAGCGCCCGTTCACCGCCACCCGCTGCGAGCGCACCGTCGAGGTCGGGGGCGGCGTCGGCGGGGGCGTGGTGGGCGGCGGGGTCGGGGGCTGGGTCCCGGCGCCGGGCCCCGGATAGTTCCCTCGCCAGAAGCTCGTGCTCCCGGCGCCGCCGGCCCGGGTGAGGCTGATGTGCACGTGGTCGGTGTGGGGGGACGGGCCGGAGTAGGCGGTCCAGCCCGACTCGGGCCGGTACAGCCGGAACATCTGGCGGTTCCAGATGATGTACATGACGCCGAGGCGCCGGGCCATGGCGTAGCGGTTGCCGGCGCCGTCGGTGGCGAGCAGCCAGTTCACGAAGCGGCTCACCTTGGCCCGGTCGGTGCTGCTGTTGGCGTTCATGCCCCAGTCCCAGGCGCGTCCCTCCTTGTGCTCGGAGGTGCCGCCGATGTTGCAGGCCCGCACGATCCCGTAGTCGGCGCCGCCGAGGGCGCCCATGACGAGGGTCCGGAGCTTGGCGGTGCCGGCCTTGGTGGTCGGGCTGCAGGTCGACTGGCCCTCGTAGGTCGGGAGCGGCTCGATCCCGCCGGCCTCGGGCACGAGCGCCGGTGCCTCCGCGGCGGGCGCGCCGTCGCCCTCGCCGGTGACGGTGAACACCCGGGGGGCGTAGACGACCGGGTCGGTCTCGTCGAAGCCCGGGTAGATGCAGCGGGCGGCGAGCACGTAGTCGGCGGGTGTCGTGCCCGCGGGGACGACGAGGGTGCCGTCCCACTGGCCGTCGGCGCGCACCGGGATGGTCGCGCTGGCCACGACCGGGCCGCCGTCGGTGTGCAGGTCGACGACGACGCCGTCACCGGCGGTGGTCGACCCGGGGAGCAGGCACCCGGTGCCCGCCGCCTCGACGCCGGTGCCGGTCAGGCCCGAGTCAGGACTCGAGGAGAAGGTCGGCCCGGACTCGGTGCCCGAGGCGATCGACCCCAGGTTGGGGACGACGAGCGTGGCGGCTCCCACCACGGTGAAGAGGGTGACGGCCACCGCCCGGCGCGTCCGGTGCCTGAGAGTCGTGTGCTGCACGTTGCGGTACCCCGTCAGTTCGATGAAGTTCGAGTGCCCGTGCAGTCATGATCGGAGGTTAGGGCATCGACTTGACCACTCGCAGTGAGATTGGTGGTCACGATCAGTGCCCTGCCCGGGAGCATCGGTCGGTGCGGCGGGGGCGTGGCCACCCCACCACGCTCGGGGTTGGCGCGCGTGGCGGCCGCGGTTTACGGTGGACTTGTTACCCGCTGGTAACTTGTCTTCCCCGTCCGGGGCCGGTCCCGACCGGCCCGACCCGCAGAGGTGTCCCCATGTCCCAGTTCTCGCTGGAGCTCGACGAGGATCAGCTCCAGATCCAGCAGTGGATCCACGACTTCGCCGAGGGGGTGGTGCGTCCGGTCGCCGCCGAGTGGGACGAGCGTGAGGAGACGCCCTGGCCCGTCATCGAGGAGGCCGCCAAGATCGGTCTCTACAGCTTCGACTTCTTCGCCAACGCGTTCGGCGACGAGACCGGCCTCACCATCCCGGTCGCGATGGAGGAGCTCTTCTGGGGTGACGCCGGCATCGGCCTGTCGATCGTGGGCACCGTCCTCGGCGTGGCCGGGATCATGGCCAACGGCACCCCCGAGCAGATCGGCGAGTGGGTCCCGCAATGCTTCGGCACCCCGGACAAGCTCATGATGTCGGCGTTCTGCGTGTCGGAGCCCGACGCCGGTTCGGACGTCAGCTCGCTGCGCACCACCGCGGTGTACGACGAGGCCAAGGACGAGTGGGTCCTCAACGGCCAGAAGACCTGGATCACCAACGGCGGCATCGCCGACGTGCACGTCGTCGTCGCCTCGGTCGACCGGGACCTCGGCGGTCGGGGCCAGGCGTCGTTCATCGTGCCCCCCGGCACCCCCGGGCTCAGCCAGGGCACCAAGTTCAAGAAGCACGGCATCCGGGCCAGCCACACCGCCGAGGTGATCCTCGACGACTGCCGCGTGCCCGGCTCGTGCCTGCTCGGCGGCAAGGAGAAGCTCGACGAGCGCCTGGCGCGCGCCCGGGAGGGCAAGAGCAGCAAGGTGCAGGCCGCCATGGCCACGTTCGAGGCCACCCGGCCGTCGGTGGGCGCCCAGGCCGTGGGCGTCGCCCGCGCCGCCTACGAGTACGCGCTCGACTACGCCAAGGAGCGCAAGCAGTTCGGCCGCGCCATCATCGAGAACCAGTCGATCGCCTTCATGCTCGCCAACATGAAGATGGAGCTCGACGCCGCCCGGCTGCTCGTGTGGCGCGCGGCGTGGATGGGCCGCACCGGCAAGGAGTTCAAGGCCGCCGAGGGGTCGATGTCCAAGCTCAAGGCCGGCCGCACCGCGGTGTGGGTGACCGAGCGGGCCATCCAGATCCTCGGGGGCTACGGGTACGTCAAGGAGTACCCGGTCGAGCGCTGGCACCGCGACGCGAAGATCTACGACATCTTCGAGGGTGCCGAGCAGATCCAGGAGCTGGTGATCGCCCGGGCCATCTCGGGCCTGCGCATCCAGTAGCCCCAGCGCCACC
>JACJWK010000020.1 GCA_020637195.1 Microthrixaceae bacterium
GCGCCGATCGGTCGCAGCGGCTCGCCGCGCTCGACGACGAGCTCGCAGCCGCCGAGGCCGCCCTCGCAGCGTTGCGGGAGGAGCGCGACGGGCAGGCGCGCGCCGTCGCGGAGGCGGAGGTCGCCGAGCGGGACGCGGCCGACTGGGTCGCGGCCGCGGCCGCCGGCGAGGAGGCGGCTCGTGCCGCCCTCGCCGACCACCGCGACTGACGGCGGTCGACCCCCACGGCCGGGCGCGTCCCTGGGACCCGGCCCGTCCGGGTGCCACGTCGAGTCGTCCCGGCGAGTTCGCAGGCCGTCCTGAGCCTGCTCCAAGGCGAGGGCCCGACCATGGGCGTCGACCGATCCACACCGACCAAGGAGCCCCCCATGCAGCGCCCCCGAAGCCCCCGACCCGAGGACCTGCTCGCCGACGACGGCCCCGTGCTGGACCGGCGGCGGTTCCTCACCTTCGCCGCGCTCGGGACGGGCGCCGCGGTGTCCAGCTTCGGCCTGGCCAAGGTCGTCCTCGGCCGGGACGCGGCGACCGCCTCGGCCTCGTCGAGCAGCGGCGCGGCGGTGTCCGGCGCGGGTGCGAGCGGCGCCTCCACCACGAGCACGGCGGCCACGGCCACCGCCGTCGCCGACGAGCTCGCCTACGGCATGGGCGACGTCAGTGCCGAGCACCTCACCATCACGGTGGCCGACGGCTACCGCACGATCGTCACGGCGTCGTACCCCGACCACGACATCGACGCCTCGTTCCGCTACCCCGGCACGCCCCAGCCCCAGGACCCCGGCGACACGTTCCGGGTCACGACCGACCCCCAGGTGGCGTCGTCGCCGACCTACGTCGGCACGGGCCAGTACTTCGGCGTGCACCTCGACAGCGTCGTGTTCGACCCGAAGACCGCGGGCTACTGGAACAACGACATGGGCAGCGGCTGGAACTACGTGGCCACCCCCGACCAGCTCGACGCCTACGGCGCCCACACCCGGCCCGAGACCGGCTTCTACCACTACCACGCCGTCACGGCGCAGTGGGTGTCCGACACCGACGTGCACTCGGCCCTGGTGGGCTGGGCCGCCGACGGGTTCCCGATCTACCTCCGGTACGGCTACACCGACCCGACCGACGCCGGCAGCGGCGTCACCAACCTGGCGTCGAGCTACCGGTTGAAGAGCGGCGACCGTCCCAGCGACTCGCCCGGCGGCACCTACGACGGGACCTTCGTCGCCGACTACGAGTACGTGGACGGCCTCGGTGACCTCGACGAGTGCAACGGCCGCGACTGCGTCACCCCCGAGTTCCCCGACGGCACCTACGCCTACTTCCTGACCGACGAGTGGCCGTGGGTCCCGACCTACCTGCGGGGCACCCCGGACGACAGCTTCTCGCCGGGCCCCGGCGGCGCCGGTGGCGGGGCGGGCCAGCCTCCGGGTGCCTGACCGCCCGGCGCCCGACCCGGTCCCCGGGCCGCAACGGCGCGGCTCAGCGGGCCAGGTCGGCCAGCGTTCCCCCTGATCCCCGGACCAGCTCGTCGGGGGTCAGGGGGAACACGTCGTGGGGGGTGCCGGCCGCCGCCCACACCTCGTCGTAGCCGAGCAGGTCGCGGTCCACGAAGACCGGGAGCGCCGTGGCATGGCCGAACGGGGGAACGCCCCCGATGGCGTACCCGGTGGCGGCCCGGACCTCGGCGGCGTCGGCCCGCTCGGTGTGGTCGGCGCCGGCGGCGAGGGCGAGGGCGGCCTCGTCGAGCCGGTTCCGTCCGCTGACCAGCGCCATGACGACGAAGCCCGAGCCGTCGTCGCGCACCGCTCGGAAGGCCAGGGACTTGACGATCTGACCGACGTCGACGCCGATGGCGGCGGCCGCGTCCTCGGCGGTGCGGGTGCCCTCGGGGAAGCGGCGCGGCTCGACCCGGAGGCCGAGCGCAGCGGCGGCCTCCACGAAGGCCGCGGTCGTGGGGTGCATCGGGCAATGCTGCCAGACTGGCGCGGTGCACCGATGGCTGGTGGGGGGCGCGTTGATCGAGGGGGCCGAAGGCCTCCTCCTGGTCCAGAACCGGCGTCGTGACGGCCGCGTCGACTGGTCCCCGCCGGGTGGCGTCATCGACGAGGGCGAGTCCCTGATCGAGGGCCTGGCCCGCGAGGTGCGCGAGGAGACCGGCCTGCGGGTCACCGCATGGGAGGGCCCCGTCTACTCGATCGAGGCCGAGGCGCCGGGACTCGGTTGGACGCTGCGGGTCGAGGTGCACCGCGCCACCGCCTACGAGGGCGAGCTCGTCGTCGACGACCCCGACGGCATCGTCGTCGACGCCCGCTTCGTGTCGGCGGCCTCGTGCGCCGGCCACCTGCAGGGCGGCCACCCCTGGGTGCGAGAGCCCCTGGTGGAGTGGCTGGGGGAGCGGTGGGCAGGCACGCGCGGCTTCGGCTACCGCGTCGACGGTGACGACCTCGCCGCCCTCTCGGTCCGTCGGCTCTGATGGCCCCGGGCGCCGCCCTCGATGCCGACGGCGCGGCGCGCACGATCCTGCACGTCGACATGGACGCCTTCTTCGTGGCGGTCGAGCGCAACCGGGACCCGAGCCTCGTGGGCCAGGCCGTCGTGGTCGGCGGCGAGGGGGAGCGGGGCGTCGTCGCCGCCGCGAGCTACGAGGCCCGGGCGTACGGCGTCCACTCGGCGATGCCGAGCACCCGGGCCCGGCGCCTGTGCCCCCACGCGGTCTTCGTGCGCGGCGACCACCGCGCGTACAGCGAGGTGAGCGCGCGGGTGATGGAGCTGTTCCGCACCTACACGCCCCTCGTCGAGCCGCTGTCGCTCGACGAGGCCTTCCTCGACCTCAGTGGTGCCCGGCGCCGCTGGGGCGGCGGAGCCGCCGCGGGTCACGACATCCGCCGGCGCGTGCTCGAGCAGGAGCACCTCACCTGCTCGGTCGGGGTGGCGCCCAACAAGTTCCTCGCCAAGCTCGCCTCCCAGGAGGCGAAGCCCCGGGCCTCGGTGCAGGGATCGAGCCGGGCGAGGGCGTGACCGTGGTCGCCCCCGGTGGCGAGCTGGGCTTCCTGCACCCGCTGCCCGTGAGCCGGCTGTGGGGCGTGGGGCCCGTCACCCGTGAGCGCCTCGAGCGCCTCGGCGTCTCGACCGTCGCCGATCTCGCCGACCTCCCGCTCGACGTGCTCACCGGGGCCCTCGGCCGGGCCGCCGGGAACCACCTCCACCGGCTGGCGCACGGGCTCGACGAGCGTGCCGTGGAGCCCGACCAGGTGCCGAAGTCCGTCAGCCACGAGGAGACCTACCCGCACGACCACCACCACCGTGAGCCGTTGCGGCGCGAGATCGTGCGCATGGCCGACGCCGTCGCCGCCCGGCTGCGGGCCCAGGACCGTGCCGCGCGCACCGTCGTCCTCAAGGTCCGCTTCGCCGACTTCCGCACGATCACCCGTTCCGCCACGCTGCCCGAGGCGGTCGACACCGGGCCCGCCCTGGCGCGGGCGGCCAAGGCGTTGCTCGACGAGGTCGACCCTGCTCCCGGGGTGCGCCTGCTCGGCGTCGGGGCGGGGGGCCTCACCGACGCCGCGGTCCACCAGCTGGCGCTGTTCGACGACGTCACCGGCGAGGCGGGGGCGGGCCTCGACGAGTGGGGCGACGCCAGCCGGGCGGTCGACGAGATCCGCGAGCGCTTCGGCTCGGCCGCGATCGGCCCGGCGCGCCTGGCCGGGCCCGGCGGCCTGCGGGTCAAGCGTCGCGGTGACCAGCAGTGGGGCCCGGACTCGGGCGGCTGACCACCCGGCCCGGCGGCGCGCGACGCGGCCCCCACGATTTGCGCCCCATGCGCGTTGTTGGCGCCTGGGACGTGTGCGATCATGGCGTGGTGCCGCTTTCCGAGGACGAGCAGAGGATCCTGTTCGAGATCGAGCAGAAGCTCACCGAGAGCGACCCGGCGCTCGCCCGCGAGGTCGGCTCGACCACGATCTACACCCACGCCTTCCGGAACATGAAGTGGGCGGCGCTGGCGTTCCTCGTCGGCGTCGTGTTGATGATCGCGACGCTGGCCCAGTCGTACCTGCTCGCCTTCGGCGGCTTCCTCGTGATGCTGGCCAGCGCGCTCTGGTTCGAGCGGAACCTGCGCAAGCTGGGTCGGGCCGGGTTCGAGCAGATGACCCGGTCCTCGCGCTCGGCGGGGCTGAAGGACTACCTGGGGTCCACCAGCCAGCGCATGCGCGACCGCTTCCGCCGCGAGGACTGAGCGCCGCGCCCGCGCCCGGCGGGCTCAGGTGCGGGCCCGGTCGGCGGTGGGCCCGTCGTGGGCGGGCCCGGGCCGCCACCACTGCAGCCGGCGGGCGACCCGCCGGCGCAGGGGCGTGCGTCGACGCACGTCGGTGACGACCGCCTTGGCGTCCTCTGCGGCACGCCGGGCCACGGGCGCGGGCACCCCGCCGGGCGCGTAGTCGGCGGCGGTCGCCGCCAGCGCCAGGGAGCGGTGGGCGTCGCGCCCGGTCCCGAGCGCGGGCGCGGCGCGGGCGGAGAACTCGAGGGGCGTCTCGGACGGGCCCGGCGCCACCCCGGTCACCGCCAGGGCGTCGTTGGCGGTCAGCCACGCCACGCGGGCCGCCTCGTCCGGGCCCCGTCGGCGCCGCCACCTCCATCGCAGCCGGCGAACGGCGACGGTCCCGGCCGCGGCGAGCAGGTACAGCAGTGCCGCCCCCAGCACCACGGCCGACGCCGCGGCGGCCCGGCCGGCCCAGGGCGAGCGGCGGGCGGCGGGCGCCGCGGTCGCGCGCGTGTCGTCGTCGGGGTTCCGCCCCGGACGGGAGGCGGCGGGCGCCGGCACGGTCGTGGTCACGCCCGCCGAGGAGTGGAGCGTGATCTCGGGACCGACCGACGTGGCCTGGTCCGGCTGCACCCCCGTGTAGGACTCGGCGCCCGGGGCCCCCCGGCCGGGGGTGGGCTCGAAGGCCACCCAGCCGAATCCGCTGAGGTACACCTCGGGCCAGGCGTGGGCGTGCTCTCCCCGCACGACGAACCGGCCGAGGTCGGCGGGGTCGCGCTGGCCGGGGGTGAAGCCCACCGCCACCCGGGCGGGCAGGCCCACCGATCGGGCCATCGCCGCGTAGGTGCCCGCGAACTGCTCGCAGAAGCCGGTGCGGCGGGCGAGGAAGGCGTCGACCGCGTTCTCCCCGTGGCCGGCCGGGACGTCGGTCGAGTACGAGAAGCCGTCGCGGAAGAACTCCTGGAGCGCCAGCGCCCGGTCGTAGTCGGTGGCGGCGCCGTCGACCACCCCGGCCGCCGTGGCCCGGGCGGACCGGCTGAAGTCGTCGGGCAGCGCCGTGTAGTTCGCCCGCAGGTCGTCGGGGGCGGGGCCCGCCTGCCGGAGGGCGTCCGGGGTCAGCTGTGGGAGTCGCGAGACGACCGTGTAGCGGGTGCCGTCGGAGGTGGCGCGCTCCTGGTCCACCACCAACGTCGCCGAGGCCGGCTCCCACCGGACGTCGAGCCCCGCGCTGTCCACCACCGACGGTTCGTAGGCGGCGGGCAACCAGATCGCGGACAGGCCGGTGATCTCGAACTCCTGGCGGAGCGGTCGGGACACCCGGTCCGGGGCCACCCCGGTGGGCAGCTCGCCCTGCGCCTCCTGGAACGTGCCGCCCGAGGACCACAGCTCGCCGTCGAACCGGTCGAGCGACGTCATGCGCCAGTAGGCCGGCTCGTCGCTGCGCACCGTGAACACCTCGGTCCGGCGCTGGTCGAGCAGGCGGGCCCGGATGTCCACGAGCGGGCTGAGGGTCACCCGCGGGCCCTCGCTCCCGCCGCGCCCGTCGAGGGCGATGAGCGCAGGGTCCCCGGACCCCGGCAGGCGGGGCGCCACCGCGACCCCGGCCACGAGGGCGGCCGCGGCGAGCGCGCCGCCGGCGGCGAGCAGGGCGCGCGTGCCCCGCCCGGTGCCCCGGGCGACCCAGCGCACGGTGAGCTCCTGGCGGTAGGCGCGGTGGAGCAGCACGAAGGCCAGCGCGACGGCCAGGTAGCCCACGGCGGCGAGGGTGCCGTGGCCCTCCTCGCCCAGCACGGCGGCGAACAGCACCAGCGCGGCGCTGGGCACGACGGCCTCGAACGGCGCCCACAGCCGGAACGCGGCCCAGTCGGCGATGTAGGCCACCAGCCAGAGCGCGACGGTGGTGGCCAGGAGGAACCCCGTGGTCGGCGGCGTGGGGGCGACCACCTCCTGGAACGTCGTCCACCCGTCGCCGAGCTCGCCGGCCACGGCGTCCCAGGACGCGGTCGTGGGCAGGCCGTACCACGTCGAGGAGGCGGCGTGGAGCCAGGTGGTGGTGAGCACGGCGACGACGGCCGCGACCAACGCGGTGAGCGGCAGCCCGAGCCGTCCGGCGCGAGCCGCCGCCACGGTGGCGTGGGCCACGCACGCGGTCACGGCGAGCCGCGGCAGGTAGGACCAGTCGGTGAACAGGGGGTGGAGCGCCGCCAGTGCGGTGAGGCTCAACGCGAGCAGCGCCGCCTCGGCCGGGATCCGCAGCCGGGCGCGCCGGGTCGGGCGCGGGGCGGTCACGGGGCGCCCACCGGCGCCGGTCGGCGGGTGAGCCGTTCCCACACGACCGGGAAGGGGGCGGTGGCCGTGACCCGGGGCCCGTCGTCGCCCCGGGCGGCGCCGTCGCCGGCGTCGGGGTCCCACGACGACGGGTTGAACAGCACCGGCACGACGCGTCCGTAGCGCGACCCGAGGCGCTGGAGGCGACGGCGGTCGTCGGGGGCGGCGTCGGCCGGCAGCAACAGGACCAGCGTGCCTCCGGGGTGACGGGAGAGCCGGTCGACGGCGCGACCGAGGTCGTGGGTGGCGGCCGCGGTGACGAGGGCGAGGCGCTCCATGATGGCGTCGACCTGCGCGTGCGAGCCGGCGAACCCCGAGTCGGTGCCGTCCGACGTGACGAGCCGGAGCTGCTGGCCGCGGCGCCGGCCGGCGTGCACGAGGGAGGCCGCGGCCCGCACGGCGGGCTCGATGCTCTCGGGGGGTCGGTAGCCCGCCCGGAGGTCGAGGAACACGGTGGCCCTTCCCTGCCACGGCAGCTCGTCCTGGCGGACCATGAGGCGGTCGCGGCGAGCGGTCGACGCCCAGTGGACGTGGCGCAGGTCGTCGCCCACGACGTACTCCCGCAGGGCGAAGAACTCCTCGCCCGCCGGGCTCAGGCGGTGGCGGGGGTCGCGGCCCGCGTGCGGGTCGGTCCCCGACGAGTCGGGGATCGGCGCCACGTCGTCGATGGCCGGGTAGACGGTCAGCTCCGAGACCCCGGTGACCCGCACGCGGGCCTGGGCCAGACCGAAGGGGTCGCCGACCAGCACCTCGAGCGGCCCGACCCGGAGCAGCCCCCGTCGCTCGGTGGGGAGCTCGTAGCTGGCGCCCGTGACCGCCTCGCGCTCGAGGGGGGCCACGGCGAGCCGCGCGCCCCGCGTGCCCGACACCTGGTCCACGAGGGTGAGCACCGGGGTGCGGCGCCGGCCCCGGTTGCGCACCTCGAGCTCGATCGTGCTGGAGCGCCCCGCGTGCACGCGCCGGGGGTGCAGCTCGCGGGCCACGTCGAGGTGGAGCCGGCGCAGGCCCACGCCGACCGCGGCGAGCAGGACGAGCACGCCGAGGGTGGCGCCGGCGACGAACGCCTCGTCGAGCGCGAGCAGCCGCCCCACCGCGAGCAGCGCGACGGCGCCGGCCGCGGTGAGCCAGCCCGTGCGGGTGAGCACGCGCGCCGGTCCCTCAGCGCCCGGTCGGGAGCGGGACCGTGTGCAACAGGTCGTCCACGACGTCCGCGGTGCGGACGCCTTGGAGCTGGGCCTCGGGCGACAGCAGCAACCGGTGGTCGAGCACGGGGTGGGCCAGCGCCTTCAGGTCGTCGGGCACGACGAACTCGCGGCCCGTGGACGCCGCCCGGGCGCGCGCCACCCGCTGGAGCCCGAGCGTGGCGCGTGGCGACATGCCGAGGGCGAGCTGGGGGTGGTGGCGCGAGGCGTCGGCGAGGTCGACCAGGTAGGTGCGCAGTGCCGGCGCGACGTGGACGGCGCGGGCCGCCTCGGCCAGGCCCGCGATCTCGTCGACCCCTGCGACCGGGACCAGGTCGGCGAGCGGCTCCCGGCCGCCGTGGGCCTCGAGCACCTCGGCCTCGGCCTCGCGGGACGGGTAGCCCACCGAGAGCCGCATCAAGAACCGGTCGAGCTGGCTCTCGGGCAGGGGATAGGTGCCCTCGTGCTCGATCGGGTTCTGCGTGGCGATGACCATGAAGGGCGGCTCCATGGGATAGGTGACGCCGTCGACGGTGACCTGGCGCTCGCCCATCGCTTCGAGCAGGGCGGACTGGGTCTTGGGCGAGGCCCGGTTGATCTCGTCGCCGAGGACGATGCCGGCGAACAGCGGGCCCGGCCGGAACTCGAAGCGGCCCTCGGCCCGGCTCCAGACGTTGACGCCGACCACGTCGGACGGCAGGAGGTCGGGCGTGAACTGCACCCGACCGAAGGTGCAGTCGAGCGATCGGGCCAGCGCCTTGGCCAGGCTCGTCTTGCCGACCCCGGGCACGTCCTCGAGCAGCACGTGGCCCTCGGCCACCAGGCCCAGCAGCAGCTGGCGCACCACGGCGGCCTTGCCCTGGATGACGCGCTCGATGTTCGCCTGCACCCGGGCGAAGACGTCCGACTGCGGCTCCGGCTCTCGCAGCGCCATGGAGCCGAGGTTAAAGGGTGCTGGGGCAGAATGGCGGGCGTGGGGACCGCCCTGGCCGTCGACGTCGGCGGCACGAAGCTCGCCGTCGGGCTCGTCACCGACCGGGGCCAGCTCGTCCACGCCGCCCGCGCCGCCACGCCGACGGCGGCCGAGCCCGACGCGGTCTTCGCCCCGCTCGCCGACCTCGTCGACCGCGTCGCGGTCGCCGCGACGCGGGAGGGGCTCGTCCCGGAGGTCTGCGGTGTGGGGTGCGGGGGGCCGATGAGCGCCGGCGGCGAGACGGTGTCGCCGCTCAACATCGCGGGCTGGCGGGACTTCCCCCTGCGGGCCCGGCTCGAGGCCGCCACGGGACTGCCCACGTTCGTCGACAACGACGCGAAGGCGCTGGCGCTGGCGGAGGGATGGCGCGGTGCGGCCCGGGGGGTCGAGTCGTACCTCGCGATGGTGGTGTCCACGGGGGTGGGGGGCGGGATCGTGCTCGAAGGCCGCCTGCTCGACGGCGGATCGGGCAACGCCGGCCACGTGGGTCACGTCGTGGTCGACCCCGCCGGGCGACGGTGCGAGTGCGGCGCGCGCGGTTGCCTGGAGGCCGAGGCGTCGGGGACCGCCATCGCGGCGATCACCGGGCGCCCTGCCGCCGAGGCCGGGGCGGAGGTCGTGGCCCGCACGGGCCGGCTGGTGGGACGGGCCGTCGGCTCGGTGGCGAACCTGCTCGACCTGCGACTCGCCGTGGTGGCGGGCTCGGTCGCCCTCGGCTTCGGCGACCCGTTCTTCGCCGCCGCGCAGGACGAGCTCGACGCGACGGCGTGCCTCGACTTCTCCCGGGGCGCCCGGATCCGGCCCGCGGGGCTGGGCGACGCCGGCCCCCTGGTCGGCGCGGCGGCGGTCGGCCGCCGCGGCCTCGGCCGGCCCGTGCGGCCGGGCCGGTAGGTTGGCGCCCATGTCCTGGGAGGTACGGGCGCTGGCGGCCGTCGCCGTGCGGCCCCGGTTGTGGCGCACCGCGCTGGTCCAGGTCGCGCGCCTCGCCCGGCCCGGCTGGTGGCGCCGGTGGCCCCTGCTGCCGCTGCCCGACCGGGACTACCTGCGGTTCCGGCTGGTCACCGCCTACGGCGACCCGGATCGGGCCCCGGAGACCGACGACCTCGTCACCTACCTCCACTGGTGCCGGGCCTGGCCACGCGTGGCGGGCGGCTGACCCGTGACGGGGGCGCCGGGGCTGACGGGAGCGACGTCGCGGGCGCGGCCGGCAAACCCCTGCGAGGCCACCCGGGGTGGGGGATAGGTTCGCCCGGTGTCCCGCTCGCTGGTGCTGAACGCGTCGTACGAGCCGCTCTCGGTGGTCCCGAGCCGGCGGGCCGCGGTCCTGGTGCTGGCCGACAAGGCCGACCTGCTCCACGACACCGGTGAGGCCCTGCGCTCCGAGCGGCTGACCGTCCCGGTGCCCTCCGTCATCCGCCTGCGCAGCTACGTCAAGGTGCCCTACCAGCGCCGCGCCCCCCTCAACCGGCGGGCCGTGTTCCTGCGCGACCACCACCGCTGCCAGTACTGCGGCGCCCGGGCCGAGAGCATCGACCACGTCGTGCCCCGCAGCCGGGGCGGCGAGCACCGGTGGGAGAACGTGGTCGCGGCCTGTCGGCGGTGCAACGGGCAGAAGCGGGACCGACTCCTCGACGAGACCTCCATGCGCCTGGCCCACCGGCCGACGGCGCCGCGTGAGCACACCTGGGTGCTCGTGGCCGTGGGGCGGCTCCCCGAGCACTGGCGGCCGTACCTCCACGAGGTGCCGGTCCCGGCCTGAGCCGGAGGGCCGCGGCGTGGCGAAGCGCGACGATCGGGCGAAGCGGGAGAAGAAGGCCCGCAAGGCCGCCAAGCGGGCCCGCTGGCGCATCGAGCACCGGCTCGGGTCGCCCGGCTTCCTCCACGGCCTCGACCTGCCCGACCCCGTCCGCCGGTCGGTGTGGGTGATGGGCGCCACCACGCCGGCGCTCGCCCTGGGCAGCGCCCAGCGGCCCGACGTCGTCGACCCGGGGGCGGCCGCCGCCCGCGGTCTCGAGGTCGTGCGGCGCCACAGCGGTGGCGGCGCCGTGCTCGTCGAGCCCGGGGCCATGCGCTGGCTCGACGTCTTGTTGCCCGCGGGCGACCCGCTCTGGGACGACGACGTGGGCCGCTCGTTCCACTGGGTCGGCGAGTCGTTCGCCGAGGCGCTCGGGACCTTGGGGATCGCCGCCGAGGTCCACCGGGGACCCGCGGTGCGCACGGAGTGGTCGTCGCTCGTGTGCTTCGGCGGCCTCGGCGCCGGCGAGGTCACCGTCGGCGGGCGCAAGGTGGTGGGCCTGTCCCAGCGACGCACGCGCGCCGGTGCCCGCTTCCAGTGCCTGGTCCTCGCCGCCTGGGACCCGAGGCCGTTGCTCGACGTGCTCGCCCTCGGGCCGGCCGACCGGGCGAGGGCGACCGCTGACCTGGCCGACGTGGCCGCCGGCGTGGGGACGGATCGCCTCGGCCCGCTCGTGGCGGCGGTGCTGTCGACCATCGAGGCGAGGAGGGTCCCGACGAACGGCTGAGACCGGGTCTTGGGGGGGACTTTCACCCCGATCAACCCACTTGAAACCAGAAAATGTTGACGAATGGCAGGATCTCGCCGATAGTGGCACCCAACACCCACGCCTGACCACGGTCGGCGCGCGGGTGGAGAGGGACACCACCACCACCACCACCACCGGAGAGATCTGTGCAGCTGTCGGGGCAGTTCGAGCGAACGCTCGACGACAAGGGGCGCGTCGTGCTCCCGTCGCGGCTGCGCGAGCTGCTCGAGGACCGCAAGATCCTGATCACCGACGTCGGCGACCGCCTCAGCATCTGGCCGACCGACGAGTTCGAGCGCTTCGTCGACGACCTGACCGAGGACCTCCTCGCCCGGGTCGACTCGGGGGAGATGGACGAGGCCGAGCTCAACGACACGATCGAGTACCTGTGGGCGGGCGCCCAGCCCATCCGACCCGACCAGCAGGGGCGGATGGTGATCCCCGAGGAGCTCCTCACCGAGGAGCTGCGGGGCGCCGAGGTGGTGCTGGTCGGCGCCCGCGACCACATCAACGTGTTCGCCGCCGCCGAGTACTTCACCCGCAAGCAGCAGCTGCGGCCGCGCGTCGCCGGCAACGTCTCGCAGTACCGCCCTCGGAGGCGGTCACGCGATGACTGACCACCCGGCGCGCCGCTCCGCGCACCCTTCCTCCCGGCAGCTCGGCGCGGGCATCGCGCTCATCCGCTGCCTCCCGGCCGACGAGGTGGCAGACCCCTACTCCGCCCGTCTCCCATCCCGCTCGCTCGGGGAGAAATCCCGACGTGCTCCTGTTGGCCGGGGGGCAGCCGATGGGCGCGGTGTCGCCGCGCCCGCTCACCTGGTGGCGCTGGCGCCGACCACGTCGGGGGCCGGGGCATGAGCGAGTTCGCCCACGCTCCCGTGATGGTCGACGAGGTCGTCGCCCTCTTCGGCCCCGTGCCCGCCGGCGTCCTCGTGGACGCCACCGTGGGCGGCGGCGGCCACGCCGAGGCCCTGCTCCGCACGCACGACCACCTCTCGCTGCTCGGGCTGGACCGGGACGAGGACGCCCTGGCCGCCTCCTCGGCGCGGCTGGCGCCGTTCGGCGACCGGGTCACCCTGCGTCACACCCGCTTCGACCACCTCGCCGAGTCGGTCCACGGGATCGGCGTCGAGGAGGTCTCGGGCGTGCTCTGCGACCTCGGCGTCAGCTCCCCACAGCTCGACCGCCCCGAGCGGGGCTTCAGCTACCGCTCGGACGCCCCGCTCGACATGCGCATGGACCGCACCCAGGCGCGCACCGCCGCCGACATCGTCAACACGTGGTCCGAGGACGCGCTGGCCGACCTGCTCCGCGACGCCGGCGGGGAGCGCTACGCCCGCCCGATCGCCCGGGCCCTCGTGGCCGCGCGCCCGGTCGAGCGCACCGACGAGCTCGCCGAGATCGTCCGGTCCGCCATCCCGGCCCCCGCCCGCCGGCGCGGGGGCGACCCGGCGCGGCGCAGCTTCCAGGCCCTGCGGATCGCGGTCAACGACGAGCTGGAGATCCTCGAGGGCACCCTCGACCAGGCCATCGACCTGCTCCGCCCGGCGGGCCGGGCCGCGGTCCTCGCCTACCACTCGGGGGAGGACACCATCGTCAAGCGGACCTTCCGCCACGCCGCCACCGGCGGGTGCACCTGCCCGCCGGCGCTGCCCTGCGCGTGCGGGGCCCGGGCCACAGTGCGCCTGTTGAAGCAGGGCGCGTGGAAGCCCTCCGCGGCCGAGGTGGCCGCGAACCGTCGTGCCGAGAGCGCCCGCCTGCGGGCCGTCGAGAAGCTCCCCCAGGAGGTCCCATGAGCCCCGCCGCCGCCCAGGTCGCCGTCCCGCGTCGCCACCCGCGGCACGCCCCGGCCCCCGCGTCCACGCCGCGCCACCTCCGCCTCGTCGAGCCCCCGGCCCGCGCCCCGCGGGTGGCGGCCCGACCGGCCCCGCGCGTCACCCGCCGGGTGGCCCTCGCGATCGGCGGGGCCGTCGTGTTCGCGGTGCTGTTCGCGGTCGCCGTCCTCCAGACGCAGAACGTCGCCGGCCAGATGCACCTGGACCGCGTCCAACAAGACATCTCCGACCGCCAGGCGCAGGCCCAGGCGCTGCGTCTCGAGGCGGCCGAGCTGTCCGCGCCCGAGCGCATCGTCGGCGAGGCCGAGCGCCTCGGGATGGCCGTCCCGGCCGGGGGACCGACCTTCGTCAACCAGGTCCCCCTGCCCGAGACCGACGGCGCGACGGCCCAGGTCGACCCGGCGCAACTGGCCGCCGCGGAGGCGGAGGTCTCGCTCGACGAGACCGCCGCCGGAGCGCTCGACCCGGTGGCGACGCCGTGAGCGATCCGCGCGGGCGTCGGGCGCCCGCCCGCCCGAGCTCGTCCGCCGGCGCCCCGTCCCGCCGCCACGGGCAGTCCGATCGCCCCGGCCCCGGCCAGGGGGCCGTGCCGCGTGCCGCGGCGCCGCGCGGTGAGCCCCGGACCCGCGCCCACCACGGGAACCTGACGCCGCGGCGCCGGCGCACTGGGCCGGGGGCCGCACCCGCGTCGCCGGCTGCTCGCCATGCTCGTGGCGATGCTGTTCCTGTTCAGCCTCCTGCTCGTCCGGGTGGCCGAGCTGCAGACGGTGAGCCCCGAGCGCTACGTGGCCTTCGGGGAGTCCCAGCGTGTCCGCTCCATCGACCTCCCGGCGGCCCGGGGCTCGATCCTCGACCGCAACGGCGACGACCTCGCCCTCAGCGTCAACCAGACCAGCGTCTACGCCGACCCCCAGGAGGTCGAGGACCCCGTCGCCACCGCGGCCCACCTGGCGCCGGTGCTCGGGATGGACCAGGCCGAGCTCGTCGCCGTCCTCAGCGAGGACAGCGAGTTCGAGTACCTCGTCCGCCAGCAGCCCGACGAGCTCGGTGAGGCCGTCCAGGAGCTCGGCCTGTCCGGCATCCACCTCATGGACGAGCCCGCCCGCTTCGAGCCCTCGGGTGACCTCGCCCGGTCGGTCATCGGCTCGGTGGGCGTCGACAACACCGGCCTGTCGGGCGTCGAGCAGCAGTACGACGACGCCCTCACCGGCACCCCGGGAGAGCTCACCGTCGAGCGCGCCCCCGACGGCGACACGATCTCGTCGGGGGAGCGGCGGCTCACGCCGGCGCAGCAGGGCGACAGCCTCGTGCTGACCCTCGACCGAGGCATGCAGTTCGAGGCCGAGCGCGTGCTGGCCGACCAGGTCGACGCCACCGGTGCCCTCGGGGGGATCGCCATCGTGTCGCGGGTCGGGACCGGTGAGGTCCTCGCGATGGCCAACGTCGAGGCCACCCAGGACGAGAGCGGCACGCGGGGACCGGCCGTGCCCGCGAGCAACAACCGGGCCGTCACCGCCGTGTTCGAGCCGGGCTCGGTCAACAAGGTCGTCACCATGGCGGCCGCGATCGAGGAGGGCGTGGTCGAGCCCTCGACGCGGTTCCAGGTCCCCGACGGCCTCCAGGTGGCCGACCACCGCTTCACCGACCACGACCCCCATCCGGTCGTCGACTGGAGCGTCAACGACATCCTGACGCAGTCGTCGAACGTCGGGACGATCATGGTGGCCCAACAGCTCGGGGCCGAGCGCCTCGACGACTACCTCGGCCGCTTCGGCTTCGGCGAGCCGACCGCGCTGGCGTTCCCCAACGAGGCGCCCGGGATCATGCTCCCGCTGGACGAGTGGTCGGGCACCTCGATCGGCAGCATCCCGATCGGCCAGGGCATCTCGGTGACCGCGCTGCAGATGCTGAGCGCGTTCAACGTGATCGCCAACGACGGCGTGTACGTGCCGCCCCGCCTCGTGCTGGCCCGCGTCGCCGACGACGGGTCCCGTCACCCCGTGGCCGGGCCCGAGGCGCACCGGGTGGTCTCCGCCAGCACCGCCCGCCAGCTGAGCACGATGATGATGTCGGTGGTCGACACCGGCACCGGCACCGGCGCGGCGATCCCCGGCTACCGGGTGGCGGGCAAGACCGGCACCGCGCGCAAGCCCCAGGACACCGGGGGGTACGAGGACGCCGCGGGCAACTACCACTACGTCGCCACCTTCGCCGGGTTCGTGCCCGCGGAGGACCCGGAGCTCTCGATGATCGTCGTGCTGGACGAGCCCACCGCGTCGATCTACGGCGGAGAGGTCTCCGCCCCGGTCTTCGCGCAGCTCGGCCAGTACGCGCTGGCCCGCTACGGCATCGCCCCGCCGGCCCAGCTCCTCGCCCGCCACCCCGCCCGTCCTCGGCGTCGACCCCAGCCAGGACGGCGTCGGGACCCCGGTGCCGTGACGTGGACCCGCGCGCCTGACCGCCCGCCTGGCTGCGCTGCCGGGCGGCGCCCGGCTGATCCAGGGCGCCGGGGCCGCCCCCGCGGAGGCCCTGGCGGTCACCGGCGTCGCCCACGACAGCCGCGCCGTCGCCGAGGGGGACCTGTTCTGCTGCGTGCCGGGCGCGCTCGCCGACGGGCACGAGCACGCCGGCGCCGCGGTCGCCGCCGGTGCGGTGGCGCTCCTGTGCGAGCGCCCCCTGGACCTGCCGGTGCCCCAGATCGTGGTGGCCCGCACCCGGCCGGCCATGGGCCCGGCGGCCGACGAGGTGTACGGCCATCCCTCGCGGTCGCTCCTCGTGGCCGGCGTCACCGGCACGAACGGCAAGACGACGACGGTCCACCTGCT
The DNA here is from genome assembly GCA_020637195.1 of Microthrixaceae bacterium. Classification (GTDB taxonomy): domain Bacteria; phylum Actinomycetota; class Acidimicrobiia; order Acidimicrobiales; family DATDAH01; genus JAEUJM01. Next base: position 15,935 of record JACJWK010000020.1, read on the forward strand.
GGCGTCGATCCTCGAGCACGCCGATCGCCCCGCCGCGGTCATCGGGACCCTGACCGGCGCCCGCACCACACCCGAGGCGCCGGACCTCCAGCGCCTGCTGGCGGCGTACGTGGCCGACGGCGTGGCGGCGGTGGCCATGGAGGTCTCCTCGCACGCCCTGGCGATGCACCGGGTGGACGGGACCCGCTTCCGGGTGGCGGTGTTCACCAACCTCAGCGCCGACCACCTGGACTTCCACCCGACGATGGAGGACTACTTCCAGGCCAAGGCGCGCCTGTTCACCCCGGAGCTGGCCGACGCCGCGGTCGTCAACGTCGACGACCCGCGGGGTCGGCTGCTCCGGGACGCGGCCCTGGTCCCGACCGAGGGGTTCAGCGCCGACGCCGTCGAGGGGCTCGCCGTGGGGCGGGCGTCGAGCCGGTGCCGCTGGCGGGGCCACGACGTGACCGTCCCCCTGGGCGGACGCTTCAACGTCGCCAACGCCCTGGCCGCCCTCGAGGCCGCGATCACCCTGGGCATCGAACCGGCGGCGGCCGCCGAGGGGCTGGCCGCCGCCGGGCCGGTGCCCGGGCGCTTCGAGACGGTCGACGCCGGCCAGCCCTTCACGGTGGTGGTCGACTACGCGCACACGCCCGACGGCCTCGACCGCGTGCTGGCCACGGCCCGCGAGCTGGCGGGCGACGGCCGGGTGATCGTCGTGTTCGGGTGCGGCGGCGACCGGGACCGCGCCAAGCGCCCGATGATGGGGGAGGTCGCCGCCCGCCGGGCCGACCGCGTGGTCCTGACGTCGGATAACCCCCGCTCGGAGGACCCAGCGACCATCATCTCCCAGGTGAGATCAGGCATCGAGGACGACCGCACGCTGCTCGTGGAGCCCGACCGGCGCCGAGCCATCGCCCTGGCGCTCGAGGAGGCCGCCCCCGGCGACCTCGTCGTGGTCGCCGGCAAGGGGCACGAGAGCGTGCAGGTGCTCGGGGACGCGACCGTGCCCTTCGACGACCGCGCCGTGGTCCGGGAGCTGCTCTCGTGAAGACGCTCCTCGTCGCCGGGGGCATCGGGCTCGTGGTGTCGCTCGTGGTCACCCGCCTGCTCATCACCTGGCTCACCCGGAACAACATCGGCCAACCCATCCGCGAGGACGGCCCCCAGGGTCACATCACCAAGGCGGGGACACCGACCATGGGCGGCCTCGCCATCGTGATCGGCGCGGTCGCGGGCTACGTCATCAGCGACATCTCGAACAGCCGCATCATCACCCGGTCCGGCCTGCTGGTGATGGCGGCCATCGTGGGCGCGGGCCTCGTCGGGCTGATCGACGACTACCTCAAGGTCTCCCGGGAGCGGAATCTCGGCCTGAACAAGCGGGCCAAGATCATCGGGCTGCTCGTCGTCGCGGTCGGCTTCGCCGTGCTGACCGTGGTCCACACCCCGGTGCACACCACGCTCGCGATCAGCCGCTGGGACCAGTTCGACGTCGACCTCGGCACGGTCGGCTGGGTCGTCTTCGCCGTCCTGCTCATCCTCGGCAGCGCGAACGCGGTCAACCTCACCGACGGGCTCGACGGTCTCGCCGGGGGCTCCGCGGTCTTCGCGTTCATGGCCTTCACCATCATCGGCTTCTGGGCCTTCCGCCACCCCGCGACCTACGACGTCGTCCACGCCCTCGACCTCGCCGTCGTGGCCGCGGCGATGACCGGCGCCTGCACCGGCTTCCTGTGGTGGAACGCGGCGCCGGCGCGCATCTTCATGGGCGACACGGGCTCGCTGGCCATCGGGGCGGGCCTCGCCGGGCTCGCCCTCACCACGAGCACGGCGCTGCTGCTCGTCGTCATCGGGGGCCTGTTCGTGATGGAGACGCTCTCGGTGATCCTCCAGGTCACGGCGTTCCGGCTCTTCGGGGGTCGCCGCATCTTCCGGATGGCACCCATCCACCACCACTTCGAGCTGAAGGGGTGGCCGGAGACCACGGTGATCATCCGCTTCTGGATCATCGCCGGGCTGCTCACCGCCGTCGCGCTGGGCTTCTTCTACGCCGACTTCATCAACACGGGGGCCATCGACTGATGCCGGCGCCCGTGCTCGTGGTCGGCCTCGGCGTCACCGGCGAGGCCGTCACGCGCGCCCTCGCGTCGCGGGGGATCGACGTCGTCGTGGTCGAGGACCGGCCGACCGACCGGCACCGGGCGGTCGCCGACGCCCTCGGCGTCGTGCTCGTCGGCGCCCCCGCCCCCGACGAGCTCGAGGCGCTGGCCCGCTCGGCCGCCGCGGTGGTGCCGAGCCCCGGGATCCCCGACGCCCACCCCGTGTTCGCCGCGGCGCGCGCGGCGGGCACCCCGGTGCGCAGCGAGTTCGACCTCGCCGCCGACTGGGACGACCGCCCGCTCGTCGCGGTGACCGGCACCAACGGCAAGACCACGGTCACGACCCTCGTGACCGAGATGCTCGCGGCCTCGGGCCGGCGGGCGGTCGCCGCCGGCAACACCGACGTGCCGCTGGTCGCCGCCATCGACGACGCCGACACCGAGGTGTTCGTGGTCGAGGCCTCGTCGTTCCGCCTGGGCCACACCGCGCGGTTCCGGCCCGCGGTGGCCACCTGGCTGAACTTCGCCCCCGACCACCTCGACGTGCACGCCTCCCTGGCCGCCTACGAGGCGGCCAAGGCCCGGATCTGGGCCGACCAGGGCCCCGACGACCTCGCCGTGGCCAACGCCGACGACCCCGTGGTGGCCGGCCACCGCGGGGCCGCCCGCCGGGTCAGCTTCACCACGGAGGGCGCCTCGGGCTACCACCTCGCCGACGGCGTGCTGGTGACCGACGACGGCACCGAGCTCGTGGCCGTCGCCGAGCTGTGGCGGGCCTTCCCCCACGACGTGTCGAACGCCCTCGCGGCCAGCGCCACCGCGCTCGGCGCGGGAGCCGACCTGAGCGGCGTGCGCGGCGCGCTCCGGCGCTTCGCCGGCATGCGCCACCGCGTGGAGCTCGTGGGCGACCACGACGGCGTGCGCTACTTCGACGACTCCAAGGCCACCGTGCCCCACGCGGTGGCCGCCGCGCTCACCGCCTTCGAGTCCGTCGTGCTCGTCGCCGGCGGCCGCAACAAGGGCCTCGACCTCTCGCCGCTGGCGGGTGACCCGGACCGCATCCGGGCCGTCGTGGCCATCGGCGAGGCCGCCCCCGACGTCGCCGCGGCGTTCTCGGGCCGTCGGCCGGTGGAGGTCGCCGCCGACATGGACGACGCGGTGCGCCGTGCCGCCGCCCTCGCCCGGCCCGGCGACGTCGTGCTGCTGTCGCCCGGCTGCGCGTCGTTCGACTGGTACTCGTCCTACGGCGAGCGCGGCGACGACTTCGCACGCGCCGTCCGCGACCTCCGGTCGCACGAGTCACGGCCCGCCTGACGCGCCCGCCGCCCGACGCCGCCGCCCGCCCATCTGCCCGCCCGCACCGGAGGGATCCCATGGCCACCACCACCCGCCCCCGAGCCCCGGAGTCGAACGACGGGGTCGACCACCTCGCCGAGACCCGCCAGCGCCACCCCGCCGGGCGCCTGCGCCCGGGGCGGGCCACGGGCCCCTGCGTGGCCATCCTCGGGATCGTGGCCTGCCTCACCCTGCTCGGCCTGGTGATGGTGATCTCGGCCTCGTCGGTGACCGACCTGAAGGACCACGGCACGACCTGGTACTCGTTCAAGCGCCAGGCCGTGTGGGCGGTCGTCGGCACCTTCGGGCTGGTCCTCGCGCTGCGGGTCCACTACCGCCGCTGGCGGCGGTGGGCGGGGCCGATGCTGATCGGTGCGGTGGCGCTGCTCGTCCTCGTGCTCGTCCCGGGGATCGGCGCCGAGGTGAACGGCTCGTCGCGGTGGATCGGCGTCGGGGCCCTGCGGGTCCAGCCCTCCGAGTTCGCCAAGCTGGCCGTGCTGCTCTTCGTCGCCAAGCTGCTCGCCGACCGGGAGCGGGAGGGCAACGCCCGGGTGACGCGCCTCACCCTCAAGCCGACGCTCGTCGTCTTCGGCGGGGTGGCCGCCCTGCTCATGCTCCAGCCGAACCTGGGCACGACCATCGTGCTCGGCGCCATCGTCCTGGCCGTCCTGTTCATCTTCGGTGCCCGGCTGCACCACCTCGGCGGTGTGGCCGTCGTCGGGGTGGGAGCCGCCACCGCGCTCGCCCTCCAGGCCTCGTACCGGCGGGCTCGGGTCACCGCCTTCCTCGACCCGTGGGCCGACGTGTCCGACTCGGGCTACCAGACCATCCAGAGCCTCGTCGGCATCGCCTCGGGCGGGCTGTTCGGGGTGGGGCTCGGGGCGAGCCGGGCGAAGTACGAGTTCCTGCCCGAGGCGCACACCGACTTCATCTTCGCCATCGTCGCCGAGGAGCTCGGCCTGTTCGGCGCGGCCGTCGTGATCGGCCTGTTCGTGGCCCTCACCTACTTCGGGGTCCGGGTCGCCCTCGAGACCGCCGATCCGTTCGGTCGGCTCGTGGCCACGGGCATCACCACCTGGTTCGGCGTCCAGGCCTTCGTGAACATCGGGGCCGTCGTCGCGGTGCTGCCCATCACCGGCGTGCCGCTGCCGTTCGTGTCGTTCGGCGGCTCGTCGTTGGTGGTCACGATGATCGCAGCTGGCATCCTTGCCAACATCGCCTCGCACACCGACTGACCGCGGGGCGCCCGACGAGGTGAGCGCAGCGGTGAGCGAGCAGGCGGGACCCGATCCCGCGACGACGGACACGCCGGCCGGAGCGGCCGGGCCCGGCGCCGCCGCGCCCGCGTCCGCCTGGGCGGTGATCGCCGGGGGTGGCACGGCCGGCCACACCCTGCCCGGCATCGCGATCGCGCGCGCCCTGGTCGCCCGCGGCCACCGACCCGGGACGATCCACTTCGTGGGCTCGGCGCGGGGGAGCGAGGCGCGCCTCGTGCCCGAGGCCGGCTTCGCCGTCACCCTCCTTCCGGGGCGCGGCATCCAGCGCCGGCTCACCCTCGCCAACGTCGGTGCGGTGTGGGGCCTGCTCCGCGCGCTGGTGCACGCGTTCTCGCTCCTGCCCGCCACCGGCCGAAGGTGGTGGTGGCGATGGGCGGCTACGCCAGCGTGCCGTGCGCCCTGGCCGCCGTCGTGCTGCGGATCCCCATCGTCGTGGCCGAGCAGAACGCGGTGCGCCGGTGCCGCCAACCGGCTGACCGCCCGCTTCGCGAAGGTCGCGGCGGTGTCCTTCCCCGGCACCGCCCTGCCTCGGGCCGTCGTCACCGGCAACCCGGTGCGCCCCGAGGTGCTCGCGGTCGACCGGGAGCGCGACCGCGCCGCGGCCCGGACCGCGCTCCACATCGCGGAGGGCCAGCGGGTCCTCCTCGCGTTCGGGGGGTCGCTCGGCAGCCTCCGGATCAACGAGGCCGTGGTCGGCGCCCTGCCCGCGTGGCTGCCCCGGCGCGACCTCACCGTCCGCCACGTCATCGGCGAGCGCGACTGGGCCACGCTCGCCGAGCGGGCTCCGGAGCCCGTGGACGAGGGCGTCACCTACGTCCCGGTCCGCTACGAGGACGACATGCCCCGGGCCTTCGCCGCGGCCGACCTGGTCGTCAGCCGCAGCGGCGCCACCACGGTCGCCGAGCTGGCCGCGATCGGGGTGCCCGCGATCCTGGTGCCGCTGCCGGGCGCCCCCGGCGACCACCAGACCGCCAACGCCCGGGCGCTCGTGGACGCCGACGCCGCGGTGCTCGTGCCCGACGCCGAGCTGACCGCCGAGCGCCTCGTCCGCGAGGTGGGCACCCTGCTCGACGCTCCGAGCCGCCTCGAGGCCATGGGCGCGGCCGCCCGGCGGGCGGCCAACCGTGATGCCGGCGACGCCGTCGCCGCCCTCGTCGAGGAGCACGCCCGTGACTGACACGACCCGCCCCGACACCGCGGGGTCGAGCCGCGCCCTGGTCCCGCTCGACCTCACCTCGCCCCGGCGCATCCACGTCGTGGGCATCGGGGGGGCGGGGATGAGCGCCATCGCCACGGTGCTCGCCGACATGGGCCACACGGTGAGCGGCAGCGACCTCAAGGCGTCGCCCGGCCTGGACCGACTCGCCGGGCGGGGCCTCGAGGTGGTCGTGGGCCACGACGCCGCCCACGTCGGCGCGGTGGACGCGGTCACGATCTCGACCGCGGTCCCGCCCACGAACCCCGAGGTCCGGGCCGCGGTCGAGCGGGGGATCCCGGTGCTGCGCCGCGCCGACGCGCTGGCGGCCATCGCCGGCACGCGTCGCACCGTGGCCGTGGCCGGCACCCACGGCAAGACGACCACGTCGTCGATGCTGGCCCTCGTGCTCGTCGAGTCCGGGCTCCGCCCGTCGTTCATCATCGGCGGGGACGTCAACGAGATCGGCACGGGTGCGGTCTGGGACGAGGGCGACTGGTTCGTGGTCGAGGCCGACGAGAGCGACGGCACCTTCCTCGAGCTGGGCGCCGAGGTGGCGGTCGTCACGAACATCGAGCCCGACCACCTCGAGCACTACGGCAGCTACGAGAACCTCCTCGCCGCCTTCGCCCGGTTCCTCGAGGAGGCCCCGGGGCCCCGCATCGTGTGCGCCGACGACGCCGTGGCGGCACGGGTGGGGGCGGACTGCGGCGCCGTCTCGTACGGCTTCGCCGACGGGGCCGACTACCAGCTCGTCGATGCCGTGGTGGAGGGGCGGGGCACCACCTTCTCCGTCCGACACGCCGGCGCCGACCTCGGCCGCCTCCACCTCCCGGTGCCCGGGCGGCACAACGCGCTGGACGCGGCCGCCGCGCTGGTCACGGGCCTCGAGCTCGGGGCCCCCTTCGAGGCGGCCCGGGTCGCGCTCGAGCGCTTCGCGGGGGTGGCCCGCCGCTTCGAGTTCCGGGGCGAGACGGCCGGCATCACCTTCGTCGACGACTACGCCCACCTGCCGACCGAGGTGGCGGCCGCGCTCGAGGCCGCCGGCGAGGGCGACTGGGCGCGGGTGGTGTGCGTCTTCCAGCCCCACCGCTTCAGCCGCATCGCCGCGCTGTGGCCCGACTTCGGCCCGGCCTTCGCCGGCGCCGACCTCCTCGTCGTCACCGACATCTACCCGGCGGGCGAGCCGCCCCGGCCCGGGGTGTCGGGCAAGCTCGTGGTCAACGCCGTGCTCGACGCGGACCCGTGGCGGGCGCTCGCGTACCTCCCCAAGCGGCCCGACCTCGTGCCCTACCTCACCTCGGTGCTCCGGCCCGGCGACCTCTGCCTGACCCTCGGCGCCGGCGACCTCACGTCGCTCGCCGACGAGGTGCAGGCCGCCCTGGCCCCGTGAGCGCCGCCCTCGAGCGGGTGGCCGAGCGCCTCGGGCCGCGGGCCCGGCGCCACGTCCCGCTCGGGCCGCTCACCACGTACCGCGTGGGCGGGCCCGCGGAGCTGTTCGTGACGGTCGAGGACGACGAGGCCCTCGCCGCGGTCGCCGCCGCCGTGCGGGCCGAGCGGGTGCCGACCCTGGTCGTGGGCCGCGGCTCGAACCTGCTCGTCGCCGACGCCGGCTTCCGGGGGGTCGCCGTGCAACTCGCCGGGGTCTTCGAGGCGGTGGCCATCGACGGCCCGACGGTCACCGCCGGCGGCGCCGCCTCGTTACCGGTCGTGGCGCGCCAGACGGCGGCCGCCGGCCTCACCGGCTTCGAGTGGGCCGTCGGCGTGCCGGGCTCCATCGGCGGGGCGGTGCGGATGAACGCCGGCGGGCACGGCTCCGACATGGCCGCGACCCTGCGGAGGGTCCACCTCGTCGATCTCGTCACCGGTGAGGATGGGTGGGTGGCCGCCGCCGCCCTCGACCTCGACTACCGCCGCTCGTCGGTGCGCCCCGCCCAGGTGGTGGCGCGCGCCGAGCTGGGCCTCGCCACCGGCGACCGCGCCGCGTCGGAGGCGACGATCGCCGAGATCGTCCGCTGGCGCCGGGCGCACCAACCCGGCGGTCAGAACGCGGGCTCCGTGTTCACCAACCCACCCGGCGACTCCGCCGGTCGCCTGGTCGAGGTGGCCGGGGCCAAGGGGCTGCGCATCGGCACCGCCCACGTGTCGACCAAGCACGCCAACTTCATCCAGGCCGACGAGGGCGGCTCGGCCGACGACATCCGGCGCCTGATGCTCGCGGTCCAGGCCCGGGTGCTCGCCGAGGCGGGGGTGGCGCTGCACCCCGAGACCCGCCTGGTCGGCTTCGACGACGAGCCGTTCCACCCTCATCCTGAGCTGGAGGGGGAGTGACCCCGGCCGGCCATGGGTGACCCTGCACCTGGGGACGAGGTCGAGGGCACGGGACGCCCCTCCATGGACCCGCGGCTGCGGGCCCGTCGCGTCGCCGTCCGCCGCTCGGCGGGCCGGCGGCGACTCCGGGTGGTGGTGGTGGCCGGCGCCGTGGTCGTCCTCGTCCTGGCCGCCGTCAGCCTGCTCTTCACGCCCCTGCTCGACGTCGACCACCTGACCGTGGCGGGCCAGTTCCGCACCGACCCCGCCGACGTCGTCGCCGCCGGTGGCATCGAGGCGGGCGACCCGCTCGCCACCGCCGACCTGGCCGCCGCCGCCGCCCGGGTCGAGGAGCTGCCCTGGGTGGGCGAGGCCACCGTCGAGCGACGCTGGCCCGGCACGATCCGCTACCGCATCGTCGAGCGTGAGCCGGCGGCCGCGGCCACGGCCACCGACGGCAGCTGGGTGGCGGTCGACGGCGAGGGCCGCGTGCTCGTCGCGCTCGACGCGCCGCCCCCCGACCTCCCGGTGGTCGAGGGCGTCACCGTGGCGCCCGAGGTCGGCGCCGCGGTCGCCGCGGACGACCGCGGCCCGTTCGCCGTGGCCGCCGCGATCCCCGCCGCGGCCCGCCCGGCGCTCGACGCGGTGGTGCTCGAGCCCGACCGCACCGTCACCGTGCGCCTCGCCGCCGGCGGGGTGGTCACGATCGGCGCGCTGGAGGACCTGCCCGCCAAGGGGGTCGCGCTCGCCAGCGTCGTGGAGGCGGTCGACCCGTGCATCGCCACCCTCGACGTGTCGGTGGCCGCCGCGCCCCTGCTGACCCGGACGCCGGGTTGCGGGTGATCGAGCCTGGGGGTTACGGTGAGGTCGAACGAGGCGACTTCGCGCGCCCTGAACACAACGTTCAACCTCCCGTCGAGGGTTGTGCCGGGTTCCCCAGGTTCCCGGCTTTTGCCGTTGTCGAGGGGTCGGTGTCCGCCTCGGCCTGAACACCCGGGAGAACGCTCATGGTCGGCATCACCCAGAACTACCTGGCGGTCATCAAGGTCGTCGGCATCGGCGGCGGCGGCGTCAACGCCGTCAACCGGATGATCGACGCCGGGCTGAACGGCGTGGAGTTCGTGGCCATCAACACCGACGCCCAGGCGCTGCTCATGAGCGACGCCGACGTGAAGCTCGACATCGGGCGCGAGCTCACCCGGGGCCTCGGCGCCGGGAGCGACCCCGAGATCGGTCGCCAGGCCGCCGAGGACCACAGCGCCGAGATCGCCGCCGCGCTCGAGGGTGCCGACATGGTCTTCATCACCGCCGGGAAGGGCGGTGGCACCGGGACCGGCGCGGCGCCGGTCGTGGCGGAGATCGCCCGCAACCTGGGGGCCCTCACGATCGGTGTCGTGACCCGCCCGTTCACCTTCGAGGGTCGCCGGCGCACGGTGCAGGCCGAGCAGGGGATCCAGCGCCTGAAGGAGAAGGTCGACACCCAGATCGTCATCCCCAACGACCGCCTGCTCACGGTCTCGGACGACAAGACGTCCATGCTCAACGCGTTCAAGATGGCCGACGAGATCCTGCTCCAAGGCGTCCAGGGCATCACCGACCTGATCACCACGCCGGGCCTCATCAACACCGACTTCGCCGACATCAAGACCGTGATGAGCGACGCGGGCTCCGCGCTCATGGGCATCGGGTACGCCTCCGGGGAGGGCCGGGCGCTCGCCGCGGCCCGGGGGGCCATCTCCAGCCCGATGCTCGAGGCCTCCATCGAGGGGGCGCGCGGGATCGTGCTCAACATCTCCGGCGGCAGCGACCTGGGCCTGCTCGAGGTGAACGAGGCGGCCGAGGTCATCCACGGCGTGGCCCACCCCGACGCCAACATCATCTTCGGCGCCATCATCGACGACGAGATGGGCGACGAGGTGCGGGTCACCGTCATCGCCGCCGGCTTCGACCGGTGGGACGAGAAGGAGTCCCGCTCGAGCGAGCAGAGCGACGCCGACTTCCTGCGCTCGGTCCCGCTCGACCGGGAGCCGACCGGCGACCTGTTCGCGACGCACGACGACGAGGACGACGACCTCGACGGAGGGGACGACTTCGACGTCCCCTCGTTCCTCAAGTAGGTCACGAGCCCCGGTGGGGCCCCACACCGGCGACGGCGCCGCCTGGGTGTTCTCCACCCGGGCCGACGGCGACCTCGCGGTCGACGCCCCCGGCGTGGACGGCGCGCGGTCCCGCCTGCTCGCCGCGGCCGGCGGGCCCGCGGTCCCGTGGAGCTGGCTGCGGCAGGTGCACGGGGCGCGCGTGGTCGTGGCCGACCGGCCCGCAGCCCACGAGGGCACCGAGGCCGATGCGATCGTGGCCGAGCGCCCGGGTGTCCCCGTGGCGGTGCAGACCGCCGACTGCGGTGCCGTCGTGCTGACGAGCCCCGAGGGAGTCGTGGCCGCGGCCCACGCGGGGTGGCGGGGCCTGGCCGCCGGCGTCGTCCAGGCCACGGTGGCCGCGATGCGCGACCGGGGCGCGGGCGCGGTCACGGCCCACGTGGGGCCGATGATCCACCCCGAGTGCTACGAGTTCGGCGCCGAGGACCTCGCCGCGGTCGCCGACGTGCTCGGTCCGACGGTCGTGGGCCGCACCGCGGGCGGGTCCCCCGCGCTCGACGTGCCCGCGGCGGTCGACGCCGCGCGCGCCCGGGCCGGCGTGGCGGTGGCCTCCCGGTCACCCGGTTGCACGGCGTGTGACCCGCAGCGCTGGTACTCCCACCGGGCGCGCCGCGAGGCCGGGCGGATGGCAGCGGTGGTGTGGGCGACGTGAGCGCGCTCGACGCCGCCCTCGTCGTCGAGCGCGCCGCCGCGGTCCGGGCCCGGCTCGAGGCCGCCGGCGGCGACGCCGCGGCGATCACCCTCGTGGCCGTGACCAAGGGGTTCGGCCCCGAGGTGGCGGTGGCCGCCGCAGCCGCCGGGCTCGACGACCTCGGCGAGAACTACGCCCAGGAGGTCCTGCCCAAGGTGGCCGCCGTGGCCGAGGCCGGGCAGGCACCCCGCTGGCACTTCCTCGGCAACCTCCAGCGCAACAAGGTCCGTCACCTCGCGCCCCACATCGCGCTCTGGCAGAGCGTCGACCGCGATGCGCTGGGGGCCGAGATCGCCAAGCGGGCGCCCGGCGCCGCGGTGCTCGTGCAGGTGAACCTCAGCGGCGAGGAGCACAAGGGTGGCTGCGCCCGCGACGACGCCGCGCCCCTGGTGGAGGCCCTGGTGGCCCGGGGGCTCGACGTCCGCGGCCTCATGGGCGTGGGCCCCGCGGGCGACCCCGAGGCCGCCCGGCCCGGGTTCCGGTGGCTGCGGGCCGAGGTCGAGCGCCTCGGCCTCACGGTCTGCTCGATGGGCATGAGCGCCGACCTGGAGGTGGCGGTGCAGGAGGGCACCACCATGGTCCGGGTGGGCACGGGCCTGTTCGGCCCGCGGCGATGACCGGTCGACGCTCCGCGCGAGTCGATCCGCGGCGTGCGACACTACGCTTGCCGGTTTCGTAGGAGGAACCCCATGTCCAGTACGTGGCGGCGCGCCATGCTCTACCTCGGGCTCGGTCCCGACGAGGAATACGAGGACTACGACGACCAGGACCGCTACCAGGAGCGGCACGCCGGGTCGCCGTCGGGCGCGCCCATGGGCTCGGGGGTGGGACAGGCCGTGCCCGTCCGCCCGGTGCAGCCCGTCGCCCCCGAGCCACGCGCCCCGAGCGTCCCCACCGGACCGGTCGATCCCTACCCGGCTCCCGCCGGCGTCGACGACTCGGTGTCGGCCATCCGCCCCATCCCCAACGACGCCCCCAACGGGGCGGGCGCCGGGGTGACGCCGCTCGAGGCCGGCGGCTCGGCGGTCCGCCCCATCCCGGCCGCGGCCAAGGCCAAGCCCCACGTGGTCTCGCCCCACTCGTTCACCGAGGCCCAGGACGTCGCCGACCGCTTCAAGGGCAACCAGCCGGTCATCATCAACCTCCAGGGTGCCGAGCGGGACCTCGCCCGCCGGCTGATCGACTTCGCCAGCGGCCTCTGCTACGGGCTCGGGGGCCAGATGGAGCGCGTGGCCGACCAGGTGTACCTGCTCACGCCGTCGGACGTCGAGGTGTCCGACGAGGAGCGTCGTCGACTCCAGGAGCGGGGGCTCCACGACTCCTGACGTCCCATGCAACTCCTCTGCACCCTCCTCACCCTCTACCTGCTCGCGGTCTTCGCCCGGATCATCCTGTCGTGGTTCCCGTTGGAGCCCGGCGGCGCCATGGCGGGCGTCTACCAGTTCCTGTTCACGATCACCGAGCCGGTGCTCGGGCCGCTGCGCCGCGTCATCCCGCCCGTCGGCGGGGGGAGCTTCCGGCTCGACCTCTCGCCGCTGATCGTCCTGATCGGCATCCAGATCATCCAGAGCGCCGTCCTGGGCTGCTAGCCACCCGGCCCGCGCCCGGTCTCGCATCCCCGTGGGCCCGGGAGGCGTTCGGTACGCTGGGCGGATGGACGTCACGCCGCAGCTCCTGAAAGACGTCGACTTCCGCGAGAAGAAGTTCGGCGGCTACGACCCCGACGAGGTGGACGACTTCCTCGAGCGGGTCGGCGTGGCCATCGGCCAGCTCCAGATGCGCCTCCGGGAGATGACCCAGCGGGCCGAGGCCGCCGAGGCCCGCCTCGCCGAGCAACCCGCGGCCGTGGCCGCGGCGCCGCCCGGGGAGGTCGACGACACCTTGCGTCGAACCCTCCTGCTCGCGCAGCGCACCGCCGACGCCGCCGTCGCCGAGGCGAAGGAGGAGGCCGAGCGCATCGTCGGCGCCGCCCGCGACGAGGCCGAGCGCCACCGGGCCGACGACGCCGAGCGCCACGAGCGCGAGCTCCAGGAGTCGCAGGAGGAGATCCGCCGCGCCGGCGACGAGTCCCGCAACCGGATCCTGGCCGAGGTCGACGAGCTCGAGTCGATCCGCGACCAGCTCATGACCGACGTCGAGGTGCTCGAGCGCCACGTCGACGACGAGCGGGCGCGGCTCCAGACCACGGTCGACACCCTGCAGGGGCTGCTCGACGCCGCCGGGGCCATGGCCCCGCTCGAGCCCCCGGTGGTCCAGGCGGTCGTGCCCGCACGCGAGCCCGAGCCCAACTACGACGAGCCCGGTGCCGCGCCGGAGGTGGTGGCCGAGGCCGCGTTCGAGGAGGCCGGCTACGAGCCCGTCGGCGACCTCGCCGCGCCCGCCGCGCCCGACGCGCCCGGTGCCGAGCAACCGCCGGCCGAGGCGGCACCGGCGTTCGAGCCGCTGCCGCCCGCGCCCGCCTTCGGCGAGCCGCCGGCCGAGGCCGCGGCCGCGCCCCAGGAGCCCACCCCGTGGGGCTGGGACCGCCCCGCCGACGACGTGTTCGCCCCCGAGCGCGCCGCCGGCGGCGGCGACGAGCTGTTCGCCCAGCCGCCGCCCCCGCCGCCCCCGCCGGCCGAGGAGGCGGGCTTCGGTGGCCTCGGCGCGCCGGCGGCCGCCCCCGCCGACGACCCGTGGGCGGACCTGCCCGGCGCCGGCCCCGCCACCCAGGCCATGGACGCGCTGGGCGAGGACGCCGGCAGCGACAACCCCTGGATGGCCGACCTGGCCCGCGACGAGGCGGCCAACCAGCCCGCCCCGCCCGTGCCCGAGGGCGACGACGCCGACGCCATGGCGGAGTGGTACCGCCAGCAGGAGGAGGCGGGGGGCAAGCCCGAGAAGCAGCGCCGGTTCGGCCGCAAGAAGTAGGCAGCGCCCGCCCGCCCGGCCGCGGCAGCCGGCCGGCTCAGGCCCGGGTGAGCGAGACCGGGAAGGTGGCGCCGTCCACCGTCAGCGACTGCTCGCCCCCGGGCGCCAGCCGGACCTCCGTGGCCAGCACCTCCTGCGCGATCCACGCCTCGTGGCCGGCCACGGCCCGAGCGATGTCGTCGGGAGGGTCGAGGGCCACGGTCACCCGGTCGGCGATGGCGAAGCCGGCGTCCTTGCGCAGGTCGTTGAGGGCGCGGACGACCTCGCGGGCCGTGCCCTCCAGGCGCAGCTCGTCGTCGAGCTCGAGGTCGAGGGCCACGGCCCAGCCCGCCTCCTCGGCGAGGGCCAGCTCCTCGTGGCGCGCCGCGCGCACGTCGACGTCGGCGGCCGACAGCGTCTCGCCCGCGATCTCGATCGTGCCCTCGGTGTCGAGGGCGGCCTTGACCGCGGCGCCGTCGGCGGCGGCCAACGCCGCCTTGACCTCGTTGACCTTGGCCCCGAGGCGCGGGCCGAGCGCCTTGAAATTGGGGACGACCGTCCACGTCATGAGGCCCGACAGGGTGTCGATGGCCTCCAGCTCCTTGACGTTGAGCTCGGCGGCGATCTCCGCCCGGACCTCGTCGCCCAGGTGGGCGCCGGGGGCCAGGAGCATGGCGCGGCGCAGCGGTTGGCGGACCTTCATCTTGGCGTCGGTGCGGGCGGCGCGGCCGAGCGCGACGAGGCGGCGGGCACCGGCCATCTCCTCGGTGAGCGCCGCGTCGGGCGCGCCCGTCGGCCGGGGCCAGTCCGAGAGGTGCACCGAGGTCTCGCCGGTGAGGGTCGTGTAGAGCTCGTCGGCGAGGAAGGGGCAGTAGGGGGCCAGCAGTTGCGCCGTCACGACGAGGCAACGGTGCAGGGTGGCGTGCGCGTCGGGGTCCGAGCTCTTCCAGAAGCGGGGTCGGGAGCGGCGCACGTACCAGTTGGACAGGTCGTCGACGAAGCGGATGAGGCGCGTGGCCCCGCCGAGGGCGTCGAACCCCTCGAGCGCGTCCGTGACCGTGGTGATCGTGTCGTCGAGCTCGGAGAGGATCCAGCGGTCGAGCACGTGGGTGGGGGGGCGGCGGTCCTCGGAGGGCTCCCACCCGTCGAGGTCGGCGTAGGTGACGAAGAACGAGTGGACGTTCCAGAGCGTGACGAGCGTCTGGCGGGTCGTCTCGCGGATGCCCTCCTCGAAGACGCGCCGGGGGGTCCAGGGCTGGCCGGCGGCGAAGAAGTACCAGCGGACCGAGTCGGCCCCGAAGCGGTCGAACAGGTCCCAGGGGTCCATGACGTTGCCCTTGGACTTCGACATCTTGGCGCCGTGCTCGTCGACGATGTGGCCGAGGCACACGACGTTGCGGTACGGGGTCCGGTCGAACACCAGGGTGTTCACCGCCAGCAGCGAGTAGAACCAGCCGCGGGTCTGGTCGATCGCCTCGCAGATGAAGTCGGCGGGGAAGGCCTCGTCGAAGTGGCCGTCGGCCGCGAACGGATGGTGGTGCTGGGCGGACGGCATCGAGCCGGAGTCGAACCAGGCGTCGAGCACCGGGGCCAGGCGGGTGGCACGGGCGGTGCACCCGTCGGCGGGGCAGGCGATGTCGATCTCGTCCACGTAGGGACGGTGCAGGTCCAGGTCGGCGAGGTCCGTGCCGGCCAGGCCGGCCAGCTCGGCCACCGAGCCCACGCACGTGTCGTGGCCGGCCTCGCAGCGCCACACCGGCAGGGGAGTGCCCCAGTAGCGGTCGCGCGACAGGGCCCAGTCGACGTTGCCCTCGAGCCACTTGCCGAAGCGGCCGTGCTTGAGGTGCTCGGGGTGCCAGCCGATGCGCTCGTTCTCGCGCAGGAGGTCGGCGCGACGCTCCGAGGTCCGGGCGAACCAGGAGGTCTTGGCCCAGTACAGCAGCGGGGTGCCGCACCGCCAGCAGTGCGGGTAGGCGTGCTCGTAGGCCTCCTCGGCCTCGAGGCGGCCGCGGGCGTCGAGGTCCTCGATGATGCCTCGGTCGGCGTCCTTGACGAACCGGCCGGCCCACGGCGTGACCACGGCCCCGAAGGTGCCGTCGGCACCGACGGGGTTGAGCACGGGCAGGTCGTGCTCGCGGCCCACCGCGGCGTCCTCCTCGCCGAAGGCGGGGGCGATGTGCACGAGGCCCGAGCCGTCGTCGACCGAGACGTAGTCGGCGGTGACCACGCGTGCGCCGCGGTCGTCGAGCTCGAGCAGGGTGAAGGGCCGGTCGTAGCGCCACCCCTCCAGGTCGGCGGCGCTCAGGCGCTCGACGACCTCGGCGTCGGGGTAGCGGCGGGCGGCGGCGGCCTCGCCCATCACGAGGTCGGGGCGGCCGTCGGCCGTGCGCACGCGGACGTAGGGGATCTCCGGTCCGATGGCCACGCCCACGTTCGACAGCAGGGTCCACGGCGTGGTGGTCCACACGAGCAGGTCGACGGGGTCGTCGGCGGGCCGACCCGTCACCGGGAACCGGACGTAGATCGAGGGGTCGACCACGTCCTGGTAGCCCTGGGCGACCTCGTGCGACGACAGGGCGGTGCCGCACCGCGGGCAGTAGGGCGACACCCGGTGGCCCTCGTAGAGCAGGCCCTCGTCCCACATCTGCTTGACCAGCCACCACACCGACTCGACGTACGAGTTGTCGAGCGTCCAGTAGGCGTCGGCGGTGTCGATCCAGGTGCCGGACCGCTCGGTGAGCGCGGTCCAGTCCTCGACGTAGCGCTGCACCGATGCTCGACAGCGCGCGTTGAACTCGGCGATGCCGTAGGCCTCGATGTCGCCCTTGGTGGCCAGGCCCAGCTCCTTCTCCACCTCGAGCTCGACGGGCAGGCCGTGGCAGTCCCAGCCGCCCTTGCGGGGGACCCGGTGCCCCCGCATCGTCTGGAAGCGGGGGAAGATGTCCTTGTAGACGCGGGCCCAGACGTGGTGCAGCCCGGGCCGGCCGTTGGCCGTGGGGGGGCCTTCGTAGAAGATCCACGGCTCACCGTCCTTGCGCAGCCGGGCCACCGCGTCGACGACGTCGTCGTCGCGCCAGCGGGCCGCGGTGCGCGCCTCGAGCGCGGGCAGGTCGAGTTGGGGATCCACGGGGCCGAACGCCATAGCGGCCCTTAGAGTAAGAGGTGGCGCGCCCGCATCGGCGCGCCGTTCCCGTTTCCCCGACCGACCCCCCGCCCGAGGAGCCCGGTGCGCGCGCCCTACCAGGTGGACCGCCACGGCGACGTGGTGCTGTCCGTGCACGTCCAGCCGGGCGCCGCCCGCTCGCAGGTCGTCGGCCGCCACGGCGACGCCCTCAAGGTGCGCGTGGCGGCGCCAGCCACGCAAGGGCGGGCCAACGTCGCCGTGGTCCGCCTGCTGGCCGAGTGGCTGGCGGTGCGGCCGGGCGACGTGAGACTGGTGGCCGGCGCCTCGTCCCGAGCCAAGCGATTCCGACTCTGCGGCGTGCCGGCTGCCGAACTCGACGCACGCATCGCCGCCGTCTCCGACTCCGGGAATACCGACCGTGGCGGCGGCGTTCGGGAGGCGCACCACCGGTGACAAACCCTTGACCATCAGCCGTGCGTGGCGTAGAGTCTCGCACCTTTTGCCCGCCAAGTCCCGGCCGTCGGGCGACGCCGGTGAGCTCGACGAGGATCGGAGTTCCATGCCGAGAGCCACATCTTCCGCCAAGAAGTCGGCGCGCGCCGCCAAGGGCGCGCCCACCGACAAGGCGGCGGCCGCCAAGAAGTCGGCGACCAAGAAGGCGACGAAGAAGTCGTCGTCGACGGCCAAGAAGGCCCCCGCGAAGAAGGGGTCCGCGAGCCCCAAGTCGGGGGGAGCCGAGAAGGCGGCGCCCAAGAAGGCCGCGGCCAAGAAGGCCCCCGGTGCCGCGAAGAAGGCGCCGGCGAAGGCGGCGCCGGCCAAGAAGGCCGCGGCGAAGAAGGCGCCGGCGAAGAAGGCCAAGAGCACCAAGCCCTCGCGCACCCGCGTCACCAAGGCCGCCCGCAAGGCGCCCGTGAAGCTCGACGCCTTCCAGACGAAGCGTCGCGAGGACCTGCTCGCCGAGCGGTCCACCTACGAGCGCCAGGCCGACTCGCTCCAGGCCGAGGCGGACCAACTCGCCGCCGAGCGTGAGCCCGGGGACGTCCAGTTCGACGAGGAGTCGGGCGAGGGCGACACCCTGGCGGTGGAGCGCGAGCGCGACCTCGCGCTCAGCGCCCAGGCCCGCGCCGCGATCGAGGAGATCGACGCCGCGCTCGAGCGGCTGGCCGACGGCACCTACGGGACCTGCGAGCGGTGCGGCAAGGCCATCCCCAAGGCCCGTCTCGAGGCGCTCCCCCACGCAGCCCTCTGCATCGACTGCAAGGCGGGCGGGCTCGGCCGGTTCTGAGCCGTTCGTGGCCACTCGAACGGGAACCTCGCGACACCTCGGCCTCACCCTGGGCGTCGCCCTCGCCGTCTACACCTTCGACCAGCTCACCAAGTGGTGGGCGCTCGAGCGGCTGAGCGACGGCCGCACGGTCGACGTCGTCGGCAGCCTCCGGTTCAACCTCGCCTTCAACTCGGGGGCGGCGTTCAGCCAGGGCACCGGCCTCGGCCCGGTCATCGCGCTCGTGGCCATCGTCGTCGTGGTGGCGCTGCTGTGGACGAGCCGGTCGGCGACCTCGCGCACCAGCGCGGTCGCGGTCGGCCTGGTCGTCGGCGGCGCGGTGGGCAACCTGAGCGACCGCCTGCTGCGCGAGGGCCCCGGAGGCTTCCTCGGCGGGGCGGTGGTCGACTTCGTCGACCTGCAGTGGTGGCCCATCTTCAACGTGGCCGACGCCGGCGTGGTCGTCGGGGGGATCCTGCTCGTGCTGAGCGCCGGGCTGGCCGGCCGCGGCGACGGCGGCGACGGCGACGCGCCGATGGCGACGCCGACGCGCCACGGCGACGGTGGCGCGGTCGCCGACGGCGAGGCGGACCCGCACCAGGCCCGGCTGGTGACGTCGGCCGGCGGCGACCGCGGCGCCGAGGCCCACGACGACACCATCCCCGCCTGCGCTGGAGGGCGAGCGCATCGACCGGGTCGTGGCGCTCGTCACCGGCGCCAGCCGCTCGGCGGCGGCGGCGCTGATCGCCGACGGCCGGGTGCGGGCTCGACGGGCCGTCGTCGTCACCCGCTCGCGCCGGGTCGAGGCCGGCCAGCGGCTCACCGTCCCGCAGGTGGACCACGAGCCGGCGGCCTGCGCGCCCGATCCGGCCGTGCGCCTCGACATCGTCCACGAGGACGAGGACGTGCTGGTCGTGGACAAGCCCGCAGGGCTCGTCGTGCACCCGGGGGCGGGCCACGACCGCGGCACGCTGGTGCAGGGGGCGCTGGCGCACGCGCCCGGGCTCGCCGGGGTGGGCGACCCCGCCCGTCCCGGGGTGGTCCACCGCCTCGATCACGGCACGTCGGGCCTGCTCGTGCTGGCCAAGCGGGACGACGCGTACGACTCGCTCGTGGCGCAGTTCGGGGCCCGGACCGTCGAGCGTCGCTACCGGGCGCTCGTGTGGGGCCACCCCGACGACGACGTCGGGTTGGTCGACGCACCCATCGGCCGCTCGATCCGCCGCCCCACCCGGATGACCGTGTCGGCGTCGGGACGCGAGGCCCGCACCCGGTACGAGGTGCAGCAGCGCTTCACCGCGCCCGTCGAGGTGGCCCTCCTGGCGTGCCGCCTCGAGACGGGGCGCACGCACCAGATCCGCGTGCACCTCTCCGCGATCGGCCATCCCGTGGTGGGCGACGACCAGTACGGCGGCGAGCGGGGCGTGCTCTCGCCGGGTCGACCACTGCTGCACGCCGAGACGCTCGGCTTCGTGCATCCCGGCACCGGCCGGCCGGTGTCGTTCCGCTCGGCGCTGCCCGCCGACTTCCGCGACGTGCTCGAGCGCCTCGCGTGAGCCGGTCCGCCCCTCGGATCAGGCGGGCCCCGCGGTGGTGCCGGTGGTCCCCGGTGCCCCGGGCTCGCCCGGCCAGGGCACCTCGCCCCGGGTGATCCGGGCGAGGTCGGCCAGGTGGTACGACTCGAGGAAGCGGCGCATGTGCTCGCCGGCGTCGCCCCAGATGGCGAGCAGCACGCACTGGCCCTCGTGGTCGCAGGCGCCGTCGGTGTGGGGCTCGCCGAAGTCCCCGGCGACGATGGGCCCGTCCACCGCGCTGACGATGTCCGAGAGGCTGATCTCCTCCGGTGAGCGCGCCAGCACGTAGCCGCCGCCGACCCCCCGCTTGGAGCGGACGAGCCCGGCGCCCTTGAGGGCGAGCAGGATCTGCTCGAGGTAGGGCTGGGGCAGGCCCGTCCGCTCGGCGATGTCGCGGACCGAGGTGGGGCCCTCGTCCCCGCCGTGGAGGGCGAGCGACAGCAGCGCGCGGCTGGCGTAGTCGCCCCGGGTCGATACCTTCACGGAGGTCATGGTACGACCGCCCCGGGGCAGAACTGGCCGAGCGCCGTCCGAGGTGATGGAGTGTGAGGGTCGCCCGGCGTCGAGTCCCGGTCGACGAAAGGACCGTGGTGGGTGATCATCCGCTCGTCCCCGACTACGGGGGCGCCTGTCTGAGCAACGTCGTGCCCGCGCTCCTCGAGCCGGGGGACACGGCGCCCTCCTGGCTCCCCGCCGCCGCGGCCCAGGCCGACCAGGTGGTCCTGTTGCTGCTCGACGGCCTCGGCTGGGAGCAGCTCGAGCAGCGGCGGTCCCTCGCGCCCACGCTCAGCGCCATGGAGGGCGCCGACATCCTCACGGTCGCGCCGAGCACGACCGCGACCGCCCTCACCTCGCTCAGCACCGGCACCCCGCCGGGCGAGCACGGCGTCGTCGGCTACCGCGTGCTCGAGCAGGGCGACGTGTTGAACGTGTTGCGGTGGTCCACGCCGTCGGGTGACGCGCGGTCGCGCATCGACCCCCGCTCCGTGCAGTCCGAGGCGTCGTTCGCCGGGCAGCGCCCGCCGGTCGTCACCAAGGCCGAGTTCGTCGAGACGGGGTTCACCCGGGCCCACCTCGACCGCGTCCGGTTCACCGGCTACCGCGTCACCTCGACGCTCGTCACCGAGGTCCGGCGCCTCACCGCGGCCGGTGAGCCGTTCGTCTACGCCTACTACGACGGCATCGACAAGGTGTCGCACGAGTACGGACTGCGCGAGCACTACGACGCCGAGCTGGCCTTCGCGGACCGCCTGGTGGCCGACCTGCTCGACGTGCTGCCCCCGGGTGCCGCCCTCGTCGTCACGGCCGACCACGGCCAGGTCGACGTCGGCGACAACATCGTGGCGCCCGCCCCCGAGGTGCTCGCCCACGTACGCCAGCAGTCCGGTGAGGGCCGCTTCCGCTGGCTCCACGCGGTCCCCGGGCACGAGCACGCGCTCGCCGAGGCCGCCCGTGCCTGCCACGGCGACCAGGCCTGGGTGCGCACGCTCGCGGAGGTCGAGATGGAGGGGTGGTTCGGCCCCGTCATCCGCCCGGCGGCGCGCGCCCGGCTCGGCGACGTCGCGCTCGTCGCCCACGAGGACGTGTCCTTCTCGGACCCCGCGGACACCGGGGTGTTCGAGCTGGTCGGGCGCCACGGCTCGCTGACGGCGGCGGAGATGCGCGTCCCCCTGCTCGCCGCGGTCGCCGGCGCGAGCGGGTAGGAAGGTGCCATGAGCGATCGGACCGACCCCCTCACCGACCCCGCCTCCGAGGCCGCCGTGCGCGGCGAGATCGTCCTACCTGACGAGGAGGTCGCCGCGTCCCCCGGTGACGGTGAGGGCGACGGGGACGGCCCGCGCGAGGCCGTGTCCGAGCCGGCGAAGGTGATGCGGGTCGGCTCGATGATCAAGCAGCTGCTCGACGAGGTCCGGTCCACCGACCTGGACGAGCCGAGCCGCGAGCGCGTCCGCGAGATCTACGAGACCTCGGTCCACGAGCTGGCCTCGGCGCTGTCGCCGGACCTGCGTGACGAGCTCGAGCGCCTGTCGCCGCCCTTCGCCGAGGACGAGGTGCCGAGCGAGGCCGAGCTGCGCGTCGCCAAGGCGCAGCTGGTGGGGTGGCTCGAGGGCCTCTTCCACGGCATCCAGGCCACGCTGTTCGCCCAGCAGATGGCGGCCCGTCAGCAGCTCGACGGCATGCGGGGCCAGCTGCCCCCCGGGGTCGAGCCGCCCGAGCAGGCCCGCCCCTCGGGCCAGTACCTCTAGGTCTCCTCGACGTAGGTCTCCTCGACGCTCCGGGCCCGCGCGGCGGGCCGGCCCGAGGCGGTCACAGGTCGAGCGTCGCGCCGGGCGAGATGCCGGCGACGCGCAGGATCTTGGCCTTGGTGTCGGCGAGCAGGGCGCGCGGGGCCTCGGCGGTGCGCTCGGCGACCGCGAGCGCCTCGGCCACCACCCGGTCGGCGGGCACGACGGCCTGGAGCAACCCGACCCGGTGGGCCTCCTCGGCGTCGATCTCGCGGCCGGTCAGGCACAGGTCGCGGGCGGTCGCACCCCCGACGAGCTCGTGCAGCGGCGCGTAGACCACGGGGCCGAAGGTGCGCTCGGGGTGGGCGAAGCGCGCGGTGTGGGCGCCGATGCGCACGTCGCACAGCACGGCCAGGTCCATGCCCCCGGCGATGGCCGGGCCGTTGACCGCGGCGACGAGCGGCAGCGGGAACGTCAACACGGTGGCGTGGTAGCGGTCGCTCGAGGCCCACAGCCGGCGGCTCAGCTCGGGGTCCTCGGCCGCCGCCGTGAACTCACCGAGGTCGAACCCGGCGCTGAACGTGGCCCCTGCGCCGGTGAGCACCACGCAGCGCACGGACTCGTCGGCGGCGAGCGCGTCGAGGGTGTCGGCGACGGCGTCGCGCAGGGCGATCGACAACGCGTTGGCCCGCTCGGGACGGTCGAGGGTCAACACCGCGACGCCCTCGGCGGGACGGTCCTGGCGCAGTGGCGTGGTCATGGAGGCGGGCACCCTCTCGGTCGGCTACCGTGGCGAAATCACACGGGTGTAACCCTTTTCCCCAGTTGGGGACAACCGCCTGGGGAAAACGGGGCGGCCCGTCGTGCGTGCAGTACAGCGCAGTTGCCGTCCCTTCGCCACCGGGCACGCGGGCCACCGCCTCCGTCCGATCCGACCGTCCCGACCACCGACCACCGACCACCGACCACCGACCGCCTCGACCGCCCGCCTCGACCAGGAGCCTCCGCCGGGTGCCCGACTCGTTCACCCACCTGCACACCCACACGGAGTTCTCGATGCTCGACGGCGCCTCCCGCATCGGGGAGGTCGTGCGGGCGGCAGCCGCCGACGGTCAGCCGGCGCTCGGGATCACCGACCACGGCAACATGTACGGCATCCTGGACTTCTACCGGGAGTGCCGCGACCAGGGCATCAAGCCCATCATCGGCAGCGAGCTCTACCAGGCCTACGACAGCCGCCACGAGCGCCCGCCCCGCCGGGGGCGCCAGGACGACACCGGCGGCGAGACCGAGGGCGGCCGCAAGCTCTACTACCACCTGACGGCGCTCGCCGAGAACGAGGCGGGCTACAAGAACCTCATCCAGCTCGCCAGCCGGGCCTTCCTGGAGGGCTACTACTACAAGCCCCGGGTCGACTGGGAGCTGCTCGAGAGCCACAGCGAGGGGGTGATCGTCACCACCGGCTGCCTCGGCGGCCACGTCCTGCAGTCGTTGCTCCAGGACGACTTCGAGGCGGCCCTCAAGAAGGCCGGGCGCCTCCAGGACATCTTCGGGCGCGACAACCTGTTCGTCGAGCTCCAGGACCACGGCATCCCCGAGCAGACCCGCACGAACCCCCAGCTCATCGAGATCGCCCGCCAGCTCGACGCCCCGCTGCTCGCCACCAACGACAGCCACTACACCCACCGCGACGACGCCGTGGCGCACGACGCCCTGCTCTGCGTCCAGACCGGCGCCCTCGTCTCGGACCCCGACCGCTTCAAGTTCCACGGCGACGGGCACTACCTCAAGTCGGCGGCCGAGATGCGCCAGCTGTTCCGCGAGGTCCCCGAGGCCTGCGACAACAGCCTGTGGATCGCCGAGCGCTGCGAGGTGGAGATCGACTTCGGCAAGCCGCAGCTGCCGGTGTTCCCGCTGCCACCCGAGTTCGCGCCCGACCTCTCGGGGGTGGAGCAGGGCCTGCTCGACGACGCCGCGGCCGACGCCCTGCGGGAGAAGGCGGCCGCCGAGTACCTCAAGCACCTCACCTTCGAGGGTGCCAAGGAGCGCTGGGGCTGGCCCCTGCCCGACAAGGTCGTCGAGCGCATCGCGTACGAGCTCGAGACCATCAACAACATGGGGTTCTCCCAGTACTTCCTCATCACCTGGGACCTCATCCGCCACGCCCGCGACGCCGGCATCCGCGTCGGCCCGGGCCGGGGCAGCGCGGCGGGCTGCTGCGTGGCGTACTGCCTGCGCATCACCGACCTCGACCCCATCAGGTACGACCTGTTGTTCGAGCGGTTCCTGAACCCCTCGCGCATCTCCATGCCCGACATCGACATGGACTTCGACTCGCGTTTCCGCGACGAGATGATCCGCTACGCCGCCGAGCGCTACGGCCGCACCCACGTGGCCCAGATCGTCACCTTCTCCACCATCAAGGCGCGGGCGGCGGTGCGCGACGCCGCCCGGGTGCTCGGCTACCCGTACGTCGTGGGCGACAAGATCGCCAAGCTGATGCCGCCGCTCATCATGGGCCGCGACACCCCGCTGTGGGCCTGCCTCGAGGAGCACGAGAAGTACACCGACGGCTTCAAGATGGCGGGCGACCTGCGTGCCCTCTACGACAGCGATCCCGATGCCAAGTCGGTCATCGACGTGGCGAAGGGGCTCGAGAACCTGCGCCGCCAGGACGGCATCCACGCCGCCGCGGTGGTGATCACCAAGGACGAGCTCACCGACTACCTGCCGATCCAGCGCAAGCCGGAGTCGGGCCAGGACCCCGAAGACGCCCCCGTGGTGACCCAGTACGAGATGCACGGCGTCGAGGACCTCGGCCTGTTGAAGATGGACTTCCTCGGCCTGCGCAACCTCGACGTCATCACCGACACCGTGGTGATGATCGAGCAGGTGCGCGGCGAGTCGATCGACATCGACCACGTGCCCCTCGACGACGACGCCACGTTCGAGATGCTCCAGGCGGGCGACTCGATCGGCGTGTTCCAGCTCGAGGGCGGGCCGATGCGCGCACTGATGCGCTCGCTCGCGCCCACCTGCTTCGACGACGTCGCCGCGCTCGTGGCCCTCTACCGGCCGGGCCCCATGTCGGCGAACATGCACAACGACTACGCCGACCGCAAGAACGGCCGCCAGGACATCCGCTACGAGCACGCCGACCTCGAGCCGATCCTCGGCGACACCTACGGGCTGATGATCTACCAGGAGTCGGTGATGCGGGTGGCGCAGAGCATCGCCGGCTACTCGCTGGCCGAGGCCGACAACCTCCGCAAGGCCTGCGGCAAGAAGAACCGCGACCTGATCGCCAAGGAGCGCGAGAAGTTCATCGAGGGGTGCGCGGCCCAGGGCTACGGCGGCGAGCTGGGCACGACCCTGTTCGACATCATCGAGCCGTTCGCGGACTACGCCTTCAACAAGAGCCACGCCTACGGCTACGGCCTCGTCGCCTACCAGACCGCCTACCTGAAGGCCCACTACCCGGTCGAGTACCTGGCCGCGCTCCTCACCAGCGTGAAGACCTCGCTGGAGAAGGCCGCGGTGTACCTCAACGAGTGCCGTCAGCGGGGCATCCCGGTGCTCGTCCCCGACGTCAACGTCTCGCAGTCGAACTTCACCGCCCTGGTCGATCGCCGCGAGGCGCCCACGGGGGCCGAGCCCGACGGCGCGGCCGGCGCCGCCCCGGTCCCGCTGCCCGACGCCATCCCGTTCGGCCTCTCGGCGGTGCGCAACGTCGGGGAGGGCCTCGTCGCCCTGATCCTCGAGGAGCGCGAGGCCAACGGGCCGTTCGCCGACTTCTACGACTTCTGCGAGCGCGTGGACACCGCGGTGCTCAACAAGCGCACCATCGAGTCGCTGATCAAGGCGGGTGCGTTCGACTCGATGGGCCATCCGCGCCGGGGCCTGCTCACCGTCTTCGAGCAGATCGTGGACATCACCGTCGCCCGCCGACGCGAGCGCGACATGGGGGTGATGACCCTGTTCGGCGAGGCCGACCCCGACGGTGGCGCCGGGTTCGACGAGCGGCCGCGCATCCCCGACCTCCACTTCGACAAGCGCCAGCAGCTCGCGTTCGAAAAGGAGATGCTCGGCCTCTACGTCAGCGACCACCCGCTCATGGGGGCCGAGGCGTCGTTGCGCCGTCGCACCGACGGCGGGCTCGACGAGCTCTCCGAGCTCGACGACGGCACCATGCGGACGTTCGGGGGCGTCGTCACCGGCCTCCAGAAGAAGTGGACCAAGAAGGGCGACCTCATGGCCGTCCTCACCCTGGAGGACCTGCGCTCGTCCACCGAGGTGATGGTGTTCCCGAAGACCATGCTCGAGCACGGACACAAGCTCGCCGACGACGTCGTGGTCTGCGTGAAGGGCCGGGTCGACAAGCGCGACGACACGCCGAAGCTCATCGCCATGGAGATCGACGTCTTCGAGCCGGTCACCACGGCGCCGCCCCTGCGCATCGCGCTGCCCGCCAACGGCCTCCAGCCCGGCGTCGTCGACCGGCTCAAGGCGCTGCTGCACGAGCATCCGGGCGATTCCGAGGTGTTCGTCCAGCTGAGCCCCCGCCAGACGGTCCGGCTGCCGCCCGAGTTCTGCGTCGACCCGTCGACCGTGCTGCTCGCCGAGCTGCGGGTGCTGCTCGGCCCCGACGCCGTCGTCGTCTGACCGGCCGGCGGCGGGCCCGCGCGCCGCCGAGTTGCGGAACGTCTCTCGGCACGCTGGACTAGAGGGGACCGTTCCACACCACGTCGGGGGCTCAGCGACGCATGGCCATTGAGGTTGAAACCAAGGACTGCACGGCACTCAGCGACGCCGAGCTGGCCGAGATGGCCGACATCTGCGCCGACGGCCCCAGCCGGTTCGAGGCCGGTCTGCTCTCCAAGCAGGCCGAGGAGTGGGTGCTCATCACGATGACCCGCGAGAGCGGGCGCCTCAAGGGGTTCTCGTTCAGCACCCTCGAGCGCATCGGGGGCACGCCGAGCGTGCTGATCGGCCTGGCGTCCATCCGGCGCACGTCCAAGCGCGACTCGGTGCTGCGCGCCATCATGGCCGACCAGCTCCGCCGAGCCGTGCTGGCCTTCCCCGACGAGGACGTCCTCGTCGGCACCCGCCTGTTCGACGCCGCCGGCTTCGAGGCGTTCCGGAGCCTCGACGACGTGGTGCCCCGCCCCGACTACCGCCCGTCGGGCGAGGACCGGGCCTGGGGACGGCGCCTCGCCAAGCGCTTCGGGATCGACGCCGACAGCTACGACGACCGGACCTTCCTGGCCGTGGGCGACGGCAGCTTCCCGTGCGTGCTCGACCACGAGTCGCTCAAGCCCGATGCGGTGTCGGCCGAGGTGGCCGCGTTCTTCGCCGACCACCAGTCGGACCGTGGCGACTCGCTCGTGGCCTTCGGCTGGGCCATGGCCGAGGACCTGGCCAAGCTCGCCTGAGCGGCGCCCACCCGTCCCGGTGGACTTCCGGGCGGTCGTGATCGGCCGGCGCATGTGCCGGTCCTTCACCACCGAGCCGATCGTGCGCGAGGTCCTCGACCGGGTGCTCGACGCCGGTCGACGCGCGCCGGCCGCGGGCAACAGCGACGGCACCCACCTGGTCGTGCTCGAGGGCCCGCACGAGACGGCCCGCTACTGGGACGTCACCCTCCCTCCCGCGCGGCGCGCCGGCTTCCGCTGGCCCCACCTCCTCGACGCACCCGTGCTCGTCGTGCCGCTGGCCGACCCGTCGGCGTACGTCGATCGCTACTCGGAGCCCGACAAGGCCCACACCGGCCTCGGGGCGGGGCCGGCGGCCTGGCCCACGCCCTACTGGACCGTGGACACCGCGTTCGCCGCCATGAGCATCCTGCTGGCGGCCGAGGACGAGGGCCTCGGCGCCCTCTTCTTCGGCCTGTTCGAGCACGAGCACGCGGTCCTCGCCGCCCTGGGGGTGCCCACGGGGCTCGAGCCCATCGGCACGATCGCGCTGGGTCGTCCCCGCGGGGACGACCGACCGGGCCGCTCGGCGGGGCGGCCGCGCCCCTCGCTGGCCGAGTACGCCCACCGCGGCGGCTGGTAGGCGTGCTCTTCCCGAACGCGCTGCACGACGGGTTGCGGGACGGCTCCGTCACCCTCACCGTGCGGCGCTGGAGCCGTCCGCAGGCGAAGGTCGGCGGGCGCTACCGGAGCGGCGGGGGCCTGCTCGAGGCGACCGCGGTCGAGCGGGTGCCGGCCCACACCATCACCGACGACGACGCCCGGCGGTGCGGGTCCGCCGACCGGTCCGCCCTGTTCGCCGCCATCGGCGTCGCGTCCGAGGACGACCTCGTCTACCGCATCGAGCTGCGCCGGGTGGGGGAGGTGCCGGTGGACCCCCTGCCCCTCGACACGGACCTGTCCGACGACGACGTGGCCGACCTGACCCGACGACTGGACCGGATGGGGGAGTGGGCGATCGAGGCGCTGCGTCTCATCGAGGCCCACCCCGCGCGCCGCGCGGGCGACCTCGCCGACCTGGCGGGCCGCGACCGCCTTCCCTTCAAGGCCGACGTCCGCAAGCTCAAGCGGCTCGGGCTCACCCAGAGCCTGGAGGTGGGCTACCGCCTGTCGCCCCGCGGCGAGGCCTACCTCCGGCGTCGGGCGTCGCCGGCGTCACCCGTCGGGCGCACGGTCGAGCTGGGCCGCGAGGGCCGCCGGATCGGTGACGGGGAGCAGGCACGCGAAGCCGCGACAGACGTGGGCGGCGCCGGGCGCCCGGTCGGCCCACAGGGGCGAGTCGTAGGGCTCGCCCCAGGCGAGGACGGCGTCGGGGAGGAAGCGTGACGTCACGACGGCCACGAGGTCGGGGCGGTCGCCGGTGACCACGATCTCGGTGGGGCCGCCGGACTCGAGGTCGACCGCGGCGAGCAGGTGCGCGAACGCGGCGGCGTACCGCCCGGCCAGCGGGCCGAACAGGCGCAGGATGGCGCGCGACGCCTCGTCGTAGCGGGCCTCGCCGGTCAGGGCGCCCAGCCGGCGCAGGGCCAGGGCGGCCGCGCTGTTGGCGGAGGGCGTCGCGTTGTCCTGGAAGTCTTTCTGACGGGCGATGAGGGCGTCGGCGTCGTCACCGGTCGTGAAGAGGCCGCCGGCCTCCGGGTCCCAGAAGAGGTCGAGGAGGGCGTCGGCGGCGGCCCGGGCCTCGTCGATCCAGCGGGCTTCGCCGGTGGCCTCGGCCAGGCGGGTGAAGGCGTCGACCAGGGCGGCGTGGTCGGCGGCGTACGCGAGGTGCTGGGCCCGCGGCGGCCCGCCGTCGGCGCCCGCCTGCCACGAGCGCAGCCACCGGCCGTCGTCCCGGCGCAGGTGGGTCGACAGGAACTCGGCGGTCTGCACCGCGTCGGCCAGCCAGACCTCGTCGCCGGTCGCGGCCGCGGCCTCGGCCAGCGTCGCCAGCATGAGCCCGTTCCACTCGGTGAGCACCTTGTCGTCGAGACCGGGGCGCACCCGTCGGGCCCGCGCCTCGGCCAGCAGGGCCCGGCCGCGCTCGACCGCGGCGGGCCGCTCGAGGTCGCCGCGCGACGGTCGGTGCAAGATGTTCGAGCCCTCGAAGTTGCCGTTGCGGGTGACGCCGTACCACTCGATCACCGCCGCCGCGGTGGCCTCGTCCAGCACGGCCTCGATCTCCTCGGGGCGCCACACGTAGAAGCGGCCTTCCTCGCCCTCGGAGTCGGCGTCCTCGGCGGAGTAGAAGCCGCCGGCGGGGTCGCGCAGGTCCCGGCGCACGTACTCGATCGTCTCGTCGAGCACCTGCCGGTACCGGGCCTCGCCGGTGACCTGCCAGGCGTGCAGGTAGACACGGGCGAGCAGGGCCTGGTCGTACAGCATCTTCTCGAAGTGGGGCACCATCCAGAACGTGTCCACCGAGTAGCGGGCGAACCCGCCGCCGACGTGGTCGTAGACGCCGCCCGAGGCCATGGCGTCGAGGGAGGTGGTGACCGCGTCGAGGAGGGCCGGCTCGCCCGAGCGCCGGTGGGCGCGCAGGAGCAGCTCGAGGCTCATGGTCTGCGGGAACTTCGGGGCGCGGCCGAACCCCCCCCACTCCCGGTCGTGCTGGTCGAGCAGCTGGTCGATCGCGGCGGCGACGAGCTCGCGCCCCGGGACGTCGTCGGCCGCGGCCAGCCGGGCGCTGCGGCTGACGGCCTCGGTGAGCTGCTCGGCGTTCTGGAGCAGCTCGGCGCGCTCGTCCCGCCAGTGCTCGGCCACCGCCCGGCACAGGTCGGCGAAGGCCGGCATGCCGTGGCGGGCCTCGTTCGGGAAGTAGGTGCCCCCGAAGAACGGCCGTCCGTCCGGCGTGAGGAACACCGTCATCGGCCAGCCGCCCTGGCCGGTGAGCTGTTGGACCGCGTCCATGTAGACGGCGTCCACGTCGGGACGCTCCTCGCGGTCGACCTTGACGTTGACGAAGTGCTCGTTCATCACCGCGGCGGTCGCCGGGTCCTCGAAGGACTCGTGGGCCATCACGTGGCACCAGTGGCACGCCGAGTAGCCGACGGACAACAGGACGGGCTTGTCCTCGGCGGCGGCCCGGGCGAAGGCCTCGTCGCCCCAGGGGTACCACTCCACGGGGTTGTCCCGGTGCTGGCGGAGGTAGGGGCTGGTCTCGTCGGCGAGGCGATTGGGCACGGCCTCAGGCTAGGAGGGGCGGGCGGGCGCCCTGCGGCCGTCGTAGCCTCGGCCCATGCGGATCACCGAGCGTTGGGAGTACCTGGTCATCGAGGACATCCCCGAGGGCCAGCTGGAGTCGTTGAAGCAGAGCTACGCCGAGCTCGGCTACGAGGAGACCGAGCGGGGCGAGTCCCGCCTCGTCGTGCGCAAGGAGTTCCCGGTCACCGGCCAGATCCTGATCGACTGACGGGTACCGCCTGGTCGGCGGTCACAGCTCGCCCCGGCGGATCTTGCCCAGCGCCGTCCGGGGCAGCTGCTCGTGGAGCACCAGCGCCCGCGGTGCGGAGTAGGCGGGCAGCGTGGCGCGGACGTGGTCCCGCAGCGCGTCGAGGCGGGGCGGCGCCCCCGGGTCGGCGGGGACCACGTGGGCCACGACCCGGTGACCCCACTCGGGGTCGGGCGCACCGGCGACGGCGACGTCGGCCACCCCGGGTGCCGATCGCAGCACCTCCTCCACGGCGACCGGCCACACCTTCTCGCCGCCGCTGACGATCACGTCGCCGGTGCGGCCGTGCACCCGGAGCACGCCGGCCTCGTCGAGCTCGCCGGCGTCGCCGGTGGCGAGCCAGCCCTCGGGGTCCTTCGGGTCGACGCCGTCGCGGTACGCCCGCAACAACATGGGGCCGCGCACCTGGACCTCGCCGTCGACGATCCGCAGCTCGACGCCGTCGAGCGGGACGCCGTCGTAGGCGACGGTGCTGCCCGTCTCGGTCATCGCGTAGCTGGCCACGACGTTCGGCGGAAGGTCGGCGGGCGGCGCGCTCCCGCCCACCACGATCCGCTCGAACTGCGCCGGGTCGATGCGGCGCAGCGCGGTGGGGACGAGCGACGCGTGGGTGGCGCCGGCGCGGGCCGCGGCCTCGACGGCGCCGGCGTCGAAGCGGCCGTGGACGACCACCGGCGTGCCCGTGACGATCCCTCGCATCACGACCGCCAGGCCGGCGACGTGGGCCAACGGCAGGCACGACAGCCAGCGGTGGCGGGTGGGGTCGATCCCGAGCGCCCGGTGGACCGCCCGAGCCGACGCGGCCACCGCGTCGTGGGTCAGGACCACGCCCTTGGGCTCGCCGGTCGAGCCGCTCGTGGGGACGACCACCGCGTCCCCGTCCTCGACCGGTCGCCCGGGGTGGCGCCGCGCGACGCCGTCCGCGGCCACGAGGACGGTGGGGGCCAGGCGTTCGACCAGCCGGGCCCGGGCGGGGCCGGGGAGCCGAGGATCGAGCGGGAGCAAGGCGTCGCCGTCATCCCAGGTGCGCGCCAGCAGGTCGGCGAAGCCGTCGCCGCCCACCGCCTCGATCGCGACCAACTCGCGCACGACCTGAGCGTAAAGGTAGAACTGGGGTCCATGAACAGGTGGGTGGCCGGCGCGCGGCCGAGGACGCTCCCGGCCGCGGTGGTGCCCGTGGCGGTCGGCACCGCCGCCGCCGTCGGGCGCGTCGACGGCGGGCTCATCTGGTGGCGGGCCGGCGCCGCGCTCGTCGTCTCGGTCGCCATCCAGGTGGCCACCAACTACGCGAACGACTACTCCGACGGCGTCCGCGGCACCGACAGCGAGGCGCGCGTCGGGCCGATGCGGCTGGTCGGCTCGGGGGCGGCCAGCCCCGGCGCGGTCAAGCGGGCCGCGTTCGCCGCCTTCGGCGTGGCGGGCGTGGCGGGCCTCGCCCTCACGTTCGCGGTCGGGCCGATCCTGCTGGTGGTCGGCGCCGCCTCGTTCGCGGCCGGCTGGTTCTACACCGGCGGCCCCCGACCGTACGGCTACGCGGGCCTGGGGGAGGTGTTCGTCTTCGTGTTCTTCGGCCTCGTGGCCACGGTCGGCTCGGCGTACGTGCAGACCGAGTCGTTGTTCGGGCTCGCGGTCGGCTGCGCCGTGCCGGTCGGCCTGCTCGCCACCGCGCTGCTCGTCGTGAACAACCTGCGGGACATCCCCACCGACGCGGCCTCGGGCAAGCGCACGCTGGCCGTGCGGATGGGCGACCTGCGCACCCGCTGGTTCTACGTGGTCCTGCTGATCGGTGCCTTCCTCTGCGTCATCCCGATCGCCGGTCTGGCGGCCATCGGTGCCGCGCTCGCCTTCATCGGGATCCCGTTCGCCCGCAAGCCCGTCGAGCGCGTCCTCGGCGGCGCCACCGGGCCGGCCCTCATCCCGGTGCTCGGCGCCACCGGCCGGGTCCAGCTGGTCTTCGGCGCCCTCTTGACCGTCGGCCTGGCCCTCTCGCTCTAAGCCCCCGGGCGCCGCCCCGGCCCGCCGACCCCACGCCGGCCCGGCCGCGCCCCCCGATCCCGACTCGTTCTGTGTACAGAGCTCGCGCGGTGTGCGCGCGGTTCCTGGACACAGAACGGTGGGGGGCGCGGCGCGCCGGGCGGCGAGCGCCGCCTCAGCGGCCGTGGGCCGCGAGCCAGGGGCGCACGACGGCGAGGAACGCGTCGGGCGCCTCGACGTGCACGGTGTGGCCCGCACCGGGGACCACTGCGAGCGTCGCCCGATCGCCGATCGCCGCGGTCAGGCGGCGGGCGAGCCGCGTGAACTTCGGGTCGTCGGCGCCTGCGACGACGGGAGGACGGGCAGCATCGTGAGCGCAGCGAGGCGGTCCCCGACGGGTCCTGCGTCCCGTCCCGGCGAGGCGCAGCGACGATGCCAGGCCGGCCGCGGTGTTCGTGCGACGCTCGACGTCGAAGCGTCCGTCGGGGGCAGCCCGGCGAAGAGGGGGAGCGAGAGCCACTGGTCCACGAAGGCGTCCACGCCGACGGTCTCGAGGCGGGCGGCGAGGGCCTCGTCCGAGACCCGGCGGGCGGCCCGCTCGTCGGCGTCGTCGATCCCCGCGGTGGCGCTCACGAGGACGAGGGCGGTGACCGCGCCGGGGTGGCGCAGCGCGGCTTCGAGGCACATGCGTCCGCCCATCGAGTAGCCCAGGTAGGTCGCGGGGCCGAGGTCGGCGAGGAGTGCGGCGGTGTCCGCCAGGTCGGCCCGGACCGCGTCCGAGCGGCCGTGCCCGGGTGCGTCCACCCGGTGCACCT
Source organism: Microthrixaceae bacterium (assembly GCA_020637195.1). Taxonomy (GTDB): domain Bacteria; phylum Actinomycetota; class Acidimicrobiia; order Acidimicrobiales; family DATDAH01; genus JAEUJM01. The sequence continues at coordinate 49,743 of JACJWK010000020.1, forward strand.
CGTGGTCGGCGGCGAGGGCGTGCGCCGCCGCGCCCCAGCACCGTGCGGTCTGGGCGAACCCGTGGACGAGGACGAGCCGCGGCCCGACCCCCTCGGTCTCCACGGCGAGCATGGAGCACAACCGTAGGCTGGGCCGCCGTGAGCACGGGGTCGGAGGTGACGGCGGCGGCGACGTTCTGCGCCACCTTGGCCGACGAGTGGGCCCGGGCCGGCGTCCGCCACGCCGTGGTGTGCCCGGGAAGTCGGTCGACGCCCCTGGCGCTCGCCCTGGCCGACGAGAGACGCCTCGCCGTCGAGGTCGTGCACGACGAGCGCAGCGCCGCCTTCCTCGCCCTCGGCATCGGCCTGGCCACCGGGGTCCCCGCCGTGGTGCTCACCACCAGCGGCACCGCGGCCGCCGAGCTGCACCCGGCGGTGGTCGAGGCGGGCCTGGCGGACGTGCCGCTGCTCGTGTGCACGGCCGACCGCCCGCCCGAGCTGCAAGACGTCGGCGCTCCGCAGACGATCGACCAGGCCCACCTCTTCGGAGGCTCGGTCCGGTGGTTCACGGCGCCCGAGGTCCCCGACGACGCCCGCCGGGCGACCTGGCGGCCGCTGGCGGCCCGCGCCCTCGCCGAGGCGACGGGCGCCCGGCCCGGCCCCGTCCACCTGAACCTGGCCTTCCGCGAGCCGCTGGTAGGGGCTCCGGGGCCCCTCCCGCCCGGTCGCGACGGCGACGTGCCGTGGCTTCGCGCCGCGCCGCGCCCCGAGGCGACGGCGGACGGCGACGCGTCGGCCGTCGCCGCGCTCCTGTCGGGTCGGCGGGGCCTCGTCGTCGCGGGCGGGCGGTCCCCGGCCGCCCCCGCCGCGGTCGAGCGGCTGGCGGCCCGGCTCGGCTGGCCGGTGCTGGCCGAACCGCGCGCCGCCGGGTTGTGGCGACCGGGAGCGGTGACGCATGCCGACGCGTTGCTGCGCGTGCCCGGCTTCGCCGGTGTCCGCCCCGAGGTGGTGCTCCGCACCGGGGAGCCGCCGGCCTCGAAGCTGCTCGCCCAGTGGCTCGCCGACGTGCCCGCCGTCGCCCTGGTGGGGGCCGGTCGCTGGATCGACCCGGCCGGGAGCGTGGCCGCCACCTGGCCGGCAGCCGGCACCGACGCGCTCGCACGGGCGGTCGAGCCGGGTGACGACGACCGCTGGGCCCGACGCTGGCAGGACGCCGATCGAGCGGCGGCGGCGGCGATCGAGGCGACCCTGGCCCGTCACGCCGAGCCGACCGAGCCCGCCGTCGCCCGTGACGTCGTCGCGCACCTGCCGGCGGGTGCGATGCTCGTCGTCTCGTCCTCGATGCCCGTGCGCGACGTCGAGTGGTACGCCGCCGCCCGCGAGGACGTGCGCGTGCTCGCCAACCGCGGCGCCAACGGCATCGACGGCGTCGTGTCGACCGCCGTCGGGGTGGCGCTCGCCACCGGTGCGCCGACCACGGTGCTCGTCGGCGACGTCGCGTTCCTCCACGACTCGAACGCCCTGGTCGGCCTGGCCGACCGGCCCGTCGACCTCACCGTCGTGGTGGTCGACAACGGTGGCGGCGGCATCTTCTCGTTCCTGCCCCAGGCGGCGTCGCTCGACCCGGCGCGCTTCGAGCTGCTCTTCGGCACCCCGCACGGCACCGACCTGGCCGGCCTCGCCGGCGCGCACGGTCTGGACGCGAGGGTGGTCACCCGCCAGGCCGAGGTCGGCCCCGCGGTCACCGCCGCCGCCGGGCGGCACCGGCCGGAGGTGCTGGTCGTGCGCACGGACCGGTCCGCCAACGTGGCCGTGCACGACGAGCTCCACACCGCCGTGGCGGCGGCGTTGCCACCGGGCTGACGCCATCCGTTCACGTCCCGGCCATCCCCGCCGAAGGGAGGAGATGGCCGACACCGACCACGAGGAGATCACGCTCGCCGCGACGGAGGCGTCGATCCCGGCGGCGCGCGTGCGCGACGTCCTGGTCGTCGGGGTGTTCCTGCTGACCGTCGGCCACCTGCTGTTCATCGTGCCCGACGTCGGGCCGGCCCACCTGTTCGACCTGGATCGCGAGAGCGGTCCGGGCACCTGGGTCTCGACGATGCTCTACGCGGGCGCCGCCCTGGCCGCGGTGTGGCTCGCGCTGCGGCTCCGTCCGCCGTCGGCCCGGAGCCTGGGGTTCGCGGCGATGGCGCTCGTGCTGCTGGCGCTCGGCGCCGAGGAGGTGATGGCGTTCCACGAGACGGCGTCGCTGGAGATCGCCACCGCGGCGGACCTGCCCGGGGCGGACAGCGGCGGCACCCCGCTCATGGGCCTCGTGCTCCTCCCGTTCTTCGCGGGCGGGACGTGGCTCCTCGCCCGCGGCATGAGCGCCCGGCCGCGCCGCCTGCTCGCCGAGGGAGTCGGCATCTGGTGGGTCGCGACGTTCGCCACCGAGCAGCTCGACGCCTGGAACCTCCACCACGTCGCCGAGAACCCCGATCGGGTGCTCGCGATCCATCAACTCGTCACCGGCATCCAGGAGGGCGGCGAGATGCTCGGCGTCGGGCTCGTGGCGGTGGCGCTGCTCGAGGAGCTGGGTGCCCTCGGCGGCGAGCTGCGCCTGCGGGTCGTGCCGACGCCCGACTGAGCGGTGACCTCGGTCAGGGGCGGAGGAGCGCCCCGAGCAGGGCCTGGAGCTTCGCGCGCGTCTCGGTGAGCTCGGTCGCCGGGTCCGAGTCGGCCACGATGCCGTTGCCCGCGACCAGCCGGGCCCGACGCCCGTCGATCTCGGCGCACCGGATGCCGACCGCCCACCGGCCGTTGCCCTCGCCGTCGACCCAGCCCACCGGCCCCGCGTAGCGGCCCCGGTCGAACCCCTCCAGCTCGGCGATCGTGGCGAGGGCCAGGTCGCGGGGCACGCCGCACACGGCCGGGGTGGGGTGGAGGGCGGCCATCAGCTCGAGCACCGAGGCCGCCGGCGCCGAGAGCCGGCCCTCGACGAGGGTGGCGAGGTGCTGGACGTTGGCGACGGGGACCACCGAGGGCTCGGCCTCGGCGTCGAGGTACGAGCAGAAGGGGAGCAGGCAGTCGTGCACCACGTCGATGGTGAGCTGGTGCTCGTGGCGGTCCTTGGCGGAGGCCAGCAGGGTGGCGGCCAGTCGGGCGTCGGCGGTCGGGTCGCCGCCGCGTGGCGTCGTGCCGGCCATGGGGTGCGAGCGCACCACGTCGCCGGCCCGCGAGACGAGCAGCTCGGGGCTGGCACCCACCATCCCGTCGATGGCCGTGATCATGCAGCCGGGGTACGTCCGCCGCAGTCGCTCGAGGACGGTGGCGGGGTCGAGGGGCCGGTCCGCCTCGACGACCACCTCGCGGGCGAGGACCGCCTTGTGCAGCTCGCTGCCCGCCATGCGCCGGGTGGCCTCCGCCACCGCCCGGCACCACTCGGCGGGAGGCTGGACCGGACGCACCGAGAACGCCGACGGCCCGTCGGCCGGGGACTCGGCCGCCGGTGGGTCGGCCAGGACCTCGGCGAGGCGGGACTCGGCGGCCGCGTGCTCGGCGACGTCGCGACCCACGGTGGTGTACCACCGCGTCCCGTCCTCGGCTCGCCCCACCACGAGGGCGGGCACCACGAGCGTGCCCGCGGCGGCGGGCGAGAAGGGCAGCGCTCCGAACGCCACGGGGCCCGTGCCCGGCACGCCGACGTCGTCGTCGCCCGCCAGCGCGGCGAGGGCCTCCTGCGCCGCCACGACCGACGCCCGTCGTTCGGCCCCTCCGGCGATCGACAGGCGCGCCGCCTCGCCGCGTCCGGCCAGGCCGGTGCCCCGTTGCTCGAACAGCAGGCCGTGGGCGCCCGCGACCGCCAGCAGGTCGACGTCGTCGTCGAGGCGGCGCGTGACCGCCCGCAGGCCCCAGAGGTCGCCGGTCACGGTCAGTACGCCCGGGTCGCCGTGAGCAACTGCGCGATGCCGGTGCTGAGCAGCCGGCGCTGGACCCCGGCGAAGCCGGCCTCGGCGAGCCGTCGCAGCATCACCTCGGGCTCGGGCAGGTAGGCCACCGATCGGGGCAGGTACCGGTAGGCGGCCGCGTCGGACAGCAGCCCCCCGATGCGCGGCACGACCGAGCCGAAGTAGACCGAGTGGCCCCAGCGCAGGACGGGGTTGGGGGGCTCGGACACCTCGAGGAGCGCGACGCGCCCGCCGGGGCGCACCACCCGGGCGAGCTCGTCGAAGAAGCCGTCGAGCTCGACCAGGTTGCGCAGCGCGAAGCCACAGGTGACGCCGTCGGCCGCGCCCGTCCGGACCGGCAGGCGCAGGGCGTCGGCCTGCGCCAGCGGGGCGTCGGTCCGGGCCGCGGCGAGCATGCCGAAGGAGAGGTCGAAGCCGACCGGCCGGAGCCCCGCCGCTTCGAGCTCCCGGCAGAAGTCCCCGGTCCCCGCGGCGAGATCGAGCACCACCGAACCGTCGTCCAGCGAGAGCTCGCGGACGGTGGCGCGCCGCCAGCCCACGTCCATGCGGAACGTCATCAGCCGGTTCACGAGGTCGTAGCGGGGGGCGATCGTGTCGAACATCGATCGCACCGCCGCCACCTTGGCCTCGCCTTCGGGAAGGGGATCGGCGCCGGGAACGGGCACACGGCGATGGTACGGGTGGGTCGGGCCGCGGCCCCAACCACGGCGTCGCGGTCTCGCCCCGCCCCGTCGGGACGGTGGCGTCACACGGTCGTGGGCAGATCGGCCCGCATCGGCGGGAACAGCACGTCGAGCAGCGGTCCGGCGGGGCCGAGCAGCACGTCGTCCACCCGGTCCTCGAGCCCCGTGGCCCCGAAGCGCCCGAGGAGCAGCGCCGGCATGGCGTCGGGGGCGACGCCGGGCAGGCCCTCCTCGAAGGGGTCCTCGATCCCCGGCGCGGCGTCGACCGCGGTGACCTCGCCGTCGGCGAAGTCGATGCGGACGGCCGACATGTAGCAGGACACGAGCAGCGAGCCCCGCTCGCCGGCGAACGGCGACCGGGCCAGGCGCTCGGACAGGACGGGCCGCACGTGGCGGAGGAACCCCACCGGGTCGGGCAGCCGAACGTAGAGGGGGTGGTAGTCGCGCGCGGGCGAGGCCCGGCCCCGCAGCGCCGCCGACCACGGGGTCCCGGGCCGGTCGAGCACGGCGAGGTCGGCCCCGAGGTCGCCCGCGCGCGCGTGGGCGAGGAGGGCGCGGGCCGCACCGACCGAGGACGTGGCGGCGTCGAAGACCTCGCAGCGTCCGACCCGGGCGCCCGGGTGACGCTGGAGCCGGGAGTAGCCCTCGGCGACCCCGTCGCGCCTCGCCACGAGCAGCTCCTCGCCGTGGCCGGCCGCGCCGGTCACGAGCCACTCCCAGTCGGCGCGCGGCCGGAAGGTCACCAGGTCGGCCGCGGCGTGGGCCTCGTGGTGCAGGCGGGACAGCGCGTCGACGTCGGCCGCGGTCGCCGGGGCGACGACCCACGGGTCGACCGGCTCACCCCACCGCTCGGCCGGGCGGAGCCGGGGCGGCCACTGGAGGCCGTACGAGTACCCGAGCCGCTTGTAGAAGTACGGGATCCCGGTGATGAGGGTGAAGTGGTGGCCGAGGTGCGCGGCGACCCGGTGGTGCCACTCGAACTGGGCCCGCACGAGGCCCTGGCGCCGGTGGTCCGCGTCGGTGGCGACGTACTCCACCTGCCCGAAGCGCACGGGGACGTGGCCGTAGCGGCCGGCGTGGTCGAGCAGGACCGAGCAGGAGACCACCCGCCCGCGCGCGGTCACCACCGTCCACCGACCCGGGTCGTCGAGCAGGTGGCGGACCGCGCCGAGCTCCGACGGGCCGTGGGCCGCCTCGCTCAGCGCCAGGAGCGCCTCGGTGTCGTCGGCCCGACCGGCCCGCAGCACGCGCCCGCCGCCGAGGTCCTGGGCGCCGTCGGGCCGGTCGGGCATGGGGGCACCGTAGGCCCGCCGGAGCGGCGCACCCCCGCCATTTCGCCCCGGGGTCGCCGCCTCAGGGACCGTCGGGCCGCGGGGCGCCGCAGTGCTTGCAGACCGGGTAGGCGCGCGACGTGGGTCGGCCGCACTCGCCGCAGCGGACGACGGCGATCTCGCCCCGGCGCAGCCGCCCCACCGCCGACCACAAGATGCCGCCGAGGGCGACCACCATCGCCACCTCGAGCAGGTCGCGGAAGTACTGGGCGGCGAGCACGCTCCCATTCTGGCGGCGGCCGCTGCGTAGGGTGGGCCGATGGCCATCGACTTCACGTTCCCGCCCGAGCTCGACGAGATCCGCCTGAAGGTGCGGGCCTTCGTCGACGAGGTCGTCCGCCCGGTCGAGGAGCGCGCCGCGGCCGACGACTGGGACCGCGACCAGTGGATCAAGGCCATCATCGAGATGCGGGGCCAGGCCAAGGAGTGGGGGCTCTGGCTGCCGCACATGCCGAAGGAGTGGGGCGGCATGGGCCTCGGCCACGTCGCCATGGCCAGCGTCTCGGCCGAGGCCGCCCGTAGCCGCATGGGCCCCTTCGCCCTCAACGCCCAGGCGCCCGACGAGGGCAACATGCACACGCTCCTGCACTGGGCCACCGACGAGCAGAAGGAGAAGTACCTCCGGCCGCTCTGCGAGGGCTACCGGCGCTCGTGCTTCGCCATGACCGAGCCCGAGGTGGCCGGCTCGGACCCGACCCTCATCCAGACCCGCGCCTACCAGGACGGCGACGAATGGGTCATCAACGGCCACAAGTGGTTCATCTCCGGCGCCCGCGGCGCGGCCTTCGCCATCCTCATCGCCCGCACCGAGGACGACCCCGAGCTGCCCCAGGCCGCGAACAGCGCGTTCCTCGTCGACATCCCGAGCGAGGGCTGGGAGCTCGTCCGCGACGTCCAGACGATGTCGGGCGGCCACAACCACTGCGAGATCCGCATCACCGACCTGCGGGTCCACCAGGACCAGATGCTCGGCGGTCGCGGCCAGGGCCACCTGCTCGGCCAGGCCCGCCTCGGGCCCGCCCGCCTGGCCCACTGCATGCGCTGGATCGGCCAGGCCGAGACCGCTCTCGAGATGATGGTCGACCGGTCGTTGGAGCGGTACTCCCACGGCTCGCTCCTCGCCGAGAAGCAGGGCATCCAGTGGATGATCGCCGACTCCACCATGGAGCTGTACCAGGCCAAGCTCATGGTCCTGCACGCCGCCTACCTGATCGACAGCGGCAAGGACTTCAAGTCCGAGGTGTCGATGGCCAAGCACCACGTGGCCAACGCGCTCTGGAAGATCATCGACCGCGCCATCCAGGTGCACGGCGCCCTCGGCTACTCCACCGACACCCCTCTCGCCGACATGCTCACCCAGGCCCGGTGGAGCCGCTTCGCCGACGGGGCCGACGAGATCCACCAGATGCGCATCGCCCAGCGCACCATCGCCGCCTACAAGGACACCGGCAGCACCCGCGCCGCGACGGGCGACCTGCCCCTCTGATCGTTCTTCGGCTGACGCCTCATCACATCGTCAGGGCTCGCTCGTCCCTCGCTCGCCGCGCCGCGCCCTTGTCGCCGCGGTCGGTCGTGTCTCGCTCGCCGCGCCGTGCCGTTCCCGCCCACGTCGCGGAGCGGAGCAACCTAGGTGCAGACGGCGCCGTCCTCGGGGAGGGTGAGGTCGATCAGGTAGGCGCTGCTGGCGTCGTCGACGCAGGCGCTGCGGCCGGCCCCCACGTGGCCGTCGGCCTCGAGGGTGAGCAGGTGGCCGTCGGCCAGGGTCTCGGCCACCTCGACGGCCTGCTCGTAGGGCGTGGCGGCGTCGCCGGTGTTGCCGATGACGAGCACGGCGGGTGAGCCCGGGGCCGTCACCGGGTGCGGGTCGCCCGACGGGGGAGCGGGCCAGAAGGCGCAGGGGAGCAGCTCGTTGGCCACCGACGCGCCCGTGCGGGGAGCCACCGCGACGAGCTCGTCGGCGAACTCCTGCCACGCCTCGCTGCCCTCGGGGGGCGCCGAGTCCACGCACTCGACCGCGACGTAGGAGGTGAAGCCGCCGAAGTCGTAGTACTGCTGGGCGAGCGCGGCGATGCCGTCGCCGTCGCCGTCCTCGGCGTCGGCCAGGGCCTGCCACAGCTGCTGGGCGTCGTCGCCGTTGAAGCCGTAGGTGGCGAACACCGCGCCGGTCTGGAGCTCGGCGGGGCCCACCTCGCCGTCACCCCCGGGCAGCGGCGCCTCGTCGAGCTGCACGGCCACCCGGTCGTAGGCGGCTCCGCCGTCGTCGAGGGGGCACGAGGGATCGTCCGCGCACGCGTCGAGCAGGGCGTCCACCTGCTCGTCGATGGCCCGGCCCTGGGCGAGCAGGAACCCGGCCAGGTCCTGGGTGGGGTCGACGACCCCGTCGAGCACCATCGCCCGGACTCGCTCGGGGAACGCCTCGAGGTAGCCGAGCCCGAGGGCCGTGCCGTACGAGTAGCCCGCGTAGGAGATCTGCTCCTCGCCCAGGGCCTCCCGGATGAGGTCCATGTCCCGCACGACGTCGCGGGTGCCGACGAACGGGAGGATCTCCCCGTCGGTCTCCTCGCACTCGTCGGCCACCGCCTGCGCGGCGGCGTCGAGCTGGGCCTGCTCGCGCGCGGAGTCGGGCTCGGGATCGATGTCGAGGAAGGCGTCGACCCCGGCACCACAGCGCAGCCCCTCGCTGCCACCCACACCCCGAGGATCCCACCCGATGATGTCGAAGCGGTCGAGGACCTCCTGCGGGAAGGGCTCGGCCAGCGCGAAGTCGATGCCGCTGGCACCGGGGCCGCCGGGGTTCGTGAGCAGGACGCCGATGCGCTCGTCGGGGCGCGCGGCGGGGATGCGGGCGACGGCGACCTCGATGGTGGGGCCGTCGGGGTCGTCGTGGTCGAGGGGAACGGCGAGCGTGCCGCACTCGCCGACGGCGCGGTCGCAGGCGCCGAAGTCGATGGTCCCCGCCGGGCCCCCCGCGTTCGGGTCGGAGGGGTCGGCGGCGGCCGCGGTGGTCGTCGTCCGGTCGACCGCGACGTCGGTGGTCTGTACGCCGCTCCCGCACGCTGCGGTGGCGAGGGCGAGGCCGATCGCGAGGGTGGCCGCCGACGCGCTCCCGCGGCGTGACGAGCAGGGAAGGCGAGGCATCCCGAGAGGCTACGACCCTCCTACAGTGACGCCATGGCAGCCCCGTTCCACGTCGGCGTCTTCACCCCCCAGGGCTGGAAGACCGAGCTCAGGTCCATCCCCGACCCGCAGGACCAGTGGCGGCGGGTGGTCGACACCGCGGTGCTGGCCGAGGAGCTCGGCTACGACTCCGTGTGGGTGTACGACCACGTCCACAACGTGCCGGTCCCGTCCAACGAGTCGATCTTCGAGTGCTGGACCACGATGGCGGCGCTCAGCCAGGTCACGAGCCGGATCCGGCTCGGCCAGATGGTGGGCTGCGCCGGCTACCGCAACCCCGGCCTGCTCGCCAAGATCACCTCGAACATCGACGTGATGAGCGGCGGCCGCCTCGAGTGGGGCATCGGCGGGGGCTGGTACGAGCACGAGTACCACGCCTACGGGTACCCGTTCCCGGCCGCCAAGGAGCGCCTCGGCATCCTCCGCGACACCGTCGAGATCGTCACCCGCATGTGGCGCGACGCCGAGGCCACCTACGAAGGGGCGTACCTCTCGGTGGCGGGCGCCCAGTGCGACCCCAAGCCGCTGCAGGACCCCCGCCCGCCGATCTGGATCGGGGGCGGCGGCGAGCAGGTCACGCTGCGCATCGTCGCCCGCCTGGCCGACTGCTCGAACTTCGGGGGCAAGCCCGACGAGTGGACGCACAAGCGCGACGTGCTGAGGGAGCACTGCGCCGCGGTCGGGCGCGACTACGACGAGATCACGAAGACGTGGTCACCCGAGTTGTTCGTGCGCGAGACCGAGGCGGAGATCGTCGAGGCGGGCTCGCAGTCGTTCTGGGGGGAGCCGTTCGACTCGTGGCGGGCCGGCAACCTGGTGGGCACCCCCGAGCAGGTGCTCGAGCGGATCGACGAGTACCGCCGCCTCGACCTGGGCGGCATCGTGGCGTGGTGCTCGGACCTCCCGGAGCACGAGACGCTGCGCCTGTTCGCCGAGAAGGTCCTGCCCGAGCTCCGCTGAGGGCGGAGGCCGGTGGGGCCCCGCCGGGACCCGCTACTCGAAGTAGCGGTACACGACCTCGGCCACGCACGACGGCTTGGGTGCGCCCTCGACCTCGAAGGTGAGCTTCATCGTGACCTGCACGCCGCCGGCGACGTCGTCCGCGCCGACCAGCTCGGCCCCGGCCCGCAGCCTCGAGCCGACCGGCACGGGCGAGGGGAAGCGCACCTTCTCGCAGCCGTAGTTGACCGCCATCGAGAACCCGTGCACCTGGACGACCTCGGGGATGAGCGAGGGCGCCAGCGACAGCGTGAGGTAGCCGTGGGCGATCGGGCCGCCGAAGGGCCCGGACTTGGCCCGCTCGGGGTCGACGTGGATCCACTGGTGGTCCCCGGTGGCGTCGGCGAACAGGTTCACCTGCTCCTGGGTGACCTCGTGGTACTCGCTGTAGCCGAGGTGCTCCCCGACCTTCGCCTTGAGCTCGTCGACGCCGTTCAGGACCGTTGTCATGCCCCGATCATGGCGCGGCGGGCGCTACTGGAACCAGATGCGCTGGTAGTCGCGGCTCTGCGGGTGCAGGAGCAGGGCGAGCAGCGCCACCGGGAAGAGCGCGCTGAGCAGCAGCGACGTGCTCAGGCCGCCGACGAGCAGCCAGATCAGGTAGGGCAGCACCGCGAGGCCGGCGACCACGACCCCGAGCACGTAGCCCCAGCGCCGCTCGTTGGCGATGCCGTAGCCCGACGCGACGTTGGCGGCGGCGAGGGCGAGGACGATGGGGTTGAGGAAGCCGCCGAACAGCACGTCGAACGCCGCGCTGATATAGAGCAGGAACACGGCGATCTGGAGGGTCTGCGGTTGCGAGGCGTTCGTCCACCGGCGGGTCTGCATGGGTGACAGTCTGGCAGCAGTCGGCGCCGACGAGACGGTCGGGGTGGTCCTCGCGGCCGGCGCCGGCACCCGTCTCGCGCCGCTGACGATCGAGCGCCCGAAGGCCCTGTGCCCGGTCGGTGACGACGCGCTCCTCGACCTGGCGCTCGCCCGCCTCGAGCCGTTGGTCGGCGCCCTCGCGGTCAACGTGCACCACGGCCGGGCGGCCATGGAGCGCCACCTCGTCGCCCATGAAGGCGTCCACGTGTCGGTCGAGGCCGAGCGGGCCCTCGGCACCGCGGGGGCGATCGGTCGCCTGCGTCCGTGGATCGCCGGTCGCTCCGTCGCCGTGGTCAACGCCGACGCGTGGAGCCCGGACCCGCTCGAGCCCCTGCTCGCCGGCTGGGACGGCGAGCGCGTGCGCCTGCTCCTCGTGGGCGCCGACGAGCTCGCGCCGACGGTGCGGGTGGCCGCATGCGTCCTCCCGTGGGCGGCGGCGGCGCGCCTCGCCGCCGAGCCGAGCGGCCTGTACGAGGTCTGCTGGCGGCCGTGGGCCGACCGCGGCGCACTGGACGTGGTCCGCCACGACGCGACGTTCGTGGACTGCGGGACGCCGGCCGACTACCTCGCCGCCAACCTCCTGGCCACCGGGGGCCGGAGCGCGGTCGGCGCCGGCGCGGTCGTCGCCGGCACGACGCGTCGGAGCGTGGTGTGGCCCGGGGCGACCGTGGCGGCCGCCGAGGTGCTCGAGGATGCGATCCGCACCACGGCGGGCCGGACGGTGCTCGTGCGCTAGGCGGGAGCGGTCGGGGGCGTGCGCGGCGCCCGCCGACGCACGTGCACGGCCCGGAGCTGCCCGCAGGCGGCCGCGATGTCCGTGCCGCGGTTGCGTCGCACCGTGGCGTTCGCCCCGAGGTCACCGAGGCGGCGGGCGAAGGTCGCCACCCGGTCCGGTGGGGTGCCCCGGGTGCCGTAGCCGTCCGTCGGGTTGAGCGGGATGAGGTTCACGTGCGCGCGCAGCGACCGCGCGAACGCGGCCAGCTCCTCCGCGTCGCGCCGGCGGTCGTTGACGCCGTCGATGAGCGCCCACTCGAACGACAGGCGCCGGTTCTTCGCGGCGAGGTACTCCCGGCACGCCTCGTGGAGCGTCGCGAGCGGGTAGCGGCGGTTGACCGGCACCAGCTCGTCGCGCAGCTCGTCGTTGGCGGCGTGCAGCGACACCGCCAGGTTGACGGGGAGCGCCTCGCCGGCCAGGCGGCGGATCCCCGGGACGATGCCGACGGTGGACAGGGTGAGGTGGCGGGCGGACAGGCCGAGCTCGTCGTGCAGCACGGTGACGGCCCGCCACGTGGCGTCGTAGTTGGCGAGCGGCTCGCCCATGCCCATGAACACGACGTTGGACAGCCGCCGGGGCGCGGCCGCCGCGCGGGCCCGGACGACCTGCTCGACGATCTCGCCGGCGGTGAGGTGGCGCTCGAAGCCGGCCTGGCCGGTCGCGCAGAATCCGCAGGCCATCGCGCAGCCCGCCTGGGTCGAGACGCAGACCGTCGACCGGTCGCGGTAGTGCATGAGCACGGTCTCGATCTCGCGCCCGTCGGCGAGGGCCCACAGCCACTTGACGGTGTCGCCGCCGTCGCCCTCGGACTCGGCCACCGGGCTGAGGGCGGCGGGCAGGTCGTCGGCGAGACGGGCCCGCAGCGGCGCGGGGAGGTTCGTCATGGCCTCGGGACCCACCCCCTGCGCGTACAGCCCTTCCCACACCTGGGTGGCCCGGAACCGGGGCTCGCCGGCCAGGAGGGCGTCGAGCTGGTCGCGCGACGTGTCGTAGCGGCTGGGCACCGAGTCGAGGCTAGAGCCGTCGGAGGGCGCCGGTAACGTGAGCGCCGTGGCGAGCGACGAGGCGACCGGTGCGACCGACGGCGGCCCGGAGCCGGCGTCGGTGCCGGACCAGGACCTGGAGGCGGCGTTCCACGAACCGGGCGCGGAGGTGCCCGTGCCCAAGCACCAGCACCGGGACGTGCAGGGCGGGGTCGCGCGCGCCGCGGTCTTCGGGGCCAGCGACGGCCTGGTGTCGAACGTGTCGCTGATCCTCGGCGTCGCCGGTGCGAGCCCCGGGGCCGGGGTGGTGCGCCTGGCCGGCCTCGCCGGCTGGATCGCCGGCGCCATTTCGATGGCCGCCGGCGAGTACGGCTCGATGAAGGCCCAGACCGAGCTGCTCGAGCACGAGCTCAACCTCGAGCGCATCGAGCTGCGTCGCAACCCCCACGTCGAGACCCGGGAGCTGGCCGAGCTGTACCAGCAGCGCGGCCTCGACGAGGAGCTCGCCCGGGACCTCGCGGTGGCCATGATGCGCGATCCCGACACCGCCCTCGAGGCCCACGCCCGCGAGGAGCTGGGCATCGACCCCGAGGCGCTGGGCTCGCCGCTCGGCGCTGCCGTCGCGAGCTTCGGCACCTTCTCGGTGGGCGCCCTGTTGCCCCTGCTCCCGTGGCTGGTCGGCAGCGGCACGGCGGCGGTCGTCGCGTCGGTGGTGCTCGGCGTGCTGGGCGCCGCCACCGTCGGCGTCCTGCTGGCCCGATCCACCCACGGCTCCTACCTGAAG
>JACJWK010000021.1 GCA_020637195.1 Microthrixaceae bacterium
TCGGGCGAACGCCCCGGGGCCCAGGTGGACGATGGGCGCCGGTCCCGACCGGTCGAACGCCGGCGCCTCGACCGAGCGGGCCCCGCCGAGGGTCCCCGCCGAGAGCCGCCTCACCGGGCGCAGCCCCACGACCGCGGCCACCGTCGACGTGGCCCGCCGGCGTCGCCCCGAGGTCGCGGTCCTGGGGCCCGCTCGGGACCGGCCGGGACGGGGGCCTGCGCGCGACGTGGCCCGGTCACCCCGCGGGGCCGAACGTCGACCGGGCCAGGCCGTACGCGAGGTCGGCGGCGACGGTGTGGGCCTCGTCCTCCTCGAGCCGGTGCTCGGCCACCAGCTCGGCGAGGAACCCGGCGTCGAGGCGACGGGCCACGTCGTGGCGGGCGGGGATCGTGAGCAGCGACCGGGCGTCGTCGTTGAAGCCGACCGTGTTGGCGAACCCGGCGGTCTCGGTGGTGCGACGGCGGAAGCGCCGGATCCCCTCCGGGCTGTCGTGGAACCACCACGGCGGCCCGAGGCGCAGGGCCGGGTAGTGGCCGGCCATCGGCGCGAGCTCGCGGCTGTAGGTGCTCTCGTCGAGCGTGTACACGACGACGGTCAGCCCCGGTTCCTCGCCGAACCGGTCGAGGAGCGGCTTCAGGCCACCCACGAAGTCGATCGCGGTGGGGATGTCGGCACCGAGGCCCACGCCGTAGCGCTCGACCTGGCGGGGGTTGTGCTCGCGCCACGAGCCGACGTGCAGTTGGAGGACCAGGCCGTCCTCCACGCTCATCGCCGCCATCTCGGTGAGCATCTGGGCCCGGAAGCACTCGGCGTCGCCGGGCTCGGCCCGCCCCTCCACCACGCGGGCGAACAGCGCCGCCGCCTCCCGCGTCGACAGGTCGGCGGTGCGGGCGGTGGGGTGGCCGTGGTCGGTGGCGGTGGCGCCCGCCGCCCGGAACTCGGCGCGGCGGGCCCGCAGCGCGGCCAGGTACCCCTCCCACGTGGCGGTGTCCTCGCCGGTCCGCTCGCCCAGCCGGGCGACGTTCTCCGCGAAGTGAGGCCCGTCCGGGTCGACCACGTCGTCGGGACGGAAGGTCGGCACGACCACGCCCGGCCAGCCCGAGGCCCGGATCCGGGCGTGGGCGTCGAGCGGATCGAGGGCGCCGTCGGTCGACGCCAGCAGCTCGATGCCGAAGCGCTCGTAGAGGGCGCGCGGGCGGAACGCCGGCTCGGCCAGGCGCTCGCAGAGCTCGTCGTAGACGGCGTCGGCGGTGTCGGGCCCCAGCCGCGCCTCGATCCCGAGCACCTCGCCGAGGGTGTGGTCGAGCCACAGCTTCGACGGCGTGCCGACGAAGAGCCCGAGGTGGGCGGCGAAGGTCCGCCACACGGCGCGGCCGTCGGCGACGGGCGCGGACCCGTCGAGGGGCGGTACGCCCAGGGCCTCGAGGGGGACCCCCTGGCTGTGGAGCATGCGCAGCAGGTAGTGGTCCCTGGTCACCAACTCGGTGGCCGGGTCGTCGATCGGGGCGTCGTGGGCGAGCCCGGCCGGGTCGACGTGGCCGTGGGGGCTCACGACGGGCAGGCCACGCGTGCCCTCGTAGATCGAGCGGGCGATCGCCCGGACGGCCGGCACCGGGGGCAGCAGCCGATCAGGGTGCAGCACGGGGGACACCTCGGAGAGGTTGGCAGGGCGCACGGACCCGGGCAACGCCCGCGCCCGCGCGGCCGCCGGGTACGTTCGCCGCCATGACCAACGTCGTGGTGATCGTGCTCGACGACCTCGGCTTCGCCCAGCTCGGGTGCTTCGGGAGCGGCATCGACACGCCGGCGTTCGACCGGCTGGCCGCGGAGGGCCTGCGGTACCGCCGCTTCCACGTGACCGCGCTGTGCTCGCCGACGCGGGCCGCGCTGTTGACCGGCCGCAACCACCACGCCGTCGGCATGGGCTTCCTCGCCGACCTGCCCACCACCCATCCCGGCTACACCGGGCGCATCCCCGCCGGCACCCCCACGCTGCCGAGCCTGCTGCGCGACACGGGATGGAGCACCATGGCCGTGGGCAAGTGGCACCTGCTCCCCCGCGGCGAGCGCACCGCCGCCGGGCCGTTCGACCGGTGGCCGCTCGGCCTCGGCTTCGAGCGGTACTACGGCTTCCTGCGGGGCGACGCGAACCACTGGGCGCCCGAGCTGGTCCGGGACAACGGCTACGTCGACGCGCCGGCCCGCCCCGAGGACGGCTACCACCTCACCGAGGACCTGGCCGACGAGGCCATCGCCATGGTGACCGCCCAGCAGCAGGCCGCCCCCGGCAAGCCGTTCTGCCTCTGGTTCGCCACCGGCGCCATGCACGCGCCCCATCACGTCGACCGCTCGTGGGCCGACCGCTACGCCGGCGCCTTCGACCAGGGCTGGGACGTGTGGCGGGACGAGGTGATCGAGCGCCAGCGGGCCGCCGGGGTGATCCCCGAGGGCACCGAGGCGTCCGAGCGCCCGCCCTGGGTGCCGGCCTGGGACGACCTCGACGACGAGGAGCGCGGCCTGTTCGCCCGGATGATGGAGACCTACGCCGGGTTCCTCAGCCACACCGACGCGCAGATCGGCCGGCTGCTCGACGCGCTCGAGGGCCTCGGCGTGCTCGACGACACCATCGTGGTCGCCGTGTCCGACAACGGGGCCAGCGCCGAGGGCGGCGTCGTCGGCACCAGCAACGAGCACCGCTTCTCGCACCGCCTGCCCGAGACCGTCCCCGAGATGGCGGCGCTCGCCGACGACTGGGGCGGCCACGAGGGCTACCCGCACTACGCGTGGGGGTGGGCGTGGGCCGGCAACGCCCCGTTCCGGCTGTGGAAGCGGTACGCCTGGCTGGGCGGCACCCGGGTCCCCTTCCTCGTGCGCTGGCCCGCCGGCATGTCCGCCCACGGCGAGGTCCGCGACCAGTTCGGCCACGCGGTCGACGTGCTGCCCACGATCCTCGACGCCTGCGGGGTCCCGATCCCCGACGGGCTCGACGGCGCCTCGCTGCGCCCCACCTTCGACGCCGCCGACGCGCCGGCGCCCCGCGCCACCCAGTACTTCGAGATGCTCGGGTCGCGCTCGATCGTCCACGACGGGTGGAAGGCGACCACCGACCACGTGTCCCGCGGCGTCGTCGACGAGGAGGAGTTTGGTCGGCGGCCGCGACTTCGACAGGGACCGCTGGGCGCTGTACCGCCTCGACGACGGCCGGCCGAGGTGCACGACCTGGCCGACGAGCGCCGGACGTGCTCGCCGACCTCGTCGCCCGCTGGGAGGCCGAGGCCGAGCGCACCAGGTGCTGCCCTCGCCGACTCGTGGCCCCGCATCGCCGACCTGGTGCCGCCCGAGTACCCACGCCGCCGCCAGGCACCTACTCTCCCCGCCGGCGGCCCGTATCCGGCGAGGCCCTGCCCATGGTGGTCGGCGGCGCCACCATCACCGTTTTCGTCGACGCCGCGCCGCCGGGGCTAGGCGGCGTGCTGTTCGCGATCGGCGACCACCCAGCGGCTTCGCCTGCTGGTGCGACGGCAGCCGCCCGCACCACGCCCCTCGATCGCCGGCGGGTCGTCAGGCCGCCGCAAGGCCGCGCCTCATCGCCGGCGCACCACGTCGGCCTCGCCCTCGTCCCCGACCCCGACACGGGCGGAAGCGACTCGTCGTCAGCGACAGCGAGCGCCGGCAGGTCGTCGCCTCGGCCGACCATCCCATCCCTGCCCTTCACCTGGCAGCACGGCGGTGACATGCGCTTCGGGCCCACCAGGGGTTTCCCGGTCTGCGGTCCTACAGGCCGGGGCGGCGTGGACCGGCAGATGCGCTCGGTCGTCGTCGACGCCTCGCCCGGGGCGACCGACGGGCTGGGCGAGGGCTTCGCCCGCGCTGCGCTCACCGCCGACTGACCGAGGGCGCCTGGGCGGTTGGGTATCGTCGCGGCGGCGTCGGGGGGCGTCGGGCCGAGGGCCGCGGGCCCGGGGCACGATCGAGCAGGGGGAACGATGGAGACAGAGCCGGCGCCCGGCGCCTACGACCCCGAGTCGGTGAAGGCCCGCTACCTGGCCGAGCGCGACCGTCGCCTCGTGCCGGGGCGCACCGACATCGTGGACCTGCGCGCCGACGAGCGCTACGCCCGCTACACCCGCGACCCCTTCACGCCGTACACCGACCGGGCGTCGCTCGACGAGGAGCTCGACGTCGTGATCGTGGGCGGCGGCATCGCCGGCCTGCTCGCCGGGGTCGAACTGCGCAAGGCCGGCATCGAGCGCCTGCGCATCGTGGACCAGGCCGGCGGCGTCGGCGGCACGTGGTACTGGAACCGCTACCCCGGGATCATGTGCGACGTCGAGTCGACCATCTACCTGCCCCTGCTCGAGGAGCTCGGCTACGTCCCCAAGGACCGCTACGCGTCGGGCCAGGAGATCCTCGAGCACCTCCAGCGGATCGCCGACCGCTACGAGCTCGTCGGCGACGGCCTGTTCCACACGGGCGTCGAGCGGGCCGAGTGGGACGACCGCACCGCCCGGTGGCACGTCCACACCGACCGGGGCGACCATCTCCGCCCCCGCTTCTACGTCCTCGCGGTCGGCATCTTGAACCTGCTCAAGATCCCCGACGTCGCCGGGCTCGACGACTTCGCGGGCCACTCGTTCCATGCCGCCCGGTGGGACTACGCGTACACCGGCGGTGCACCGGGCGAGGAGATGACCGAGCTGGGCGACCGGGTCGTCGGCCTCGTCGGCACGGGCGCCACCATCAGTTGCTGGGCCCTCCGGTCGCCAGCACGTGCTTCGTCTTCAGCGCGCCCCTCGGTCGGCGGCATCGCCCGGGCTTCCCAGGCGCTCGAGCCAGTTGGCAACGCAGGCGGACAACTTCAGGCCATGCTCCGGCTTCCGGGCCCAGGACGAGACCTGATCGACGACGGCTGGACCCACCACTACGCCGCGGCACAGCACCCTCCTCGCCGCCCGGACGCAGGCTCGGGTACCTGCGAGGGGCGGAGGTCGACTTCCCTTCGTATGGGGCGCACCAGATTACAGTCCCTCGTCCACGAGCCAACGGCAGCTCAAGCCTGGCCGCGCTACCTGTGCAAGCGGCCGTGCTTCCACGACGAGTTCCTGTCCGCCTTCAACGAGCCCAACGTCACCCTCGTCGACTGCCCCGGCGGCTTCGACCGGATCGCCCCCGAGGGCCCCGTGGTCGAGGGCACGACGTACCCCGTCGACCTGCTCGTGCTCGGCACGGGCTTCGAGCCCGAGCTCACCCCGCTGCACCGCCGGGCCGGCCACGAGATCGTGGGACGCGGCGGCGTCACCCTCGCCGAGAAGTGGGCCGACGGCGCCGGCACCCTCTTCGGGATGATGACCCGCGGCTTCCCCAACCTGTTCGTCATGCCCGCACCCGGCCAGCAGGCGGTGGTCACCGTCAACTACACGCAGCTCGCCGTCCTGGGCGCCGAGGTCGTGGGCGGTGCGGTGGCCGCGCTCGAGAAAAGGGGCGTGCGGGCGTTCGAGGTGACCGAAGCGGCCGAGACGGCGTGGACCGAGGAGGTCGTGCGCACCCACGTGGACGCCAGCTCAATTCGTAGCCGCGTGCACGCCGTCGCGCATCAACAACGAGGGCCACCCCGAGCCTCAACCGGGGCAGCAGCTGGGGCCGGGGCTTCGCGACTACTTCAAGTACCGACCTCCTCGAGGCGTGGGTCGGCCAGGGACCTCGAGGACTCGACCTCAGGTCAGGCGACGCCGCCGGGCAGCCGCCGTGAGCACCAGGCGCCAGCATCGCGGTCGTGACCGGGGCAGCGCCGGCATCGGCGCGGCCATCGCCACCGAGCTCGGACGCTCCGGGGTCCACGTCGTCACCCTCGACCCGCTCGTGTCGGTCGACGGGGTCGAGCAGCTGCCGGACCCGGACGAGACCACCGCCGGGCGCATCGTGGCCGCCGGCGGGTCCGCCGAGGCGTCCTCCCGCTCGGTCACGGACCGCGACGGCGTGCTC
Source organism: Microthrixaceae bacterium (assembly GCA_020637195.1). Classification (GTDB taxonomy): domain Bacteria; phylum Actinomycetota; class Acidimicrobiia; order Acidimicrobiales; family DATDAH01; genus JAEUJM01. The sequence goes on from JACJWK010000021.1 coordinate 5,983, forward strand.
GAGCTGTTCGCGGCGCTGGCCGACGAGCACGGCGGGGTCGACGCCGTCGTGAACGTGGCCGGCATCACCCGCTCGATGAGCTACACCGAGGGCACCGACGACGACTGGCGCAGCGTGCTGGCCGTCCACCTCGACGGGTTCCTCAACGTCTGTCGGGCCGCGCTGCCCGTCATGGCCGCCCAGGGCCACGGCCACGTGCTCGGGGTGACGTCGGGCTCGGGGTGGCGACCCGCCGACACGGGCGCCTACGGCTGCGCCAAGCGGGCGGTGGCGGCGCTGGTCTGGCAGCTGGGCGGTCTCGTCCCCGACGGGGTCGTGGTCAACGCCATCTCCCCGATTGCCGTCACCCGCATGGTCCTCGCCGCCATGGAGCGCCAGAAGGCGGCCACGGCGAAGCAGGCGCAGGCCAAGACCAGCGGGCTGGCCCTCGGCACCCGGATGTCCACCCCCGACCAGCTCGGGCCCGTCGGCGCCCACCTGGTGGGCGAGGGATTCGCCGCGTGCCGGGGCCAGGTGGTCTTCGTCGCCGGCGCCGAGCTCGCGCTGGTCGAGCGACCCCGGCTCCTCGAGGTCGTGGGCACCGGTGGTGTGCCCTCCCTGGCCCGCGCCCTCGAGGCCGTCACGGCCGCCGCGTTCGCCCCCGCCGAGGCCGCCCAGGCCAGCACGGGCGGCGGCAACCCCCGCCTGGCGCCGGCGTTGGCGGGCGAGGGCGACGACACCGCGCTCGCGACGCCGGTCGTCTCGTCCTGCCTCCTCGTCTCCGACCGGCCCGAGATCACCCGGGCGGTGACCTCGGCCCTGGCCGCACGAGGCGTCGCGGTGCACACCGTCGAGGCGGGCACGTCGGCCCCCACCTTCGACGGCGCCGCCGCGGTCGTGGCGGACGCCGCCGCGTCCGGGCCGCTCGACGGCGTGGTCGTCGCCCTCGCCGGGACCCCGGTCGCCGCCGACCTCGGCCCGGGGTGGGAGCGGGCCCTGGTCGAGCACGCCGGCATCGCCGACCAGATCCACGCCGACGCCACCTGGTCCCGGGCGGTGGCCGACCACGCCGGGGCCACCGGTCGGTCCGTCCGCCTCGTCACCCTCACCGACGCCGTGTCCGCCGGTGGCCACAGCCGCGCCCAGGCGGTCGCCCAGCACGCCCGCTCCGGGGCCGGCGCCACCGACGGGCGCGTCGCGGCCTTCGCCGTCTCGATCGAGAGCGAGGCGCCGGACGACCTGACCGCCGCCGGCGAGCTCACGGCCCACCTCCTCTGCAGCGAGGCCACCCCGGCGCTGTCGGGGGCCGAGCTGGCGGTCGGGCCGGGCTGGCTGGGCCTGCGCAGCCACCCGCGGGTCGGGGTCAGCCTCAGCTCGGCGGGACCCGACGTGCCGCCCTGGCTCGACGACGTCCTCGCCGGGCTGGTGGGCGAGCCCGACCCCGGAGGAGGACGGCCGTGACCGACCCGGTCGAGCGTCCCGCCCGCATCGTCGACGCCCACGTGCACCTGTGGGACCCCGCCCGCTCCGACTGGTATCCCTACCTGGCCGGGGGGCTGGACCTCGGGATGGGCGACGTGTCGGGCATGGCCCGCCGGTTCGACCTGGCCACGTACCGGGCCGAGGCCGCGGCCTGGGACGTGGTCAAGTGGGTGAACGTGGCCGCCGCCACCGGCACCCACTCGATCGACGAGACCCTCGAGATCGGGCGACGCCCGGACGGCGATCGCCCCGACGCGGTGATCGGCGGCGTGACGCCGACCGCCTCCGTGACCGAGGCACTCGAGCAGCTGGACCGCCAGGCCGACGCCGCCGGGTTCCGTGGCGTCCGACCGATGGGCCGCTTCGCCGGCCCCCTGCCCCACGTCGACGTCCTGCGCGCCCTGCGCGACCGCGGTCTGGTGTTCGAGGTGCTGGCCCGCCCCGCCCAGCTCGAGGAGGCGGCCCGCGGCCTGGAGGGGCTCGACGACCTCGTCGTGGTCGTCGAGCACGCCGGCTGGCCCGCAACGGGCGACGACGACGAGCGCGCCGTCTGGCGGCGAGGCCTACGGGCCCTGGCCGGCGTGGGCCCGGCCGTGCACTGCAAGATCTCGGGCCTGGCCGCACCCCTCGGGACGTTGGCCCCGGCGACCCTCCGGCCGTGGGTGGAAGAGGCCCTCGATCAGTTCGGCGCCGACCGCTGCTTCTTCGCCAGCAACTTCCCCGTCGACGGCCTGCACGTCACCCTCGACGGCCTGTGGGACGCCTACTCGGCGGTGACCGCTGACCTCGGCCCCGCCGTGCGCGACGCGCTCTTCGCCGGGAACGCCGAGCGCGTCTACGGGATCTGATCCGGACGGGTCACCCGGCCGTCGTCGCGCTGGGGGTCGTGCACCTGCGCAAGCTCCGGCACCACTGAGCGGAACGAGCGCCCGCCACCGCGGCGCTCGCGACGGCCAGGTCCCCCGGCCCCGGGCCGGGGGACCTGGCGCGTCGGCCCGCAGGCTCAGGCCACGACGACGCGGGCGCGGGCCACGTCCTGCACCCGGGCGAACGGCGTGGCCGCGTCGCCGTCTCGCTGGGCGGTGACCCGGACGGCGGGGAAGTGGGTCCCGGGCCCGGCGAACGAGCAGGTGCGCTCGAGGGCCACCGAGTCGGCCGGCTGGACGACCTCCCGCTCGGCGAAGCCGCGCCCGTCGGCCAGGTCCCACTCGACCGCGACGATCGGACCGCAACCGGGCGGCACCTCCGCCGTCGCCCGCAACGTCACCGCGCGACCCACGGGCACGTCGGCGCGGTCGCCGCCGTCCGCCGCGAGGGAGGCCACGGGCTGGACCCCACGCCGGTCCACGGCTCGCGCCGGCACCACGACCTGGCCGTCCACCACCTCGTAGGCCGTGCTGGGCGCCGGCGCCTCGCCCCGCTCGACCCAGGCGCTGAGGTCGCGCAGCGCCTGGTGCAGCACGCCGAGGTAAGGCACCGTCCGCACGGGGTCCTCCTGCGCCTCGTCGTCGCCGTGGAGGGCGTGGTCGACGAACCAGAGCCGGAAGCGGTCCTCGGTGGCGGCGCCGAGGTGCTCGCGCACGCGGTCGGCGTACCACGCGGCCTGCCAGGGGAAGGCCTCCCGATCCAGCAGGCACGACACCACGATCATGTGACCGGCGAAGTCGCCCGTCTGCACCGTCCCCGCCGCGTGTTGGGCGAAGAGCGGCCCGAGCAGCAGCGGCCGCTGAGGGAACGCGGGCGTGCCGTCGGGGTCGCGGAACTGGTCCCACGCCCCGAACTCGGGGCCCGGCACCTGGTGGCGGTGGTAGGTCTGGGCCGCCAGGAACCCCCGGTTGTCGAGCTCGACCTGGTCTCCCGGGCGGAGACGGGCGAGCACCTCCTCGCCGCCGGGGCCGAGCACCACTACGCCGCCCACGACGGCGACCGCCGCGAGCCGGGCGCCGGTGCCCTCGCCGCTGCGCACGTACAGGTCGGCGCCGTCGACGACCGGGCCGGGGTCGCTCGACAGCACCAACGCGACGGGCGCGCCCCCGCCCTGCCAGGAGGCGTCGACGCCGCTGCGGAGCTGGCCGGGGGGGAGCCCGACCTCCACCTCGCGAGCCGCGGCCGCGGCGGCGTCGAGCACGGCGGCGATCTCGCATCGGTGCCGCACCACATCGGGCTCGACCACGGGCGGCTCGTCGTGACCCAGGTAGCCGGGCTCGGTCCAGAAGTCGTCGAAGTACGCGGCGTCGGCGAGGCGCAACCCGCCGTAGAGGAGGGGGAAGGCGTGCATCCCCATGGTGCGGTGGCCGAACCACGACCGTGGCGGGAAGCCGAGGCGGGTCGCCTCGCGGAGCGCCTCGGCCTCGGGCACGTCCAGGGTGGCGTAGGGGTCGCCGCTCCCTCCCGGCTCCAGGGCGTCGACGATCTCGTCGAGGCGGTCCCGCAGCATCCGCTGCGCGTGCATGCGGACGGTGAAGCAGTTGGGGATGGACATCGGCGAACCGATCACGTAGGGGACGAAGCCGTCCCACACCCCGTCGGTGTTCTCGGCGCACCCGATCGTGCGGTAGCCGCCGCCGCTCCCCCCGTACGCGTAGCCGTGGGCGCGGTGGGACCCGTACCGCTCGCCGGCGACCGCCCGGGCGTAGCGGGCGGCGGCGGCGTGGGCCCGGTAGGCGCCGACGGTGGGATCCGTGTCCGAGCCCGGCGTCGCCACGGCGCCGCCGCCGTTGGTCTCCACGAAGATCGCGCCCGAGTCGGAGGAGAAGGCGATCTTGTCCTCGGCGCCCCGTGCGCCCTGGGCCAGGTCCTCGCGGTCGGGGACCGGGGTCAGGTGCTGGAAGAAGCGTCCCTCGTAGCGCTCGGCCGGCGGCAGGTAGAAGGAGAACCGGGTGTCGGTGCCGACGAACCCGCCGTGCACGTAGCGGTGCCGCACGGGGTCGTCGCGCCACTCGTCGACGTCCACGAACGGGTCGGCGAAGTCGGGGTCGACGCCGGGATCGTCCCATCGATCCGAGGGGGGGCGGCGGGGGTGTGAGGTCGGGCACGCCCCTCACTCTGCCGGACCGTGCCCCGTCGGTCACGGCTCGACGGCGCGGCAACGGGGGAAGAAGAGAGCCATGGCCTTCCCCGACGACCCGTCCCCGGCCCGCCCACGCTCGCGTCGCCTGCTCCTGCTCGCGATGACCGCGCTCGTCACCGTCGCGCTCGTCACGGCGTGCGCCGAGTCGAGCGGCGATGACGGGGGCGCCCGGGAGGTGGAGCGGCGCTACCGCCTCTACCACGGTGCCGATCCGGTGCCGGACGTGGCTCCCGGCACGCTGCTGCGGTACCAGGCGATCGACACGACGATCCCCGAGGCGCAGGCGTGGCGGATCCTCTACGCGTCCGAGGGCTCCGACGGCGAGCGGATCGCGGTGTCGGGGATGGTGGTCGCCCCGGACCTCATCCCGCCCGCCCGGGGGTTCCCGGTCGTCGCCTGGGCGCATCCGACCGCGGGGACCGCCGACCAGTGCGCACCGTCGAAGGAGGGCCCGGGCACGATCATCGGCGCCCGGCTCCTGGTCCAGGACGGCTTCCTGGTCGCCGCCACCGACTACGAGGGGCTGGGCACCCCCGGCGTCCACCCGTACCTCGACGGCGTCAGCGCCGGCAACGCCCTCATCGACGCCGCCCGCGCCGCCGCGGGGCTCCCGGGCGTCGACACGGCGCCGGCGACGCTCTTCTGGGGCTACTCCCAGGGTGGCCAGGCGGCGGTCTTCGCCGCCCAGCAGGCGGCCGACCACGCCCCCGACCTGGACGTGCGGGGCACCGTCGCGGCGGCGCCCGCGGCCGGGATCCGGCGCCTCGCCGGGGGCCAGGACGGCCGGCCGCCGCTGCCGGGGGTCGCGCTGATGATGCTGGGAACGTGGAGCGTCGACCGCGACCTCGACGCGGCCGCAATCCTCGGGGACGAGGCCGCGGGCCTCGTCCCTCGCCTCGAGGAGACGTGCGAGCCGAACCCGCTGGTCGCCGACCTGTCGCAACCGCTGGTGGTCGAGCCGCCCGCGGTGGACGTCGAGCCGTGGTCGGACCTGTTGGTGCAGAGCACTCCGGGCCGCTCGGCGGCCGCCGGGCCGGTGCTGTTGGTGCAGGGCCAGCGCGACCGCATCGTCGCCCCCGCGTCGACGGACCGCCTGTTCCGTCGGCTGTGCCGGACCGGGTCGACGGTCGAGCTCCGGCGCTTCGCCGAGCGGGGGCACGGCGTGGCGATTTTCGCCCGTCACGAGATCGAGCTGTGGCTCGACCACCGTCGCCAGGGCCTCGAGGCCCGCGACGAGTGCGCCGGCTGAGCGGACGCGGGCCGACCTCGCGGGCCGATCCACCCGTCGCTCAGGTGCCGCAGAAGGTCTGGAAGGTGGCGGTGAACGCCTCGGGCGCCGGCTCGGCGAGGCGCTCGTCGCCCGGGTGCAGGACGAAGGGGTCGGTCACCGCGGCCAGCAGGCGCTCGAACGGGCCGAGGTCGCCGTCGGTGGCCGCCCGCAGGGCTTCGTCCACCCGGTGGTTGCGAGGGATGACCACGGGGTTCACGCGGTCCATGCCGTCGGCCACCGCGGACCGGTCCCGGCCGGTCGCGTCGACCAGGCCGACCCAGCGCTCGAGCCACGGCCCGAGGGCGGTGGCGTCGTCGCCCGCGAGGGTTCGGAGCGGGTGCTCGTCGCCGCGCAGCACGTCGGCCACGGCGCGGAAGCTGGAGGTGTAGTCGAGGCGATGCTCTCGCAGCAGGGCGAGGAGGTCGTCGGCGAGGGCGGCGACGTCCTCCGCCGGCGCGCGCTCGAGCCCGAGCTTGGTGGTCATGCCCGCCGCCCACCGGTCGCGGAGCCGATCGGGGAGCGCCACGAGCAGCGCCATGGCCGCCTCGGCGGCGGCGTCGAGGTCGTCGCCGATCAGCGGGAGCAGTGTCTCGGCCAGCCGGGCCAGGTTCCACTGGGCCACGGCGGGCTGGTTGCCGTAGGCGTAGCGGCCGCCATGGTCGATCGAGCTGAACACCGCGGCCGGGTCGTAGCGCTCGAGGAAGGCGCACGGGCCGTAGTCGATGGTCTCCCCCGAGATCGTCGTGTTGTCGGTGTTCATCACCCCGTGGATGAACCCGACGAGCATCCACCGGGCCACGAGGTCCGCCTGGACGTCGATCACCGCGTCGAGCAGGGCGAGGTAGGGCTGGTCGGCGTCGAGCGCTGCGGGGTGGTGGCGGTCGATGGCGTAGTCGGCGAGGCGGCGCACGAGCGTGGGGTCGTCGACCCGGGCGGCGTACTCGAACGTGCCGACGCGCAGGTGGCTGGCCGCCACCCGCGTGAGGACCGCCCCGGGCTCGGGCGCGTCGCGCCGCACCTGCTCGCCGGTGGTGACGACGGCCAGCCCCCGGGTGGTGGGCACGCCGAGGGCGTGCATGGCCTCGCCCAGGAGGTGCTCGCGCAGCATCGGTCCGAGGACGGCCTTCCCGTCACCGCCACGGGCGAACGGGGTGCGGCCCGAGCCCTTCAGGTGCAGGTCGCGCCGACGGCCGGCGCGGTCGATCACCTCGCCGAGGAGCAGGGCCCGGCCGTCGCCGAGCCGGGGGGCGTAGCCCCCGAACTGGTGGCCGGCGTAGACCATGGCGAAGGGCTCGGCGCCGGCGGGCGGGGCGTTGCCGGCCAGGACCGCGACGCCGGCGTCCCAACGCAGCGCGGCGGGGTCGACGCCCAACTCCCGGGCCAGCCGCTCGTTGAGCACGACGAGCCGTGGTGACGGGACCGGCGCCGCCTTCCACTCGACGCCGAGGTCGCCCAGCTCGTGGCGGTAGGTGTTGTCGAAGTCGAACAGGGTGGTGTCGGTGTCGGTCACGGGCGTCCCCCGGAAGGTCAGGTTTCGAGCCTACGGGCGCCCTCGCCCGGCGCCGACGGGGCGAAGAGCGACGACGGGGCGAAGTCGTCGGTCAGCACCCGACGCCGGGCGAAGCGCCAACGCCCGTCGACGACCCGGTAGTCGTCGAGGTAGCGACCCCAGTGGTCGAGGCCCACCCTCGTGAGCACCGTGAAGTAGGCGCGACCCGTCGCCCGACCCGGCGCGACGAGGTCGATCTGGTGCGTGGTGACCGAGTGGCGCACGTAGGTGGCGCCGCCGACGGCGGCGGCGGAGCGCTCGGCCGTGCCGGCGAACAGCCCCCGGACGGCGTCGTGCCCCTCGTAGCGGTCGTCGCCCACCTCGAGCACGGCGTCCTCGGCGAAGAGGCCGACCATGCGGTCGAGCAGGCCGCCGTCGCCGTAGGCGTTGTAGCGGGCGACGAGGTCGCGGATGGCCTCGCGGGCGAGCAGGTCGGCGGGCTCCATGCGCCGATCCTGCCACCCGGCGGCCCGGCGCCCGGGCCCCGATCGGTCAGGCGCCGGCAGGCGCCGGCACCGTCACCCGCCAAAGGATCGTGTTGTCGACCTCGAGGTCGGAGGTCCAGATCAGCTCGGCCGCCGGGTCCCAGTCGATCTCGTCGTAGCCCTCCTTGGGGTCGACCTGCGCGGCCGTGTAGACGGTGGCGTCGTCCCAGGCGCCGTCGTCGTAGTCGGCGTCGGTCCAGCCGTCGGGCTCGCCCAGGTCCTCGGACTCGCACTCGCTCGTCGGGTCGGACGACGACACGCACTCGGTGTTCAACGGGGCGCGCTGGACGGCGAGGCCACGCCACGAGGCGTCGGTGACCGCCACCACCTCGCCGGTGGACTCGTCGGTGATCTGGGCGATGAACCCGCCGTCGCCGAGCTGTTGGCGCGGGGTCCCGATGTACTCGAGCCCGCTGGCGTCCTCGGTGAAGTCCTTGGTCACGAACGCCACCGTCAGCGGGTAGGTCGCCTCGAACTCGATGGTCTCGGCGTTGAACGAGCGCTCGGTCGTGATGGGCACGGAGTCCTCCCCCACCGCCTCGCCGTTGACCGTCAGCGAGAACCAGTTGTCGGCCCACACCTCGGCGGTGAACGCCACCGGCTCGGACCCGCCGGCCTCCGCCCCGGCGGTCGTCGAGGCACCCGCCGGGTCGACCGTGGTCACCGCGGCGTCGGTCGTGGCGCTCGCGGCCTCGCCCTCGCTGGTCGAGGACGAGCATGCGGCGGCGAGCAGGGCGAGCGCGGCGCCGAGGGCGGGAAGGACCGTACGAGGACGCATGGGCCGAGACGTTAGGGCCGTCACCTGAGCGGGAGCTGAGAGCGCGCACGACCGGCGATGCCCGCCACCCGCCCCACGCTCGTCCCGACCGTCCTACGCTGGATGGGCGTGAGCGGGGCGAACGACCCAGCGGCGTGGGCGCTCGCGAACCGGTTCCGGTTCCAGCCCCCCGAGGGCGACGAGCTGGTGCCCCGGCGGCGGGTCCAGCGGGCGCTGCGGGCGCGGCGGGACGGACGCGTGGTCGTGCTCACCGCGGGCCCGGGCTTCGGCAAGACGACGGCGCTGGCGATCGCCGCGGCCGAGGGCCGGCTCGACCCCGACGGCGAGGACGTGTGGCTGGCCTGCGTCCCCGCGGACCAGGAGGCGTCCAGCCTCCTCGCCGGCCTGGCGGTGGCGATGGGCGGCGAGGGCGCGGCGACGGTGGACGACGTGCTGGCGCTGGTCGCGCGCCGGTCCCCCCGGCGGGTCGGCCTGCTCCTCGACGACGTGCACGTGATCCCCCGGGCCTCCGGTGGCGCCGAGGCGCTGTCGGACCTGATCGAGAGGCTCCCCCCGCACGCGGGCGTGGCGATGGCGGGCCGCGCCGAACCGCCGGTGGCGCTCGCTCGCCTGGCGTCGCAGGGCCGGGTCGTGACCGTGGACGAGTCGCAGCTGACCCTCACGCCCGACGAGCTGCGCGACCTCGGCCTCGAGGGCGCCGAGTCGAGCGGCGGCTGGCCGGCGCTGGTGGCCCTGGCCCGACGGGCCGGCCGGCTGTCGGACTACGTCTGGGAGGAGGTCGTCTCGGCGCTCGGGCCGCGCGACCGGGATCGCCTCGCGACGCTGGTCGCGCTCGGCCGCGCCGAGGGCTGGCTGCTCGACGAGCTGAGCGGCCCCGAGGAGGACCTGGCGCTGGACCAGCTCCCCCTGGTCCACCGGCGCGGCCCCGAGCTCGAGGCGCACTCGCTCTGGGAGGAGCGCGTCGACGCGCTCGACACGCCGGCGGGCGTGGACCGCCGCCGCGTCGCGGCGCTCGACGCGCTGATCGGCCACGGGCGCCCCGGGGCGGCCGTCGACGTGGCGCTGCGGGGCGTCGACGGCGACCATCTCGACCGGGCCCTGCGCGCCGCGCTGACGGCGTTCGAGACCCCGCCGGCACCGGCGCTGCACGCCTGGCGAGAAGCGCTGGCGGGTCGGCCGGCCTCGCCGGCGATCGCCCTGGCCCGAGGCCTGGCCGCCCGCGACGACGACCCGGCGTCGCTCGTCGCCATCGAGCGGTTCGAGGCCGCCGCCGACGGCTTCCAAGCGGCCGACGATCCCGTCGGCGAGACGGTCGCCCGGGCGCAGATCATCGCCTGCGCCTACTCCCGCGGGGAGCCGGCCCTCGCCCTGCCCCAGCTCCCCCGCCTCGTCGAGCTCGCTCCACGCGACGAGCGGGCCAGCGCGATCGCGCTGCTCGGCCAGGCGGCCGTCACGGTCACCCTCGGCGACCCCGAGGGGGCGCGCGAGGTGCTGGCCCGGGTGCCGGCCGACGACCTGCCCACCGAGCTCCGCAACGTGGCCGACTACTTCGACTTCGCGGTGGCCACGCAGCTCGGCCACGACGCGTGCGATGTCGCCGACCGGTTGTCACGGCTCCCGCGTGAGCTGCCGGGGGCCACCGAGTCGTTCGCCTCGTCGCGCATCCGGGCGGGCCGGCTGGACGAGCTCCGACCACTGCTCGACGAGGAGCCGCCGGACGGCATCGGCACGCGGGCCACGCACCAGTGGGCGGTGTGGCGCCTGGCCGCGGCGGTCCTGCTCGGCCGCCCCGACGTCGCCCGGCGCCGCTGGGCGACCGCCGAGGCGACCCTGCCCGAGGCCGGCAACGCCCGCTTCTACGCGGAGATCGCACAGATCGCCCTCGCCGCCGGCGACGGGTCGCGGCAGCAGGTGCGCGCCGAGCTCGACCGGGTGCTGGAGCAGCACCCGATGGCGGCGATCGGGGCGGGCCCGTACGCGCTGGTCGCCGGAGTGGTGGCGTGGCTGCGTCCCGACCAGGCGGCCCACTGGGATCGCGACCGGATGGGGCCGATGCTGCGCCGCGACCTCGACCTGGCCGCCGCGCTCGTCGCCGCCGAGGAGGGTGATCTCCGCCCGATGGCGATGGTGGCCTGGCCCGAGAGCGCCGGCGCGCTGGCGGCCGCGCTGCTGCCGATGGGGGCCGGGCTCTTCCTCGCCGCCGCGCACGCCGCCGGTCGCCCCGAGGCGGAGAAGACCACGGCCGAGCTCTTCGCTGCGCTCGGCCCGTACGGCCGGGAGCAGGTCGCCCGCTGGCGCTCGCATCCCGATCCCCGCCTCGGCGACGCCGCCGCGCGGCTCTGTCGGACGGTTCCCGCGCCGCCCGCCGAGGAGCGCCGGCTCGGCCTGCTCGGACCGACGACCCTCTCGATCGGCGCCACCGAGTCGTCGCACCCGGACCTGCGTCGCGAGCGGGTCCGCTCGCTGCTCGCCTACCTCGTGGTGCACCGCCGCACCACCCGCGACGCGGTCATCGCCGCGCTGTGGCCCGACGCCGACGAGGGGGCGGGGCGCAGGCGCCTCCGCACCACGCTCAACCGGCTCCTCGGCGTCCTCGAGCCCGAGCGCGGCCCCGGCGCGGCGCCGTGGTTCGTCCGTTCGTTCGGGGAGTCTGTCGAGCTCGAGCCGCGTGGGCTCGTCGTCGACACGGACACCTTCGAGGCCCAGGTGGCCGGCGCCCGAGCCCTCGACGACGACGGCCTGCTCTCCGATGCGGCCGACGCCTACCGCTCGGCGGCCGGCTGGTACCGCGGGCCGTTCCTCGCGGACGCCGCCTGGGACGACTGGTCGGCGACGGTGCGCCACCGTCTCCAGGAGCTGTTCGTCGCGTCGGCGACCCGGGGAGCCCAGCTGCTCGCGGGACGCGGCGACCACGAGGCCGCCTCGGCCCTCGCCGCTCGGGTGATCGAGGTCGAGCCCTGGAGCGAGCGCGCCCATGCCGTCGCGGTGCGCTCGCGGCGCGCCCTCGGGGACGAGGCGGGGGCCCGCCGCGCGGCCCGCCGCGCCCTCGACGCGCTCGAGGAGGTGGGCGGCCCGTCCGACGCGGGCCTCGCCCGGGAGCTCCTCGCGTCCGCGGGGCCCGGGGGGTCGGCGCCGACCCCGCGCCCCCACGACGAGGCGGCCGAGCCGAGCCCGGACGAGGCCTGACCAGGACCGACCTCAGGGCGCCGCCGCGAGGGCGGCGTCCACGGTCGCGGTGGCGCCCGCCGTGACCGCGACCGGGTCGGCGTCGCCGTACGTGGCGCCGCCGTCGAAGAACTCCTGGGCCCGCACCCCCGAGGGGTCGGCGAAGGTGACCACGTAGTTGCCGGGCGCGAGGTCGCCGATCTCGTACGAGCCGTTCCCGGCCGTGACGGTCCCTCCCGCGATGCCGGTCGGGCCGATCGCGATCACCCACGCCCCGGCGAGGGGGGTCCCGCCCGGATCGTCGGTGACCGTCCCGGCGATGGCGCCCACGCTGCGCTCCAGCGCCACGTCGGCGACGCCGGGAGCGACGACCACGTCGGCGTCCCCGAGCCCCGTCGACGGTCGGCCGTCGAACCACTCCATCCGATGGGTGGCGGTCGAGTCGACGAAGGCCAGGAGGTAGCCGCCGGCGGCGAGATCGAGGCTGTAGTGGCCCGCACCGTCGGTGACGCCACCGCGCGCCATCGAGAAGTCCGCCGCCGAGAGCGCCACCACGTGCACGCCGGCCAGGGGGGTGCCCGATCCGGCCTCGGTCGCGGTGCCCGAGATCGTCTGGCCCCCCGGCACCACGGCCTTCACCGGCAGGGAGGCACCCACGGGCGACACGCCACCCGCGGACACCGCGACGGGCGTCGAGGCGGGCACGTTGGGCGAGTCCGGTGCGAAGCGGCTCTCGTGGCCGCCGGCCGGGTCGACGAAGCCGATGAAGTGCGTCCCGGCGGACAGCCCGTCGAGGGAGTAGCCCCCGGCGCCGTCGGCCAGAGCGATCTCCTCGAGCGCGCCGGTGTCCCCCGTCGTCCGCAACGACAGCGCCCAGGCACCCGGGATGGGGTCGCCCGAGCCGGCCTCGGTCACGGTGCCGGCCACCGAGCCCCGCAGCGGGGCCATCTCCGCGTCCACCGGAGCGATCTCGCCGGGATCGAGGTCGATCAGGGTGGGGGCTCCGGCGAACCCGGCCGCGTGGGCCCCCGACGGGTCGACGAGGTAGACGAAGTACGAGCCGGGAGCGGCGCTCAGCGAGAAACCGCCTCCGCCGTCGGCCACGCCCGCGGCCGCGATCGAGAAGTCCGCCGACCGCAGCAGCGTCACGAACGCGCCCGCGACGGGCGCACCGGAGCCCGCGGCCGACACCGAGCCGGTCACGCCGGTCGGCGGCGCCACCGTGACGTCGACCTGGTTCGACGCCACCGGCGCGGTCTGCGCCGAGTCGGCGGTGGCGACGTTCGAGTACGTCCCCTCGTCCGCCGGCGTGGTCACGTGGGTGCAGTCGATGGTGTGCTGCGCACCACCGGCCAGGTCGGGGACGGCCTGCTCGCAGTCGGTGGCGTTGGGGTCGTCGACCGTCAGCCCCGTCAGCGTGGTGTCGCCCGCGTTCACGACGGTGACGTGGTAGTGGATCGTGCCGCCCGTGGCCACCGCGGTCTCGTCGGCGCTCTTGACCACCGCCAGCTCCGTGACGAAGCCGAGGTCCACGACCCCGAGCGCGGCCATCTCCCCGGCCCCGTCGCCGAGGTCGGTGGTGTTGCCCTGGCCGAGGCGCCCGTCGCCACCGTTCCCCCAGCACTTCACCGAGGCGTCGCCGAACCGCACGCACGAGTGGAAGTAGCCCGTGGCGAGGCCGGCCGCCGATCCCCCCAGGTTCACGGGGACGAGGGCGGCCATCTCGCCCGCCTGGTCGCCGATGTTGGCGATGGTGTCCTGGCCCAGCATGCGGCCCGCACCCCAGCACTTGACCGAGCCTCCGACGAGCAGGGCGCACGTGTGGCCGCTCCCGGCGCTGACCCCGACGGCGGCGGCGCCCAGGGTGACCGGGGCGAGCGCGGCCATCTCGCCGGGCTGGTCGCCGAGCGTCGTCGTGCTGCCCTGACCGAGGCGTCCGTCGGCGCCGCTGCCCCAGCACTTGACCGTGCCGTCGTCCAGCAGCGCGCACGAGTGCTGGGGGCCGGCGCTGACGGCCGTCGCGGTCCGGCCCACGCCCAGGTTCACGGGCGCCAGGGCGGCCATGTCCCCCGCCTGGTCGCCCACGTTGCCGGTGGCGTCGTTGCCCAGCTGGCCGCTGTTGCCCGAGCCCCAGCACTTGACGGTGCCGTCGTCGAGGAGCGCGCACGTGTGGGCGAAGCTGGCGCTGACGGCCGTGGCGGTCCGGCCCGGCCCCAGGTCCACCGGCGCCAGCGCGGCCAGCTCGCCGGCCTGGTCGCCGACGTTCTCCGTGTTGTCCTGGCCCAGCCGGCCGCTGGCGTTGCTCCCCCAGCACTTCACCGACCCGTCGTCCAGGACGGCGCAGGTGTGCGCCCCGCCGGCGGTGATCGCGGTCGCGGTCCGGCCCGGCCCCAGGTCCACCGGCGCCAGGGCCGCCATCTCGCCGGGCTGGTCCCCCAGGGTCGCGGTGTTGCCCTGTCCGAGCCGCCCGGCCCCGCCGCTCCCCCAGCACTTCACGGTGCCGTCGTCGAGGATGGCACAGGTGTGCTGGTCACCGGCGCTGATGGCGGTGGCGGTCCGTCCCACGCCGAGGTTCACCGCGGGCAGCGCGGCCAGCTCGCCCGGCTGGTCGCCGACGTCGGCGGTCGAGTCCTGGCCGAGCTGGCCGTCGCTGTTCTGTCCCCAGCACTTCACCCGGCCGCTGGGCAGGATGGCGCAGGTGTGCTCGGAGCCGCCGGTGATGGCCCGCGCCGCGAACGGGGCGTTCGGCGCCTCGTTGCCGTCCGCCGCCGCGGGTGTCGAGGCCGTGGAGACCGTGACCGCGGCGAGCAGCGCGAGCGCCACGATCCCCGCGAGCACGGCACGGAGCGACGACGTGGGGACGTGGGGGCGAGCACCAGGGGCGACCATGGCGGCCAGTCAACGCCGGAGGCGTCACCGGAACGTCACCGCGCCGTGAGACCCGGGTCGGTCAGCCCTTCAGGAGGCGGACCGCCATGAACAGGACGTGCTCGCGGCCGTAGGTGGGCGCGAGGTCCGGGTGCTCGGCCCGGAGGTGGGCGAAGGACACCTCGACGATCTCGTCCTCGGTGGGCGCCCGCAACGTCGTACCGCAGGGGCACTGCAGCACGTACTCGTACTCGCGCACGGGCGGCTCGACGGAGGGCTCGGGGTCCACGCCCCCAGGCTCGCGGATCGGGCGGCGGCCGTCGATCCCGGCAGGCACCGGATCAGAGCGCGATGCCGACCAGCTTGGTATCGAGGTACTCGGCGAGGCCCTGGCGGGCGCCCTCGACGCCGAGGCCGCTCTCCTTGACGCCGCCGAACGGCGCCGCCGCCGACGTGGGGTTGATGTCGTTGACGCCCACCATCCCGTAGTCGAGCCGCTCCATCAGGCGGAACGCCCGGGACAAGTCGTTCGTGTACACGTAGCTGGCCAGCCCGTACTCGGTGTCGTTGGCCATCGCGATCACCTCGTCCTCGGTGTCGAAGACGATCACCGGGGCGATCGGGCCGAACGTCTCCTCGCGGTAGATCGCCATGTCGGGCGTGACCTGGGTCAGCAGGGTCGGCGCGTAGAAGCACCCGCGGTCGAGCCCGCCGTCGACCAGGCGGTGCCCGCCGGTGACGACGTTGGCGCCGCGGTCGACGGCGTCGGCGACCTGGCGCTCCATCTTGTCGAGCGCGGCGTCGTCGATGAGGGGACCGACCGTGACCCCGTCGGTGGCGCCGGCACCGGCCACCAGCCGCTCGAAGCGCTGCTGGAGGGTGGCCACGAACTCGTCGGCGAGGGCGCGCTGCACGAAGAGCCGGTTCGGGCAGATGCACGCCTGGCCGGTGTTGAGGAACTTCACCGCCGCCGCGCCCTTGGCGGCCCGGACCGGGTCCGCGTCGTCGAGGACGATGAAGGGTGCATGGCCCCCCAGCTCGAGGCTGACCCGCTTGACCGTCCGCGCCGCCGTGGCCGCGATCTGCTTGCCCACCTCGGTCGAGCCGGTGAACGCGACCTTGCGCACCGAGCGGTGCCCGACGAGCTCGCCGCCGACCGTCTCGGGGTCCGAGGTGGTCACGAGGTTCACGACGCCGGGGTCGATGCCGGCGTCGTGCAGCACCTCGAACGTGGCGACCGCGCAGAGCGGGGTCTGCTCGGCCGGCTTGAGCACGACGGTGCACCCCGCGGCCAGGGCCGGGGCGATCTTCCGGGTCAGCATCGAGATCGGGTAGTTCCAGGGGGTGATGGCGCCGACCACGCCGACGGGTTGGTGCAGCACGAGGAAGCGCTGGTCGGCCCGCGCCGACGGGATGGTCTCGCCGTAGTTCCGCTTGGCCTCCTCGGCGAACCACGACAGGAAGTCCGCCGCGTAGCCGACCTCGTTGCGGGCCATGCGCAGGGGCTTGCCCTGCTCGCGGGTCATGAGCTGGGCCAGCGCCTCCTTGCGCTCGAGCATCAGGCGGTGGGCCGCGGCGAGGGCCGCCGAGCGCTCGTAGGCGGTGCGACCCGCCCAGCCGTCGAAACGCACCGCGGCGGCGTCGATGGCGCCCGGACGTCCTCGAGGCCGCCGTCAGCCGCAGTCGATCACCGCGCCGGTGGCGGGTCGTGGGACTCCGAACGTCCGGCCCGACGACGCCGCAGGCCGCCACTCGCCGTCGATGTAGAGCATGTGCAGCCTCCCGGTCAGGCGCACGGACGACGCCGGCGCGGTCGATGACCGGCCCAGCATCGCCGCCCGGACCGCCCCGGCGCAGGTCCAGCCACCGACGCTGGTGGGAAGGGCCGGTCGGGGGAGGCGAGGACGGCGTCGACAGGGGCTGTCGTCGCCGGCGACCACGACGAAGAGGTCGGAGCCCTCGAAGGTCGGTGGAGTCAGGCCAGTAGGCGAGCACGCCGTCGACCGGCGACACGACCGCCGCCCGGTAGTTGTCGGGGCAGCCCGTCGATG
Source organism: Microthrixaceae bacterium (assembly GCA_020637195.1). Classification (GTDB taxonomy): domain Bacteria; phylum Actinomycetota; class Acidimicrobiia; order Acidimicrobiales; family DATDAH01; genus JAEUJM01. Next base: position 22,680 of record JACJWK010000021.1, read on the forward strand.
GCGTAGGTGCCGTCGGCGCCGGTGACCGCGCCGCCGGCGATGCCCGAGGGCGCACGGCGGCCACCCACCCGCGTCGGCGACAGGACCGCCGCGAGGTCGGTGACCTGGCCCGGCGAGGCCGAGCCGACAGTCGGGTCCAGCACGGGGCTTCGGCCAGCGCGCGCGCGGCCACCGGCACGGCGGCCAGCCCACTGACCGGCAGGTCGTCGTACCCCTCCGCCCGGTGGTGGCCGACCGGGTCGACGAACAGGAGCAGGTGGTCGCCGGGATCGACCGCCAGCGAGTAGGCGCCGTCGCCGTCCGACCGCGCGGCACGGGCGAACGAGAGGTCGGCGGCGCGCAGGGCGACGACGAGCGCCCCGGAGACGCCGACCCCGGCGGGTCAGCCACCCGGCCCGCTGATCGCCGAGGCGGCGCCCGGCAGGCCTGGGCCGGCAGGGTCAGCGACCGGCGACGTCTCGCCGGCGGTCACCGCACCCACCGTGACCGCTCCGGTGACGGGGTCGGCGAGCAGGCGCGGCGCGTGCCCGCCGTCCAGGTCGAGGCTGGCCAGGCGATAGCTCCGGCAGGAGGCCGGAGAGCGTGAACGAGCCGTCGGTCCCGGCCGGCGCCCGCACGGGCTCGGACGTGGCGGCGTCGAGGCCACCACGTAGGCACGTGCGACCGGGGCGCCGGAGGTCGGCGTCGGTGACCACGCCAGCCCGCGGCCGAAGGTCGGCTCGAGCGTGCCCCGGACGTCGGCGATGCCGCCTTCAGGGAACGGCGATCGGGGACGGCCCCGATGAAACCCGGCCGGTGGGCGCCGGTGGGGGGTCGATGGCGTAGGCGAGGGGAGCCGCGTCGCGGGGAAGGCGAAGAAGCGGCCGTCAGGCTCGCCGGCCACCCCGCCTGGTGGAGGCGGAAGTCGGTCAGGTCGAGCAGCGCGCGACCAGCGCACCGTCCAGGGGGGGTGCCGTCGGGCCCCTGCACGCCGCCGACGGTGCGCCGGTGGCCGCCGGCGACGTCGCGCAGGAGGCGTCGCCCATCTCACCCGGGCCGTCCCGCAGGGCCACCTCGTCGCCGACGCCGATCTGGCCGGAGCTGTTGGACCCCCAGCAGCGGAGGGTGCGATCGAGGAGCGCCGCGCAGGTGTGGGCGGTGGTGATCGACGACGGGTTGCCCCGGCGGTGACCATCGTGGCGATCGCCCCGCCCCCAGGTCGACGGCAGGCAGGGGCGTCGCCCATCTCGCCAGGGCGTCGCCCCGGCAGGTGGTGTCGCCAGGCCGAGCTGGCCCCCGCCGTTCGCGCCCAGCACTTGACCGCCAGGGTGTCGAGCAGCGCGCGCAGGTGTGGTGGCTGCCCGCCGACACCTGTGGCGCAGTGCGCCCGGCACCCAGGGCCACTGCGGGCAGCGCGTCGCCCATCTCGCCGGCCTGGTCGCCCCGGTCGGCGGTGTCGCCCAGGCCGAGCTGGCCGAACTCGTTCTCGCCCCAGCACTTCACCGAGCCGTCGTCGAGGCGCGCAGGTGTGGTCGCGACCGGCGGTGAAGCGCAGTGGCGGTGCGACCCGTGCCCAGGTCGACGGGGGCGAGGGCGTCTCCCATCTCGCCAGGGCCGTCCCCGAGGTTCGCGGTGCCCCCGCTGCCGAGGCGGCCCGCGAAGCCGCTGCCCCAGCACTTGACCCTCCCGTCGTCGAGGAGCGCGCACGTGTGGACGCCCGCGGCGGTGATCGCGATCGCGGTGCGACCGGTGCCCAGGGCGACCGTGGGCAGGGCATCGCCCATCTCGCCGGCCTGGTCGCCTCTCGTGTCGCTGCTGCCGATCCCGAGTCGGCCGCTGCCGTTGCCGCCCCAGCACTTCACCTGCCCCCCGTCGAGCAGCGCGCAGGTGTGGAGGAGCCCGGCCGAGACGGCGGTGGCCGTGCGGCCCGCGCCGAGGTCGATCGCGGGCAGGGCGTCGCCCATCTCGCCGGGCTCGTCGCCGCGGTCACGGAGGTCGCCGAGGCCGAGCCGCCCGGAGCCGTTGTCCCCCCAGCACTTCACCTGTCCCCCGTCGAGGAGCGCGCACGTGACGTCGGACCCGGCGGACACCGCCGTGGCGGTGCGGCCCACGCCGAGATCGGCGGTGGGGAGGCGGGCCCCGGTCTCGCCAGGCTCGTCAGACCAGTCGTCGGTGTCCCCAGGCCGAGACGCCCGTCGCCGTTGTCCCCCAGCAGCGGACCTGGCCGCTGACGACCCGCAGGTGTGCAGCGTGCCGGCGCTGAGGGCGGCGGCTGCCGGCGACCCGCCAGGCGCCTCGTTGGCGTCGGCCGACACCAGGGTGCCCGGGGAGAGCGCCACCACCAGCGTCGTGGCCACGAAGCGCCCCGAGGGCGGCGAGCCGGGTCCTCACGGCGCCCCCAACGTGGCGTCGACGGGCGTCGGCCCGGCCGGCACGTCGATGACGTCTCGCGGTGGCGTAGTCAGCCGCACCGAGCCAGTACTCGAGGCGCCAGTGGCGGGGTCGAGGATCGCGCCCAGTAGGTGTCAGGGGGCAGGCGATCGATGCGGTAGGCGCCGTCGGGCCCGGCGACCGCGGCGCGCAGCCACGGCCCCGTTGGCCCGGATGGCCACCACCCAGGTCCCCAGGATCAGGGCACCGCCCGACCAGTGACCGTGCCCGACATCAGAGCCCACGGTCGGCTCGAGCACGGCGTGGACGAGCGCCGGCGACGTCGCCAGGTCGAGGTGCCAGGCCACCCGGTGGTCGCCGGTCGGGTCGAGAACACCAGCACGTAGTCGCCCGGGGGCCAGGCTGAGGGCGTAGCCGCCGGTGGTGCCAGTGAGCCCCGCCCGGGCGACGGCGAGGTCGTCCGCCCGCAGCGCCACGACGAGCATCCCGGGCAGCGCGGTGCCGGACCGGGTCGCGGACGCTGACCGCTGAGGGCCGTGCCCGAGGCCGGCAGCGCCTGGGTGGGCAGCGTCGCGTCTGCGTGCGTCGTGGCGCCCGCCGTCACCGTCACCGGCGTGGACGTGGCCAGGTCAGGCGCGCCGGGGAAGAACCGGGCGGCGTGCCCGCCCGACCGGTCGAGAGCACGAGCCGGTACGCGCCGGGCGGCAACCCCGTCAGCGTGTAGTGGCCCGACGGGTCCGAGGCGGCGGCGCCGGCCACCTCACCGGTCGTGGCGTCGAGGGCGATCGCCTCGCCGGTGGGGATCAAGCGCCCGTGCCCGCCTCGGTGATCGTGCCCGCCACACCCCCGCCGCAGGCGGGCAGGACAGGGTCGACCAGGGGCGACGGCCTCCGGTGCGACCGTGACCGTGGTGGGGGCGCCGTCCGCCCGGCTCGTGGACCCCGGCGGGGTCGATGACGTAGGCGAAGTAGTCCCCGGGCGGGGTGACGGCGCCGTGGTAGCCGCTGAGGTCGGCGACGGCGCCGGTGACCAGGCGAAGACGTCATCCCAGTCGAGCACGGCCACGAGCGCACCCCCGGATCTCGTCGCCCGACGGCGCGCACCCGGCCGGCCACCCCGTCCCGCCGAGCGCCACCGGCGCCAGGGCGTCGCCCATCTCCCCTGGCCGTCCCCGCGCGGCCGTGTCGTGTCACCCCGAGGGCGCCGGCCTCGTTGTCGCCCCCAGCACTTGACGCTGCTGTCGTCGAGGCGGGCGCAGGCGCAGGCCCCTGGTCGCCGGCGGTGACGGCCGTGGCGGTGCGGCCCGCGCCCAGGTCGACCGCCGGGAGCGCGTCGCCCATCTCGCCGGGGCCCGACGCCCCGGTCGTCGGTGTCGCCGAGGCCGAGCTGCCCGAAGCGGTTCTCCCCCCAGCACTTGACGCTTCCGTCGTCGAGCAGCGCGCAGGTGAAGTCGGCGCCGGCGGAGATGGCGGTGGCGCTCCGCCCCGTGCCGAGGTCGACGGTCGGCAGGGCGTCGCCCATCTCGCCGGGACCGCTGCCGCGCGGCAGCGTGTCGCCCAGCCCGAGGGCGCCCCCGGCTCCCCAGCACTTCACGTCGCCGCCGGCGAGGAGGGCACAGGTGTGGCCGCCGCCGGTGGACACCGCGGTGGCGGTCCGCCCCGTGCCCAGGTCGACCGCCGGCAGGGCGTCGCCCATCTGGCCGGCACCGCCGCCGCGGTTCTGGGAGTCGCCGAGGCCGAGCTGCCCGAAGAAGTTGCCGCCCCAGCACTTGACCTGCCCCCCGTCGAGGAGGGCGCAGAAGTGCCAGGACGCTCCCGTCACCGCGGTGGCGGTTCGGCCCGTGCCCAGGTCGACAGGGGCGAGGGCGTCGCCCATCTCGCCCGGCTCGTCCCCCCGGCCCCGGGTGTCGCCCTGGCCGAGCTGGCCCGTGCCGTTGAGGCCCCAGCACTTGACGGTGCCGTCGTCGAGCACGGCGCAGTTCGCCCGGTCGGCGCTGGTGAGGGCGGTGGCCGTGCGCCCGGTGCCGAGGTCCACGGTGGCGAGGTGGGTGCCCAGCTCGCCGGGCCCGTCGCCCCGCTTCTCCTCGTGCCCGAGGCCCAGCTCGCCCTGGGCGTTGCGACCCCAACAGGCCACCTGGCCGTCGTCGAAGCGGGCGCAGGTGTGACTGCCCTCCCGACCGCCGAAGAAGAAGTGGAACCGGCCGCTGGCGGTGAGCTCGACGGGGACGCGGTCGCCGAGGTCGACCGTGGCCAGCGCCAGGCCCAGCTCGCCGGGCCCGTCGCCGCGGTCGGCGGTGTCGCCCAACCCCAGCTCGCCGTCGCGGTTGCGCCCCCAGCACTTCACCTGGTCGCCGGCGACCAGGGCGCACGCGTAGGCGTCGCCCATCGTGAGCCCGCGGGAGGGGGCGGGCGCCCCCGGCGCCTCGTTGCCGTCGGCGGCCGTCGGGGTGGTCGGCGCGGCCACGAGCACGGACGCCGCGACCGCGGCGACCAGCGCCGCGGCGACGAGGCGCCGGCCCGATGGCGTCCTCATGGCGCCCCTCCGGTGACGTCGAGCTCGGCGTTGAGCCCGCTGACGGAGCCGGCGCCGACCACGAACACGGCCCCGTCCTCGTAGGTGGGGCGGCGGGCCAATACGCAGGCGCCGCTCGCCGGGTGCACAAGCACAGCCCGGTAGTTGTCCGGCGGCAGCCCGTCGATGCCGTAGGTGCAAATCGGCGGCGGTGACCGCAATTGCCGGCCACCCCGCTCAGGCGCACCACCACCACCCAGGCGCCGGCGACAGGGGCCCCGTCTCGATCGGCGACGGTGCCGGCCACCGACCCGACGGCGGCGTCGGGCTCGGGTCGACGTTCGCGGGCGAGACGACCGGGGTGGCCTGGGCCAGACCGTCGGCGGCGCGGTCGTCGAACCACTCGAAGCAGTGCGCGCCCGTCGTATCACCACGCCAGCAGGTACCGCCCGCAGAACGGCAGGCCGTAGCCCCAGTGGGTTGGTGAGCGCCGCCCGGGCGAACGAGAGGTCGTCGGCCCGCAGGGCGACGACCAGGCTGTGGGGGCCGCCGCGCCCGCACCCGACCGGTCAGCGCAGTGCCGCCCGGAGCGCGGGACGGGCCGGCAGCGCCGCGTCGGCCACGGTGGCGCCGCCGGCGGCGACCGTGACGGCGGTCGCCGAGCCCGGGTCGGGCACCCCGCCCGAGAACCGCGCGTCGTGGGCGCCCGACCGGTCGAGGTAGGCCACCAGGTGGGAGCCGGGCTGGAGGCCGGCGAGGGTGAACGAGCCCGACGCGTCGGCCGGGGCGCCGCGCTCGATCGCCCCGGTGCCCGGATCGAGGGCCAGCGCGTAGGCGCCCGCCACCGGCGCTCCGCTCGTGGCGTCGGTGACCGTGCCGGTGACGGCGCCGGTCCGGGCCTCGAGCTCGCCGTCGCCGATCACCGTGCGCCCGCCGCCCACCGCGAGGAGATCGGGGGCCCCGAGGAAGCCCGGCTGATGGTCGTCGGTCGGCCCGAGGGCGTAGGCGAGGTGCGCGCCGGCCGGGACCGGCGTGGTGTACCGCCCGTCGTCGTTGGCCACCGCCCCGCCGTCGAGCGAGAAGTCGGCGGGGTCGAGGATCGCCACGAGGGCGCCGGGCAGGACGCCGCCCGGCGCGCCGGTCACCCGGCCGGTCACGCCGTCGCCGGACACCGCCACCGGCGGCAGGGCGTCGCCCATCTCGCCGGGCTGGTCGCCCCGCGCCTCCTCGTCGCCGAGGCCGAGGCGTCCGTCGAGTTCCCGCCCAGCAGCGCCGTGCCGTCGTCCAGCAGGGCACAGGTGCTCCCGCGTGCGCTCAGAGCGGTGGCCGCGCGCCCGGTGCCGAGGTCCACGGCCGGGAGCGCGTCGCCCATCTCACCGGGACTGTCGCCCCGGTCGCTGGTGTCCCCCAGGCCGAGCTGGCCCTCGTCGTTCGCGCCCCAGCACCGCACGGATGCGTCGTCGAGCAGGGCACAGGTGTGGACCGCGCCCGGCGCGACCGCGACGGCCTCTCGGCCCGTGCCGAGGTCGACCTCGGGGAGCGAGTCGCCCATCTCGTTGGGCTGGTCGCCTCGGTACCCGCCCCCGCCGAGGCCGAGCTGGCCGAAGGTGTTGTACCCCCAGCACTTCACCGCTCCACCGTCGAGGAGGGCGCACGTGTGCAGCCCGCCGGCCACGAAGCTCGAGACCGTGCGCCCCGTCCCGAGGTCGACGGTGGGCAGGGCGTCGCCCATCTCACCGGGCTCGTCGCCCCGGAACTCGTCGTCGCCGAGTCCGAGCTGCCCGCTGCGGTTGTAGCCCCAGCACTTCAGCGAGCCGTCGTCCAGCTGCACGCAGACGTGCGACCGGCCGGCGGTGATCGCGGTCGCGGTGCGACCGGTGCCGAGGTCGACGGCGGGCAGGGCGTCGCCCATCTCCCCCGGCTGGTCACCGCGGTCGGTGGTGTCACCGAGGCCGAGCTCGCCCTCACCGTTGTCGCCCCAGCACTTGACCGTGCCGTCGTCGAGCAGCGCGCACGTGTGGTAGCGGCCGGCGGCCACGGCGGTCGCGGTGCGCCCCGTGCCGAGGTCGACGGTGGGCAGGGCGTCGCCCATCTCACCGGGCTCGTCGCCCCGCCACTCCACGGTCGCCAGGCCGAGCGTGCCGAAGTCGTTGCGACCCCAGCACTTGACCGACCCGTCGTCGAGCAGGGCGCACATGTGCTCGTTGCCGATCGTGACCGCGGTGGCGGTCCGCCCCGTGCCGAGGTCGACCGTGAGCAGGTGGGCCCCATCTCCCCAGGTCATCCGGGTGCTCCTCGTCTCGAGGCCGAGCTGCGCGGTCGTTCTCCCCCAGCAGCTCACGGCCGTCCCCAGCAGCCCGCAGCTCTGGTGCTCGCCGGCGGCAGCGCAGCGCGTTGACAGGGACGCCGGGGCGAGATGGTGGCGCCACCGCCGGGCGGCAGTGCGGCCCGGTGGCCAGCGCAGAGGCGACGGCGATCGCGACGGACCGCGACGGGGCGCCGGTCACCGCCGTGCACCGTGCTGGTGCCGCCCGTCGACGTCCCATCGCTCCCCTGACCCCGAGTGCCGTGGGCGGTGAGACCCTACTCCCAGCCGCCCGCGTCGCCGGTCACGAAGCGGCCGGTGAGCGGCCCCGACCCCGCTCCCGAGGCCCCGCTCAGTCGCCCTCAGGGGCCACGGACTGCTGGCGCACGACCCGCTCGAGGATGCCGAGCGTGGCCTTCAGCGCCGACAGGGGCACGACCGGCCAGTGGGGCTTGAGGCCCTCGTCGATCGCGGCCCAGTCGTAGAGGGAGGTGACCGTGGTGGTGCCGTCGTCGTTGGGTTCGAGCCGGTAGCCGTAGTAGTGGCCGAGGCTCGGGAAGCCCGGTGCGGACACCTCCCAGGTGAGGAAGCGGTCCTGCTCCCACCCGGTCATGGTCACGGTGACGTCGTACTTGCCCAGTGGGATGTCGCCGAGCGCCTCACGGTCCATGTGGATCACGAACTCGTCGCCCTCCTGGGTGGCCGGCTCGCCGGTGAAGTCCTGGAGCATCCCCGACGCGTCGATGGCGACGTGGCCCGCCGGCGAGCTGACCACGGCGAAGATCGTCGCTGCGTCGAAGGGAAGCACCCGGGACACCTCGTACCGCTCGATCGTCGCTTCGTCCTCGTCGGCCATGGCCGGATCTTGACAGGTCCGGGACCGACGGCGCTCGGGCGGCACCCCGCCGGGCGGCGTAGGGTGCGCCGGGTGCCCGGCCCCTCCCGGTCCCGGTCCCGCCGTGTCCTCTCGGTCGGCCTCGTCGGCCTCGCCGCGACGAGCCCGCTCCTGGCGGCCCCCGCCGATCCGGTGGCGGCGGCCACCACGCCGGTACCCACCGCCTACGTCGCCGCCGAGCGCGACGGCACGCTCACCCCGGTGGACCTCACCACCCTCACCGTCGGCGAGCCGGTGGGCACGTCGGCCTTCCCCAACGGGGTCGCCGTCACGCCGGACGGCTCGACCGCCTACGTCACCGCCCGCGCCGCCGGGCGGGTCAACGTGGTCGACCTCGTCACGAACCAGCCCGTCGACACCATCGACGTCGGCCGCCAGCCGGTGGGCATCGCCATCACCCCCGACGGCACGACGGCGCTCGTCAGCGACATCGCCGACGACACCCTGACCCCGATCGATCTCGCCACCGGCGCGGTCGGGACACCGCTCCCGACCGACCGCTACCCCATCGCCACCGCGGTCACCCCCGACGGCGCCGTGGCGTACACCGCGAACCTCGTCGCCGGCACCGTCACGCCGTTCGACCTGGCCGACGCCACCCCGGGGCCCTCCATCGCGGTCGGGTCGGGGCCCACCGACCTGGCGGTCACGCCCGACGGCGCCACCCTGCTCGTCGTCGACGGGACCGACGACACGGTGACCCCGATCGACGTGGCCACCGGCGTGGCCGGCGACGCGGTGCCCGTCGGCGCCGGCGCCAGCGACGTGGCGATCAGCCCCGACGGCGACGTCGCGCTCGTCTCGGGCCGCGACGCGGGCACCCTCACGCCGCTCGAGCTGACGACGATGACCACGGCACCGGCCATCCCGGCGGGACCGACCCCCGGCGAGGTGGCCATCGACCCCGCAGGCGAGCTGGCGCTGGTGTCGAACCGCAGCGCAGGCACGGTCACGCCCGTCGACCTATCCACAGGGAGACGCCGGCCCGCCCTCGCGGTGGGCGACACGCCCGCCGGGATCGCGATCACGCCGGACCGGGCGCCCGTGGCGCCTGGCGGTGACCGAGGTCGAGCCGAGCGGCGTGGCCCACCTCGACGCGTCGGCCTCGTCCGTCGCCCACGGCACGGTGGACCGCTACGTGTGGGACTTCGGCGACGGCACGCCGACGCGGACCACGGAGTCGGCGCGGACGACCCACGCCTACCCTCCGGCACGTACACGGTGACCCTGCGGGCCGTGAGCTCAGCCAGCACGAGCACGGCGCGCGTGTTCACCGGCCGGACCATGTCGCGCAACGGCGGACCGAGCGCCGAGACCACCCGCACGCTCCGCGTCGACGTCGGCGCCGTCCCGACCGCCCCTCCCCGGGTGGCCACCCCTCGCTTCACCGGGTGATCCCTCGCGGGCCGTGACCGCGGCCGGCGCTCAGGACTGGTGTCCTGCCCGGTGGCACGGGTTCGGCGGGACGTCAGCCGGAGGCCTCGGGCACCCGACCGATCGCCCGGAGGTAGGCGACGACGTCGCGGAAGGTCTCGTCGAGCGGGCGGAGGGTCACGCCGAACCGGGCGAGCGAGCCCTCGTCGTCGAGGGGCACGCCCGTGGCCATGACGAGGGCGGCCTCCTCGGTGAGCATCGGCTCCTCACCGGTGTCGGCGGCCAGGGCGGCGAGGTCGCGGGCCAGCGCCAGGATCTCCTCGTGGGTGACCTCCTGGTGGGCGACCGGGCGGCCGACGGCCCGCTCGAGCGCGTCGACCCACTCCCGCCAGGTCACGAAGTGGCCGCCGGCGAGGACCCGCGGGACGTGCTCGTCGTCGGTGGCCACCCGGGCCAGCAGCTCAGCGAGGTCGCGCACGTCGATGACCGTCGTCCCGCTGGGCGGCACCAGCATCATCTGGTCGAGCGCCGAGAGCACGGCGCTGAAGCTGTTGATGAGGTCGGGGGCGTCGGGGCCGTAGACGCCACCCGGGACGACGATGGTGATCGGGGCCCCGTCCTGCTGCCACGAGCGCAGCAGGAGCTCGGCGGCCACCTTCGTCGCGCCGTACGTCGAGGTCGCGTCGACGAGGGGGCTGTCGAGCGTGATGCTCGACGCGTCGGTCGGCGTGTACGCGGTGACGGACGAGGTGTAGACGACGCGGCCCACCCCCGCCTCCAGCGCGGCGCCGACCACCGTGCGGACACCCACGAGGTTGGTGTCGGTGGCGGGGCCGCCGCCCCCGACCCCGATCTGGGCGGCGGCGTGGATGACCACGTCGCAGCCGTCCACGGCGGCGCGGGCCGCGGCCGGGTCGGTCATGTCGCCGATCACGATCTCGGGCTCGACCCGGAGGGCACCGAGCGACCCGGCGATCCGAGCCGGGTTGCGCACGAGGGCGCGCACGTCGTGGCCGGACGCGACGAGCGCGGCGGCCGTGTGGGACCCGACGAAGCCCGTGGCGCCCGTGACGAGGACCCTCACCGCGTCACCGCCGTCGGGTCAGGCTCGTCAGCCACGGGCCTCGTCGGCGCCGTCGTCGGGAGGCCCGGGCTCACCGTCGGCGGTCCAGGTGGCGATGACCTCCTCGGTGGCCAGCACCAGGCTGGACACGTTCGGGTAGCCGGCGTACGGGGCGAGCATGATCAGGGTCTCCCGGAGCTCGTCGGCGCTCAGCTCCCGGTTGCGCAGCGCCGCCCGGGCCTGCACGTTCCACGTGTCGACGTGGCCGTTGGCGGCGATGACGCCCATCAACAGGAGCCGCCGAGAGCGCAGGTCGAGGACGTCGCGGCCCCACACCTCCGCGAAGAGGGTCGACACCATCACGTCGTTGAAGGGGAAGCTGCCCTCGGGCAGGTCGACCACGTCGCCGGCGTACACCTTGCGCAACATGGCTCGACCTCGTTCGAACGGGCTCTCGTCGTCGTGCATCCGTCACTCCTCGTCGCCGGCGCACCGCCCGGTGCCGCACGACACCGCCGTCGGAACCTGACACATCTCCTCGCCGGCATCAACCAGAGGCATCGAGCAGGGTTTCGCGGCGCCACCCGGCATCGTCACCAGCGCCGACCCGTCCCTGCGGGCGTTCGCCCGCCGGTGAGCACCCGGCCTCAGGACGAGGCGGCGTCGAGGTAGGCGGCGACGGCGTCGATCAGCCCCCGGACGCCCTCCTCGGGGTCGTGGTGGCCGGGCATGTCGGCCTCGAGCCGCAACCCGCGCATGGCCGCCGGGATCAGGGTGCGGAGTCGCCGCAGCGTGGCGTCCGACACCGGAAGGTCGCGGAAGAGGTCCACCCACGTCGCCTGCCACACCTCGGTCATCCGCTCGGCGGCCGCCGCCGTCCGGGGGAAGTCCCGATCGAGGGTCTCCTGGTCGCGCGGCAGGGCGAGACGCAGGTTCTCCACCGCGCGGGCGGCGGGCCGCGCGTAGCCGTCCCACTGGCGGCGGATCAGCACGCTGACGCGCTCGTGCAGCGACGTCGGCGTCCCCGGCGGCGCGAAGTCGGCGGCCTCGAGCAGCTCGGTCATGTTGTCGAAGACCGCGGCCCACACGCCGTCGGTGTCGCCGAACTGGTGCTGGATGGTCCCCCACGTGACGCCGGCCTGCTTGGCGATCAGGTTGGCGCTGGCGCCGGCCGGGCCCTCGTGGGCGAGGGTGTCGATCGCGACCGCCAGCAACCGCCGACGCGACTCGATGCCCCGCTTGTTCAGTCGCGTGCCCTGGGCACTGAGGCGGTCGGAGGTCCCGGCGCGCATCGCAGGGTCAGGTCGGGAGGTCCCAGATGCCGACCGGCGCCTTGTGCACGGGGTAGAGCCCGTTCTGGCCCTGGATCAGCGGGCGGCTCATGCGCTCCATCATCCCGTCGCTCAGCTTGCCGAGCTGCATGAGCTCGATGAACAGCGCGGCGGCGTTGCCGTAGTCGAACCAGTCCCGCTGCCAGTCCCACTGGTGGTTCCCGCCGTAGTGGAACCACGAGCCGCCGATGCCGGCGATCTCGTAGGGGGTGCCGTCCTCACGGGTGCCGCCGGCCACCTGCTTCCAGAAGCCGACGAAGTAGCCCTGCTCGGGGTCGATGATCTTGGCCTGGTACGGGTACTCCCACCCGCCGAGCCCGGCCATCTCGGCGCCGAGCGCGTACTCGCGGATCTCGTCGCGGCCGATGGCCATGAACTCGGTGTCGGGACCGTAGTTCCAGCCGTAGGTCGCGTCCTTCGTGTACATCTCGGCCATCACGGTCCAGTCGCCGAGCGCCTCGGCCTTCTTGTTGGCCGCGAGCCAGCGCTCGACGGTCTCCTCGATCTCCTCACGGGGGTAGCTCACTGGTCCTCCTCGACGATGGAAAGGGCATGGGTGGGGCAGTACCGGACCGCCAGCTCGGCGCGGGCGCGCTGGTCGTCGGGCGGGGTGGCGACCCTCAGCGTGACGTCGTCCTTGCCGGCGTCGAAGAGGTCGGGCGCCTCGCCCTCGCACACCCCGTGGCCCTGGCAGAGGTCGTGGTCCACGACGATCCGCCAGCGGCGGCCCGACTGGCCGGCGTGGGTGGCGGTGGTCGCGCGTCCGGCGGTCGGCGCGGGGTCGACGGCGGCCGTGCGCCGGCGGTAGGTGGCGCCGCAGGGCTGCTTGAGCTGCACGACCATCTTGGAGTGGTCGTTCTGGTAGGTCTCGGGCGGCTGGTTGGCCTCGAAGGTCCAGTCCCGCAACAGGATCGAGAAGATGGCCTTGAGCTGCATCATGGCGAACGCGGCGCCCACGCAGCGATGTCGTCCGGCGCCGAACGGGATCCAGTTCCAGGGGTTGTCCTTGTCGTCGTGACGCGGGTCGAGGTAGCGGCCCGGGTCGTAGGCGTCGGCGTGGGCGAACGCCTCGGGGAGCGTGTTCGACACGATCAGCGACGTGGCCACGATCCGGCCCGGTTCGACGACGTAGCCGCCCACCTCGAACGGGGTGTTCACGACCCGCATCAAGATGATGAGGGGCGGGTGGAGCCGCAGGGCCTCCTTGATGGCGGCCTCGGTGACCGGCATGTCCCGCAACGCCTGGTAGGTGAGCTCCTCGCCGGACGCCCCGGCCTCCTCGGCGAGGCGGTCCTGCTCGGCCAGCACCCGCTCGTACCACTCGGGGTTGCGCAGCAGCTCGATGAGCGTCCAGGCCGCCGTGCCCGAGGTCGTGTGGTGCCCGGCGAACATCATCGAGATGAACATCCCGGTGACGATGTCGGCGGAGTACCGGGGCGTGCCGTCCTCCAGGGTCAGCGACATCAAGACGTCGACGAGGTCCTGGTCACCGTCGGGCGCGGTGCCGTCGCGCCGCGTCGCCATGATCGCGTCGATGCGCTCGACCAGCTCGGCGCGGGCGGCGTCACGCTTGCGGAAGGACTCGATGTCGAGGTAGGGGTCGACGTAGGCCATGGCGTCGGTGCCCTTCTCGAGGTCGTGGAAGAGGTGGGCGACCGAGCCGTCGAGCTGCTCGCGGAACTTCCGTCCGATGAGGCACGTGGACGACGTGTAGAGGGTGAGCTCGGCGAAGAAGTCGAGCAGGTCGATGTCGCCGCCCTCGTCGCCCCAGCCGGCGATCATCTCGTTGACCTCGCGGGCGATCTTCTCCGCGTGGCCCCGCATGTACTTGTCGCGCAGCGACTGGTTGTGCATGGCCTCCCGGCGCTGCTCGGGCGTGGCGTCGAACACCACGCCGGTGCCGAAGACGGGCGTCATGAACGGGTAGGCCGCGGCCATGTCGAGCTCGTCGTCGGAGGCCCGGAAGAACGTCTCGTTCGCCTCGGCCCCCGTGAGCAGGACCACCTCCTTGTCCGCGAAGCGCAGCGCGGCCACGTCGCCGCACTCCGCCCGCGCCCGCTTCATCAGGCCGATCGGGTCGGTGCGCAGCTCCTCGAGGTGGCCGTTCTCCTCGTCGATGCCCGACACCTCGGGGATCTCGGTCGAGGGCTCGGTGACGGTCATGGGCGGTTCCTCTCCGGCAGGCTGGTCGAGGGGATGGTCACGCGACGTCCACGCGACGCAGCGGCCGCCGCCGGACGAACACGGTGGTGGTGCCGGTGCTGAAGCGTGCGACCCGCACGGAGGGCTGGTCCGGTGCCGGGGGCGCCTCGGCGTCGATGGTGACGTCGTAGGTCGCGGTGCGCCCGCCGCCGACCCGCTCCACCCGGGCGCGGGGGTTCACGCCCTGGACGATCGACGCCACGATCTCGGTCCCGTCGTCGGCCACGAGGCGCTCGCCGACGCTGAGCGGGTCGCCCTCGTCGAGCGACGGGCTGTCCCCGACCCGGAGGCGCACCCGGTCCGAGTCGACGACCTCGACGTCGGTGCCCAGGTAGTCGTCGAGCGAGAGCAGGTGGTGCAGCCGGGCCACGTTGGCGATCGCGGCCGCGTCGTCGCCGACGCCGAGGGCCTCGGCCAGCCGCTCGCTCTCGACCCGGCCGATCCCGACCATCGTCTGGTGCGCGACCCGGGCCGCCTCGTCCGGCCCGAAGCGATCGAGGTTGTGGAGCCCGCCGGCCCGCATCAGCAGGTGCCCCTGGATCGCGAACTCCCGGCCGACGAGCGCCAGCGCCCGGTGCGAGAGGTCCTCGAGCTCGAAGTGGGGGTCGAAGGGTCCCGCGTAGTCCTCCCAGCCGCCGGGCTCGGCCGACGGCGGCGGGTCGTTGGGCAGCGCGGCCAGGTGCGAGCGCTCGACCACCTCGAGCATCGGGTGCTGGGCGACCTCGGGGTGCTCGGGGCGGATCCGCACCGTCCAGTGGCAGTGGGGGCCGCCCTTGGGCACGCCGGGTGGCCGGTGGAGGGGACGGATCCGGGCGCGAGGGTTGGTGGCGATCGCCGTCGCGTCGAAGGTGGGGTCCTCGATGTCGTGGCACATGCCCTGCGTCATCTCGTCGCCCATGGGCAGCACGTCGAGCAGGGCGCCACAGGACCGGAGCCAGAACTCGCCGTCCTGCTCGTCGTGGAGCCGGAAGCCGACGTCCATGAACTGGTGGGGGAACCCGACGTCGAGCTGCAGGCCCTTGAAGATCGTCGACAGGCCCGTGCCCTCGTAGGCCATGAGCCGCTGCAGGCGCTGCGTGTAGAGCGGGCTCGCCGCCATCCACTCGACGACGGCGTACTCCCACGACTCCTCCATCGAGTGCCGCTCGAGGAAGGCCGGCACCGCCGCCCGGTCCTGGAGGTGCGCGGCCAGCATCACCTCGCGGGCGACGAGCGTCTGCGTGGCGCGGTCGAGGTGGTGCAGCGCCAGGCCCGGGACGTCGACCGTGCCGTCGCTCAGCAGCGTCACGGTCAACATCATAGAGGTCTCTACGTGATTGTCGAGGGCCGCCCTCCCCCTCCCGGGTCCGACCCACCGGGCGCGAACGGGCGACCGGGCCGGTTCTCAGCGGGCTCTCACGTGGCCGTCGTAGACCCCGGCCATGATCACCGAACCGCGAGGCGGCGCCCGCGTGCTCGTCGCCGAGGACGACCGGGGCGTGCAGGAGACGCTCGAGACCGCGCTGCGCTTCGAGGGCTACCGCGTCACCGCGGCGTCCGACGGGGCCGAGGCGCTCGCCTCGATGGCCGAGGCCGAGCACGACCTGCTCCTGCTCGACGTCGGCATGCCGCGGGTGGACGGGATCACCGTGTGCCGCCTGGCCCGCGACCGGGGGGTGCGCACCCCGATCCTCATGCTCACCGCCCGCCAGGAGGTCCGGGACCGGGTCGCCGGCCTCGACGCCGGCGCCGACGACTACCTGGCCAAGCCGTTCGCGCTCGACGAGCTGCTGGCCCGCACCCGGGCCCTCCTGCGGCGATCCGAGCACGGCGGGACGGAGCGCGTCGCCGCCGGCGACCTCGTGCTCGACGCCGCCCGCCGCACCGCCACCCGGGGCGGGCGGCACCTCGACCTCACCAAGACCGAGTTCGACCTCCTCGAGCTGCTGATGCGCAACGCCGGCATCGTCCTCAGCCGCGAGGTGCTGTACGACCGCATCTGGGGCTACGACTTCGACACGGGCTCGAAGTCCCTCGACGTCTACGTCGGCTACCTGCGCCGCAAGACCGAGGCGGCGGGCGAGCCGCGGGTCATCCAGACCGTCCGGGGCGTGGGCTACGCCCTCCGCGCGCCGTGATGCCGGGCCCGGCGCGGGCGGTTCGGCCGTGAGCCTGCGCTGGAGGCTGGTCCTGATCCTCGGCGCCCTGGCCGTCGCCGCCGTCGGTGTGGCGAGCGTGGGGTCGTTCGCCTCGACCCGCGACGAGCTCCAGGACGAGATCGACGCCTTCCTCGTGCGCCGGGCCGACGAGCTGCTCGACGGTCGGCGCCGGCGACCGGTCGGCGGCGCCCGGAGCGGGCGGGGCCCGGGGACGACCGCCGTCCAGGGCCTCGGCGCCCCGTCCGACACCTCGGACCCGGACGCGGTCACCCAGACCGTCGACGCCACCGGCGCGGTCACCGGGACGTCGTCGACCGCCGTCGTCCTGCCGGTCAGCGCCGACGAGGCGGCCCTCGCCGCGTCCGGCGGCCAGGGGCGCATCCTGCGCGACGCCACGGTGGGCGGCGTCGACTACCGCATGATCACCGTCGCGCAGCCCGCCGGGGGCGCGCTCCAGGTCGCCCGCCCGCTGACCGAGGCCGACGACGTGCTCCACGGCGTGGCCGGTCGCCTGGTGCTGATGGGCCTGATGAGCGCCGCCGCCGCGGGCGTGGTGGGCTGGTTCTTCGCCCGGCGGGTCACCCGGCCCCTCCGCGAGCTGACCGCGGCGGCCGAGGGCCTCGCCACCACCCGGGACATGCCCTCGCCCGTGGTGGTCAAGGGCAGCGACGAGGTCGCGTCGCTGGCGAGGTCGTTCAACACCATGGTCGGCGCTCTCGAGACCTCGAAGCGCCAGCAGCGCCAGCTCGTCCTCGACGCCGGCCACGAGCTGCGCACCCCCCTCACCAGCCTGCGCATGAGCATCGACCTGCTCCAGCGGGGAGGGCGGCTCGACGACGACGAGCGCCAGCGCCTCCTCGACCGCGCCCAGGTGGAGCTGGTCGAGCTGACCGACCTCGTCACCGAGGTGATCGAGCTGGCCGCCGACCGCATGGCGCCCGACGAGCCCGAGCAGGCCGTCGACCTCGCCGAGGTCGTGGCCGACGCCGCCGAGGCCGCCCGACGGCGCACGGGTCGAGCCGTCGACGTGTGGGCCGAGGACGCCGGCACGGTGTGGGGCCGGGCGTCGATGATCGACCGGGCCGTCGCCAACCTGCTGGGCAACGCCCACAAGTTCAGCCCCGACGGCGCCCCGATCGACGTGGTGGTGACCCGGGGCCGGATCGCCGTGCGCGACCGCGGTCCGGGGATCCCCGCCACGGAGCGGGGGCAGGTCTTCGACCGCTTCTACCGGACCGACACCGCCCGCGCCCTGCCGGGCTCGGGGCTCGGCCTCGCCATCGTCCGTCGCATCGTGGACGAGCACGGTGGGCGGGTGTGGGCCGCGGAGGCGCCCGGGGGCGGCGCCGAGGTCGGCTTCGCGCTGCCGCTCATGCCGGTCGGGACCCCCGCCGCCCTCGCGCCCGCCGGCGCCTGAGCGGGCCGACGGCCCCGACCTCCCGCCCGGGCGCACCGGCCGCACGGTCACCGGACGTGGAGGTGGTCGATCCGCAGCTGCCGGCCGCCACAGGCGAGCACCGCTCCCGACGCCAGCGTGACGGCCTCGCCGACGGGAAGCCGCGTCCAGGGGCCACCCCCCGGGGCCTGGAGCCACGTCCCGTTGCTCGATCCGAGGTCGGCGGCCCGGATGTCCCAGCCCCGGAGCGTGACCAGGAGGTGGGCGCGGGAGAGGGCGCCCGACTCGTCGTCGAGCACGAGGGGGACGGCGAGGCCCTCACCCACGAGGTGGTGCCGGGACGGATCACGGCCCACCAGCAGGTCCCGGCCCAACGGGTGCGAGCTCCCGTCGTCGGCGCACAGGACGCCCAGGTGGGGGCGCGGGCCCGTGGCGGCCGGGCCGACGGGCCCGTCGAGCCGGTGGCCCGAGCGGTGGCAGTAGCGCGCCTGCGGGTGGTTCAGCTGGCCCGATCGTGACCGCACGCCGGTCACGATCGGTGCGGTCGGACGCTCCTGGTGGGCCATGTCGGCTCCTTCGGGTCGGGGGCGGTTCGGCCGGTGGCCCCGCGCGACGGCATCGCGGCGCCGCGGGGACGGCGTGGGGGCGACCCACGCAAGGGCGGGCCCCACCGCCGGGGCGGCGAGGGGGCGGTCGGAGAGGTGCAGCTCGGGAAAGCGACGACGGTGGGCCGAGCGCAGGGCCTGCACCACCACGGCGCCGGCCGCGACCGCGAGCGCGGTGAGGCGGGGATCCGTGCGCACCCGCTCGAGGAAGAGCACCGTGGACAGCACCTCGACGCCGGCGAGGGTGATGACCACGCCGAGCAGCACCCGGTCGGTCGCCTTCGAGGCCAACCACGAGCCCACCGGCGCACCGATCGCCACCACGGGCGCGGCCGCCAGCCAGAGCGCCGGGAGGTCGACCCCGCCGTCCGCCGCCAGCAACTGCCCGTCCACGAGCCCGAGGCGCACGAGCCCGACCGCGGACACGATCGCCATGAGGACGACGCTCGTCGGAACCGCGACCGACGGACGGACGCCGAACCACAGGGTGAGGGCGAGGAACACGACCACGTCGGCACCCGAGCCGAGCATCGCCGAGGCGACGCCGCCGAGGACGCCGGCGACGACGAGCACGCCCGTCGAGCCCGCTCCGGGCACCACGTCCTGGTGGGGCAGGGGCGTGCGGCGGATCGACACCATGAGGACGGCCAACGAGGCGACGACCACCGTGAAGGCGAGCTTCACGACGTCGTCGGGCACCACCGACGGGAGGTAGGGACCGTCGTCGGTCAACCCGGCGACCGACCCCAGGAACGAGGCGCCGGCCGCCGGAGCGGCGACCCGCACGGCCCGCCAGGCCACGGGCAGGCGGCGCACCACGATCAGGACGGCGGCCGTGCCCATGCCGACGGTCTGGATCGACAGGGAGAACGTGCGGGCGGCGGCGGCCGGCACCTCGAGCACCTTGGTGAACACCGGGAAGGCCACCGCGCCGCCGCCCTGCGGCGTCGCGCCCGCGACGAGGCTGCCGAACACCATCGTGAGGGCGGCCACCGCGCCGTCGGCGACGCGACCCCAGGACCCCGACACGGTGACCGCGGCCGCCCAGACGGCGATGACCGCCACGGGCACGGCGACCACGGGCGGGCGGGGCCGGCGCCGGGAAGGCGACGGCGCCGCGGTCACCGCGGCGGGTGCGGGCGCGGCCCGTGCCCCGGTCACCACCACCGCCCTCCCCGGAAGCGCCAGCGCACCAGCACGATGCGCAGCGGCCCGTTGGCGGCGGCCCAGACGGCCAGCCAGGTCGTCGCGAACGAGAGCGCGAAGGACAGCGGCGCCACCGTGCCCACCGACCACGGCACCCCCCGCTGGAGGAGCAGGTAC
Organism: Microthrixaceae bacterium; assembly: GCA_020637195.1. Taxonomy (GTDB): domain Bacteria; phylum Actinomycetota; class Acidimicrobiia; order Acidimicrobiales; family DATDAH01; genus JAEUJM01. Next base: position 42,193 of record JACJWK010000021.1, read on the forward strand.
ACCACGATCCCCTCGGGGATGCCGGTCAGCAGCCCGAGCAGCGTGGGCCAGTCCTTCTCCCACCGGAGCTGCTGGACCAGGTGGTAGGCCAGCTCCCAGGCCACGCCGACGACGGCCACGAGCAGGAGCGCGGTGAAGGTGACGCGGTACACCGACGCGACCGGCGGGTCGCCGGGCACCGGCAGCAGGGGCGTGTGCAGGGCGGTCCAGGCGACGCCCACGATGGCGATCAGCAACAGGCGCGTCTGGACCCGTCCCGCCAGGGTGGGGGTCATGGTCGGGCTCCTTCGGGGGTGCGGTTGCGGGCCCAGCGCCACCACTGACGGGTGGAGCGGAGCGGGCCGAGGCGGGACGCGAAGCCGGCCGCGGCGAGCTCGTCGGCGATGCGGAGGGCGCCGTACTGCAGGCCGAGGAAGGAGTCCACGCCGGCGTACGGCCCACCGAGGGTGATCGAGCCGGTGGCGTAGACCCGCCCCGCCCGACTGCGGGCGCCGACCACCTCGAACTGCGGCGTGACCTCGAGGCGGCCGCTCGGGTTGCGGGTCGCGCCACCGTGGGCCAGCAGGTCGGCGAGCAGCGCGTGGTCGGTCAGCTCGGCCTGCAGCCCGGTGGCGTCGATGACCAGGTCGGCGGCGACCGCCTGCCCGGCGCCGTCACCGCTGGTCGGGCCGAGGGTGGTCACGATCGAGCGCCCGTCCGCGCCCGGACGGACGTCGCGGACCACGCCGGTCAGCGCCACGTAGCGCCCGGCGCGGGCCATGCGACGCTGCTGGCGCTGCCAGGTCCGCCTCGGCGCCGTGTTCGTGCCGCCGAGGCGGCGGACCAGGGCGGCCCGCTCCTCACCCGACGCGGCCTCGACCCGGTCTCGGACCTGACCGCCCCAGGCCGCCTTCGGGAAGTTGAAGGCCTGGTACGCGTACCCGTCACGACCCGGCCGCCGGAACCACGGCGCGCGCCCCTGGGGACCGTCCACGTAGTGGCGGAACAGGTGCAGGACGCGGGTGTCGGCGCCGTGCTCGGTGATGTCCGAGAGGAGGCGCTCGATCACCCGGGAGGCGACGATCCCGCTGCCCCGCACGACGACCGTGGTCGGGCGCCGGCGGGCCTCGGCGTAGGCGTGCTCGTGGGGCTCGTAGGCGTTGAGGATCCGGTGGCCGTGGTCGGGGTGCGCCGCACGGAACGCCCGGAGGTCGTCCAGCAGCCTGATGCCCGGATAGCCGACGGCGAGGTGGACGTGCCGGCAGCGCAGCGCCCGGACCCGGTCGGCGGCGGGTCCCCGGCGCTCGCCGCGGACCGGGGCCACGAGGACGAAGTACCCCTCCTCGTCGCGCCGCCGGACGACCCGGCCGAGGCCCCCGTGGACCATCCGGTCCCAGCCGATCCGCGCCACCTCGCGCGACACCGAGCGGTAGACCTGCCCCGCCCGGGGCGTGAAGTACTCGGCGATCAGGGGCTCCGTGGCCACGGTCAGCAGCGGCGAGAGCGACCGGTCGTCCCACGCTTCGCGCCACGCGTAGCTGGGGAAGCCCCAGATGTTGTCCATGACCGAGCCGGCGTCGGAGCGCAGCCGGTCGTCGGCGTCGATCTGGGAGTTGCGGGCGAGGTAGCGGTAGGTGTCGGCCGGCTCGGCCAGCGTGGTGACGACGGCGACGTCCTCGCACGGGACGCCCGAGAGGCGCAGGACGTCGACCAGGGCCAGCGACCCGAGCCCACCCCCGATCGACACGAGGGGGGCGTCGACGACCGGGAGGCCGGCGGCCGCCACCGCGGCGTCGGTCCACACACTGTCGGCGGCGAGGGAGGCCGGCACCTCTGGGGCACCGGGCACCGACACGGGGCCGGCGAGGGGGGTGGTGATCGTCGACACGGCGGGCCGCCGCTCAGTTGGGGCCGCCGGCGCCGGGGGCACCGCCGCCGCCGTTCCCGCCGCCGGGGCCCGCGCCCCCGTTGGCGACGTGCCGCCAACCCCACCACCTCCAGCCAGACCCGCCGCATTTACCGTTCCCACCGCCGTTGGTTGCCGCCAGCAGCCCGTTCCACCGCCGCCAGCCAGCCGCCGCCGCCCATTCACCGGCCGGCCCGCCTCCGCCGTCCAGCGCCTCCAGTGCTGCGCCCCCGCCCCACCGCCCCCGCCGACCCGAAGCGCGTTGCAGCCACCGTCAGCGCGTCGTCAGGCGCACCGCCACCCATCAGCGTCGCCGACGTCATCAGCCGCGCTCAGCCGCTGCGCCAACGTCAGCGTCGGCGCCGGCGTCGGCACTGCCGCCACCATCGGCGTCAGTGGGCCCAGCCGCCTCCTCGGCACCGTCGCCGAGCCGGTCCGCGACACCACCACCGGGAGAGGCGCGCGCCCACGACGGGGCGAGGGCGGCGGCGCCCACGGCGCAGCGACGCCCCGACCAGCCCGGCAGTGGGTCAGCAGCACCATGGAGTCGTCAGGGTAGGCCGACGACGGACGGCGGTGCGGCGGTGAGGTGGGGGGCGGCCGGCGCGAGGACCAACGGCGGCGCGACCGAGACGTCGGCCGAGCGGGCCGCCTCGGCGAGCTCGTCGGCGAGCTGGCCGACCGAGGCGGGTCGCCGGGCGGGATCCTTGCTCATGGCGCGCTCGACGACGCGGCACACCGCGTCGGGGGTGCCCGTGCGGCGCAGATCGGGGACCGGCTCGGTGGCGATCCGCCCCGCGATCCGCGCGGCGGTCTGCCCGGTCGCGTCACCGAACGCGGGAGCGCCCGCGATGGCGTGGTACAGCGTGGCCGCCAGGCCGTACACGTCACGGCTGGGCGCGGCGGCCGCGCCGCGCAGTGCCTCGGGTGGGGCGTGGACCAGCGTCACCGGCCGGTCGGCGTCCGCGACCGAGCGATCACAGGCCGCGCCGAAGTCGCCGAGCTTCCAGGTGACACCGACGAGGTGCACGTTGGCCGGGCTCACGTCGCAGTGCACCAGCCCGGCGCGGTGCGCGGTCTCCAACGCGCCCGCGACGCCGACGGCGAGGGCGCACGCGTCGGGCCACGGCATCGGCCCGGACTCGGCGACGTGCTGCTCGAGCGTCTGGTCGGCCAGCTCGAGCAGCAGGTAGGGCCGGCCGTCGGGCGCCCGGCCGGTGGCCTGGGCCGCCAGGAGGGCGGGGTGCGGTGGGACGCGGCGTCGGGCCTCCGCCTCCCGGCGGAAGTGGACGGCGGCCGGGTCGTCGGCGGTCGCCGCGTGGAACAGCTTCATCGCCACCATCGACCCGTCCGGCTGCGTGCAGCGGTACACGGTGGCGGTGCCGCCGTGACCGATCTCGGTCAGCTCGGTGAGGTCCTCGAAGCGGTGCGGGGGGTGCTCGGGCTGGGTCATGGCGGGCCTTTCGTCCTGGGGCTGCTCGCCCCTCAGGCCGCCACCGTGCGCCCCCCACGTAAGGCCGACGTCAAGCCAACGCAAGAGATCGGCAAGAACCCCTCCCCGGCGCGGCAGGGCGGGGCCGCCGCCCCGGGCATCACTCGCCGGTGAAGTTCGGCTCCCGCTTCTCGAGGAAGGCCTTGGGGCCCTCGGCCGCGTCCTTCGAGCCCATCACGACCATGCCGTGGCCCATCTCGACGTCGAAGGCCGCCGCCTCGGGCATGGCCTCGGTCTCGCGCAGCGTGGCCAGGATGGCCGTCACCGCGAGCGGGCCGTTGCGGGCGATGCGGGCGGCGATCTCCCGGGCCTTGTCCAGGGCGGTGCCGTCGGGCACGACGTGGTTGACGAGGCCGAGCTCGTACGCCCGCCGGGCGGTGATGTCCTCGCCGGTGAGCAGCATCTCCGCCGCCACCGCATAGGACACCTGCCGGCGCAGCCGCACCGCCGAGCCCGCCATCGGGAACAGGCCCCGCTGCACCTCGGTGACGCCGAAGACGGCGCTCTCCCCCGCCACCCGGATGTCGGTGCCCTGGAGGATCTCGGTGCCGCCGGCCCGGGCGAAGCCCTCGGCGGCGAGGATCACGGGCTTGGTCGGCCGGTACGTCTTGAGCCAGCCGCCGAGGATGACCTCGGGCTCGTCCTTGAACCGCTGGAGCCACTCGTTGTCGACCACGCCGGCCTGGAGGCGGCCGATCTCGGCGAGGTCCATGCCGGCGCAGAACGTGTCGCCCCTGCCGGTCAGGATCGCCACCCGCAGGTCGGGGTCCTCGTCGAGGCGCACCCAGGCGTCGTACATCCGGCAGAGCACCTCGGCGTTGGCCGCGTTCTTCTTCTCGGGACGGTTGATGGTGACGACGAGGACGGGCCCTTCGGCCTCGACCAGCACGAGCGGCTCGGACATGGGGGACCTCCTGGGTCGACGGGGCGGCGCCGGCGCGGCCGCCGCGCCACGGGGGCGGGGACCGTCTCGGCGTCGGCCATCCTTGCCGACGGCCCGGCCCGCGCCGTCCGGCCGCGCCCCGGTTCCCCGGTCGGGGGCCCGCCGTAGGGTGGTCGCATGCTGACGATGAAGCCCGAGCACATCGCCGAGTGGGTGGCGCGCGAGCTCCCGGGCGACACCCTCGAGAGCCACCTGCTCGCCAGCCAGTACTCGCCGCAGTACTCCGCTCCCGGCAGCCACACGTCCTCCTCGGGCGACTTCGGTGACCGCCAGCGAGCCGCGTTCGTCGAGTCGCTGGCGCTGGACCCGGACCGAAAGATCGGCTTCCTGGTCCAGTCGACCGTCTACGCCCTCACCGACCGGCGGCTCTGCATCGCCACGCGGGGCGGCTTCCGCGACCGCCCCAAGGAGCTCCTCCACGCCGGCCCCCGGGAGGGCCTGACCGTCTACTGGTACGACGGGCGGGTCGAGGCCGGCAACCAGTTCCGCCACTTCGTGTTCGTCTTCGCCGACGGCAGTTGGCGAAGCGACCGGACCGGGATCAAGGCCATGGGCCGGGTCCCCAAGGCCAACAACGCCCAGCACTTCACCGCGGCGCTGGGCCCTGCCGCCGTCGAGCAGCGCTGACCCCGGCGAGCAGCTCGACGGCGTGGGCCGTCACGACGCCCGGCCCGCCCCTTCCCCGGGGCCCCCGTCGTCGAGGCGGAGGCGCCGACGGTGGCGCAGCCAGAGGGTCTCGCCCGCCACCGCGAGGACGACCATGACCGCCAGGACGACCACGGCCAGCGGTCGCCGGCGTGCGGCGTCGACCTCGAGGACGACGAACGCGACCGCGCAGGCGACGGCGCCGATGCCCGCGGCGACCCGACGACCACGACGGCCGGCGGTGACTCGGTACGCCGCCACGTTGACGGTGGCGAACACACCGAGGAAGACCGCGCTCGCGATCGAGGAGATCGCCGCGACCTCGACCGAGTTGGCGAGGACGAGCGCACCGCCGGCGGTGATGAGCAGCCCCACCGGCTGCGACCAGACGCGCCGCTCCAGGTCGGGGGGCAGCTCACCCTCGAGCGCGATCGAGTAGCTCAAGCGGGCGGTCCCGTAGAGGGTGGCGTTGATCGCGGAGAACGTGGCGAGCACCGCGGCCACGCCCACGAGCACGAAGCCCAGCTGGCCCAGGCTGGGCTTCGCCGCCTCCGCGAGCGCGAAGTCCGCCGCGGCCGCGATCCGGCGTGGGTCGAGCGACCCGACCGTCACCACGCCGATCAGGATGTAGAGCACGATCACGAACCCGACGGCCAGGTAGAGCGCGCGAGGCAGGTTGCGCGGCGGGTCGCGCACGTCGTCGCCGGCGTTGGCGATCAGCTCGAAGCCCTCGTAGGCGACGAACACGAGCATCCCGGCGGCGACCGTCGTGGGCAGCGACGGCCAGGTGTCCGGCGCCACCCGGCCCCACTCCACGCTGGCGAGCCCGGCCGCCGTCACCAGGCCCAGGATCACCAGCTTCATGGCCACGACCACCGTCTCCGTCCGGGCCACCACCGCCGCATCCGCGAGGTTGATCGCGGCGGGGACGAGGATCGCGGCGCTCACGAGGAGGTGGAGGAGCCAGGAGGACGCGCTCCCCCCGGTGATCAGCGCGCCCCCGTAGTTGCCGAACGCCGTCGCGTAGAGGGCGACCGTCACGACGTAGCCGAACCACAGCAGGGTGTTCAGGACACCGGTGGCGAGCCGGACGCCGAAGACTCGGTCGACGAAGACCACGCTGCCGCCCCGTGACGGGTACCGCACCGACAGCACCGCGTACGACGACGCGGTCAGCGCCGCGAGGACGCCCCCCACCGCCAGCGCCAGGGGCGCCCCCCCACCCGCCTGCTCCGCCACGACGCCGAGCACGGCGAAGATCCCGCCGCCGATCATCCCGCCGATGCCGATCGCCGTCGTGCCCCAGAGCCCGACCTTGGCGCCATCGCCGGTGTCAGGGGCGGGCACGACACGGCTCTCGCGAGGTGGGTCGAGCCGTGCGCGCCAGCCGGTCGTCGAGGTCGAGGCGGGCCGGCGCGGGGTTCGCCGCGCGGCGGTGGCCGCACCGCCGGCATCGATGACCGGCGCGCCCCTCAGGTCCTCGACGAACGTGCCGAGCGTCCCGGCCCCCCACGTCGGTCAGCCGGGAGGCGTGACGCGGGCGGAGCCCCGTGGTCGCGGCGCCCGCCACTCGAAGCGCATCGACAGGAGGCGCAACACGAAGACGCAGACCGAGACCGCGACGGCGCCCACGCCACCGAGCGCGTCGCGGGCCCACAGGAGGGTGGTGAGGACCGCGCCCACCGTGGCGGGGATGGCGTAGAGGCTGCTCTCGGGCCGGAAGACGGTCGGGACGTCCCGCGCCAGCACGTCACGGATCACGCCGCCGCCGACGGCCGTCGTCACGCCGAGGAGGACGGCCGCGAGCGCGCCGAGCCCGTGGTCGAGGGCCGTGGCCGTGCCGATGACCGAGAACAGCCCGAGGCCGGCGGCGTCGAACACCAGGACGGGTCTGCGGATCCGTTCGACCGCCCGGTGGCCGACGAGCAGGACGACGGTCGCGGCCAGCGGCATGACGAGGTACACCTGGTCCTCCAGCGCGATGGGCGGCAGCTCCCCGATCAGGGTGTCGCGCACGATGCCCCCGGCCAGCCCCGTCACGAGGGCGAGGACGGCGATGCCGACGACGTCGAAGCGCTTCTGGGCCGCCAGGAGCCCGCCCGACACCGCGAACACGAACACACCGGCGAGGTCCAGCGTCCGCTCCAACGTCGGGTCGAGGCCCGTCAGGGTCACGCCCGAACGGTACCCACTCGGCCTGGTGCGACCGACGTGGCGGAGCTCGGGTCGGTGACCGGCGAGTCCCGCCCGACCGTCGCACGCCGGTGGTCTCCGGCCCCTCCTCAGTCCTCAGCCGCGCCCGCCCCCGCCGCCTCGTCGCGAGCCGCCCAGTCCAGGAGGGGATCGATCGCGAACACGGCGCCGTCGATGCCGGCGTGCAGGTCGCCGAGCTCGGCGTACCGGGGCGGCACGGTGTCCACGGTGAGGTCCTCGGCCTCGACCTCGTCGACTTCGTCCCAAGTGATCGGCGTGGAGACCGTGGCCGCCGGCAGGCCCCGCACCGAGTACGCCGCCGCCATGGTGTGGTCCCGGGCGTTCTGGTTGAAGTCCACGAAGACCGCCGCCGGGTCGCGGTCCTTGCGCCACCACGCCGTGGTGACGTCGGCGGGCGCCCGGCGCTCGACCTCGCGGGCGAAGGCCAGTGCGGCGCGCCGGACGTCGGCGAAGCCGTGCTCGGGACCGATGCGGACGTACACGTGCAGCCCGCTGCCGCCCGACGTCTTCGGCCACCCGGTGGCGCCGAGCTCGTCGAGCACCTCGTGAACCACCCCCGCCACCCGCCGCGTCCGGTCCAGGGGGCACTCGGGCATCGGATCGAGGTCGATGCGCCACTCGTCGGGCTGCTCGACGTCGGCCCGCCTCGAGTTCCAGGGGTGGAACTCGACGGTCGACATCTGCACCGCCCAGATCACGTGGGCCAGCTCGGTCACGCACAGCTCGTCGGCGGTCCGGCCGTAGCGGGGGAAGAACACCTGAACGGTCTCGAGCCACGGCGGAGCGCCGCCGGGCACCCGCTTCTGGTGCACCTTGTCGCCGGCCAGGCCCGACGGGAAGCGGTGCAACATGCACGGCCGCTCCCGCAGGGCGTTCACGATGCCGGGCCCGACCGCGAGGTAGTACTCGACGAGGTCCAGCTTCGTGATCCCGGCGGCGGGGAAGTAGACGCGGTCGGGGTTGGAGATCCGCACGGTGCGCTCCCCCACCTCGAGCTCGACCGCCGGCGCCGTCGCTGCCATGCGCTCACCGTACGACCGCCCACCGGAGCGGCGCGCGCCACCGCCCACCGGCGCGCGCCTCGCTTGATGATCGCGACGTGTTCGAGGAACGATCCTCAGGTGATCGCCGCCAGCAGGGCGGAGGTTTCGAGCACGGACCAGCGCTCGGCGAGGCGGCCACCCTCGATGCGCCACAGCACGACGCCGCGGATGGCCACCGCGCGACCCGTCGCGGCGATCCCGAGGAACTCACCGTCATGGGTGCCCTCCCACCGGGCGAGCACGCCGACCCGGTCACCCTCGGCCACCACGTGCTCCTCGGTGACGTGGAGGTCGGGGAACCCGCCGCGGATGGTGACGATCCACTCCTTGACGCTCGCCGGACCGGGCGGAGTCCCCGGCGGCGCGGCGTGGTCGACGAAGTCATCGGCGAGGTCGCGTTCGACGGCGGCGAGGTCCCCGTGATTCACGACGTCCTCGTAGTGACGGCGGACCAGTCTCACGTTGGGTGTCATGTCGGTCGTCATGGCGGCCTCAGAAGGGGACGGGCTGGTCGAGGAGCGAGTGATCCCCCGACGACCGTCCACTGACGATCCGGCAGAACTCGACGGCGTCGACCTCGAGGCGGTCGCCGCCCTGGCCGACGACGAGTCGACCTCCGGCCGGTCCGGTCAGCGAGAGGTCGACGGGTCGACCGTGCCGGTGCGCCCACTCGACGGCGACGTCGCCGACCACCGCCCGATCGGTGGCGTCGAGGGCCAGGTCGACGCCCAGCGCGTCGGCGAGGTCGACGCCGTGGAGCCACGCGTCGCGGGTCAGGATCTGGCCGAGGAACCGGTCGAGCGTCCACCGCTCGTCGATGGCGCCGAGGTGGACCTGGAAGCCGACCCGGCGGCGCACGAAGCGGGGCAGGCGCTGCCGGCCGGCGATGGCCGGGTCCACCAGGCGGCGCAGCTCGGCGACGACCTCGGGAGGCTCGAGGTCCGCGGCCCGGGCGATCTGGAGCGCGGTGAGCGCATCGACCTCGGCCTCGCCCGTCTCCTTCACCCGCTTCGCGACGGCGCGCTGCTGCGACGCCGTCTCCCGCAGCGAGGCGGCGCTGCGCATGGCTCCGACCAGGTGGCCGGCGAGGTCGCGCACCGTCCAGCCGGTGCAGGCGGTCGGTGCCTCCCAGTCGGATGCCGTCGCCGCCGCGAGCAGGTCGGCGCACCGCAGGTAGCTCGCACGGCCCAGGGCCATCCAGTCGTCGTACGCGTCGATCGCGAGGTACGCCTGGTCGAGGTCGTTCATGGCTCACTCCTCAGTTGGTCGAAGAACAGGTCCACCGCCCACGGCACGAGACGGCTCCACCGGTCGCCGCCCGGGTCGTTGCTGATCTGCTGGTCGGTGATGCCGGTGAGCAGCGCGGTCCACAGGTCGACCGCCTCGTCGCCCTCGATGCCGACCGACGCCAGCGTCACCCGCAGCTCGTCCACCCGGGCCACGGCCAGCGCGTAGCTCTCCGGCGACGGCTCCCAGCCGGGGATGACCCGCTGGAACAGCAGCTGGTAGCGGGTCGGGTCCTCGGTGCAGAAGGCGACGAACCGGGCCGCGAGCTCCTTGGCCGTGCGCCTCGGGTCGTCGACGTCGGCCAGCGAGCGCGGCCACTCCGCGGCCAGGGCGGCCAGCTGCTCCTGGCCCTGGCGGAACATCGCGTCGTAGAGGGCGGCCTTGGAGTCGAAGTAGGCGTACAGGGAGGAGGCGCGGAGCCCGACCTCCCGCCCGAGGTCGCGCAGCGACACCGAGCCGAGGCCGTCGCGGCGGCTCAGGCGCCAGGCCGCTTCGAGGATCTCGGCGGTGGTCTCCCGGCGCCGACGGTCCCGCGGCGTGCCAGCGATCTCGGACATTGTTCGATTTATCTAACAGCGTTCGTTGTTTGTCAAGGTGCGACCCTCCCACCGGCACCTTGGAACCTCCGCGACGTCGCGGCCGGCCTGCGAGGAGGCGCCCGGCGTCGGCTCGACCTCGCCGGCGGGACGCGGGCGTTCGAGCCGCTCGGGCGCCCCTCGAACCTGCGGCGGCGGGTCAGGAGATCCCCGCTGCGTCCTTCAATTCGTCGAGGGCGGTGGCCAGGAGATCGCTGAGGTCCCACAGGTCGGGCACCGCGTCGCGGCAGGCGACCATCCCGAAGTCGCAGCTCCCGTTGTAGGACTGGATGGTGATGTTGAGGGCCTGCGTGTCGGTGACCGCCGAGACCGGGAAGTAGTGCCGCATCTCCGTGCCGGCCAGGTAGAGCGGGAACTGCGGGCCCGGCACGTTCGACACCATGAGGTTGAACGGAGGGGTCGTGGTGTTGGCGATCGTACGCATGAGGACCCGCGACGCCCGGGCCGTGATGGCCGGCGGCGCGAAGTCCGCCACGTCGGTCAACAGGTCGGCCGGGAGGGCGTCGAAGGTCTCCTTGGCGTGCCTCGTGTCCTCGCCGATCAGGCGCAGCCGCTCGACGGGGTCGGCGACGTCGGTGGCCAGCGACGCCATCATCACCGACACCTTGTTGCCGAACGTGTTGGCCTCGTCGGGGTCGCGGACCGACACGGGGATGGCGCAGCGCAGCGACGTCTCCGGCAGCTCGCCGCGCTCGTCGAGGTAGCGACGGAGCGCGCCGGCGCACATGCCGAGCACCACGTCGTTGACCGTGACGCCGAGCGCCTGCTTCACGGCCTTGACCTCGCTGAGGGGCAGGCTGGTGAACGCGAAGCGGCGATGGGGCCCGATGGCTCCGTTGAACCGGGTGTGGGGGGCGCGGATCCCCCCGGTGGTCGACGCGGCGTCCAGGGCATCGGGGTCGTCCTCCGCCCGGCGCTCGCCCTGCCCGAGGGCGCGCAGCATGCCCTGTGGCATCGAGGACGCCGCGCGCCCGAGCCGACCGGGCACGTCGAGCGCCTGGCCGATCTGGGGGAGCTCGCCGGCGGTCTTCAACAGGAACCGGCCGCTGCGGTACGGGCGGGTGGCCAGCGACCAGACGCCCCGGGCCAGCATCGCCGGCTCGCCGGGGACGGTCTCGGGATCGGGGAGGGCCTCGGGCTCCGGCGGATCGGCGTCGGGCGCCAGGTCGAGGAGGCTGGCCAGCAGCTTGGCGCCGCCGATCCCGTCGATCGCGGCGTGGTGGACCTTGGTCAACAGCCCCAGGCGGCCGCCCTCCAGCCCGTGGATGAGGTACAGCTCCCACAGCGGCCGGCTGCGGTCCAGGGGACGGGCGATCAGGCGGGCGACGAGCTCGGCCACCTGGCGATCGTCGCCCGGCGGCGCCACGGCCGTGTCGCGGATGTGGAAGTCGAGGTCGAGGTCGGGGTCCTCCACCCAGTAGGGGTGATCGAGGTCGAACGGCACCCGCACGAGGCGCCGCCGGAACGGGGTCAGGAGGTGCAGGCGATCCTGGTACAGCGCCTTGATCTCGTCGAAGCCCGGCACCGGCCCGTCGCGCGGGTCGAGGATGATCAGGCTCGAGACGTGCCCGAACGTGGTCGGGCTCTCGACGTACAGGAACGTGGCGTCCACCCCGGTCAGCTGCTGCATGACTCCCCCTCGACGGCCTCGGTGACGCAACGATCGCGCACCGACGGCAACGGCGGCGACCGGACCGACCCGAGCGTAGGGTGAGGCCCGATCATGGGTGACGGGATCTTCATCAGCTACCGGGTCGAGGACGCCAGCGCGGCGAGCGGGCGCATCTACGACCACCTCAAGCAGCGCTTCGGCAAGGACCGGGTCTTCTTCGACCTGGACTCGCTCTACCCCGGGCAGAGGTGGCGGGCGCAGATCGACCAGGCGGTCGACGACGCCGGCGTCGTGCTGTTGGTGATCGGCCCGACCTGGCTCGCCGCGCGTGACGAGCGCGGGATCCGACTCGGCCGCGACGACGACGTCCACACCTACGAGGTGCGCACCGCGCTCGAATCCGGCAAGCCGCTGATCCAGCTCTACGTCGAGGGCGCGGTACCGCTCACGGCGAGCCAGTTGCCACCGGCCCTCGAGGAGCTGGCGGAGATCCAGGGGTTCCCCCTGGGCCGGGTGGGCTACTACTACGCCCTCGACGACCTCGTCGGTCGCCTCGAGCGCGTCGTGGGCCCGGCCGCCCACCCGCCGCCGGACGGCTCGCCGGACACGACCACCGGGGCGGCGGACCCGCCCGCGGCTGCCGCGCCCTCGCCAGCGCCCGAACCCCGACCCCAGCCCGAGCCCGAGCCCGAGCCCGAGCCCGAGCCCGAGCCCGAGCCGACGGTGGACGACCTGCTGCGAGCGGGAGCACCGTTGCCGCCGCCGAAGGAGCCCTTCTCGCTCCCCACGCCGGACGATCTCGAGCGTTGGGCGACCGCGGCCGGCGACCCGCCACCGCCCGCGGCGCCGGCGCCCTCGACGACCCCCGCGATCCGGGCGCTGGTCACGGCGGCCGACGACGCCGGTCGCGCCCACGGCGCCCGGGACCCCCGCACGCTGGCCCGCCGCCTCGCGCTCGTGTGGGCACTCGAGCAGGCGTGGCGGGCGGCGGGCGGCCTCAAGTCCAAGTGGGTGGGCGAGGCCGTCCCGTGGTACGCCGACCTCGTCCCCGACCTGGAGGGCGGCCTCGGCCCCGACCACTTGGGGACGCTGCGCGCCCGCTACCGGCTGACGTGGTGGCTGGCCGACGCGGGGCGCATCGGCGAGACGATCGCCCGCTACCAGGCGCTCGTCGAGGACCAGACCCGGGTGTTCGGGGCGGACTCACCCGAGACCCGACGCTCTCGGGAGGACCTCGAGTTCTGGATCGGCTACCGGCGGCGGGTCTACAAGTCCTGATCCCGAGGGCGGGCCCGCAGGACCACGTGCGGCGGGTTCACGACCACCGGGACCCCGCGGGTGCGGGCCGGATGGGCGTCAGTCGGCCCGCAGGGCCTCGGCGGGGAGGGTGCGGGCCGCCGACCCGGCGGGCGGGTAGGCCACGGCGAGCACGGCCAGCCACGAGGCAGGGACCATGACGGCCAGCGCCAGCACCGGGACCGAGGTCAGGGCGGCGATGCCCACGCCCTCGGCCACCGACCGCCAGATGACGTTGCCCAGCGCCAGGCCGAGCGGGATGCCGAGGGCCAGGCCGACGACCGCGAGCGACGTGGCCTGCCAGGCCACCGTGCTGCGCACCTGGCGGCGGGTGAAGCCGAACGTCTTCAGGACCGCGAGCTCGCCGCGGCGGCGCCGCACCGAGGTCACGATCGCGTGGCCGACCGCCAGCAGGCTGAGCGTGCCCAGCAGGACGGCGAGGGCGACGGGCACCCAGGAGACCTTGCGCAGGTTGTCGAGGTCCACCGGGACGGTGCCGGCCGGCCGGGCGTCGAGCCCCGGGTTCTCCTCGAGGGCCCGTTCGACGGCCGCCGGGTCGGCGTCGGGTCCGTAGCGGCCGACGAAGTACCGGTAGTAGGCATCGATGTCGAAGAACGGTTCGAGGCCCTCGCCGGTGAGCACGGCGCCCTCGGCCAGCGGCTGGCCGAACCCGATCGGCGGGAGCACGGCCTGGCCCACCACCTCGAGCTCGTCGCTCTCGCCGAGCGCGCTGACCTCGACCACGTCCCCCAGGCCCTTGCCCAGGGCGTCGAGCGTCGCCGCGCCGAGGGCGATCTCGTCGGGGCCGCTGGGCGCCCGGCCCTCGACCACCACCGGATCCACCGTCCCGCGCAGGGGCCAGAACGCCATGGCGCTCACGGAGCGACCGTCGACCTGGAGGTTCTCGCTGTAGCAGAGCTCGGCCACCGCCTCGAGGCCCTCGATCTCCGATGCCCCCCGGTCGTCGCCGCCGCACGGCTCGTTCACGATCTGGTCCTCGGCGGCGACGTCCCAGGCCCAGCCGTAGCGCGCCGGGTCGTCGACCGTGGTGCGGAGGCTCGCGGCGAAGACCAGCCCCGCGGTGATCCCGAGCACGCCGAAGACCCCCCCGAGCACCGCCGACCGCACCGGCACGGCCGATCGGCCCCGCCCCCGGTGAAAGGCCATGCGCACCCCGTTGGCGATCCTCGGCGGGAGCCCCGAGCGCGACGCCGCGGCGGCGAGGCGCGCGCCGAGGCGGGCGTCGTCGGACTCCTCGTCGAGTCCGGCTCGCCGGCTGCTGCGGAACGCCGGCACGAGCATGCCCACGAGCACGAGCAGGACCACGAGGGCGAACCCGACACCGAGGACGAGCAGGTCGACGTCGACCCCGGGGTCCGGCTCGGCCTGGCGGGCGAGGTCGATCGGGAAGCGTGGCGAGAGCAGCACGGCTCCGGCGACGGCCAGGAGGCCGCCGGCGACGGCCACGACGGCCGCCGCCGGGAGGTGCACCGCCACGCGTTGGGCGCGGGTCATGCCGAGCGCCCGCAGCGTCGGCTGCTCGGCGTCCAGCTGCGCCACCTGGCGGCTCAACAAGATGCTGACCACCACCAGGCCGGCCAGGGCGGCCACACCGGCGAAGATCCACAGCGCGGCCTCGAGCACGTCGATCGTGTTCTCGGCGCCGACGTCCTCGGCGAGGGGGACGACGTTGAAGAGGGTCGCGTCCGCGAAGATGCGCTGGGCCTCGGCGGTGACGCGCTCGGTGTCGGCGGCGCCGCCGGCGGTCCGCACCCGCAGGATGGTCTGGTAGACGCCGATCTGGTCCCGGTACTCGCGGTGGAAGCCGGGTGGCAGGACGAACAGCCCCTCGGTGCCGCCGAGCTCTCCGAGGTCGAGGGGTCGCCGGACGATGCCCACGACCTCGATGCTGAGCGGCGGCCCGCCGGGCGCACCGTCGAAGAAGTCGCCCGCGATGACCACCTCCACCTGCTCGGGGGTGACCGAGATCGCCTCCAGGCGGTCGCCCACGCCGATGCCGAGCTGGTCGGCGAAGCCCTCACCGATCGTGACCTCGTCGATGGCGTCGGGGTCCGCCTCGCGGCCCTCCAGCACGACGGCCCGGTCGATGTCGGTGCCGAACGTCTCGTCCACCGCCGCCGGCACGACCGGGAGCTGCGAGCCGTCCACGAGGATCTGGTAGTTGGGCAGCTCGGCCACCGCCGCCACCTCCGGGAGCGAGCGCAGCTCCTCGAGCTGCGCCTCGGTGGGCTCCCGGGTGGTGATCTGCAGGTCGGCCGCCCCGCTCGACTCCCGGAAGCGCTCCAGGGCCGTGTCCGTGCGACGGGCGCCGGCGACCACGCCCAACACGATGGCGCCCACGACCCCCACGACGACCGCCAGCGCGACGACACCGCGCCAGCCGTGCCGCAGGCGGTTCGCCGCCACCATCCCGACCCCGCCAGTCGACCTCACCGCATGCACCTCCCGTCGTCCGATCTGATCGCTCCGGGGGGGCATCGTCACATCGAACCAGGTCCGTGGGCAGTCGGGCAGCCACGCCCGATCGCGGGGGCTACCACCCCCAAGACCGGCAGGCCAGCGCCCTCCCGCCGACGGCACGAGCCGTCGTACGTTCCCGCGACCAGCGAAGAGGAAGGCAGC
>JACJWK010000022.1 GCA_020637195.1 Microthrixaceae bacterium
AGGGCACCGCGGTCCGCCGCCCTCGTGTGACGTCGGGCACTCTAAGCGACCGTGCGTCCCCACGCCCGGAGCGCGCCGGGGCCGGTCGGGCGCGACCCGCCCCCGGCCCCGGGACGTCGCTCACCGCGGCGTCCGCCGACGACCACGGCTCAGCAGACGACCATGACCGTGAAGCCGTCGTCGCTCGCGCGGTCGGCAATCACGCCGGATGCATCGAACGTGCGGACCTCGAGGCTGTCGACGTCGCCCGAGTTGCGTCGCTCCACCGTGGTGTAGCCGGCCTCGGCCGAGCCGGCGTCGTTGTTGGCGGCCGACGCGAACCAGCCGCAGTTGCGGATGTCCCGGTTGAAGTCGATCTGGTACGCCCCGGCGATCAGGCGCTGGGCGCCGGTGACGCCCTTCGACGTGAGGACGGTGCCGTCCGAGGAGACGCGTGCGAACAGCGGGGCCACGCCGCCCTTGATGTCGGCCCGGCCCAGGCTGGCGTTGGCCACGTCCTGCCCGGTCACCGAGCCGTTGATGATCGCCGCGCTGTTGACCGTGTTGGGGCCGGCGAGCGCCTCGGCCACCCCGGTGCCGGCCTCGGGCGCCTCCTGGGCGCCGGCGAGGCCGCCCCCGAGCACGAGGGCGGTGGCCAGCACGCCGACGACGGCGGCGGTGAGCTGGCCGCCGAGGATGCGGGCGGTGCGACTGGTCATGGTGGACTCCTGAGGGGAGGCGACCCGACCCGACGGCCGGGGCGTCACGGCTCGTGACGCCCGGTGAGTGTGCGGCACGCACCCGCCCGGGTCCTGAGTAGGCGTTACTCGGTTTCGGCGCGGTCGGCGTGCCGCCGTTACTCAGGACCGGCGTCTCGCCTTGCCGCGAGGTCGGCCGGCGGCCACGAGGGGTCGAGCTGGCGCAGGAACTGGGCACAGCGCTCCTCCTCGTCGTCCTCGCCGATGGCCTCGGCGCTGGCCCGCAGGCCCTCGAGGGCGCGGAGGAACCCCTGGTTCTCGGGATGGTGCCACCGGACGTAGCCCGAGCCCCGCCAGCCGCTCTGGCGGAGGCGGTCGAGCCCGCGGTGGTAGCCCACGCGGTGCGCGGCGTAGGCCTCGACGGGATCGCGGCCGAGCTCGCCCAGGCGGGCCCACCCCTCGAGCGAGCGGGGGTGCGCGGCCACCACGGCCGCCACCGCGTCGCGACGCTCGGCGGGAGGCGCGGCGAGCGCGGCCTCGAGCGCCGCACGCACCTCCTGCGGCTCCGGGTCGAGGACCGTCTCGGGCAGGCCGCGGGAGAGGTGGACGTCGCTCACCCCGGCGACGCTACCCCGTGACGGGCGGCTCGGCCGTGCCCACCGGCAGGGGATCCGGGAGGGCCTCCGGCGACCCCCGGCCACGGGCCCGGCGCGCGTCCAGGTGGGCCGCGGTGGCCGCGTACGCCTGGGTCATCAGCTCGCGGCTGTGGCTGAAGTCGTTGTACTTGAGCCGGGGCGGCGACCCGACCGGCAGGACCTCCACCCGCACCCGGGCGGGCAGCGCCGCGAGGTCCTCCCGGTACCGGTGACGCCGGGCGATCCAGTACGCCTGCACGATCACGTCGAGGGGACGCTTCGGGTCCAGCCAGGGGCGATCGAGCGTGCCGACGTGCAGCACGTAGATGGTGCGGGCACCGAGGGCATGGGCCCGGGTGACCGGCACGTCGTTGACCACCGCACCGTCCATGTAGCGGAGGTCGCCGATGCTCACGAGCGGGAAGATCCCGGGTAGCGCCGCCGACGCCAGGATCGGGTCCACCAGGGGGCCGTGCTCGAACCAGGCCTCCTGAGCCGGCTCGACGGCCGTCGCCACGCACTGGAACGGCACCTTCAGGTCCTCGAACCGCTCGACGCCGAGCGACTCCGCCACGAGGGCCCGCAGGCCGTCGTTTCCGTGCACCGACGGGCGCTTGCGGGCGAGCATGACCGTGGGGGGCAGCCAGCCGCTCGGCATCACCTCGTCGTCGTCGATGGCCAGCCAGAGCTCCTCGAGGCGGCGCACGCCGGCGGGCGTCGGGTCGGCGGCGTAGGCGGCGCCGTTGAGCGCGCCCACCGAGCAGCCGAGCACGAGGTCGGGGCGGATGTCGCGCTCGACCAGGGCGCGCAGCATCCCGACCTGGATCGCACCCAGGTTGCCGCCCCCGCTGAGCACGAAGGCCACCTTGGCGCGGCGGAGCCGCTGGAGCAGGCCCATGGCGGTGGTCAGGGTACGTGCACGAGTCGGAGCTGGTCCGTGGCGGTGGAGCCGCCGTGGGTGCCGGCCAGCACCGCGACGGTGTCACCCGAGCGGATCTCGCCCCGCGCCCGGGCGATCTCGATGGCGGCCTCGATCTGGGTGTGGGTCTCTCCGCCACGCTCGGGCAGGGCGATCGGCGTGGCGCCCCAGCTCAAGGTGAGCTGGCGCACCGTGCGCTCGTCGGTCGAGAAGCCCAGGATCTTGGTCTGCGGGCGGAACCGGGCGATGACCCGGACGGTGAAGCCGGTCCGCGAGAGGCACAGGATCGCCGAGGCCCGCGCCTCGGTGGCGGCCCGCCACGCGGCCATGGTCATGGCGTCGGTCACCTGGGCGTCGCCCGCTCCGGGCGTCACCACGTTGAGCTGCGACAGCTGCGGCGCCCACCCCGAGTAGTCGAACTCCTGGTCGGCGCGACCGGCGATGCGGGCCATGGTGCGCACCGTGCCCACGGGATCGTGGCCGATCGCGGTCTCCCCCGAGAGCATCACCGCGCTCGACCCGTCGAACACGGCGTTGGCCACGTCGGACGCCTCCGCCCGGGTCGGGGTGGCGGCGTGGATCATCGACTCGAGCATCTGGGTGGCGGTGATGACCGGCCGGCCGAGCGCGATGCACTTGCGGATGATGCGCTTCTGGAGGTGGGGCAGCTCCTCGATGGGGAACTCGGCGCCCAGGTCGCCCCGCGCCACCATGATCGCGCCCGACGCGGCCACGATCCCCTCGAGGTTCTCGACCGCGGCCCGGGTCTCGACCTTCGCGATGACGAGCGGCCCCCGGGGGTGGGGCTCGGTGCCCACCCGCCGGACGTCGTGGGCGGAGCGCACGAACGAGACCGCGACCATGTCGACGCCGACGTCGACGAACGCGTCCAGCATGCGCAGGTCGGCCGAGGTCGGGGTGGGGACCCGCAGGCGGTCGGAGGGAACGTGCACGCCGGGCCGTCCCTCCAGGTGACCCCCGTGGTCGACCTCGACCGCGAGGCCGTCGCCGTCCCGGTCGCGCACCGCGACCACCACCGAGCCGTCGCCGAACATCAGGCTGTCGCCGACCTGCACGTCGTCGAGCAGGCCCTCGTAGTCGACCTCCACCACCTCGGCGGTGCTGTGGCCGGTACCCGGCGTGAGCCGCAGGTGCTGCCCCTCGGCGAGGTCCAGGCCGCCGTCGGGGAACGACCCCGCCCGCACCTTGGGCCCGGGCAGGTCGACGAGGATGCCGAGCGGGCGCCCCGCCGCCTCGGCCGCGGCCCGCAGGCGGAAGTAGCGCTCGATCTGGAGGTCGAGCGTGTCGTGGGCGAGCCCCAGGCGGGCGACGTCCATACCCGCCTCCACCATGCGCTGCATGACGGTGGGTGACTCCGAGGCGGGCCCGATGGTGGCGACGATCTTGGTGCGACGGGCCATGAGCCACCACGCTAGGGGCACGGAGGTGCCCGACGAGGCCACTTCTCGAGCGGAGGCCCGCGCAAGGAGGCGACGCGTGCAGCTCTGGTTGATCCGCCACGCCCTGCCCGTGCGCGTCGAAGGCGGCCCGGGCCCGGCCGACCCCGGCCTGGCCCCTGCCGGCCACGAGCAGGCGCGCCGCCTGGCGGCGTGGCTCCGCGGGCAGCCCTTCGACGCGGTCTGGACCAGCCCGCTCCGCCGGGCGCGCGAGACCGCCGCACCGCTCGCCGAGGCGCTCGGGCTCGAGGTCGTGGTCGACGAGGACCTCGCCGAGTGGGACCGGGAGGCCGACGCGTACATCCCGATCGAGGAGCTCAAGGCGGAGGGCGACCCGCGCTACCAGGAGCTGCTCGACGGGACCTGGGCGGGCGAGGACGGCGGCGCCGCCTTCCGGCAGCGGCTCCTGGCCGCGATGGACCGCATCGTCGCGGCCCACCCGGGTGGCGAGGTGGCGGTGGTGTGCCACGGCGGCGTCATCAACGTCTACCTGGCGCACGTGCTCGGGTTGCGCGACGAGATGTTCTTCCTGCCCGACTACACGAGCGTGAGCCGGGTGCGGGCCGCCCGCTCGGGGCCCCGCTCGCTCGCGTCCGTCAACGAGACCGGCCACCTGCACCGGTGACGACGCCCGTCAGGGCGGCGCGCCGGGCCGGGTCCAGCAGGTGGTCCGCGACGGCGGGCGGGCGTCGAGCGCCTCGGCCAGGCGCCGCGTGTCGAACCCGGGCAGCCGGGTGAGTCGCTCGACGACGCCGTGGTGCGCCGCGAGCCCGCTCGGCACCAGGCACCCGCGCCGCTCGTCGACGGCCAGCACGATCAGCGCTCCGTCGTCGCGGTGCACGCCGACGTCGGTGGTGATGACCTCCACCTCGACGATGTCGCGCCACGCCACCGCCTCGACCCTCCCGTCGGCGAGGTGACGCTCGACCCGCTCGTCGTCCACGACGAGCGCCGTGGTGGCCGCAGCCTGCGCCCGGTGCTCGCGCCCCGCGCGCCGGCGGGCGGCGAGCCAGACGAAGGCCAGGACCGAGACCAGGCCCATCGCCACGAAGACGATCAGGGCTCGTCCTCCCCGGCGGCCCGGGCGCCCCGGTCGGGCGCCTCGCGCTCGTCGAGCCGGGCCAGGAGCGCGTCGCGGATCGAGACGCCCGGCGGGCGGGCCTTGTCGCCCGTGGCCCGCCACCCGAGGCGGGAGCTGTAGAGGAGCGGCGGCTCGCCGAGGCGTCCCGCCTCGGCATCGGTGACCCGGGCGAAGAACAGGTCGTGGTCGAGCGCGCCGGCACCGGGCAGCTCCTGGACCCGGTCCAGGACCTCGCACTGGAGCCAGGCGATCGAGTCGGGCACGAGGACGCGCGGCCCGTCGACCGCCACCCACTCCTCGGCGATGTGACGGAACTTGCGGCCGGGGTACGAGAAGTACTGCGCCGCGTCGACCTGGTCGGCGGCGAGCACGGACACGGTGAAGCGCCCGGAGCCGACGATGAGGGGGTGGGTGTCGTGCTTGGGCGACACCGACGCCAAGAGGATCGGCTCCTCGAACGAGACCTGGCACACCCAGTGCGAGCAGTACGCGCGAGCGACGCCGTCGTGCACGGCGCCCACGACCTGGACGCCCTTCATCATCTGGCCGAGGCTGCGCTTGAGTCCCTGGTCGATCATCAGTTCAGTCTGGCCCGGTGACGCGCCGCAGCGGCTCGATCCGCCGCCGCCCGCTCGCCGCTCCCGTCGGCGGCCAGCGCCTCGAGCTCCGCCGCCGCCGCTTCGAACTGGCCCGACGCGGCCAGCGCGCCGGCCAGCTCGCGGCGCTCCTCGGGCGTGGCGCCGGGCACGAGCGCCCGGAGGCGCAGCACCCGGGCGAGCGCCCGTCGGTCGCCCGCGGCGCGATGGATGCCCGACAGGTTGGCCAGCACCCGTCGGAGGATCACCCGGGGCCCCACGGGCTCGAGGTACCGCTCGTCGAACCGGGCGCCGGGCCCGTGCAGCTCGCGGAAGACGCGGGCGCAGCCGCCGGCGTCGAGCACGACACCACGGAACGGGTCCACGAACACGTCCGTCAGCACCCGGTCCCGGAGCAGGAAGTGGCCCGGCATCGCCACGCCCGAGAGCGGGACGCCGAGCCGCCGGCCCACGGACAGCGCGACCACGGCGAGGCTGATGGGGATTCCCAGGCGTCGGGCCAGCACCACGTCCAGGTACGAATTGTCGGGGTCGTAGTAGGCCGCGCGGTTGCCCCGGAACCCCTCGTCACCGAAGAGGTGGCGGACGAGCGCGTCGAGGGTGGGAGCCGGACAGCGGTCGGCCAGGTCGTCCAGCACGGCGAGCGCGGCGGCCTCGTCGACGCCGGGACGGGCGACGGCCGAGACGACGAGCATCGCCTCGTCGAGGGGGACCTCCGCGTCCGGGAGGCGGCACAGCGCCCGGAACCGCGCCTCGCTCGCCACGGACGTCACCGTACCGCCGCGTCCGCCGAGCGACGGACGAGCAGCCGGCGCCCCACGACCATGACGGTCGCCGCGGCCACCGAGCAGCCCGCGGTCGCCACCCAGGCCACCCCGAAGCCGGCGTGGTCGACGACGGCGCCGAAGGCCAACGGTCCCAGCAGGGCCCCGACGTAGATCCCGGTCTGGGTGACGCCGGTCGCCGCCCCGGGACGATCGGGGTTGTCGCGGACGACGGCGAGGTTGAACAGGCCGGGCCAGGCCCAGCCGGCGCCGAACGCCAGCGGGGTCGCGAGCGCGTAGGCCCCGGCGATGCCCGTCGCGTAGGCCAGGAAGGCCACCGCGCCGCCGGCCAGCATCACGGCCACCACCCGCAGGGGCTGGCCGCCGCGCCGATCGGCGCGGGCGCCGGCGACCAGGCGCACCGCGATCCCGCAGGCGCTGCCGAGGGTCAGGAGCAGGCCCGCGGCGCCCTCGCCGATCCCCGCGTGCACGCCACCCGACACCAAGAACGCGGCGAGGGCACCGGCGGCGGCCGCACCGAGCGCGCCGGCCACGGCCAGCACGACGAGCGGGCCCAGCGGCCGGTCGCCGATCCGGGCGCGCCCACCGGCGCCGTGGCCGCGCACGGGGCCCCCGCCCGGAAGCGCGAGGAGGGCACCCACGCCGAGGACCGCACCGCCCACGAAGGCCCAGCGCCAGCCGACGGTCAACGCGACCGCGGGCACCGCCAGCCCCGCCAGCAGCGTCCCGAGCGGGACCGCCGACTGCTTCGCACCCAGCGCGAGGCCGAGCCGGTGCGGGGGCACCTCGTGCGCGAGCAGCACGTTGACCGCGAGTTGCACGAGCGCGTTGACGGCACCCCCGGCCAGCAGCACGGCCACGAGCGCACCCCACGAGCGGGCCGCGACCGCGAGCGTGAGCTGGATCACCACGTTGAGGGTGAGACCCAGGCGGAGGGCGCGACGGGCCCCCAACCGCTCGGCGGCGCGCCCGAGCGCGGCCGAGCACAGCGCCGACGACGCCCAGTAGGCGCCGACCACCACGCCGAGGCCGGCGGCGTCGAACCCGAGCTCGGCCCGCACCTGCACCGCCAGTGCCCCGACCAGGAACGGAGGCAACGCCGACGCGGTGACGGCGCTCATCCCCGCGGCGAGGACGCGGGCGTGTCGCCGTCGCCCCGACGGCGGGTCGCCCCGAACCGACGGCGCCGTCACCACCGGGCCAGCGTCCCACACGGGGGCCGGGACGCTGCGCACCGGCCCGGTAGCGTCGGTCCCGATGGCGAGCCGCTGGCCCTTCCTCGACCACCCGGGACCCCTGGCCTTCGCCCACCGGGGCGGCGCCGGCGACGCCCCCGAGAACACGCTGCCCGCGTTCGCCCAGGCGGTCGCGCTCGGCTACCGCTACGTCGAGACCGACGCCCACGTCACCGCCGACGGGGTGCTCCTCGCCTTCCACGACCACGTCCTCGACCGGGTGACCGATCGAACGGGGGTCATCGCCGACCTGCCCTGGAGCGAGGTCCGGCGGGCCCGGGTCGGCGGGACCGAGCCCATCCCGCGCCTCGAGGAACTCCTCGCCACGTGGCCCGACCTGCGGGTGAACATCGACCCCAAGCACGACGCCGCCGTCGACCCGTTGGCCCGCGCCATCGAACGGACGGGCGCCATCGACCGGGTGTGCGTCGGATCGTTCTCCGACCGGCGGTTGCGTCGCCTGCGGGTGCGCCTGGGCGAGCGCCTCTGCTGGTCGCACGGGCCGAGGGGCATCGCCCGCGCCCGGCTCGCGAGCCTCGGGCTGCCCGCCGGCCCGCTGGCGGCACCCTGCGTCCAGGTTCCCGTGCGCCAGGGTCGGGTCACGGTCGTGGACCCGCGCTTCGTGCGCCACCTGCACGGACGGGGGATCCAGGTCCACGTCTGGACGATCGACGAGGAGGCGGAGATGGAGCGCCTCCTCGACCTCGGCGTCGACGGCATCATGACCGATCGCCCGGCGGCCCTCCGGGCGGTCCTCGAGCGACGGGGGGCCTGGGTCGACTGATGGAGCTGCCCCTCACGCCCCTCGACTTCCTGGCCCGCGCCCGCGCCCTGTTCCCCCGCCGGGTGGGCGTCGTCGACGGCGACCACCGCTTCACCTACGCCCAGTTCGGCGCGCGCTGCGACCGGCTCGCCCATGCCCTGCGCCGCGACCTGGGCGTCGCGCCGGGCGACCGGGTGGCGTGGCTGGGCGGCAACACGCACGAGCTGCTCGAGGCCTACTTCGGGGTGCTGCTCGCCGGGGGCGTCCTCGTGCCGCTCAACATCCGCCTGGCCGCCGCCGAGCTGGCGGACGTGGTCGACGACTGCGCCCCCGTGGTCCTGTTCCGCCATCCGGACCACGCCGATCCCGGCCACCCGGTCCGCCAGGTGGTGCTGGGCGACGAGCACGAGGCGCTCCTGGCCGCACAGCCCGACGCGGCGCCACCGCGTCCCCCCGTCGACGAGCGCGACCCCGCCGAGATCTTCTACACGAGCGGCACCACCGGCACCCCGAAGGGCGCCGTGCTCTCGCACCGCAGCCTCTACCTGCACGCCGTGCACTCGGCGCTCACCAACGGCATCACCGGCGACGACGTGGTGCTCCACACGATCCCGCTGTTCCACGTCAACGGGTGGGGGACCCCGCACTACGTCACCGCCCTCGGCGGCGTGCACGTGATGCTGCCCCGGTTCGACCCTGGCGAGGTCCTGCGCCTCGTCGCGAGCGAGCACGTCACGCGCCTGTTCCTCGTCCCGGCCATGGCCACCGCGCTGCTCGAGCATCCCGACCTCGACCGCCGCGCGTACCCGTCCCTGCGTCAGATCTCGGTCGGAGGCGCCCCGCTCGGACCCGAGCTGCTGGGCGAGCTCGAGGCGCGGCTGGGGTGCCCGTGCATCTGCGGCTACGGCATGACCGAGTCCTCCCCCACGCTCACCCGGGCGCTCGACAAGCCGGGCGAGCCCTCCGACCCCGCCCGTCGCGCCACCACCGGGCTGCCCATCCTCGGGGTGGAGCTGTCGGTCGTGGACCACGACGGCGACGAGGTGGCCCACGACGGCGAGACCCGGGGCGAGGTGCGGGCCCGCTCCAACCACGTGATGACCGGGTACTGGAACGACCCCGAGGCCACCGCCGAGGTGCTGCGTGACGGCTGGCTCCACACCGGCGACGTGGCCACGGTCGACCCGGACGGCTACCTCACGATCGTCGATCGCAGCAAGGACGTCATCATCTCGGGCGGCGAGAACGTGTCGAGCGTCGAGGTCGAGAAGGCCCTGACCGCGCACCCCGCCGTGCTCGAGGCCGCGGTCGTCGGCGTCCCCGACGAGCGGTGGGGCGAGGTGCCGCGGGCGTTCGTGGTGCTGCGCGCCGGCCGGGCCGCCGCCCCCGACGACCTCCGGGCGTTCGTGCGGGCGCGGCTCGCCCACTTCAAGGCGCCGCGCGACGTCGTCGTGGTCGACGACCTCCCGAAGAGCGGCACCGGCAAGGTCCGCAAGGACCACCTCCGGCGCCGGGCCTGACCCGCGGCGGCACCCCGCCGGCGCCGCACGGCTCGGCGGGCGGGCTCGCCCGAAAACGCGGAACAGCCGCCCCGGAGGGCGGCTGTCCCGTCGTTCGTCCTGGGATCAGGCGGTGGTCGCCGCCTTGGAGAAGCGTCGGCGGGCACCGAACAGCGCCGCGCCGCCGAGCACGACGAGGGCGACGCCCACGCCGACGAGGGTGCCGGTGTTGTTCGAGCCGGTGCGGGCGAGGTTGCCCACCTCGTTGCCGACCACCTCGAAGCCGAGCACCCGACAGAGCGGATCGCCGCCGGTGTCGGTGCCGCACACCTCGAGGCCGCAGTCACCGGCCGGCACGTCGGGCACGACGTACGAGAAGGTGAAGGTGGTGCCGGTGGACGGGCCCTCGAACACCACGGTCGGCCCGCAGGTGAGGGTGGCGGTCACCGTGTCGCCGGCGTTGTAGCCGTGGACGGTGCACGTGACGGTGTCGCCGACCGAGGCGCTGGCCGGCGAGCAGCCGTCGTCCGAGCCGGTCGAGGCGGCCAGGTAGGCCTGGATGTCGAAGTTGCCGTCGGCGTCGATGAAGGCCGAGGGGTCCTGGTCCTCCTGGTCACCCGCCTGGGCCGAGGCCGGCCCGAGCGTCGCGAGCAGCACCATGCCGCTCAGGAACAGGCCGCCCAGGACTGCACGCAGGGTCTTGCGCATGGCACTCGTCACGGATGTCCTCCCAAGACAGTTGAACGAAGCGAAGTTATAGCACGTACATCGGCCGGGAGGGGGAATCCCGGAGGGTTCGCCACGCGGCGGTCCCCACGGCCGCCAGCCAGATGGCGTCGCCGACCAGCACCAGCACCGCCGGCCAGTACCAGACGAGGCCCCCGCCCGCCGGCAGCCGCAGGCGACCGTCGGCTCCCACCGAGGCCGGCGCCAGGCCGCGCAGCCACCCGCTCGCGCCGGGCCGGCTCCAGGTCGCCGGGCCCGACGGGTCGATGGACGCGACCGGCGCGACGGGCGAGTCCAGGCGAAGCACGGACCCGTCGTCGGCGACGACCTCGCCCCGCCACCCGGCGACCTCGAACAGCTCGAGCGTGGGCCCGTCGACCACCCGCACCAGGCCCGGGTCCTCCCGCAGGGAGAGATAGGTCTGCCAGTCGATGTCGTGCTGGAGCACGACCCACCGCACGCCGAGGTCGGCGAGCTGCTCGCCCACGGGCTCACCGGCCTTGATGCGGAGCGCGAGCAGGTCCATCGCCGGCTCCCGCCCGTCGGCGCGCTCCTGCGCCGGGGTGTCGAGGTTGGGGTCCGACGCCACGAGCACGTCACCACCCAGGTAGAGGGGCATGACGTCGTTCACGCGCCGACCCCCGGCGACGTTCAGGTTGAAGTACTGCGCCCACGGCAGCGACACCACGGTCCCCCCGCCCTCGCGGACGACCTGCCGGGCCTCGGCCCACTCCCCCGGCAGCCGGACCGGCTCGAGCTGACCGCCGAAGCCCCACAGCCCCGGCACCGCCAGCCACGCCGCGAGCGCCACCGGGAGACCGAGCCAGGCCACCCGTCCGGCCCCGCGGGCGCCCGAGGCGAGGCGCGCCGCCCCGAGCGCCGCCGCCGGCGCCATCCAGACGAGGTAGAGGGGCAGGAGGCGCTGGCCCTCCCGCACCGGCGCGCCGATCGGCGTGTCGGTGAGGGCCCGCCAGAGCGACTCGAGCCCGGGCAGCGCGCCGGCGAGGGCCACGCCCACCGCGAGCGCGGCGAGCCACGACGCCGGTCGCCGCCAGGCGTCGGGCAGGTCCCGGTGGCCGAGCACCGCCAGCACGAGCAGCACCGCGCCCGCCGCGGCCACGCCGAACTGGCCGTGGCCGGTCTGGAAGGCGTCCTGCCAGAAGCCGTGCCCGGCGAGGAGGCGGAGCGGGCCCCCGGCACCGGGAACCCGGGCGGCGAAGTCGCCGGACTCGGCCAGGCGCACCCCCTGGCGGAACACGACCACACCGGGCACCGACCACACGAGCTGGCCCACGGCCAGCGCGGCCAGGACGGCCGCCGGCCGCCGCCGGCGTCCCTCGGCGAGCAGGCCGGCCCCGCCCACCAGGCCGGCGACGACGCCACCCGACACGCCGCAGGCGCCCAGCGCGGCACCGGCGAGCAGCGTCCGGGCGAGGTCCGCCGACGGGGCCAGCAGTCGGGGCAGGACCCAGGGCAGCACGGCGACCACCAGCACCACCCCGAGGTACCCCGTGGCCGCCCGGGTCGCCACGAAGGGCCCGGCGGCGTAGAGCAGGCCCGCGGCCAGCCGGGTGACGGCGCCCCGGTCGGCCACGAGCCGCTGGGCGCCGACGAACGCGACCGTGACCGACGCGACGAGCAGCCCCTTGACCAGGGTGGCGCCGTCCACGAGGCCCGAGGCCCACGCCAGCGGCACCATGAAGGGCAGCCGGCGGGGCAGCTCCGGCCCGAGACCCCAGACCCCCCGCGGCACGGGGATCTCCGCGGTGGCCACGAGGTCGAGGTTGAACAGCGCGCCGGGGCCGAGCGCGGGGCCCAGGAGCGCGAGGCCGAGGGCCAGGCCGACCCCCCAGGGCCACCCGGCGGCCCACGAGCGGGACCGCGACCGGTGCGCCGGTGCGTCAGCCCGGGCTGAGGGCACCGGCGGGCTCGTCGCCGTCGGGCGCGCCGAGCCACTCGGTGTCGGCGGCGAGGGCGCGCTGGCGAGCGTTGCGGGTGGTGACCACGATGGCGACCGCGGCGGCGAGGCCGTTGCCCACGAGCCAGGCCAGCGCGGCACCGTCGATGCCGTCGTCGGGCACGAGCACGAGGGCGGGGCCGAGGATCCCGACGGCGAGCGCCAGCGAGATGGTCACGATCGACCGGACGTGCTCCTCGACCCGGGCCCTGGTCAGGCAGATGCTGGTGACCGCCCAGCCGACCCCGGCCAGCACCAGCGTGGGGAGGATGTCGGAGGCGTCGCGGTACGCGGTGCCGTACACGAGGGTGACGACGTCGCTGCCCACCCGGGCGCCGAGGGCCACCACCGCCATGAAGCCGAGCGCGAGCACCAGGGCGAGCCGCACCTGGCGGTCGAGGTTCGCGCCGCCCTTGCCCCCCTCGACGAGCAGCACCTGGCCGAGGGTGTGGGGCACGAGGAACAGGACGCTCGTGATGCTGAACGCGACGTACCAGGCGGCGTACTGCGGCGACGTGACCTCGATGGCCACCAGCAGGGGGAGGGCGAAGGTGGGGGCCTGGACGGCGAGGATGCCCAGGTAGTTGACCGAGGAGTAGCGCAGGCCGGGGCGCCAGGAGGCGGGAACCGGGCGCAGGGGGTGGCCCCGCCGGCGGACCACCAGCCCACCGGCCAGCACCAGCCCGGACAGCGCGGGGATGCCGGCGACCACGAGGAACAGCCACATCGCGTCGTCGCCGACCGGATGGAGGGGGACGAGCGCGAACCGCACGAGGCCGACGACGGCCACCCGGCCGAACACCCACCCCCACCGCCGCAGCGCCATGAGGCGCACCTCGACGAGCACGGCGCACGACATGCCGAACACCGTGAGGAGGAAGATCGCGAAACCGGCCGGGGTGCCCCACTGGAGCAGGGTCGCCGACATCGAGCCGGGCAGGAACGCCACGAACAGCGCCGTGCCGACGACCGACGACGCGCCCGTGTACAGCAGGGCCCAGTTGAACAGGACCGACGAGGGCTCGTCGTCCTCGGGCGCGTACCGCGCGACCGCGACCGGCAACCCCATGTTGGAGGCGTAGTTGATGAACAGCACGGCGGTGAACAGCGCCGAGGCGCGGCCGACGTCGGCCTTCGTGTCGATCTGGGTGCCGATGAACCAGAAGGCGAACCCGAAGAAGGCGTTCGCGGCGACGCTCCCGAGCAGCCAGAACGACCCGCGCAGCAGGTGGCCGTGGCCGCTGACGAGCGCGGCCGGTCGCTCCCGGCGCGGCCGGCGTCCGCCCCCGCTCATCGCCCCGGGCCTCGCACGCGACCCACGGCCCCGCTCAGTGGGGCCAGACCTGGTCCCGATGGCCGAGGAGGCGGGCCACCGGGTCGAGCTTGGCGAGGATGAGCGCCTTGATGACCACGTTGCGCACGAACCACGGCAGCTCGGCGGCCTGGGCGAGCGCGTTGCGGCCCCGGTCGGCGAGGTCGAGGCGCTCGCACCGGTAGGCGGTCATCGACGTCGTGCGGCCCAGGTAGCGGAACCGGGAACCGAAGAAGAGGCGGGCGACGATGGCCAGCGTCACGCCGACGGAGCTGAACGAGTCGTGGATGAGCAAGATGCCGCCGTCGGCCACGCGATCGCCCCAGCGCGCGATGTCGTCGCGGGCGGGCGCGTAGCGGTGGGCGCCGTCGATGTAGAGCAGGTCGACGGGCCCTTCGACGGCGTCGAGGGCCTCCTGGCTGGGGCGTCGCACGTGGCGCACGCGGTCGGCGACCCCGGCGGCCTCGAGGTTGGCGCAGAACGCCTCGTGGTCGCGCTGGCCCTCCTCGGGGACGGCCTTGATCTGCTGCGGCCCGCGGTCGTTGCCGCCGTGGGGGTCGATGGCCACCACCTCGACGCCGGGGCTGGCCGCGCTGGCGAGCACGATGGCCGATCGCCCGCGGTAGCTGCCGATCTCCACGATGGTCGCCGGAGGGCGCAGCACCGACGCCCGGTCCCACAGCCACCGCGCCTGCGCGGGCGTCATCCAGCCCTCGACGTGCGCGACCGACGCGAGCACGTCGGAGAAGCGCGGCCGGGGTGCGGGCTCGGCGGACGAGGGGGCGGAGGCGGCGTCGTTGCTCATGGCGGCAGGCGGTGACCGGGACGGGTTGTCGGAAGGGGCCGCGCCGAGCGGGGCGCGACGCCGGGCGACCGACGCCGCGGCCGTCCGGGCACGTGGACCAATCTAGGATAGATCCACTGTGACTTCGAACCAGACCGACGCCGACGACGGCACCGTCGAGCCGCCCGAGGGCGACGCCGAGCCCGCGTCTGTGACCACCTCGACCGAGCCCGCCGACGGCGGCGACGAGACGCCGTCCGACGACCCGCCGGCCAAGCCCGCGGCGGTCGACGGCGAGGGCGCAGCCGCCCCGGCCGACGGCGATCCCGCCCCGGACGAGGGCGCCCGGGGCGACGGCGGCGAGGACCCCGGGGGTGCGGCCGGTGAGGACCACGGCGACACGGACCAGGGGGACGAGGACCACGGCGACGAGGACCACGACGAGGACGACGAGGGCCCGAGCCGCGTCGTGCTGCTCGTCGGCGCCGCCGTCGCCTTCGTGGCCATCGCCATCGTGGGCGTGCTCATCGCCAGCGGCGGGGGCGACGGGGGTGGTGGCGGCGACGGTGAGGCGGCCGCCCCGTCCGACGCCCGCACCGACGTCGCCGTGTTCGGCACGATCGACCAGTTCGACCGTCCCGACTCGGCCGGCGAGCTGGGCGACTTCGCCCCGGGTCGTCCCTGGTCCGCGGACGCGGGCACCTGGGGCATCGAGGACGGCGAGGCCTACCTGGTGGAGAGCGCCGAGTTCCGCAACCACGCCGTCGTGGGCCTCGGCCAGGGCGACGGCGGGGCGCAGGTCCGCCTCGACCAGGTGGTGAACGGCGCCGGCCTGGTCTTTCGGTACGTGGGCCCGTACAACTACTGGGCCGTCGTCGCGGTGCCCGACGTCGCCACCTGGAACGTCGTCAAGGTGGTCGACGGCGACCAGGAGGTCGTGGGCAACACCGGCCAGTCCCCCACCGCGGACGGCACGACCGTCGGGGTGCGGATGCGGGGCGACACCATCGACGTCATCATCAACGGCCGGGTCCGCAAGACCATCGTGGACGACTTCCAGGCCGAGGCGGGCAAGGTGGGCCTGACCGCCCGGGGGCCCGACTCGGGTGACGCCCGCTTCGACGACTTCGTGGCCGGCCTGCCCAACGGCGTGCCCCTCTCGGGGGGACAGGGTGGGGGCGCCGCCGCGACCGGGGGTGGGGGCTCGTCCAGCACGACCGCCGCGCCGTGACGGCGTCGGGCGCCGCCCCACCGCGCACGGAGCCCGACCGCTTCTTCCCCGGCATCGACGGCCTCCGCGCGGGCGCGGCGGGCCTCGTGCTGGTCTTCCACGTCGCCGAGCGCGCCGGGCTGAACCGGGCCGACACCACGTCGTGGGTCGCGGACTACACCAGCCAGTTCGGACGGCTCGGCGTCTCGATCTTCTTCGCGATCTCGGGCTTCCTGCTGTACCGCCCGTTCGTGGCGAGCCACCTCGAGGGGCGGCCGCCACCGGCACTCGGCCCCTACTTCCGGCGGCGCTTCCTGCGCATCTTCCCGGCCTACTGGCTGGCGCTCGTGTTCTACGCCCTGCTGGCGTCACCCGCCATCCGGGACTCGATCACCGACCACCTCCTGTTGCGAGCGTCGCTGCTGCAGGGCTGGTCCGACTCGTTCGCGCTCACCGGGGTCAGCGTCGCCTGGACCCTCACCATCGAGCTCACGTTCTACGTCGTGCTCCCCGGGTACGCCTGGCTGGTCCGGCGGCTGGCGGCCGGTCTGGGCCGGGACCAGGCCCTGCTCGCCGAGTACCTCGGCCTGGCGGCGTTCTACCTCGTCGGCCTGCTCGGTCGATGGATGCTGGCCGACAAGCTCCTGCCCATCGGCGGCCTCGCACCGTGGACCGACCTGTTCGCGATGGGCATGGTCATCGCCGTGTTCCGGGCGCGCCAGCGGGCGGGCCACGGCACGCCGGCGGTCTTCCGCTACCTCGGCCGCTACCCGGCGCTGGGGGTCGTCCTCGCGCTCGAGCTGGTCTGGATGGTCGCGATGCTCGACGTGTCCCGCGGCTTCCAGCCCAAGTCCCTGGGCGACGAGTTCGGCCGCCACTTCCTCTACGGGCTCGTCGGGTTCGCGCTGTTGACCCCCCTCGTGTTCGGCAACCAGCGTCGAGGCGTCTACCGGCGCGCGCTCTGCTGGCGACCGGTGCGCTGGACCGGGGAGGTGTCCTACGGCATCTACCTCTGGCACGTCCTGGTGCTGTACCTGCTCACCGAGGGACTGCGCCCCGAGCAGGTCGACTTCTGGCCCGCGCTCGGCGCCACCTTCGCGATCTCCCTGGTGATCGCCTCCGCCAGCTTCGTCCTGCTCGAGCGCCCCGCGCAGCGACTCGACCTGCACCGGCTGCTGCCCGCCTCGGCGCCCCGCCGGGGCACCGCCCCCGCCACCGAGCCCAGCCCCTCGAGCGGCGGTCCGCCCCCGTGAGCGTGCTGGCCCCGCTCAAGCTGTCCCGCGCCGGGCGCTTCGCCCCGCTCGACGGCTACCGGGCGCTCGCCTGCCTCATGGTCGTCGTCACCCACTGCGCCGAGGGCCTCCGCGTGGTCGAGGACCACCCCGTCGTCGGCGCCAACTTCCTCGGCTACTTCGCGGTCGTCGTGTTCTTCACGATGTCGGGGTTCCTGGTCTACAAGCCCTTCGTCGACCGCCACCTGGCCAAGCGCCCCGCGCCCGCCGCGGGCCGCTTCCTCTGGCAGCGGCTGCTGCGCATCTACCCGCTCTACTGGGTCGTGGTCACGGTCTACTTCTGGCAGGGCAACCAGAACGTCCCGGGCCTGTGGGGCTACATCCGGGTCTACCTGCTGCTGCAGATCTACGACACCGGCACCTTCGGGCGCGGCATCCTCGCGGCCTGGACCCTCGCGGTCGACATCAGCTTCTACCTCGTGGTCCCCCTGCTGGCGCTCGCGGCACGCCGGATCGCCCGACGCATCGGGACCTCGCGACTCGCCCGCCTCCAGGGCGAGATCGTCGTCGTCGCGCTGTTCGCGCTCCTCGGGCCGGTGTGGCGCTGCTTCTGGCTGCTCGAGGGGTCGACCCGCCTGGTCGACCTCTGGCTCCCCTCCCAGGCCGACTTCTTCGGTCTGGGCATGGCGTTCGCGGTCCTGCTCGCCTGGGTGCGCGAGGGCGGGCGCGTGCCGAACCCGCTGGCCTGGCTGGGCCGGCGCCCCCCGGTGGCCCTGGCCCTGTTCGTGGCGATGTTCGTTTTGCTCGGCCAGCTCGACCTTCCGCTGGCGAAGATCAACCCCGTCGACGCCTTCCGCCTGACGCCGGCCGACCAGATGGCGCGCTACCTCCTGTACCTGCTGGCGGCCTTCTTCCTCTTCGTGCCGGCGCTGCTGGGCCCCCCGGGCGCGGCCTCGGCACGCCTGTTCGGTAGTAGACCCCTGCGGGTGGCGAGCGAGCTGAGCTACGGCGTCTACCTCTGGCACATGCTGTTCCTCATCCACGCCGCCGACTGGCTGGGCGGGAAGGACGTGGCCGGCTTCTGGCCGACCCTCTACATCGCCCTCGTCCTGTCCACCCTCGCCTCGGTGGTCACGTACCTCGCGGTCGAGCGCCCCACGGCGCGGCTGCGCAACCTCGGCCTGCCGACGCTGCCACGGGCGCCCGGGCCCACGGCCAGGCCCCCGGCCCCCGCCCGCCCGGCGGCATGAGCCCCTCCACCGCCGACCGACGTCGCGGCGCGCCCGCGCCGCCGTCCGAGGGATGGTCCCTGCCGGACGTGACCCGCGAGCGCCTGTGGCCCACGGGCGTGCTCCTCGGCCTCCTGGCCCTCGTCGCCACGTTCACCAACGAGCCCACCCGCTACGTCGGCGACAACCGCTTCGAGCAGTACTGGGGCCCGGTCGGGCGGCTCCTGCGCGAGACGTCGCTGTGGGACGGGACCCGCGGGCTCGGGCGCGTCGGCGAGGAGTTCTGGCCGTCGAGCTACCCCGTGGCGCTGCTGCGCGGCCTCGGGCTGTCGGCACCGGTCAGCGAGCACCTCTGGCACGCCGTCGTCCTCGTCGTGGCGGGCCTCGGCATGGTCGCCCTGCTGCGGGTCCTGCTCGGGCGGATCGGCCCGGCCGCCGTGGTGGCCGGCCTCCTGTACGCCTTCAACCCCTTCACCGCCACGTTCCTGCTGCCGTCGGTGCTCTTCTGGAACTACGCGATCGCCCCGTGGCTGCTCGTCGTGTTCCTGTCGGGCGTGACCAGCCCGCAGCCGTGGCGGTGGGCCGCCGGGTTCGCGCTGCTGGCGTTCTCCGCGGGGAACGCCGACACGCCCGGGACGTTCTTCGCGGTGCTCTGGCTGGCACCGGCCGCCGTGTGGCTGGTGACGGTCGACCGCAGTGCCTCGTGGCGGCAGGTGGCCGCCTGGCTGGCCCGCGCCGCGATCCTCAGCCTGTTGACCTGCGCCGCCGCCGTCGCCAAGACGCTCCTCGGCAGCGACCCCCTGGCCCAGCGGCTGCAGTTCACCGAGCTCCCCGAGCGGGTCAACGAGACGTCGTCCTGGGCCGAGTCGTGGCGGGGCCTGGGCTTCTGGCTCAGCTACTTCAGCGACGCGTCGGGCGCGTCCCGCCTGCCCGGGGGGGCCTACTACTACGAGACGGCGCTCGGCGTGCTGGTCACCTTCGTGGCCCCCGTCGCCGCCGCCGTGGTCCTGTGGCGCTCCCGGTGGCGGGCCCGCTCGCTCTTCGGCGGCCTGGCCCTGCTCAGCCTCGCCTGGATGGTCGGCTCCTACCCCCCCGAGGACCCGACGCCGGCGGGTTGGCTGCTCCTGCAGGCGTACGACGCGGTGCCGGGCCTGGCCTCGCTGCGCAACACCTACAAGGCGGGCTCGGGGCTGCTCATGGGGGTGTCCGCGCTCGTCGGCGTCGGCGTCGTGCTCGCCACCCGCCGCCTCGAGGCGCGCGGGCCGGGCTGGCGGGCCGTGCCCGGCGTGGCGGCGGTCGCCGTCGTCCTGGCCGTCTCCCTGCCGTTCTGGAACGGGGGCCTGTACCCCGAGCGCACCACCTTCACCGACGTCCCCACCTACTGGGAGCAGGCCCTCGAGCACCTCGACGCCCGCCCGGGCTCGGGGCGGGTCCTCGTGCTGCCGGGCACGACGAAGACCGCCTACCGCTGGGGCGAGCCGGGCGACGACCTCTTCGACACCTACCTGCGGCGCCACCCGAACGTCGTGTCCAACGCCTTCCCCCTGAGCGGGCCCGAGTCCGCCGACCTCGTGGACGCGCTGGAGGCACGCATCGCCGAGGGGTCGCTCGGCCCCGGCGAGCTCGCGCCGGTGCTCACCGCCCTGGGCGTGGACCGGGTCGTCGTGCGCAACGATCTCGACTGGGAGGCGTCGGAGGTGGCCCGGCCCGCCGATCTGGACCTGGTCCGCGAGGACGGGGCCCTGCGCCTCGAGCGCACCTTCGGCGACCCGGGCGAGTCGGTCACCGACCCCGACGACGCCACGTTCACCGCGGGCCGGGAGCGCTCGCTGCCACCGGTCGAGGTCTACGAGGTCGTCGACGCGCCGTCGGACGGCGCGCCGCTCGCCCGCGCGCAGACCGCGCCGCTCGTGATCTCCGGCGACGGGCACGCCTGGCCCCTCGCCGCCCGCGCCGGCCTCCTCGAAGCGGGGCGACCCGTGGTCTACAGCGGCGACCTCACCGCCGCCGAGCTCGCCCGCGCCCTCGAATCGGGCTCGCCGCTCGTCGTGACCGACACCAACCGACGGCGCCTCACCCGCATCCGGGGGGCGGTCCCCACCCGGTCGCACACGCTGAGCGAGGGCCAGGACCTCGACCAACCGGCACAGGACCTGTTCGGCACCCCCGGGAGCCAGTCCGTGGCCGAGTTCCCGGACGCCACGGCCATCGACGCGTCGTCGTCGGGCACCCGGATCATCGGCTTCCAGCCGTGGCTGCGACCGGCCAACGCGTTCGACGGCAACTACACGACCAGCTGGCTCACCGGCGGCCTGGAGGACCCCATCGGCTCGTACCTCCGGGTGGACTTCCGCGAGCCGCAGACGCTCGACCGCGTGTCGCTGCTGCCGTTCCTGCCGAGCGACGCCGGCCGCCGGGTCACGGCGGTGAGCCTCCACTTCTCCGACGGCGACCCGCTCTCGGTCCGCCTCGACGACGGCGGCACCACCGACGTGCGCTTCCCCGCGCGGACGACGGAGTCGCTCGAGATCCGCATCGAGGACGTGAGCCGGGCCGGCACCGCCGCGGTGGGCTTCCGCGAGGTCGCGATCCCGGGCGTCGACCTCTCCGAGGTCATCGCCCTCCCCGACGACGTCGTGCGGGCCGCCGGCGACGATGCCGCGCTGCGCGACGCGCTGGCGACGGTGCCGGTGCGCTACCTGTTCGACCGCATCGAGGGCGTCGGGGCGCAGGACGAGGAGCTCGTGCTGCGGCGGGCGTTCGAGCTCGTCGCCCCCCGCACCTTCACCGTGGCCGGCGAGCTCGACCTCGACATCGCGACGACCGACCTCGAGCTCGACCGCTTCCTCTCCGGCTTCCGCGACGACGGGATCTCCGCCCACGGCACCACCCGGGCGCAGGGCGCACTGGAGAACCGGGGCCTGCACGCGATCGACGGTGACGCCGACACGGCCTGGGCGGCACCCCCGCGCGAGGGCGAGGCCCTCACCGTCGGCTTCCCGACCCAGGTGGTCTCGCGCGTCGAGGTCACGAGCCCGGCCGACGCCTCGAGCACACCGGTGGACGAGGTCACCGTGCTGGTCGGCGGGCGCGAGGAGCCCCTCGAGCTCCGCGCCGAGCCGGGTTGCGATCCCACCGAGCGGGCCTGCGACCGGAGCGGGACGCTCGAGGTCCCGCCGACGCGCGCCGACGAGGTCGAGATCCGCCTCGGTGGGCTCGACGCCGCCGGCGCGGCCGCGGGACGTCCCGCCCGCCTGGGCGAGGTGCGCATCAGCGACGCCGACGGTCCCCCCGTCCAGGCCGCCGCCACCCCCGGCGCCGGCGCGTGCACCGAGACCGCGCTCACCGTCGACGGACGCCCCGTGGGCATCCGCCTCGCCGCCGGCGACCTCGACCGCGCCCTCGCCGGCGAGGCGGTCCCGTTCGCCGGCTGCGAGCCGGTGGACCTGTCCGCCGGCCGCCACCGGCTCACGACGGCGGACGCGATCGTCGACGGGCTCACGCTGGCCAGCGGGTCGCTTCCCGCGCCGCGCCCCGCGAGCGAGCCCGCGGTCGAGGTCGTCGAGCGGGGCGCCGGCCACCTCCGCCTCCGCGTCGAGGGCGAGGACCCGATGGTGGTCTCGACGGGCCAGTCGTACGACGACGGCTGGCGCGCCGTCGTCGACGGTGAGGACCTCGGCCCGCCCCGGTCGGTCGACACCCTCTCGTCCTGGTCGCTGCCCGCGGGCACCCACCTGGTCGACCTGACGTACGCTCCGGAGCGGACCTACCGCGGCGCCCTCGCCGCCACCGTCGCCGGGCTGGTGCTCTGCGTCGCCCTCGTCCTGCGGCCCGTGCTCCGGGGCCGGACCCCGCCCGTCGCCACGGACCGCCCCTCGTGACCGCCACCCTCCCCCGCCTCGAGCCGGATCCACCCGCGGACCACCGGCGCGACCCGCCTCCTGGCCCGGTCACGCTCGTGATCGTCCTGGCCGGCGGGTTCCTGCTCGGCGGGCCGTACGGCCTCGCCGTGGCCGCCGTGTGCGTGCTCGTGTGGCGCCGGCGGCCCGACTGGCTCGGTGCGGTCGTCGTCGGCCTGCTGGTCCTCGCCGCCGCGGCCTCGGTGGTCGGGGCCTGGCCCGGCCCGGACAGCCTGCGCCAGAGCTTCGCCGACGACCGGCCGTGGGCCGCCGCGGCCGGGCTGGGCGCCGGCGTGGCGCTGTTGGTCTCGGTGGCCCGCGCGGCGCGGGCGGACCGGGTCGACGCGCCGTCCGCCCGCGCCCGGGGCCGGCGAGTCGACCTCGTCGCCGCGGTGGGCCCGTGGCTGCCGGTGGGCGGGCTCGCCCTGGCGGCGGGGGCCGTGTGGCTCGTGGCGGGCCCCGAGCCGCTCACCGACGACGCCCTCGCCGCCGCCGAGGCCCTCCGGGTCGGGGCGGGGCTCGACGGTGCGGCGGCGACCGGACAGCCCCCGCTGGCCCTGGTCGTGGCCGCGGTGTTCCCCACGACCCTGGCCCTCGTGCCGGCGGTCCTCTCGGGTGCCACGGTCCTCGCCTCCTTCCTGCTCGGGCGCCGCCTGGCCGGGCGCCGCTGCGGCCTGGTGGCCGCCGCGCTCGTCGCCGCGCTCCCCCTGCTGTGGGACCAGCGCCTGCCCGGCGTGCTGGCCGGCCTGGCGACCGTGGTCGCGCTCCTGCTGGTGTGGCCCGACCGGGTCACGGTGGCGCGCGCCGGGACCGCGGGCGGCCTCCTCGTGCTCGCGTCGCTCGCCCGGCCGGAGGCGGTCCTCGTGGTCCCGGTGGCCGCCGTGTGGCTGGCGGCCTGGCCGGGCCGCACCGCGCGCCGCGAGCGCCGGGCGGCCCTCGTCGCCTTCGTCGTCGTCGCCCTGACCGGCGTCGCCGTCGCCGTGGCCGGCGTGCCCCGTGCGGACGGGGACTGGGTGCCGGGCGGTGCCCCCGACGCCCTCGGCACGGGACCGCTCGGACCGCTCGCGGCCCTGATCGGCCTCGGCCTGCTCGCGCTCGCGATCGACGAGCTGGCCCACCGGGCCGCCTCGGGCGGGGTGTCCTGGCGTCGCCACCTCCCGTGGCTCGCCCTCCCGGCGCTCGGTGGCGTCGTGGCCCTCCTCGGTCGGGGCGACCACGGCCTCGGCTTCGTCGTCGCTCCCCTGGTCGCGGTGGGTGCCGCAGCCGCCCTCGCCCGTCGCGCCGGGGGCTCGACCGCCGCGGGGAGCGGGCCGTGAGCGGGCCGGCGAGCGCCGTCACCCCGACCGGTGCCCGGGTCCTCGCCCGCCGCGGGGTGCGACGCGCCCACGAGCTGCTCGGCGACTCGCCGGTCTTCCTCCCGCTCCAACGTCTGCTCACCCCGGAGAGCGCCCGGGACCGCGCCGTCACGGCCCACACCGAGCTCGTCATCGAGGGCTTCCCGCGCTCGGGCAACACCTTCGCGGCCAAGGCCTTCGCGCTGGCCCAGTCGCGCCCGGTCGTCGTGGCCAGCCACGTCCACCTCCCGGCGCAGGTGAAGCTGGCGGTGCGCCGTGGGGTCCCCACGCTGGTCCTGGTGCGCGATCCCGTCGATGCCGCGGTCTCGATGGCCATCGCCGACCCCCACCACCGCGTCGAGCACCTCGTCGACTACTGGATCCACTACCACCGCCAGGTGGCGCCACTGGCCGACGGGTACCTCCTGGTCACCTTCGCCGAGGTCACCGGGGACTTCGGGGCCGTCGTGGACCGCTGCAACGAGCGCTTCGGAACGACCTTCGACCGCTTCGACCACACCCCACCGGCCGTCGACCGGGTCTTCGCGGCGATCGACGAGAAGCAGCGGGCGGTGCACGGCGAGACCCGCTACCGCCAGGCGGTCCCCCGGCCCGACGAGAGCCGGTCGGACGCCCGGCGCGTGCTCGAGGCCCGCCTGGCCGAGCCCCGGGCGGCGACGGCGGTGGCGCGGGCCCGGGCCCTCCACGACGAGCTGGTGGCGGCCCGGTGATCGACCGCCTCGGGGCCTGGGCCCGCCGTCGCGCCCAGCCGCTCGTCGTCTCCGTCCTCGTCGTCGTGGGCTGTCTCCTCCAGGCCCCGGGCCGGCTCGTCCGCGACACCAAGCTCGACCTGGTCATCGACCCGGTCGGCTTCCTGGCCCGGACGCTGCACCTCTGGGACCCGTCGGGATCGTTCGGCCAGCTCCAGAACCAGGCCGTCGGGTACCTCTTCCCCATCGGCCCGTTCTTCGCGATCGGGAACGCGCTCGGCGTCCCCGGGTGGATCCTCCAGCGGGCGTGGTTCGCGGCGTTGCTCCTCGTCGGCCTCTGGGGCGCGCTGCGCGTGCTGGAGTCGCTCGACGTCGGGCGCCCCGGCTCCCGGGTCCTCGGCGCCACCGCCTACGGGCTCAGCCCGTCGATCCTGACCCTCGTCGGCTTCCAGTCGGGCGCCGAGCTGCCCCACGCCCTGCTCCCGTGGGCGCTGCTGCCCCTGATCGTCGGGGCCCGCCGCGGCTCCCCGCGCCGGGCCGCCGCCCTGTCCGGGCTCGCGATCGTGGCGATGGGCGGGGTCAACGCCGCGGCCACCGCCGCGGTGCTGGTGCTCCCCGCGCTCTGGCTCGTGACGCGTGCGCCGGGGCCCCGCCGGCGGGCCCTGCTCGGCTGGTGGAGCCTCGCCGTCGTGCTGGCCACGACCTGGTGGGGCGTGGGCCTCGTGCTGCAGGGCCGGTACGGGCTGGCGTTCGCGGACTACACCGAGACGGCGTCGATCACGACCTCGACCACCTCCGCGGTCGAGGCCCTGCGCGGCACGAGCAACTGGGTGGGGTACCTCGTCGTGGGCGGCCGGCCCTGGCTGCAGGGCGCCTGGTCGCTCATCACCCTGCCGGCCGCGGTGGTCGCCACGAGCCTGCTCACCGCGCTCGGGCTCGGCGGCCTGGCGCGGCGCGACCTCCCCGAGCGCACGTTCTGGGTCCTCTCGCTCGGCGCCGCCGTCACCGTGCTGACCGTCGGGTACACCGGCGCCTTCGGCGGCGCCGTCGCCGGTCCCGCACGCGACCTGCTCGACGGCCCGCTCGCCCCGTTCCGCAACCTCCACAAGTTCAGCCCGGTCGTGGCGCTGCCCGTGGCGGTCGGTGTCGCCCACGCGAGCGCCACCCTCACGTCCTGGGCGCGCCGCTCCTGGGAGCGCACGGGACGCCGCTCGCCGTCGTGGTCGCGCCCCCTCGCCGCCGGCCTCGCGCTGGCGCTGCTCGGCGCCGCGGCCTTCCCGGTCGTCTCCGGCAGGGTCGCCACGCTGGGCTCCTTCGAGGACCTGCCCGGCTACTGGCGCGAGACCGCCGACTGGCTCAACGCCAACAGCGACGGCGAGCGCGCGCTCGTCGTCCCCGGGGCCTCGTTCGGCGAGTACGAGTGGGGGCGCACCTTCAACGAGCCGCTCCAGCCCCTGGTCGACCAGCCGTGGGCGGTGCGCGACCTGATCCCGCTCGGCTCGGTGGGCGCGGTCCGGCTCCTCGACGGCGTCGAGGAGCTGTTCACGTCCGGACGGTCCTCGCCCGCCCTCGCGCCGTACCTGGCCCGCGCCGGGGTGCGCTACGTCGTCGCCCGCAACGACCTCGACGTCCGCCGCGTCACGGCGTCGCGGCCCCTGGTGGTGCGCTCGGTGCTGGCCGGGAGCCCGGGTCTGGAGCGCGTCGCGGCGTTCGGGCCCGAGGTCGACCCGCCCGGCCTCACCACCCGGCTGGTCCCCGGGCTCGACGAGGCCAACGACGAGACCCTCCGAGCCGTCGAGATCTACGAGGTCGCGCCGGACGCGCGCCGCGTCACCACCTACCCGACCGCGGGCACCCGCGTCGTGAGCGGCGGCCCCGAGGCGCTGCTCCCGATCGAGGAGGCCCTCCCGCTCGACGGCTCCGCCACGATGCTCGCGGGCGACGAGCGCGGTGAGCTCGGCCCCGACGACCAGTGGGTCCTCACCGACGACCTCGGCCGTCGCGACGTCAACTACGGGCGGGTCCACACCAACGCCTCGTACGTCCTGACCGAGGACGAGCCCTCACCCAACACCGGCCGCTCACCACACGACCGCCTCGTGGTGCCCGGAGTCGAGCACCAGACGACCGCCCGCAACCGCGGCGCCGCGGAGATCCGCGCCTCGTCCTACGCCCTCGGTCTCGCCCGGCTCCCCGAGGCCCAGCCGTTCGCGGCCTTCGACGGTGATCCCGGCACGGTCTGGCGACCGCAGCGCCTCGGGTCCGCGGTCGGCGACTGGGTCGAGCTCCGCCTGGACGAGCCCGTCGACGTCGCGAGCATCGGCGTCGAGATCCCACCCGCCCGCGTCGGTCGCGGACGCGTCGCGCGGGTGCTCGTCACCACCGACGCCGGCCGCCGCCAGGCCAACCTGGCCGCCAGCGCCGGCGCGAACGGCATCGAGCTGCCCGCGGGCGAGACCCGGACGATCCGGCTCACGATCACCGACGTCGAGGGCGGGACGAACGCGCTCGAGGGCCCCGGCATCAGCGAGATCACGATCCCCGGCCTGGAGCTGGAGCGCCCGCTCGTCACCCCCGACGACCGGCCCGACGCCCTCGACGGCTCCGGCGAGCCGCTGATCGTGCTCGACCGCCTCCGGGCCGATCCGTTCGACCTCACCCGGCACGACGAGGAGAGCGGGTTGCACCGGGTCCTGCGCCTGCCCGACGCCGGGACGTTCACGGTGTCGGGCACCGCGACACCGGTCCCCGGCCTCGACCTCATCCGTCTCGTGGACTCCCTGGGCGAGCCGGGGGCGATCGACGTCCAGTCGACCTCGACCTGGGGCGGGTTGCCCGCCTTCTCGGC
The DNA here is from genome assembly GCA_020637195.1 of Microthrixaceae bacterium. Lineage (GTDB taxonomy): Bacteria > Actinomycetota > Acidimicrobiia > Acidimicrobiales > DATDAH01 > JAEUJM01. The sequence goes on from JACJWK010000022.1 coordinate 26,889, forward strand.
CCGTCGCCTGCTCGACGGCGATCCCGCCACGTCGTGGGTGTCGGACCCCTCGAACCCGGTGCCCACGGTCACCCTGCGCTGGGACGAGCCGCGCACCCTCGACGAGGTGCGCATCGTCGACACCGGCCCGCCCACCGAGCAGGCCGCCCGCCTCCGGCTCGAGAGCCCCGCCGGCGACCGCGAGGTGGTGATCGGCGGTGCGGGCGGCGGCGCCTTCGCCCCCCTCACCACCGACGAGGTCACGGTGTCGTTCCCCACGACGGTGGACCCGTTCGCCAACGCCACCCGGGCCGTCGGCCTGGCCGAGCTCCGCTTCCCGGCGCTCGACGACCTGCGCCGGCCGACGCTCGACCCCGACGCCGAGGTCACCCGCGCCTGCGGTGACGGCCCCGAGGTGTCCATCGACGGTCGCGCGGTGCCCACCTCGCTCACGGGCACGGTCGCCGACCTCCTCGAGGCCCGACCCCTCACGCTCGAGACCTGCGCCGGCCCCGTGCGCCTCGACGCGGGGCGCCACGACGTGGACGCTCCCGCCGACGGCCAGTTCGCGCCGGCGCGACTCGTCCTGCGCGGTGACACCGCTCCCGCCGCCCCGGCGGGCGGCCGCGCGGTCGAGGAGCGGGACTGGGGCGCCACCCGTCGCACGGTCCAGGTCGGCGCCGGCGACGAGGCGTACCTGGCCCTCGCGGAGAACTTCAACGACGGCTGGCGGGCGACCCTCGACGGGACCGTCCTCGAGCCCGTCCGCCTGGACGGGTGGCGCCAGGCCTGGGTGGTCCCGGCCGGTGCGGGCGGCCCCGTGACCCTCACCTTCGCCCCGGACCGCCCGTACCGCGCCGGCCTGGCCCTGGGTGCCCTGTTCGTCGTCGCCCTCGTCGCGTTGGCGGTCGTCGGCCCGCGGCGGCGCCGGCAGCCACCCCCGGCGGACGGCCGCACCCTGTCGCCCCTGCTCGTCGTCGCCGTCGCCCTCGTCGCCGGCGTCGCGATCGGCGGGCCCCTCGTGCTGTTCGTCCCGCTCCTGTTGCTCCTGCCCGGGCGGGACGACTCGCTGCCGTTCCTCGCCGGCCTCGCCTACCTCGGCGCCGGCGTGCTCGTCGCGCTCAACGCGGGGCCGGGCGGCAACGCGTTCGGCGCCGCGACGCAGATCCTGGCCGTGGAGGCGGTGGCGGCGGTGCTGATCAGCCTGGTCCCGCCGACGTGGCCGGCGCTGCCGTGGCTCCGGGCCCGGGACGGGGACGGGCCACCAGCAGCACCGACAGCCCGAACGGCATCGGCGCCCGACGGATGATGCGGCGCTCGACGGCGGTGAGCGCCTCGAGCACGCGGTTCGCGGCGGGGCCCACGTCGCTGGCCTCCTCCTGGTCGTCGCCCACGAGGTGACGCAGGGGCGTCCTGCGGATCAGGAAGGCGAGCGGAGCCAGCCAGGAGTGGAAGTAGGTGACCCGCACGCAGTCGAGGCCGGCGTCCTCGGCGACGCGCCGCAACCGGGGCACCGTGTAGCGCCGGCGGTGCCCGAGCACGACGTCGTGGTCGCTCCACGCCCACTCGTAGGCCGGCACCGCGAGCACCAGCACCCCGTCGTCACGCACGACGCGGCGCAACTCGGCCAGGGCGGCGACATCGTCGTCGAGGTGCTCGAGCACGTCGAGGCTGGTGAGCAGGGCCGCGCTGGCGTCGCGGAACGGCAGGGCCTCGGCCCGCGCCAGCACGGGCCCCGAGGCGGGCCCGACCAGCCGCGACGCCCGATCGGCGGCGAGCAGGCTGAGATCGGTGCCGACGGTGCGCGCGTACCGGCCGGCGAGGGCTTCGAGGACCGCTCCGGTGCCGCAGCCGACGTCGACCGCGAGGCCGCCCCGGTCGGCGCCGGCCCGCTCGGCCTCCTGCAGCACCAGCCGGCGCTTGGCCCGGAACCACCAGTGGCGGCGCTCGGTGGCCGCCATGACCTCGTACTTCCCGGCGGCCATCGCGGTCGCCGGGCCGTCCCCCGGTGGCCGGTGGCCGGGGCGGGCGGGACCGAGGTCGCGTCGGATCCGCACGGCGTCGACGAACGACCGCAGCCCGCTGCGCAGCCCCACCCGGCTGCCCTCCACGTGACCCCAGGCGATCGGCATCTCGCCGATCGTCAGCCCGGCCTGACGGGCCCGGGCGAGGACCTCGATGTCGAAGGCGAAGCCGGTGGTGCGCAGCGGGGGGAACACGGTGCCCGCGGCGGCGGCCGTGAACCCCTTCAGCCCGCACTGCGTGTCGAGGCTGTCGGTGAGGCCGAGGCGCCGGAGCAGGCCGTTGTAGGTGCGCCCGATGAGCACGCGGTGGCGCGGTGCCGCCACCGTGATCGTGCTGTCCGGGTGGCTCCGGGTGGCCACGACCACCTCGTCGGGACCCGCCTCGACCCGACGGAAGCAGGCCTCGATGTCGGCGGTGTCGGTGGCGAGGTCGGCGTCGGCGAAGGCCCGCACCGCGCCCGCGGCGGCCTGCATGCCGGCCCGCACCGCCGCGCCCTTGCCCTGGTTGACGCCCAGTTCGACGATGGTCACGGTCAGGCCGAGCTCGGCGGCCAACCCCTTCGCGATGGCGGGCGTGCCGTCGTCGCTCCCGTCGTCCACGAGGAGCACCTCGGTCCCGGGATCGTTCAGCGGCGACGTGGCGATGGCGGCGATCGTCGACCCGATGCGGGACGCCTCGCGGTACATGGGGATGACGAGGGTCCGGGCCGGGGCCATGCGCAGGCGATAGTAGAAGAGTGACCGCCCCCGAACCGGCCTCCCCCGAGCGGCTCGCCCGCCTCGCCGAGGCCGGCGGCATCCGCCGGGTCCACCTGCTGGCGTGGCGCGACCTGGACGACCCCGAGGCGGGGGGCTCCGAGCAGCACGCGTCACAGCTGGCCCGCCACTGGGCCGGCGCGGGGCTCGACGTCACGCTCCACACCGGTGCGGTCGCGGGGCGGCCCGCCCGCGTCGAGCGCGACGGCTTCCACGTCGTGCGCGGCGGCGGCCACCTCTCCGTGTTCCCGCGCACCGTGCTGTGGGAGTGGTCCGGGCGGGCCGGGCCCCGCGACGGGCTCGTGGACATCTTCCACGGCATCACCTTCTTCTCGCCCCTGTGGGCGCGGGGCCCCCGGGTGGGCTTCGTCCACCACGTGCACCTCGGCACCTGGCCCCTGCGGATGCCTCCCGGCATGGCCCAGTTGGGCCACTTCCAGGAGCGGGTGCTCCAGCCGCTCGTCTACCGGCGCGCCACCCTGGTCACGCCGTCGGAGGCCACCCGACGCGAGGTGATCGACAAGCTCGGGATGCGCCACGCCGACATCCGGGTGGCCCCCAACGGCGTCGACCCCCGGTTCCGGGCCGGCGGCACCCGGAGCGCCGCGCCCCTGGTGCTGGCCGTGGGTCGCCTCGTGCCCCACAAGGGGTTCGACGCCGCCCTCCGGGCCATCGCCACCGCGTGCCGGGAGCGCCCCGGGACGCGCGTCGAGGTGGTCGGCGACGGGCCGGCCCGGCCCGACCTCGAGCGACTCGCCGTCGACCTCGGCCTCGCCGACCGGATCACCTTCCGGGGCCGGGTCGACGACGCCGAGCTCGTCGCCGCGTACCAGCGGGCCTGGGTGGTGGCGAACGCCTCGCTCCAGGAGGGGTGGGGGCTCACCCTCACCGAGGCCGCGGCGTGTGGCACCCCCGCGGTGGCCACCCGCATCCCGGGCCACACCGAGGCCGTGGCGGACGGCGAGAGCGGCCTGCTCGTCGACGGCGAGGCCGAGATGGCGGCCGCCCTCGGCCGGGTCCTCGACGACGCCGGGCTGCGGGCGCGCCTCGCCGCGGGCGCGACGCGGCACGCGGCGCGCTTCACCTGGGCGGCCAGCGCCGAGACCGTCCTCCGGGCGCTCGTCGACGACGCGGCCCGGCGGCGCTGACGGCGGCGCGGCTCAAGGCCCGGGCCGACCCGGCCGACGGGAGGAGGACGGCGCCCCCCGGGCGCCCGCGCCGAACCCGCCCTCGCACCCGGACGTGCCCACCCTGCGCCGCCACTCCGCCCACCTGCTCGCGACCGCGCTGACCGTCGCCACGACCCTGGGCTCGTTGGCGCGCCCGGTGTCGGCGCAGGACGCGCCGCCCCCCGCGGCATCCCCCGCCGGCGAGATCTCCCCGGCGCTCGCCGACGTCCCCGTGGTGGGCGGCGAGTACCTGGTCCTGCGGGAGGCACTCGACGCGGCACGAGCGACGCGGACGCGGGCGACGGCCGAGCTCTCCGAGCTGCGCCCGGCGAAGGTGCAGCTCGAGGCGCGGGTCGGGCGGGCCCGGGAGCAGCGCCGCCAGGCGGAGAAGCGACTCGCGTACGTGGAGGCCGCCATGGAGGCGTTGGCGGTGGCGTCCTACACGGAGAGCGGCGCCCCCCCGGTGCCGCTCCTCGACCCGTCCGCGGCCAACGAGTCCCGCCAGCGCGAGGTGCTGGCCTCGACCGTGAACGCCGCGCAGGTGGAGGATCGCGACGCCGCCGCGGCGGACCGGGACGACGCCATCCGGGAGCTGAGCCTGAGCCGGGCGCTGCTCGACAACGTCATCGGGCGCATCGAGGACGCCGAGGCGGCCGAGCGCCAGGCCGCGAAGGACGAGATCGAGCTCGCCCCCCGCGTCGCCGAGGCCCGGGTGCTCGCCCGGGTCGACGGTGTCGACTTCCCCCTCGTCGCCCTCGACGCCTACTACCGGGGCGCGGAGACGGTCGCCGACGAGGACCCGGCGTGCGGGCTCGAGTGGTGGGCGCTGGCCGGCATCTCGCGGGTCGAGGGCCGCCACGGCACGTTCGGCGGCTCCGAGCTCGAGGCCGACGGCGACGTCACCAAGCCCATCATCGGCATCCCGCTGCCCGCCATCGGCGAGACCGACGGCGGCGTGCTCGACGGCGACCCGACCGTCGACCACGCCGTCGGGCCGATGCAGTTCATCCCGTCGACCTGGCGGCGCTGGGGACGCGACGGCAACGGCGACGGCGTCGCCGATCCGCAGAACCTGTACGACGCGGCGCGGTCGGCGGCCGCGTACCTGTGCGCCAGCGGGCCCGGCCTCGGCGAGGACGCGGGCCTGCGCCGGGCGTACTTCAGCTACAACCACTCACAGGCCTACGTCGAGCAGGTGCTCGGCCACGCCCGCGAGTACCAGCGCGCCGTCCCTCTGGACTGACACCGCCGCCGCGGGCCCCGAGCGCGACCGCGGCGCGCCACCGGCCTGCTACGTTGCGCCGTCTCTGCTGTGGCAGCCGTCACAGCAGCGACGTGCCGGGGTAACGTCCGGGGCGCAGCACCGATCGCACACCCAGGGGGGACACCGTGTTCAACCGATCGACGCATTGGCGTCGTCTGCTCAGCCTTCTCGTCGCGCTGGTCCTGCTCGGGGCCGCCTGCGGCGGCGGCGGTGACGACGACGGCGGGGGCGATGGCGCGGCCAACGTCTCCACCAGCACCACGAACCCCGACGCCAACGCCGAGCCGGTCACCGGCGGGACCCTCCGCTACGGCATCGAGGCGGACACGTCCTCGCCGTGGACGCCGGCCAACATGGTGTGCGCGATCTCGTGCCACATGATCTCGCACGCGATCTACGACCCGCTGACCCTCGCCAACAGCGACGGCGAGGTGCAGCCGAACCTGCTCGAGTCGTTCGACCACAACGACGACTACTCGGTCTGGACGCTCGTCGCCCGCGAGGGCGTCACGTTCCACGATGGCACGCCCTTCGACGCGGACGCCATCGCCTACAACATCGAGGCCGACAAGGCCAGCCCGCTCACCGGCAAGGCCTTCGCCTACATCGACACCGTCGAGTCCGACGGCGACATGACCGTCACGGTGACCGCCCAGGGCCCCTGGGTGTCGTTCCCGGCGTTCCTGAGCGGCCAGCTCGGCTACCAGGCGTCCCCCACGTGGCTCGAGGCCGTCGAGGCGGGGACGGCCGAGGCCGACGAGCCCGTCGGCACCGGCGCCTTCGTGTACGAGTCCTACGAGCCCGGCGGCACCTTCCGGGCGACGGCCAACCCCGACTACTGGCGCACCGACGCCGAGGGCCGTCCGCTCCCCTACCTCGACGCCATCGAGTTCGTGGTGCAGGAGCAGGACCAGACCCGGTTCAACTCGCTGGTCTCGGGCGAGACCAACATCATGCACACCTCCAACGGTGACACCACGAACCGCCTCGCCCGCGAGGTCGAGAGCGGCACCGTCGAGGTCGACCAGATCACCAACAACCTCGAGACCGGCTATGTCTTGTTGAACGTGGGCGACGACTCCCTGCCCACCAGCGACGTCCGGGTCCGCCAGGCGCTCGCGTACGGCTTCGACTACGAGACCCGGCTCGAGGCCCGGTCCGGCGGCGTCCCCCAGATCGCCAACGGCCCGTTCCCGCCCGGCACCCCCGGCTACCTGGACGACACCGGGTTCCCCACGTTCGATCCCGACAAGGCCCGGGAGCTGGTCGACGAGTACGAGGCCGAGAACGGCCCGATCGAGATCGCCTACAAGACCACGAACGACCAGTTCAACCTGGTCACCGCCCAGCTCTACCAGCAGTTCTGGGAGGACATCGGCATCGACGTCACCCTCGACCAGGTGGAGCAGGGATCGTTCATCGGGCTCGCGCTCACCGGCGACTTCGAGGCCTTCGGCTGGCGCAACCACGCCGGGTTCGACCCCGACCAGCAGAACATCTGGTGGAACTCCGAGAACGCCAACCCGCCGGGCGACTTCGGCCTGAACTTCGGGCGCATCCGCGACGACGTCATCGACGAGAACCTCCAGATCATCCGGGAGAACCCGGACCAGGCGGCCCGCACGGAGGCCGCCGAGGCCATCAACCGTCGCTTCGCCGAGCAGGTCTACAACATCTGGTTCGAGTGGCCGATCTGGAGCATCGGCCACAGCCCCACGGTGCACAACGTGCTCGGCGGGATCACCGAGGAGGGGGACCCCGTCCTCGACGTCCTCGGCATCGGCGGCGCCCACCAGGTGAGCCAGATCTGGATCGACGAGTCCGGCAACTGAGCGGACGGAGGTGAGGGACGAGGCCCGGAGGATCCCGCAATGCGCTACGCACTCGGCAAGTTGGTGCAGCTCGTGGTGGTGCTCGTCATCGTCACGTTCCTCACCTTCATGCTCATCAACCTGCTCCCCGGAGGCCCCGAAGCCGCCATCCTCGGCTTCGGGGCCGACGACGAGTCGATCGCGCAGCTCCAGGAGGACCTGAGCCTCAACGACCCGATCCCCATCCGCTACGCCCGCTGGCTGGGCGACGCGGTCACCGGTGACCTGGGCCAGTCCTACGTCAACGGGTCGACCGTGTCCGAGCTGTTGGGCGCCCGCCTGCCGGTCACGCTCGCCCTGATGACCTACGCCATGTTCCTGGCGCTGCTGGTGGCCGTCCCCTTCGGCATCGCGACGGCGTGGAAGGCCGACACCCGATTCGACAAGATCACGGGCACGGTCAGCTTCGCCCTGCTCTCGGTGCCCAACTTCATCATGGCCACGCTGCTCGTCTACCTCTTCGCCATCAACCAGGACTGGTTCCCGGCCACGGTGAAGGAGGGCGACGAGAACCTCTACACGCTGTTCCTGCCGGCGCTGTCACTGGCCCTCGGCCAGATCGCGGTGTTCCTGCGCCTGTTGCGCACCGACATGATCGCCACCCTCCAGGAGGACTACATCGGGGTGGCCAAGGCCAAGGGCATGACCAACCGCCGCATCCTGTTCCGCCACGCGTTCCGCCCCTCGAGCTTCTCGCTGCTGACGGTGGCCGGCATCACCATCGGCAACCTCATCGGCGGCACGGTGATCATCGAGCAGATCTTCGGCATCAACGGCATCGGCAAGCTGATCGTGTTCTCCATCTTCCAGCGCGACTACCTGGTGGTGCAGGGCGTCGTGGTGGTCATCGCGGCCGGCTTCGTCATCATCAACTTCGCCGTGGACCTGCTCTACGCCCTCCTGGACCCGAGGATCCGCCATGCCCGCGCCATCGCCTGACCCCGTCGACGCCCCGTCGCTCTCCGAGCGGCCCGGGGCCGACCTGCTCACCGAGGCCGGCGGCGAGATCGAGTTCGACGCGGTCACCGCCGACGTCACCGCCGACGAGTCCCGCCACCAACTCGAGGAGCGCAAGCTCGGGATCGGGTTCTGGGTCGCGACGGCCTGGCTCGTCGTGCTCGTCCTGCTCGCCTTCCTCGCGCCCTGGCTGCCCTTCGTCCAGGACCCCAACGAGATCGACGCGCTGGCGCTGCGCCAGCCCGTCGCCTGGCAGGACGGCGGGAGCTGGAACGGCTCGGCCTCCGACACGCTGCACCTGCTCGGCGGCGACGACCTCGGCCGCGACATCTTCTCCCGCGTCATCTGGGGCGCCCGCGTCTCGTTGTTCGTGGGCGTCGCCGCGGTCGCGCTCGGCTTCCTGATCGGCGGCACCATCGGGCTGACGGCCGGCTACTTCCGGGGGCAGTACGAAAAGATCGTGATGGCGGCCATGGACATCATGTTGGCCTTCCCCGCCCTCATCCTGGCCCTGGCCATCGTGGTGTTCCTGTCCGAGCCCGGCTCGCAGGAGGCCACGCTGCGCACCATCACGCTCACGCTCACGATCCTGTCCATCCCCGCCCTGGCCCGCATCACCCGGGCCAGCACGCTCACGTTCTCACAGCGCGAGTTCGTCCAGGCGGCCCGCACCCTCGGGGCCAGGAACGGCCGCATCCTGGTCCGGGAGATCCTGCCGAACGTGATCCCGCCGATGGTGTCGTTCTCGCTCATCGCGGTCGCCATCGTGATCGTGGCCGAGGGTGCGCTCAGCTTCCTCGGCCTCAGCGTCTCGGCGCCGACCGCCACCTGGGGCAACATGATCAACGAGGGCCGCACGGCGCTCGAGTTCGCCCCCCACATCGCCCTCGTCCCCTGCGCGGTGATGTTCCTCACCCTCCTGTCGCTCAACTACGTCGGCGACCAGCTGCGACGGCGCTTCGACGTCAAGGAGGTGCGCCTCTGATGGCCCGCAAGAAGGTCGTCCTCACCAGCCCCACCGCGGCGGGCGACAAGCTCGACGGTCCCCTGCTCGAGGTCGAGGACCTCCGCACCCACTTCCTCACGCCCGCGGGCACCGTGCGGGCGGTCGACGGCGTGTCGTTCACCCTCGCCCGGGGCGAGACCCTCGGCATCGTGGGCGAGTCCGGCTCGGGCAAGACGGTCCTGTCACGCTCGATCATGGGCCTGCTCCCGAGCCGCAACGTCGTGCGCCAGGGCGCCATCCGCTACCAGGGCCACTCCATCTCGGACTACAGCCAGGAGCAGATGCGCAGCGTCTGGGGCACCGAGATGGGGATGATCTTCCAGGACCCGATGACGTCGCTCAACCCGGTGATGAAGATCGGCAACCAGATCACCGAGTCGCTGCGCTACCACCTCGACATGGACAAGGGCGAGGCCCGGGACACGGCGATCGCGCTCTTGACCTCGGTCGGCATCCCCGAGCCCGCGCAGCGCTTCGGGGAGTACCCCCACCAGCTCTCGGGCGGCATGCGCCAGCGCGTGATGATCGCGGTGTCGCTGGCCTGCGGGCCGCGCCTCCTGTTCGCCGACGAGCCCACCACCGCCCTCGACGTCACCGTCCAGGCCCAGATCCTCGACCTGCTCCACCAGCAGCAGCGTGAGCGGCACATGGCCATCATCCTCGTCACCCACGACCTCGGCGTCGTGGCCGGCCGCACCGACCACATCGCGGTGATGTACGCCGGCAAGGTCGTGGAGAAGGCGCCCACCTCGGTGCTCTTCTCGGAGATGCGCATGCCCTACACCGAGGCCCTGTTGAACTCGATCCCCCGCCTCGAGGACTCGAGCCACACACGCCTGAAGATCATCGGCGGCCGGCCCCCGGACCTCATCAACCCGCCGACCGGGTGCAACTTCAGCCCTCGGTGCCCCTACGCCCAGCCGCGGTGCTTCACCGACGAGCCGCCGCTGCGACCGGCCGACACGGCGGGGCACGAGTTCGCGTGCTGGTACCCCGTGGGCACCCCCGAGGGCACGAAGGCGCTCGAGGACAACGTCGCCGCCGGGGTGCCCGCCGCCGTGCTGGCCACCGGGGGCGAGCCCGCCCTCGCCGACCAGGGAGCGAGCGCCTGATGGCCGGCAGCGGCACCGCCCACCTGCGCGACCCGGGCGACTCGCTCCTGCGCATGGAGCACCTCGTCGTCGAGTTCCCGGTCGGGCGCTCGGGCCTCAAGGTGCACGCCGTCACCGACCTCAGCCTCGACATCGCCGACGGCGAGACGGTGGGCCTCGTGGGCGAGTCGGGCTGCGGCAAGTCCACCACCGGCCGGGCGATGATGCAGTTCCCGAAGCCCACCAGCGGGTCGGTCGTGTTCGACGGCACCGACCTCACCACGCTGTCCGGCGAGCAGCTCCGGCGCACCCGGACGCGGATGCAGATGATCTTCCAGGACCCGATCTCGTCGCTCAACCCCCGCCGCACCATCGGCGACATCGTGGCCGAGCCCCTCAACATCTGGAAGCGGGGCACACCCGCCGAGCGCGAGGCCCGGGTCGACGAGGTCCTCGACGCGGTCGGCCTCGACCCGGCCGTGGCCAAGCCCAAGCGGCCCCACGAGTTCTCGGGTGGCCAGTGCCAGCGCATCGCCATCGCCCGCGCCCTCGTGCTCGAGCCCAAGGTCGTGATCTGCGACGAGCCCGTCTCGGCCCTCGACGTGTCCGTGCAGGCCCAGATCCTGAACCTGCTCGAGGACATGAAGGAGCGCTACCAGCTCACCCTCGTGTTCATCGCACACGACCTCGCCGTGGTGAAGAACGTCAGCGACCGCGTCGCGGTCATGTACCTCGGCAAGATGTGCGAGGTGGCGCCCCCCGAGCGCCTGTACGACGCCCCGGCCCACCCGTACACCGACGCCCTCCTCAACGCCATCCCGGTGCCCGACCCCACCCGGCTCCCCGACGCGGCCGGCCGCCTGGCCGGCGAGATCCCCTCGCCGGTCACCCCGCCGAGCGGCTGCCGGTTCCGCACGCGTTGCCCGCGCGCGCAGGACCGGTGCGCCCAGGAGGAGCCCCAGATGCGCCGGGTCGACGGCGACCACTACGTGGCCTGCCACTTCCCCCTCGTCGACGTCGCGGGCAGCCGCGGCGACGAGCCCGAGCGCGAGGCCGTCGCCACCGCCTGACCCGCACCTTTCGCCCGCCTTTCGTCCCGACCCAGGAGACTCCGTCGCCGTGACCGTCACCCGCTCCCGCTTCACCCGCCTGCTGCCCGTCGTGGTGGCCCTCGCCCTCACCGCCGCCGCCTGCGGCGGGGGCGGGGGCGGGTCGAGCTCGTCGTCGGGCGACGACGCCTCGGGCGACGCCGCCGAGCCGGGCCAGACCGAGCTCGTGCCCGACACCGCCGAGCCGCAGTACGGCGGCACCGTCGTGTACGGGATCGAGGCCGACACGTCGAACCCGTGGACCCCCCAGCAGGTCCTGTGCGCGATCAGCTGCTCGGAGGTCCTGCGCTCGGTCTACGACCCCATCGCCGAGATCGGCGAGGACGGCACCGTCCAGCCCGTGCTGGCCGAGTCCATCGAGCACAACGACGACTACACGGTGTGGACGGTGAAGGTCCGCGAGGGCATCACGTTCCACGACGGCACCGAGCTCACCGCCGAGGACCTCAAGATCAACTCCGACGCGGTGAAGTCGAGCCCGACCCTGGCCATCGCCACCAAGGACGTCGACTCGACCGAGGTCGTGGACGACTACACGGTGCAGTACAACCTCAACCGCCCCTGGACGGCGTTCGACTACGTCCTCACCACCCAGGTGGGCTTCGTGGCCTCGGGGGACTGGCTCGAAGCCGTCCAGGCGGGCACCGCCCAGGCCGACGAGCCGGTGGGCACGGGCGCGTTCGTGTTCGAGTCCTACGATCCGGGCGGCAGCTTCGTGGCCACCGCGAACCCCGACTACTGGCGAACCGACGCCGAGGGCCGGAGCCTGCCCTACCTCGACCGCATCGAGTTCAAGGTCTTCGAGGACGTGGGATCGCGCACGGCGGCGCTCGAGTCCGGCCAGATCGACCTGATGCACACGGCCAACTTCGACACCATCGCCCAGCTCCGGGGCAAGGCCGAGTCGGGCGAGATCGACCTCATCGAGAACTCGAACAACGCCGAGACCAACTACCTCATGTTGAACGCCGGCGATCCCGAGTCCGACCTCGCCGACGTCCGCGTCCGCCAGGCCATCGCCTACGCCATGGACTACGACACCATCAACCAGTCCCGCTCGGCCGGCATCGCCCGGGTGGCCAACGGGCCCTTCCCGCCGGGCACCCCCGGCTACCTCGACGACTCCGGCTACCCCACCTACGACCCGGAGATGGCCCGCCAGCTCGTCGACGAGTACGAGGCCGAGAACGGCCCCATCGAGATCGGCATCCGGACCACGTCGGACCAGTTCAACCTGCTGAGCGCGCAGCTCTTCCAGCAGTACCTGCAGGAGGTGGGCATCGACGCGTCGATCGACCAGCAGGAGCAGGGCGAGTTCGTGCTGTCGGCGGCCAAGGGCGAGTTCGAGCTGTTCCTGTACCGCAACCTCGCCACCCAGGACCCCGACCAGAACAACGTCTTCTGGGGCTCCGACACCTCCGGGCCGATCGGCTCGCTGGCCATCAACTTCGGTCGCATCGAGGACGACGTGATCGACGAGAACCTCGACATCATCCGTGAGAGCGACGACCCCGCCGAGCGCACGACCGCGGCCGAGGCCATCAACCGCCGCTTCGCCGAGCAGGTGTACAACGTCTGGCTGACGTGGGGCGAGTGGGCCATCGCCAGCCAGCCCGACGTCCACCAGATCGCGACCGGGTACAACCTGCCCGACGGCGGCGAGAACCTGGGCATGCGCACCGGCACCCACCAGGTCAGCCAGATCTGGGTCGAGCAGTAGGCGCTCGGCGGGCGGGGCGCCGGCCCCGGTTCGGTGCCGGTCCCGGCGAGGTGCCACCATGGGCACCATGGCCAACCCCCCCGCGATGGAGATCGACCTCGACGCCGTGTACCAGGTGACGATCGGCACCCCCAAGGGTGCCATCGTCATGGACCTGGACCCGCAGCTGGCCCCGGTCACCGTCAACCACTTCGTGGTCAACGCCCGCAACGGCTTCTACGACGGCCTCACCTTCCACCGGGTGGTGCCCGAGTTCGTGATCCAGGGCGGGGACCCCGAGGGCACCGGACGGGGCGGTCCCGGCTACCGGTTCGCCGACGAGCCCGTCAAGGGCGAGTACACGCTCGGCGCGGTCGCCATGGCCAACGCCGGGCCCGACACGAACGGCTCCCAGTTCTTCATCTGCATCGACGACTGCCGCCGCAAGCTCCAGCCCCTCTACAACCTGTTCGGCCACGTGGTCGACGGGATCGAGGTCGCCCAGTCCATCGCGGTGGGCGACACCATGGACTCGGTGTCGGTCTCGCAGCGCCCGCGCGACTAGCACCGCCCGCCGTCGCGTGGACTTCGACATCGCGACGCTGCACGAGGCCATCGCCGCCGCGGTCCCCGACCGCGAGTGCCTCGTGTTCCGCGACCGCCGGCTCACGTGGGCCGACGTCACCGACCGCACCCGTCGTCTGGCGTCCGTGCTGGTCGACCACGGTCTCGGCCGCCGCGCCGACGAGGACGCGACGGAGCCGTGGGCGTGCCCGCAGGACCCGGTGGCCCTCTACCTCCACAACGGCAACGAGTACCTCGAGGGCATGCTCGGCGGCTACAAGGCCCGCACCGCGCCCTTCAACGTCAACTACCGCTACGTCGCCGAGGAGCTGTCGTACCTGCTGGCCGACGCCGGCGCCCGGGCCGTCGTGTACCACGCCCGGTTCGCGCCGACCCTCGCCGAGGTGCTCGACGAACTCGACCCGCGGCCACTGCTACTCCAGGTGGCCGACGACTCGGGCCACGACCTGCTGCCCGGCGCCCTCGACTACGAGAGCGCGCTGGCGGCGGCGTCGCCGGACCTCGACCCCGGTCTCGTCGGCTCGTGGTCACCGGACGACCGCTACCTGCTGTACACCGGCGGCACCACCGGCATGCCGAAGGGCGTGCTGTGGCGCCAGGGCGATTTCCTCCCCGCCGCGCTCGCGTTCCGCCGCCGCGACGGCCGGGACTGGGGCTCGGTCGAGGAGGTGGTGGAGCAGGCCCGGCCCGGACGGCTCCGGGCCCTGCCGGCGGCGCCGTTCATGCACGGCGCCGCGCACTGGAACGCCCTCTCGGCCTGGCTCGCGGGAGGCACCGTGGTGGTCCAGACCATCCCCACCACCCGACTCCCGACGTGTTCGCCACCTGCGAGCAGGAGCAGGTCACGTCGTTGCTGATCGTGGGCGGCGCGTTCCCGGCCTGGTGGACGAGCTGCGGGCCAACGCCTACGACCTGTCGAGCCTGCGCTTCCTGCTCACCGGCGGCGCCATCCTCAGCGCTCGACCAAGGCCGAGCTGCTCCGAGCTCGTCCCAGGCCTGACCACCGTCGACATCCTGGGCTCCTCGGAGTCCGCCGCCAGGGAGTGACGGCCTCGCGCCGCGACGATCAGGCCACGCCGCCGGGGCGGTCCGCGATGTTCGAGCCGACCGCAGGCGCGCGATCGTCAGCGCCGACCTCGCGCGGGTGCTGGCCCGGGCGACGCCGGGGAGGGCTGGCTCGCCCAGCAGGTCGTGTTCGCTCGGCTACCTGGGTGACCGGGCGAAGATCGAGGCGACGTTCCCCTCCATCGCCGGCGAAGCGCCGCGGTGCCGGGTGATCGCTGCCACTTCGACGAGCAGGGCCTGATCGAGCTGCACGAGCAGTCGGTCACCATCAACTCGGGCGGCGAGAAGATCTTCGCCAGAGGTCGAGCACGCGATCAAGTCCCATCCGGCGGTCTTCGGCGCGGTGGTGGTCGGCTGAGCGAGCGGTGGGGGCCGGAGGTCGTGGCGCTCGTGCGCCTGCGCGACGGTGCCACGGCGTCCGACGAGGAGCCTCGCCACCTGCAGCCGCCACATCGCCCGCTACAAGCTGCCCAAGGCGATCCTGCGCCTCGACCACATCGAGCGCAGCCCCAGCGGGAAGGCCGACTACCGCTGGGCGTCCACGGTCGCCGTCGAGCAGGGTGCGACGCCCTGACCGATCCGGCGCTGCGGCGCGATCACCTGCGACGCTCCGGTGGACCTGGCCCTCACGCTGGGACCCCTCCGCCGAGGCCGCCATGACCCCACCTGCCAGATCGGGCGGCGGGGCTGTGGCGGCACCCAGACCCGAGGCGGCCACGTCGCGGTCGTGGCCAGGACGGCCTGAGTCGCACCCAGGGGACCACCTTCGGCGCGACCGCCTGGGGGGGGCCGAGGGGCCTCGACACGCACCGGCCCTGCTCCGGTGCCGAGGACGACCCGACCCAGCTGAGCACCGATCACCCGCTCGTCGCCCGGCTGCACCGGCGCTTCGCGGCGATGCGCATCCCCGCAGCAACGCCCTGTTCTGAGGCCCTGGTGACGATCATCGAGCAGAAGGTCACCGGCTTCGAGGCCGGCGGGCGTACCGACAGCTCGTCCAGCGCCTCGGCGACGCCGCCCAGGACCGACGGGGCTGTCCTGCCTCCCGACCCGCGACGATCGCCCGGCACGCCGTACTACGACCTGCACCTCATCGGCGTCGAGCGCAGCGCGGGCCGACACCCTGCGCCGCGGCCGCCCGCGCCCCAGATCGAGCGCCTGCTCGAGGGCCGCCTCCGAGGCCCCGCGCGCTCGCCCGTCTCCGCGGCATCGGGCCCTGGAGCGCGGCAGAAGTCGCGTGCCTGCCGGTTCGGCGACCCCCGACGCCGTGAGCGTCGGCGACTACCACCTCCCCACCAGGTCGCCTACGCCCTCGCCGGCGAGAGCGGGCCACCGACGAGCGCATGCTCGAGTTGCTCGAGCCGTTCCGGGGCCAGCGCGGGCGCGTGGTGCGCCTCATCGAGGTGGCCCGCCTCGGCCCCGCCCGCAAGGGGCCGCGCATGGGCCCCAACGACTTCCGCGACCGCTGAGCACGGGCGCGCGCCGCGCCCGCCGCCCGGTGGCGACCACCGACGTCCACAGGTTGTCCACAGGTTTGGGGGGCTGGTCGTGCACAGGCCACCCGTCGTACGGTCGCCCCAGGAGGACCACGCCATGACCAGCTACGAGGTGACGCTGACCGACCGCAGCGTCGAGCGCATCGTCGGCGCCGACGCCTACCAGCAGGAGGGGCAGATGACCACGTTCTTCCGCCGGGACGGCGGTCGATCGGTGGTCGACAGCTGGGCCACCCGCATCGCCAGCTTCCGCACCTCCGAGATCTTGATCATCCGCCGGGCGCTCGACGAACCGGCGGCCTGAGGCCCCGGCCGAGGGCGCCAGATGACGATCTGATGACGTTGGGGGCGAAAGGGCCCGTGGTAGGTTCTCACGGCCCCGTCCGAGCGGTGGCCCCGCACCCGAATGACCTCCACCGCCACCGAGACCGAGCACCCCGACCCCTCGTCCGGCGAGGGCGACGACCGAGGCCCGGGGACCGCCCCGGCTGACCCGAGCGATCGGGGCGGATCGTCCGACGAGCGACGGGCGTGGCGCGGGGCCCTGGTCAAGGGCGCGGTCGCCTACGTCGTCTCGCGGGTCATGGTGATCGCCGGCGCCGGGATCGTGGCGGCGCAGCGGGGTGTGGACGCCAACGTCGAGAACGTGCCCCGTCCCGAAGGGGCGCAGACCTTCATCGTCCAGGTGCTCGACTCCTGGGACGGCAACTGGTACATGGAGATCGTCCGGGGGGGCTACCCCCGCCAGATCCCCGCCGACATCACGTACTTCCAGGTCGAGGCCCGGGCCGCCTTCTTCCCGCTGTACCCGATGCTCGTCCGCGCCTTCGACCGCGTCCTGCCCGGCAGCGAGGTCTTCGCCGGCATCTTCGTCAACGCGCTGCTCGGCCTGCTCGTGGTGTTGATGGTGGGCCTGCTCGCCCGGGAGCTGTTCGGCACCGTGCCCGCCGAGCGGACCATGGTCCTGATGGCGCTGTTCCCCGGCAGCTTCGTCCTCAGCTTCGCCTACAGCGAGGCCCTGCTCATCCTGCTGGCCGCCGCCTGCCTGCTCCTCCTCCACCGGCGCCAGTGGCTGCTCGCGGGCGTGGTGGCCGCCCTGGCCACCGCCACCCGCCCGAACGGCGTGGCGGTCGCGGCCGCGTGCGGCGTCGCCGCGCTCATCGCCATCTGGCAGGACCGCGAGTGGAAGGCGTTGATCGCCCCGGTGCTGGCCCCCCTCGGCTTCATCGCGTTCCAGTGGTACCTGCGCGTGCACACCAGCGAGGACTGGGCGTGGTTCCGGGTGCAGCGCGAGGCGTGGGCGGAGGGCACGAGCTTCGGCGCGACGGCCCTCCAGGACACGTTCGGCTTCCTGACCCACCCGTTGAACTCCCCCACCGACGTGCTCACCACCACGTCGCTCGTCGCGATGTTCGCCCTGCTCTGGACCGCGTGGAAGAAGCGCCTCCCCTGGCCGATGGTCGCCTACGTCGGCGTCGTCCTCGCCCTCATGTTGATCCCCGAGACCGTGACGGCCCGGCCGCGCTTCGTCTACACGGCCTTCCCGCTGTTCCTGTCCGCGGGGGCGTGGTGGCCCGACGACGACGAGCGGAGCTGGGCCCACGACGGCTGGACCCTGCTCATCGCGCTCTGCGCCGCCGGGCTGGTGACCCTCACCGCCCTCTACGGGGTCTACGGCGCGATCCCGTGAGCGGGCGCCGCCGCCGCACCGCGCTCGAGCTCGCGGCGCTGGCGCTGCTCGCCTACGTCCCCGCCCTCACCGCGGCGCCCGGCCGCGTCCCGGCCGACACCAAGCTGTACCTGTACCTGGACCCGGGCCGCCAGCTCGCCGACGCGCTGTGGTCGTTCGACACGCGCCAGTTCGCGGGGTGGGTGCCCCACCAGATCATCGGCTACCTCTGGCCCAGCGGCCCGTGGTACTGGCTGTTCGACCGGCTCGGCGTGCCCGACTGGATCGCCCACCGGCTCTGGTTGGGCACGATCCTGCTCGCGGCCGGCGCGGGGGTGCGGTGGGCCGCCCGACGCCTCGACCTCACGCCGACGGCGGCGCTGACGGCGGCCGTCGTGTACCAGCTGTCGCCCTACGTGCTCGCCTACGTCTCCCGCACCTCCGTGCTGCTCCTGCCGTGGGCGGCGCTCGGATGGCTCGTGGGGCTGACCGTGGGCGCCGCCACGCGCACGCGCTGGCGGGACGCGGCGTTCTTCGCCCTCGTCGTGGCCACCGTGGGCGGCATCAACGCCACCGCGCTGTTGATGATCGCCCCGGTCCCCCTGCTCTGGCTGGTCGACGCCGCCGCCCGGGGGGCCATCACGTGGCGGCGTGCCGGGCGCACCGTGGTCACCCTCGGCGGGCTCTCGCTCGGCGTCTCGCTGTGGTGGATGACCGCGCTCGCGATCCAGGCCCGCCACGGCGCCGCGGCGCTGTCGTTCAGCGAGACGCTCGAGGCCGTCTCGTCCACCGCGGTGAGCAGCGAGGTGCTCCGCGGCCTGGGCTACTGGCTGTTCTACGTCGGCGACCCGGTGACGGCGGCGACCACGGCGTCACGGGCCTACCAGGAGCAGCCGGCGCTGCTCGCGACCGGCTTCGCGCTGGTGCTCGCCGGCGTGGCCGGGCTGGTGCTCGTCCGCTGGGCCCACCGACGCTTCGCCGCGCTGTGCCTCGCCGCCGGCGTGGTGCTGGCGGTCGGCGCCTATCCGATCGACGACCCGTCACCGCTCGGCGCGGCGCTGGCCGACTCGTCGCGCTCCACCCTCGTCCTCGCGCTGCGCAGCAGCACCCGCGCGGTGCCGATGGTGGTGTTCGCGCTCGCGCTCGGGGCCGGCGCCCTCGTCACCGCCGCCGGCCGACTGCGGCCGCGGGTCGGCGTCGCCGCGGCCGTCGCGCTCGTCGTGGTGGCCGCGCTCAACCTCCCGCCGGCCTGGACCGGGGGCTTCGTCGACCCCGACCTCGACCGCCCGCAGGCGCTGCCGTCCTGGTGGCTCGACGCGGCCGCGGACCTCGATGCCGCCCCGGGTGACGGGCGGGTCCTCCAGGTCCCCGGCATGGAGTTCTCGACCTACCGGTGGGGCCACACGGTCGACCCGTTGCTGCCCGGCATCAGCGAGCGACCCCTGCTCACCCGCGACCTGCTCCCGCTCGGCAGCCCGGCGGCGATGGACACGCTGTACGCGCTCGACGACCGGTTCCAGGAAGGGGTCGCGGAGGCCGACGCGGTGGCGCCCGTGGCCCGGCTCCTGGGCGCCGACACCGTCCTCGTGGCCCCCGAGGTCGCGTTCGAGCGCTACCGCACGCCGCGCCCCGAGCCCACGTGGCAACGCTTCGCCGAGGGTGTCGACGGCCTGGGCGAGCCGGTGACCTACGGCCCCCCGGCGCCCAACCTCGCGCCGACGGATCCGCCGGCCGCCGCGATGGTCGACGAGGCCGCGGTCGCCCTCGACCGGGACGGGCGGCTCGGCGCGGCCGTCCCTCCCCTCGCCCTCCTGCCCGTCGAGGACCCGAGGCCGTCGTGCACGTCGGCGGTCGGACCGTCGTGCTGGCCGGGAGCGGCGACGGCGTGGTCGACGCCGCCTGCCACGCTGATCGACGGCCACGAGACCATCCGCTGCGGCCGCCACCGAGGACCTCGGTGCCGCCGTGGCCGACGCCGACCTCGTGGTGGTCACCGACGGCAACCGCCGGCGCCCGCCGGTGGCGGGGCAGCCAGGACGTGTGGGGGTTCACCGAGGACCCCGACCACCCGGCCCTGCTCGAGACGACCCGCCGACCACCGCCTCGAGGTGTTCCCCCGACGAGCAGGAGGCGAACCAGACGACCGCCGTGCAGGAGGGCCCGCTGCGGGCCACCGCCAGCGCCTACGGGGAGCCGGACGCCTACCGGCCCGAGTCGCGCGCCGCGATGGCCGTGGACGGCGACCCGGGCACGGCTGGGTCCCGACCGGGCCGACCCCTCGGCGAACGGATCCGGGTGGACGCCGCTGAGCCCGTCGACGCCTTCACCGTCCTCCAGGCGCGCGTGCTCGCGCCGCGGTGGATCACGAGGTCCGCGTCACCACCTCGACCGGCGAGGAACGGACGATCCCGCTCGAAGAGGCCTCCCGTCGACGGCCGGGAGATCGCCCTCGACCAGCCCGCCGACTGGTGGGAGCTCGAGATCACCGGGACCAACGTGGCCCCGGCAGCCGCGTACCCGAACCAGGGCCCGGTCGGCTTCGCGGAGATCTCCACCGAGCTCGGCGCGAGCCGCGAGGTCGTCGAGCTCCCCGGAGACGCGCTCGCCGAGGTCGGTACCGACACCGCCGTGGCCATCGTGCTGGCACGCCTGCGGACCGATCCGCTCGACCGGTGGCGGGGCCGACCGGAACTCGCTCGTCCGTCGCTTCACGCTGGCCGCACCCCAGGCCCTGCGTCCGACGACCACCGTCCGGGTCGACCGGGGAGCGTCCGACCCGACCGTGGCGGCCCTGTTCGGTGTCCGCACCGCCACCAGCTCCGAGCACCTGGCGGGTGACCTCGCGTCCGGGGGCTGGGCCGCGGTGGACGGCGACGACCGGACCGCCTGGCTCACACCCTTCGGCGGGACCGGGCGCGACGCTCACCGTCCCGACCGCAGGCCCACTCGGCCCGCTCGAGCTGGAGGTCGCGACCGGTGCGGGCGTCGGGCAGGTGCGAGAGGTCGAGCTGCACCGGGGCGGCCAGCGCCTCACCGTCGCGCTCGACCCCGGCACCACCACGCAGCGCCTGGATCCCGGGCCCCTCGCCGAGGCCCGGGGCCCCTTGACGCTGCGCATCACCGCCACCGACGACGCCACGACGGTCGACCGGCGCTACGGCGAGACGACGCTCCTGCCCGTCGGCATCGCGGAGCTGTCGGGCCCCGGGCTCGACGCCCAGGGCCTGCCCACGCGGCTCGACGGTGGCTGTCGGTCCGACCTGCTCGAGGTCGACGGGACCCCGGTCGCGCTGCGGGTCCGGGGCGACCGGGCGGCGGCGCTCGCCGGCGAGCCGCTCGACGTCGTCCGCTGCGGCGCGGGCTCGGGGGATCCCCTCGCCCTCGCCCGCGGCGAGCACCTCGTGACCAGCGCCCCCGGCTCGACGACGGGTCTGGACGTGGATCGCGTGGTGCTGACCAACGAGGCCGCCCGGGCCCGGTTGGCCGAGGCGCCCCCCGAGACGCCCTCGGTCGAGGTGTCGGGCGGCCGCACCGATCAGACGGTCACGGTCGGGCCCTGTCCCGACGGGTGCTGGCTCGACCAGGGCATCGGATGGAACCCGGGCTGGGAGGCTCGCGTCGACGGCGAGTCGCTCGGCGCGCCGGTGCCCATCAGCGGCGGCACGAACGGCTGGTTCCTCCCGCCCTCCGACACCACCACCACGGTGACGCTGCGCTGGGGCCCGCAACGCTGGACCTGGGCGGGCCTCGGCCTCTCGCTCGTCGCGATAGTCGCGTGCGTCGTGCTCGCCGTCGCCGACCGCCGTCGCTCGCCGGGCGGCCCCGCCGCGCGCGACGCCGTCCCGTCGCTGGCCTGGCCGGCGGTGCGCGACGCCGGTCGCCACCACGTCGTGTGGGCGGTCGCGTCGGCGGCCACGGCCGTGCTCGTCGCCCCCTCCTGGGCCGTGCTGGCCCTGGCCCTCTCGCTGCCGCCGGTGCTGTGGCGCCGCTCGCGCCTGGTGGGGGTGATCGGGCTCGTGGGCCTCGCGGGCGTGGTCGGCGCCGTCGTGGTGCGCCAGGCCCACTTCCAGAACCTGGCCGGGTTCGGCTGGGTGACCACGGTGGCCGCCGCGCACCGCCCCGCGCTCACGATGGTGCTCCTGATCGTGGCCTCCACCCTGCCGGGGCCCGGGCGGTCGCCCGCTAGCCTCCCGGGGTCCGCTCCCGAGCCAGGAGGCCACCCCGGGTGAGCGTCCCGGTCCGTCCCGACACCGAGCCCGATCGCGTCGCCGAGCCCGCCGACGCGCCGCCCGCCGAGCCCGGCCGCCGGCAGTTCTTCCGGTGGCTGGGGCTCATCGCCCTCGGCGCCCTCGTCCTGCGGGTCGGCTACGTCCTGGTGTTCAAGCGGGACGAGCCGGCCATCGGCGACGCGATCTACTACTCCAACCAGGCCATCCGCCTGGCGGAGGGACGCGGCTTCATCCACCCCTTCGACCACATCCCGGCGGCCGACCACCCCCCGCTCACCGCGCTGGCGATGACCCCGGTGGCCTGGGTGTTCGGGACGAGCCTGCTCGCGCAACGGCTCGCCATGGCGGTCGTCGGCACCCTGACCGTCGCCGGCCTGGGCGTGCTCGGCCGCACGGTCAGCGCGAGCAGCCGAGTCGGCCTCGTCGCCGCCGGGCTCGCCGCGCTCTACCCGAACCTGTGGCTCAACGACGGGGTCGTGATGTCCGAGTCGATCGCCACCCTCACCCTGGTGGCGGTGTTCCTCGCCCTCTATCGCTTCCAGGGCCGCTACACCGCCGGGCGCCTGGCGGTGGTCGGGGCGCTGTGCGGGCTCGCCGTCCTCGCCCGGGCCGAGTCGGCGCTCCTGTTGCCCCTCGTCGTGTTGCCCACGGTGTGGTTCACCAGCGACCGCCCGGCGCGCCAGCGCCTCGGGGTCGTGGTCGTCTCCGGCCTCGCCGCGCTCGCGGTGATCCTGCCCTGGACGGCCTACAACCTGACCCGCTTCGAGGAGCCGGTCCTGTTGTCGACCAACGACGGCCTCACGATCCTCGGCGCCAACTGCGACGACACCTACTACGGCGACGGTGTCGGCCTGTGGTCGTTCGCCTGCCCCTTCACGGTGCCGATCCCGCTCCCGGACCCGCTGCCGTCGTCACCCGACTGCGCGCCCCCGCCGGACGACCCGTTCGCCTGCGCCGACCAGTCCGAGGTGTCCAAGGCCTTCCGCCAGGCCGGGATCGACTACATCAGCGACCACACGTCGCGCCTCCCCGTCGTGGCCGTCGCCCGCGTGGGGCGCATCTGGGGCGTGTACGCGCCCGGCCAGATGGTGGCGTACAGCGAAGGCGACCTCGAGGTGACCGGCGAGGGGCGCGAGGGCTGGGCGTCGTGGTGGGGCTACGCCATGTGGTGGGCGATGGTGCCGCTGTCGGTCTATGGCGATGTCGTGCTGCGCCGCCGGGGCGGCTGGTGCTGCCGCTCGTGATGACCGCGGCCGTCGTCACCGTGACCGCGGTCGCGTTCTACGGGCTCGTGCGCTTCCGCATCCCCGCCGAGGTCGCGGCCGTCGTGCTCTCGGCGGCCGCCCTCGACGCCCTGGCGCGGGCACGCCACCGACGGGGCGCGACCGGTAGCGTGGCGCCGCCATGACGACGCGAGGGCCGGCGGAGCTGCTGTTCATCATCCCGGCCTACAACGAGGAGGCCGCGCTGCCCGGCGTCCTCGACGAGCTCGCCGGGGCCTACCCCGACGCCGACGTCGTCGTGATCGACGACGGCTCGGTCGACGCCACCGCGGCGGTCGCCCGCGTGGGCGGAGCGGTCGTGCTCCAGCTCCCGTACAACCTGGGCATCGGGGGCGCCCTGCGCACCGGCTTCCGCTACGCGGTCCGCAAGGGCTACCAGCGGGCCGTCCAGTTCGACGCCGACGGCCAGCACCACCCCGACGAGGTGCCGGCGCTGCTCGCCGCCCTCGACGCCGGCGCCGACATGGCCGTCGGGAGCCGGTTCTCCGACGGCCAGCCCGGCTACCGGGTGGGCCGCCTCCGCAAGGCGGCGATGGGGGTGCTCACCATCACGATGCGCCGCATCGCGGGGCGCCACTTCAGCGACACGAGCTCGGGGTTCCGGGCCTTCTCCCGGCCGGTGCTCGAGTTCTTCGCCGACACCTACCCCGCCGAGTACATGGAGTCGGTCGAGGCGCTGTTCTCGACCGTGCGCGCCGGGTACGAGGTGGTCGAGGTCCCGGTGCAGATGCGGGGCCGGGCCCTGGGGGCGCCGTCCAACCGCACCTGGCGGCTCGTGTACCACTACCTGCGACTCTTCGTCGTGCTGCTCGCCGCGGCCCCGCGACGCAAGCGGGCGACCCCTCCCCCGGCGGGCGCCACCGCGCCGTCCGAGGCGGCGTCGTGACCGCGACGCTCGCCGCCGCCCTGCTGCGCCTGGCCGGCGGCCCCGGCGACGCGGCGCCGGTCGACGACGTGCACGCCATGAGCCTCGGCGGCCGCATCCTGGTGGCCGTCCTCACCGCGCTCACCCTGCTGTTCCTGCTGCGGCTGGTGCGGCGGGGCCAGCTCCGCGGCAAGTACGCCCTGCTCTGGCTCGCCGTGGGAGCGGCGATGGTGGGCTTCGCCATCTACCCGGACGTGCTGGTCCCCGTCTCGGACGTGCTCGGCATCAGCTACGAGCCCGCCATCTTGTTCCTCGCCGCGATCGGGTTCCTGTTCATCGTCATCGTGCACTTCTCGTACGAGCTGTCCCGGCTCGAGGACCGCACCCGCACGCTCGCCGAGGAGCTGGCCCTGCTCCGGGCCGACACGACCGAGCCCGCGCCCCCCGACGCCGCGCCCGGAGACGCCCCACCCGGAGACGCCCCACCCGGAGACGCCGCGGACTCGGGGCCCGGCGGCTGAGCGGCGCTCAGGCGGCCGGGTCGACGGCCCGGGACTCGACGATGAGGCCGTCGGCCACGAACGGGGCCCAGCCCCGCCCGATGCTGCGCTCGAGGAACAGCACGAAGCGCCCGGCGAGCCCGAGGACCCGCCCCTTGGCCCCCTCGCCCCGCGCCTGTTTGACCGAGGGCACGTAGGTGGCCGTGCGCACGTGCTCCCAGCCGTGACGGCGGAGCAGGTTGGTGAGGGTGCGCCAGCTGAACAGCACGACGTGGTCGGGATGGTTGATCTCGGCGCCGGCGAGGGCGGCGAACCCGTTCAACAGCCCCGAGGCGTTGGGGGTGGTGAGCACCAGCGTGCCGCCGGGAGCCAGCAGCCCGTGGAGCCCGTCCAGGAACGAGCCCGGGTCGTCCAGGTGCTCGATCACCTCGCCCGCGATGACGAGGTCGGCCGGCTCCAGCCCGAGGCCGGACAGGCCGTCGGGGTCGCGCCCGTCGGCGACGTGCGCCTCGAAGCCCCGGGCCCGGGCGCGCTCGACCCCGGCCTCGTCGACGTCGATCCCCACCAGCGACGTGGCCACGTCGGCGAGGTGCTCGTGCAACCACGTGCCGGCCTGCGCCTGCATGTCCTCGTAGCCGGCGTCGACGAAGCCGACGTGGATGACCCGCTTGGCCCGGGCGAGCCCGGTGACGTACTGGATCCGGTCCACCACCCGGGCCTCGGGCAGCGTGTGGACCATCTCCAGCTGCGCCTGGGCGGCGCCACCGCGAGTGGTCGGGGTGGCGGGGTGCTCGGTCATGAGGGGACTCCCGGGATGGCGTGGGCGCCGACGGGGTCGGCGGTGTGCAACAGCTCACGCAGCGGTGGCCCCGCCCCGTGGGCGAAGAGCCGCTCGAGCTTGGCGAACATGCGACCACGCCCGATCCAGAGCAGCCGACTGCCCAGGCGACCGGTTCCGGGCACGACCCAGAAGGGCTCGTCGGTGTCGAAGTCGTACGGGTGGCAGTAGGTCAGCGGTGCCGGCCCGCCGCCGTTGACCCGCCACGTGAGCGACACGAGCGGCCACGGCAGGACCCGGAGGTAGACCCCGCCCAGGAACGGCATGGCGAGCGGGCCGAGGCGGGCGATCGGGCAGGGCAGCTCGACGAGACCGCTCGGCCAGGTGAAGGGCTCACGCGGGAGGCCCGGGAACCCGTGCAGGGGGCTGCGCGCCGGCAGCACGCTCGACGAGTACGTGAAGCCGAGCTCGGCGAGGACGTCGGTGACCCAGACGTTGCGGCGCACCAGCGAGAACGTGGGGGCGCGGTAGCCGACGATGGCCTCGCCGACGAGGTCCTCGAGCAGCGCCTTGCCCCGGCGGGTCTCGTCGGTGAAGCGCTCGGGGGACAGCTCGGTGAGCGGTGTGTGGTCCCACGAGTGCAGGCCCACCTCGTGCCCGGCGGCGACGGCCTCGGTGACGAGCGCGGGGTTGGCGAGGGCGGTGGTCCCGACCACGAAGACGGTCCCGCGGATCCCGCGCTCGGCGAGCCACTCGTAGACGCGCCGGGTCACCACCGGGTAGCTGGTGTCGTCCGCGGGGTCGGGCCGGTGCGGCTCGACGTCGAACGAGAAGGTGACGGGCGCCCGCACCGCGGCGGGGCGGCCGTCGTGCTCAGTAGGCATCGAAGTCGAGGAACTCGTAGGTGTCGAGGGTGAAGGTCTCCTGGGGCACCTCGTCCGACAGGCTGCGGAACAAGAGGTTCAAGGGCGCGGGCTGGAGTCGTCGCGGCGGGCGCACCCCTCGCACGCGCACGTGCGCGTTGAACCCGGCGTAGACCGCGGCCGGGGCCCGGTGGTAGCGGCACGCAGCGGCGATGGCCCCGC
>JACJWK010000023.1 GCA_020637195.1 Microthrixaceae bacterium
CCGCACGCCCAAGGAGACCCTCAAGCTCGCCGCCGAGGACCTCGACACCGCCACGGCCCTGCTCCAGCTCCGCCACCTGGCCGGCGCCCCGGCCCTCACCGACGACCTGGCGGCGCGGGCTCGGGCCCAGTGGCGCAAGCGTCCGAAGAAGTGGTTGACCGAGCTGGGCACCCGGGTGGCGAGCCGCCACGCCCAGGCCGGCGAGGTCGCCTTCCTGCTCGAGCCGGACCTCAAGGAGGGGAGGGGCGGCCTGCGCGACGTCCACGCCCTGCACTGGGCGGAGCTGCTGCACCCCGTCCTGCACCCCGGCGACGACGCCGTGCTCGAGCGGGCGTACGGCACCGTGCTCGACGTGCGCGTGGCGCTCCACCGGCACACGGGCCGCCCCGGGGACCACCTCCACCTCCAGGACCAGGACGCCGTCGCCGAGCTGCTGGGCCTTCCCGACGCCGACGCGCTGATGCGCTCGCTGGCCACGGCGGCGCGCACGATCGCCTGGGTCGGCGACGAGACCTGGGAGCGGGTGGAGTCGTCGCTCGCCGGGCCCCGTCGGCGCACGGCGGGGCGCGACCGCCCACTGGACGACGGCGTCGTGCTGCGTGACGGCGAGGTGCACGTGGCCGCCGACGCGACGCCGGCCGACGACCCCGCGCTCGTCCTGCGGGCGGCGGCCGCGGCCGCCGGGCACGGTGTCCGCCTCGAACGGGCCTCCCTCGACCGCCTCGCCGCGGAGGCGCCGCTGTTCCCCGACCCGTGGCCCGAGGGTGCCCGCGACCTGCTGGCCAGCCTGCTGCTCACCGGCCCCGCCGCGATCCGGGTGCTCGAGGCCCTCGACCACAAGGGCCTGCTGTCGCGGATGCTGCCCGAGTGGGAGCCCGTGCGCAGCCGACCCCAGCGCAACGCGTACCACCGCTTCACCGTGGACCGGCACCTGCTCGAGGCCGCCGCCGGCGCCGCCCGCCTCGCCGACCGGGTCGCGCGGCCGGACCTGCTGGTGATCGGCGCGCTGCTCCACGACATCGGCAAGGGCTATCCCGGCGACCACACCATCGTGGGCCAGGACCTGGTGGCCACCATCGCCACCCGCATGGGCTTCCCGCCCGGCGACGTCGACACCCTCGTGCTGCTCGTGCGCCACCACCTGCTGCTCCCCGACATCGCCACCCGCCGCGACCTGAACGACGACGCCACCATCGAGCGGGTGGCCGACGAGGTGGGGTCGCTGGAGGCGCTGGAGTTGCTCGCCGCCCTCACCGAGGCCGACTCGATCGCCACCGGTCCCGCCGCGTGGGGCGACTGGAAGGCCGGCCTGGTGGCCCGGCTCGTGGCCCGCACCGCCCACCGGCTCGGCGGCGGCGACGGTGACGCCGGCCGGGCCACGCCCTTCCCGTCGCCGGAGCAGCGCGTGGCCATGGCCGAGGGCCAGCCGGTCATCCGGGTCGACGGCGACGACACGATCTGGGTGGTCGCGCCCGACCGCCCCGGCCTGTTCAGCCGGGTGGCGGGCGTCCTCGCCCTGAACGGCCTGGGCGTCCTGGAGGCGGCGGCGGCGTCCGACCAGGGCGTCGCCCTCAGCCAGTTCACGGTCACGTCGAGCTTCGGCCCCTCCATCGACTGGGACGGCGTGGTCGCCGACCTCGAGCGCTGCCTCGCCGGCCGTCTCGCCCTCGCCGCGCGGTTGGCCGACCGGGCCCGTACCTACGCGCGGCCGGGGGCCCCGAGCCGCGTCCCCGACGTGCGGTTCGACAACGACACCACCCGGCGCGCCACCGTCATCGAGGTCCACGCCGCCGACGGCGTCGGGGTGCTCAACCGCATCACCCGGGCCCTGGCCGACCTCGACCTCGACATCCGCACGGCGAAGGTGCAGACGCTCGGCGACGAGGTGGTCGACGCCTTCTACGTGCTCGACCACGACGGCGCCAAGATCACCGAGGCCGACCACCAGGACGAGATCCGCCGGGCGGTGCTGCACGGGCTGCGCTGAGGCGGCCGCCACCGGGCGTCGCCGATAGGGTGTCCCGCCATGCGTGCGGCCGCCCTGACCGTCCTCCGTGGCTTCTGCATGGGTGCCGCCGACATCGTCCCCGGCGTGTCCGGGGGCACCGTCGCCCTGGTGCTCGGCATCTACCACCGTCTCGTCGCCGCCATCCAGGGCGGATCGAGCGCGCTCGGGCACTTCTTGAAGCTGGACGTGGCGGGCGGGCTGCGCCGCCTGCGCGAGGTCGAGTGGGCCCTGCTGCTGCCGCTCCTCGCCGGCATCCTGCTCGCGGTGCTCAGCCTCTCGCACCTGCTGGAGGACCTCCTGCACGACCACCCCGTGCCCCATGGCGGGGCTGTTCCTCGGCCTGGTGGCGGGCTCGGCGGTCGTGGCGTGGCGGCGGCTGCTGGAGTGCGGCACCCGTCGCAGCTGGTGTGGCTCGTCGAAGCAGCCGTGCTGCTGCTCTTCGTCGCCCTCGGCACGAGCAGGGGCACAGCGAGACACGTCTCCCAGGCCGCCGACCCGGCGCTGTGGGCGTTCTTCGCCGCCGGCGCCCGTAATATCTGCGCCATGATCCTGCCAGGGTCCAGCGGCTCGTTCTGCTCGTGCTCGGCATGTACGGCGCCGTGCTGGGCGCCGTCAACGTGCGACCTGCTGGCCGTGGCCCTCTGCCGCGCTGGGCTGCCTCGCCGGCCTCGCAGCGCTCTTCTCCCGGGCGCTGCACTGGGCTGAACCACCACTACGACGTGGTCGTGGCCGTACTCATCGGCGCCATGGTGGGCTCAAAAAAGCGATGCTGTGGCCATCAGCCCGCCAGGGGTGGACTCCACGCTTCGAAACCCCGCCGGCGGCGCGTCGCCGTCACCGTAGCCCTGGGGCTGGTCAGCTCGTGGTGCCGTCGGCGTCAACGCTCCAGCCACCGGGTCAGGCACCCGCACCCTCGACGACGAGGCCGAAGAATGCCGAGGGGTCACGATCAGGGCCCGTCGTCGCGCCCGCAACGCGGCTCAGGCGGAGGGCCGGGCGATAGGGTCGCGGCGATGACGTCGCCGCGCCCCTATTCCGCCGACCTGTGTTGCGGTGGAGCGAGGCGCTGTCGGGGATCACCCCGGACCGGCCTCGGCTTCACCCAGAGCCTGTGAGCAGGGCGCTTCGGAGGTTTGTGGCCGTGGCCGCATCGCCGCCACCGCTTCTGGTCACGAAGTGGGGCGCGGACTCGATCGCAGTCAGAGTGGATCGACGTGGGCGAGGGCATCCCGGGCTACGTCACGCCGAAGGTGGCCGTCGGCGCGAGAAATTGGTCAACAACGACGAGGGGCGAGATCCTGCTCGTCCAGCGGGCCGACTCGGGCGTCTGGCTCCACCCGCACAGGCTGGGCCGACGTCAGCTACTCGCCGTCGGAGATCGCGCTGAAAGAGGTCAGGAGAGACCGGCGGCATCGAGTGCAGTGCACCGCCCATCGCCGTGCTCGACAGCATGCGCCTCGGCTTCACCACGATGCCCCTCTACTCGATCGTCTTTGCTGCCAGGCCACCGGCAACGCGCGCTGCAGAGCCCCACCCCCTCGAGTGCCAGGACGTGGGCTGGTTTGGCCGACGCCTGCCCGGAAGCCCCTGGCCGGTTCGAGCAGTCAGGGGCGCCGCGATGCGCCGCCGTCCGGGGCAGGGCCGATCGAGGTGCTCTTCGACCCTCCCCGCACCGCCGTGGCGGCGCCGCGGCCCACGACGCCGACGACCGGGGGCCCCGACGACAGGCTTGCGGGCGCCGGGTGACGACCTCCGGTGACCGGCTCTCTCGGGCCAGGACGCCCTGTTCCTCCAGGTCAAGGCCCCCAACCAGCCGATGCACGTGGGCGGCATCGCCGTCGCTTCGAGGCGCCCCTTCTTCGGCGACGACGGCCGGTTCCGCATCGGCGACGTCAGACGCGATCACCGCTCAGCTCCACCTCATTACCCCGCTTCCCGCCGCAAGCTCCGCTGGCCGCCGCTCGACCAGAGCCACCCCGTGTGATCGACGACCGGACTTCGACGTGGCCGACCGCAATCCGCCTCGAGCGCCTCCCCGAAGCCGGGCGGCTGGCGAGATGCGCCACCTCGTCAGGCACCTCGGGGCGGTGCCGCTCAGCCAGGAGCGACCGCTCTGGGAGCTGTGGTTACGTCGGGGCCTCCCGACGGGGGCGGAGTCGCGCTGGTCCAGAAGACCCACCACGCCCTCATCGACGGCCTCTCGGGCATCGACGTCGCCACCGTGCTGCTCGAAACCGAGCCCGACCGCCGGTGGAGCCCCGAGTGGACGCCGGAACCCGCCGTCCGACGCCCATTTGCTGGTCGACAGCGTGGCCTCCCAGCTGTAGCCGGCCAGCGGCATGGCTCAGTCCGCCGCCGGTGCGCCTCCTGCCCCGAGCAGACCGGCGAAAGGCCTCCTCGAGACCACCCGGTCGGCGCAGGGCGAGCCCTACTGGCCAGCCGGCCGGCCGCCGCCGCCCACCCCTGGAACGCCCGATCAGCCCCCGCGCGGCGCTACGAGGTGGCCGGGTGCCCCTCGACCGGGCCAGGAGACGAAGGCGGCGGTGAGGGCGTCGGTCAGCGACGTCGTGCTGCGATCTGCGCCGGCGCCCTCCTCGTTCCTGCTGCACCGTGGCGAGCCCGGTGCCCGACAGGCGCCGCCTGCAGACGTTCGTGCCGGTCTCGCTGCGTCGTGAGGCCAGCGCTACTCCTGGGAACCAGGTGTCAGGGCTGCTCGCCAGCGAGCTGCCGGTCAGCAGGCCGACTGCGTCGCGCCTGCAGGGAGGTGTGCGGGCAGATGGCCGCGGTGAAGCGCAGCGGGCAGGCGGAGGTGGCCGACAGGTCAAAGCCGTCGCCGACCTCGCCCCGCCCGCGATGGTGGGCTTCGCCGCGCGGCTGATCGTGCGCCAGCGGACGGTCAACCTCGGCATCACCAACGTGCCGGGCCCCCAGGTCCCGCTCTACTGCATGGGCGCCCGCCTGCTCGAGGTCTTCCCCTACGTCGGCGTGTTCGAGCGGACGGGGCTGCTGCTCGGCCTGATCTCCTACTGCGGCCAGCTCGGCTTCGGCCTGACCGCCGACGGCGCCTCGATGCCCGACCTCGACGTGCTGGCGCGGGCCGTGGAGCACGAGGCCGACGTGCTCCACGACGCCGTCGTCACCACGCCCTGAGGCCCGTCGGCGGGCCGTTCAGTTGTCGCCGGTGGAGCGCAGGAAGCGCTCGACCTCCTCGACGAGCGAGCTGACGTCGGTGAGCTCCTCCTCGACCTCGCCCGCGTCGTAGCGGGCCTCGAGGTCGGCGACGTAGCCGGCGGTCTCGTCGTCCTCGTCCACCAACTCGTCGATCTGGCGCTCGTAGGAGGCGCTGGCGATCTCGAGGTCGGTGGTGGCGAGGGCCACGTCGAGCAGCTCGCAGGTCCGCTCGACGAGCGCCAGGGCGGCCTTCGGCGACGGGGCGCCGGGGACGTAGGTGGGCACGGCCGCCCAGAGCGAGGCCGCGGGCAGGCCGGCCCGCGCGCACGCGTCCTGGAGCACGCCGACGATCCCGGTGGGGCCCTCGTAGCTGGAGCGGGCCAGCCCGAGCCGGTCGATGAGCGCGTCGTCGACCGCGGTGCCGATGACCGACACCGGCCGGGAGTGGGGGACCTCGGCCAGCAGGGCGCCCAGGGTGACGACGATCTCGGCCTCGAAGGCCTGCGCGACCTCGGTGAGGTGCCCGCAGAAGGTCCGCCACCGCAGCTGCGGCTCGGTGCCGCTGAGCACGATGACGTCGCGGTCGGCACCCGGGATCGAGCCCGCGAGCAGGTCGTTGGCCGGCCACACCACCTCGCGCTGGTGGCCCTCGTCGAGGCGCACCCGGGGCCGCGTGGTGGTGAAGTCGAAGTACTCCTCGGGGTCGAGGTCGGCGAAGGGGCGCAGCTCCCAGCGCTCGGCGAGGTAGCGGGCGGCGGACGAGGCGGCGTCGCCGGCGTCGTTCCAGCCCTCGAACGCGCAGATCATGGCCGGGCGGCGCAGCCGCGGACGGGTGGTCCAGCGGAGCATCCGCCCACGCTACCGAGCGGTCGGCCCGCTGCCTCGTCGCCGGGACGGGGTCGACCGGGCCGTCGGGCCGGGTCCCGTCGGTCGGTACAATCGCCCTGCGGAGTGCGCCGACGCCGGTCGGTCCGACCCGGACGGGGGGCGCACCAGGACGAGAGGAACGGGAGGGCCCGTGGCCGAAGGTGCCGTCGTACGAACCGTCGGTGAGGTGATGAGCCGATCGGTGGTGACCGCGGTGCCGACCGAGACCATCGCCGTCGTCAGTGCCCGCATGGTCGACCACGGGGTCGGCTCGGTCGTCGTGGCCGACGGCGACCGGCCCATCGGCATCCTCACCGAGCGCGACCTGGTTCGCTGCGCGGCGTCCGGAGGCGATCCCGAGGGCACCAAGGTGGCCGAGTGGATGACCGAGGCGCCCGCGACCCTCGGCGCCGAGGTCTCGGCGGGCGCGGCCTTCGCCAAGCTCTCCGAGGCCGGCTACCGCCATCTCCCCGTGGTCGAGGACGGGGCCCTCGTCGGCATCGTGTCGATGCGCGACCTCATGAAGGTGGCGAGCATCGAGCCCGTCA
This sequence comes from Microthrixaceae bacterium, assembly GCA_020637195.1. GTDB lineage: Bacteria > Actinomycetota > Acidimicrobiia > Acidimicrobiales > DATDAH01 > JAEUJM01. The sequence goes on from JACJWK010000023.1 coordinate 6,595, forward strand.
CCCATCCGGGCCACATCGAGGCCCCGAAGGGGCTGGCCGGCGTCATCGTGGCCGAGACCGAGGTGGGCGACGTCCGCGGCCAGGAGGGCTTCTACCACTACCGGCAGTACTCGGCGGTCGAGCTGGCCGAGAAGCGGTCGCTCGAGGACGTGTGGCACCTGCTGTTCGAGGGAGAGCTGCCCACCGACGACCAGCGCGAGGCGTTCCTGGCCGAGATCCGGTCCCACCGGGTGCTGCCCGAGGCGGTGCGGCGGGAGCTGCCCGCCATCGCCGCCGCCGGCACCGAGCTCGTCCCGCTCGACGGGCTGCGCACCGCCGTGTCCCTGCTCGGCGCCAGCCTCGACTTCCAGGCGTCGCTCGACATCAGCGCGGACGAGCTGCGACGCAACGCCATGCAGGTGTGCGCGGTCATCCCCACGATCCTCACCGCCCTCTACCGACTGCGGCAGGGCGAGGAGGTCGTCGAGCCCCACCCGTCGCTCGGCTACGCGGCCAACTACCTGTACATGCTCACCGGCGAGGAGCCGGGGGCCGAGGAGGCCCGCGGGGTCGAGCAGTACCTCATCACCACCATCGACCACGGCTTCAACGCCTCCACCTTCACCGCCCGGGTCATCACCTCCACCGGGGCCGACCTCGTGGCGGCGGTGGTCGGCGGCATCGGCGCCCTGTCGGGACCGCTGCACGGCGGCGCCCCCAGCCGGGCCCTGGCCATGCTCGACGCCATCGGGTCGCCCGAGAACACCGCGGCGTGGGTCCGCGACGCGGTCGAGAACGGCGACCGGATCATGGGCTTCGGCCACCGGGTGTACAAGACCGACGACCCCCGCTCGGTGCTGCTGCGGTCGGTGGCCCGGCGACTGGGCGGCGACAAGGCCGACTTCGCGGTGCAGGTCGAGCAGGCCGTGGTCGACACGCTGGCCGAGCTGAAGCCCGGCCGCGAGCTGTACGCCAACGTCGAGTTCTACGCCGGCGTCGTGATGGACCGCTGCGGGCTGCCGCGTGAGATGTTCACGCCCACCTTCGCCTCGAGCCGGGTCATCGGCTGGTGCGCCAACATCCTCGAGCAGGCGGGCGACAACCGCATCATCCGGCCCAGCGCCCGCTACGTCGGCCCGCCGCCACCCCAGCCCGTCCCCGAGCCCTGAGCCCCGAGCCGCCCGATCGTCTCGTGACCGACGCCGTCACCGTCACCGAGCAGACCGCGTTCGCGCCCGAGCTGCGCGAGGCCTTCGACCGGCTGGTCCCCCAGCTGTCGTCCTCGAACCCGCCGCCCACCGAGGACGGGCTGCGCCACATCATCGGGTCGCCGGCGTCGATCCTGCTCGTCGCGCGCGACGACGCCGGGCGGATCCTCGGGTCGCTCACCCTCGTCGTGTTCCCGATCCCCACGGGGATCCGGGCCTGGATCGAGGACGTGGTCGTGGACGAGGCCGCCCGGGGCCGGGGGGTCGGCGAGGCGCTGAACCGGGCCGCGCTCGAGCGGGCCCGAGCCGAGGGCGCCAAGACGGTCGACCTCACCAGCCGCCCCACCCGCGAGGCCGCCAACCGCCTCTACCGTCGCCTCGGCTTCGTCCCCCGCGAGACCAACATCTACCGCTTCACGCTGTAGGGCGCGGCCGCGGCCGGGGGGTGGGCGGGCCCGCTCAGGCCAGGTGGCGGGCGGCGTCGTGGTCGAGGGCGGCGGTGAACGCCCGCACGGCCATGTTGGTGACCAGCTCCCGGCCCCGGTCGTTGGCCGGGTCCATGGCCCCCATGCCCGTGACCGGGTAGACGGTGGCGCCGAGCATGCCCCGGACGTGGTGGTCCCAGGCCAGGTCGAAGGGGTACTCGGCGGCGGGCACGCCGGCCTCGACCAGGGCGTCGTGCCACGCCCGCACCAGCTCGTGCTCGGCCGCTCGTCGGGCCTCCACCGTCATGGACTGGCAGAGCAGGTAGGTCACGTCGGTGATGGCGGGCCCCCGGTAGCTGATCTGCCAGTCGAGCACCGCGATGGGGTCGTCGACGTCGGGCGCGTCGTCGAACATCAGGTTGTCGGCGCGGAAGTCGCCGTGGCACACGGTGACGGGAGCCTCGGCGATCCCGGCGAGCAGCAGCGACTCGTACTGGTCCTGCACCCGCTCGCCGAGCGCGATGGCCTCGGCGGGCACGGCGTCGCCGATGCGCTCGACGAAGAGCGGCCACGCGTCGCGGTACTGCTGGCCCGCGGCCAGGTTCACCGGGTCGTCGAGCCGCGGCATCCAGGTCAACCCGTCGAGCGCCGGCGAGGCCCACCACTCGGCATGGAGGGTGGCCAGCGCGCGCAGGGCCTGGGCGGCCCGGCCCGGGTCGAGCCCGGCGATCTGGCTGATCATGGTGCGGGCCCCGAGGTCCTCCAGGAGCAGCCCGAACGTGGCGTCCTCGGGCGCCAGGTGGTTCCAGTAGCACCGCGGGGTGCGCAGCCGCACCTTGTCGCCGAGCTGCTCGTAGAAGCGGCCCTCCCGCTCGTAGAAGCGGAAGTGGTCGCCCACGGCCCGGTTCTCGGGGTACGCCGACGGCAGCTTCAGCACCATCGAGCCCGGCGCGCCGGTGGCCGGCCCCGCGTAGCGCAGGGTCAGGCGGGCGAGCTGGCCGACGATGCCCACCCCCTCGCCGATGGTCTCGTGGTGCACCTCGGCCACGGCGGTGTCGGCACCGATGGTGCCGGTCGAGCGCAGCGCCCCGGTGAGGAACGCGGGCGTGACCTCGTCGGTGGACGACGGGAACCCCTGCATGGCACCACCCCCCGTGGCGCGTGCCGGGGACGTCCCGGCACTCCGGCGATCTTCGCGCCGATCCCGGCCCGGGGGAATCCCCCCCCTGCGGCGGGCGGGGATCAGGCCTCGGAGCCGACCACGCGGAGCGCCCCGGCGACCACGATCGACGCGACGGCGAGCAGCGCGCCCGCCCAGGGCGCTCCGGCGGCGGCCAGGGCGACGCCGAGGACCACGAAGAGGCACACCTCGAGCGCGAGCCGCGCCGGGTCCGCGAGCCGGCCCCGCGCCTTCGGGGCGACGAACCGGCCCCACACGACGATCACCGCGACCGGGGCCAACACCGCGAGCGGCCACGCGACGTGGGCCCCGGCGACGGCCGCGGCCACGAGCGAGGCCAGCTCGAGCAGGAAGCGCGTCGCCTCGAGTGCACGCGTCACCGGGCCCGTCCGGACGGGAGGCGGAGCCCGGTCGACGCCTCGAGCCGAGCGGCCGGCGGGCGGGCGGCCGCCACGGTGACCTCGCTCAGCCCGCGGTGATGCGCTGGAGCGATCCGCCCTCGAACAGGACGTACAGCTCGCCGTCGGCGTCCTGGCCGAACGAGACCGGGCCGCCGGCGGGCAGCTCGCCCAGGTCGGCCTGGTCCTTCACCACCGTGCTGCCGTCGACGAGCAGGCCCTGGAGGCGGCTCGCGCAGTAGTCGGCGAACAGGTAGGCACCCTGGAGGTCGGCGACGGCGCCGCCTCGGTAGACGTAGCCGCCGGTGACCGAGCAGCCGCCGTCCGCGTGGGAGTACGTGAACACCGGCCCCACGTAGCCCGCCGGCGGCTGGCCGCCCTCGTAGGGCTCGTCGCCCTCCATCTCGTTCCACCCGAGGTTGGCGTTGCGCCCGGCCTCGGCCCCGGTGCCGTCGCTCGGCAGGAAGTCGATCTCCTCGAACTGCTCCTGGCCGACGTCGGCGATCCAGAGGTCGCCCGTGAGCGAGTCGAAGGACCAGCGCCACGGGTTGCGCACGCCCCGGAGCCAGATCTCGGGGCGGGCCTCGGTGCCGTTGGCCCCGCCGACGTTCGGGTTGTCCTCGGGGACGCCGTAGGACTCGTCGCCCGCGGTGGGGTCGATGCGCAGCATCTTGCCGAGCAGGTCGGTGGGGTCCTGGGCCCGGTCGTCGGGATCGCCGCCGGCGCCACCGTCGCCCAGGCCGACGTACAGGTAGCCGTCGGGACCGAAGGCGATGTTGCCGCCGTTGTGGTTCGGGTACGGCTGGCCGAGGGCGAGCACCTCGCGGCGCGAGCCCTCGTCGAGGGAGGCGGACCCGCCCGAGCCGGTCACGGCGTACTCGTCGATGCGGGTGTCGCCGTCCGGGTTGGTGTAGCTGGCGTAGAAGCGCTCGCCGTCGGGCGAGAACGCGGCGCCGAGGAAGCCGCGCTCGGCGTCGGCGGACACGTCGGCGCTGAAGTCGAGCACGGTCTCGGGCGCGCCGCCCCCGTCGGAGAGGTCCACGCGGACGAGGGTGCCGCCCCGCAGGGCGACGTAGGCGAGGTCCTCGTCGCCCGGGCGCACGGCGAGGACCATGGGGGTGTCGTCGAAGGACGCGACCTCCTCGTAGCCGACGGTCACCCCGTCGAGGGTGGACACGCTGGGCACCGACGTCGTGGTGACGCCCGTGCTGTCGGGCGCGACCGTGGTGGCGGCCCGGACGTCGGGGTCGGGCGGCGCTGCGTCGTCGCCGCCGCCGTCGCTCCCGCAGGCGGCCAGCAGCAGCGTCGCCGCGCACAGGCCCGCGGTGAGCGCGGGCACCCCTCGTGGGCGGCGGGCCCGGCCGGTGGTCGTCGAGGACGCGGTGGAGGTCACGACAGGATTCGTATCAGGCCTTCCTGCACGACGGACACCGCCAACCGTCCGTCGCTCGTGTAGATGAGCCCCCGGGCGATGCCCCGGCCCCCCGACGCCGACGGGGTGTCCTGGACGTACAGCAGCCACTCGTCGGCCCGGAACGGCCGGTGGAACCACATGGCGTGGTCGAGGCTGGCCATCATCAGGCCCTCCTCCATGGTCCCGAGCCCGTGGGGCAGGATGCTCGTGTCGAGCAGGGTCATGTCCGACGCGTAGGTGAGCACGCACGCGTGCAGCACCGGGTCGTCGGGCAGCACGCCGTTCGCCCGCAACCACGTGCGCTGGTGGGGCGGCAGCTTCTCCCGGCGGTCGAGCGGCTCGTAGTCGCAGCTGCGGTGGTCGATCGGGCGGGGCCGGTCGTACCAGTCGCCGATGCGGTCCTTCCAGGGCGCCATGCGGGTCTGCCAGTCGGGCAGCGACTCGGGGGCGGGCGGGGGGCGGCCGTCGAACATCACGTCGGCCATCGGGAGCTGGTGCTCGAGGCCGTCCTCGTGGAGCTGGAAGGACGCCGCCAGGTTGAAGATCGCCCGCCCGTGCTGGATGGCCACGACGCGGCGGGTGGTGAACGACCGGCCGTCGCGGATGCGGTCGACCTCGTAGAGGATGGGCACCGACGGGTCGCCGGGGCGCAGGAAGTAGGCGTGCAGCGAGTGCACCCCGCGGTCGGGCTCGACGGTGCGGGCCGCGGCGACCAGGGCCTGGCCCGCCACCTGACCGCCGAAGACGCGCTGGCGGTCCTCGTCGGGGCTGAGGCCCCGGAAGATGTTGACCTCGATGGCCTCGAGGTCGAGCAGCTCGATGAGCCGGTCCACCGCCAGTTGGGACATGGCCCGCACGATACGGTGCAGCCCGTCATGGCGAAACGATCGTTCCCGGACGGCTTCCGCTGGGGGACCGCCACCGCGGCGCACCAGGTCGAGGGCGGCAACTGGAACAACGACTGGTGGGCGTGGGAACGCGACCCCGCGTCGGGGTGCACGGAGCCGAGCGGCGACGCCATCGACCACTACCACCGGTTCGACCAGGACATCGCCCTGCTCGCGCAACTCGGCTTCGACAGCTACCGCTTCTCGGTGGAGTGGAGCCGGATCGAGCCCGAGGACGGGCAGTTCTCGGTGGCGGCGCTCGACCACTACCGCCGCATGGTGGCGTCGTGTCGGGCCCACGGCCTCGACGCGGTGGTCACCCTCCACCACTTCACGTCACCCCGGTGGCTCGCGGCGCGCGGCGGCTGGGTCGAGCCGTCCACCGCCGACCGCTTCGTCCGCTTCGCCGATCGCACCGCCGCCCACCTGGGCGACCTCGTGGGCCGGTGGGCCACGTTCAACGAGCCCAACATCGTCGCCACCATGGGCCACCTCGCGGGCGTGTTCCCGCCGGGCGAGCGCGACGTGGCGGCCCGCCGCCGCGCCAACGACGTGTTCCTCGACGCCCACCGGCGGGCCGTGCCCGTGGTGAAGGGGCACGCCGATGGTCGGCCGGTGGGCCTCACCCTGGCGATGAGCGACTACCAGGCCGTGGCCGACCCCGACGGCGGACGCATCGCCGAGGCGCAGGCCCGGGTGGACCGCATCCGCACGAACATGGAGGACGTCTTCCTCGAGGCCGCCCGCGACGACGACTTCCTCGGCGTGCAGACCTACAGCCGCACCCGCGTCGGCGCCGACGGCGCCCTCGGCGCCGAGGACGGGGTCGACGTCTTGGTGATGGGCTACGAGTACTACCCCGAGTCGCTCGCGGCGACGATCCGGCGGGCGTGGTCGGTCACCGGGGGGACACCGCTCGTGGTCACCGAGAACGGCATCGGGACCGACGACGACGAGCAGCGGCGGCGGTACCTGCGCACGGCCCTCGGCGGCGTGCTCGACTGCCTGGACGAGGGCATCGACGTCGGCGGCTACTTCTGTTGGAGCGCGTTCGACAACTTCGAGTGGGCCTTCGGGTACGTGCCCCGCTTCGGGATCGTCGACGTCGACCGCGCCACCCAGGAGCGCATCCCCAAGCCCAGCGCCCGATGGCTGGGGGACGTGGCCCGGGCCAACGCGCTCTCGTGACTGTTCTCGCTCACGCCGCGATCGTTAGGCTCCGATAGATGAGCATGACCACGGCCGAGGTGATCGCGCGCATCAAGGCGATCGACCACCGCAAGGTGCTGCGGTACTCGGCCGTCTCGTTCGTCGCCGTGCCCCTCACCCAGGCCGTGCTCCTCGTCTTCCAGTACGGGCTGGGCTGGAACGGGCTCGAGGCCAACACCGCCGCCGTCGCGGTCACCGTCGTGCCCGTGTACGTGATGAACCGCTACTGGGTGTGGGGCAAGCGGGACAAGAACAACTTCGTCACCGAGATCCTGCCGTTCTGGGGGATGACCCTGCTCGGGCTCGTCATCTCCACGGTGTTCGTGGCCTTCGCCGAGCACCGCTTCGACTCGCCCCTCATGGTGAACCTGGCGAACGCGTTCGGCTTCGGCTGCGTGTGGATGCTCAAGTTCTTCGTGCTCGACAAGGCCATGTTCGGGCGCGAGCGCCACTTCCCGATCGACGAGGGCGTCCTCGAGGACGCCGACGTCACCGAGGAGGAGCTGGTGGCCGACGGGTTCGTCGAGGGCGAGTTCGAGGCCAAGTGGGCCTGAGCGCACCCGTCTCACCGTCGCTCGCCCGCTCGCACTAGCACCGTGGACGACGAGCTGCTCCGGGCCGCCGAGGCGGCCCGGGGGTTCATGCCCCCCGACGAGGGCCTCGCCCTGCACGACGCGGCGCTCGCCGCGGGCCGGGGCGCGGCCGCCGGCGGCCCCTTCCTCGAGATCGGGGCCTACTGCGGCAAGTCGGGCCTCTACCTCGGGGCCGCGGCCGCCGCCGCCGGCACGGTCCTGTTCTCGCTCGACCACCACCGGGGCTCCGAGGAGAACCAGGCGGGCTGGGAGCACCACGAGTCCGACCTGGTCGACCCCGCGATCGGGAGGATGGACACGCTGCCCGTGTTCCGGCGGACGGTGTTCGACGCCGGCCTCGAGGACGTCGTCGTCGCCGTCGTGGGCGAGTCCGCCACGGTCGGCCGGTTCTGGACGTCGCCCCTGACCCTGCTGTTCATCGACGGCGGGCACGGGAGCGAGCCCGCCCACCGGGACTACGAGACGTGGACGCCCCACGTCGCCCCGGGCGGCACCCTCGCCATCCACGACGTGTTCCCCGACCCCGCCGACGGGGGCCGGCCGCCCTACGAGATCTACCTGCGGGCCCTCGACGACGGGTTCACCGAGACGGGCGCCACCGGCAGCCTCCGCGTCCTCCAGCGGCCCGCCTGACCCCCCGCCCGCCTGACCCCGGTCCACCTCGTTCCGGGTACTCGCCAGTGTCGTGCGGAGTCCGAGCCAGTACCCAGAAGCGGGTGTCGCGGTCAGTCGTCGAGGGGGAGCAGCGGGGGCAGCACGGCGTCGTGGTCGACGAACAGCCGGCTGGCCTGGGTGGCGCCGGTGAGGGCGTCGGCGGCCAGGATCACCGAGGCCGACGTGTAGGTGGACTGCTCACCGCCCGGGAAGGTGGCCTCCTCCGGGTACACGATGCCGGTCCAGTAGCGGCCGTCGTCGGTGCGGTGGGCCTGGGCCATGGCGAACAGCTCGGTGGCCGTCGCGCGCTCGCCGACGGCGAGGTGGGCGATGAGGCACTCGCAGGTCTCGGCCGCGGTGACCCAGGGCCGGTCGGACACGCACCGGATGCCCTTGTCCTCGAACAGGAAGGTGTCGCGGCGCTCGGCCAGGTGCGCCCGGCCGGCGTCGCCCGTGAGCACGCCGGCCAGCACCGGGTAGTACCAGTCCATGGCCCAGCGGTGCTTGGGGGCGAAGGCGTCGGGCTCGGTGGCGATCACCCGGGCCAGGCGGGCCACGCTCAGCTCCCAGTCGGGGCGCTCGTGGCCGAGCTCCTCGGCGATGGCGATGGCGCAGCGCAGCGAGTGGCAGATGCTCGACGAGCCGGTGAGCAGGGCGAACGACCACGGCGTGCCGTCGGCGTGACGGGCCCAGAGGATCTCGCCGCGGGGGGTCTGGAGGTCGAGCACGAAGTCGATGGCGGGCTCGACCATCGCCCACTGGGCCTCGAGCACCTCGAGGTCGCGCGTGAGCAGGTAGTGGTGCCACACGCCGGCGGCGACGTAGGCGCACGTGTTGGCGTCGAGCTTGTCCTGCTCGATGCCGTCGGCCAGGTAGTACTGGTGCCAGGCGCCGTCGGGGCGCTGGAGGCCCTCCAGCCACCCGTACGCGGCGAGGGCCTCGTCGTGGAACCCGCACAGGTCGAGGGCCATGGCGGCCTCGACGTGGTTCCACACGTCGGCGTGACCGCCGGGGAACCAGGGGATCATGCCCGAGGGCAGCTGCCACTCGACGATGGCGGCGGCGGTGGCGAGCATCTCGTCGGCGGTGACGAGGTCGGGCACCTCGGGGAGGCGGAGCTCACGAGACATCGGCGGTCTCCCTTTCGGTGGCGGGGGGCGGTGCGGTGGGCCGCGACGCCGTCGTCGGCCGGGCCGCCCCGGGCGCCACGGTGGCGAGCGGCTTGCGGGCGTAGACGACGAGGCTCTTGCCCATCAGCGGCTGGAGCGCCTTCTCGGCCACTTGGAGGACCAGCGGCTGGCGCTCGATGTCCCACGTGAGCAGGCGCAGGTAGGCCCGCACCAGCGGGTGGTCGTCGTTGGTGGGCCCGACCGCGCACTTCAGCCACCAGTACGGCGAGTGCAGCGCGTGGGCGTGGTGGGAGGCGCCCGGCTCGAGGCCGGCGGCGCGCATCTTCCGGCGCAGCTCGTCCTCGGTGTAGATGCGCACGTGGCCGCCCACCACGAACGGCGCGTGGTACTCGTCGGACAGGGCCCAGCAGATCTTCTCCGGCAGCCACGCCGGGATGGTGGCGGCGATCACGCCGCCGGGGCGCAGCACCCGGCGGAGCTCGTCGAGGGCGCCCTCGTCGTCGGGGACGTGCTCGAGCACCTCCGACGCGATGATCCGGTCGAACGAGTCGTCGGGGAAGGGCAGGCGCACGGCGTCGCCGTTCACGGCGGTGGCGAGGCTGTGCCGGGGGCCCTCGCCGGCCTCCTGCATGGCCCCGAACAGGCCGCGCACCTCGACCAGCTCCTCGCGGGAGTAGTCGAAGGCGATGACCCGGGCGCCGCGCCGGTAGGACTCGAAGGCGTGGCGGCCCGCACCGCAGCCCATGTCGAGGAGCAGGTCGCCGGCCTGGAGGCCGAGGGTGTCGTAGTCGACGGTCAGCATGGCGGAAGGGCGTGGCGGCCGGTGCTCAGAACGGCAGGCGCCGGCGCAGGCCGTCGAGGGCGGCGCCCACGTCGGCGACGCCGGGCAGGCCCGGGAGGTCCGGCAGGTCGGGCAGCCGGCCGAGGCCGGGGAGCTGGGTGCTGAGCGTGGGCATCTCGAGCCGGGCGCGGTACTCGTCGACGGTCTTCTCGGCCGTGACCGCCCAGCTCCAGCGCTCGATGATGCGCTGACGGCCGTTGGCGCCCACCCGGGCCCGCAGCTCGGGGTCGTCGAGCGCTCGGCGCAACGCCACGGCGAGCGCCTCGCTGTCGCCGGGAGGCACGAGCAGGGCGGTGTCGCCGTCGGCGCCCACGACCTCGGGGATGGCGCCGCCGGTGGTGGCCACCAGGCACACCCCGCACGACATCGCTTCGATGGCGGGCAGCGAGAACCCCTCGTAGAGCGAGGGCACGACGGCCAGCTCGGACTCGGAGTACAGCTCGACGATGCGCTGCTCGGAGACCCCGCTGACGAACTCGACGGCGTCGCTGAGCCCAAGCTCGGCCAGGGTGCGGGCGGTGCGCCCCTCCTCCTTCGGCTTGCCGATGACCACCAGGTGGACGTCGGGGTCCTCGGTGCGCAGCTTGGCCACGGCCTCGAGCAGGTAGACGAGGCCCTTCATGGCCACGTCGGCGCTGGCGGTGGTGATGACGCGGCCCTTCACCGGCGCCACGCCCTCGACGGGCAGGAACGTCTCGGGGTCGACGCCCACGGGCACGACGTGCAGCCGGTCGGGGTCGACGCCGTGGTCGGCGATGATGTCGCCGCGCGAGGACTCGGACACGGTGAGGATGCGGGTGAGGCGCTGCGCCACCCGGGACTGCATCGTGGTGAAGGCGTACCAGCGGCTCTTGGAGAAGCGCTGGTAGGGCGTCTCCGCGTGCTCCATCTCGAGGCGGCGGTCCACGGTGATGGGATGGTGGATGGTGCCGAGCACGGGCAGGCCGGAGCGCTCGATGGCGAGCAGGCCGTAGCCGAGGCTCTGGTTGTCCTGGACGATGTCGAAGTCGTCGACCCGGCTCTTCAGCTGGTCCCACGCCCGCAGGCTGAAGGCGAGGGGCTCGGGGAACGTGCCGCTCGAGAACGACGCCACCTCGACCCAGTCGGTCCAGTTGCGCAGCTCCCAGATCGCCGGGAAGCGCATCGGGAAGTGGTCGTTGTAGATCTCGAGGCTGGGCAGCTCGTGGAGCGGCACCTCGTCGACGAGCTCGGGGTACGGCGGGCCGCTGAACACCTCGACGTGGTGGCCGAGCTTGGTCAGCGCCTTGGAGAGGTGGCGCGTGTAGACGCCCTGGCCCCCGCAGTGCTTCTTGCCGCGGTAGGTGAGGAGTGCGATCCGCAGGGGATCGTGCGGGGACGGAGCCAAGGAGAGGACCTTTCCGGGGTTTCTCGACCGGTCGGTCAAGTCTACGGGGGGCGGCGGTGACCGTCCCACCCGCCGGCGCCCGACCGGTGCGTCAGCCGGTCCGCCAGAGGAAGGTGGCGGTGGCGATCACCGGGTGGTCGGGGCCGCCGTCGGTGCCGGGCGCGGCCTCGGCGGGATCGAGGTTGAGGGCGTCGGGCGGCCCGGTCTGGGGCTCGACGCACAGCGCGTGGTCGGGCTCGGTGTAGATCACCCAGTCCTTGCAGAGCGACTCGATCTCGAGGGTGAGCGCGCCGGGCCAGCGCAGCTCGGGCGGGTCGACCATGTCGGTGAAGCAGTCGTCCCACGGCGGCGGGGTGGGGCTGACGACGGCGCCCGACGGGATGCCCTCGTCGTCACGCACCCACATCATCCCGGCCCGGAAGTCCAGCTCGAGGGGACCGCCCCGGCCGAGGTCCCGGCGGAACCAGGGGTGCCACCCGCAGCTCGCCGGCATCGGCCCCTCGCCGGCGTGCACCTCGAGGCGCAGGTGGAGGCGGTCGTGCTCGAGATCGAAGCGCTGGTACGCCCAGCCGCCGAGCGGCCAGCGCTCGTCGAGGTCGATGCGCAGCTCGGCGTGGGCCTCGCTCGTCGCCACGACCGACCAGGGGCGGTCGTACGTGACGCCGTGGATGGCGTGCGGTGCCTTGTTGAGGGGAAGCTGGTGCTCGGTGCCCTGCCACGTGAAGCGTCCGTGGCGGGTGCGCCCGGCCCAGGGCGCCATCGGGAAGCAGCCCCACTGGGTGGGTGACTCGCGGCGCTCGACGAGCAGGTCGAGCCCGTCGACGGTCAGCTGCGCCACGCGGCCCCCGGCCTCGGGATCGAGGGTGAGGACGGCGGCGCCGGCGGTGAGCTCGATCACGCCCCGACGCTACCGGCCGCCGTCGCGCCGTCGTCGCCGTCGCGCGCCCGTCGCCGGGCCCGGCGGTCGAGCAGGACCGAGGCCGCCATCGAGCCGACGGCGACGAGCAGCACCGGGAGGTCGCCGACGCGGGTGGCGAGGGTCTCGCCCTCGCGCACGGTGATCGTGTGCTGGAGCACCCGCCGCTCGCTGACGCCGGTGCGCTCCACCACGCGGCCCTCCGGGGTGACGACGGCCGAGAAGCCGGTGGGGGCGGCCTGGAGCACCCAGCGGTCGTTCTCGAGGGCCCGCAGGCGCGACGACGCCACCTGCTGGCTCTGCACCTGGGTGAGCCAGTACGACGAGCCGTTGGTGGGGTTCAGCAGCACCCCGCCGCCGTTGCCGATGGCGTCGCGGCCCCGGGTGGCGAAGAACACCTCCCAGGAGATGACCACGCCGAACCGGCCCGCCGGGGTGTCCACGATCGCGGGGGTGTCGCCGGCGAGGGCGTCGCGGCCGGGCAGCTCGCTGTTGAACCGCTCGAGGAAGCTGCGCAGCGGGACGTACTCGCCGAAGGGCACCCGCTTGACCTTGTCGTAGCGGTCGACGATGCGGCCGTTCGGGGCGTAGACCACGGCGGCGTTGAGGAAGTTGTCGGCGGCGCCCTCGACCACGCCGACGATGAGGGTGGTGTCGAGCTCGCGGGCCAGCGCCGCCAGCTCCTCGTTCTCCCCGTTCACCTCGAGGCTGCCCTCGACGTTGACCACGTTCTCGGGCCACAGGACGAGGTCGACGGGACCGTCGACGTCCTCACTGGCGGCGAGGTGGCGCTCGAAGACCTCGCGCTCGTCGGTGTCGGCCGCCCGCGTCCGCTGGGGGCCGCCGCCCTGGACGATGGCGATGTCGAGGTCCGCGACGCCGTGGGCCCGCGGGGCCACCCAGGCGGCGAGCGCGAGCAGGGCGACGGCGCCGAAGGCCAGCCCGGCCGAGCGGGGCGAGCGCTCCCACAGCGCGGACAGCCCGACGCCGATCAGCACCACGCACAGGACCAGGACGAGGCTGCCGGCGAGGCGCACCGTGAAGGCCAGGGGCGCCGCCGCCTGACTCATGGCGAGGGTCGACAGGGGGACGCCGCCGAACGGCCACGACCAGCGGGCCCACTCGGCCAGCACGAACGCCCCGGGCAGGCCCACCCAACGCCACCGGCTCGACGGCAGCACCGCCACCGCGGCCCCGAAGTAGGCGGCGTAGGCGGCGCAGGCGATGAGGTAGCCCGGCAGGGTGAGGTCGACCATCCACAGCATCGAGGGGTAGAGCCACGCCGCGCACACGAGCCACGTGCGGCGGAAGCGGGCGGCGCGGGGCTGGCCCGCCAGCAGGCGGTCGAGGGCGAAGATGCCCACGAAGGCCAGGGGCCACCAGCCCCACGGCGGCACCGAGGCGGCCAGCAGGAGGCCGGCGCCGACGCAGCCGAGGGCCAGCCGGGCCCGCGACCCTCGGTGCACCGGTGCCGAAGGGGCCGGCGCAGGCGCGTCCGGGAAGCACGTCAGCAACCTCAGGGGAGCTGGGGCCGGGGCTACCCTCGGGCGAGCCGGGCGCCTCGGGCACCAGGGGTGCCCGGCAGTCGCAGTGGGCGCCTCAGGGGTCCCGGCTCGCTGTCAAAGTGGGCTCAGTCACGGCGTCCGGTCTTCTCGTCGTCGGGTGGGGCGACGGCCAGTCGCCCCCTGGGTGAGCCGGCGCTCAACCGCTGACACCGGCACCGCAGCCCGGCGCGGCCAGCCCTCGCGGATCTGAGCAGGGATGCCCCACGCCGCGCAGCACCGCCCCAGCCAGGGTGACACCAGGCGCGTCCTCGGCAGGCTGGGCCTCGACGTCGGCATACCTTTTGGGAATTGTTGACCCGCGAGGCGTACTACCGAGACAGGCGGTCAGCGCGACCCGGACGTCGGCTGGGCTAGAGGTCAACGTCAGGGGCATCGTCGTGCCAGGTCCCTCGCGGACCGCGGCACGACGGTTTTCGTCGACAAAATTCGCTGCGTCTTTCGTCGCCGTAGCAGCCCGCCGAATACAGCAGCACCTGCCAGGGGTGGCGGGGTGGGCCCTGCTCGACGCCAGGTGCGGTGATGGGGGCGGCCCTCGTTTGAGGCACGGGTAGCACTGGCGTCGAACGGCCGGTCGACCACCTCGGCCAGCTTCTGGCGAGGTGACGAAGCGACGGAGGAGTGGTGATTGCGCCGAGGTGGCGGCGGGCCGGCGCGACGCCTTCGACAGCAGGGGCGTCGGCGAACGCCGGCATGGCCAGCACGACAGCGTCGGCCTCGACCAGCCCCCTCGGCGGTGGCGAGGGCGTACCCGCCGCCCGGCCGGCGGCCGAGCCCGGCGACGGGGGTGGCGAGGTGCACCTCCGCGTCGATCGCGGCGACGACGGCGTCGACGAGGCGCTGGAGCCCGCCGGGCAGGCTGTAGAACATCGGCGTGCCGGGGTCGGGCGGCGCCGCCGCCCGCAGGGCCAGCAGGCCGCGCACGAGGCTGGCGTCACGGCGGGCGGCGTCGGCGATCTGGGGGGTGGCGGCGGCCACGCTGAGGCGATCGGAGTCGCCCGCGTTGATGCCGCCGATGAGCGGGTCGACGATGCGCTCGAGCACCTCGTCGCCGAGGCGGCCGCGGATGAGCTCGCCGACCGAGACGTCGCCGTCGGGCAGGTGGCCGGGCTCGCCCTCGGGGTGGTCGAGGTCGCGGCGGGCCACCTCGACCGCCTCGGGCGAGACGAGCCCCGACGCGGCGAGCTGGTCGACGTCGGTGGGCACGCCGAGCACGTGCGCTTCGGGCAGGCGCCGCAGCGCGCCCCGCACCCACAGGTAGGCGGTGGTCTCGGCCGGCGTGACCAGCTCGTCGAACAGGCCCAGCTCCCGGCAGAGGTCGACCGCCCACGGCACCCGCGCCAGGAAGGTGTCGGGGCCGAGCTCGACGGGCAGGCCGGCGAAGGGCTGCGTCTCGATCTTGCCCCCGAGGCGGGGCCCGGCCTCGAGCAGGACGACGTCGGTGCCGGGGTGGTTCGTGCTCAGCTCGTAGGCGGCGGCGAGGCCGGCGATGCCCCCGCCGACGACCGCGATCCGGGCCATCAGCGCCCCCCTCGCGTCGAACGGCGCGTTCTCGAGGCAATGGCCCCCGGAATCCGGGGGCTATTGCCTCGAGTTCGGGGGGCGCGGGTGGCGGTGGGGGTCACGGGGCCTCCTCGGGAGGGGTGGCGGCGACGACGAGGTCGGCCAGGGCGGCCATCACCGTCGGCTCGGCGTTGAGGGACGCGGTGCGGCCGAAGGCCAGGCCGACCTCGTCCGCACCGCCTGGCTCGTGCCATCCCGAGGTCATGGAAGGCACTTCGAGGTGGTCCGCCACGAAGCCCTGGGCGCACACGGCGATGCCGTCGTGGTCGCCGGCGGCGGCCAGGTCGCGGATCACCTCCAGGATGTCGGGGCCGCGCCAGGGCTCGGGGGTGCGGCCGGCGCTCTGCCAGGCCAGGTCCCAGTCGGCGGCCCCGCCGCCCACCCGCTCGACCACCGCGGCGGCGCTCTCGCGGAGCTGGTCCGGGTACGGGTCGTCGACGAGCACGCGCTCGGGCAGGGAGTGGGCGGTGAACACCAGCCGGGTGCGGTCGGGGAGCGGTGCCAGCGTGTCCCGCACCGCGCCGGCGAGGAAGTCGAGGTAGGCGGGCTCCGAAGATTTTGCTGGTCGACCCCGTGCCGGTGAAGCCGCCTCGCGCCAGCAGCCTCGGCCAGTCGTCGCTGGTACTCGCCGACGCTGAAGCCGGAGTAGTGGGGGGCGAGCACGAGGCCGACCACCCGGGCGGCCCCGCCGTCGGCGAGCGTGGTCACGGCGTCCTCGATGAAGGGGGCGGCGTGTACAATGCCTACCCGGTACCGACCAGGCGCAGGCCTCAAGGGCAACTTCGATCCGCGTACTGCGCCTCGGTGCGCTGCACGCCAGCGGCAACACCCGCCGAGGGCGTCGTAGCGGCGCTGGAGGTCGGCGAGCTGCTCGGGCTCCGGCGGGCGGCCGCGGCGGATGTGGGTGTAGTAGGCCTCGACGTCCTCGGGCCGGGCCGGGGTGCCGTAGGCCATGACCACCACGGCGACGGTGCTTCCGGGGTCGGCGGGAGGGGTGGGCTCGGTCATGTCGCCGCGCCCTCGGCGCCGAGGGCCACGCCCTCGTCGTGCACCAGGGCGACGACCCGCTCGAGCACCGCCGGGTCGGTCTCGGGGAGCACGCCGTGGCCGAGGTTGAACACGTGGCCGACGCCGCCGCCCCGCCGCAGCACCTCGCGGGTGGCAGCCTCCACGACGGGCAAGGGCGCGAGGCAGAGGGCGGGGTCGAGGTTGCCCTGCACCGCCCGCCCGCCGACCCGCGCGCGGGCGACGTCGAGGGGCACGCGCCAGTCGACGCCGACCACGTCGGCCCCCGCCTCGCCGAGCAGGCCGAGCAGCTCACCCGTCCCCACGCCGAAGTGGATGCGGGGCACGCCGGTCTCGCCGATGCCCTCGAGCACCTTGGCGCTGGCGGGCAGGACGAACCGGCGGTAGTCGTCGGGCGAGAGGGCGCCCGCCCACGAGTCGAAGAGCTGCACCGCCGACGCGCCGGCCGCCACCTGCGAGCGCAGCGAGGCGAGGGCGAGGTCGGCGAGGGCGTCGACGAGCTTCGCCCACAGCGCGGGGTCGCCGTGCATGAGGGCCTTCGTCTTCGCGTAGGTGCGCGACGGTCGTCCCTCGATGAGGTAGCTGGCCACGGTGAAGGGGGCGCCGGCGAAGCCGATCAGGGGGACGTCGAGCTGCTCGACCAGCAGGCGGACCGTGTCGAGCACGTACGGCGTGTCGGCCTCGGGGTCGAGGGGCCGCAGGCGACCGAGGTCGGCGGCCGAGGCGAAGGGCTCGGCGATGACGGGGCCCACGCCCGGCACCACGTCGACGCCGAAGCCGATGGCCTCCGCGGGCACGACGATGTCGGAGTAGAGGATGGCGGCGTCGACGCCGTAGCGCTCGACGGGCTGGCGGGTGATGGTGGCCGACAGCTCCGGGTCCTTGATGGCCTGGAGGATGCTGCCCTCGCCCCGCACGGCCCGGTACTCGGGCAGCGATCGCCCGGCCTGGCGCATGAACCACACGGGGATGCGCTCGACGGGCTCGCCCCGGCAGGCGCGGAGGAAGTGGCTGGCAGTGCGGTCGATCGGTGCGTCGGGAGCGGGGGCCACGGCCTCAACGTACCGTCAGGGGTCATGCGGCGATCCATCGACGACCACCCCTTCGACCCCGCGGAGCTGCCGCCCGACGCCGAGGACCTCGCCCGCCTGTCGTGGGCCGTCGCCATCTCGGACGACTACGAGGACGCCGAGCCGCGGGTGGTGCTCACCGTCGAGGAGGTCGGCCGCGCCGGCGAGGGCCTCGCGTTCCACCTGACGCCCGACCACGCCCGCCGCCTCCGCGCTGCGCTCCACGACGCCCTGAAGGAGCTGGGCGAGGGCCCGGGCGTCTGATCGCGCGGGTCGGGGCGCACGGCGGAGCCCGACCGCTCCGGGCCCCCGCCCCGGCACCTCCCGGTCCCCTCGGCCTCCGGGACCGAGGGCGGCGCCGTCAGCGTTCGAGGCGGCGGGCGACCTCCCGGTAGCGGCTGACGGGGATCAGGTGGACCCCGTCGAACGCGCCGGTGGCGGCGATCTCGTGGACGAGGTCGCACGCGAGCTCGACGCCGGCGTCGCGGTCGGCCTCGATGGCGGCCACCACGCGGTCGGGGACGGCGAGCTGGGGGATGTCGTGGCTGAGCTTGCGAGCCATCGAGGCGCTGGCGATCACCATCACGCCGGCGTAGACGGGACCGGCGAAATCGACCGTCTCGCGCCACGCCACGAGGGCGTCGACGTCGAAGCCGACCTGGACGAACAGCGAGTCGGCCTCTCGCTTCCAGGCCGGCAGCGGGCGCAGGCCGGTGGTGACCCCGATGCGGAACGGGCCCGTGGCCGCCTCGTGGGAGGCCGCGAACTGGCGGGCCTCGTCGATCATCAGTCGCACGGTGAGGTCGTCCGAGCGCCGGCCCGACTCGGGGCGGTCGCCGTAGACGAACAGGAACTCGTCCACGCCGTAGGCCGCCGCGGTGAGCAGGTCGCGGCGGAAGCCGAGCAGGTTGCGGTCGCGGGCGTTCAGGCAGGCGATCGAGCGGCCGCCCATCCGGGCCACCTCGTGGGCCACGGCGATGCTCGACACCGTGGCCCGGCCGATGTGGTTGTCGGGGATGAGGAAGGCCGAGGCGATCGTGCTGAGCACGCCGATCTGGTGGCGCACGTGCATGAGCTCGGGCCGGGTGGCGGGCTCGATCTCGCAGATGACGGGGACGCCGGAGGCGGTCATGTCGCTCACCCTAGGAGGGGTGCCACCCCGCGGGCCGAGGTCAGGGGCCTTCCAGCGCCACCTCGTGGAAGCGGCGCCCACCGTCCTCGTCGGGCACCAGCAGGGCGAGCTCGTTGTACCCGAAGGTGAAGAACTCGGGGCTGATGACCGCCGAGTAGGTCGCGTCGTCGCCGTCCTGGTCGAACCCGACCGCCACCCCGGCGACCGTGCCGTTGACGGCCACGAGGCCCGCGGTGGGGGGCGCGCCGCCGGCCAGGTGCACGACGCCGGTCCGTAGCACCGGGCTGCGGGCCGACGCCGGGTCGTACGCCGTCACGGGGTGGTAGGTGAGGAACGACATCGGGCTGGGGTCGCCCAACGTCAGCTGGGCCACGGGGACCCCCACGAGGTCGCCGTAGGGCTCGATCTGGGCCACGCCGCGCCAGTCGTCGGAGTACGGGAGGAAGGCGTGGTCGCGCTCGACGACCGCGGCGAGGCCGTCAGGCCGTCGACGAGCAACGTCGACCGATGACTCGACGACCGGTCTGGCGCCGTCCTGTGGGGGCTCGCCGCGCAGCACCGGCCGTCGGCTCCCAGTCCGTCTCGACGCCGAGGACGTCGATGATCGTCAGCAGCACGTCGATCAGCCGGGCGTTGCGGGGTCGACCATCCCGGCAGTCTGGTGCAGGTGCTGACGAACAGCGGGACGTCGTAGACCTCGGCGGAAGCGTCTCGACGGTGGGCTCGCAGGGTCAGTCAGCGGTGAAGGCCACGCCGTAGTCGCAGTGACGATCACGGGGCGTCGTCCCAGACGCCGAGGTCGTCGAGCCGTGCGACGGCGCCCCAGGTACCGGTCGAGGTACCCGAGCTGCAGGAGGTGGCGCTGGTAGCCTGCGCGGTCCGGCCGTCCGACGACCAGTTGCCCTCGGCGTCAGTCCGAGCATCAGGGCGGATCGGGTGCTGCTGCTCGGTCAGGGTCATCAGCCACGGCTCGTGGGGCAACAGCACGTGCGTACGTCAGGGGTGGGCCGCGTCCCGGTCGGCACCTCCAGGCCGTCGATGACGGCCTGGAGCTCCTGCCCCCGCCGGCCCAGGCAAGCGCGTCGGCGTCAGCCCAGTCGGTGCCGAACGGCTCCAGGCGGTGGCGTCCTCCGGGCGTTCGTCGACCGGGCGCGCGCCGTCGACGAAGCCCGCCAGGACTGGTCGACCCGCAGGAGGCGCTCGCGTCGAGGCGGGGCGACGTGCCGTAGACCAGGCGGCGTCGGCGAGCAGCGTCGACAGGGCGTCGCCCGCCGCCGCCCGTGTCGCCACAGGCCGGGGCGGGGCAGGCTGGTGATCGTCTCGTGGACGTCGAGGTCGTAGTCGGCGCCGAGCAGCGGAAGAGCGACCGCAGGTGGTCGGAGAGTGGGCAGCGCATCGGGCGGGAGAGCCGGTCACCACCGACGGCACGCTCAGGCTCGTCTCGCTGGCGTTACGCGGTGGCGTCAGGATACCACGTGGCCGTGTCGGCGAGGCTGCGAAGTTGGGGAACCGAAGCGGTTGACCTGCAGGCCGCAGTCGAGCAGCAGAGGCGAGCGGGAGCTCGTCAGCTGGAGGAGGACCACCGGCAGGGCGCTCCACGACCGTGGCGCCTGCGGTCGCCCGCGTCCGTCCCAGATGAGGCGAGGACTGCGACGTGACCAGAAGGCCCGAGGAACAGGACGGGGCCTGCGAATGCGCAGACCCGTCGCCAGCCCGCGACCGCCGCTCGCCCGGCGAGGCCGATCCGTGGACAGCACGAGGGGCGCCGATCCACCGCGTCGACACCCGCCCGACGCAGCAGCGTCGCGGCGACGGGCACAGCACCGCGACAGGCGGGTGGAGCACCGTCCAGCGCCGCGGTGGACGACCAGGACGACGGTCTGCACGAGGGCGAGGGCGAGGGGCGGGAGGGCGTGACCGTGAAGCGACGCACGATGGCCCCACCGGGCTCGCGCGGCGACGAAGGCTCGCCGTTGCGCCCGTAGAGGTCGAGCAGGGGCTGGGCACGCGAGCCCCCACAGGCCAGGAGCACCGCGCGTCGCCCAGGGCCTCCCGGCTCGCCGACGTCGCCGCAGGCGGGACGGCGCTCTCGTCAGGGTCGGTGATCGTCGCAGGTCAGGCCCTCGGTCCGCGAGGCCTCGTGCCGTCACGGGAGTCTTCAGCTCGTCTCCACGGCCGCGCCTCGCGAGCGCGCGCCAGCGGGTAGCGTCGGTGCGGTGCCGCAGTGTTCGTCCACAGGTGCCAGAGACCCCAGCCGTGGTCGGCGCTGATGAACCGCCTCGAAACGACGACGTCGTCGCCCTCCGGCTGCCGGGGTTCGGGGTCCGCTTCCCGTGGGCTTCGAGCCGGTGATGGGCGCTTCCGCGGCCTGGCTGGCCGACAGGCTGTCCGCCCACGACCAGATCGACCTGGTCACCCACGACTGGGGCGCGCTGCTGATGCTGCGGGTGCTCGCCGACCGGCCCGCCAACGTGCGCTCGTGGGCCACCGACGCCGGCGACCTGGACGCCAGCTTCCCGCTGGCACGACCTCGCGCAGCTATGGATGACCCCGGCGAGGCGAGGCCTTCATGGACACCGTCGTCGACAGCAGCGACGCCGACCGGGCCGCGCTGCTGGCCGGCGCCGGCGTCCCCGAGGACGGCGCCGCCGAGATGGCGGCGGCGTTCGACCGGACGATGGCCGACGCCATCCTCGCCCTGTACCGCTCGTCGGCCCGGGTGGGCGAGTGGGGACCGAGGTGGACGCCATCGAGGGCCCCGGGCTGGTGATCGAGTCCGGGCGCGACCCCTACCGCAACGTCGAGCGCGCCGGCCGCCTGGCCGCCCGCACCGGTGCCCGGGTGCTCGAGCTCCCCGAGGCGGGGCACTGGTGGATGCTCGACGCCACCGACGAGGCGGCCGCCGGCCTCACGTCGTTCTGGGCCGGCCTGGACTAGCACGCTGGCCGCGCTCCGCGCGGGTCCCGTCGGTGCGGCCCCAGGACCGGGCGAGGTCGGAGATGCCGAGGCGGTGGAGGCGATCGGTGGCGGTGGCGTGGGCCCGCTCGACCAGGTCGGCCTCGGTCGAGTCGTCGAGGGCGTCGCCGGTCATCAGCTCGAGGTCGGCGCCCGTGGGCTCGAACACGAGCACCAGGGTGCCGGCAGCCTCGACCCAGTCGACCTCAGGCCGAGCACCTGTGGTACCCAGCAGCTGGCCCACCGCAGGTGCCAGCGGAGCTCCTCGCCCACCGCCGACATGGGCGAGATGACCGACGCCGTCGAGGCCCCGGTCGGCGAGCAGGTCGGCGTTGGTCGACGAGTGGGCAGCGCCGTCGAGGTAGAGCTCGCCGTCCACCTCCACCGGCTCGAAGTAGCCGGGGATGGCCGACGACGCCTCGACCGCCCGGGCCAGCGGCGGGCAGGCCGGGGATCCCGGTGCCGGGTCGCGCCCGAACACCACCCGGCGGCCGTCGCTCATGCGCAGCGCGCAGATCCAGAGGGGATCGTCGGGCCAGCCGCTGCCGTAGAGGAGGCGGAGCTTGTCGCCGAGCGGGCCGATGGGCACGGTGCCGCGGGGGAGCAGGCCCGAGATGCCGACGCCGAGCCCCGTGGGCCACGGACGCCGCAGCCCGTGGCGCACGAGGCCCGGCGCCTGGGGACGTCGGCCGGCCAGCCCCCGGGGCGGCTCGGGCTCGTCGAACTCGGTGACGTAGCTGAGGTCGCCGACGAGGCGGTGTCCCTCGGGGGAGATGGGCCGGCCGGTCAGCCGGGCGCGGTGATCCGCGGGGGAGAGGCCGAGGCGGAGGGTGGCGCCGGTGCCCGCCCCCGCCGAGGTGCCCACGATGACGGCGGCGGTGCGGGCGTCCCAGCGGGCCGAGTCGGCCAGCGCGGCCAGCGTGCCGATGGTGTACGACCGGCCGATCACCCCGCCCGCGCCCAGCACCAGCCCGATGGCCATCGGCCCCAGCATCGCACGGGGGCTCGGACCCGGGGCGGACGCGCGAGGCTGATCCGATGGCCGACGACTTCGCCACCCGCGTCACCGAGGGCTACGCGACCGAGGGCGCGGCGGTCGTGCTCGGGCGCGGGGTCCTCGACGGCACCACCCACCCGGACGCCGTCGTGCAGCTCCCGACCGCGATGTGCAACCGCCACGGGCTCATCGCGGGCGCCACCGGGACGGGCAAGACCAAGACCCTCCAGCTCCTCGCCGAGCAGCTGTCCGCCGCCGGCGTGCCGGTGTTCGCCGCCGACCTCAAGGGCGACCTCACCGGGCTGGCCCGCCCCGGTGCCCCCAACGAGCACATCGACGCACGCATGGCCGACCTCGGCCTGCCGTGGGCGCCCGCGGGTCGACCCGTCACCTTCCTCTCCCTCGGCGGCCTCGGGCCCGGGGTGCCCGTCCGGGCGCCGGTCTCGAGCTTCGGCCCGCAGCTCCTCGCCAAGGTGCTGCGCGCCAACGCCACGCAGTCGTCGTCGCTGTCGATCGTGTTCCGGTACGCGGACGAGGCGGGGCTCCCCCTGCTCGACCTGTCCGACCTCAAGGCGCTGCTCGCCTGGCTGACGAGCGACGAGGGCAAGCCCGAGCTGAAGGCCCTGGGCGGCGTGTCGACCCAGACCGCCGGCGTGCTGCTCCGGTCGATCAGCGAGCTCGAGGCGCAGGGCGGCGACGTGTTCTTCGGCGAGCCCGAGTTCGCGGTGGCGGACCTGCTGGGGATCGACGCCGACGGCTCGGGCCAGGTCAGCTGCCTCGAGCTGCCGGCCGTGCAGGACCGTCCCCGCCTGTTCTCCACGTTCCTGCTGTGGCTGCTGGCCGAGCTGTTCCAGGACCTCCCCGAGGTGGGCGACCTCGACCGGCCCAAGCTGGTGTTCTTCTTCGACGAGGCCCACCTGCTGTTCGACGACGCCGCCGACGAGCTGGTCGAGCAGGTGGCCCAGACCGTTCGGCTCATCCGCTCGAAGGGCGTGGGCGTGTTCTTCGTCACCCAGCTCCCCGACGACGTGCCCGACGAGGTGCTGGCCCAGCTCGGGAACCGCATCCAGCACGCCCTGCGCGCCCACACCCCTCGCGACGCCAAGGCGCTGAAGGCCACGGTGAGCACGTACCCCTTCACCGACGACTACGACCTCGGCGAGGCGCTCACCGAGCTGGGCACGGGCGAGGCGATCGTCACGGTGCTCCGCGAGGACGGCTCCCCGGCGCCCGTGGTGTGGACCAAGCTCGTCGCGCCGTCCTCGCTGATGGCCGCGATCCCGGCCGAGGAGGTGGCCGCCGCGGCGCAGGCGTCACCGCTGTGGCCGAGGTACGCGGAGGAGATCGACCGGGAGTCGGCCCGCGAGCTGCTCGCGGCCAAGATGGCCGCCACGGCCGCGGCGACCCCCGCCCCGTCGGCGGGGGGTGGTGGTGTGCAGGTGCCGGCACCCCCGCCCCGCACGGCGGCGCCCCGGAAGGGGTCGGGCGGCGCGGGCCGTGGCCGCGGACGGGGGGACGACGGCAACGTCGTCACCGACTACCTGCGCAGCCGCGAGGGGCGCACGATGATCAACACGGTGGTGCGAGGCGTGTTCGGGATGTTGAAGAAGCGCTGACCGGTCGGCCCCCGCCCGGCTGCGGGCGGGACGGGGCGGGCGACCGCGGCCGGTAGGATGGCCCACCCCCCATGGCCCGCCATCCCGAGCTCGACGCCGAACAGGCCTACATCGACCACGCCTACGAGTGCCTCGAGGCGAACCGGCGGTCGGCCACCCGCCTCCAGGACACGCTCGAGGTCGGCAAGGGCGGCACCGAGCAGGCCCGCTGGGAGCGTGAGGTCTTCCAGGAGAACATCTTGAACCGGCTGTCCCAGCTCCAGCTCGGCGACGCCTCGCTCGTGTTCGGGCGCATCGACCGCACCGCCGACGAGGGCGGCGAGTCGTTCCACGTGGGGCGGCTGGCGGTCTCCGACGAGGACCAGGAGCCGCTGGTGGTCGACTGGCGGGCGCCGGTGGCCGAGCCGTTCTACCGGGCCACCGGGCGCGAGCCCATGGGCCTGCGCCGGCGGCGGCACTTCGCCACCCGGGGCCGCACCCTGCTGTCCATGGAGGACGAGCTGTTCGGCGAGCTCGACGGCCTGGGCCCGACGGGCGAGGGTGGCGGCGCCATCTCCGGCCACGGCGCCCTCATCGCCGCGCTCGAGTCGTCCCGCTCGGGCCGCCTCGGCGACATCGTCGCCACCATCCAGGGCGAGCAGGACGAGATCATCCGGGCGCCGCTGCCGGGGGTCCTCGTCGTCCAGGGCGGGCCCGGCACGGGCAAGACCGTCGTGGCTCTCCACCGGGCCGCCTACCTCCTCTACACCCACCGGTTCCCGCTCGAGGGCCAGGGCGTGCTCGTGGTGGGCCCCAACCGGCTCTTCCTCGGCTACATCGAGCAGGTCCTGCCGTCGCTCGGCGAGGCCGGCGTCGAGCTGGCCGTGCTCGCCGACCTCATCCCCGAGCAGCGGGTGCGGGGACGCGACACCGGCGTCGTGGCGCGGGTCAAGGGGGACCAGCGCATGATCGACGTCGTCCGCCAGGCGGTGCGTGACCGCGAGCGCCCCCTCCGGAAACGCCTCGAGGTCGGCTACGGCCTCACCGTGCTGCGCCTGTCGGTCGACGAGAGCGACCGGATCGTGCGCGAGGCCCGCCGCCGCTTCCGGACCCACAACGCGGGCCGCCGGTTCGTCGAGCGCTCGGTGTTCGAGGCGCTCGCGGCCAGCAGCCGACTGGGCCCCGACCCCGACGACGTCCGCCGCCAGGTCCGCGGCGAGGTCGTGGTGCGCGAGGCGCTCGACTGGATGTGGCCGGCGCTCACGCCGGCGCAGCTGCTGCACGACCTGTTCGGCTCGCGGGCGCTGCTGCGCTCGGCCAGGCGCCGCCAGCTCGACGACGACAGCGAGGCCGGTGACCCTCCTCATGCAGGCCCGCTCGGCCTCGGTCGACGGTGGTGTGGACCACCGACGACGTGCCGCTGCTGGACAGACCCGCCGTCCTCGGGCCGCTCCGCGGCGCCGGCGGTCGGGGCAGGCGTCGACGACGGTCCGCACCGGCCACATCGTCGTCGACGAAGACCCAGGACCTCTCGCCAATACCAGTTGCGGGTGCTGGCCGGCGGTCGCTCAGCGGGTCGATGACCATCGTGGGCGACATCGCCCAGGCCACCGGGGCGTGGGCCCACGACGACTGGGACGGCGTCCTCGAGCACCTGCCCGACCGCCGGACGCCCCGGCGGGCCGAGCTCACCGTCGGCTACCGCATCCGGCAGCGAACATGGCCGCTGGCGGCCAAAGGTGCGCAGCCCGTCGCGGCGCCCGCCCTCGCCGCGCCGTCGTCGGTGCGCGAGGGCGAGAGCGCACCACGGGTCGAGGCCGTCGACGACGGCCACCGGCTCGGCGCCGAGGTGGTCCGGTTGGTGCGCGAGGAGTGCGAGGCGGTGGGGCAGGGCAGCGTGGGCATCGTGTGTGCCCGGCACCAGCTCACCCACGCCGTGACGGACGCGCTCGAGGCGGCGGGCATCGAGCACGGTGCGGCGGACCGCCACGGGCTCGAGCAGCAGGTCACGGTGGTGCCGGTGGGCCTGGTCAAGGGCCTCGAGCTCGACGCGTCGATCGTGGTCGAGCCCGCCGCCATCGTGCGCAGGGGCCCAGGGGATGCGCTCGCTCTGCAGCTCACCCGCGCCGCAAGCGCCTGTCGCTGCTGCGCGCCGAGCCTCGACGCGTCCTGCTCCCGCTGACGGCCCGGTCCTCCCCGACCCGTCCCGGTTTTTCAGGTCTGGGGCGTGACCGGACCTGCACCAGAGGTGCGAGGTCGGGCCTCGGCGGCGAGGGGCGGCGGCAGCGAGGGAGCCTCAGGGTCGTCCCGGGGTCGACCGCGGGCTGGGGGCGGCGGCACCGGGCCGGTCCGGCCGCAGGGGACAGGTAGGTGACAGGAACGGGTACGCCACCCAGACGCCTGCTCCAGCGAGGACGTGGTTAGCCGAACAGGCCGGCCAGGAACCGCCCCACCTGGGTGTCGACGGTCAGCCACCGGATCCCGGTGAGGTCGTACACGGCGTAGTTGAGGCTGTCGAGGGCGTCGAACTCGGTGGCCTGGAGGAACATGACCCCCTTGGCGAGGAGGCCGGCGGCGAAGACGATGACGATCATGCCGGTGATGTTGAAGAACAGCTTCATGGGCAGCACCTTGCTGCCCGAGTAGACGAGGTACCCGAGGGCGGCGGCGATGGCCAGCCCGATCAACCCGCCCACGAAGACGTCCCGGCCGGTGCTGGACGTGGCCGCGGCGATGAGGAACAGCGCGGTCTCGATGCCCTCGCGCAGCACGGCGAAGAAGGCCACGACGAGCACGCCGGTGCGGACCCGGTCCGAGGCGAGGGCAGCGTCGACGCGCTCCTCGAGCTCGCCCTTGATGGCGCGGCTCTGGCGCCGCATCCAAAAGACCATCCAGGTGAGGACGCCGGCGGCCACGAACGAGATGGCCGCGAACGCCCGGAGGCGGGCGTCGCCCTCGAACGAGCCCACCGTGTTGTGGAGGACGACGCCGAACACGAGCGACAGCACGGCGGCCAGGCCGACCCCCGCCCACACGGGTGCGTCGAGGTCGCGCCGGTCGATCTTGCGCAGGTAGCCGAAGACGATGCCGACGATGAGCGAGGCCTCGAACCCCTCCCGGATCAGGACCAGCATCGACTCACCCATGGTTAGGGTACCTTAACAAGGCATGGGGCAGCGGCCAACACCGGATCATCCTCGCGCGCCGGGCGGTCGCCGCGGAACCGCGGACGTCGTGGTCGTGGGCGCGGGGCCGGCGGGCCTGCTCGCGGCGCTGCGGGCGGCCCGTGCCGGTCACCAGGTGACCGTGCTCGAGGCCGCGGGGCACGTGGGCGGCATGGCCGCCAGCGTCGAGGTGGCGGGCCAGCGCGTCGACCTGGGCAGCCACCGGCTGCACCCGGCGGTCGACCCCCGCCACCGGCGCCTGCTCGGCGAGCTGCTGGGCGACGACGACAGGTGCAGCCTCACAGGCGCGGCTCGCTCGGGGTCGCTGGCTGGCGTTACCTCCAGCCTCGACCTGGTGCGCCGCCTCCCGCCGGCATTCGCCGCAGTGCCGCGCGCGGCCTGACGCCATTACGTTCCGGCAGGCCAGGACGACACACCTTCGCCGAGGTGGGTGCGGGCGGGTCTCAGCCCACGGTGGCGTCGACGTTCTACAGGCCATTACGTGACCGGCTGTGGGGCGTCCTCCCGACCAGCTCGCTGGCGAACTGGCCCGGCAGCGGGTCAGCGCCCGCGTCAGGGGCGGTGCTCGCCGGCTGGTGCCCCAGCACCGCGGTCGGGCCCGGCGCCCCGGGCGACCTTCCCTGTACCCCGCCGCAGCTTCGCGGCGAAGATCTGCGAGGCCCTCGCCGGCGGCGACCGAGGCAGGCGCCGGGAATCCGCCTCGGCCGCAGTCACCAGCGTGGCACTCAGCCCCGACGAGGTCGAGGTGTCGTTCAGGCGCGCGCGAACTCATCAGCACCGGCGCCGCCTGTGGTCGACGCCGCCGCTGCCCGCTCACTTATGGCGCACAGGACAATATTAGCCGGGGCGGAGGGTACGAAACGGCGGCCAGAGCCGCCTCAGTCACCTGGCCTCGTGCTCGTCTACCTGGTGGTGGACCGACCCCAGTGGACCGAGTACGACGCCACTGCAGCGGACGGCCCGGTCGCCCGGCTCTCCGAGCCGAAGAACTACCGCGACGGGCCCGATCCGAGCGACCGCACCGTGCTGTGCGCCGAGGTGCCCGCCGACGTGGGTGACGCCGCGTGGAGCCTCGCCGACGACGACCTCGGGTCGCTCGTGCGGGCTCGTCAACTCGATCTGCCCGATAGCCCGGCGCCGGTCGCGGTCGAGACCCGTCGCCTGCCCCGGGTGTACCCGCGCTACCGGGTCGGCTTCGCCGCCGACCTGGCCGGGCTCGAGGCCTGGGCCGCAGGCCAGCCCCGCCTGCTCACCTTCGGGCGCCAGGGCCTGTTCGTCCCCGACAACACCCACCACGCGCTCGCCATGGGCGACGCCGCCGCGGCCGCGCTCGGCCCCGACGGCGCGTTCGACGAGGGGTCGTGGGTCGCGGCCCGCGACGGGTTCCGCTCCCACGTGGTCGAGGACTGAGGGGGCGCAGGGTCGGGCCGGACCGCCGCCGCGGCCACCTCAGTCGTCGTCGTCGTGGATCTGCTGCGACAGGTAGTTCTCGACGCCGACCTGCTCGATGAGGGTGAGCTGGGTCTCCAGCCAGTCGGCGTGGGACTCCTCGCCCTTCAGGCGCTGCTCGAGCAGCTCGCGGGTGCCGTTGTCGCCCTTGGCGACGGCCAGGGCGATGCCCCGGTTGTAGCGCTCGACCGCGGCCTTCTCGACCTCGAGGTCGAGGCCGAGCTGCTCGGGCACGGTCTCACCGACGCGGACGGTGCCGAGGCGTTGGAGGTTGGGGACGCCGTCGAGGTAGAGGATGCGCTCGATGATCTCGTCGGCGTCCTTCATCTCGTCGATGGACTCGTCGCGCACCTTCTCGGCGAGGCGCCGGTAGCCCCAGTTCTCGCACATCTTGGCGTGGACGAAGTACTGGTTGATGGCCGTCAGCTCGGCGGTCAGCACCTCGTTGAGCAGCTCGATGATCTCGGCGTCGCCCTGCATGGTCGCTCCTCGGGGGTGGTCGCGTCGTCGGGGGGGAAGGTGGGCTCAGGCGGCGGTGGGCTCGGCCGCCAGGCCGAACTGCCGGAGCAGCTCGTCGATGGTGTCCTGGCAGCCGCCACTTTATCCACCGCGCCGCGCTCGGCGAGAGCGTCGGCGTCGAGCGCCCCTCGGCGATCTCGTCGCGGATGCGCCGGTCGTTCACCGCTTCGCAGTGGCACACCACCACGGCTCAGCGCTCCGGGGTCCGGACGACGGTGCGCACGCCCTTCCGGGCCAAGGTCGGCAGCACGCCGAGACCTGCCTCGACCGGGCGCCAGTGGCGACCGAAACTGCGTGCCGCTCAGCCAGCCCGCAGCGTCAGGACGATACGCTGGCAGGTGATGCGCTCCGACCGGCGACCGACGGCACGGTCGACCAGGCGCCTTTGGCCGTGGGCGCATCGCACCTTCCCATGTCGTTGCGGCCTACCGACCGGCCGCTGTCAACGGCGGGGGCGATCCTGAACGATCCCTCGCCCAGGTGGCGCCCGCCTCGAGCACGCCCGGCAGAGACGAAGTGCGGCTCGCCGCCCTCGGGGACGGTACTCCTCGAGCGCTACCCGCAGGCGGGCACACACCGGCAGGGCACGCTCGAGACTGCGCTGGAGGGAACGACACGAGGCCAGGCCCTGGTCGGGTGGCCGTTGCGTCAAGCCCGAATTGGCTGGCCCTTGCGCGGATGCGCTGGTCGTCGATCTCAGGGGTCAGGGTTAGCGAGGCGGATAACAGGCGTCGAGCAGAGGGTGCGATCCTTGTCCCAGGTCAGCGGCGTAGTCAGGCGCATCGGTCTCACGCTCGCCGTCGAGCAGGGGCGGATGGCGCGGAAAAAGTGGCGGAATCAGGCCATGGTGGGTCCGGTCAGGAACTCGACGAGCATGCAGCGGATGATGCGCACGACGTGGTACGTGCCGCCGACAGCCCAGGCCGCTCCAGTCCCCGTCCGGCGACCCACGCAAACGGTCACATCAGCGTCAGGTCGTCCCACGTCCGAATTGCGGTGCGCATCCACGAAGCCCATCAGGTTGCAGACGCCAGCCTCGCCCGGCCCGGCCTCGGTGCGGCAGTTTGTAGCCCTGCGACATCAGTCGAGGCCCGGCGCTCACGGGAGTGACCCGCATGAGCTGACGCAGCGCGAACAGGTTGATCTCGCAGTTCGCGCGGCGATCGTGACGAGGAGGTCGCCGTGAAAGCTACCTCTCAGGATCGAGTCAGTCGTTAGCCAGGAACGGCATGCGCTCGAAGCTCAGCCGCCGGTCGCTGGCAGACTTTCAGTCGTCAGACGGGCTGGCCCCCACCAGGATGACCACGCTCAGGTCGGCGGGCGGCGGCAGTTCCCACCACCGGTATTGCTCCGGGCGGGTAGTCAGGATCAGGTCGTCGTAGGGCACGCCCGTCATCACTGACGGATCTCGTCGGTGAGGGCCCTGAACGTCGCTCACCAGCTCGGCAGTCGGCGGCGTGGGCCGTGAGCACGGCCAGCCCGTTAGGTTGGTGGGCAGCCAGGACCCAATGGTGGGCGCCCTCGAACGGAAGGTAGCGGTGGGTGGGCGCGGACGGGCCGTCGCCCGGTCGTCAGGGGCGCCCGTGGCGCAGGCCAGGCACGCCAGCGGCACCGCGGGAGGGCGGCACCGCCGACGCGGCGTCGGAAGGAACGTCCGCCGGGAGAGCCGGCTCACGGTCGTGGCACCGACTCGAGGTCCAGGGCGCAGCCATCTGCGACTGGGTTCTCGGACAGCGTCGGCGGGGTGGCCGCCATGGCGTCCAGTCGTCGTCAGCGGCGAGCTCAGGGTAGTCGAGGTAGCCGCCGTCGCCGTCCTCGTACTCAGCGAGCTGCTCATCGGAAGCTCAGCAAGTTAGCCTCGATGTCAAGTGTGAGCAGCTCAGGATCGGCCTCCCCGAGGGCAGGGCGAGCAGCTCGACGCCGGCCTCAGAGCCCTCGACGTTGGCGGCGAAATCCTGAGTCGGTGTGCAGTAGCGGTCCTCCTCGCCCGTGATCTTGCCGGTGGGACCTCCTCGATCAGCTCCGGCACGCCCACCGCGAAGCGGCGGGGGGGATCGCCATGGCGCTTTCAGCTCATCGCGCAGCGTCTGGAGATCCTCATCGAGGAAGCTGGTCGGCGAAGGGCTTTTAACCGCCTGGCGTCGTCTTCACCTCCAGAGGAGGTACTCGTGCGTGCCAGCCGGTGAAGTCAGGGTCGTCACGCCCTCGAAGTCGTCACGCAGGCGTCGATGGCGCCGTCAGCGAGCTCCTCGCCGGAAGCCGGCCACGGAGGCTCGATGCGCTCCCAGCCCTGGCAGGACAGCGGTGCGGCGTAAGCCTCCCTGGGCAGCCACGTCGCCAATGCGGACATCGGTGAAGACAGTGGTGGCCGCGATCGTCATCCACCTGCTCGAGCACGTACGCCTCGTACTCGTCGGGCAGCGGCGACTGAAGCTCGTTATCCGTGGTGGCGGCGGCATCCTCGTCGGAGATGCCGCTGGCCGAGCCCGAGCCACTGCCCGATCCCGAGCCGCTGCCCGACCCGGAGGCCGAGCCGGTCGAGCGGACGTCGCCGCCGTCGTCGCTGCACGCGGCCGCGCCGAGCACGAGGACGGCGGCGAGGGCGAGCAGCCGGAGTGGGCGGGGGGTGGGACCGGGCACGGATCGTCTCCTGGGTCGGGGTCTCGGATCGACCCAGGCAATTAAGCAGACCTAACAGATAGAATCAAGCGCGGTTGATCTCCAGGTAGACGGCGGGGACCACGTTGCGCAGGTAGGCGCCGAGGCGGATGAACGACTCCCCGTGGCTGCGGAACCGGTAGCTGATGGGCACCTCGGCGTAGCGGAAGCCCTTGGCCAGCAGGTCGAGGGTGAGGACCTGGGCGTAGTTGAAGTCGTGGATCACCTCGGCGGCGCTCGTGGCGCCGGCCGACAGCGCCCGGTAGCCGCTCTGGCCGTCGGTGATGCGCCGCCGCGGACGCGGCCTGAGCGTGAAAACGATTTGCCGAACGAGCGGTGCGCCCTCATCGACCGGGGCCCGCCCGCGAACCGGGAGCCCACGACGTAGTCGGCCTCGCCGGCGAGGACCGGGGCCACGAGGCGCTCGAGCTCGGCGGGGTCGTACTCGCCGTCGGCGTCGCAGAAGGCCGACGCCACCGCACCGCGGGCAGTGGCCTCAACGAAGAAACGAGACAGCAGCAGCGGCGCCCCAGGCCCCTCGTTAGCCGACCGAGACCACCGTGGCGCCGGCGTCCAGGCGCACGCGCAGTCGCGTCGGTGGAGCCGTCGTCGATGACGGTACTCCGGCCGGATGACCGAGCACCGTCAGCGGCGTCCAGCGCACGACGTCAGCGACCGTCGCCTCCTCGTCGTAGGCGGGAACAGCTGCGATCGGTCAGCTCAGGTCGTCCGGCGCCAGCCGGGGCCGCCGCCCAGGCCAGGCGGGGCCGCCAGGGTAACCTGGAGCAGCCGGAAGCGTCCGAGCCAGGCGCCGGGGGAGACGACCGCCGCGCGCCGACCACGACGAGTACGCGGTGGTGAGGCGGCTATGGACCATCTGGCGCGCAGCGGCGAGGCCCCACCCCGGCGTCGAATCCAGGCGCCGCCACGTAGGCGGCGACCGCAGCCGCTTCGTAGGTGCCAAGAAGCCGCTCAGCGCCACAGCGGCGCCACCTGGAAGCCGCCAGCCGCACCGCGGTGACCACCACCGCCTGGGCGGCGATCAGGTGCGGTCGGCCCAGTGCGACGCCACCAGGTGAGTTGCTCTCGGCCAGCCGGCCACGGTGAGCAACGACGGTGGGGCCAGGCAGGCGGACCTCGGACCAGGTGGCGCAGGCCGTGCGGCGCAGCGCCACCCCGGCCCCGCCCGGCAGCACGGCGGCGAGCACCGCCAGAGCCCAGAGCACCGAGCAGCTCGGCGACGACCGCAGGCCCCGACGGCAGACCGAGCACCACGACGGCGCGATGTCAGCCGCCCGCAGAATACCGTCGACGACGTGGCCTCGGCGAGGACGTCGGCGGCACCACGCTGACGATGCGCAGGGGCTCGCCGAGGGCGCAGCGGCCGGGACGTGGGGTTGGCTCCAGGCCAGGTGGATGCCGGCGAGGACTGCCCAGACGACAGGTAGGGGCACCCGGCACCAGGCCTGGGCCCTGGGAGGCCGAGCCCAGACGGGGCGAGGCACCACGACAGGAGGCCAGTCGGCCATGGCCGGCGCCGCTCTGGCGGAGGGCGTCGCCGTCGACCATGAGCCGACCACTGCGGCGACGGCGGGCACGGGCCGAAGCGATCGAGGCAGGACAGGCCAGGGTCGTTCGCCTGCTGGACTGACGGTCAGGTGAGGGGAGACATAGAAGGTTAGGTGTGGACCTTACGCATGCTGGTCGTCACGCGGACAGTATCGTCAGGTGCCCGACGCCCGGCTGCATAGTGGTTAATGCGCTGGCCTCGGGATCGCGATCTTGGACCTGCTGGCCGTCCCCGCGCGCCACCTACGGCAGGCGCACCACCGCCAAACGAGCCGCGGTACCTGCTCAACGCTCCTTCGCCGAGGACCTCGACCTCAGCCTCTCCGACGAGCTGCGACGAGGCGGTGGCGGGACTTCCACGGGCCGACACGCCGGTGCGAAGACCAGGCCAGGCACGGACAGCCGCGAGGTGAGCCCCCGACCCGTTGCTGCCGTCGTGCTCGCCGCCTCGATGTGCGTCAGGGGATGGATGGGAGCCAAGCTGGCCCTCCTGCGCGCTCGCGGGGGCGCTCGCCACGGCGCAACGGCCTGGGTGGCGGTGCCATACCGCCGTCTCCCGCCGGTGCGCGCTCGGTGTCGCGGGCGGCTTCCGCCGCCTCGCCGCCAGTGGCCTACGGCGCAGGTGTACCCCAGGCGCCGGCAGCGCTGGCGTCACCGTCGCGCCGTCAGGGCTGACCGGGCCCCTGGCTGGCGGCCAGCTGGTGCTGGAGCACCTGCCGTCGTGGCGCTGCCCTGGCTGGCGCGAAGTACGTCCCAGTGGCCAGGGTGCTCGCCCTGCTCGCCCTCGTCGCCCTCTGGCGGCGGGGCGACCGCCAGTGCGGATGAAAAACTGCGACCGCTCGCCGCCGCCGGGAGTGGCCTTCGTGGCGCTCCTGCGTCGTCTGGAGGCTGGACCGTCTACGCACGCCGCCGGCGACCACTTCGCCGGACCGGGCGAAGGGCCTCGGTGGTGGGGGTCGACCGGACTACCTCAGGCGCACTTAGCGGGTCCTGCGGTCACTCGTCGACGGTCCTTCCAGGCTCATCCGATGGGCGCCCGTATTCCTGCTCGCCGTCGTGATAGCCCTCGGTACGCTCGCCCGCCGCCGGCCGCCAGCGTAACGCTGGCCCTTCCACTTTGCTGCAGGCTGGGCCACCTGCAAATCGCCCTCACGACCACGGATGGTGGTGGCCCAGCCGTCAGGTAAATCGTGGTGGTACCCCTCGCCGTGATGGTACGGCACGCGTAGTGGCTCGAAGCGTCACCGGCACTGGCGGCGTTCGCCCACAGCGCAGTCGTGGGCGCATCAGCTGGCTGTGGCTGGTGGCGGGTGCTGCGGGAGCGCCTGCGCCTCATCATCGACGACGCCGGCCGACCGGCGGACCGTGGGTGCGCCTGGCGCGTCCGCGCACCGGACTTCCCGCCAGCCAGGGCGCGCACCCGCGGTGCTGGCCGTGCTGTGGGCAGTGGTGCTGGTGGGGCTGGCGGCGTGGGGGTGGCGCAGCGAGCGTCGGTCAGACGCCGACTTAGACCCGACAGCGCGCTGGTGGCCAGCGCCTGCCAGGATGCAGGCGCTGGCGAAGTTGCCGAGCCCACGTGGCGACCGTCGATCTCGACCGTGAGGAGTGCAAATCCGGGTGACCTGCGGTACAGCCGTGCCGGACCGGCGGCCCGCTTAAGACGTCGGACTCCTCGAGAACTCGAGCAGCCCGGCAGTGAACTCCGAAGCTCCTCGGGGATGCGCGACGCAGTGAACCCGTCACCCGGCGAGAGCTGGTCGAGCGTGACCGTGGACGGCTCGGTGTAGTCGGTGCCGGGGATGGGGTTGCCGTGGGGGCACGTGGTGGGGTCGCCCAGCACCCGCAACATGGCCTCCTCGACCGGCTCGGAGATGACGTGCTCCCACTTGCCCGCCTCGGTGTGGGCGTCGGCCCACGACAGCCCGAGGATGTCGGTGAGGAAGCGCTCGGCCAGGCGGTGGCGCCGCACCACCCGTTCGGCGAGGCGCAGGCCGTCGGTCGTGAGCCGGATCGTGCCGTCCACCGCGACGAGGCCCTCGGCCTCCATCCGGCGGATCATCTCCGACACCGCCGGGCGCGACACCTCGAGCCGGTCGGCGATGCGGGCCTGGATCACCTCGACCGCGTCCTCGTGGAGCTCGAAGATGGCCTCGCAGTACTCCTCGAACGCCGGGTGGAATTCGGGGGTCCGATACTCGGCCATGGTTGGAGTGTAGGCAGCCGACCCCGTTAGCGTTCGGGCCGTGACCGAGTCCCGTACAGGTACCCGAACCCTCCGCCGGCCCGTCGCCGTCCTGCTCGTCGCCCTGCTCGGGCTCGGCGCAGCGGCCTGCGGCAGCGACGACGACGCCGGCGGCCCCCCCGGGTCGCTCCCCCCGGGCGACGTGGTGCTCGTCGCCGACAACATCGCCTGGGACAAAGACGAGCTCCAGGCGCCCGCCGACACCGACTTCACGATCGTCATCGACAACCAGGACGACGGCGTCCAGCACAACCTGGACATCAAGGAGACCGAGTTCAAGACCGAGCTCGAGACCGGCGTGTCGGCCCAGGTGCTGCGGATCAACCTCCCCGCCGGCGAGTACGACTACATCTGCGACCTGCACCCGAACATGACGGGCACCCTCACCGTCTCGTAGCCGCGGGTGGCACACCCCACCCGTAGCCTGGCGGGGTGACCGAGGCCACCGGATCGGACCCCCTGGCGGGGTTCTCGGCGCCGGTGCGGGCGTGGTTCTCCACGTCGTTCCCCGAGCCGACGTCGGCGCAGGCGGCGGGGTGGCCGGCCATCGCCTCCGGCGAGCACACCCTCATCCTGGCTCCCACCGGGTCGGGCAAGACGCTGGCCGCGTTCCTCGCCGGCCTCGACCGCCTGATGCGCGAGCCGGTGCCCGAGCGCGAGCGGCGCACGCGGCTCCTCTACCTCTCGCCGCTACGGGCCCTGGCGGTCGACGTCGAGAAGAACCTGCGGGCGCCGCTCCAGGGCATCGCCCTCGCCGCCGAGCGCCTCGGCGAGGCGATCCACGTCCCCACCGTCGGCATGCGCACGGGCGACACCGCCCCCGACGAGCGCCGGTCGCTCGTGCGCCACCCGCCCGACGTGCTCATCACCACCCCCGAGTCGCTCTACCTGATGCTCACCAGCCAGGCCCGGGAGACCCTGCGGTCGGTCGAGGCGGTGATCGTCGACGAGATCCACGCCCTCGCCCCCACCAAGCGGGGCGCCCACCTGGCCCTGTCCCTCGAACGGCTCGAGGCCAACGCCGACCGGCCCTTCCAGCGCATCGGCCTGTCCGCCACCCAACGCCCCCTCGACGAGATCGCCCGCTTCCTCGGCGGCCAGGGCGAGGCGGACCGGCCCCGTCCCGTCACCATCGTGGACGCGGGCGTGCGCAAGGAGCTCGACGTCGAGGTGGTCGTCCCCGTGGAGGACATGGGCGCGCTCGGCGAGGTGATCGAGGAGCCGGTCAGCGGGCCGGTGGCGGCCGGCCCGGTGCGGCGCTCGATCTGGCCCGCCATGCACCCCCGCCTGCTCGAGCTCATCCGACAGCACCGCTCCACCATCGTGTTCGTGAACAGCCGGCGCCTCGCCGAGCGCCTCGCCACCCGCCTCAACGAGCTCGCCGTCGACGGCGAGAACCGAGCGGCCGAGTCGTTCGGCACCCCGCCCGGGCCCGCCTCGACGCCGCGCCACGCGCCGGGGCCCGATGCCGGAGGCGTCCCGACGGAGGAGGGACGGGGCGAGCAGGAGCGGGAGCTGGTGCTGGCGCACCACGGGTCGCTCAGCCGCGAGCGCCGCCTCCAGATCGAGGACCGCCTGAAGAGCGGTGACCTGAAGGGCCTCGTGGCCACCAGCTCGCTCGAGCTGGGCATCGACATGGGGGCGGTCGACCTCGTGGTGCAGGTCGAGTCGCCCGGGGCGGTCAGCCGGGGCCTCCAGCGCATCGGGCGCGCCGGCCACCAGGTGGGCGAGCCCAGCCGGGGCCGCGTCTTCCCCAAGCACCGCAGCGACCTGGTCGAGGCCGCGGTCGTCGTCGAGCGGATGCACGAGGGCCTCATCGAGCACACCCACTACGTGCGCAACGCCCTCGACGTCCTCGCGCAGCAGGTCGTGGCGATGTGCGCCCTCGACGACTGGCCGGTCGACGACCTGGCCGCGCTCGTGCGACGGGCCGCCGGGTACGCCGAGCTCTCCGACGAGGTCCTGGCCAACGTGCTCGACCTGCTCTCGGGTCGCTACCCGGCCGAGGAGTTCGCCGAGCTGCGCCCCCGGATCGTCTGGGATCGCGTCGCGGGCGTGGTGCGGGCGCGGGCCGGCGCCCAGCGCCTGGCGGTCACGTCGGGCGGCACCATCCCCGACCGAGGCCTCTACGGGGTGTTCCTCCCCGACGGCACCCGCGTCGGCGAGCTCGACGAGGAGATGGTCTACGAGAGCCGTCCGGGCGAGACGTTCCTGCTGGGCGCCTCCACGTGGCGCATCGAGGACATCACCCACGAGCGGGTGGTCGTCACCCCGGCGCCGGGTCAGCCGGGGAAGATGCCGTTCTGGCACGGCGACGGCCCCGGGCGGCCCCTGGAGCTCGGCCGGGCCGTCGGCGCCTTCGTCCGCGAGGTGCGGGCCGACGCCGACCCGGTCGCCCGCCTGCGCGAGCGCAACGGCCTCGACGAGTGGGCCGCCGCCAACCTCCTCGGCTACCTGGACGAGCAGGCCGACGCCACCGGTGCGGTCCCCGACGACCGCACCATCGTGGTCGAGCGGTTCCGCGACGAGATCGGCGACTGGCGGGTGTGCGTGCTGTCGCCGTTCGGCGCGCAGGTCCACGCCCCGTGGGCGATGGCCCTCCAGCACCGGCTGGGCGAGCAGTGGGGGGTCGATCCCGAGCTGATGTGGAGCGACGA
>JACJWK010000024.1 GCA_020637195.1 Microthrixaceae bacterium
TCGGCCCGGTGGGCGAGGTACCAGCTGTGGGTCCGGGCGAGGCCCTCGTCGAACCCGGTGGCCGCCTTGAAGCCGAACGCGGCCTCGGCCCGGCTGGCGTCCACCCGCCGACGGGGCTGGCCGTCGGGCTTCGAGTGGTCCCAGCGGACCTCTCCCTCGAAGCCCGTCACCTCGACGATGTGGTCGACGAGCTCGGAGATCGGCGTCTCACGGTCGGCGCCCAGGTTGACCGGGTCGCCGTCGTCGTAGTGCTCGGCCGCGAGCAGGATGCCCTCGGCGGCGTCGTCGACGTACAGGAACTCGCGGCTGGCCGAGCCCGTGCCCCACACGACGATGTGGTCGTCGCCGGCCTCACGGGCGTCGACGCACTTCTTCATCAGCGCCGGGATGACGTGGGAGACGTCGGGGTGGAACTTGTCGCCCGGCCCGTACAGGTTCGTGGGCATGAGGTAGATGGCGTTCTGGCCGTACTGGGCCCGGTTGGCCTGGGCCTGCATGAGCTGGGCCAGCTTGGCGATGCCGTACGGGGCGTTGGTCTCCTCGGGGAAGCCCGTCCAGAGCGAGTCCTCGGAGAAGGGCACCGGGGTGAACTTGGGGTACGAGCAGATGGTGCCGATCATCACGGTCTTGGGCGTGGCCCGGCGCCGGGCCTCCTCGAGCACGTGGGTGCCCATGAGGAGGTTGTCGAGGTAGAGGTCGGCGGGGCGCTTCTGGTTCGCGCCGATGCCGCCGACGCGGGCGGCGAGGTGGATGACGAGGTCGGGCTCGGTCTCCGCGAAGAGGGCCTCGGTGGCGTCGGGCCGGCGCAGGTCGAAGTCGGCGCTGCCGGGGGCCATCACGTGGCCCGCCGAGCGCCGCTCGAGGCCGGCGAGGACCGCCCGGCCGAGGAAGCCGCGGCCCCCGGTGACCAGCACGCGTCGATCGGCCCAGAACGCACCCATGGGTCGCAATCGTAACGGGCGTCCTGTCACACTCCTGCGGTGGCTGGGACGCCCCGGGTGGCCGTGACCCTCGAGCAGTGCTGGCATGCGGTGCCCGGGGGCACCGCGACGTCGGCCCTCGCCGCCACGGCCGCGCTGGAGCGACGCGGCGACCTCTCCCTCGTCGGTGTGTCGGCCCGCCACCCGGGCCCACCGCCGGCGCCGTTCGCGCCCACGGTGCCGACTCGCGCGATGGCCCTGCCCCGGCTCGCGCTGTACGAGTCGTGGCACGTGCTGCGGCGCCCGGCCGTGCAGGCGGCCACGGGCCCGGTCGACGCCATCTGGGCGACCGGCGGTGCGGTCCCGCCCCGGTCGGCACCGCTCGTCGTCACCGTGCACGACCTCGCCTTCGTGCACCGTCCCCACCACTTCACCGCCAAGGGACGCCGGTTCTTCGCCCAGGCCACGCGGCTCGCCCGGCGCGACGCCGACCTGGTCCTCTGCCCGTCCCGGGCCACCTTCGACGACTGCGTCGCGCACGGCTTCGCCGCCGAGCGCCTGCGCGTCGTGCCCTGGGGCGTCGACCAGCGCCGGGCCCGCCCCGACGAGGTCGACGGGGTGCGGCGGCGCCACGGCCTCGACCGGGCGTACGTCCTGTCCGTCGGGACGGCCGAGCCGCGCAAGAACCTGACCGCGGTGTTCGCCGCGTTCGCCCGCCTGGGCCGAGACGACGTCGACCTGGTGGTGGTCGGGCCGAGGGGCTGGGGCGAGGACCTCGCGGCGCTGGCGGGGCACGTGCCCCGCGAGCGCGTTCACCTGCTGGGCTTCGTGCCCGCCGCCGACCTGGCGGGTCTGTACGCCGGCGCCGCGGCGTTCTGCTATCCGAGCCTGTTCGAGGGCTTCGGCCTGCCGGTGCTCGAGGCGATGGCCCAGGGGGCGGCGGTGGTCACCTCCGCGGGCACGTCGCTGGCCGAGGTGGGGGGCGACGCGGTCCTGCTCGTCGACCCGGAGGACCACGACGCCGTCGCCGCCGCGCTGGCCCGCGTGCTGGACGATCCCCGCGTGGCCCGGCGCCTCGGCGAGGCCGCCCGGTCCCGGGCCGAGGGCTACACGTGGGAGCGCACCGCCGAGCAGATCGCGGCCGCCCTCCACGAGGTGGCGGCGTGACCGCGGCGCCGGCGGGGGTCGGATCCCGAAGGGGTGGCGACGGGGGTGGTGAGGTGGCGGAGCGGAGCGGAGCCGCGGCGCCGGCGGGGGTCGGATCCCGAAGGGGTGGCGACGGAGGAGCCACAAGGCAAGTAGGCGTGAACCTGCTGTGGCTGGTGCCGGGGGTCGTGGGCGGGTCCGAGGAGTACACGATCCGCACGTTGTTGGGCCTCGCCGAGCAGGGTGGCGATGATCTGGCCGTCACCGTGTTCTGCCTGCGGCCGTTCGTCGACGCCCATCCGGAGGTGGCCGAGGTCTTCCCGACGGTCCCGTTGCCGCTGACCGGTCGGGAGAAGTCGATGCGGCTCGCGGCCGAGAGCTCGTGGCTGGGCTACCAGAGCCTCCACCACGGGATCGAGCTGATGCACCACGCCGGGGGGATCATGCCGCCGGTCCGGGGGGCGCCCGGCGTGCTCACCGTGCACGACCTCCAGCCGTTCGTGATGCCGGAGCACTTCAGCCCGGTGAAGCGGAACTTCAGCCGGATCGCCATCCCCCGGTCGGTCCGGGCCGCGCGGCTCGTGCTGACGCCGAGCGAGTTCACGCGGGTGTCGGTGATCGAGCTCCTCGACGCGGACCCGGACGATGTCGTGGTGGTGCCCCACGGGGTGGCGCCGACGCCGGCGCCCGGGACCCCCGAGGACGTCGTGCGGGCGCGCTTCGACCTGGGTGACCGCCCGTTCTTCGTCTTCCCCGCCATCACGTACCCGCACAAGAACCACCTGCTGCTCGTGCGGGCGCTGCCGGCCGTGCCCGACGCCGTCCTGGTCCTCACCGGGGGCGCCGCCCAGATGGAGGACGGGTCCGGGCCGAGGCCGAGGCGCTCGGCGTCGCCGACCGGGTGCAGCCCGGGGCGGGTGCCCTGCGCCGACCTGGACGGGCTGCTCGGCGCGGCGACGGCGCTGGTGTTCCCCTCGATGTTCGAGGGGTTCGGGGCACCGGTGCTCGAGGCGATGAGCCGGGGCTGCCCCGTGGTGGCGAGCGACGTCACGGCGCTGCCCGAGGTGGTCGGCGACGCCGGTATCTTGCTTCCCCCCGAGGAGCCCGAGGAGTGGAGCCGGGTCATGCTGGAGCTCGTGCACAACCCCGACCGCCGCGGCGATCTCGCGGCGCGCGGTCGCGCCCGCGCCGCGGAGTTCCCGTGGGGCCGCTCGGCCACCGCGCTGCGGGGGGCGTACGGACGGGCGCTGGGCCGGTCGTGAACCTCACCATCCTCTGCCCGCACTTCGCCCCGGACCTGGCGCCGACCGGCGAGGTGATGACGAGCATCGCCGAGGGCTGGGTGGCCGAGGGCCACCGGTTGCACGTCGTGACCAGCCTCCCGTGGTACGTCCACCACGCCATCGAGCCCGGCTGGGAGGGCCGCGTCGTCCGCCACGAGGACACCCCGTGGGGGCGGATCTCGAGGGTGCACCCGTTCCCGACGGACAAGACCAACATCCCGGCCCGCGCCCTGGCCTTCGGTGGCTTCACGGTCCTGTCCGGTGTGGTCGCGGCGATGGCTCGGACGGCTCCCGACGCGGTCCTCGCCATGTCGCCGCCGCTCACGCTCGGCGTGGCGGGCTGGCTGGTGGCGCGCGCCCGCCGGGTCCCGTTCGTGTTCAACATCCAGGACGTCTTCCCCGACGTGGCCATCGAGGCGGGCGTGCTCACCGGCCGGCGCGCCATCGACGCCGCCTACCGGCTCGAGCGCTTCACCTACGAGCGCGCCGACGCCGTCACGGTCCTCTCCGACGATCTCCACGACAACGTGGTCTCGAAGCTGCGGGCCCAGGACGCGCGCAAGGTGCACGTGATCCCGAACTTCATCGACACCGGCCGGATCACCCCCGGCGAGCGCGAGAACGCCTACCGGCGGGAGTTCGGGCTGGAGGGCAAGACGGTCGTGATGTACGCCGGCAACCTGGGCTTCTCCCAGCCGGTCGAGCTGTTGCTGGACGCCGCCGCGGCCCTCCAGGACGTGCCCGACCTGCACGTGGTGATCAACGGCGGTGGCTCGGCCCGGGACGCACTCGTCGCGCGCGCCGCGGGGCTGGACAACGTGACGTTCGTGGGGCTCCAGCCGAAGGAGCGCCTGGGTGAGGTCCTCGCCGCCGCCGACGTGCACGTGGTGCTGCTCCGCTCGGGCCTGGCGCGCGCGTCGGTGCCGTCGAAGCTGTACTCGATCCTCGCCGCGGCCCGTCCGCTCGTGGCGTCGGTCGACCCGGGCACCGAGGTCGCCACCACGGTCGAGCGGGCCGGCGCCGGGCTCTCGGTCCCGCCCGGCGACGCCGAGGCCCTGACCACGGCGTTGCGCCGCCTCGTCGAGCGGCCCGACGAGGCACGGGCCATGGGGGCGTCGGGGCGGGCGTTCGTCGAGGGCTGGCCGTCGCCGTCGGAGGTCGCGTCCCGCTACAC
Organism: Microthrixaceae bacterium; assembly: GCA_020637195.1. Taxonomy (GTDB): domain Bacteria; phylum Actinomycetota; class Acidimicrobiia; order Acidimicrobiales; family DATDAH01; genus JAEUJM01. The sequence continues at coordinate 4,524 of JACJWK010000024.1, forward strand.
CGCCCTGTTCGCGTCCCTCGGCGCCACGGGCTGACCGGGCGCCCCGAGCGGTGCGGGGCGGCGGCGTGCACGGGAACCGCACCTACCGGCGGGTAACCTTGGCGACCCTATGGGCAAGGCATCCTCAGCGAAGAAGGTGGCCCGCGTCGCACGCGCCGGCGGCGGCGCCAAGGCCACGAAGAACCGGTCGAAGCCCCTGTTCCCCGTGTCGATCGGGCTCATCGTCGTGCTCGGCGTCGCCCTGATCGTCTTCGCCCGCACGTCGAACGACGAGGCCGCGGCCGAGGCGCCGGTGGCCAACCAGGACCACTGGCACGCCGCCTACGGCATCCGGCTCTGCGGCGAGGGCTTCGCCGGGCCGATCCAGGTGCAGGACGACCCGGTCGGCATCCACACCCACGGGGACGGGATCATCCACGTCCACCCCTTCACCAACGCGGCCAGCGGCGAGAACGCGACCCTCGGCGAGTTCTTCGACGCCGCCGGGGTCACCATCGACGACGACGAGATCGACCTCGGCGGCGACACCGCGGTGAAGGAGGGCGAGGACACCTGCGGCGCGGACGACAAGCCGGGGATCGTGCAGGTGGCCGTGTGGGAGAACGCCCGGGAGGCCGACTCGACCGAGCCCGAGATCGTGACCGAGGACATCCGGGGCATCCGCTTCACCAACGACTCGATGGCGATGACCATCGCGTTCGCCCCGGAGGGGGCCGACCTGCCCCCGCCGCCCACCATCCCGACCCTCGACAACCTGAGCGACGTCGAGCCCACGACGGGCGGCCCCGCGGGCACGGTGCCGTTCGACCCCGCCACGGCGACGACGTTGCCGGCCGCCACCGACCAGTCCACCGAGGGCACCTCCGCCACCACCGTCGCACCCACCGACACCACCGCGGCGCCGTGAGGGCGGTCGTGCTGGTCGGCGGGTTCGGCACCCGCCTGCGGCCCCTCACCACCCACCTCCCGAAGCAGATGCTGCCGGTGGTCGACCGGCCGATGATCGAGCACGTGGTCAGCCACCTCGCCGAGCGGGGCGTGGACGACGCGGTGCTCTCGCTCGGCTACCGGCCCGACGCCTTCCTCGAGGCCTATCCCGACGGGCACTGCGCCGGGGTGGCGCTGCACTACGCGGTCGAGCCCGAGCCGCTCGACACCGCCGGCGCCATCCGGTTCGCGGCCCTCGACGCCGGCATCGACGACACCTTCGTCGTCGTCAACGGCGACGTCCTCACCGACTTCGACCTGGGCAAGTTGCTCTCGCGCCACGCCGAAGCGGGGGCCGAGGGCACCCTGCACCTCACGCCGGTGGACGACCCGTCGCGCTACGGGGTCGTCCCCACCGACGGCGAGGGCCGCGTCGAGGCCTTCATCGAGAAGCCACCCCGCGAGTCGGCGCCCAGCCACTGGATCAACGCCGGCACCTACGTGCTCGAGCCGAGCGTGCTGGCCCGCATCCCCGACGGCCGCAAGGTGTCCATCGAGCGCGAGACCTTCCCCGCGATGGTGGCCGACGGCACGCTCTACGCCGTCGAGTCCGACGACTACTGGATCGACGCCGGCACCCCGGCGGCCTACCTGCGGGCCCAGCTCGATCTCGTCGACGGGCATCGCGCCGCCGGCCCCCGCGACGCCATCAGCCCCGAGGCGTCGGTCTCGCCCGCGGCCACGGTCCGCCACTCGGTGGTCATGGCAGGGGCGGTCATCGACGACGGTGCGGTCGTGGTCGACTCCGTGCTCCTCCCGGGCGCCCAGGTGGCGGCCGGCGGCGAGGTCACCGGCTCCATCCTCGGCCCGCGGTCGGTGGTGGAGGAGGGCGCCGTCGTCACCGAGCTGTCGGTGCTCGGCGAGGGCGTGATCGTCGAGGAGGGCGAGGTGCTGGTGGGCGAGGCCCGGCCCGAGGAGGGGAGCGGGGCGTGAGGGCGCTGGTCACCGGCGGCGCCGGCTTCATCGGGTCGACCCTCGTCGACCGGCTCCTGGCCGAGGGCCACCAGGTCGACGTGGTGGACGACCTGTCGTCGGGCAACCCCGCCAACCTGGACGGCGCCCGTGCCGACCACGGCGAGCGGCTCGCGTTCCACCAGACCGACATCCGCGACACCGAGGTCGTGGACCTGCTCGCCCGACGCGAGCCCGAGGTGGTGTTCCACCTGGCGGCCCAGGCCGACGTGCGGGTCTCGGTGGCCCGACCGACCTTCGACGCCGCGGTCAACGTGCTCGGCAGCCTCAACGTGATGGAGGGGGCGCGAGCGGCGGGGGCCCGCAAGGTCGTGTTCGCCTCGAGCGGCGGCACCATCTACGGCGAGCCCGAGCCCAGCGCGCTGCCGGTCACCGAGTCCCATCCCCAGCAGCCGCTGTCGCCCTACGGGGTGGCCAAGAAGGTCGTGGGTGACTACCTGTTCGCCTATCGGGCCCTGCACGGCCTGGACTACACCGCGCTGGCCCTGGCGAACGTCTACGGGCCCCGTCAGGACCCCCACGGGGAGGCCGGTGTGGTGGCGATCTTCACCGGCCGGCTGCTCGCCGGCGAGCCCTGCACGATCTTCGGCACCGGCGAGCAGACCAGGGACTTCGTGTACGTCGACGACGTGGTCGACGCGTTCGTGCGCGCCGCCGACCGGGGCAGCGGCCTGCTGGCCAACGTCGGCACGGGGCGCGAGGTCACGGTCAACGAGCTCTACGACACCATGGCCGCGGCGGCCGGCGTCACCGAGCCCGCGGTGCGCGCCCCGGCACGACCCGGTGAGCTCGACCGCTCGGCGCTCGACCCCGGCCTCGCCGGTCGCGAGCTGGGCTGGGCCCCGGCGGTCGACCTCGAGCAGGGCGCCCGCCAGGTCATCGACTGGTTCCGCGCCCGCGGCTGAGGCGCGCTCGGCGGCCTGGCCGAGCGGGCCGACCTAGCGGAACAGGTCTTCGCCGGGTGGTCGGACCACCTCGTCGCGGACCGAGCCCGTGCGGAACCACGAGCGGTCGACCCCGCGGATCACGGCGACCGGCACGCCGTCGGCCTTGCCCATCACCAGCTCGGCCGCGGCCGCGAGCTCGTCGACCACCGCCACCTCGGTGACCTGCATCTCGCGGCCGAGGGCGTCGGCCGTTCCCCGGAGGTCGAGGATGGCGCCGATGCCGGCGCAGCCGATGGCCACGTCGGTGACGCCGCGGCGCCAGGGCCGCCCGAAGGTGTCGGACACGATCACCGCCACCTCGACCCCGGCCCGGGCCCGCAGGCCGTCGCGGATGCGCCGGGCGGACCGGTCGCTGTCCTCGGGCAGCAGCGCGGCCCGGCCCCGCTCGACGTTGGACAGGTCCACGCCGGCGTTGGCGCACACGAAGCCGTGGCGGGTCTCGCTGATCACCAGGTCGCCGCGGCGGCGCAGCACCCGCACGGACTCGTCCTCGACCACCTGACGGTGCCCGCGGGGGTCGTCGGGGTCGACCTCGGCCATGGCCCCTTCGGCCTTCGACACCACCTTCTGGGTGACCACGACGACGTCGCCGTCGCGGAGGTCGGTGGCGCCGGCGATGAGCCCGGCGAGGTCGTCGCCCCGCCCGACCTCGGGCAGCCCGCCCACGCCGAACACCTCCAGCCGGCTCATGCCGGTCCCTCGCTTCCGGGTACTGCGAGGTGTCGCCAGGCGCCCGTGCCAGTACCCGGAAGGGGGTGGGTTCGGCGGTTCATGCCGGTCCTCCGCTTCTGGGTACTGCGCCGTGTCGCCAGGCGCCCGTGCCAGTACCCGGAACGGGGTTGGTGGTGCCCCCGGTCATGCGTCGAGGACGGTGCGGCCGAGGGCGGCGGCCTCGTCGGGGCCGGACATGATCGTGGGCGCCACCACGCAGCGCACGCCCTCGGCCTCGACCGCCGGCGCCAGGTCGGCGTCGGCGGTGTCGACCACCAGGGTGGCGGCGAGGTCGCGGTAGAGACGGGCCACGCCGACGACGGAGGCCTCGTGGCCGAGCTCGCGCAGCAGGCGGTCGGCGGGGCCCTTCAGGGCGGCGCCGGCCACGATGGGGGACACGGCGACGGTGTCGGCCCGGCGGGCGGCGACAGCGTCGCGGATGCCGGGCACCGCCAGGAGCGGCCCGATCGACACGATGGGGTTGGACGGGGCGATCACGAGCCGATCGGCGTCGGCGAGCGCGTCGAGCACCCCGGGCCCCGGCCGGGCGTCGTCGTCGCCGTCGAAGCGCACCGACCGCACCGCCACGTCGTGGCGGCGCTGGACGAAGTACTCCTGGAACCCGATCTCGACGACGTCGCCCTCTGGGCCCTCGCCCTCGTCCACCGGGACGGTCACCATGGTGCGGAGCCGATCGTCGGTCACCGGCAGCACGCGGAGCCCGAGGTCCCACGCCCGCGCGATCTCGGCGGTGACGGTGGACAGCGGCGCCCCCTCCGAGAGGCGCTGGGTGCGGTAGAGGTGGGTGGCCAGGTCGCGGTCGCCCAGGTTGAACCAGGTGATGCCGCCGTAGCGACCGAGCGCCTCCATCGCGTGCCAGGTCTCGCCGACGAGGCCCCAGCCGGTCTCGGGGTTGATGGCGCCGGCGAGGGTGTAGGTGACCGTGTCCAGGTCGGGCGACACGTGGAGCCCGTGCAGCACGACGTCGTCGGCGGTGTTCACCACGGCGGTGACGTCCCCGGGCGGGTGGACGGCGAGGACGCCCCGCAGAAGGCGGGCCGCGCCCACCCCGCCGGCCAGGACGGCGATCACGGGTGCGACAGGTCGTTCAGGTCGCCGCGGAGCAGGGCCAGGTCGGCGTCGACCATCATCTCGACGAGCTGGCGGAAGCTGACCTGCGGCTCCCAGCCCAGCACCGTCCGGGCCTTGCCCGGGTCGCCCACGAGCAGGTCGACCTCGGCGGGGCGCATGAAGCGCTCGTCCACCACCACGTGGTCGTCGTAGTCGAGACCGACGTGGGAGAAGGCGATCTCGCAGAACTCGCGGACCGAGTGGGTCTCGCCGGTGGCCACGACGTAGTCGTCGGGCTCGTCTCGTTGGAGCATGGCCCACATGGCCTCGACGTAGTCGCCCGCGAACCCCCAGTCGCGCTGGGCCTCCAGGTTGCCGAGGCGCAGCTCGGACTCCCGGCCCAGCTTGATCTGCGCCACGCCGTGGCTGATCTTGCGGGTCACGAACTCCAGCCCGCGGCGGGGTGATTCGTGATTGAACAGCATCCCGGACGAGGCGTGGAGGCCGTAGGACTCCCGGTAGTTGATGGTGATCCAGTGGCCGTAGACCTTGGCCACGCCGTAGGGGCTGCGGGGGTACAGCGGCGTGGTCTCGCGCTGGGGCACCTCGACGACCTTGCCGAACATCTCGCTCGAGGACGCCTGGTAGAAGCGCACGTCGGGATCGACGATGCGGATCGCGTCGAGCAGGCGGGTGACGCCGAGGGCGGTGGTCTCGCCGGTGAGGACGGGCTGGGAGAACGAGGTCTGGACGAACGACTGCGCCGCCAGGTTGTAGACCTCGTCGGGGCGGTGCTCGCGCAGCACCTCGATGAGCGACGCCTCGTCGAGCAGGTCCCCGGGCGCGAACGTGATGCGGTCCTGGATGTGGGCGATGCGCTCGTAGTTGACCGTGCTGGTGCGCCGCACCATGCCGATCACGTCGTAGTCCTTGGCCAACAGGAGCTCGGCCAGGTACGAGCCGTCCTGGCCGGTGATGCCCGTGATGAGCGCGCGCTTCTTCATGGTCCCGTTCTAGCCTGGGCCGGTGCGGACGTCTGCTAAGTGGGTTGGCACGTGACGGGCCCGCCGCACTCCTCGGGGTCCGAGCCCGGAGAGCGACTGGGGCGCCGCCTCGCCGCCCACCGGGCCAAGCTCGGGTGGACCCAACAGGAGCTCGCCGACCGCCTCGCGGTGTCTCGCGTCGCGGTGTCACACCTCGAGTCCTCGCTCAGCGTCCCGGGCGAGCGCACGGTCGCGCTGCTCGCGGGGGTCTTCGGCGTCGAGCCCCACGAGCTGGTGGCGGGCACCGACTACCCCGTGGGCAAGGCGGACCGCCTTCCGCTCGTCGTCGCCCGCCACACCGAGCTCGACCTCCAGCTCGCGCTGTTGGACCAGGACCTGGGCTGGATCGAGCACGTCCCCGCGGACCACGCGGTGGCGCTGCTCGAGCGGTGGCAGACGCGGCTGCGCGCCCTCGCCGCCGACCTCCACGACCCCCGGGAGCGGGTGGCCGCCGCCGAGGCCCTCGAGCGCCTCCGCGGCCTTCGCGACGAGCGGCGGGACCGCTGATCCCCGGTCCTGGTGCGCCGCCGGTCACGCCCGGGTGACGAGCGGGGCACGGGAACGGGTGACGGGGGTGCCGGAAGGGGTGGCGCGGGGCGCCGGTCAGGCCGTCGTGGCGCCGGCGGGGGCGGCCACCTCGGCCCGCCAGTGCGCCAGGAGGTCGGCCAGGGTCTGGTGCAGGGGGATCTCCGGTGCCCAACCGGTGGCGGTGCGCAGCCGGGTGTTGTCGCCGCGCAGCACCGGGATGTCCACGGGGCGCTGGAGGGCGGGATCGGCCTCGAGGCGCATCGGTCGCTCCGCGAGCTGGACGAGCTGCTCGGCCAGCTCGGCCACGGCGACGTCGTGGCCCGAGCACACGTTGTAGACGTCGCCGGGCTCGCCGTGGAGCACGAGGAGCCGGTAGGCCCGCACGACGTCGCGCACGTCGGTGAAGTCGCGGCGCGGGCTGAGGTTCCCCACCGGGACGGCATCGCCGCCGTCACGCTCGTTGCGGGCCACCCGGTGGGCGAGGGCCGAGGCCACGAAGCGGTCGGTCTGGCCGGCACCCAGGTGGTTGAAGGCCCGGACCCGCAGCACGCCCAGGCCCCGGCCGAGGAACGACTGGAGGGCGAGGAAGTCCGCGGACACCTTCGAGGCGGCGTAGGGGCTGACCGGGCGCAGGGGCGCGTCCTCGTCGAGGGGCAGCTCTGCTTCGGTGACCCTCCCGTAGACGTCGGCGCTGCTCACCGCGAGCACCCGGTGCACGTCGACGGTGGCGCAGGCGTCGAGCACGTGCAGCGTCCCCTCCGCGTTGGCCCGGAAGGTCTCGACGGGCGCGTCCCAGGAGCCGCCGACGTCGGCCTGGCCGGCGAGGTGGTACACGGCGTCGGGTCGCTCGCGGGTGAGCAGATCGTGCCAGCCGTCGCGGTCGAGCAGGTCGGGACCCTCGTGGCGGTCGACGCCCACGACCTCGTCGCCCTCGGCGGCGAGGTGGCTCGACAGGTAGCGGCCCACGAACCCGTGCGCGCCGGTGATGAGGGCCTTCACCGGACCGAGTGTACGACGCGGCGGTAGAGGTCGATGAGCCGGTCGGTGGCCTCGTCCCAGGAGTACCGCCGGGCCCGGGCCTCGCCGGCGGCCCGGCCGCGCTCGCGCCGCTCCCCGTCGGACAGCAGGTCGCCGAGCGCGCCGGCCAGGGCGTCCACGTCGCCCTCGGGGACGAGGACCGCCGCGTCGCCGAGCACCTCGGGCAGCGAGCCCGCGGTGGTGGCGACCACGGGGACCCCCGCGCTCATGGCCTCGAGCGGGGGGAAGCCGAAGCCCTCGTAGCGGCTCGGGTAGGCGAACACGGTGGCCCCGCGCACGAGCGCGTCCCGGTCGGGGTCGTCGACCCAGTCCAGTCGGACCACCCGCTCCTGGTGGTCGGCGGCGTCGACCGCCGCCCGGAAGGCCTCCGCCCCCCAGCCGTCGGGACCGGCCACGACCAGGTGGACCGTCGGGTCGTGCGCCGCCACGCGGTCGAAGGCGCGGACCAGGCCGGGGAGGTCCTTGCGGGGTTCGACCGTGCCCAGCGCCAGGACGTAGCGCTCGGCGCCCGCCAGCTCCCGGCCCCGGGCCGGGTCGGCCGGCGCCAGCGGTGTGAGCCCGTCGTGGATGGCCACGACCCGGTCCGAGTCGACCCGGAAGTGGGACCGGATCTCGTCGGCGACGAAGTGCGAGCCCGTGTGCACCCAGGCCCCCCGGTCGATCGCGGCCTGGATCAGCGGCGGGAACGCGAGGGTGTCGCGCGTGCACAGCTCCGGGAAGCGCACCGGGGTGAGGTCGTGGACCGACACGAGGGCGGCGCCGCGCGAGGGCGGGACGACGTAGTTGGGCCCGTGCACCAGGTCCACGGGGCCCGTCCACCACTCGATGGGCGGCGCCGCCGCCCTCGACCACGCGGCGCGGAGCGGCCGGGCCGCCATCGGCCGGCCGGCCACGCGCACGCCGTCGGGAGCCAGGTCGGCGAGGCGGCCCCGACCCCGCCAGGTGGCGGCGTAGGCCACGACGTCGAGGTCGGCGTGGGCGCCGAGGCGGGCGAGGACCTCGTGGGTGTACACGCCGACGCCCGTGCGGGCGCCGAAGAGCGGTGTGGCGTCCACGGCGACGCGCAGGCGGTCGGCCACCGCGCTGTCCTCCCGTGCCGGGCGGCTAGCGGCCGAGGACCTGGGCCCCGAGCTGCTCGAGGCGGTCCTGGAGCTCGCGACGCTGCACCTGCACCTTCTGGAAGGTGAGCACGCCGGCGCCGACCCCGAGGTACACGGCGTCCATCGCGACCTCGGCGAGGTCGGCCATCGCCGACCCGAGGTGGAGGTCGAGGCGGTCGGTCACGGACCGGGACATGCTCACAACGGTATCGGTCGTCGCTAACAACAGCAAGCACTCCGGACGGTCGGGGGGTCACCGAAAATGGGGCACCTTCGGGATAGGTTGACGCGATCGTGGACACCCTCCCCGCTGAAACCGACGCGCCCGCGAACCTCCCGTCGGTGGTCGCGATCGTCGTCGCGCACGACCCCGGGGAGTGGTTCGAGACCACGATGGCGAGCCTGGCGGACCAGGACTACGAGCAGCTCGCCGTCCTGGTGATCGACGCGGGCAGCCGGGTCCCCGTCCGCGACCGTGTCGGCGCGGTCTTCCCCAGCGCCCTCGTCCGGCGCCTCGAGGACAACCCCGGCTACGGCGCGGCCACCAACGAGGCGGTCAAGATGGTGCAGGGGGCGCCCTTCCTCCTCCTGTGCCACGACGACGTCGAGCTGGCCCCGGACACCGTGCGCGTGCTCGTGGAGGAGGCGTACCGCTCCAACGCCGGACTGGTCGGGCCGAAGCTCGTGCGCTGGGACGCGCCGCGGGAGATCCTGCAGCTGGGACTGGCCGTGGACAAGACGGGCTTCGCGGCCTCCCGGGTCGAGCGCGGCGAGTTCGACCAGGAGCAGCACGACGCGGTCCGCGACGTGTTCGCGCTCCCGGGGGCCTGCCTGCTCGTCCGGGCGGACCTCTTCGCCGCGCTGGGCGGCTTCGACCGCGACATCGACTACCTCGGCGACGACGTCGACCTGTGCTGGCGGGCCCAGGTCGCGGGGGCGCGCATCGTGGTCGCCCCCGAGGCGCGGGTGTGCCACCTCGAGGCCCTCGGCGACCGGCGCGGCGTGGACGATCGCCGCCGCCTCCAGGCCCGCCACCGCCTCCGCACCACGATGGTCTGCTACGGCGCCTTCCACCGGTTGCGGGTGCTGCCCCAGGCGTTCCTGCTCATGGTCGTCGAGACCGTCTACGCCCTCGTGGTCGGTCGCGGCCGCCAGGCGCGCGACGTCGCCGGCGCGTGGACGTGGAACCTCCGCCACCACGGCTCGATCCGCCGTGCCCGCAAGCGGCTCAACGCGATCCGTCAGGTGCCCGACGGTGACGTCCGCCGGCTCCAGTCGAGCGGGTCGGGCCGCCTCAACGCGCTGGCCCGGGGCCAGATCGGGCGCACGGGTGACGACCGGCTCACGTCGGTCGGTTCCGCAGGGCGCGACCTGGTCAACTTCTTCCGCGAGGGGCCCAGCCGGGCCTCGGCCATCGTGTGGATCGCGGTGGCGGCGTTCCTGATCGTCGGCAGCCGGCACCTCCTGACGCGCGAGATCCCCGCGATCGGCCAGTTCGCCGAGTTCCCGGGCTCGGCCACGGACCTGCTGCGCCAGTGGGCGAGCGGCTGGTCGGCGGCGGGCCTCGGCTCGGAGAGCCCGAACCCCACCGGCTTCGGGCTCCTCGGCGGCTCGGGGGTCGTGCTCCTCGGCGCCATGGGCGTGCTGCGCAAGGTCGTGATCCTCGGCCTGTTGCCCCTGGGGGCGTTCGGCGCCTGGCGCCTGCTCGCGCCCACCCGGTCGCGCTGGACCCGGCTGGTGGCGTTGATCGTGTACGTCGCCGTCCCGGTCGCCTACAACAGCGTGGCCCTCGGGCACTGGGGCGGGCTGGTGGCCTACGCCGTCGCTCCCTGGCTGCTCGGGCGCCTCGCCCGCGCCTCGGGCCTGGCCCCGTTCGCCCCCCTCGTCACCCCACCCGACGGCGACGAGCGCCCGGTCATCGCCGGCGTGGCGCCCCGGACCCTCCGCCAGCACGCGTTGGCGTTGGGGGTGCTGCTCGCCGTGGCCACGAGCCTGGTGCCGCTGCTCCTGCCCGTCACCCTCGTCGTGGCCGCGGCCCTCGTCCTCGGCGGGATCGTGGGCGGGTCGCTCCGGGCCGCGGGGCGCATCCTCGGCGTCGCGGTGGCGGGCTCCGCGGTGGCGGTCGTGTTGCAGGTCCCGTGGTCGCTCGACTTCCTCCCCCCGCGCTTCCAGTGGTCGGCGCTGGGGGCGGAGGCGACCACCTCGTCGACGGGCCTCGACCTCGCCCACCTCCTGCGCTTCGACAGCGGCCCGCTCGGCACCGGCGTGCTCGGCTACGGGTTCCTGGCCGCCGCCGCCCTCGCGCTGCTCGTCGGCAAGAGCTGGCGCCTCGACTGGGCCATCCGGGGCTGGGTCCTGGCGCTGGTGTGCTGGGGGCTGCTGTGGACCACCGAGGCGGGGTGGCTGCCCTTCGGCCCGTCCGCCGCCGAGGTGCTGCTCGCACCGGCCGCGGCGGGCCTCGCGATGGCGGCGGGCCTCGGGGCCGCCTCGTTCGAGCTCGACCGCTCCAAGGCGTTCTCGTGGCGCCAGGTCGTCGCGGTCGTCGCCGCCGGCGCCCTCGCCGTCGCCGTGCTGCCGGCCCTGGGTGCCATGTTCAACGGCCGATGGTTCGCGCCCCGCGGCGATTTCGACTCGTCGCTCTCGTTCCTCGACGAGGAGGCGGCGGCCGCGCCCTTCCGGGTGCTCTGGCTGGGCGATCCCGGCGTGGTGCCGCTGGCGGGCTGGCAGCTCGAGGAAGGCGTCGTGTACGCCACCACCGACGAGGGCCAACCCGACGTCACCGATCTGTGGGCGGGGTCCTCCCGGGGTGCCACCAGCCTGATCAAGGACGCGCTCGACGCCGCGGGCTCGCGTCAGACCAACCGGCTGGGCCGCCTGCTCGCGCCGATGGGAGTGCAGTACATCATCGTGGTGCAGCAGCTCGCGCCCGCCCCGTTCACCGAGGAGAAGGCGCCCGTGCCCGCGCACGTGCTCAACACGCTCGACGAGCAGCTCGACCTCGAGGCGATCGAGGTGAACCCGGCGCTCGACGTCTACCGCAACATCGCCTGGGCCCCTTCGCGGGCCTTCCTGTCGGGGCCCGACGTCGGCGCGGGTGACGGTTCCGAGCTGGGTCAGGCGATCGCCGTCAGCCTCGCCGGCCTCGAGGTCGCACTGCCCGACGAGGTCCACTTCAACAAGTACGAGGGACCGGTCGAGGCCGGCGACGAGGTGTACCTGGCCGCGGCCAGCTCGCCCCGTTGGCAGCTGCGCTCGGGCGGGGCCACGGCCGAGCGGCGCGAGGCCTTCGGCTGGGCCAACGCCTTCACCGTCGCCGAGGGCGGGGGAGCCACGCTGCGCTACCGCACCTCGGTCACGCGGTACGCGCTGCTGGCGATCCAGGTGGCGCTGTGGGCGCTGGTGCTGTTCACCCTCTTCCGGGGCCAGGTCGCAGGCCCCCGGTCGCGGCGGAAGGCTCGGCCGTGAGGCCGCACCGCTGGCCCGCCCTGTTGGTGGTGCCCCTGGCCCTGGCCGGCTACGTCGTGGTCGACCGCGCCCACGAGGAGACCGCCCCGGTGGGCGACGGTCGGGACCTCACCCTCAGCCTCGAGGAGCAGGGCCTCATGCCGGTGGCCGCGCCCGACACCGCCCTCGGGACCACCTGGTACTGCCCCGGCGGGGTCGTCGGCGACGACGCCGATCACACGGTCATCGTGGCCAACCCGAGCGACCGCGATCTCCAGGGCGAGATCACCGTCTACGGCGATCCCGACAGCGCCAATCCGGTCATCGTGACGCCCACGGTCCCCACCACGACCACCGCTCCGCCGGGCGACGAGGGCGACGAGACCGACGGCGGCGGTGACACCACGACCACCACGAGCACCAGCACCACGACCACCGTGCCACCCACCACGACCACCGAGGTCCCGCCTCCCGCCCCCGCCTCGGCGCCGTTCGACGTGGCCGCGGGGGCCACCACCGAGCTGGACCTGGCCGGCATCAGCGGCGTCGAGCCCGGGTTCACCGCGGCGCTCGTCGAGCTCGACGGGGGCGAGGTGGTCGTCGAGCACCGGGTCGCCGACGAGGACGGCACCGACGTCAGCCCGTGCGCGTCGACGGCATCGCCGACGTGGTACTTCGCGGCCGGGGCCACCACCAGAGACGCCGTCGAGACCCTCGTGTTCTTCAACCCGTTCCCCGACGACGCCGTCGTCGACGTGTCGTTCCGCACCGACCAGGACCTGCGCACGCCCGAGCAGTTCGAGGGGCTCGTCATCCCCGGGCAGTCCGTGATCGCCCGGGACGTCGGCGAGGTGGTGACTCGTCGCGAGCACGTCTCCGCCAGCGTCGTCGCACGGTCGGGGCGCATCGTGGTGGATCGGCTCCAGAGCTTCGACGGCACCGAGGGCGTGCAGGGGCTCACGGTCGCCCTCGGGGCGCCCATCGCCACCGAGACCTGGTTCTTCCCCGAGGGCACGGTGGGCGCCGGGGTCGACGAGCGCATCGTCGTCTACAACCCCACCGACCAGCGGGCCGAGGTCGACCTCGAGATCATCGTCGACGACCCCGGGCTGACGGGCGAGATCGAGCCGTTCGAGCTCACCGTCCCTCCGGAGGGCTACGAGGAGATCCTGTTGAACCAGGAGGCCCGCGTCACCTCGGCGCGCGGTGGAGAGGGCGCCCTGCGCCACGCCAGCGTGGTCCGCTCGGTCAACGGCGTCCCCGTGGTCGCCGAGCGCCAGAGCATCGGCGGCCCCGACAGCGAGCTGCCCGGGGTCGACCTGGTGCTCGGCTCGCCGCTGCTCGCCGACGAGTTCGTCGTCGCCGCGGGTGACGTCGGCACCGACCAGGCGCTCGTGCTCCTCAACCCCGACTCGGTCGAGGACGCGTCGGTGACCGTGTCCACCCCCGACGACGGCGATCTCACGCCGGTGTCGGGCCTCGACGGGCTGACCGTCCCGGGGGGCGAGCGCCTCGCGGTCGTCGTCGACGGCGTGCCCTCCGGCACCCCGCTCGTGATCACCGCCGACCGTCCCGTGGTGGTCGAGCGTCGCCTGGCGTTCGACGGGGACACGTCGAGCGCCATCGCCGTGCCGGTGGCGGGGAGCCTCGCCGAGCCCTCACGCTGATGACCGAACGGCTGCTCATCGCCGCCGTCCTGCTCGTCGGCGCGGTCGCGCTGGCCGTCGTGCTGCGCCGGCGGGAGCCGGACCAGCCGCTGCGCACGTCCTGGGCCGTGCCCACCTGGCTCGACCGACAGGACTTCGCGGACCCGGCCACGCCGTGGCTCGTGGCCGTGTTCACCTCGGCGACGTGTCGGTCCTGCCAGGACACCGTCGCCAAGGCGCAGCCGCTCGCGAGCGACGAGGTGGTCGTCGAGGAGGTGGAGGTCGGCGCGCGTGCCGACCTCCACGAGCGCTACGGCATCGAGGCCGTGCCCACGATCGTCGTCGCCGACGCCGAGGGCGTCGTGCGGGGGTCGTTCCTCGGCCCGCCCAGCACGGCCGAGCTGTGGGCCCGCGTGGCCGAGGCCCGCAGCGACCCGCCTCCCGGGGCCGGCGCGGGGTCGTCGCCGTGAGGCCCCGGACGCCCGCCGGCGCCTCGACGGACCGCCGGCTCAGTCGTCGGCGGTGAGGCTGGCGCCCTCGCGGGCACCCTGGTGCCGCCGGCGGGGCTGGCCACAGGTGGACGCCCCGCCGTTGCGGGCGAGGGCGATCAGCCGGTCCACCTCGGGCGCCGTCGATGGTCCTGTACCGAGCAGCGCCTGGGCCACGAGGCGGAGCCCCTTTGCTCGTTGGTGTCGCGGCACCGCCCTCGCTGGAGCGCAGGATCTCCTCGACCTCCCCGTCGATGATGCGGGCGCGGTCCCTGTCGCTGTAGTCACGGGTGTACCAGGTCCTCGCCGATCACCTGGCCCTGCGGAGCCCCAGGTAACATGGGGGCCGACGCGGCGGTCATGCCCCACTCAAGTACCATCTTGCGGGCTAGCCTGTGCCGCCGACGAGATCGTTGTTGGCCCCGGTGATACAGCGAACACCGCCTCGAGCGATCCGCCGCCCGCTCCATCCGGGCACGACGAGCGAGTCCTCGATGTGGGTCCCGGCGGTGGATGTGGCGCTCCTCGATGGGAGCTGCATGGTGACGCTGAGGGCCATGCCCGTGGGCAGGATCGTCACCTTGTGCACCGGGTCGGCGTGGGGAGCACCGCCGCACACGGCGTGGCCCGCCTCGTAGGCGATGGCCTCTCCTCAAATGGACAGCGCCATCGACCGCGGCGCTGGCCCATCAGACGGTGTCAAGCGCCGCCCTGAAGCTCGCTGGCGTCGATGCGGTCCCTCGCCGCCGTGACCGCAGAGCGCCGCCCCGCTGACGAGGTTGGCGAGGTCGGCGCTGCTTCATGCCCGGTGCCCTGGGCGACTACTGTCGAGGCCGACGTCGGCGCTGGCCGTGTTTGCGCGCTGCGCAGTGGACGTCGAGGATGGCCTGGCGGTCGGCGAAGCCGAGGGGGACCGTGACCTGGCGGTCGAACCGGCCCGGTCGGAGCAACGCGGCGTCGAGGATGTCGGCCGGTGGCCGCCATCATCACGATGCCCGCTGGCCTCGAACCCGTCCATCTCCGACAGCATCTGGCTGAGGGTCTGCCTTTACGCTCGTCGGTTGCCCCTCAGGCCTGCGCTGCGCCAGCCGATGGAGCCGATCTCGTCCACGAAGATGATGGCGCGCCCATCTTGCGGGGCCGATTGAACAGTCGCACCGGCTGGCGCCCACGCCCACGAACATTCCAGTGAAGTCCGACCCTGCGGACGGACAGGAAGGGCACGCCAGGCCTGCCGGCGACGGCTCGGGCGATCAGGGTCTTGCCGCGCCTGGGGGCCCACCAGCAGCACGCCCTTAGATGCGGGCCCTGATCTCGCCGAAGCGCTCGGGTAAAGCCAGGAAGTCGACCACCCTGCGATCTCCTGCTTCACCCCGTCGTAGCCGGCCACGTCGGTGAAGTTGCGGTGCCAGCGCCTGGTGAGTACGTTCCTGGCCTTTCGAGCGGCCGATCGACATGATCCCGCCTTATCTGGCCCTGGGCCCGGCGCTGCATCCAGATGAAGAAGCCGGGATCAGCAGGCCGAGGGACTGGCAGCAGCAGCGGCAGCAGCGTGGCGAAGATGCTCGACTGCGGCGTGCTGAACTCGATCTCGACGCCCTGCTCGTTACGGTGGTGGCGAGGTCGGCTCTTCGGGGATCCCGCCCGGAGGGGGCCGGTGGTGGTGAACTTCCACGTTGCTCGTGTGACGCCGTCGATGTCGGCGTTCTCGTTGTTGATCTCGACGCTTCCCACCCGCCCGCCCTGACGCGTGACATGAAGGCAAGCCGTAGCGATGGCGGTGGCGTCGTCGCCCGACGAGAGCAGGCCTTCGACGCGCACGATCGAGACGGTGACGATGCCGAGGAGCACCCACAGCGACCAGCGTACACGACGACCTGGACTTGCCTGCCTGGGGCCCTTTGCTCGCCGACGGCGGCGGGGGAGGAGGGCAGGCTGTCCGGGCTCATGCCCCTGTAATGGTACGGGTCGGTGGTCCACCGGCACCCGGGCCCTCACCGTGGTAAGGTCATGAACTGACTCTGTGCGCCCGCCTGCAGCGCGAGCGGGCCACCGCGCATTCTGTCCTACGACTACCAGGCGCAGGCCGTGTGGCTCGACGGGCTCGCGCATGACGTCGACCCGGCTAACCTCTGCACTTCCGCCACGTGCGGACCGCCCTACCGCACCGCAGGGCTGGGAGCTGCACGACCTGCGGGTCGCGGTCGTGGGAGTTGATGTTCCGCGCCGCCTGCGCCTGAGCCGGGGCGTCCTGGGGCGTCGCCGCAGGGGCGGCGTTGGTACGCTCGCCCCTGCATGTCTGCGCCACCGACTCTTCGACGGCCTGCTGGTGCAGGGCCTCGGCGGCGACGTGGCTGGGCCTGCTGGTCGCCAACCTCGCGGCGCTCGTCGGGGGCGTCGTCATCTCTCCGGCGACGGGCAACGTCGATACGCCGTCCGACGAGCTGCCCTCACGATCGCGCTGATGCAGGTGCCCTGTGGGCGGGCTATCTCACCATGCCCGTCGTGGCTGCCCGCGGAAGCGGGCACGGCGTCGTGGCCGACTCTCGGCCTGCGTACGGGTGGTTCGACGCCCCCGTGGGCCTCGTGGTCGGCCTCCTCACCCAGCTCAGAAAGTCCTGCTCACCTGCCGATCTTCTGCGATCGCGAGCGCGACGTCCGGCTGACGCCTGGCGTTACTGACCGCCGAGAGCCCGGCCGGCGTGGTCCTGCTCGTGCTGGTCGTCGCGATCGGCGCCCCTGTCGTCGAGGAGCTGTTCTTCCGCCTGCTGCGCAGCGCCGATGCTGCTGGGGCACCGGCTGGGCTGCCGCAGGCCGTCGCTGATTCGCGCGGTGCACCCAACTGCTCCGGCAGTTCCCCGCCCTGCGGTGGTCGGGTCGTGTTCGTTTTCGTTGGCGGTGCGACCGGCCGCCTGGGCCTGAAGTATCTGGGCCCACGTCGGGTCTAACGCCGTGGCTGCCGGCAGCCTGCTGGCCAGCCGCCGATGAGCGCCCGGTCGGCGCTCCTGACTCCCCGGTGGGCGCCCCCTCAACTGTCCCAAGTGCGCCGATGGGGGAGGGCTGACCTGCCTGAGACCCCCTCGTGCCCGGAACCCATGCCTGTTGCGACGCCCCGTACGTCGAGATCACTGTCACCCTTAACGGGGTCGAGGCCACGATGCAGTCGCTCGACCTGCGACTGCGGTGGACCTGCAGGCGAGCTGGTGGACCTCGAGGGCGTGCTGGCCGACCTCCACGTCGAGCGGCGAATCGACCCATCCTGGAGGCCAGCCGGTGCTACGATGGGCGCGCGATGAATGATACGCTCACGGCGAGCTGCCCCTGGGGACGAGGCCACGGCCGGCGTCGACCCCGACCGGAGCCTGCTGCTCCTGCTTCGAGGCCACCCTGGCGACGAGGCCGGTGCTGCGCCGTGGTGGAGCGCCTCCGTCGATGCCCCTCGAGGGCTGGGTCACCCCTCGGGTGGTCACCGCAGGCGTCGGCTTCACGCTCGCGCACTCCAGCCGAGCCTGCTCGTGGCCGATGTACTACCCCGGCAGAAGGCGACATGGGCGGCCCACGTGTGGGGCTCCGGCCTGGTGGACCACCTGCTGCCGCACGGCTGCCTGTCGGGCTGATGCCTGACCGGTACGCGGGCTTCCCGCCCACCAGTTCTACATGGTGGTCCCTCCTGACGAGATCTCTGGCTCCTCGACCTCGTCCTGCCCTATGGCACGCCTTCAAGCTGGTCACCGTGGCCGGCCTGCTGTCGCTGCCGGTCGTGCCCGCGTTCGGTCGGCTGTCGCATCGGGGTTGCGCTTCCCGGGCCCGGGCGATGCTGTCGGTGGCGACGCCGTTGTTCCTCTTCGACCAGGGCTTCACCATCTACGGGGGCAACATCACTTCCATCTGGCGGGCGAGTTCGCCTTCTCGATCTCGCTGACGTTCGCCCTGCTGTACCTGGGGTCGGGCCAGGCTCGAAAGACGGGCCGCCATCGCGCCCCTGGTTGCGGTCCTGTTTCGCCCTCACGGTGCTGTGCCACCCGATCCCGGCCATTCGCGGTCGTGGGCACGGTGATCTGGCTGGCGGCCCCAGGCTCCGGCCGGGCGCAGCTCCGGTGGCTGCTGACGATGGCGCCCGTTTCCAGTGGCCTCTGCCGTGCTCTGGGTGCTGCCCCTTCTACCTGCGCCGGCCCTACCTCAACGACATGGGTGGAGAAGGATCGAGTACTGGACGTTCGTGCCCGCCGACCACCGTGGCTCTGGGTGTTCTCTGGTCGGGCGCGGTGGTGTTCGCCCTGGTGCGCTGGAGCCGGACCGGCCCCTGGCTCGTCGCGATGGTGGTGGCGTTCGCGGTCGTCTGTAGGCCCCGCAGGGACGGCTGTGGAACGCGCGCTCTGCTGCCCTTTCATCTTGCGCCTTACCTGCTTCCGGCGGGTTACGCCATCGCCGAGACCGGCAGCGCAAAGACGTTGGGACGGCTTCGTCAACGCACACCGAGGCGTTTCCGGCGCCCGCTCCGCGGCCGAGGGAAGCCGCGCCTGCGGCGGCGGCCGCGCCGCCCCTGCCATTGCCGGAGGCGCCCGCTGACGCCCCGGCCTCCCTCGACGGGGAGCGGTTCTCGCGCCTGGTCACCCCGGTGGTCGCCCAAGGGGCGTTCGCAAAGCTGGTGTTCGTCGCCCTGCCGCTGCATCGTTGCCGGGAGGGCGCACGGGCGCCGACGGGGGTGTACCGCTGGCTCGGCCTCGAGACCTGGAGCGGAGCTTCGCCGACGGCTGGGCGCGGTGGAACTACCTGGCCACAAGCGCAAGGAGGGCAACGAGAGCGGGGCGGCTTACCCTGAGTGCTCACATCTGGTCACCACCATGGCCACGGTGGGCAGGAGGCTGCGGCGCGATGTGGGAGTACGAGAAGGAGCTCGACCGCTACGGCACGCCGATGGCGCTGATGCTGCTGCCCCACTGGACCGACGGGTGCATCGGCTTCGATGGAGGGTTTCACTTCGAGTAAGCGTCGGCCACCACGCCGTACCACTTCTCAACCCGTCCGAGCTGTCCACCGCCCCACAAAGCTCAGCGTGACTTCTACCGCAACTTCGACATCGACGCCGGCATCCGCCACCTCCAGCTGGCAGTTCGGGGTGCGCTACTACTCGCGCTCGCCGCAGGCGGTCGAGTGCCGCAGGTACACCCGATTCCGACCGAGGTGGGCTACCCGGGCCCCGGGCACGTGTACGAGATCGCTTATTAAGCGAGCTGGTCACCTGCTCGACGCCGAGCCCGCTGCAAGCCGAGGGCGTCGAGGACGCTGGCCCACTGTGGCTCCTGCCCCTCGGTCGACTGGTACCAGATCGCCTGCAGTGGACGTCCCGCTCGCTCTCCAGCGGCCCTGACGACTGGCCCCGGGTGGCCGTCGGCGAAAGCGCCTGACTGGTGCCGGTCGGTTTCGCGAGCGTGTCCAAATATCGAGACTCGGGACGACTCTGCTCTCGTCTGACGTCGACTGCCGGCTCGCCCGTGCTTTCGGCGACGAGCTATCTCGACCGGCAGGCGTCGGGGCCGACGGCTGTACCGCGCCAATACGTTGAACCTGATGGTGGTGGTGGTGCCACCGACCGCCACGTCGAGCTGCACTACGGCTACATCGTCGGTCGACCACCTGGCCTGGCTGGCTCACGCTGCTGGGCCCTGCTGTCGGGCTGGTCGGCCTGTGCGTCGCCCGCCGACTGACGCGCGTCGCCGGTTGCCTCGCGCTGCCGCCCGGTCGCCGGGGACGGCCGGACGACCTTCGGCGAACCTCCGTCGCGCCGACGACGGCGCCTGCGCGCCGGGGGACACTGCCGCCCCACCCTGACGTCGGCCCGGATTCGCCGTCGGCCCGGGCCCCTGACGCCCGGCCCGAGCGCCCACCGCCCCCAGTCAGGACCTGCGGTTCGGCCAAGTCTCAAGTGCTGGGGCGGTGTCGACTTGCTGGACGCCGGGTCTTCGCGTCGCCCCCGACCAGGGCTCCGGCTGGGGCGTCGTCCCGCGATTTCAGCGGCGCTGACGCTGGCTGCGGTGGTGTCGTACGCGCCGCACTGGGGCCATCACTGCGGCCCCTGGCGACCCCTACGCCCGCTGGGTCGACTGACCCGCGGCCTTCGCCCGGGTTCCACTCCCGCGGGCCTCGTCGACGTGGCCGTGGTGGTCGGTTACGCGGCGCCTGGCCCCACTCCAGCGCCCCGCTTCGCCCTCGCCGCCGCGCGCGGTGCTCCGCCTCGTGGCGGCCGGCGCGGTGCGCCTCGATCGGCCAGCGGCGCTCTGCTGTTCCACCTCGTCCGCGACGAGCAGGTCCACCGGTGGAGCGCCTGGCGCCCCGGGCGCGCTGCGCCTGTCGGTGGTGGTGCTGGCCTACCGTGAGGCCGCCCACACATCGGCGAGGGTGGTCGTCGGTGCTGCGCGGCGGCCCTGCGCGCCGTCGCCGAGGACGGCGGCCTCGAAAGCTGGTGATCGTCGACGACGGCCGGGCGGGATGGCACGGCGGCGCTGCCCCTGGGCTGTGGGGCTGACGTGGTGCTCTCGGAAAGCAGCCTGAGAACTGCGCGGTGCGCGGCCGTGCGCCGCGGTGCTCTCGAGAGCCGAGGGACGCACGGTCAGCCATCGACGCCGACCTTCGTACTCGCCCGACCAGCTCCTGTCGCTCGCCGAGGTCGAGTCCGGCTGGGACATGGTGGTGGGCAGCCGCCGCCACGAGGACACGACCACGTCAGTGGGCGCGGGCGGCTCCGCGAGCTCGGTGGCGGGCCAACCTGCCTGCCACCCAGGTCGTGCTCCCCGGTCAGTACTGCGACACCCAGTGCGGCCTGGCGGCCTTTCGCAGCGACGTTCGCCCGCCTCCCCTGTTCGGCCGCAGCCGGATCGACGGCTTCGCCTTCGACGTCGAGCTGTTCCACCTGGCCGAGCGCTACCGCCTGTCGCTCGCCGAGGTCCCGGTGTCGGTCGCCAACTCGTCGCGCTCCACCGTCCGGGTGGCGAGGGACGTTGCGACTGGTCCGGCGACCTGTTCCGCATCCGGGTTGCCGCGCCGGGGCTGCTACGCGACGAGGCCGACGCATTCTTCCCGGCGGCTGCCCCTGCCGAACCACACTGACCGGCCGCGGTCCTCCCCAGCATGGGCACGCTCATGGCCCAGATAGATGCGGTTCGCGCCTACGATATCCGCGGCACTGTCCCCGACCAGCTCTCGACGCCGAGCTGTGCTGGTCGATCGGCGCCGCTTCCTTCGCCCGCTTCTCTGCCACCGACGGGCGCGAGCGCCCCTGCGCCCGTGGGCTGCGATGCGCCCTCGCGTCGAGCTGAGCGCGGCGTTCGCCGAGGGCGCGTGTGCCCAGGGCGTCGACGCCGTCGACTCCGGGCTGTGCTCCACCGACATGTCGGCTTCGCGCCGGGCTGCGAGGACGCCCCTGCTGCAGGGTTCACCGCTCGCACAACCCGGCCGGGTACAACGGCATCAAGATGTGATACTGGTCAGCCCGCCGGTCGGCGAGGAGACGGGCCTGTGGAGATCAAGGCCATGGCGCTGAGGCGTCGCCCTGCCGGGCCGACGGGGGCCGAGCACGGCTCGACAAGCTCGCGGACTTCGCCGCCCACGTCCACTTTCGTCGACGTCGGCGTTAGCCTTCAAGCGTGGTCGCCGCCGACACCGCCAACGGATGGGCGCCCGTGGTCCTGGCTGTCTTCGAGGGCGCCGCCCTTCGACCTCGAGATCCTCTACCCTGAGCTCGACGGCACCTTCCCTAACCACCCGGCTGACCCGATCCAGAAAGCCTGGAGAACCAGGCCGACCTGCGCGCCCGGTGCTCGGTGACCGCCGACATCGGCCTCGCTTCGACGGCGACGCCGACCGCGCCTTCGTCGACGAGCGCGCTGGCTTGCTCTCGGCTCGCTCTACGACCGCGATCGTCGCAGGATCCTCGCCAAGCAGCCTGGCTCGACGGTGATCCATAACCTCATCTGCTCGAAGGCCGTGCCCGAGGTCATCCGGGGAGGGAGTGGGCACGCCTGTGCGCAGCCGGTCGGCACTCGTTCATCAAGGCGATGATGGCCGACACCAAGCGGTCTTCGGCGGCGAGCAGCACTCGGGCCACCACTACCTGGGCGACAACTACCGGGCCGACCTGGGCTCATCGCTGCGCTGGTGGTGCCGAAAGCAGTTGTCGCAGGCCGGGGTCCCGCTTCAGCGAGCTGCGGCGCTCCCTTCGAGGCCACGCGGCGTCGGGCGATCAACTTCGTGAGGTCCCTGACCCGCGCGCCATCATCGACTGGTCACTGCGGCGCATTGCCGACGCCGAGCAGGACCGCTCTGACGCCTGACCGTCGACCAGGGCGACTGCGGTTCAACCTGCGCCCTCCAACACCGAACCGTTGCTCCGACTCAACCTCGAGGCACCCGACGCTGCGGCTCAGCTCTGCCATTGTCGCTGAGGTCGTGACGCCGTGATCGACGCGGCGGCCGAGAGCCTCTGACGCCGGCGCCCCCACCGACCAAGACGGATCTCCAGCGGCCCTCGCCGGACTCTAACTGCTCGAGATCCCCGCCTGCCCCGGAGGACAAGGCCCGCTGTACTTCCCGGACGAGGACGTTTCAACCCCCGCCTGCACCGCTGGCGGTACGTTATCCGCGATGACATCCCCGTGATGCTCATCGATTATGCCGAGGCGGTCGACGACGCCGAGCACCAGCGGGCTCTGGGCTGGGCGCCGAGGCTGACGGCGTCGAGCCGACCTTTCGCGACCGATAGCCGACTGATGGAGCCTGAGGACCGCCTCGACAGCTGGTCGATGCTCGGCGGCCACTGCAGGCTGGCCGAGCAGGTCGAGGGGGCGGTCGAGGCCGCGCAGGGCGTGGACCTTCCAGCGCCAGCCGCTGCGCGACCACAGATCGAGAACGTCCCCGTGCTCGGCATGGGCGGCAGCGGCGTGTCGGGCGACCTGCTCAATGTCGCAGCGCGGGGCCGTTCTCCTGCCCGTCCCTCAATGTGGTGGTCAAGGGGTACGAGCCCCCCTCGTACGCCAACGAGAACACCTTGGTCTTCGCCATGTCGTTCTCGGGCGACACCGAGGAGACGGTGGACGCGGTGACGACCGCCGCGCTCGCCGGCGCGCCCGTCGTCGCGGTCACCCGTGGCGGCGAGGTCGCCAGGCTGGCGGAGTCGTGGCAGGCGCCGATCATCCCGGTGGCCGACGGCATCCCGGCGCCGCGGGCCGGGTTGGGCGCGATGGCGGTCCCGCCGTTGATCGTGCTCGAGCGCCTCGGGCTGTTCCCCGGCGCGGGGGAGTGGGTCCACCGTGGCGTCGAGCAGCTCAAGCGGCGCCGGGACGCGCTGCTGCGCCCCGGGGGCGACGCCGAGCTCCTCGCCCGGCGCCTCGGCCGCACCGTGCCCCTCGTCTACGGCGGCGGTGGCATCGGTCAGGTGGCCGCCGCCCGGTGGAAGACCCAGGTCAACGAGAACGCGAAGGCACCGGCGTTCGCGAACACCGTGCCCGAGCTGTGCCACAACGAGATCGCGGGCTGGGGCCAGCACGGTGACCTCACCCGCCAGGTGTTCAGCCTCGTGCAGCTGCGCCACGGTCACGAGCACCCGCAGGTGATGAAGCGGTTCGAGCTGGTGACCCGATGGACCGAGGAGGTCGTGAGCGGGGTGCACGAGGTGCGCGCCGAGGGGGAGGGGGCGCTCGCCCAGCTCCTCGACCTCGTCCTCTTCGGTGACTTCGTCAGCCTGCACCTCGCCTTCCAGGAGGGGGTCGACCCCGGTCCGGTGCCCGTCCTCGACGAGATCAAGGCGGCGCTGCAGGCCTGAGGACGCGGCCCCTCCGGCGCCTCGTGCGCGCCAGGGGTGGCCCCGTCCGTCCGGCTTCCCTAGACTCGGGGGCGCCTCGGGCTGATTCGAGTGGCGTCAGTGGACCCCAGCCTGGCTGTGCACATCAACGGGGACGTGCCCGCGCGCGTGCCCGCCGACACCCAGCGAGGAGAACACCCACCCATGCCCGACATCGACACGACCGGCGACCTCGGCTTCAAGGTCGCCGACATCGCCCTGGCCGACTTCGGCCGCAAGGAGATCCAACTCGCCGAGCACGAGATGCCCGGCCTGATGGCCCTGCGCGAGGAGTACGGCGCCGCCCAGCCCCTCGCCGGTGCCCGCATCACCGGCTCGCTCCACATGACCGTGCAGACCGCGGTGCTCATCGAGACCCTGGTGGCGCTCGGCGCGCAGGTGCGCTGGGCGTCCTGCAACATCTTCTCCACCCAGGACCACGCCGCCGCCGCCGTGGCGGTCGGGCCCGACGGCACGCCGGAGAACCCCAAGGGCGTGCCCGTGTTCGCGTGGAAGGGCGAGACGCTCGAGGAGTACTGGTGGTGCACCGAGCAGGCGCTGCGTTGGCCCGACGGCGGTCCCAACATGATCCTCGACGACGGCGGTGACGCCACGCTGCTCGTGCACAAGGGCACCGAGTTCGAGGCCGCCGGCGCCGTGCCCGCCGCCGGCGCCGACGACTCCGAGGAGTACGGCTACGTGCTCGCCCTGCTGGCGCGCACCCTCGGCGAGGACCCGCAGCTCTGGACCGGGATCGGCGCCGGCATCAAGGGGGTCACCGAGGAGACCACCACGGGCGTCCACCGCCTGTACCAGATGGCCGAGGGCGGCACGCTGCTCTTCCCCGCCATCAACGTCAACGACTCGGTCACCAAGTCCAAGTTCGACAACCTCTACGGCTGCCGGCACTCGCTGATCGACGGCATCAACCGCGCCACCGACGTCATGATCGGCGGCAAGGTCGCCGTGGTCTGCGGCTACGGCGACGTCGGCAAGGGCTGCGCCCAGTCGCTGAAGGGTCAGGGCGCCCGGGTCCTCGTGACCGAGATCGACCCGATCTGCGCGCTCCAGGCCGCCATGGAGGGCTACCAGGTGGTCACCCTCGACGACGTCGTCGACACCGCCGACATCTTCATCACGGCCACCGGCAACTTCAACATCATCACCGCCGAGCACATGGCGCGGATGAAGCACAACGCGATCGTCGGCAACATCGGGCACTTCGACAACGAGATCGACATGGCCGGCCTGGCCAAGCTCGACGGCGTCGAGCGCATCACGGTCAAGCCCCAGGTCGACGAGTGGCGCTTCGCCGACGGCCACTCGATCATCGTGCTGGCCGAGGGGCGCCTGTTGAACCTCGGCTGCGCCACCGGGCACCCGAGCTTCGTGATGTCGAACAGCTTCTCGAACCAGGTGATCGCCCAGATGGAGCTGTACGGGCACACCGACTTCTACGAGCGGCGGGTCTACACCCTGCCCAAGCACCTCGACGAGAAGGTGGCCCGACTGCACCTGGACGCCCTCGGCGCCAAGCTCACCGAGCTGCGGCCCGAGCAGGCGTCGTACCTGGGCATCCCGGTCGAGGGCCCGTACAAGCCCGAGCACTACCGGTACTGAGCCCACCCGGGCACGACCGCGACGCCCGCCGGCCCGCCTGGGGCCGGCGGGCGTCGCGCGTGGTGCCGCCGCCCGGGCGCGGGGCTACTCGGCGCCGATGACGGTCTCGGGGGCGGTGGCGTCGCCGATGGTGAGCCGGGGCAGGGTCAGGTGGACGAGTGGTCCGATGGTCGCGGCGAAGAACAGCGTCCCCACGCCCACGGTGCCGCCGAGCAGCCAGCCCACGGCCAGCACGAGCACCTCGATGGTCGTGCGCACGACCCGGACGGAGTGGCCCCGGTGGGCGATGCTGGTCATGAGCCCGTCACGGGGGCCCGGCCCGAGGCCGGCACCGATGTAGAAGCCGGAGCCGACCGCGAACGCCACGGTGCCGCCGACGAGGAACCCGACCCGGGCGGCCAGGGCCTCGGGCGCGCCGACGAGCGCCAGGGTGGCGTCGATGGTCAGCCCGATCAGGACCACGTTGAGCACGGTGCCGAGGCCGATGCGCTCGCGCAGCGGGATCCAGGCCAGCAGCACCGGCACGCCGGTGAGGATGCTGACGGTCCCGATCGGGATGCCCGTGTGGTCGGCCACTCCCTGGTGGAACACGTCCCAGGGGTCGAGACCGAGCTCGGCGCGCACGAGCAGCGACAGCCCCACGCCGCAGAGCACCAGGCCGAGCAGCAGGCGGGGCAGGCGCCGCCGGGTCTCGGGCCAGGCGAGGAGGTGGAGCACGCGGGCACCGTACCGAGGCGCACCGGGCCGGGCCCAACGGGTTCCGGGCCGCCGACCGGTGCGGCACCGCCGCCGCTGTCGCACCCCCGCCGTAGCGTCGGCCCCGTGCTCCTGCCCACCGCCTGCCCCGGTTGCGGCACGCCCGGACCGGCCCCGTGCCCAGCCTGTCGAGAGCAGCTCCGCCCGGCCCCGGCGGGCCCCCCGCCCCCCGGGATCGACGCCTGGGCGGCACTCTTCGCCTACGACGGCGTCGGGCGTGCGCTCGTGACCCGACTGAAGTACCGCAACGCACGCGACGCGGTGCCGTGGCTCGCCGCGGGGATGGCCGCCCGGGTCGACGCCGACGCGGTCGACGTCGTCACGTGGGTGCCCACCACGGCCCGTCGCCGACGGGATCGGGGCTTCGACCAGGCCGAGGTGCTGGCGCGGGCGGTGGCGCGCCGCCTGCGGCGTCCGTGCCGTCGCCTGCTGCGCCGGGCCGCGGGCGCCCCGCAGACCGGACGCCGCCGGGTCGAGCGGTTCGCCGATCCGGGACTGCGCTGCGTGGGACGGCCGCCACCCAAGGTGCTGGTGGTGGACGACGTGGCCACCACCGGCGCCACCCTCGCCTGGGTGGCGACGACCCTCCGGGGGGCGGGTACGGTCGAGGTGCGGGCGGTCACGGCGGCCCGCACGCCCGCTCCGGTCGGTGGCCTACCATCGGCGGGGCGGGCAACCCTTCCCGACGACGTGCGCCAGGAGGAACGCGTGGACATCCAGGTCAGCGGCCGACACACCGAGGTGTCCGACGCCTTGCGGCAGGCCACCGTCGACAAGATCGGCCGACTGAGCCGCTTCGTCGACGGGATGGACCGGGCCGAGGTCCACTACTCCGAGGAGCGCAACCCCCGGATCCAGGACAAGGAGATCTGCGAGGTCACCCTCGAGGGCCACGGCCACCACGTCCGCTGCAAGGTGTCCGCGCCCGACGGCTTCACCGCCCTCGACCGAGCGGTCGAGAAGCTCGAGCACCAGCTGCACAAGCTCAAGACCAAGCTCGGGCGTCGCACCAGCGGTCCCGGCAACGACCAGTTCGTGGCCACGCTGCCCGACGACGCCGCGGCGTCCGCCCCCCGGATCGTGAAGACCAAGCAGTTCGCCATGTCGACCATGGACGCCGAGGACGCCCTGCTCCAGATGGACCTGCTCGGGCACGACTTCTTCGTCTTCACCAACGACCGGACCGGTCGCGCCGCGGTCGTGTACCGGCGCGAGGACGGCGACGTCGGCCTCATCGACCAGGTCGACTGACCGCGACCGGGCTGGCGACCGGCGTGGCCGACGACGTGCAGAGCGCGGTGGGGGGCTCGGCCGAGCCCGTCCGTGTCCTCATCTGCGACGACCACGCGCTGTTCCGGCGCGGACTGATGATGGTGCTCGAGGAGGAGGCCGGGGTCGAGGTGGTGGCCGAGGCGGAGAACGGTGCCGAGGCCGTCGCGATGGCCGAGGACTTCGCCCCGGACGTGGTGCTGATGGACGTGGCCATGCCCGGCCTCGACGGGATCGGCGCCACCCGCCAGATCGCGCTGTTCCACCCGTCGGCCCGCATCATCATGTTGACGGTCAACAGCGAGGGCGACGAGCTCTTCGAGGCGATCCGGTCGGGAGCCACCGCCTACCTCCCCAAGGAGACCGCGATCGACGACGTCGCCGCCACGGTGCGCGCGGTGGTGGCCGGCCAGACCGTGCTCACGCCGGACCTCGCCGCCCGCCTGCTCGACGAGTTCGTGTCCCTCGCGGCCGCCCCGCCGATGCCCGGGCATCCGGTCGCGCCGACCCTGGCGCCGCGCGAGCGCGCCGTGCTCGAGCAGGTGGCGGCCGGCGGTGACAACGCCTCGATCGCGGCCGACCTCGACGTGTCCGAGAACACGGTCAAGAACCACCTCCGCAACGTCTTGGGCAAGCTGCACCTGCACGCGCGCTCCCAGTCGACGCACGGCGTGGTCGACGCCCACGACGTGCCCGCGCCCGTCGCGACCGACGACGAGGGCTCGTCCCCGCGGGCCTGAGCGTGGCGCCCGGGCTACCGGGGAGCGGGGCGGGCCACCGGTAGGCTCTGGGCATGGCTGTCCTCGATCGCATCCTGCGCGCCGGCGAAGGCAAGAAGCTCCGGGCCCTCGCCGGCCTCGTGCCGGAGATCAACCGGCTCGAGCCCGAGATCGAGGCGCTCTCGGACCGGGACCTGCAGGCCAAGACCGGCGAGTTCAAGACGCGCTACGCCAACGGCGAGACGCTCGACGACCTGCTCATCGAGGCGTTCGCGGTGGTGCGCGAGGCGGGGCGGCGCACGATCGGCCAGCGCCACTACGACGTCCAGTTGATGGGCGGCGCCGCCCTGCACTTCGGCTGGGTGGCGGAGATGAAGACCGGCGAGGGAAAGACCCTCGTGTCCACGCTGCCCGTGTACCTGAACGCGATCGGCGGCGACGGCGTCCACGTCATCACCGTCAACGACTACCTGGCGCGACGCGACGCCGACTGGATGGGCCAGCTGCACGGCTGGCTGGGGCTGTCCATGGGGCTCATCGTCCCCGGCAACCACGACAGCGAGCACAAGCGCGAGCAGTACGGCGCCGACATCACCTACGGGACCAACAACGAGTTCGGGTTCGACTACCTCCGGGACAACATGGCGATGTCGCGGGCGGCCCAGGTCCAGCGGGGCCACAACTTCGTGATCGTCGACGAGGTGGACTCGATCCTCATCGACGAGGCCCGCACGCCACTCATCATCAGCGGGCGGGTGGCCGACGCGGCCCAGCTCTACTACCGGTTCGCCAGCATCGTGCGCGACCTCACCCGCGACGTCGACTACGACGTGGACGAGGAGAAGCGCACCGTCGCCCCGACCGACGAGGGCATCACCCGGGTCGAGGCGGCCCTCGAGATCGACAACATGTACGACGCCGTGTCGGCCAACCTCGTGCACCAGCTCCAGGCGGCCCTGCGGGCGAAGGAGCTGTTCAAGCGGGACAAGGACTACATCATCCAGCACGGCGAGGTGAAGATCGTCGACGAGTTCACCGGCCGCATCCTGGAGGGCCGGCGTTGGTCCGAGGGCCTGCACCAGGCCGTGGAGGCCAAGGAGGGGGTGAAGATCAAAGAGGAGAACCAGACCCTCGCCACCGTCACCCTCCAGAACTACTTCCGCCTCTACGAGAAGTTGGCGGGCATGACGGGCACGGCCAGCACCGAGGCCGCCGAGCTGGCCAGCACCTACGGCCTCGAGGTGGCCCCGATCCCCACCAACAAGCCGATGGTGCGCCTGGACCAGGCCGACCTCATCTACAAGACCGAGGACGCCAAGTTCGATGCCTGCGTCGAGGACATCACCGAGCGCGTCGAGACCGGCCAGCCCGTCCTGGTCGGCACGGTCTCGGTCGAGAAGTCCGAGAAGCTGAGCCGGCTGCTGGACAAGCGGGGCGTCCGCCACGAGGTCCTCAACGCCAAGCAGCACACGCGCGAGGCCGAGATCGTGACCCAGGCGGGTCGCCTGGGCGCGGTGACGGTGGCCACCAACATGGCCGGCCGCGGCGTCGACATCCTGCTCGGCGGCAACCCCGAGGGCCTGGCCCTGCGCGACGTGCGGGCCGAGGGGCTCGACCCCGACACCGAGGAGGGCCACAGCCGCCTCCGCGAGCTCACGGCCCGGTACGAGCCCGAGACCCGCTCCGAGGGCGAGAAGGTGCGCGAGCTGGGCGGGCTGTACGTGCTCGGCACCGAGCGCCACGAGAGCCGGCGGATCGACAACCAGCTGCGAGGCCGGTCGGGGCGCCAGGGCGACCCGGGGGAGAGCCGCTTCTACCTGTCGCTCGAGGACGAGCTCATGCGGCTGTTCGCGACCGGCGCCATGAACTGGGTCATGGGCAAGGCGCTGCCCGACGACGTGCCCATCGAGGCCCGCATGGTCACGAAGGCGATCGAGCGGGCCCAGAACACCGTCGAGCAGCGCAACGCGGAGATCCGCAAGAACGTCCTCCAGTACGACGAGGTGATGAACGAGCAGCGCAAGGTGATCTACGCGCGGCGCGACCAGATCCTCGACGGCGCCGACCTGCGCGCCGAGGCGATCGAGTACCTCGCCGAGGCGGTGGACGCCACGATCGGCACCTACTGCGTGTCCGACTACTCCGAGGAGTGGGACCTCGAGGGGCTCCGCAACGAGGTCGCCAGCTTCTGGCCCTCCGAGCTCACGGTCGACGACCTCGGCCGGTGCGCCTCCACCGACGAGCTCTACGAGACGCTGATGGCGGAGGCCACCGCGTACTACGAGCGGCGCGAGGCCGAGCTCGGTGCCGACACGATGCGCGACATCGAGCGCCAGGTGATGCTTCGCATCATCGACCAGCGCTGGCGCGAGCACCTCTACGAGATGGACTACCTCCAGGGCGGCATCAACCTGCGGGCGATGGGCCAGAAGGACCCGCTGGTCGAGTGGCAGCGCGAGGGCTTCGAGATGTTCGGCCAGATGATGTCGATCATCGCCCAGGAGTTCGTGAAGTACATCATGCACGTGCAGGTCGTGGCCCAGCCCGAGGAGGAGGCGCCGGCGGTGCGCGACGTGAAGTACTCCGCACCCGACGAGCCCAGTCAGTCCGGCTCGGGCCTCGCCGCCGCGGCCCGGGCGCAGGCCGCCCTCGAGGGAGGCGGACCCGCCGCCGCCCCCGAACCCGTGGAGGAGGCCGTGAACACGCCGGTGGTCAAGTCCGAGTGGGACAAGACGCCGCGCAACGCCCCCTGCCCCTGTGGTTCGGGCAAGAAGTTCAAGCTCTGCCACGGCGCGAACTGAGGCCCGACCTTGAAGGACTTCTCCGAGCGGCTGTCCGCGCTCCGCGAGCGGGTCTCGGCCGCCGAGGGCTACCTCAAGGTCGACGAGCTGCGCGCTCGGCGGCCCCAGCTCGAGACCGAGGCGTCGCGTCCAGACCTGTGGGACGACCCCGAGCGGGCCAAGGCGGTCACCGGCGAGCTGGCGGCGGTGATCGACGACCTCGACCTCCACGACGGGCTGGTGGGACAGCTCGAGGACGCCGAGACCCTGGTGGAGCTGGCCCGGGACGAGGGCGACGACTCGCTCGAGCCCGAGGTCGAGGCGGGCCTCGCCGCGCTGTCGGCCCAGCTCGACGAGCTGGAGCTGCGGGCGCTGTTCACCGGCGAGCACGACGAAGGTGACGCGGTCGTCGAGGTCCACTCCGGGGCCGGCGGGACCGACTCGCAGGACTGGGCCGAGATGCTGTTGCGGATGTACCTGCGCTGGGCGGAGCGCCGCGGGTTCTCCGTCGAGCTCGACGAGGTCTCGCCGGGCCAGGAGGCCGGCATCACCACCGCGACCTTCATCGTGAAGGGCCGCCACGCCTACGGGCTGTTGGAGGGCGAGCGGGGGGTGCACCGCATCATCCGCATCTCGCCGTTCGACAGCCAGGCCCGTCGCCACACCGCCTTCGCGTCGGTGATGGTCGTGCCCTTCGTCGAGGAGGAGGTGGGGGCGGTCGAGATCGACGAGAAGGACCTGCGCATCGACACCTACCGGTCCTCGGGGGCGGGGGGCCAGCACGTCAACGTGACCGACTCCGCCGTGCGCGTCACCCACCTGCCCACCGGGATCGTCACCTCCTGCCAGAACGAGCGGAGCCAGCGCCAGAACAAGGAGCGGGCCCTGTCGATCCTGGCCGCCAAGCTCGCCGACCTCGCCCGCCAGGAGCGCCTGGCCGAGATGGCCGCGATCGCCGGTGAGACCCGCAAGGTCGAGTGGGGGAGCCAGATCCGGTCCTACTTCGTGCATCCCGAGCAGCGGGTCAAGGACCACCGCACCAACCACGAGACCGGCAACGTCGAGGGGGTGTTCGACGGTGACGTCGAGCCGTTCATGGAGGCCTACCTCCGCTGGCGTCGCGCGGATGCCGCGAGTTCGTAGGGGCGCGCTGGTACCCTCCCTGCCGACGCGGGCGGCTCCGCGACCCGAACCCTCCCCATGATCAAGCTCGAGAACGTCACCAAGATCTACAAGAACGACGTCGTCGCCCTCCGGGAGGCGAACGCCGACATCCAGAAGGGCGAGTTCGTCTTCCTGGTCGGGCCGTCCGGCTCGGGCAAGTCGACGTTCATCCGTCTGCTCAACCACGAGGAGCAGCCCGACCGGGGTCGCATCTTCGTGGCGGGCAAGGACATCGGCAAGCTCAGCCACTGGAAGGTCCCGTACCTGCGGCGCAACATCGGGTGCGTCTTCCAGGACTTCAAGCTGCTGCCCAACAAGACCGTCGCGCAGAACGTGGCCTTCGCCCTCGAGGTGATCGGGCGGCCGAAGCACGTGGTGCGCACCCAGGTCCCGGCCATCCTCGAGCTCGTGGGGTTGGCGCACAAGGCCAAGAACATGCCCAACGAGCTGTCCGGTGGCGAGCAGCAGCGGGTGTCGATCGCCCGCGCGTTCGTGAACCGCCCGCTGATCCTGCTGGCCGACGAGCCCACGGGCAACCTCGACCCGTCGACGTCGGTGGGCATCATGCGCCTGCTCGACCGCATCAACCGCACCGGCACCACCGTCGTGATGTGCACGCACGACGCGGGCATCGTCGACACGATGCGTCGCCGGGTGATCGAGCTCGACCACGGAACCATCGTCCGCGACCAGGATCGCGGCGTGTACGGCTGAGGTGAGCTGATGGCGCTCAAGGTCGACTACGTCGCACGTGAGGTGGGGTCCAACCTCCGCCGGAACGTCACGCTCACGCTCGCGTCGGTCATCACGGTGTTCGTGTCGCTGGCGCTCGTCGGCGTCGCCTTCCTCACCCGGACCGGGGTGCAGAACGCCACCCAACGGTGGCAGGGCGGGGTCGAGTTCATCGTGTTCATGCAGCCGGCGGCCAGCGAGGACCAGATCTCCGCGGTGCAAGAGGCGCTGGACGAGAGCCCGCAGGTGGACTCGGTCGACTTCATCGACCAGCAGGAGGCCTACGAGGAGTTCACCGACCTGTTCGCGGACTCGCCGGAGATGATCCAGAGCGTCACGCCCGAGATCCTGCCGCCGTCGTTCCGGGTCGAGCCGACGGACAAGGACGTCGACGTCATCCGCGCGCTGGGCTCGGAGTTCGAATCGAAGCCGGGGGTGAAACAGGTCGTCTTCGCCGCCGAGGCCATCCGCACCCTCCAGGACTTCTCCCGGCTGCTCAGCCTCGGGCTGTTCTCGGGTGCCCTGGTCCTGCTCGGCGCCGCCGTGCTGTTGATCCTCAACGCCATCCGGATGGCCATGTTCGCCCGCCGGCGCGAGATCGAGGTCATGAAGCTGGTCGGGGCCACCAACTGGTTCATCCGGGTCCCGTTCATGGTGGAGGGGCTGGTGCAGGGCCTCGTGGGTGCCCTGTTGGCCATCCCCGCCGTCATCGGGATCATCAACTTCATCGAGTCGAAGCTCACCGACACCGAGACCATCAACCTGTTCCAGGGCTTCGCGGTGCACTCCAGCGAGCAGTTCGGGGTGGCCATCTTGTTGCTCGTCGTGGGGTGCCTCGTGGGCGTCATCGGCTCCTTCGTGGCGGTCACCCGCTTCCTCGACGTCTGATCGGCGCGGCGCGGTGGACCGTGCCGGGCGCCCCATCCACTAGGAAGGGGCCATGGTCAGCGCCGCGCCGGACTACACCCAGATCGCCTACGAGGTCCGGGGCCCGGTCCTCACCCTCACCCTCGACCGGCCCGAGAAGCTGAACGCGTTCACGCCGACGATGTTCCACGAGCTGCTCGACGCGTTCGACCGCGCCGATGCCGACGACGACGTGCGGGTCGTGATCGTCACCGGACGCGGCCGGGCGTTCTGCGCCGGGGCCGACCTGTCGATGGGGGCCGAGACCTTCGACGACGCCGCGCACGGCGCCGCCCCCGCCCACGATGTCGCCGCCCACCGCGACGAGGGCGGCCGCCTGACCCTGCGGATCTTCCAGTGCACGAAGCCGGTGCTGGCCGCCATCAACGGACCTGCGGTGGGCATCGGCATCACCATGACGCTCGCCATGGACCTCCGCCTCGCCGCCGAGGACGCCAGGATGGGCTTCGTGTTCGCCCGGCGCGGCATCGTGCCCGAGGCCGCGTCGAGCTGGTTCCTCCCGCGCGTCGTGGGCATCAGCCAGGCGCTGGAGTGGTGCTACTCCGGGCGGGTGTTCCCGGCCACGGAGGCCCTCGCGGGCGGGCTCGTGCGCAGCCTGCACCCGGCCGACGACCTCCTGGCGGACGCCCGGACGCTGGCCACCGAGATCGCCGAGAGCACGTCGGCGCTGTCCGTCGCCCTCACCCGCCAGATGATGTGGCGCATGCTCGGGGCCGAGCACCCCATGGAGGCGCACCGCGTGGACTCCCGGGCGATCAACGCCATGGGCCGTTCGGCCGACGCCCGCGAGGGCGTGGTCTCGTTCCTCGAGAAGCGCCCGCCCGCGTTCCCGGGACGCGTCAGCCGGGATCTTCCCGACTTCTACCCCTGGTGGGACGAGCCCCGCTACGAGTGACCGCCGCGGCGCCGTCGCGTCGCCCCGCCGCCCGCGCCACGTAACCTCGGCCCGGTCGTCGTCGAGGAGGTCCTCCCGTGCCCCACGAAGTGAACGCGATCGTCGCCACCGAGAAGGGCCGACCGGTGTCGCTCGAGCGCATCGTCGTGCCCGATCCGGGCCCGGGCGAGGCCCTGGTCGCGGTCCGGGCGTGCGGTGTCTGCCACACCGACCTGCACTACCGCGAGGGCGCCATCAACGACGAGTTCCCCTTCCTGCTGGGCCACGAGGCGGCGGGGGTCGTGGAGGCGGTCGGCGACGGCGTCACCAACGTGGCCCCCGGCGACTACGTCGTGCTCGCGTGGCGGGCGCCCTGCGGCACCTGCCGATCGTGCGCGAACGGCAAGCCCTGGTACTGCTTCGACAGCGGCAACGCCACCCAGAAGATGAGCCTCGACGGGGTCGAGCTCAGCCCGGCCCTCGGGATCGGTGCCTTCGCGGAGAAGACCCTCGTGCACGCCGGCCAGGCCGTCAAGGTCGACCCGGCCGCCGCCCCCGAGGTCGCCGGCCTCATCGGTTGCGGCGTCATGGCGGGATTCGGTGCGGCCCTCAACACCGGCGACGTGCGCCGCGGCGAGACGGTCGCGGTGTGGG
>JACJWK010000025.1 GCA_020637195.1 Microthrixaceae bacterium
AGGTCCGTGACGGTGACGGCCCCGTCCGTGTCGGCGACCGCGAGCACGAGCCCGGACGGCGCGAACGCGCCGGCCAGCCCGGCGGCGGCCGTGTGGACGATGGCCACGGGCGCGCCGGCGGACGGGTCCCACACGCGCACGCTCCCGTCCCAACCCACCGACGCGAGCAGGGCGCCATCGGGGCTGAATGCGACGTCCACCGGCGCCTCCGTGTGACCCGCCAGCGACGCGACCTCCCGGCCCGTGCCGCAGTCCCACACCCCGATGCGGAAGCCGTCACCGGTCGGTGCGGCGACGAGCGCCCCATCGGGGGCGACGGCGCACCGGTATCGACCGCCCGTGCAGCCGGTGAGCACCTCGAGGCGCGCGCGGCCGCGCTCGACGTCCCAGATCTTCACCACCCGGTCCTCCCCCGCCGACACCAGGGTCGCGCCCTCGGCCCCGAAGGCGCACGACCACACGATGGCCTCGTGACCGGTGAGCACCGAGACCGGCGCGCCGTTCCGAGGATCCCAGAGGCGCACGGTCTCGTCCTCGCCCGCGGTGGCCAGCAGTCGCCCGTCCGGGCGGAAGGCACAGCCGTGGACGGCCCCCTCCTGGATGAGGGTGCCCGACCGGTCCCCGGTGCGGGCGTCCCACAGGTGCACGCGCCCGTCCCCGCCGGCCGACGCGACCACCGTGCCGTCGGGCCCGAACGCGCAGCCGAGCACCGCCCCGGTGTGACCGCCGAGGACCGCCTCCTGCTCGCCCGACCCTGTCGACCACAGCCGCACCGTCCCGTCCTCGCCCGCCGACACGAGCCGGGTACCGCCGGGCCCGAACGCGCAATCGTTGACCGCACCGTCGTGCCCGAGAAGCGGGCGGATGCGCGGCGCCCGTCGAGGCCGGGTCACCGGCCGGCGGCGCGGGCCGGCGGGCCGGGGGACGCCCGCCGGAACGTCAGCGTGCCCGAGGAGCGCGAGTAGCCCACCCGCACGGTGTCGTCGAGCCCCACCTTGCCGGACAGGATGAGCCGGGAGAGCGGGTTCGAGACGAGGCGCTGGATGGCCCGACGGACGGGTCGCGCCCCCATGGCCGGGTTGTAGCTGCGCTCCACGAGGTGTTCGAAGGCGGCGGCGCTGAACACGAGATCGACCTGCACGATCTCCTCCACCTGTTGGCGGACGATCGTCTGGATGGACGCCCGGGACAGCGCCTTGAACACCACGACCTCGTCGAGCCGGTTGAGGAACTCGGGCGCGAACGTCCGGCGGAGATCGTCGCGGACGTCCACCTCCACCGCGTCGAACGTCGTCTCGCGCTCGTCGGTGGCGGCGCCGGCGAAGCCGACGGGCGGTCTGGCCTCGAAGCGCCGAGCGCCGACGTTCGAGGTCATGATGATCACGGTGTTGCGGAAGTCGATGCTGCGGTCGAGGCCGTCGCGCATCCGTCCGTTCTCGAACACCGGCAGGAAGAGGTTCCAGACCGACGGATGGGCCTTCTCCATCTCGTCGAGCAGCAGCACGGAGTAGGGGTGCTCGCGCACGGCGTTGGTCAGCTTGCCCCCCTCGTTCCAGCCGACGTAGCCGGGCGGGCTCCCGATGAGGTCCGACTTGGTGTGCTCGTCGCCGTACTGCGACATGTCGAACACCACGAGCTGGCGCTCGTCGCCGAAGAGCTGAGCCGCGAGCTCGCGTGCCAGCCGCGTCTTGCCCACGCCGGTGGGCCCGAGGAACAGGAAGACCCCGATCGGCCGGGGTGAGGGCCGCTCCACACCGGCCCGGGCGCGGGTGACGGCCGCCACCACGGCGTCGACGGCGTGGTCCTGGCCGATGACGCGCTGCTTGATGGAGTCGCCGAGCCCGATGAGGCGGTCCTGCTCCGTCTGAGTGAGACGGGCGATGGGGATCTCGAGCATGACCGAGAGGATCTCGGCGACGTCGTCGGCGTCGACGACCAACGGCTCGCCCGACCCCGCCTCACCGGGGCGCAGTCCCGCATCCAGCTTCTTGTCCGTGCAGGCCCGGTCGATGAGGTCGAAGGCCTTGTCGGGCAGGTTGCGGTCGTGCAGGTAGCGGTTGGACAGGTCGACGGCGGCGACGATGGCGCCCTCGGCGATGGTGAGACGGTGGAACTCCTCGTACTTCGAGCGCACGCCCTCGAGGATCGTGATCGTGTCGTCGCGTGAGGGCTCGCCGACGGTGACCACCTGGAAGCGGCGCATCAGCGCCTCGTCCGGCTCGATGTGCTCCCGGTACTCGTCGATGGTCGTGGCCCCGATCACCCGGAGGTCCCGGAGCGCCGGCTTGAGGATGTCGGCTGCGTCGACGCTGCCTCGACCGCTCTCCCCCGCCCCGACGAGCATGTGCATCTCGTCGATGAACAAGATGAGGTCGTCGCGGTTGCGGGCTTGTTCGACCAGATCCATCATGCGCTGCTCGAACTGGCCGCGGTAGATGGTCCCCGCCACCAGCGAGCCCACCTCGATGGTGCGGATGGTCACGCCCTCGAGCGCCCGGAGCTCTCCGCTCACGATGCGTTGCGCCAGGCCCTCGACGATCGCGGTCTTGCCCACCCCGGCCTCGCCGATGAGGACCGCATTGTTCTTGTCACGCCCGAGCAGCACCCGCACCAGCTCGCCCATCTCGCGGTCGCGGCCCACGATCGGACTGAGCTCGCCGGCTCGTGCCGCCGCGGTCAGGTCGCGCCCCAGCGACTCCATGACGTCGGAAGTGCGGGTGAGGCCCGACTGCTCGATGTTGGGTCGGCCCTTGTTCCCCGGCGACGGGGTCCAGTCCCCCGACTCGACCAGGCCGGTGAGGCGCTCGATGATGGCGCCGCGATCTGCACCCGCCTCGTCGAGCGCGTCGCGCACCGGGCCCCCCTCGACCGCGAGCAGGCCGACGAGGATCTGCGGTGCCTCGACGTGGCTCTCGGCCATCCGGGCGGCCACCAGCTGCGCACGCTCGAGCACGGTGCGGGCCTCGGGCGTGAGCGGCAGGGTTCCCCCGACGCGCCCGGGTCGCCGAGCGAGCCGGTTCCGCAGGGTGGCGCACACCTCGTCGAGGTCGAGTCCGGCGTCGAGCAGCGACCGACGGATGCCGAGGTCCTCGAGGTCGCCGATGCCCAGGAAGAGGTGCTCCGGGCCCACCGACGGGTGGTGGAGGTTGGCGGCGATCCGCTGCGCGTAGGCCAGGACGAGCTTCCCGGACTCGCCGAGGTTGTCGAGCATCCCCGTCTCCCCGGCCTCAGCGGATGACGTCGGTCGCCGAGCACGTGCCGTCGATGATGCCCCGGAGCGGCTCGACGTACCGGTCGACGGTCGTGGTCACGGCCCGCACGCAGTGCGCGAAGTCCTCGTAGTGCAGGTCGTCGCTGTCGATCGGCAGGCCCAGCCGGAACGCCAGCTCACCGTTGCCCGGGTCGTACACGAAGGCGCCCAGGTCGAGCCGGGCGTTGATGGCCGAGAGCGCGAGCAGCAAACCGCTCAGGCGGTCGACCGGCGTGGCGTCGGTCGGGGCGACGGCCAGCTCCTCCACGGAGAAGGCCAGCGTGGCCTTCTCCTTCATCGGGTCGATGGCGAGGACGTGGCCGTCGGCCGCGCCGACCGGGCGCCAGCCGCTCGTCACGATGCCCTCGACCTCGCCCGGCTCGTCCATGGTGACGTGGCGGGTCCACCCGTGCCGGTCGAGGTACTTCTCGATCAGGCCTGTCGTGACGTTCCGCTTCGCCATGTCGACCTCCGTGGACCGCTCACCAACGATGCTGTCGCGTCGCGCCCCGGCCGGGCAGGGTCCTTCGGCCGTTTGGGGACTGCGCCGACCCGAGCCGTTCGCCTCTACCGCACGGCCGGGCGGAGGCGGACACTGACCCCGGAACGCATCGAGGATGCGGCCGAGGAGGTGAGTCCCGTGACGACCTGCTGGCACTGCGCCACCGAGCCCGCGGACCCGAAGGCCGCCCAGACGGTGAAGCTGCACCGGGGCACGACGGAGCGGTCGGTGCGGGTGCCGACGTGTGCCGCGTGCGGCCGGGTCATCCGCCTGGCCGACGGCCTCCTGGTCGGGCTCGCCCTCGTCGGCGTGGCCGCGGGGGTCGCCCTGGGCCTCGCCACCGCGAACCTGCTCGTCGGCGTCGGCGTGTTCCTGGCCGCGTGGGCCCTGGGGGGGATCGTGGCCTTCGTGATCCGCACGGCCAAGGGCATCAAGGTCAACGACCACCCCGAGGTCCGACGGCTGAGGGCGGACGGCTGGAAGCTGGGGGGCGCGCCCAAGCCGGCCGGAGGAAGCGCGCAGAAGACCTGCTCACGTTGCGGGAAGGTCGTGCCGCTCAGCGCCCACCGGGGCCAGTCCTGCCCCCACTGCGGCGCGTATTGGAGCTACGAGAACGAGCAGCGGTCGACCCGGCCCCGCTGACGAGGCGACGCGGCGCGGCCGGGGCTCACCCGGCGTCGGTCCGGTCGAGGTCCCGGCTGGCCACCACGTCGATGCCGGAGCCGAGCGCGTCGGCGAGGACGACCTCGCCGCGGCGGACCGGGGCCGCCACCCGCACCGAGGCGAGCCGGTCGCACAGCGCCCGGACGAGTCCCTTGGGCAGGGGGGCCGCGGTGCG
This sequence comes from Microthrixaceae bacterium, assembly GCA_020637195.1. Taxonomy (GTDB): domain Bacteria; phylum Actinomycetota; class Acidimicrobiia; order Acidimicrobiales; family DATDAH01; genus JAEUJM01. The sequence goes on from JACJWK010000025.1 coordinate 4,591, forward strand.
CACGGGCAGGCGCGGGATCCGGGCCCCCGTGACCGCGACCGTGGTGGTCACCGTCCTGCGCGGGTCCGTGTGCTCCTGGCGGGCGAAGCGCTCGCCCCGACGGCAGCTGAACCCGCGCACCTCGACGATCTCGTGCTCGGCCGACTCCTCGACCTCGAGGCGGCAGCCGAGGGGGCAGCCGATGCAGAGGTAGGTGGTCACCTCGTGGCCGGCGTCGACGACCGGCCCGTCGTCCGGCGTGGCCCCGCCCGGCTCGCCGGTGTCGCCGGTGGGGCGGAGGCCGCTCACCCCTCCTCCCTCGGCACGACGTCGACGCGGAGGGCCTCGCTCGAGAACCCCTCGAGGAATCGGGGGCGCACCTTCACGGTGACCATCTCGGCGGGGACGACGTAGCGGAGGCGCTTCTCGTAGGCGTCGCCCAACCGGAGCCAGCTCCGCTCCAGGGGTCGGCGGACCCGGAGGTACACGGTGTGCTCACGGTCGGTGGAGATGGTGTGGGGCACGCAGTAGCGCACGTTCTCGCCGGGGACGAGCGTGACGTTGTCGCGGGGCGCCGACCCCCCGAGGACGTGGGCGGCCGCCGACCGACCCGCCAACTGCGCCTCCTCGACGACGAAGTCGACGAGGTCGTGGATGTGCACCGAGTTCCCGGCGGCGAACACGCCGGGTCGGGTGGTCTCCATCGTGCTGCTCACGACGGGCCCACGGGTGACCGGGTCGATGCGGGCACCGAGCGACCGGGCGAGCTCGGCCTCGGGGAGGAGGCCGATCGACAGCAGCACCGTGTCGCACGGGACGAACCGGGCCCGGTCCAGGAGCGGCTCGAGGCCCGGGCCGACGGGCGCGACCGTCACCCCCTCGACCCGGTCGCGTCCGTGGACCTCGACCACCGTGGTCGACAGGTGGAGGGGGATGTCGAAGTCGTCCAGGCACTCGACGATGTTGCGGGTCAGGCCGTTGGCATGGGCGAGCAGCTCGAACACCCCGGCCACCTCGATCCCCTCCAGCGTCAGGCGCCGGGCCATGATCAGCCCGATGTCGCCCGAGCCGAGGATGACGGCCCGACGTCCGGGCAGGAGCCCTCGCACGTTCACCAGGTGCTGGGCGAGCCCGGCGGTCATCACCCCCGCGGGCCGGCTCCCGGGGATGCGGATGGCCCCTCGGGTGCGCTCCCGGGCCCCGCTCGCCAACACGATGGCGCCGGCGGCGACCCGGAGCACGCCGTGCTCGGCCGACATCACGCTCAGCTCGTCGTCGGCGTCGCGGTCCACGACGAACGAGTCCGTCAGCACGTCCAGCCCGTCGTCGACCATCTCCGCGAAGGCCCGCTGGGCGAACTCCGGGCCGGTGAGCTCCTCGCCGAAGTGGTGCAGCCCGAACCCGCTGTGGATGCACTGGTTGAGGATCCCGCCGGTCTCGGGCTCGCGGTCGACCAGCAGCACCCGCTCGGCCCCCGCCTGGCGGGCGCCCGCGGCGGCGGCCATCCCGGCCGGCCCGGCACCGACGACCGCCACGTCGTAGACCCGTCGGGGCCGGGCCGGCCGAGACGCGCTCACGAGGTGGCCCCGTCGATCATGGGGTCCTCGCGGCGGAGCACCAGCCACGAGTCGCCACCCCGCTTGGTCAACGCGTCGACGGGCCGGCCGGTCTCGGCCGAGAGGGCCTCCATCACCCGCCAGGTACACGATCCTCCTTGACACCGACCCATCCCCGCCCGCGTCCGGAACTTCACCCCGTCGAGGGTGGTGGCACCGCGTCGGATCGCTCCCCTCACCTCACCCTCGGTGACGAGCTCGCAGCGACAGACGACCCGGCCGAAGGCGGGATCGGCCGATGCGCGCTCGGCGCGGGTCGCCCCGTCGAGGTCACGCACCGGCACCGGGCACCGCTCGAACGGGACGGGCGACGGCTCGGGCGAGAGCGCCAGTCCCTGCTCGGCCACGAGGCGGGTGGCCAGCTCGGCGATGGCGGGGGCCGCGGTGAGCCCGGGCGACTGGATGCCGGCCACGTTGACGAACCCGGGCACCTCGGTCGCGCCGATCACGAAGTCGTTGGTCGTGGCGACCGCCCGCACACCGGCGAACTCCGCGATGCAGTCGCCGGGCGAGATGCCCGGCACCAGGCGGCGCGCCGCCCGGAGCACCTGCGCCGCCCCGTCGCTGGTGGTGGTCAGGTCGTCCCGGTCGTCGACGTCGACCGCGGTGGGGCCGATCATGATCGTGCCGTCGAAGGTGGGGATGACCAGGGTGCCCTTCGAGGTGGGCGTGGGGCACGGGAAGACGATGCGCCGCACGAGGCCCTCGAGGCGCTTGTCCAGCAGGTACTCCTCGCCCTTGCGGGCGACCAGGTCGAAGGTGTGCAGCCCCACCATGGCCTCGATCCGGTCGGCACCCAGCCCGGCGGCGTTCACCACGACACGGGCCTGCACCGTGCCTTCGGGCAGGCCCAGCGCCAGGCCGTCGGGCACCACGTCGATGGAATGGACGGGGGCGTCCAGCAGGAGGCTCACGCCGTTGGCGACCGCGTCCTCGGCCAGGGCGAAGCACGCCTCGTAGGGGTTGATGACCCCGGTCGAGGGGGCGAAGAGGCCCGCGACGATCTCGGGGCTCAGGTTCGGCTCCTCACGACGGAGGCGAGGGCCGTCCCAGAGCTCGACCCCGGGCACCTCCCGTTCCACCGCTTGGCGGCGCAGCCGCTCCAGGGTGGCCACCTCGTCCTCGTCGAACGCGACCGTCAGGTCGCCCACCCGCTCGAAACCGATGCCGAGCTCGTCGGCCAGCGGTCCCCACTGCTGGTTGCCGGCCCACTCGAGCGTGCCCTTGAGGGTGCCGGAGGCCGAGTGGTGGCCCGCGTGGATGATGCCGCTGTTCGCCTTGGAGGTGCCGAAGCCGACGTCGGTCTCACGGTCGATCAGGCACACGTCGAGCTCGAACTGCGAGAGCGCCCGTGCGATGGCGCAGCCGACCACGCCGCCCCCGACGACGGCGACGTCCACCTCCCGTGGAATCGTGCCGCGCGCGCTCACCCCCGGTCCACCTCCGTCTGCTCGCTCCGGCGCCACCGCACCGTCCGCGGCTCCGGCGTGACGCTACCTGCCGCCCGGCGGTGACCTCCGGGTCGGGTCATGCCGGCGCCAGGAGGTCGACGAGGGGGCCGGCATCGGTGATCGTCCACGACGCGGCCCGGTCGGTGCGGACGTCGTCGGACCGCAGCGACACCTCGCCGTCCGCGATCGCGACGGTCGCCGTCGCCTGCTCGAACGTGTCGGGCTGGTCACGGATCCCCGGCGTCCACTCCTCGACGTAGGCCACGTCCCCCGGCTCGAGGTCGGCGAGCGCCGCGTCCTGCCCGGCGGTGCGCTCGCTCGCCGCCACCTGGACCGCCGCCGGGCAGGGCCGGCTCACCTGCCCGCCGAGGTCCCGGCGGACCTGGGCGGCCAGGTCGTCCGCCGCAGTATCGCCCAACATGGCGCATGCGCTGTCCCCGTCGCCGGCCGCCAGCGCCTCGGTGAACACCTCGACGCGGTCCCGCACGGCGTCCTCGGCGCTGGAGCTGCGCTGCCGACTGAGCACCCACCCGAGGGGCAGGGCGACGGCGATCGCCACGACCACGCCGACGAGCAGGTACCAGCCGCCGCCTGACGATGGCGTGGGCTCGAGGGCCGAGACGACCGACCGCGACGGCGGCCCCGAGCGCCCGGTTCTGGCCGGAGGGCCCGCGGACGGTGGCCGGTCCCGATCCGGGCCCCGTTCGGGCGGGGCCAGGCGACGGACGAGGCCTTCGTCCTCCGCCACGGTCACCACGGCCTCGGCGAGATCGCGCGTCGTGACCACCCCGTGCCCCGACCGGCGGGCGACGCCGGCGGCGTGTGCGTGCGCCTCGTCCACGTCGAGCGGTGCATCGAGCTCCCCCTGGTCGAGCTGCCGTTCGAGCGCATCGGCCAGCGAACTCCGGTCCACGGCGCAGAGCACCCGCTCGGCGACACCGTCGTCCCGGAGCACCGCGGCCAGCCAGTGCTCGACGTGCAGCTCGGCGCCGCCGTGGGCCCGGCGCACCTGCCGCGCGACGCCCGTCAGCTGGGCGGCGCCGAAGCTCAGCGGCAGCTCCGCCGTGCGGTCGGCCGCAGGGCCGTCGATCGGCTCGTCCACCGCCCCGTCCGCGACCTCGTCGTCCTCCCCCACCTCATCGCTCGTGCTGTCGCGCCGCGACGGGAGCGTGCGGGCGATGCGCACGATGTCGACCACCGGCACCTCGACGACGTCGGGGGTGATGGTGCTGTCCAGCGACGCGTCCTCGCCGTCGACGGTGACGGCCCGGATCGGGTTGTGCAGCGTCGGCCGCGGCCACGTCGAGGTCTCGACCTCCTGGTCGAGCTGCGGCACCACCAGCCGCTCGACCACCGCGACCAGCAGATCGTGGTGGTCGACGTCGAGGTGGTGGCGACCGATGACACCGAACAGCAGGTCGCCGTCGCTGAACCCGAACTTGTGGAGCAGGTCGTACGGGAGGAACGCGACGACGTCGGCCCGGTCGGGTGGGGCGGGCGCCGTCACCAGCCGAGGTCCCAGCGCTCGATCTCCCGGCGGACCTGCTCGATGCCGGCGGCGAGGGCCTCGCTCGGGTGGGCGCGGGCGGCGGCGTCGAGATCTCGGCGAGCCGCGGTGACGTCACCGGACTCGGCGTGGGCGTGGGCGCGGTAGAGATGGATCTCCGCGGCGCGATCGTCGTCGTCGGGGAGGTGGGCCAGCGCCTCGGTGAAGTCCTCGACCGCCCCGGCAGGGTCGCCGGCCACGACCCGCACCCTCGCGCGCTGGTCGAGGTAGTGGGCGCTGCCCGGCTCGAGGCCGAGCGCCTCGTCGTAGTCGGCCAGGGCGCTCGGGTAGTCGCCCCGGTGCGCCTGCGCGTTGCCGCGCTCGCCGTAGAGGAGCGAACGGGTCGCCCGCGCCTGGTGCTCGAGACGACCGCCGGCGCCCGCACCCTCCTCCTGGAGGCGGAGGGCCTCGGTGTAGTGGTCGACGGCACCCGCCCAGTCCTGACGGGCCATGGAGGCCTGGGCCAGCAGCGTCTCGCGCCGCACCCGCTCCGACGCCGCGCCCGACGGGGCCGGCGACCGGTCGGGTCGGACCGCCCGGACGGTCGAGGGAGCCACCCGCAGGGGCTGGGAGCACCTGGGGCACTCGACCACCTGACCCAGGTCCGAGGGGCGCAGCTCGTGCCGGTCGAGGCACGCCGGGCAGCGCACCACGGGCTCGGGCCCGGCCCGGGCCGTCACGACCGGCGTCGAGAACGGCACGCCGACCAGGTCGACGATGTACAGGTTCCTCCCGGTGTCGTGGGCGACGACCGTCGGTGCCCGCGGGTGGGCGCAGAGGTGGTGGAGCGGCCCGAGCAGGCCGACGGCCGCGAGCTCCCCACCGGTCCCGGCGTCCCAGACGCGCAGCATCCCGTCCACGCCACCGGACAGCACGAACGCGGCGTCGGCCGTGACCGCGACCGTGGTCACCGGGCCCTGGTGGCCGACCAGCACCAGCCGCTCCCGACCCGACACCGGCTCCCAGAGCCGGACCGTGCCGTCCGTCGCCCCCGAGACCACGAACGCCCCGTCGGGGCTCACCGCGACCGCGGCCACGGCGCCCTCGTGGCCGACCAGGACGGCCCGCTCCTGCCCGTCGCGGAGGTCCCAGAGGCTCAGCGTCGCACTCCCCGTGACGGGGTCCTCGCCCCCGATCGTGGCCGCGTACGACCCGTCCGGCGCGATCTCCACGGCTCGGATCAGCCGCTCGCGGCCCCGGTTCGACGCGAGCAGCTCTCCTGAGGGCGCCCAGAGCCGCATGGTGTGGTCCTCGCCCCCCGAGACGATGACCGCCCCGTCGGGGCTCACGGCGCAACAGGTCACCGGCCCCGTGTGGCCGCCGCCCGACGGTCCGGGCCCGCCCGCGTGCCGCAGCGTCCCGAGCGCCTCCCGGAGCGCCTCGGCCCCGCCCTCGCCGGGGTCGTGGGCGTAGGGCCGGAAGAAGCGGGACCGGACCCCCATCCGGGCGCGCTCCTCTCCCGAGCCGGGTTCCCAGACCGAGAGGGTGCCGTCGCTGCTGGCCGACACGACGGAGTCGCCGTCGGGGCTGACCCGACAGGCGTTGACCTGGTCGGCGTGGCCGGTCAGACAGGCCCGCACCGCACCCGAGGCCGTGTCCCAGACCCGCACGGTCCGATCCCGCGAGGCGGACACGGCGACCGAGCCGTCGGGCCCCAGCGCGCAGTCCAGGACGTCCCCCGAGTGCGCGCCGACGTCCTCGTCGGTCCCGAGCGATCGGGTGAGGTCCCAGACGAGGACCGTGCCGTCCTCCCCGCCGGAGACGGCCGTCGCACCGTCGGGGCCGACCGCGCAGGCGGTGGCTCCGGCCGTGTGCGCATCGAGGGCGGCGAGGGCGTCACCCGAGTCGACCGCCCAGACCCGCAACGTCCCGTCCATGGCGGCGGACACGACGACACGACCGTCGGGGCCGACCGCGCAGTCCCACACCCGGCGGGTGTGGCCGCTCAGCGTGCGGAGGTGGGTCCCCGCCTCCACGTCCCACAGGTCGAGCGTGTTCTCGAAGCCGCACGACACCACGAACCGGCCGTCGGGGCTGAGGGCACAGCGCTCGACGAGGTCGTCGGGGCTCCACGAGCCGAGGGCGGCGACCTGCGCACCGGTGGTCGGGTCCCAGAGCAGGATGCGCCGCGAGTAGTCGCCGGAGACGATCGGTCGCCCCGCCGTGCCCACCGCGCAGCTGGTCACGCGGCTGTCGACCGGGATCGACCGGATCCGCTCGCCGGTGGTCGGATCCCAGAGGGTCAGCGCCTCGTCCGTCGCGACCACCACGAACGTGCCGTCGGGGCTGAACGCCGCACCGTTGGCCCCGGCGTCGCCGAGTTGTCGCAGCTCGTGCCCCGTCTGCGCCTCCCAGAGGACGACCGCGTCGTCCGCGGCCGACACGACCACGGTGCCCGTCGGACTCACCGCGCACGAGCGCACGACGCCACCGGCCCGCAGGGCCAGTCGCTCCTGTCCGACGTCGAGATCCCAGATCCGCACGGTCGCGTCGGTCCCCGCCGTGGCCGCGAAGCTCCCGTCCGGAGCGAAGGCGCACCCGTTGACCCGTCCGCCGTGCGACCCGAGTCGGCCCACCAGCGCGCGCGACTCGACGAACGGTGTCCTCGTCCGCAACCACGGTGGCGCACCGGGGCGGGAACGACGCTGCCGTTCGCGGCCCAGCCGCCCGCGCCCGTCGTCGTCACCCCACTGCAGGCGGTTGTGCAGCTGGGTCCAGGTCAGAACCGGGCGGCGCTCGAGGACGAGGGCCTCGCTGCGCAGCGCGCGACCGTGGGCCGCGAGCGCCGCGGCACCCGTCGGGGACGCCACGGCAGCGGACGGGGGCACGAGCGTCACCGGCCTGCGGCGCGCCCGCTGCGCTCCTGCTCACGGATCTGCTGGTCGAGGTGCCCGCGGAGCGCCTCCAGCTCACCGACTCCCCCGCGGCCCCGGCGCTCGTCGATCATCGCCTGCACCGAGGCGCGAGCCGCGCGGAGGTCGGCCGGGGACGGCGGCTCGGCCGCCGCCACGGTGGCCTCACGGCGTTGCTCGGCCTCTCGGGACTCGATGCCGAGGACCTGGCCCGAGGCGACCAGCAGGAGGGCCAGCAGGAGCCCGGTGCCGAGGGTGGCGATGCCCCAAGCGCCGGCGTTGAAGGCGTAGCCGGCCCATACCGCGACGAGCAGCGCGCTCCAGCCGAGCAGCGTCAGCAGGAGCCGGTTCCACACGAACCCCAGCACGAGGCCCACCAGGGTCGCCGCGCCCACGACCCGCCCCCACGCGGTGCTCCCGTCCGAGCCCCAGGCGAACTCGTCGACCTCGGGGACGAGCGCCGCGACCAGGACCAGAGCGACCGCCGCCACCCACAGCACCGACAGACCGAACCAGTTGCGCATCGCCTCACCTCCCGGTGACGCCGCGGCTCGCGCCCTGCACGGAGGTTCGCGTCGTCGCGCACCCCGGGCCAGGGCCCATCGTCACTTCAGCGCGCGGCCGCCCGGGCCCCGTACCTCGCTCACGTCCGCTCGACGACGAAGTCGTTCACCTTCAGGGGGCCGCCACAGCTCGGGTCGGGGCAGGCGATCTCCCGGCCGCGCCAGGCGTCGGCGTCGTGCCGGGTCCGACACACGGGGCACTCACCCTGGACGGGGTGCGACGTGTTGCAGTGCGGGCAGCGCAGGGCCAGGCCGTCGCCGAGGTCGGCCACGGTGACGATGAGGCGACGGCGGGTGACGCCCTCGACGTCCCCGGGCATCGCCGCCAACGCGCGGTCGAAGTCGTCCTGGAGGGCGAACACGCCCCGGTGGACGGTCCTCGCCGTCCCGTCCGCGTCGACCTCCTCGGCCACGGCCACGTCGGTGGCCTTGCGCTCGAGGAAGGTGAAGTCGGTCAGGGTCTCGTAGACACCGTCCCAGTCCTCGGCCCCGGTGAGGTGGAACGGGAGCTCGCTGAGGCCCCGGAGGTCGACCTCGCCGGCGGTGCCGGTCACCCAGGTGCCCTCGCCGGTGGGGTCGGCGCGTCGCCGGAAGTAGTCGGCCAGCCGGGCATGGAGGCGGTGCACCGACGCCCGGCTGGCATCGCCCTCGGCCGGGTGGAAGCGCCGCTCGGCGGCCTCGCGGAGCTCTCGGTGGTAGAAGTCGACGACGACCGCTCCCTCGATGGCGCGCTCGGTGAGGTACGGGCGGAGGTCGGCCCACAGTCGCGACCAGAGGACGACCGGGAGGCGCAGACCCTCGCCGGAGCCCGACGCGACCGCCTCGAGGAACGCGGTCAGCTCGCTCTGCGGTCGCGTTCCCTCGCGGAGCTGGCGCACCCATTCGCCCACCGCGTCCGCGCGCGCCGCCACCGGCTGGGCAGGGGGGCCGTCGCGGTTCACCTCGGCCTCCGCGCGGTCCCGGGCGTCGCGGGCCACCGCCTGCTCGCGCAGCTCCGGCCCGAGGTCGCCCAGGTACACCTCCAGCCGGTCCCGCAGGTCGAGCGGGACATGGAAGCTGGAGAGCACGAACCAGCCGTACACGTCCGGGTCACGGGAGAGCAGGTCGACCAACTCGTCCTCGGCGAGCCCGTGGCGGGAGGCCGCCAGGTAGCCCAGGGCGTGGGACACGAGCACCTCACCGTGGTTGAGCTCGTCGGCGAGCCGGGCGAAGGTGTTGTGCTCGATGAGCGCCTCCACCGCTGCCGGATGTCGCCCGCGCTCGTCGGGAGGGCCGAGGTCGAGCACCTCGGGCTCGTCCCCGCTCAGCCAGCGACGAGCCTCCTCGACGGCGAGACGCAGATAGAGCGGGTTGCCCCGGGCCGCCGCGAGCCCGTCCGGGTCGTCGTCGGTGGCCCCTCCGAACCGGTCGAGCACGGCGGCGCGCTGGGGTTCCTGCAGGGTCCGGTCGACGTCGGCGAGCCACCGGTCGAGGAGGGCCGCCCCGTCGCGCCGGCTCAGGCCGCCCACCTCGACCAACCGCGACGAGGGTCCCCCGTCGGCGTCGAGGCGGGCCCGGAACGGCTCGAGCGTGTCCCCGGGCCGGGTGGACACCACCAGGCGGACGTGCGGCGGCAGGCGCCGCGGGAGCCACGTCAGCCGGCGGGCACCACTGGACGGGGCGAGCTGGTCGAGGCTGTCGAGGAACAGGACCAGCGGCCGGTCGGCCCGGGCCGCCTCCAGACGGGACGCGAAGTCGGCGGTCAGCTCCTGGAAGTCCCGGGGGACGGTCGCCTCGTCGGTGCCGTAGCGGCGCGCCAGCTCGCGACACAGGCTCTCGAGCAGGGCCCGCCCATCGGCGGACGCCGGCGTGGCGCCGACGAACCGGCAGACGACCTGACGATCGGGTGCGTGCGACAGCGCGTCGTGCACCGCCATGGCGACCAGCGCCGTCTTCCCCGTCCCTCCCCCGCCGTGGAGGACCAGCGGGTCGGGGTCGTCCGCCTCGAGGTAGGCCTCGACGCCGGCCCGAAGCTCCGTCCGGCCGACGAAGACCTGGATCCGGCCCTCGGCGAACTCCCGGTGGGCGTCGCCCTCGTCGTCGAGGTGGGGGTCGCGACGGATCACCACCGAACGGTCCGGGTCGAGCGCTCGGCCGGTCGGGTGCTCCAACTCGTCCCGGATCGAGGCCTCGAGGGTCGTCCGCACCGCGTCCGCGAAGCGATCGAGGTGGCTCGTCGCGGGGCGCTCGGTCTCGCCCACCAGCCCGAGGCCAAGCCGGTCGAGCCCCGCCCGCACCGCCCGCACCGACGCCGGGCCCATCCCGGGGAGCCGCTCGAGCTCGGAGGCCGACCGGGCCACCACGGCGCCCACGGTGGCCAGCCCCGACCCGGTGAGGGCCTCCTCGACCCGGGCCCCTGCGCCCAGATCGGTGATGGGTCGGGCGGCCTCGTCCGCCGTGGGCGTGGCGCGCCGCCACCGCACCTCGTAGGTGTCGACCACCAGGGGCGTCGCATCGCCCGCGTCGCCGACCCGCGCCGCCCCGAGCGCCCGCTTCAGCCGCGCGAGCCGACCATGCCGTTCCCCGGTGGGTCCCACCTCCTCCGGGTCGACGAACCGCCGGACCGGGTCGCCCACGTCGGCCGCACCCGGGTCGGGGTCCCCCCGGCCCGGGTCGAGCACGATCTCACGGACGAACGCGAAGGCCGGCCCGGCGTCGTCGTCGAGCAGCGCCCCGGCCTGGATCTCCTGGTCGGTGGCCGAGGTCTCGTAGACCCGGCGGCGCGCCTCGTCCCAACCCAGCTCGTCGACCGCCGCGGTGAGGACGGTGCGGAGTCGCTGCTCGACGCGCGCCCACGCCTCCTGCTCCGCCTGCTCCGCGGCCTCGTCGCCCTTCGTGCGCTCGGGGTGACCGGCCGGCTTGGACGGCCCGATCCGGGGACGGAGCCGGTACTCGGCCGGGACGGCGTTGTCGTCGCGCTGGTACCACGTGTCGAGGAGGTCGCGGTCGGCCCCCGGCCCGACCCGCGCCCGGATCGCGTCGAGCTCGCCGATCGGGAGGCGGGCCGGGACCGCCAACCAGCCGTAGCGGTTGCCCAGCAGCACCAGGAAGTTGGGCCGGGGCGTGACCTCCCGGCAGCGGTCGATCTCCCCGAGGCAGATCTCCATGGCCTGTTGATCGAGCCCGGCCTCCTCGCTCACCCCCCAGCGCAGGTCGATGGCCTGGAAGCGGGCGTTGTGGGCCGCGCAGAACCGGGTGAGCTCGGGGTAGACCCGCTCCCGCAGGGCGTTGCGCTCCTCCTCGAGGTCCTGGAACGTCGAGCTGACGAACACCCGGAAGGTCCGCGACGCCGCACGCGGGGCCGAGGCGTCGGCGCTCCCGGCCGTCTCGGGCGCCCCGACCGGGGGTGGTGGCGCCGGCTCCGGGGTCGGTTCTGGGGCCGGGGGCGGCTCGGGCGCTGGGGGCGGCTCCGGTGCCGCCGGCCCGACCGCCTCGGGCGGCGCCGGCAGGGCCTGCGTCAGCACCGCGTCGACGAGCGCGGCGGCGAGGTCGGCCGTCGCCGCCACCGGGCGCCCCTCGGCGTCGGCCCGGGAGCAGGCGAGGTCGGCGACGTCGCCTCGGGTGAGGGGCTCCCCGGCCACCGACCCGGCGATGACCGCGTCGACGTCGTGCCCGGGCGCCGCCGCCACGACCTCGTCCCGGGCGCGGCCCACCAGCGCGACGAGCCAGCCGGCCGCGGTGGCCTCCCGCCCGACGTCGCGCTCGAGGGCGGCGAGCACCTGATCGACGCCGAAGCTCAGCTCGGCCATGCGTTCACCCACTCCTCGGTCCGTCCCGAGCGACGCGCCGGGGCGTGGGCCCATCGTGCGCGACCGGCACGGCGTGAGCCAGGGCCGTTGGGCCCCTGGTCCCCGCCGGGGCCGGCTGGGCGGAGTCGATGGCGCCGCGCTATGCGACGTCCACGACGAAGGGGTTGACCGCCAGGGCGGTGGCGCAGGCCGGCTCGGCGCAGCCCGTCCGGGCCCCGAGCACGTCGGCACCGACCTCGAACGCGCCTCGACAGGTCGGGCAGCGGACCGCCAAGCCCTGCGGCGACCGCTGCGCGGTGACCACGAGCGGGCCGAGTTCGATGCCGGCGAGGCGGGCCAGGTGCACGTCACCCCCCGCAGTTCCACAGGCCAGCGCAGGGGTCGACGGGAACCAGGCCACCCCACCGACCTCTCCGGCCACGACGAGCCGGGCTCGCTCGCGGCCGTCGATCGCCTCCCACACGCGCACGGTCCCGTCGTCGCCGGCGGAGACGATCCACGCGGCGTCGGGGCTCCACGCGCACGAGCGGACGGCGCCACGGTGGCCCGCCAGCGCGAGGCGCTCGGCGCCGGTGACGGCGTCCCACACCCGCACCGTCCCGTCGAAGCCCGACGAGACGATCCTGGTCCCGTCCGGACTGACCGAGCAGGCCCGGACCCCCAGGGAGTGGCCCTCGAGCGTGGTCCGCTCGGCCCCGGTCGCCGCATCCCACACCTTCAGGGTGTGGTCGCCACTGGCGGAGACCACCCAGGACCCGTCCGGGCCGACCGCGCACCCCCACACGCAGTCGTCGTGACCCGTGAGGGTCCGCCGCTCGGCCCCTGTCACCGCATCCCACACCTTCAGCGTGTGGTCCCGGAAGTTGGATCCCGACCGGCGCGCCGCGGTCCCGCTGGCGGAGAGGATCCAGCGGCCGTCCGGGCTGACGGCGCAGTCCGTGACCCGGCAGGTGTGGCCCGTGAGGGTCATCCGCTCCTCGCCCGTCGCCGCGTCCCACACCTTCAGGGTGTGGTCGTCGCCGGCGGAGACGACCCAGGACCCGTCGGGGCTCACCGCGCACCCCCACACGCAGTCCGCGTGGCCCGACAGCGTGCGCTGCTCGGCCCCGGTCGTCGCATCCCACACCTTCAGGGTGTGGTCGCCACTGGCGGAGACGACCCAGGCGCCATCCGGTGCGACGGCGCACTGGTGGACCCAGTCGGTGTGGCCCCGGACGCGGTGGTGGGCGGTGGCGGTGGCGGCGGCGGGCGCGTCCCACAGCCGCAGGGTGTGGTCGCCGCGACTGGCGGACACGATCCGGGTGCCGTCCGGGCTCACCGCGCACGCCTCCACCCAGCCGACGTGGCCGGTGAGCACGGCCACCTCGCCGCCGGTCGCGGCCTCCCACACCCGGACGGTCCGGTCGTCGCCCGTCGACACGATGCACGCGCCGTCCGGGCTGACCGCGCACCCGGTGACCGCTCCGTCGTGGCCCGAGAGGACCGAGCGCTGGGCCCCGGTCGTCGCGTCCCAGACCCGCAGCGTCTCGTCGCCCGACGCCGACACGATCCACGCGCCGTCCGGGCTCACGGCGCACCCGAGGACGGCCCGCTCATGGCCGGAGAGCGTGGCCCGCAGCTCGTGGGTGGCGACGTCCCACACCTCGAGCCAGCCGTCGAACCCGGCGGCCACCGCCGCGATCACCGAGGCACCGTCGGGACTGACGGCGCAGCCCGCGATCGAGCCACGGGCGAGGGCGAACGCGCCGAGCGCCGCGCCGGTGACCGCGTCCCACCGCCGCAGGCCGTCGTCGCCGCCCGAGACGATCCACGCGCCGTTCGGGCTCACCGCGCAGGCGTCGACCCAGCCACGGTGACCGGTGAGCACGAGACGCTCGCGGCCGCTCGAGGCCTCCCACACCCGAACCTGCTCGTCGTGGCCCACCGACACCACCCACTCACCGTCGGGGCTCACCGCGCAGTCGGCGGCCCCGACGCGGTGCGCATCGACCGACCACCGCTGCTCACCGCTGGCGACGTCCCACTGCCGCAGCGTCCCGTCGTCGCCGGCGGAGACGACCCACTCTCCGTACGGGCTGAACGCGCACCCGCTGACGGCGTCGGTGTGACCGGCGAGGGTGCGCACCAGCCCCCGGGCCTCCGCCAGCGGGGTGTAGCGGTGCAGCCAGGGCGCGGCTCCGGGACGGTCGCGGCGAGCGCGCTCGGCGGCGAGCCGCGAGGCCAGGGGCGGGCCCGCCCACTGGAGCCGGTTGTGCAGCTGCTGCCAGGTCAGCTGCGGCCGAGCGACGAGGGCACCCGACTCCCGCCGCAGCGCCCGGCGCACGTCGTGCAACGAGGCCTTGGCCGTGCGGTCCTCGGGTCGGTCGCTCGGCGCCACGGGGGATCAGCGCCGATCCGGCCCTCGGGACCGGACCCATGCGGTCACCGGGCGGGTACTCCGGCGGCGTCGTCGGCCGCGACGTCGAGCTCGCGCCGGCGCACCCGGGCCGAGAGCTGCTCGCGGATCGTGACCGGCTGCTCGGCCTCGCGCGCGCCCCAGTCGTAGACCACGGTCGTGCCCGCGACCGCGTCGTGGAGGGTGCGGCGCTCGCGGCTCAGCACCAGCCCCAGGAACAGGACGGGCACGAAGATCGAGACGGGCAGCACCAGGGCGCGCACCAGCGCACGGGTGCCGTTGGCCACTCCCCCGTCGCGACGGACCACCGCGATCCCGAGCAACGCCATCGCCGGGGTCCGGCCGAAGAGGGCGACGGGGATCCAGAACCACGCGACGAACACGGTGGCGAGCGAACCGAGCGACAGCAGGGCCGTGACCTGCGGAGACGGGTCGACGCCGAAGATGGCGCCGAGGACGAACGCGACCACCGCCACGAAGCCCGCGTTGAGGGTCACGACCGCGGCCACGTCGGCGACGACCGACAGCATCCGGGTCACCGGACCGGCGTAGTGGCCACTGACGTCACGGCGCTGCAGGTCGTGGGGATCGGCGACGGCGCCACTCGGCGTGTGGGCCGGCGCGGCGAGCCGCCCCGGGGCGTCGGGGCGGCTGCCCGGGTCGCGACGCAGTACCCGGCCGACCACGCCGTCGACCGTGGCGTCGACACGGACGATCTGGCGGCGCACGAGGTCGAGGCCCGAGACGGCGACGTCCTGGCCGGCGCCGGCGGTCAGCTTGGCCATGTCCAGCCGACCGATCAGTGCCTCGAGGTCGAGGCGCCCGGCGATCTCGTCGACGTCGATCCGCGCCAGGAGCGCGTCGAGGTCGAGGCGCCCGGCGATGTCGTTCACGTCCAACCGGGCGACGAGCGCGTCGAGGTCGAGCCGGGCGGCGATCGCGTTGACGTCGAGCCGCTCGATCAGCGCGTCGAGGTCCAGGTCCGCGGCGATGACGTCGACGTCGAGGGCGTCGACGAGGTCGTTGGTGTCGATCTGGCGCATGACCGCCGGCGCCACGCGACCCACGACGCTGCCGATCAGGCCGGGCCGATGGGGAGCGCCAGAGGGGGTCACCGCCACGCCGACCACGCTACTGGCCCGACCCGGGCGGGCCGGACGGGCTCAGAGGAACGGCGCCACGTGGTCCACGTCCACCACCCGGTCCGCCAGCGCCCGGCCCGCCCGGCTGAGGTCGTCGATGTGGTCGACCGCGTCGATCGCGCCGACCGCATCGGGCTCGACGTCGTACAGGCCGAGGCGGTCCAGCCCGCGCCGGTCGAGGGGGGTGTCGTAGCGGACGTAGGTGAAGAGGTTGCGGTCGCCGAGGGGCGCCGAGTCGATCAGGTCGCCCACCTCGTCGTCGATGGTCGGGCCGCAGAGGCAGCGGCCGAACACCCGGCACAGCAGGTCCTGCTGCGCGACGGACGAGGTGATGAGGGCGATCGGGGTCGTCGCCGCGTGGTAGCCGAGGTGCATGTCCGCCTCGGTGAGATCGTCGCGGTCACGCTCGGTGGTGCCGGTGCCCACCGACACGAGCAGCAGGTCGTCCACTCCCGTCGGCCAGCAGAGGCGGTAGCGGTCGAGCGTCGCCATCAAGAAGAGCTGGAAGGCCGGGTTGTTGAACCCCGTGACCCCGCCGTCGACGAAGAGGTACTCCTGGCCGCCGACGCGCATGCGCTCGGGTGGGAAGTAGACGGGCGCGGCCGTGCTGGCCCGCACCACCTGCCAGAGCGGGAGGTCCAGCGGCGCCGACCCGGCGACGGCGTTGAAGCGGGCCCGGGGGTTGTTCGAGAGCGGCCACGGCGAGTCGGTGGTGGCGTTGCGCACCACGACCATCAGCAGCGACTTCAGGCGATCGCTCCCGAACCGCGTCGCCGGTCCGCTCTGGGCCCGCAGGATGGCTTCGAGCGGTCCCTCGTCGTACAGGTGGTGCACGCGGTCCCGCAGCCGGGCGGGATCGAACATCTCGGCGCTGCGCTCGCGGTACAGGTGCAGCAGGTGGTCGACCTCCTGCCCGAGAGCGAGCCCCGCGGCGATGATGGCGCCCGTGCTCGTTCCGCCGATGTAGTCGAACACGTCGGCGAGCACGAGGCCCGGGTTGCCGGTCGCCTCCCGGCACTCCGCCTCCAGCCGGCGCAGGACCTCGAGGCTGAGCACGCCCCGGATGCCCCCGCCGTCGAGCGCGAGGAGCCGCTTCGGCCCTGGCGCGTCGACGCGGTCCCGGTAGGTCACGTCCTGCGAGGGTAGCGAAGCGCCGACGGCAGGCCCGCCGGCGACCGGGCAGTGGACGTTCGGCCCTGTGCGAGGCCGGCCGGAGGCGCGACCCTGCGGTCAGGACAACTGAAGCGGAGGAGTCATGGAGTTCCTCGTCATCGCTCTCGTCATCGTCGGGCTCTTCGTCGTGCTGTTCCTCCTGTTCCTGGGCGCCGGCGCCGTGGGACGGCGCCGCGGGCGCCGCGAGGTCGACACGTTCCGTTCGTACCTGGCCGGGCAACGGCCCGACCTGCCCGCACCGGTCGAGATGCTCCTCGCGTCCCGCCAGAGCATGGGGCGACCCGACACCGCGCTCGTCGTCGCCGGGCCGCAGCGCGAGCTCCTCGTCCTGCTCGACGACGGGAAGGCGGGCATCCACCACGTGACGTACCCGTTCGACGCCTTCACCGGGGCATCGTCCACCGACCGGATGATCAGCCGGGGGCTGCCGACCCAACGGGTGTACAGCTTCGAGCAGACCCTGACCGTCACGTTCGCCGACGGCCGCAGCTACCCCTTCACGCTCGAGATGGTCTCGAACCGTGCGGGGAGCGACGGCGCACCCTCGAAGGTGGCCGCGCTGTTCGCGCCGTGGCAGGAACGACTGAACGAGGTGCTCGCGAGCCGGGCCGCGGCCGCCTCGACCGCCGCACCTGCACCGGTCCCGCCTCCGCCCCCTGGAACGCCCGCGGGTTGGTACGCGGATCCCGTCGACCGCCACGAGCAGCGCTGGTGGGACGGCACGACCTGGACCTCCGCGGTCGCCGACCACGGGTCGCAAGGGAACGATCCCGTCGCCGTGCGTTGAGCGGCGACGTCCGAGTGTACTCAGCGAGTCGCCCGTAGGGGCGGACCACCATTGACTCGCCCGGACTGGCGCAGGACTGGATCTGGCTGGCCGACCAGTGTCGTCCGGTCGGTGCTTCGCTGAATAGCCGCGACGCCGAGCACCACCCCGGAGCAGCACCCATCGCCGACGACGGGTCGGACCACGGCCACGGTCCAACGCTACTGAGCATCTCCGCACGCTGACGAGGACGCCGGCCACGAACGAGTACTGGAGCCCTTCACGGTGATGCGATCCGCAGCCGGTCCGCCCACGACCGGCCCTGGGCGAGGGCGCCGCCCCCCGGGCGCTACGCATCCGGCCGACGGCCGCCCCCGCGCGCCGCTCCATCTCCTGCTGGTGACCGGATGGTCACGTCGGCGACGCTGAGGTGAGACTCCGCCGACCCACGAGGAACGGCAACTCGCCCCGCGAACGACGGCGGTCGTCCTCGACGCCGGTCACTGGCTCGCCTGGCCGGCGCCGCTGGGCGCCTGAGCCTGCCTGCGAAGTCGGACGGCCCCGGTCGCCGGCTCCGATGAACAGGGTGGGAGTCGCCTCACCCGACGACGCCTTCGGCGCGCCAGGCAGAAGCTGCCGCCGATCGTGCGGTCCGTGTCCTCTTCAGCTGACGGTCGTGCCGAGGATTCCGCTGCCTCATCGGTGGTGAGGAGGTCACAGGCGGGGCGTGCCCGGTCGCTGCGGCCTGGGGCGCGAGCGCGGTTGATCACAACGCCGCCTCGTGGAGCGGCGCCGGCGCGCCTGGGTCCGGTGGTCGGTTTCACCTGTCGCCGCCATCGTGCCGCCGACGGTGCTGCGTCCCTGACGGTCGCCGCCCGGCCACGACGCCAGCTCGGCCTGCGCCCCGCGGCTGCTCGGGCCGCTGCCGTCCGGCGGCGCTATCGCATGAGGCGCAGGTCGCCGATGGGTGTGCCCGTGCCCCGGTTGCAGACCATGGCGATCGCCAGATCCCGTGACGGATCGGCCCAGCCGCCCGAGCCCCCGAACCCGAAGTGCCGGCTTGAGATCTACCGGCTGTCACGACCGGTGGTAGCCGAGCCGCCAGCGCATGGGCACCACCAACACCAGGTCGGGTCGGTCGTTCTGGATCTCGGCGGCGGCGAAGACGGTCCGCGCCGACAGCACCCGATCCCCGTCGATCTCGCCCTGCCCGGCGAACACGGCGTACATCCGGGCGAGCGAGCGTGCGGTGAAGAACCCGTTGGCGGCCGGCACCGAGGCGTCCATGATCTCGGGGCCCCAGAAGATGTCCTCCATCCCCCGCGGCACCAGCGCGTTGATCATGCGCCGGGTGTTGACGGGCAGGCGCAGGAAGCTGATCGCCTTGCCGCCGAGCTCGCCCATCCGCTTCTCGACCTGCCGTACCGGCCGGGGCAGCCGACGGCGGGGGTCGCCGATGGCTCGAGCGGTGCCACACGGTGGCGCTCGGAGGTGGGGCACCCCAGGTGCAGCCCGTCGAGGCCGAGGCTTCGGCGATGTCCTCGGCGACGACGTCGGCGAGATCCTTCCCGGCGACCCGGCGGACGATCCTGCCAGCCAGCCAGCCGTAGGTGAGGGCGTGGTAGCCGCACTGCGTGCCGGCCTCGTACGCCGGCGCCTCCGCGGGCGAGGGCGTCGACCATGTGGTCCCAGTCGAGCATGTGGTGGCCCGGTCGATGACGCTGCGCAGGCGGTGCAGGCCCGCCGAGTGGCCTCAGGACGTGACGCACCGTGACGCCTTCTTGCCGTTCTGCGCAACTCGGCCAGTAGGTGGCCACCGGCGCGTCGTAGTCGAGCAGGCCCCGGTCGGCGAGCAGGTGCACGGCGAAGCTGGCCACGCCCTTCGTCGTGCTGAAGCACATCGCGAGGGTGTCCCGCTCCCACGGCTCGTCCTCGCCCCGCAGCCCGCCCCACAGGTCCACCACCGGTTCGCCGCAGTGGTAGACGGTCACGGCCGCACCGCCGGCGGTCCGGGCCAACTGTCGCTCGAACTCCCGGGCCACCCGTTCGAAGTCGGGATGTGCGGTGCCGTCCACGTGACCTCCCACGATCATGGCGACCCCGCGAGCCTGCCAGATGCGGGGCCACCCGCCGGTCGCGACACGGCGACACGACCGGCCCGGCGCGACGGCGAGCCGGTCCGCCGCGAGGGCCTCCCGCGCCCGGACCACCTGGTCGGGCGGTCGAGCCCGGTTCCGGGCCTGCTACGCCGGACGCCCCGGGAGCGTCCACGCCCCGATCATCTCGACGGCGCAGGACCCGAGGTCGTCGGCGAGGTCCGCGGCCCGAGACGCGGTGGTCGCGGCCTCCGGGTCGTTCACGCGGCCCTCGACGCGGCCGAGATGGGCGAGGGCGTGCACCGCGGCGGGCCACGCACCCGCGGCCTCGGCCGACGCCACGGCCTCACGGTGGGCGAGGAGGGCCTCGTCGTCGCGCCCGAGGGTCTCGAGGGCCAGTCCAGCGACGACGCGAGGGGCGTCAGCGCCGTGAGGCCCGGCAGGACCGCCGACCACTGGTGCGCCAGCGGCTCGAGCACGTCAACGAGCGTCGACGCCAGCTCGCGATCGCCACCGGCGGCGGCGCGCAGGGCCAGGCCGTCGAGCTCGAACGCGTTGAGGGTCTCGAGGGCGGCATCGGCTGGGACCACGGCCGCGTCCGCGGCCGGCCCCCCGGTCGGCGGCGCGCCCCCCGACAGGACGAGGAGCGCCGACGCGTGTGCACCCGGTGCGCCGCCATCCCCTTCGGGGTGCGCCTCGGCGGCATGGCCGGTGGGGTGCATGTCGACGAGCGCCTCCGGGTCACCCCACAGCCAGCGGCGGCCACGGTCCAGCTGAGCGCTGGCGGCCACCGGCAGACTCGAGCCGAGCCGACGGGCGTGGGCCTCCGCGTCGCCGGCCATGCGACGGGCGTCCTCCGATCGGCCCTCGGCGAGCGCCAGCCCGGCGCACCGGAGCCGATGCCCCCAGAGGTGGAACACGTCGCCGAGCGCGCCGGCGAGCTCGCCGAACCGGTCGAGGGCCTGTGCTGTCCCGGCGCCAGGGCCTCGAACCCGTGGATCACCCGCCACCGGTGGCCCCAGCACCTGATCGCGTCGTCCCCCGTCTCGGCGCCGATGCCCACGAGTCGGTCGGCGGCGGCCAACCGTCCGTCCAGTGCCGCCGCCTCGAACCACGCCGCTGGCGGGCCCGGAGGACGAACGCCTCGGTCGCGGCGTCGCCCGCGGCCCGGCTCAGCTCCAGCGCTCGGAGAACTCCGGCCGACGGCGGCCTGACCCCCGGCGTGGTCCCATCGGTGGATGCGGCGACCGCCAGCAGCCGGCGCGATGGGTGCGGTCGCCTGGGGAGCCGATCGAGGGCCTGCAGCAGTCGCCTCCGCCCGGTACTCGCTGATGTTCAGGTCCTCGGAGTGCCGGCCAAGGCCAGGACCGAGTCCGCGAACAACGACGCCGACTGCGGCTGGAGTAGCGGACTGCCTGTGGCGCGTCGGCGTAGCTGCCCGGTGGTCGCTGGCGAGGTACGGGCCTGGCTGCAGCCGATGTGCGCCTGCCATGGTGGTGGGGTCGGACGGTCCTCCAGGAGCGCCAACGCGCTGTCGAACCGGTGCACCGCCTCGGTGTAGAGCAGCAGACGCAACGCCTCCTCGCCCCCGGCCACCGGCGATCGGGCCGTCCATGCGCCGATCGACCGTGGTCGCTGGCGACGGCGTGGTCGGCGGCATCTCTCGGGGCCAGGTCGGGGAGGCCCGCGATCGCCCAGTGGAGGTCCTCACGCTCGACGGCGGTCATCCCGGCGAGGATCACGTCGCGGATCAGGTCGTGGTGGAAGCGGTGCTCGTCGTCATCGCCGGGTCCACCGACCCGCCTCGACCGCAGTGGACGATCGCTCGGGGGAGACCCCGGCCAGGGTTGCGGCATCACGGAGCCGAAAGCGACGACCGGCCACCGCGCCGGCACGCAGGAGCTCGGTCGTCTCGTGGTCGACCGCGGCCAGGTGCCGTTCGACGACGGCCTGGACCGCCTCCGTGGGGCCGGCCCGCTCCCCACCGAGAGCACCTGGCCGACGAAGAACGGGTTGCCGGCCGTCGCGACCACAACCGTTCGGGATCGTGACCGCTCGCGCTTCCGAGCCGGTCGAGCAGGTGGACCAGGTCCGAGGTCGTCAGACCTGCCAGCGCGACCTGCTCGACCCGACCCTGCGTGGCGACGCTGTCGAGCCAGTCGACGAGGGCGGGGTTCCGGTCGGCCTGACGGCGATGTCCGGCCAGGACGAGGAGGGGCTCGTCTCGGAGCCCGCCCAGCACTCGACCCAGGAGCGCGACGGCGTCGTCGTCCGCCCAGTGCAGGTCGTCGAGCACCAGCAGGGTCGGGCCCGATCGGGTCACGATCCGCACCGCGGCGACGACCGCATCCGCCAGGCGGGCGCGGTCGGTCTCGGGGTCGACCGGACGGGGACCGGCGAGCCCGAGGCGCGCGGTGAGTCCCGGAACGATCCGCCCGAGGCTCTCGGCGGTGGTGACGTCGAGCCGTTCCAGCACCTCGTCGCTGATCAGCCCGACCAGTCGTGACATCACGGAGCGCAGCGGCCCCAGCCCGTCCCGAACGCCCGGATCACAGGCGCCGAAGAGGACGGCGGCGTCGCCGGTGACCAGCCGTGCGACCTCCTCCATCAGGCGGGTCTTCCCGACGCCCGGCTCCCCGGCCAGGACCACCGCGCCGAGCGACTCGACCGCTCGGCACCGATCCGCCAACTCGTCGGCCAGCGCATCTCGCCCCACGAACGGCAGCGGTGGCGGTGGGCGGACCCATCCCACGTCGACCACGCGGTGGTCGGCGGCGCCCGCCGGGGCGTCCAGGGCCGATCGGTACGCCGCGTCGAGGGCGGGTCCGGGCGCGGCACCCACCTCGTCGGCCAGCAGGCGACGGGCCCGCTCGTAGGTGCGCAACGCTTCGGCCACCCGACCGTCGACCACCAGCGCTTCGACCAGGAGTGACCAGCGACGCTCCCGCAGCGGCGCCTCCGCCACCAGGCGCTCGAGCGTGGCCACGGCGGCGCCGGGCGACGCACCGATGAGGCGGGACGCGGGTCTCCTCCAACTGCTGTCGAGTCTCCTGAGACGAGCCGACTCGGCCTGCACCGCCATGTCGTCGAGACTGGGGAAGGGTCGGCTGCCAGAGCCTGAGCGCGGTCGACGTCGGTCGGATCGTTGCCGCCCGCCCCGAGAGCGGCTCTGGGCCAGCTGGTCGAAGCGGACCCGACCGATCTGGACCGAGGAACTGAGTCGATACTTCCCTGTCGACCGTGTCGACCACCGGACGCGCCCGCAGGCCCGGAGGCCTGACACGAGCCCGTGGATGGCCTTGTTGGCCGTCGGCGGCGCGACCTCGCCCCACACGGCCTCCATCAGGTCCTCGACCGACGCCGAGCCCGGCGCGGCGAGGGCCAGGGCGGCGACCAGTCGCTGGAGACGGGGCGCGAGCGGCACCACCCGGGTCGTACCGTCCCGAACCTCGACCGGTCCCAGGACTCGCACCTCCACCCGACCGACGCTACCGATCCCCGATCTCCCGGCGGGGCTCGCGCCGCCATTACCGAACCGTTACCACGATGACCGAGGCTCGATGACCGAGACGACCGAGGACGGAGGCCGACCCATGACCACCAGCACAGAGCGCACCACGACGGAGCGACGGGTGTCGTCCCGAGGGCACGAGATCGCGTACGACGTCTCGGGCTCGGGATCGCCCGTGGTCCTCGTACCGGGCTTCCTCATGGGCCGCGTCCGCTGGACCGAGACCGGGACGGTGGCGGCGCTCGCCGAGCGCCATCAGGTGGTGAGCGTGGATCCCCTCGGTTTCGGCGACAGCTCGAGGCCCCACGACCCGTCCCAGTACGACGCGGCCGGGTTGGCGGCCGACCTCGTGGCCGTCCTGGACGCCGAGGGAATCGAGTCGGCGCACCTGTGGGGCTACTCCCGAGGGACCGGGCTGGTGGCCGACGTCGCCTGTCTCCACCCGGGACGGGTGCGGTCCCTGGTCGTCGGCGGCGCGCCGATCCACGTCCCCCGCTCGGCGCTGCCACCGAACCCGGACTTCGTGGCCGCCCTGCGCTCGGGCGACTGGGAGCGGGCGTGGGCCCTGTTCGGGATACCGCTGCCCGACGACATCAAGACCACGATGGAGGCCCGCAACGACCCGGCGGCGGCCGCAGCGGCCCACGCCGGCCTCGTCCAGGACGTCGACCGCTCGCGCATCGACTGCCCGGTCATGGAGTACGTCGGCGGCGGCGAGTGGTTCTGGGAGGTCGTGCGCGACGAGGCCGAGGCCAACGGCGCCCGCCTGGAGGTGATCGGCGACCTCGGTCACGCCGAGACCTTCCAGGCGACCGGGACCGTCGTGCCCCTCGTCGAGGACTTCCTCGCCTCGGTGTGAGCCGACGCGCGGGGGCAGCGACGCGATGCAGGCAGTCCGGGAGGGACGATGACGAGACGCCACACCCACGCCGCACTCCGGAGCCCGAGCCGCAGGTGCGGGCTCGTCGGACGACCTCGCCGGTCGGTCCTGGCACTCGTGCTCCTCGTGGCGCTGGCCGCGGCCGCGTGTGGCGACGCGGGAGACGAGCCGGCCGAGGCGGACGGCGAGCCCGCGACCACGACCACGTCGCGGGTCGACTCGGCCTTCCCGAGCCCGGAGTGGCCGGAGGTCGACCCTGGCGAGGCGGGCTTCGACCCCGCGTCCCTCGACGACGCCGTGGCCATCGCCGAGGCGACCGGGTCGCACTGCTTCGCGGTGACCCGCCACGGCGAGCTCGTCGGCGAGTGGGCGTTCGGCGACTTCGGCCCCGACGACTCGATGGCGTGGTTCTCGATGACCAAGTCGCTGATGTCGGTGCTGGTGGGGATGGCCCAGACCGACGGGCTGCTCGACATCGACGACGCGGCGAGCGACTACCTCGAGTCCTGGCAGGACACCGAGAGCGAGGACGTGACCATCCGCGACCTCCTCGCGAACGACTCGGGCCGGGCCTGGTCACCGGCCATCGACAGCGACCTCGTTCGTGCCGGCGATGCCACCGCGTACGCGATCGGTCTCGGACAGGACCACGAGCCGGGCGAGCTGTGGGCCTACAACCAGTCCGCCATCCAGGCCCTCGAGGGCATCCTCGACGCCGCGCTGGCGGGCACCGGGCGGGACCCCGTCGGGTACGCCGAGGAGCGACTGATCGAACCGCTGGGGCTCAGCGGCGACTGGGGGACCGACAGCGCCGGGAACCTGACCGGCTACATCGGCTACACCGGCACCTGTGACGACGCCCTGCGGCTGGGCCACCTCGCCCTGAACCTCGGCGAGTGGGACGGCGAGCAGCTCGTCGACGCGGACTTCATGGAGCAGGCGACCCGCCGGCCGTCCCAGGACCTCGAGCAGGCCTACGGTCTGCTCTGGTGGCGGAACACCGACGGCGGCTGGCTGGACCAGGACGGGGTCCAGCAGGAGTCGGGCCTGGCCTTCCCCGGTGAGCCGATCGACAGCTTCTCGGCACGCGGAGCCGGCGGCCAGGCGGCGATCGTGTTCCCCTCCGACGGCGTGGTCATCGCCCGACTGTCGCCGATCGTCCCCGATCAGGAGGGCGACCCCCTCGAGGAGATCTCCGACGCCGTGGCCCGGGCGATCATCGAACCCTGACGGCCCACGATGGGACCGGGTCGCCCCGAGCTCGACACCCACTCACCGGCCCCAGGGGTGCACAGCAGCGGCGACGGCCACCTGCGCGGCGATGCCGAAGAGAACCTCGATGCCGATCACCGGCGCCGGCGTTCTCGCAGGGAGGCGACGGTGGAGCCTGGCTCAGCGGATCTGGCGCACCCGGCCGCCGTCGCCCCAGGCGCCGTCGGCGGTGAGCACATCGGCGTCTTCCCGCTCGCCCAGGGCCAGACAGAGCCGGTCGGCCAGCGACAGGCCCTCGCCGCGGCGCCACCGGAGGGCGGCCCACTCGCCGTCCTCCGCCGAGACCGGTTCGACGACGAGGTCGTAGCTGGCCAGGAGGGCCCGCACGAGCTCCCAGTCGCGGCCGGCCGCCAGCACCCGCTGCGCCACCTCCGACCAGTTGGCTGCGCCGCACCGGGCGCCCTCGACGAGCGCGTCCTCGACCACGTCGCCGCCAGGCTCGTCCTGAACGAACGCCAGCAGCGCCGAAGCGTCGAGGACGGCGCTCACGCGGCGTCCTCGCCCGCCGCCTCGCGCCGCCGCTCGGCCAACAGGTCACCCACGAGGTCGAGTCCCTGCAGTTCCCGGCGCACCCGGTCCCGCGCCTGCGCCTGGGTCATCAGCACGATCCCCGCCGGCGTCTCGAGCAGCACGAGGCGAGTTCCCTCCGCCAACCCGCTGCGTTCGCGCACCGCGGCGGGCACGACCAGCCGGCCCCGATCTCCCATCGTCACCGTGTGTGTCCCACTCATGTCGAGACTCTACCAATCAGTGCATACGTGTGGGATGTCCGAGGTGCCGACTCCGTATCGCAGCTCGACCGCGTCACCCGGATCATCGTCCCGGTCCCCACACGCGTGGAGACCCCCGCTGAGCGGGAGTTTCACCGGATTCCCCAGGTCAGCGACCCGATCCGAGTGACCGTTGGCCACACCCAGTGACCGCGGGTGACCGCCAGGAAGTGGTCCGAAGGCGGTCTGGCCGCCCTCCTCGTGGTCCCTCCGGCCTGCCCCCGGCGCCGCGTGGGAGCATGAGCCGGTGCACGTGGGCTCGGGTACCACCGTCGACGACGAGGCGCTCGCCGGCCTCTCCCGTGGCCACGGGATCCGACCCCTCGCCCGGTCGCACCGGTTCGCGCCCATCGAGGGCGGAGGCACATGACCGCGCCCGACGTGCCGGGCGGGGGCACGGACGGTCACGGGTCCGGCGCGCCGGAGTCGTCGGATGCCTACTCGCGAGCGGTGGAGCGCACCTCCCGGCTTCTGGCGAGGATCGACGAGCGGACGGCCGTCCCCGCAACCCCGGGCTGGCTCGCGCGCGACGTCCTGGCGCACCTCGTCGGCGTGGCCGACGACGTCCTGGCCGGCAACGTCCAGCAGTACGCCCAGGACCAGTGGACCGAGGCTCAGGTCGCGGCGCGTCGCGACCGGAGCGTCGACGACCTCTTGTCCGACTGGGAGTCCCTCGTCGAACCGCTGGTCGCGGTGCTTCGTGACCCGGTCGCCCGGGGGCTCGACGCCTCCTTCGCGTCTCTGCCCGTGATCGACCTCCTCGCCCACGAGCACGACCTCCGTGAGGCGGTCGGCGAGGTCGGCTTCGCCGACGCGACCGTGTGGACGGCGGTCGAAAGCCGGCGACGGGAGGTCCTGGCGCTCCAGCACGCGATGGCTCTTCTCCCCCCGCTCGAGGTACGGACCGACGATGGGGACCGATGGACGTTCGGCGAAGGTCCGGGAGGAGCGACGGTGACGGCGCCACGCTACGAGCTCTGGCGCTCGCTCGAGGGTCGGCGGACGAGGAGCGCCGTCGCCGACTTCGACTGGACGGTGGACCCTGGCGCCTACCTCGACCACTGGGTGGCGTTCGTGTTCGAGTGGGTTCCCGAACCGGCACCCTGACACCCCCTACTCGGTCCCGGTCCGACCCCGGAGCCGCCGCCTTCGGCGGTCGCGGCCTCGCGGTCCCACCGGGGCGACCCGCCAGTGACCGTGCGCGTCCGCCGGCTCGTGGTCCGAGCTGAGCGTGGTCCCCCCTGGCCGTCCGGCTCCTGATCCGGCCGCGTCACCCGTCCACGGCCGAGCGGGCTCGCTGGATCGCCTCGTGGGCCAGATCGGCGGAGACGGCCAGGTCGTGCGACGCCCCGATCTCCAGTTCGGCCTCGAACCGGGCGTCGCCCATCCGATGACGCAGCTGCGTCGTCAGATCGGCCGCCTCGGCCAGGGCGACGATCCGGTTCACCGCCCCGAGGATCCGGGATGCGGCCGCATCGTCGCCGAGGTCGGCCAGCAGCCGCGCGAGGTCCAGCATGGCTCTCGCCAGGGCGGCGTCACCGTTCGCCGCCCACGCGTCGACGATGGGCGAGAACGCCGTGAGCGCCTGCCGGGGATCGCCCTCGGACGCCGCGCGGGTCGCGAGCACCGCCCACGCCGTCCGCTCGAGCAGGCGGTTGCCGCAGGTCTGGAGCAACTCCACGGCCTTGGCGCCGAGCGCTTCTGCCCGCGCCGGGTCCCGGTCGGCCAAGGCCTGGCTCTCCGCCCCCCACGCGCCCGCGATCGCCGTCGGGAAACCCCCTGCCTCCACGTGCGCCACCGCCCTCTCGAGCTCGGCCTCGGGCAGGGGACGGCCCATCAGCATGCGGTAGAAGAGCGCCAGGCTGAGCATGAACCGGTCGTGCTCGTCGGCGGGATGGTCGGCGCCGGCATGGAGCAGCTCGATGCCGCGATCGACATCCCCCCGGTAGAAGGCGATCGTGGCGAGGTCGCTGTACGCCCACACGAAGGGCTCGTAGCGGGCGTCGTCGGCCACCGCGACGGCTTCGCGACCGAGAGCCTCGGCCTCCTCGAGCTCCCCCCGGCTCCACGCGCCGTCGCAGGCCATGGTGAGCAGCAGGGGGAGAAGGCGGTGGCCGGCGTCCCGGGCCCGGTCGACCACACGCGCCGACCAGCCCATGGCCTCGGTGCGGAGCCGGAACCGGGCGATCTCGTGGGTGCACGCGGCGATGCGAACGGCTGCGTCCGGGTCGGGGGCCTCCGCGGCCCACTCGAAGGCGGCTCGCAGGTTGGCGATCTCACGGTCGACGAACGCGTAGGCCTCGGCTTCGGCCGGGCTCCGGAACACGGCGAAGGCGGCCTCGGCCCGTTCGGCGAAATGCGCTGCGTGACGGTCTCGGGTAGCCGCAGCCGTGCCCCGGTCGGCCAAGCGCTCCTCGGCGAACTGCCGGATCGTCTCGAGGAGCTCGTAGCGCACGCCGGGCCCCGACCGATCGACCTGGAGGAGAGACTTGCGCACCAGCGAGTCGAGCAGGTCGAGCGCCTCGAACTCGTCCAACTCGACGGCCGCCCCGCACACCGCGATCGCCGCCTCCAGATCGAAGCCACCGACGAACACGCTGACGGCGTCGAGCAGCGCGGTCTCCGACTCGGACAGCAGCTGATAGGACCACTGGACCGCGGCCCGCAACGTCTGGTGGCGCTCGGTCGACCGCCGGGCACCGGTCAGGAGACGGAAACGCTCGTCGAGGTGACCGCGGATCTGCGCCGGGCTCATCGACCGCACCCGGGCCGCGGCCAACTCGATGGCGAGCGGAATCCCGTCGAGGCGCTCGCCGATCTCCGCGATGTCCTCGACGTGGCCCGACAGGTCGACGTCGGGGGCGACCGCCGCCACCCGCTCGGCGAACAGCCTGGACGCGACCGAACCGGGCCCCGTCGCCAACGACAGGACCGGCCACGCCAACTCCCCCTGGGTCCCCAGCCCCTCACGGCTCGTGGCCAGGACCCGCACATCGGGGGCCCTCGCCGCGAGCCCGTCGACCATCCCGACCACTCCGTCGAGCACGTGCTCGCAGTTGTCGAGCACCAGCAGCAGTCGCCGCCCCGTGAGCGCGTCGATCACCGCCGTGGCCCAGTCGCCATCGGCCGGTGGCGCGATCGAGAAGATCGCCGCCACCGAATCCGCCACGTCGCTCCCGTCGAGCACGGCCGCCAGCTCCACGAGCCAAGCGCCATCAGGGAACCGGTCGGCGACCGTGTGCGCCACCTCGAGCGCGAGCCGGGTCTTGCCCACCCCGCCCACTCCGACGAGGGTCACCAGCGGGGCCGACTCGAGGGCCTCGGCAACCGCCGCCACGGTGTCGTCCCGGCCGAGGAGGGTGGTCGACGGGCGAGGGAGGTTGCCCGGCGCCGGATCGACGGTGCGCAACGACGGGAACTCACGGCCGAGCCCATCGCCGACGAGTTGCCACAACCCGACCGGCGCCGTCAGGTCCCGCAGCCGATGCACTCCCAGGTCGACGAGGTCGAAGCCGTCGACCAGCGAGACGGTCGACCCGGCGACGAGCACCTGGCCGCCGTGCGCGCAGCCCATCACCCGGGCGACCTGGTTCAACGTCGGGCCGAAGTAGTCGTCGCCGCGCCGGTCGGCCTCCCCCGTCGCGATCCCCATCCGTACGGGGAGCCCCACGCACCGCTGGGCCTCGGCCGCAGCCTCCAGGGCGTCGCCCGGCCGCTCGAAGGCCGCGCACACGCCGTCTCCGGTGTGCTTGAACAACCAGCCTCGGCACCCCTCCACGGCGCGACGCAGCGCATCGTCGTGCGCCTCGAGCTCGATCCGCATCGCGGCGGCATCAGCCTCCCACCGGCGGGTCGAGCCCTCGATGTCCGTGAACAAGAAGGTGACGACGCCTTCCGGCCGACGATCCACCGACGGAGCCTCCCATGCCCAGGCCTCACCATGCGCCGGGGACCATCCGATGAGGCGGGCGGCGCCGGCGGTTCGAGCGTGCGGCCGGCCTCCCACCCGAGTCGGAACCGCATGAGTGACCGCCATTTCGTGGTCTGGCTGTGGCCTGGAGACCCTCCTGTCGATCAGTCCGCACCCCCCTGCCCTCATGGTGTGAAGATGTGACCGTGGAGCTGGCCTCGGGCACAACGGTCGACGACGCGGCGCTTGCCGAGCTCTGCCGTCGCTACGGGATCCGTCACCTCGCCCTGTTCGGCTCGGCTCTTCGCGACGAGCTGGGACCCGACAGCGACATCGACCTGCTCGTCGAGTTCGAACGCGACCGGGTTCCCGGTCTTCTGCGCCTCGCCGTCATCGAGCTCGACTTCGAGCGGTTGCTCGGACGTCGCGTCGACCTGCGCACTCGAGACGACCTGAGTCCCTACTTCCGCGCGGCCGTCAGCGAGGAGGCCCGACCGCTCTATGACGCCGCCTGACGACCTCGTCCGGCTGCGGCACCCGCAAGACGCCGCGGAGAAGGCGATCGCGTACACCCACGGTCGAACGCGAGGAACTGCTGTTGGCCGTCGCCTGGAAGCGTCCGCTCCACGTCGTAGTCGTCGTCGATGCCGCCCGACGCGAGGAGCGGGTGGTGACGGTGTACGAGCCTGACCCCAACAGATGGACCGACGAGTACCGTAGGAGGCGCTGATGCGCTGCGAACGATGTGACCAGGGCGACCGCGAACCGGTCCGCCGAGCCAAGACCGCCGAGCGCGACGGTCGCATCGCCGTCGTCCTCGACGTCCCCATGGAGGAGTGCCCCTCGTGCGGGGACCGCTGGCTCCGATGGGAGGTCGCCAGCCGCCTCGACGAGCTCCTCAGCGAGATGCTCGCTGCAGGCGCAGAAGTCGCCACCCGCCACTACGACCAACGCGGGGCCGTCCCCGCCGCGTGAGGAGGGAGCCTGTCCGGGTGGGCGATACTGGTTTCGAACCAGTGGCCTCTGCCGTGTGAAGGCAGCGCTCTCCCACTGAGCTAATCGCCCGGGACCGGTCAGGGTAGCGCAGCCGCCGGCGGGATCCGAACCGGTCGGAGGGGCGCTGCCTACGCTAGAGGGATGACCAGCGCCGCCGAGGCCGCCTGGCGACTCGTCGCCGCCGCTGACGCCGGCGAGCTCGACGAGGTCTGCCGCGCCCGGGGCGTGCGGCTGCTGGGCCTGTTCGGGAGCGCCGCCCGTCCGGCGGAGGGTGCCGTCCCGCACGACGTCGACGTCGCGGTGTCCTGGCTCGCCGCCCCCGACGTGCTCGGGCTCCTCGACGACCTCGTGCGCCTCACACAGTTCGACGGCATCGACCTCGCCGTCATCGACGGCGCCGGCCCGGTGCTCCGGGCCGAGGCGATGGTCGGCCGGCCGCTGTACGAATCGGAGCCGGGCCTCTACGCGACGACCCAGATGGCGGCGCTGGCCGAGCGCCGCGACACCCAGTGGCTCCGCGACCTCGACCTCGAGGCGCTGCGCGAGTGACCCCTCCCTCGCTCGACCGTGACACCGCCGCAGCGCGGCTGCGGGCGATGCGCGACAGCCTCGACGAGCTCGACGCGCTCCGCGACGCGACCTCGTCGAGACTTCGCGACGAGCCCCTGACCCGCGCCGCTGCGGAACGCTTGATCCAGGTCGTGGTCGACCTCGCCGTCGACGTGAACGGCCACGTCGCCGTCTCGGCCTCGGGAGCGGCCCCGGCCACCGGGCGCGACTCCTTCATCGCCGCCGCTGCGGTCGGCGCGATCGACGGCGAGCTCGCGGAGCGGCTCGCTCCGTCGGCCGGTCTGCGGAACGTCCTCGTCCATCGCTACACGGACATCCGCACCGACCTCGTCGCCGCGGCGATTCCGGGCGTGCTCGACGGGTTCGCCGAGTACGCCCGGCAGATGGCGGACTGGCTCGCCCGCCAGGGCTGAGGGCCGAGGGGCGCTCCGCGGAACGCACCCGAGCGCCGCCGAGCCACCGCTACCCGACCGGCGCCACCCGGTCGAAGGCGATGGTGTCCTCGAGCAGGGCCATCAGGCGCAGGACGCCGGCGTCGGCGTGCTGGGGGCCGACCACCTGGAGACCGACGGGAAGGCCCGCCGCGGTGAGGCCGGCGCACACCGAGCCCGCCGGCGAGCGGGTCAGGTTGAAGCCGTAGGTGAAGCGCACCCAGTTGACCTCGGGGTGGCCGTCGATGGTGCCGTACTCGCCCGGCGCGGGGGTCTGGCCCGCGCACGTGGGCGTCAGCAGGTAGTCGACGTCGTGGAACAGCTCCACCAGCGCGACGTTCAGGCGATGCGCCACGTCCATCGCCACGAGCACGTCGGGCGCGCTCACGTGGTCCTTCCCGAACGCCATCTGGTCGCGCAGCCCGGGGTCGATGCCCTCCCACTCCGGCGTGCCCTCGAAGTCCCGGAGGGTCCGGTAGGTGGCCACCGCGGTCAGCCCGAACCAGGCGACGACGGGATCCTCCGACCACACGGTCTCCACCTCGACCACCTCGGTGCCGAGCGCTTCGAGGCGCCGCACGGCCGCCTCGCAGGTGGCGCGCACCTCGCCGTCGACGGGCGCGAAGCCCAGGGTCGGCGACCAGGCCACCCGACGGGGTGGGTGCGGGTCGGTCAGGCCGTCGAGCCAACCCGCCGGCGGCATCGGCAGCGAGCGCAGGTCGGTCGGGTGCGGGCCGACGGACGGGCCGAGCGCCAGCGCGGCGTCGCGCACCGTGACCGTCATCGGCCCCTTCACCGACAGGTCGGCCCAGTTCGGCGGGTGGGGCCCGCCCACCGCCACCCGGCCCAGCGACGGCTTGAAGCCCGAGAGCCCGCACACCGCCGCGGGGATGCGGATCGAGCCACCCCCGTCCGAGCCCGTCGCCAGCGGCACCATGCCCGCGGCGAGCGCCGCCGCGGTCCCGCCCGACGAGCCGCC
>JACJWK010000026.1 GCA_020637195.1 Microthrixaceae bacterium
CGTCTCGAAGTTCCGCCACGTGCGCTTCGACCTCGACGACGAGGAGCGCAAGGCGATCTACGTCGACCTCGTCGCGGCGTCGGGCCGCAGCCGCGGGGACAACGTCGCCGCCTTCTTCCGGGCCACCTTCGCCGCGTGGAAGAACTGGCGCGCGAGCGGCGCCGAGGAGGTGTACGTCGGCTACAGCCCCGTCGTCACCGTCGACACCGCCCGCATCCTGGCCGACCTGCCGGGCGCCCACGTGCTGCACGTCGTGCGCAACCCGTGGTCGGCGTACGCCGACACGAAGAAGCGGCCCGTGCCGATGCCCCTCGACGCCTACCTCCGGGCCTGGCGCACGTGCCAGCACGAGGCGCTGCTCGCCCGGCGCCGCTGGCCCGACCGCGTCCACGTGGTGCGGGCCGAGGACGTCATGGCCGACGGCGTCGCCGCCCTGGGGCCCGTGTGCGAGGCGCTGGGGCTGCGCGCCCACGATGCGCTCGCCGCCCCGAGCTGGAACGCGGACCCGCTCGACGAGGTGTTCCCGTGGGGCACGATCCGGGCCGCCACGCCCGCGGCCAACCGGGCCACCGCCGCCGAGCTCGACGCCGCCGAGGTCGAGCAGGTCCGGGCCCTGGCCTGGCCGTTCCTCGACGAGCTCGGCTACGCCGACTTCCCGGGCTGAGCGGCGGGCGGCATGGCACGCGTCGCGGTCACGGGAGGGACCGGGTTCGTCGGGGCCAACCTCGTCCGCAGGCTCCTGGGCGACGGCCACGAGGTCCACCTGCTCGTCCGCCC
Organism: Microthrixaceae bacterium; assembly: GCA_020637195.1. Classification (GTDB taxonomy): domain Bacteria; phylum Actinomycetota; class Acidimicrobiia; order Acidimicrobiales; family DATDAH01; genus JAEUJM01. Next base: position 778 of record JACJWK010000026.1, read on the forward strand.
CGGCCACCAGCGGTGGCGGCTCGACGACGTCGCCGGCGACCTGCGCTGGCGCGCAATCGACCTCGCCCACCGGGACGAGCTGGCCACCCTGGTCCGGGTCCTCGAGCCCGAGCAGGTCTTCCACCTCGCCGCCCACGGCGCCTACTCGTGGCAGACCGACCACGGCGAGATCTTCGCGACGAACGTCGTCGCCACCGACCACCTCCTGGCCGCCTGCCGGGCGGCCGGCGTCCCCACCCTCGTCCACGCCGGCTCGTCGTCGGAGTACGGCGCGGTCGACCACGCACCGTCCGAGGGCGAGGCGGTGCGACCCAACAGCTACTACGCGCTCACGAAGGCGTGGGCGACGCTGGCGGTCCAGCACGCGGGCTACACCGCCGTGCGCCTCTACTCGGTCTACGGGCCCTGGGAGGACCCCCGCCGCCTCGTGCCGACGCTCGTCGAGCACGGCCTCGAGGGCCGCCTGCCGCCGCTGGCCGATCCGTCCACCGCCCGCGACTTCGTCCACGTCGACGACGTGGTCGAAGCGCTCGTCCGGGCCGCGGCGGCGCCTCCTCCGCCGGGAGGCGAGCCCGGGCCGATCTACAACATCGGCACCGGGACCCAGACCACGCTGCGCGAGGCGGTCGAGGAGGCCCGACGCCTGCTCGGGGTCGAGGCGGAGCCCCGATGGGCCACGCTGGCCCCGCGCGGTTGGGACACCGACGTGTGGGTGGCCGACCCCTCCCTCGCCCGGGAGCGGCTGGGCTGGCGCGCCACCATCGCGTTCGGCGAGGGCCTCGCGGCCGTCGCCGCGTGGCAACGTGAGCAGATGGCGCGCAGCGAGGGCGGACCACGGTGAGCGACGACCGGTCGGCGCCGCCCGACGACGCCGAGGCGCCCGGCTCGCTCGCCCGCCGCCTGGAGCGCACCGGGCCGGCGATCGGCGCACTCGCCGCGCTCGTCCTCGCCCGGGCCGCCTGGTACGCCGTCCAGGGCGTCGACTTCGTGCTCGACGACTGGAGCCTCGCCGGGTACCGCCACTTCAACGGCGCCATGACCGACGTCATGCTCGAGAGCCGACCCGGGACGTGGGCCTCGCTCACGGCCCTCTACGCCGTGGCCGACACGCACCCGCTCGTGCTCTTCGGCCTCGTCACCGCCCTGTACCTGGCCGCCACCGCCTTGCTCTTCCTGCTGGCCCGCCGCTTCCTCGACCCGCTCACCGCCCTCGCCGTCGCCGCGGTGTGGGTGGTGCTGCCCAACCACAACACCATCGCCCTCTGGGGGGCCATCGGCAACGGCCTCACCGCCCTCGTGCTCGCGCTCGCCGGCGGGCTCGCCCTCACCTACGGGCGCTGGCTGCTCGCCGTCGCGCTCCTCGCCGGGTCGGTCCTCAGCTACGAGCTGTTCACGCCGTTCTGCCTGCTCGCCCCGTTGGTCCTGCCGGGCCCGTGGCAGCGCGACCCGAGCCCCCGCCCGGTGCGGGTGTGGCAGCGCGGCGTCGTGCTCGCCTCGTGCCTCGCCGCCGCCGCCTGGTCGGCCACCCACTCGATCTACCCCCTCGAGCTGCGCGTGCCCGACCCGGTCGTCTACTGGTCCGGTCACTTCGGCACGGGGCTCGTGGCCACGGCGGCGCCGCCCGCGGTGGCGCGCCTGGCCCTCGCCGGCCTGGCCGCGCTCGGCGTGGTGGTGGCGCTGGTGGCCTGGCTGCGGGGAGACCGCGACCGCGAGTCGGGCCCCACGCTGGTCGTGGCCGGACTGGCGGTGATGGCCGTCGGGGCGTGGATCGGCCTCACCCTGCCCCTCGGCTCGCACGGCCAGAACGACCGGCTGTTCGCGGCGTCGTCGATGGGCTCGGCCCTGATCGTGGTGGGCATCGTCCGCTACGCGTGGCGGGCCAGCGACGCGAGCCTGCCCTCGCACCGGGTGGCCCGGGGCGCGGTCTACGCGGGCGTCACCGCGTTCGTGGCGGTGTGCCTCGTCGGCCAGCACATCTCGCTGGGCTCGTGGATCCAGGCCGGCGACGACGCCGTGGCGGCCGTGGCGTACGTCCGCGAGCACGCCGAGGGCGACCCCGGCGCCAGCCACTTCGTCATCGGCCCCACCCGCATCTACCGCAACGCGGTGTCGGGCATCCAGGACGGCGACGGCAAGTGGGCCCTGCGCCTGTCGTTCGGCGACGAGGGCGGCGGCACCCTGCGCATCCCCGACACACCCGACGGGTTCGTGGCCCGCACCGACGACGAGGTGCTCGTCGAGTGGTCCGAGGTGCTGCCCACACCGCCGCCGGCCTCCGCGTACGACACCGGCGAGGGCTGACGCTCGCCCGGCGTGAGCGTCGAGGCGAGGGCGGTCGGTTCCCGACCGCCATCGCCTCGGGCCCGTCGTCGTTCCGGGGGCGCTAGAGGTTGGCGACGATGTCGGCCATGAGCTCGCCCGCCTCGGTGGGGTTCTGGCCCACCTGGGCGCCGGCGTCGCGCAGGGCGTCCATCTTGGCCGCGGCCGTGCCCTTGCCGCCCGACACGATGGCGCCGGCGTGGCCCATCTTCTTGCCGGGAGGAGCGGTGACGCCGGCGATGTAGGCGGCCACGGGCTTGGTCATCGAGCTCTTGATGAACTCGGCGGCCTCCTCCTCGGCCGAGCCACCGATCTCGCCGATCATCATGACCGCCTTGGTGTCGGGGTCGGCCTCGAAGCGCTCGAGGCAGTCGATGAACGTGGTGCCGGGGACGGGGTCGCCGCCGATGCCGACGCAGGTGGTCTGCCCGATGCCCTTCTGGGTGAGCTCGTGCAGGGCCTGGTACGTGAGCGTGCCCGACCGGCTGACGATGCCCACCGGGCCACCGCCCATGGCGATCTCGCCGGCGGTGATGCCGATGTTGCACTTGCCGGGGCTGATGATGCCGGGGCAGTTGGGGCCGAGCAGCTGCACGTCGGGGAAGTTGCGCTTCAAGTCGTTGTAGAACCGTGCCTCGTCCTGGGCGGGGACGCCCTCGGTGATCACCACGATCATCTTCACGCCGCCCTCGGCGGCCTCCATGACCGCGGCCTTCACGCCGGGGGCGGGGATGAAGATGCAGGACACGTCGGCGCCGGTGGCCTCGACCGCGTCACCCACCGTGGCGAAGATGGGGATGCCGTCGACATCCTCGCCCGCCTTCTTGGGGTTGGTGCCGGCCACGACCTGGGTGCCGTAGTCCCGGTTGCGCAGGCCGTAGAAGCGGCCCTGGCTGCCGGTCAGGCCCTGGTAGACGACCTTGGTGTTCTCGTCGACGAAGATCGCCATCAGCTTCGCCCCTCCTTCGTCGGGGCCCCTTCGGGATCCGGTTCGCTGGTCTGTGCCGCACTGCTCCGCAGCGCAGCCTGGCTCGTCATGCCCCTTGCCCCTCCTTCGTCGGGGCCCCTTCGGGATCGGTTCACGGGGATGTGGGTGTTCACGGTCACGCCCCCTCGGCGGCCAGGGCCACGGCGCGTCGGGCGGCGTCGAGCATGGTGGGCTCGGACAGCAGCTTCTCGGAGGCGTGCTCGGCCAGGATGGCCCGGCCCTCGTCGGCGTTGGTGCCGTCCAGGCGGATCACGATGGGCGACGAGATGTCGACCCGGCCGAGCGCCTGGACGATGCCGTTGGCCACCTCCTCGCCGCGGGTGATGCCGCCGAAGATGTTGATGAAGATCGAGCGCACCTTGTCGTCGTTGTTGATCACCTCGAGGGCGCCGGCCATCACGTCGGCGTTGGCGCCGCCGCCGATGTCGAGGAAGTTGGCGGGCGAGCCGCCCACCTGGCTGACCACGTCGACCGTGCTCATGGCCAGGCCGGCGCCGTTGGCGATGATGCCGACGCTGCCGTCGAGGCCCACGTACTGGAGGCCCTTCTCGTGGGCCGCCTCCTCGCGCTCGTCGCGCACCTGGGTGGCGTCGTACTGCTCGTAGTCCGGGTGCCGGAACAGCGCGTTGGCGTCGAGGGTGACCTTGGCGTCGAGCGCGTGCACCGCGCCGTCGGGCTTGACGATGAGCGGGTTGATCTCGACGAGGTCGGCGTCACCCTCGGTGTAGGCCCGGTACAGCTTGCACAAGATGTCGACCGCGCCGTCGGTGACGTCGGGGTTCAGGTTCGCGGCGAGCACCCACTCGCGGCAGGCCTCGGGGGTGAGGCCGTCGACCGGGTCGACGTGGATCTTGGCGATGGCGTCGGGGTCGGTCTCGGCCACGGCCTCGATCTCGACGCCGCCCTGCGCCGACAGCATGCCGAGGTGCTTCTTGGCCGCCCGGTCGAGGGTGAAGCTGGCGTAGTACTCCTCGGCGATGTCGGACGCCCGCTCGATCCACAGGATCTCGACGGTGTGGCCCTTGATGTCCATGCCGAGGATGTTCGTGGCGTGCTCCCGGACCGAGGCGGCGTCGTCGGCCAGCTTGATGCCACCGGCCTTGCCCCGGCCGCCGACCTGCACCTGGGCCTTGACCACCACCGGGTAGCCGATGCGCTCGGCCGCGGCCACGGCGTCGTCGACGGCCGAGACCGCCTCGCCCGGCGAGACCGGGATGTCGTAGGAAGCGAAGAACTGCTTCCCCTGGTATTCGAACAGGTCCACTACGCGTGTGCCTCCAGTCGTCGCTCGCGCTCGTCGAGAGCGGCCGCGAGCCAGTCGGTGATGGTGTCGATCGAGGTTCCCGGGCTGAACACCGCCGCGACCCCCGCCGCCTCGAGCGCGGGGACGTCGGCCTCGGGGATGATCCCGCCGCCGAACACGAGGGCGTCGTCGCGGCCCTGGGCCGCGAGCTCGGCGATCACCCGGGGGAACAGGGTGAGGTGGGCGCCCGAGAGCACCGAGAGGCCGACGGCGTCGGCGTCCTCCTGCACGACGGCGGCGGCCACCTGCTCCGGGGTCTGGAAGAGCCCGGTGTAGATCACCTCGAACCCGGCGTCGCGCAGGGCCCGGGCGATCACCTTCACCCCCCGGTCGTGACCGTCGAGGCCGGTCTTGGCCACGACGACCCGGTAGCGGTGCTCCACGACGGCCGATAGTAAGAGGGCGTGACCAAGGGCACCAAAGCCGTCGTGATCGCCGCCGTGGCCGTCGTCCTCGGCCTCGGCATGGGGTGGCTGGTGCTCCAGCTGGCCTCGTCGGGCCAGGCCGACGTGCGCCTCGGCGACGACGAGTTCAACGCCGGGTACACCGACGTGCTGCTCGACGCGCTCGACGAGGGCGACGGGCTGCCGCTGATCTTCAGCGACGTGTCCGGCGGCGACCGCGACATCTACGTGGTCCACGTGGGCGCCGACGCCGACGCCGGCTGGTTCGCGTTCGAGACCCGGGTGCCCGGCCGGGAGGGCTGCTTCGCCGAGTGGGACGCCGACGACGGGCGCTTCGTGGCGTCCTGCGACGACGGCCTCACCTTCCCCGCCGACGGCACCGGCCTCACCTCCTATCCCACCCGGGTCAACGAGGACCGGCGCCTGATCGTCGACCTGCGCGCCCCCGTCGACGGCGACGGTGCGACCACCACCACCTCGCCGTAGCCACCGGAACCCTCGACGCCGCTCCGTCACTCCTCGGCGAAGAGCGCGAGCACCTCGCGCTTTTGCACCTTGGTCGTGCCGGTCCGCGGCAGCTCGTCGACGAAGAGCGCCCGCTGGGGCGCCTTGTAGGCGGAGAGGCGCCCTCCGGCCCACGCCACCAGGGCGTCGGGGGTGAGCTCGCTGTCGTCGGCCACCCGGACCGCGGCGGCGGGCACCGCGCCCTTCACGTCGTCGGGCAGCCCGACCACGGCCGCCTCCAGCACGTCGGGGTGCTCCTCGAGGGCGGCCTCGACCTCGCGGGCGTACACCGAGTACCCGCCGTGCATGAACACGTCCTTCTTGCGGCCGGCGAAGGTGGCCGTGCCGAACATGCCCTTGCGCACCAGGTCACCGGTGCGCAGCCAGCCATCGGCGGTGACGGCGTCGGCGGTGGCCTCGGGGCTGCCCCAGTAGCCCTTGAGGACCCCCGGCCCCTTCATCCACAGCTCGCCCTCGGCGCCGACCGCGACGTCGTCGCCGGCGTCGTCCACCACCCGGAACGCGTAGCCGGGCAGCGGGAGCAGCGAGTCCCCCACCACCGGGACCGAGAGCTTGGCCGCGGCGGCGCCGCCCGTCTCGACCATGCCGTAGCCCTCGACGAACAGCGCGTCGCCCACCGGCCCGACGACGGGCAGCGTGGCCGTGGCGCCCAGGCGCCGGAACTCGGCGGCGAGGTCGGCGGGCATCGCGTCGGCGCCCGAGATCCACGCCCGCACCGAGCTGAGGTCGCGCTCGGCCGCGCCGGCCTCCCACATCATCCGGTACATGGCGGGCACCCCGATGAACAGCGAGGACCGCCGCTGCTCGATCGCGTCGAGGACGTCGGTGGGCCGGAAGCGGGGCAGGAAGTAGACCGGGATGCCGGCGCAGCCCAGTCCCACGAGGGCGGCGAAGCCCATGATGTGGGCGATGGGCAGCCCGACGACGGCCTCGTCGCGGCGCAGGTACTCGGGCCAGGCGGCGCCGGCGTTGACCGCGCCGATCAGGGCCCGGTGGGTGAGCTCGGCGCCCTTGGGCTTGCCCGTGGTGCCCGAGGTGTAGAAGAGGGCGGCGATGTCACCAGGCTGGGCCGGGGCCGCGACGGCCAGCGCCTCGCCGCCGTCCAACTCGGCCAGGTCGCGCACGACGAGGTGGGCCCCCGAGTCGGCGATCACGTGCTCGACCTCGTCGGGGCGCATCCGGTCGTTGACCGGGACGGGCAGGGCGCCGGCCCGGCTGACCGCCAGGCAGGCGAGCAACAGGTCGTACGTGTTGGCCAGGGCCAGCACCACGCGGTCGCCGGGCCCCACCCGGCGCGCCACGGCGCCCGCCCAGCGGGCCACCCGGGCGGCCGCGTCGCTGTAGGTCAGGTCGCCACCGTCCGCCTCGGTGGCCAGCCGGCCGCCGCCGTGGAACGCCGCCAGGCGCTGGAGCAGGGTGCCCAGGGTGAGGTCGCGGCCCAGGACGAACTGGGCGCGGGCCACGGGGCCGCCGAACGGGTTCACGCGCACGGGCGAGACCCTACCCAGCCGCCGGCACCGGTCGCCGGAGCGGCGCGACTCGCCGGGACGTGGTGCTCGGGCCGGTCGGGGGGTCCTTGCCCTCGGCCTCCCCGCCTGATTGCCTGACTATGGCCGACCCCGCCTCACGCCCGGACGACCATGGACGGACACCACCACCACGCCGCGTCGGGACCGAGCCCGGCCCAGGTCCGCCGCGGCCTCAACTGGCTCGTCGGCGGCGTGGCGGCGCTCACCCTGATCGGCGTCGTGGTGCTCTGGCCGCGCGGCGCCGGCCCCGACCTGCGGGCGTCCACCCAGGGGCTCGTCTACGTCGACGCGACGGTCACCGCCGTCGACTCCCAGTCGTGCACCGACGTCGACGAGCAGCTCGAGACCGAGTGCCAGGCGGTCACCGTCCGCCTCACCTCGGGCCCGCGCGACAACGACCTCGCCACGTTCCTCAGCTCGCAGATCGACTTCAGCGCCCCGACGTTCGAGCCGGGCGACGAGGTGGTGCTGCTCTACAACGACCTCGCCCCCGAGGAGTTCCAGTTCAGCTTCGTGGAGTACCAGCGCTCGAGCCCCCTGCTCTGGCTCACCGTGGTGTTCGTGCTGGTCGTGCTGGTCGTCGCCCGCTGGATGGGGCTCCGCGCCCTCATCGGGCTGGGCCTGAGCCTCGCCGTCATCGTCACCTTCCTGCTCCCCGCCCTGCTCCGGGAAGAGAACCCGCTCGCCGTCGCGCTCGTGACGACGACGGTGATCGCGTTCGCGGCCCTCTACATCGCGCACGGCATCCGGCCGGCGACGACGGTGGCGCTCGTGGGCACCCTGGTCAGCGTCGTGGTGATCACGCTCGGCGCGGCCCTGCTGGCCGGGGCCGCCGAGCTCACCGGCCTCAGCGACGAGAACGTCCAGACCCTGCGGGTCACCGCCTCCGCGCTCGATCTGCGCGGGATCGTGATCGCCGGCATGGTGATCGGCGCGCTCGGCGTGCTCGACGACGTCACCGTCACCCAGGTGTCGGCGGTCCAGGAGCTGCGCGGGGCCGACCCCACCATGCCCGGTCGGACGCTCTACCGGCGGGCGATGCGCATCGGCCGGGACCACATCGCCTCCACCATCAACACGCTCGTGCTCGCCTACACGGGCGCCTCGCTCGCGCTGCTGCTCTTCCTCGAGCAGGAGGGTCGCCAGCTCGGTCGGGTCCTCACCCGCGAGGTGATCGCGGTCGAGATCGTGCGGGCGCTCGTCGGCAGCATCGGCCTCGTGCTGTCGGTCCCGATCACCACCGCGCTGGCGGTGGTCACGCTCACCCCCGGGGACACGGTGGTCGAGCCGCGACGCACCGGGGACGCCGCCCACGACGACGGCGGACCCGGCGACGGCGGGGCCGGCGACTCCTCGCCCTCGCCCGCGTGGGACGACTTCGCGCCCCGGGACGACCCCGAGCGGTGACGGCCGCCACCCGGCGCCCGGGTCGCGCGGTCGCCAGGGTCGGCGCTCAGCAGGACGCCGGCGTGTAGGCCAGCGTGACCGGTGGTGACCGCCAGGTGCCCGACGTGGTCGACAGGCGGTAGGTGTAGCCCGTGCCCGCGACGAGGCCTCCGAAGTCGACCACGGACGAGGCGCTCTCCGGGGTGATCAGCCACTGGTCGTCGAGGGTGGCCCCGATGAAGCGCTGGAGCAGGTAGCCGTCGGCGAACGGCGAGGGGCTGGGAGCCCACGAGAGCGACGCCGAGGTCACCCCGCCGGCCGGGTCGAGGACCAGCGACTGGGCGACGCCCGAGCCGTTGCCCGCGCTCGTGGCCGAGCGGGTGCCGGTCGCGCCCGCGGATGCGAGCGCCTGGTCGGCGAGCAGGGCGTGCACGGCCCGCTCCCCGTTGCCGACCGTGTCGGTGAAGCGCCCGGACATCCCGGCCGGAGTGCTGAACAGCCCGGGATCGTGCTGTCCGAAGAAGCTGACCAGGCGGCCGCCGGCGACCGTGGCGGCGACCGACGGCGCGGTCAGGGTGAACACGACGCTCGGCGTGGCCGTGCCCCCATGGACGTCGACGGGGGTGACGGGGTCCACCCCCGTGTAGGCCGCGATGCCGCCGACGACCTCGCGGCTCGAGTCGAGGGTGCCGTTGCCGAAGCGGTACGACGCCGGCTCCGCGCTGGTCGCGGCCTTCCAGAACAGGCCCTGGACGATGTGGGTGAACTCGGTGTCGATGCGGATCGCGTTCCAGCCGGCGGGCGGGTCGATCTGGGTGCCCGACGAGTCGTGGGTGTGCCAGGAGATCCCGGCGATCATCACGTCGCCCTCCTGCACGCCGGCGGGACGGGCGATCACGATCTCGTCCCCGGACGTGTTGGCGGCGTGGCTCGCGCTCCGGAACCCGACCGACGCCGAGCCGACGCACGACCCTGGCGCCACCGAGAAGCCGGACGGCGCCGCCAGCGTCCCCGCCGCGAACTGGTTGCCGGCGTTCCCGGTCGTGGCCGCGAACGCGGCGTAGGCGGTGACGGTGGCGTGGGCCACCAGCACCGTGAGCGCGACGGCGCCGAGCTCGGCCACCCGCCGGCGCGCCAGTCCCAGCACACGACGAGGGGCGACGGCGCCGGCCCCGAGGCCCCTGACGTGGCGCGCCCACGCCGCCGCTCGCTGACGGGCCGGTCGTCCCGCACGGCTGCTCGCGGCGTCGGCGAGCCAGGGGTCGTGGGCGTCGAGCAACGCGAACCGCGTGAGCCACAGCGAGAACCCGAACCCGACGGTCGCCAGCAGGACGAGCAGCCACCGCCCCTCGCGGGCCCAGACCACCGGCAACCCGAGACGGGGCAGCAGGAACCGCCCCGACGCCTCGATCCGGTCGCGCGTCAGAGGATCGGAGTCGTGGGACCGGTTGGCGTCGCCGCCGGTCGTGAAGGTGCCGTCCTCGTGGACGTCCACCACCCGGTGGATGATCGAGCGCCCTCCCGCCTCGTCGTCGAACACGACGACCGAGCCCTCGTAGACGGTCTGGCCGTGGTACGGCTCGACCACGACGAGGTCGCCCACGTCCAGCGCCGGCGCCATCGAGCCCGACGACACCACGACGGGTCGTTGCCCGTAGAGCAGGGTCGTGGCCGCCCCCCACAGCACCATCCAGCCGACGGTGCCGACCACGAACAGGCCGACGAGGCCGGCCACGAACCGGCCCACGGTGGGGGTCGGCGACGGTCCCACGCTGCGCGCTCCGCTCGACCGAGCGCCGCGCTCAGACGTTCTGCGCTTCCCAGGTGAACCCGGCCGTGGCCGACCTCGCCTGCGCGGCATTGTCGTCCTGGAGCGTCACGGTGATCCGGTAGGTGCGGGTCGACGGGTCGGTGGCGCCGTTGAAGCCGCCCAGGCCGTTCGCGAAGTTCGTGCGGGAGGCGCCGAAGCTCGCCAGGGTGCCGGTGTAGAGCGTCGAGGTGGCCGAGAAGCCGGTGCACGACGCGAAGTCCCCGCCCGTGCCGACGGCGACGTCCACGTCCAGGTAGTCCGCGAGGCCGGTTCCGCCGACCGTCCCGTAGAGGTGGACGTCGGCGGTCAGCGACCCCGTGTAGGTGACCGCGATGCAGCGGGTGCGGCTGTCGCCCGGGGCCATGTTCGCCACGTTGAACAGCACGCTTCCCGCGTCGTCGTCGTCGAGCACGACGTCGCCGGCGCTGAAGGTGTTCGAGGGGTTGTCGGTGGTGTCGACGAACGCCGCCCGCGAGCTCGTGACCACCAGGACGCTGACGAAGCCGAGCGATGCGAGCACCGCGAGGCCTCGGTAGAGCCACGCTCGGCTGGTGCGGGTCCCGCCCTGCGTTTCCATGTTCGCTGCCTCGTCTCGCCGAGTACGTACCCGTGACCCGTCGGCCGCGCCGGCGCCCGGTCCATGGGCCGAACGACCCATCGCCCGACGGCGGGCCACCCTCGGGCAATCCGGCCGAAAGCCTCCTTTCCGGGGCGCCCCGACCGATGGTCCCTGCGAGGACTGACGTGGAATCGGACGTGGCGACGATCGACCCGGCGGGCCTGGCCGGTGGCACGACCACCGGCGGGGGGCGGACGGGACAGCGCAGCCTCCTCTCGCGCGCCGCCCCCCTGGCCGGCCTCGTCTGCTGGCTCTACCTGTCGATCGTCGCCTGCCTGGTGGTCTGGGTGATCGTCGTGCGCCTCCTCGTCGGGTGGTCGCCGATGGTGATCGCGACGGGGTCCATGCAGCCCAGCATCAACCCCGGCGACATCATCATGTCGGGCGAGCCCGAGGACGGCGGGCGGGGGCTCGAGGTCGGCACGGTGATCACGTTCCCCGACCCGGTCCGACCGGGCGGGCTGCTGACCCACCGGATCACCGGGGTGAACGAGGACGGCACCTACGAGACCCGCGGCGACGCCAACGCCGTGGCCGACTCCTACGAGGTCGAGCCCGCCGAGATCCGCGGCGTCGGACGGCTGCTGGTGCCCGCCGTCGGCCTCCCCCGCATCTGGCTCCAGGAGGGCGACCTGCTCCCGTTGGGCATCTGGGCCCTGGGCACCCTGCTCGCGGTCTGGGCCGCCTTCCGACCGGCGCGGAAGCCGTCGGATGGGTGACGGTCGGACGGGTGCGTCGGTCGAGCAGCGCTCGACCGTGCGGGCCGACCCCCGGCGGTCGGCGCAGGTCATCGGCTCCGCGCTGCGCCGGATGCGACTCATCGTCGCGGCCCTGCTGTTCGTCCAGTACGCGACCTACCGGCCCGGTCCGGGCGAGGTCGCCCTGCCGGTGTCGGGCGTCCTGTTCGGGCTGGCCGTGGCCGGTCTGCTGGGCCTCATCAGCCTCGTCTCGCTCCTCGGCGAGCGCACCGGGGACCGCCGCGTCCAGTCCGTCCTCTCGCTGGTCGAGATCGGCGCCGACAGCGCCCTCGTCCTGGCCCTCACGACGTCACTCGACGTGTCGGGGCGCGACATCATGTGGGTGCTGCTCGTGGTCCCGGTGCTCGAGGGCGCGCTCAAGTACCGCCTCCGCGGCGCCATGGTCGTGTGGGCCCTCGTGTCGACGACGTACATCGCGCTCATGGTCAACGCCGCCGGGAGCGAGCAGGGCGAGGTGCTCGCCGCCATCGACCTCGCGGTGCAGCGCGTCGGCGTCATCCTGCTCGTCACCATCCCCGCCGGCTACCTCTCCGAGCAGCTGCTGCTCGACATCCGCAGCCAGCGCCACGCGTGGGAGCAGGCCACCGAGCGGGGCCGCCTCCTGGAGACGGTGGCGGAGGCCGGGCACCGCGTCACCAGCATCGACATCGACGTCGTCAACGCCGTGACCTCGTCGGCCCTCGGCCTCGGGTTCGACACCGTCGACCTCGCCATGCGCCAGGCCTCGGGCGAGTGGTTCGTGACCGGGTCCCAGTCGGTCGACGGGATCGCGCTGCCCGCGCCGGACCGCCCCGCGGGTGGCGCCGTGGCCGCCGCCGAGACCCACCGCACGATGGTGACCGACCGTGGCTCGGAGCTGGACGCCGAGCGCACCGACCTGGAGGCGGCCGGGCTCGAGGTGGTCGTCGCCAGCCCCCTCCACGCCCTCGGTGCGGCCGCCTCGCTCCGGGGCGGCGCCCGCGCCGGCACCCCGGTGAGCGGCGCCCAGGCCGAGTGCCTCGAGCTGCTGGCCGCCCAGGCCGGCGTGGCGATGCGCAACGGCCAGCTCGTGGCCGACCAGCGCCGCATGCAGGACCAGCTCGAGCACCGCGCCTTCCACGACGGCCTCACCGGGCTGCCCAACCGCGCCCGCTTCCTGCAGCGCCTCGAGGAGTCGGTCACCCGGCCGGCCCCGGCGCACGAGCGGGCCGCGGTGCTCTTCATCGACCTCGACCGCTTCAAGCCCGTCAACGACAGCCTCGGCCACGACGCCGGCAACGAGCTGCTGATCGCCGTGGCCCAGCGCCTGTCGGCCGCGGTCAGCGCCGACGACATCGTCGGCCGGCTCGGCGGGGACGAGTTCGTCGTCCTGCTCGACCGCGTGGCCGGCGACGAGCAGGCCACCACCGTGGCCGAGCGCCTCGTGATGGCCCTCAACGAGCCGTTCGTGGTCGCCGGCCACCAGGTCGCCATCTCGTGCAGCATCGGCATCGCGCTGGCGCCGCGGCCGTTCTCCAACTCCGCCGAGCTCGTGCGGCGGGCCGACCAGGCGATGTACCGGGCGAAGGCCAGCGGGCGGGCCCGGTGGGCGCTGTACCAGGCCGGCCACGACACCGCCTCGGTGACCCGCCTGCAACTGGAGGCCGACCTGCGCACCGCGCTCCAGCGCGACCAGCTGCGCCTCGTCTACCAGCCGGTCTACCGGGCCTACGACCAGTCGATCGTCGCCGCCGAGGCCCTCGTGCGCTGGGAACACCCGCAGCACGGCGCCATCCCTCCGAGCACGCTCATCCCCATGGCCGAGGAGTCGGGCCTGATCGTCGACCTCGGGCGATGGGTGCTGCGCACCGCGGCCCGGGCCCACGCCCTCTGGCGCCAGGCGCCCCGCGGGGCGACCCTGCTGCTCGCGGTGAACGTGTCGCCCAGCCAGCTCAGCCACCCGGCGTTCGCCGCCGACCTCGACCGCATCCTCGGGGAGTCGGGGATGCCCCCTTCCTCGCTCCTGCTCGAGGTGACCGAGAACGTCGTCTCGCTGGGCGAGGACCTGGTGACGCTGATGGGCGGCCTCCGGGCCCGCGGCGTCCGCTTGGCGCTCGACGACTTCGGGCAGGGCCAGACGTCGCTGCGGCACCTGCGCGAGCTGCCCCTCGACGTGTTGAAGATCGACAAGGTCTTCGTCGACGGCCTGGCCGGTGAGGAGGCCCACGACCGGGCCATCGTCCGGTCGGTCATCGGCCTGGCCCACGAGCTCGGCCTCAAGGTCATCGCCGAGGGGATCGAGACCGAGGAGCAGCTGCTGCTGCTGCGGGAGATGCGGGCCGACCTCATCCAGGGCTACCTGCTCCAGCGGCCGACGACGCCCGAGCAGGTGGCGCTGCTGCTGGGCGGCGTCCCCACCCCGCTCGAGCCGCGGGTGCCCGCCGGGGTGCGGTCGTGAGCCGGGTCCTCGAGCGCGACACGAACCCGGTCGACCTCGCCGCCGAGGAGGCGGTCACCGGCCGCACGACGGCGCGGGCCCTCGCCACCGCCATCGCCCTGCTGCTCGTCAGCATCCTCGTCGTCACCCGCTCGCGCGGCGCGCTCAGCACCGAGGACACCGGGGCCGACCTCGAGTTCGGCACGGGCTCGGTGGCCCTCACCGACGACGACGCCGGCAGCTCGCTGTTCGCGGTCGACGACATGGTCCCCGGGCGTCCGGAGCAGGACTGCATCGTCGTCAGCTACGAGGGCACGGTGCTGCCGGTGGCGGTGCGGCTGTCGGCCGAGGCCGCCGGCGCGCTGGCCCCGGTGCTCGACGTCCGGGTGGAGCGCGGCACCGGCGGCGCCTTCCACGACTGCTCGGGCTACGCACCGGACGCGACGGTGTTCGACGGCACCCTCGCCGGGCTCGCCGGCGCCCCCGACGGCGTCGGCGTCGCCACGATGGACGAGACCCCGGACGCCCGGACCTTCCGCTTCACCTTCGAGCTGCGCGACACGCCGGACGACCTCCCCGCGGACGCGTCGGCCTCGGCCCGGTTCATCTGGACCGCCGACGCGACCGAGCTCCCCGACGAGGGCTGACCGGGCCGCCGCTCCCGGAACGGCTCCGGCTCGGCGTCAGAGCTTCTCGAGCGGAGCCCAGGAGAGCAGCAGGCGCTTCTCGCCGACGTCGCGGAAGTGCACCGTGGCCTGCGCCTTGTCGCCCGCGCCCTCGAGGTCGATGATCACCCCCTCGCCGAAGGTGCCGTGGCGGACGTCGTCGCCCACCGACAGCCCGAGCGCGTCGGCCCCGCTGGGCTGCGGCGGCGCCGGTCGCAGGGCCCGCTCCACCACCTCGTCGCGGTGGCGGCCGATCGACGAGGCCGTGCGGTCAGCGGAAGGCGAGTGCGACGAGTACGAGTCGGACGGACGCGAGCGACGACCCTCGGCCCCGAACGTGTCGGCCTGGCGCCTCCGCCCGACCGCCCGGCTGCCCTCCACGACGTCGACGAGCGCCTCGGGGATCTCGTCGAGGAACCGGCTGGGCGGGTTGTACTGGGTGGCGCCGTACAGCATGCGGCTCCAGGCGTGGCTGAGGTACAGGCGCCGGCGGGCGCGGGTGATCCCCACGTAGCAGAGGCGGCGCTCCTCCTCGAGCTGCTCGGGCTCGCCGAGGGCGCGCAGGTGGGGGAACACGCCGTCCTCGAGCCCGATGAGGAAGACGTTCGGGTACTCGAGGCCCTTGGCCGAGTGCAGGGTCATCAACACGACGTAGGAGTCGTCCTCCTCGAGCTCGTCGGTGTCGGCCACCAGGCTGACCTGCTCGAGGAACTCGTCGACGCTCTCGAACTCGCGCGCCACGCCCACGAGCTCGGCCAGGTTCTCGAGGCGCCCCTCGGCCTCGACGCTGTGCTCGGCCTCGAGCTCGGCGGCGTAGCCGGTGCGCTCGAGCACGGCCTCGAGCAGCGGCGCGGGACCCCCCGCCACCAGCTCGCCCAGGGCGTCGAACAGCTCGAGGAAGGCGGCGATGCCCTTCACCGCCGGGCCCTTCACACCGGCGTCGCCGGCCTGGCGCAGCGCTTCGACGAAGGCGACGCCGTGGCTGTTGGCCCACGCGTCGAGGCGCCCCACGGTGCTGTCGCCGATGCCCCGCTTGGGCACGTTGAGGACCCGCTTGAGGCTGACCTCGTCGACGGGGTTGACCACGGCCTTCAGGTAGGCGAGGGCGTCCTTGACCTCCCGCCGGTCGTAGAAGCGGGTTCCGCCGATGACCCGGTAGGGGATGCCCTGGCGCATGAGCTGCTCTTCGATGACGCGGCTCTGGGCGTTGGTGCGGTAGAAGACCGCGACGTCACCCCACCGGGCCTCGCCCTCGTCGTGCAGCCGGGAGATCTCGTGGGCCACCCACTGGCTCTCGTCGCCCTCGTCGTCGGCGTGGTAGCGGGCGATGGCCCGGCCCCCACCCTGGTCGGTCCACAGCTCCTTGGGCTTGCGGCCGAGGTTGTTGGCGATCACCGCGTTGGCGGCGTCGAGGATGGTCTGGGTGGACCGGTAGTTCTGCTCGAGCACCACCACGGTGGCGTCGGGGAAGGCCTCCTCGAACTCGAGGATGTTGCGGATGTCCGCGCCCCGGAACTGGTAGATCGACTGGTCGCTGTCCCCCACCACGCAGACGTTGCGGTGCGCCCCGCCCAACAGCAGCACGAGCTCGTTCTGCACCCGGTTGGTGTCCTGGTACTCGTCGACGAGGATGTGGCCGAACCGCCGCTGGTAGCGCTCGAGCACGTCGGGGTTCTTCTGGAACAGCTCGACCGCCACCATCAACAGGTCGTCGAAGTCCATCGCCCCGGCACGGCGCAGGCGGGCCTGGTACTCGGTGTAGACGTCGGCCACCTTGCGCTCGTAGATCACCTGGGCCCGCTCGGCGTACTCGTCGGCGCGCACGAGGTCGTTCTTGGCGGCGCTGATGGTGGCGTGCACGCCCCGCGGCGGGAACCGCTTCGGGTCGAGGTTCAGGTCGCGGATGACGTAGCCCGTCAGGCGGACGGCGTCGGCCTGGTCGTAGATGGTGAACGACGACGGGTAGTCCAGGCGGGCCGCGTCGCGCCGCAGGATGCGCACGCAGGCCGAGTGGAACGTGGACACCCACATCTTGGCCGCCACCGGCCCCACCAGCGCGGCGACCCGCTGGCGCATCTCGTCGGCGGCCTTGTTGGTGAAGGTGATGGCGAGGATCTCGAACGGCGACACCCCGTGGTCGGCGATGAGGTGCGCGATGCGGTGGGTGAGCACGCGGGTCTTGCCCGAGCCCGCGCCCGCGACCACGAGCAGCGGTCCCTCGTGGTGGGTGACCGCCTCCTGCTGGGCGGGGTTGAGGCCCTCGAGCAGGCCCGTCGCGCCGGGAACGGGCCCGCCGAAGGGGTCGGCGGAGGGGCCGGGCGAGCTCACCCGCCCACCCTACCGAAGCATCACATCCCTGGGATTTCCCGGTGGTGCGCCCCCTCCGCGGGGTGCTCCCGCCAGGGGATCCGGTGCCGGGGCGGTTCCGCGGCCCGTCTCAGCCGGCGGCGAGGAGGCGCTCGCGGAACAGGTCCAGCACCTGGTCGAGCGCATCCCGGGTGGGGTGCCCCGGCTCGTCGACCAGGTGCTCGGTGAGCACCGAGTGGGCGTTGGCGGGCAGGCCGTGGGGGTTGCCCTTGGACGAGTCGATCTCGACGCCGACGAAGCCGTCGCCCAACTCCTCCCGCAGGCGGGCGAAGCGGTCGGCCGGCATGACCGGGTCGCCGGTGAAGCGCAGGCCGAGCACGCAGACGCCCTCGTCGACGCGCTGCCTCACCCGGGCGAGGTCCTCGTCGGAGATGCCGAGGTCGCGCTTGCGGGCCCCCCCGACCGGGAACGGCAGCGACGGTTGGCTGAGCACCGGCGCCACCACCTCCTCGTCGACCATCATCGCCAGGGCGAAGCCGCCGGTGAGGCACATGCCCACGACCCCGACGCCGGGCCCACCCAGCTCGTCGTGGAGGTCGCGGGCCAGGTGGCGCAGCCACACGGTCACCGGCGACGTGCGCCCCGTCGCCATCGTGGCGAACTCCCGGGACACGCAGGCCCCGGCCAGCGACCCGACCGCGTAGCCCGCCGACGGCGGGCGGCCCGGCGTCCCGAACAGCGACGGCATGGCGACGGTGCAGCCGAGGTCGACGACCCGGCGGGCGAAGTCGGCCACCTTGGGGGTGATGCCCGGGATCTCCGAGATGACCACCACCGCAGGGCCCTCGCCCTTGCGGTAGACGGTCTTGCGCTCGCCGTCGTAGGTGACCTCGTGCGCCACGAAGTCCTCGAGTGGGTCCCAGCCGTCCGGGGTGTCCGCCATCACCGCAGAGTACTTTCGGCCCGTGCCCAACCCGTTCCGCTTCGGGGTCCAGTGCGGTCACGCCGACGACGCCGCCGCCTGGACCGAGCTCGCCCGCAAGGCCGAGGACCTCGGCTTCTCCACCCTCACCATGGGCGACCACCTCGACGCGCAGTTCGCCCCGACGGTCGGCCTGACGGCCGCGGCGGCGGCCACCACCTCCCTGCGGGTCGGCGCCCTCACCTACGCCAACGACTACCGCCACCCGGTGGTGCTGGCCAAGGAGGCCGCCACCCTCGACGTGCTCTCGGGCGGCCGGCTCGAGCTGGGCGTCGGCGCGGGCTGGATGACCACCGACTACGAGCAGGCCGGCATCGCGCTCGACCGGCCGGGGGTGCGCATCGCCCGCCTCGCCGAGGCCCTCACCGTGCTGCGCGCGCTGTTCGCCGACGGGCCCGTCGACGTCGACGGCGACCACTACACCGTCCGCGGGCTCGAGGGGACCCCCAAGCCCGTGCAGCGCCCCCACCCGCCGATCCTCATCGGTGGGGGTGGTCGCCGCATCCTGGAGCTGGCCGCCCGCGAGGCCGACATCGTGGGCATCAACTTCAACCTCCACGGCGGCCGCATCGACGCCTCCGTCGGTCCCGACGGCACCGCCGAGCACACCGCCGAGAAGATCGGGTGGGTCCGGGCCGCCGCCGGCGACCGCTTCGATGCCCTCGAGCTCCAGGTCCGCATCCACCTGGCGGTCGTCACCGACGATCGCCAGGCCCTC
Source organism: Microthrixaceae bacterium (assembly GCA_020637195.1). Classification (GTDB taxonomy): domain Bacteria; phylum Actinomycetota; class Acidimicrobiia; order Acidimicrobiales; family DATDAH01; genus JAEUJM01. The sequence continues at coordinate 19,486 of JACJWK010000026.1, forward strand.
GCCGAGCAGCTGGCGCCGGCCTTCGGGCTCACCCCCGAGGCGGCGCTGGCCAGCCCCCACTCGCTGGCGGGCACCGTCGACCAGATCGTCGACGACCTGGTCGAGCAACGAGACCGCTTCGGCATCTCCTACATCGGGATCAGCGCCGACTCGATCGACGCCATGGCCCCGGTGGTCGCCCGCCTCGCCGGCACCTGAGCACCCACCCCCCTCGCCGGCGCCTGAGCACCCCTCCCTGAGCCCCCACCGCCCGACTCCTCGGTCACCCCTTCACTTCTGTGTACAGAAACCGCGCTCCTGACGCGCGGTTTCTGTACACAGAACGGAGGGGTGGCGGGGTGGCGGGGTGGCGGGGTGGCCGCGGGGCGCCAGGGCACCGGGCGCCGGGCGGGGCGGTCAGAGGCGGGCGGTGGCCTCGGCCAGGAGGGCGCCCAGGCGGGACTCCGCCCGGCCGTACTTCATGCGGTAGCCGCCGTGGCGGTAGGCGTCGGGGAACAGCTCGTGCACGCCGCACCCCGTGGCCGCCACGGTGACGCCGGCGTCGTACAGCTCGTCGACCAGGTGCACGAAGAGGAGCGCGTCGCCCTGGTTGGCGAGCGGCCGCAGGCCCCGGAGGACCACCGTGTCGAGCCCGTCGATCAGAGCGGCGAACTGGACGGGATGGACCTGGCGCAGGTGGTCGACCAGCCCCCCGAAGTCGTCGTCGCTCACGGGCCCGTCGCTGCCGGCCACCACCGCGGCGACCTCGTCCTCGTCGAGCGACTCGACGGGGGTGGCGGCCGACGCCCGGTAGTCGGGCCCGTCGATGCGCAGCACGTCGAAGTGGCCGGCGATCGCCGCGATCTCGCGACGGAAGTCGTCGGCGGCGAAGCGCCCCTCGCCCAGCCGGTCGGGAACGGAGTTGGACGTGGTGGCGACCCGGGTGCCGTCGGGCCGCTCCTCGCTGGGCAGCACGCTGCGCAGGAACGTGACCGCCATCAACGTGTTGGCCACGTCGTCGAGCTCGAACTCGTCGATGCAGAGCAGCCGGTAGCGGGCGAAGGCCCGCACGGCCTCCTCCATGCCGACGAAGCCGATCACCGCGGTCAGCTCGGCGAAGGTGAGGTAGGCGGCCGGCCCGGCGCTCGCGTGGAACAGGGCGGCGATCAGATGGGTCTTGCCGACGCCGTACCCCCCGTCCAGGTACAGGGCGGCCGGGCCCGCGGGCGCCTTGGGGGTCGCCTTGGCCCGCCGGAAGAACCGCCCGCCGCCGTCGGGAGGGGCGGGAGCGGCCAAGGTGTCCCCGAAGGCCTCGAGGGTGGCCACCGCGGCCGCCTGGGACGGATGGGCCGGGTTGGGCACGTAGTTGTCGAAGCGCACCGTGGCGAAGCGGGCCGGCGGGACGAACCGGGCGGCGAGCTCGTCGGCGGTCAGTGCGGGGTGGCGGTCCACCAGTCGGGGCGTGCCCATCGGCGGGCCGCATCGTAACGACCGGCCCGCCCCCGACCCCCCTCGGCCGGGCGGTACGCTGCCGCCGAGGTCACGCGAGGGATGGCTGAGGACGACGACGAGCGCGAGGCGATCGCGCGGCTGTACCGGCGGGCTGCGTTCGGCCTGGCCCCCGGCGAGCTGGACGACCTCGCCGCCCTGGGCGTCGACACCGTGATCGACCGCCTCGTCGACGGCGACGCCCACGGGGTGCCCGCGGCGCCGGACGACCCGTGGGCCGGGCTCGAGCTCCCCCTCTTCGACAGCGGCGGCGCCGCCGTCGACGCCGTCGACCGCTGGCTCGACCTGCTCCTCGGCGCCGCCCGCCCGTTCGAGGAGTGGATGGCCTGGTACTGGCACGGCCACCTCGTGTCGAGCGTGGCCGTGGTGGTGCACGTGCCGACGATGGTGGGCCAGATCCGCCTGCTCCGACGGGCGGGGCTCGGCTCGTTCGCCGACCTGCTGCGGGCGATCACCGTCGACGCGGCGATGCTGCGGTACCTGGACGGGGGCGAGAGCACCGCCGCGGCGCCGAACGAGAACTACTCGCGCGAGCTCCTCGAGCTGTTCGCCCTGGGCGTGGGCAGCTTCACCGAGGACGACGTGCAGGCCGGCGCCCGCGCCCTGACGGGCTGGCGCATCGTGGCCGACATCGCCAATCCCGACCCGGTGGCCGCGGCCGGGCGGGGCGAGCTCGTCGCCGCGAACCACGACGACACGCCCCAGCGCTACCTCGGTCGCCGCGGGGTGCACGACGTCGACACGGTGATCGACGCGGTCGTCTCCCACGAGGCCTGCGCACCGTTCGTAGCGTCGAGGCTCGCCCGCGCGGTGCTCGGGCCCGAGGCCGACCCCGGGCTGCTACGCGACCTGGGCCGGCGCTTCCGCGACGCCGACCTCGACCTGCGGGTGCTCGCCCGCGGGGTGCTCGAGGCCGTGGCCGAGGGTCGCACGGCCGGACTGGTGCTCGGGCCGATGCCGTGGCTCCTCGCCGCCCAGCGGGCCACCGGGGCCGTCCTCGACCCCGAGGCGCGCCACTGGGCGCTCTACGACGCGGGCCACCTGCCGTTCTGGCCGCCGAACGTCGGCGGCTGGCCCGGCGGCGCCAACTGGCTGACGTCGTCGACGACGGCGCAGCGCTACACGCTCGCCGGCGCGGTCGCGGCGGCGACGGCCGTGGACCACCCGGCCCGCCGCGCCGCGGCAGCCGGCGACCTCGCCGCCCTCGCCGGCGCGCTCGGTCGCCCGGCCGGCTTCGGTGACGCCACCGGCAGCGGTGGCCGACGTAGCCGACCCGCGACGACGGCCTCGGCGCGCTGGTCGTGGCCCTCGCCTCACCCGACCTGGTGCTGGCGTGACCAGCGATCTGAGCCGCCGGCGGTTCCTGGCCCTCGCAGGCGGCGCCGCCGGTGCCGCGGCGGCAGGCGCGTTGGCGTGGCACGAGCTGCTCGGCGACCAGGTGCGTGGTCGCGCCGCCGACCGGGCCGCGGGCCCCGCTGCCGCCGGCCGGCCCGACCGGGTCCTGGTGGTGGTGGAGTTGGCCGGCGGCAACGACGGGCTGAACACCCTGGTGCCCGGTGACGGCCGCTATCGGGACGCCCGCCCGACGGTGGCCGTTCCCGAAGCCGACCTGGTGGCGCTCGAGGGCGAGGATCGGTACGGCCTGCACCCGGCGCTGGCCGGGCTCGCACCGCGGTGGGAGACGGGGCAGCTGGCCGCGCTCCAGGGGGTGGGCTTCGCCGACCAGAGCCGGTCGCACTTCGTGGCCACCGACGTCTGGCGGGCGGGCGGGGCGCTGCCGTTCACCCGCTCGTGGCTGGGTCGCTGGCTCGACGCCACCGCCGGCGAGGTCCCCGAGCCCCTCCGGGCGGTGGCGCTGGGCACGGACAGCCGGGTGCTGGCGGCCGACAGCCTGTCCACCGTCGTGACCTCGCCGGCCGCCTTCCGCCTCTCGGCACCCGCGGGGCCGGTGACGGACCCCGACGCGTTGATCGCCGCGTTCGCGGCCACGTCGGCCCCGGTCAGCCGCGATCCCCTCCTCGCCGCCGCCCAGGCGGTGATCCCGGCCACCCTCGAGGGGGTCGACGTGCTGGCCCGGGCCACCGGCGGCGTCGACCCCACCCAGGCGGTCGATCCCACGCCCGCCACCACCCTGCTCGAGACCGCCGCCCGGCTCATCGCCCTCGACGTGGGCACCCAGGTGGTGGTGGTCGGCCTCGAGGGCTACGACACCCACGCGAACCAGCCCGAGCGCCACCGGACCCTCCTCGCCGACCTCGCCGGGGGCTTGACCGCCTTCCTCGCCGCGATGGCCGACCAGGGCCGCGCCGACGACGTCCTCGTCGTCACCACCACCGAGTTCGGGCGCCGGGTCGCCGAGAACGCCAGCACGGGCACGGACCACGGCAACGGCAACACCGCGTTCGCGATCGGCCCGATGGTGCGGGGCGGCATCCGGGGCGACCTCGACCTGGCGGACCTGGTCGACGGCGACACGAGGAGCGAGATCGACCCGAGGTCGCTCTACGCCAACGCCCTCGACTGGCTGGGCGCCCCCACCGAGGAGATCCTCGGCGGGAACCCCGACCGCTACGACCTCCTGAGAACCTGAAGCCGGGGCCGAACCCGCAGCGACCGAAGCCGCCACGAGCCGCCACGACGCCGGCACCGCGACCAGGGAGGCCCGCCCCCGAGCAAGGAAGGGCGGAGCGGACGCCCGGTACGCCGGAGCCGCACAGAGCGATCGAGCGGACCGTGCGCTCGTCACACGGTCGGGGCGCGCAAGAGGAGCTCGGGGGGTGGCGGCGGAACGGCTTCCGGCGCAGCGAGGGACGAGCGAAGCCGGAAACGGACTCCGCCGACAGGACCCGCCGAGCGGTCAGTCGCCGAGCGCCCCGCGCGTGCGAAGCGGAAGCGTCACTCCCACTCGATCGTCCCCGGCGGCTTCGACGTGATGTCGTACGCGACGCGGTTCACGCCGCGCACCTCGTTGATCACCCGCGACGAGATGCGCTCGAGCACGTCGTAGGGCAGGCGGGCCCAGTCGGCGGTCATGGCGTCCTCGCTGGTGACCGCCCGGACGATGATCGGGTACGCGTAGGTGCGCTCGTCGCCCATGACGCCGACGCTGCGGATGTCGGGCAGCACGGCGAAGGCCTGCCAGATCTCGCGCTCGAGGCCGGCGGCCTTGATCTCGTCGCGCACGACCGCGTCGGCGTGCTGGAGGATGGCCACCCGCTCGGGCGTGACCTCGCCGATGATGCGCACGCCGAGGCCGGGGCCGGGGAAGGGCTGGCGCCACACGATCTCGTCGGGCAGGCCGAGCTCGCGGCCGACCTCGCGGACCTCGTCTTTGAACAGGGCCCGGAGGGGCTCGACCAGCTCGAAGTCCATGTCCTCGGGCAGGCCGCCGACGTTGTGGTGGCTCTTGATCTTGGCCGCGTCGGGCGTGCCCGACTCGATGACGTCGGGGTAGAGCGTGCCCTGGACCAGGAAGCGGGCGTCGGAGAGGCCGCCGGCGGCCTCCTCGAACACGCGGATGAACAGCTCGCCGATGGTCTTGCGCTTCTCCTCGGGGTCGACCACGCCGGCGAGGCGCTCGAAGAAGCGGTCGGCGGCGCGCACGTGCACGAGCTCGATGCCCTGGTGGCGGCGGAAGGTCTCGACCACCTGGTCGCCCTCGTCCTTGCGCATGAGCCCGGTGTCGACGAACACGCAGGTGAGCTGGGCGCCGACGGCCTTGTGGACGAGGGCGGCGGCGACGGCGGAGTCGACGCCGCCGGAGAGCCCGCAGATGACCTTCTCGTCGCCGATCTGGGCACGGATGGCCTCGACCGACTGGTCGATGATGGAGCGCATGGTCCACGAGGGCGAGCACCCGGCGCCCTCGTAGAGGAAGCGCTCGAGGATGGCCTGGCCCTGGGGGGTGTGGTGGACCTCGGGGTGGAACTGGACGGCGAACAGGCGCCGGTCGGCGTCCTCGAAGGCGGCGGCGGGCACGTCGGCGGTGCGGGCGGTGACGGTGAAGCCGTCGGGGGCGGCCACGATCGAGTCGAAGTGGCTCATCCAGACGTCGTGGGTGGCCGGGGGGTACTCGTGGAGGAGCACCCCGGGGTTGGTGACCTCGAGCCGGGTGCGGCCGTACTCGCCCTTGCCCGTGCCGGCCACCTCGCCGCCGAGTTGGAGGGCGACGAGTTGGGCGCCGTAGCAGATGCCGAGGACGGGGACCCCGAGGTCGTAGATCGCGGGGTCGAGGCGGGGCGCGCCCTCGACGTTCACCGACTTGGGGCCGCCGGAGAGGATGATCGCCGCGGGCGCCCGGTCGGCCACCTCGGCGGCGGTGATGGTGTGGGGGACGATCTCGCTGTAGACGTGCGCCTCGCGCACCCGGCGCGCGATGAGCTGGGCGTACTGGGCCCCGAAGTCGACGACGAGGACCGTGGGCGTGACCTCGTCGGTCACGGGGCCGTCCCGGTCAGTGGCCCATCCCCACGCCCTGGGCCTTCTGGAGCACCTTGCCCTCGGTCTGGAGCGCAGGCGCCACCATGACCTCGGCCTTCTGGAACTCCTTGACCGACTCGTAGCCGCAGGTGGCCATCGAGGTGCGCAGGGCGCCGAAGAGGTTCATGCGGCCGTCGTTCTCGTGGGCGGGCCCGACGAGGATCTCCTCGAGGGTGCCGCGGATGGTGGTCTTGACCCGGGCGCCGCGGGGCAGCGTGGGGTGGAAGGTGGCCATGCCCCAGTGGTAGCCCCGGCCGGGGGCCTCGCTGGCGGCGGCGAGGGGCGAACCGATCATGACGGCGTCGGCGCCGCAGACGATGGCCTTGGCGATGTCGCCGCCGGTGCCCATGCCCCCGTCGGCGATGACGTGGACGTACACGCCGGTCTCGTCGAGGTGGCGCATGCGGGCGGCGCGGGCGTCGGCGATGGCCGTGGCCTGGGGGACGCCCAGGCCGAGGACGCCGCGGGTGGTGCAGGCGTGGCCGGGGCCGACGCCGACGAGCACGCCGGCGGCCCCGGTGCGCATGAGGTGCAGCGCCGCCTGGTAGCTGGCGCAGCCGCCGACGATGACGGGGATCTCGAGCTCGCGGACGAAGCGCTTGAGGTTGAGGGGCTCGGCGGTCTTGGAGACGTGCTCGGCCGACACGACGGTGCCCTGGATGACGAGCAGGTCGAGCTCGGCGGCGAGGATCTGCTCGGCGAAGGCCTCGGTGCGCTGCGGGGTGACCGAGGCGCACGAGACGACGCCGGCCTCTTTGATCTGGCGGATGCGCTCGCCGATGAGCTCGGGGATGATCGGCGCGGAGTAGATGTCCTGCATGCGCAGGGTGGCCTTCTCGGGCGGGAGCTCGGAGATCTCCTCGAAGAGGGCCTCGGGGTCCTCGTAGCGGGTCCAGAGGCCCTCGAGGTTGAGCACGCCGAGGCCGCCGAGGCGGCCGAGCTCGATGGCGGTGGCGGGGCTGACCACGCCGTCCATGGCCGACGCCATGAGGGGCAGCTCGAAGGTGAAGGCGTCGATCTCCCACGAGATGTCGACGTCCTCGGGATCGCGGGTGCGCCGGCTGGGGACGATCGCGATGTCGTCGAACCCGTAGGCCCGCCGCCCCGACTTGCCGATCCCGATCTCGATCTCAGCCACGCCGGCTCACCCCTGTCTCTCGCTTGTCGCTCGCTCTGCCCGTGCTCGGTGGAAGTGGTCAGTCTAGTCGGCGGCCCGACCCGGCGAGGCCGGTCGCGGGCGGGTTTCCGGCGCTGCGGACGACCCCGGGGCGCCCTCGGGGCACGGGTGGCGGCGCGGTAACGTCGCGCCATGTCCGCGGCCCTCGGCGAGCGGCTCGCGGTGGCGCTGGCCGTGGCGCTCGGGCTCCTGTTCCTGGTCGAGGGCGTGGCCCTGCGCCGGCGGGGTCGGGCCGCGAGCACGCCCCGGACCGGTGGCGCGGCGGGCGCCTCACGCCCGAAGGCGACCAGGGCGGAGACGGCGGCGGCCACGACGGCGGCGGCCACGACGGCGGCACCGGAGACAGAGCCCGAGCCGGAGACGCCGACCCGGCGGCGCGTCGACGGGCCGGAGGGGGATCGGCAGGCGCCCGTGGCCCGGCTCGCGGCGTCGCTCGCGCCGCGCCTGGCCCGCCGGGAGGTCGTCGTCGCCGCGGTGGTGGTCGGCGCCGCGCTGCGCCTGGCCTGGGTGGTGTGGGCCACCCGCACCCCCACCGGGCTCCGCGACCCCGCCGAGTACCTGCGCATCGCCGTCGGCCTGACCGAGGGCGACCTCCCCCGGTTCGGCGGCGGGGGCGGCCCCAGCGCCTTCTGGCCGCCGGGGTACCCGGCCCTGCTCGCCCCGTTCGTCTGGGTGGCGCGCGAGACGGGGTGGGCCTCCACGGCCTTCGTCGCGTCCCTGGTCAACGTCGTCGCCGGCACGGCGTCGGTGGCGCTCGCCGGGGTGCTCGCCGGCCAGTGGCTCGGGCGGTCGGCCCGCGCCGTCGCCGCCTGGCTGGTGGCGCTGGCCCCGGGGCTCGTGTTCTGGACGTCCACCCCCCACACCGAGACCGCGTTCACCCCGTTCCTGCTCGGCGCCCTGGTGCTGGCGTCGGCCGCCGCCGACCGCCCGTCCACCCGCCGGTGGGCGCTGGTCGGGGTGCTGGCCGCCGCCGCCTTCCTGGTGCGCAGCCCCGGGGTGATCGTCCTCGCCGCCCCCGCGCTGGCCCTGCGGGGACGGACCGGCACGTGGCGGGGGGCGCTGCGCCCCACCCTCGTCACCGTCGCCGTGGCGGCCGCGCTGCTCGTGCCCTGGACCGTCCGCAACGGGGTCCAGGTGGGCTTCTGGTCACCGGCGTCCACGAACAACGCCGGGGCGGTCTGCTTCGGGCACCACGACGACGCCCTCCCCCTGTGGGAGCCGGAGAAGCTGAGCCAGCGGATCCAGGACGACTGCTACGGGACCTCGCCCTACGCCGAGCGACGCTTCGCCGAGCTGTACCGGCTCTCCGGTGCGGCGGCCGAGGCCATGCCCGTCGAGGTGGACGAGGCGGCGTGGTACCGCGAGGCCACCGGCAAGGGCGTGCGCTGGGCGCTCACCCACCCGCTCGACGAGCTGCGCCTCGACGTGCACAAGGTGTGGGAGACGTGGAGCAGCGAGGGCCGGGTGGTCGACGGCGCCCGCAACTTCGAGGACCCGGGGTGGGCCGGGCGATGGCACGGCCCCCTCGAGGCGCTCGCCGACTGGTGGGGCTGGCTGGTCGGCGCGCTGGCGCTGGCCGGCCTCGCCACGTCGGCCGCGTGCCGCCGGGCGCTCGTCCTGTGGGTCCCGATCGTCCTCTACACCCTGGCCATCGCCGGCGGGGTCGTCGACCCGCACTACCGCTACCCCGTCGTGCCCCTCGTGGCGGCGCTAGCGGCCGGCGCGCTGGTGCACGTCGGCCGGCGCGCCGTCGGGGCGGCACCGGCCGACCCCCCGGCCCCGTCGCCGGCGGGCGAACATGGGGGCACCATGTCGAGCCTCCTGGAGAGGGCGGCGCCCTGACCACCGACGTCCCGCCCACGGCGTGGGCCCCCGCGGTCGTCGCCGACGCGCCCGTCGCCGGTTCGCACCGCTGGTTCGCGCGCCTCGCCCCGGTGGGCGCGCTGGCCGCGGCCGTCCTCCTGGCTGCGCGTGGCGCCCTCTGGGTCGCGCTGACCCTGGCCGTCGCCGTGCTCGCGCTCGTGCAGGCGCGGACGGTGTCGCCCCGCTTCCGGGCGCGGTTCGAGGCCACCCTGACCCGCGTCGCCGCCGCGATCGGCCGTGCCGTGGGCACGGCGCTGTCGTGGGCCCTGCTGTCGCTGGTCTTCGTCGCGGTCATCGTGCCGGTGTGGGTGCTGACGGTCCCGTTCCACCGGCGGCGCTTCGGCCGCCCCCGGGGCGTGCGCGGCGATGGGTGGATCGCCCGGCGGCGCCGACGTCGACCCGGCCCATCGCGCCTACGGCCCCGAGCGGGCTTCGCCGACGGCGCCGCCCCGCCCACCGCCCGCCACGAGGCCGACCGCGCGTCCGGCGACGGCCCCGAGGCCACCCCCGACCGGCGCCCGACGGCGCGTCGGCGCCGTCCCGTGCTCGTCGGCCTCGGCGTGGTGGCGCTGCTCGTCCTCGCCGATCTCACCCTCGGGATCGCGCTCGCGGCCAGCGGCATCCGGGAGGGCACCCGCGGCGACACCCGGCGCTTCGTCGAGGACGCGGTGACGACGACGCTGAGCGCCCCGCCGATCGCCGACGAGCCCTGGGTCGACGACTACCGCGAGGCGTTGATCGACTACGAGCTCGACGGCGGCTCGTACACGCCGTTCCTCGTCCGGGCGCCGCGCCCGTTCGAGAGCGAGTGGCTCAACACCACCGACGAGGAGCGCCGGTCCTACGAGCCCGAGTCGACCACGACCCCACCGCTGCGGGTGGCGTTCTTCGGCGGCTCCACCATGTTCGGGGTGGGCCAGCGCGACGAGCACACCATCCCCTCGGAGGTGGCCCGCCTCGCCGAGGACGACGGCGTCGCCCTCGAGGTCCACAACTACGGGCTCCCGGGCTGGGTGGCGTGGCAGGAGGTGCAGTACCTGGAGCGCCTGCTGGCCCGCGGCGAGCGGTACGACCTCGCCGTCTTCTACGACGGCTTCAACGAGCTGCTGGTGCAGGGCACGGGGTACTCGGCCGACCCCACCCACCTGGGCGCCGATGTCATGGACCGGTTCGCGCGCGACTTCCACGACGAGCACGAGCAGGAGCCGGCGCCGACCGCCGGGCTCGCCGACCTCGTGGCCACCTACCGGCGCAGCAGCGGCGTGGCTCGGCTGCTCGGCCTCACGGGTGAGGAAGCGACGAGCTCGCAGGGGGGCATCGCCCGGGCGACGGCCACCCCGGACGAGCAGGCCGCGGCGGCGCTCGACATCTACGGTCGCGCCACCCGCCTCGCCGACGCGCTGACGACCGACGAGGCCACGCCGGTCCGGTTCTTCTGGCAGCCCAGCAAGGCCGGCTGGCCCGACGCGCTCCTCGACCGCCTCCCCGCCGGCGTCACCGACCTGTCCCACGTCCTCGACGGCCGCCAGGACGACCTCTACATCGACGAGGTCCACACCAACGAGGAGGGGGCGCGCCTCGTCGCCGAGGCGATCTGGGCCGAGATCGGCCCGGGGCTCGAGGCCGCCGCCGGCGAGGGCTGAGCCGCCGCGGCGGTCAGCTGCCCGAGAGCTGCTTGAGGATCTGCTTGGCCACGGCCACGTTCATCTCGTAGATGGCGTCGCGGCCGGTGTCGCGCACCTCTTTGACCACGCCGCCGCCGGTGGCGTCCTCGATGGCCCCCACCCCGGAGATGAGGGCGTTGCGGGTGGCGTCGGTGGCCTTGTAGCCCATCCCGGTCAGGCGTTGGAACACCTCGTGCTGGGCGATGGGGGCGGGGGCGGACTGGGCGATGATGCGCAGCGCGTCCTTGGTGACCTCGGCCCCCTGGGCGATGGCCTCGGACGGGGTGAGCGGGCCCTCGGGCTCGGCCTCGACCGTCTCGAGCCACTCCCGCACCTGCTTGACGACGTGCGCGTGGTCGTCGCCCTCGAAGGTCACGGTCACCGGCATGCCCGAAACGGTACCCGGCCGGCCGGCGCCGCCGGCGGTCAGGCCCGCGCGGCGATGCGGGCCCACGCCGCCTCGACGTGGCGGCGCTCGGTGTGGGTCTGCCCCACGCACAGGCGCAGGGTGAGGCGGTCGTCGAGGCGGGTGTGGGTGAGGTGCAGCGCCCCCGACGCGTTGCAGGCGTCGAGGATGCGCTGGTTGGCGTCGTCGCCGCCGACGTGGCGGAAGCACACCAGGTTGAGCGGCACCGGTGCCGCCACCTCGAAGCGGTCGTCGGCCTCGATCCACCCGACGAGCTCCCGGGTGAGCTCGACGTGGCGGCGGACGTGGTGGCGCAGGCCCTCGGCGCCGTAGTGGCGGATGACCAGCCACAGCTTGAGGGCGCGGAACCGCCGGCCCAGCGGCACGTGCCAGTCGCGGTAGTCGACCACGGCGCCCGCCTCGGAGGCGGCGTTGCGGAGGTACTCGGGCAGCACCGACAGCGCCCCGATCAGGGCCGACCGGTCGGCCACGTAGAAGCAGTCGCAGTCGAAGTTGGTGAACAGCCACTTGTGCGGGTCGAAGCAGTAGCTGTCGACCCGGTCGAGCCCGTCGTTCACGAAGCGCAGCTCGGGCACGACCGCGGCCGAGCCGGCCATGGCCGCGTCGACGTGGAGCCACAGGCCGTGGCGCTCGCACACGTCGGCGATCGCGGGGACGGGGTCGATCGCGGTGGACGAGGTGGTGCCGACCGTGGCGCACACGAAGAAGGGGCGCCGGCCGGCGGCCCGATCGGCCTCGACGGCCGCGGCCAGGGCCTCGGGACGCATCGCGAAGGTGTCGTCCACCTCGACGGTGCGCAGGGCCGAGGCGGGCAGGCCCGCGATGCGCACGTCCTTCTCCACCGAAGAGTGGGCCTGGGTGGAGGTGTAGGCGACGAGGCCGCCGAGGTCGCCGTCGGGCGCGGCGCGGTGGCGGGCGGCGAGGACCGCGCAGAGCGTGGCGCTCGACGCCGAGTCCTGGATGACGCCTCCCCCCGCCCCATCGCCCCCATCGCCCCCGTCGGACCGGAAGCCGGCGGGGAGGCCGAGCAGGTCGACGACCCAGTCGAGCACGAGCGTCTCGAGCTCGGTGCAGGCGGGGCTGGTCGCCCACAGCATGCCCTGCACGCCGAGGCCCGACGAGAGCAGGTCGCCCAGCACCGAGGGGCCCGACGAGTTGGCGGGGAAGTAGGCGAAGAAGTTGGGGGACTGCCAGTGGGTGACGCCGGGCAGGATCACCCGCTCGAGGTCGGCCATGACGTCGTCGAAAGGCTCGGGGTGCTCGGGGGGCGAGTCGGGCAGCTGGGCCCGGACGTCGCCGGGCGCCACCGGGGACAGCACCGGGTAGCGCTCGACCTCCTCGTAGTAGCGGGCGAGCCAGTCGACCACCTCGTAGCCCCGCCGGCGGAACTCGTCGGGGCTCATGTGGAAGCCCGGCGGCTCGCTCATCGCCCGGTCCCGGTGACGAGCAGCAGCAGCTGGTGCAGGATCCGCGCCGTGGCCCCCCAGATGGTGTCGCCGGGCACCTCGAAGAAGTGCAGCGGGTGGTAGCCCTGGGGGAACCGCCACAGCTCCTGGCGGTACGTGTCCTCGTGGAGCAGCTCGGAGATCGGGACGTGCAGGATCGCCTCGACCTCGTCCTCCTGGGCCACCAACGCGGGGCGACGGTCGAGACGCCCGACCACGGGCACGATGAGCGAGCCGCTCGAGAACGTGGCGAGGGGGTCGAGCTCGCCGACCACCTCGACGTCGGCGGGCACGAGCGCCGTCTCCTCCTCGGCCTCTCGCAGCGCGGTCTCCACCGGGCCCTCGCCGGGCTCGCGTCGGCCCCCGGGGAAGCTCACCTCACCCTTGTGGGCCCGCAGGTGCTGGGCCCGGCGGGTCAGCACCAGCGCCGCCTCGCCCCCGTCGTCGTACACGGGCACGAGCACGGCGGACGGCCGCGCCCCCGGGGGTGCGCCGCCGGGCACGGGCCGGGGCTCGCCGAGGCCGCGCACCGCCTCGACCACGCGGTCGACGGTCACGGCCCGCTCCGCCGGCGCGAGGTGGGCCCACGGCGGCGGCCCCCCGGGACGGTGGTCGGCCGGCCGGGGGATGACCTGCGAGCCGCCGCGCGCGGCGGCCATCAGGGGGTGGGCGGCTCGACCATGGCCTCGAGGAGCTCTCGGAGGCCACCGGTCTTCAGGTTCTTCATGACCATGCCCGGCGTGGTCTCGCCCTTCTCCCACTCCATCCAGGAGGCGAGCAGCTTGGCGGGGTCCGGGGGCGGGCGATCGTCCATGAGGGCCGAGCGTACCGGTCGTTGTGCTAGCAAACGGAGCCGTGGCGCGTGCACGCGACCCGGAGCAGCCACCGAAGCTGGTCGACAGCTACGGCCTGCTGCTCGTGGTCATCCTCCTCCAGTTCCTGTTGATCCCGCTGCTCGACAACACCCGCTGGGGCAGCATCATCCAGGGCGTGGTCATGGCCGGCGTGCTGTTGCTGGCGCTGCGCATCTCCCACGTGCACCGGCGGACCCATCAGATCGCCCTGGTGATGGTGGCGCTGGCCGTCGCCAGCCTCACCGGCAACGCCGCGGCCGGCCTGGAGGACGGCACCGCCTTCTCGAGCATCCTGTTGGGCGTGCTGGCGGTGATCACCCCCGCGGTGATCCTCAAGCGCATCTTCGAGCACCCGGTGATCAGCGGTCAGACCGTGCTCGGCGCCATCTGCGCCTACCTGCTGCTCGGCATGGCGTGCGCGTTCGCCTTCCACGGCATGTGGGCGCTCGACAACGACGCCTTCAAGGGCGACCTGGGGTCGAGCCCGCAGTTCGGCCTGCTCTATTTCAGCTACGTCACCCTCGCCACGCTGGGCTACGGCGACATCGTCCCGGTGAGCCAGCTCCCCCGGGCGCTGGCCATGGTCGAGGCCCTGGTGGGACAGATCTTCCTGGTCACGCTGGTGGCCGCGCTCGTGGGCAACCTCGGGCGGGTGCGGCGCCGGACGGGGCGCCTGCTCGCGGGCTCCGAGGAGGCGGCGATCGAGCAGGAGGAGGCCGAGGCGGCCGCCGCCGCGGAGGCGGGCGGGCCGCCGCCCGACGAGGTCTAGGCCTCGACCTTGTCCTTCAGGGCGCCGAGCGCGCCCTGGTAGATGCCCGAGAACAGCGCGGCGCCCTCGGGCTCGACGTCGACCCGCCAGGTGACCGTGGTGCCGCCGTCGGCGCCGTCGTGCACGGTGATGACGGCCAGGTGGCTCTCGACCGGGACGGGACCGTCGACGATCGAGTAGCTGATGCTGCGGGCGTCCTCGTCGCGCGCCGTCAGCTGCTCTTTGATCTCCATGCCCATCATCTCGATGGTGCGCACGTCGCCGTCGACCGTGCACCGGTCGAGCCCCGGCATCCAGTCGAGCCCCCCGAAGTCCCCCACGACGGCCCACACGTCCGCCGGCGTCGCGTCGATCTCGATCTCCACCGTCTCCGATTCCATGCGCCGAGACCCTAGACGACCGACCCGACGGAAAAACCGAAGAGCGGCCGGCCCCGAAGGGGCCGGCCGCTCTTGCGACTCGGAATGAGCTGGGTGGTGCTGTGGCCTCGCCCGGAGCGACGCGCGAGCCCCGGGGGGTGGCGCCGGAACGGCTTCGGCCCACGCGCAAGAACGAGCATGGGCCGAAACGGAATCCGGCGACCGGACCCGCCGGGGCGGTCAGCCGCGCCCCGACCAAGAGGTCACATCATCCCGCCCATGCCCCCCATTCCGCCCATGCCGCCGCCGGGCATCGCCGGCATGGCCGACTCCTCCTCGGGCTTGTCGGCGACGAGGGCCTCGGTGGTGAGCAGCATCGCCGCGATCGACGCCGCGTTCTGCAGCGCCGCCCGGGTGACCTTGGCGGGGTCGATGACGCCGGCCTTGATGAGGTCCTCGAACTCGCCGGTGGCGGCGTTGAAGCCGACCGACCCGAGCTCGGACTCCACCTGGCGGACGATGACCGCGCCCTCGCGGCCGGCGTTGTCGGCGATGAGGCGGGCGGGGGCGTCGAGGCTGGCCAGCACCATCTTGGCGCCGGTGGCCTCGTCGTCCTTCAGCTTCTTGGTCGCCTTCTCGACCGGCTCCATCGTGCGGATGAGGGCGGTGCCGCCGCCGGCGACCACACCCTCCTCGATGGCGGCGCGGGTGGCCGACAGGGCGTCCTCGATGCGGTGCTTCTTCTCCTTGAGCTCCACCTCGGTGGCGGCGCCGACCTGGACGACGGCCACGCCGCCGGCCAGCTTGGCGAGGCGCTCCTGGAGCTTCTCGCGGTCCCAGTCCGAGTCGGTCTCGTCGATCTCACGCCGGATCTGGGCGATGCGACCGTCGACGTCCTCGTGGGACCCCGCACCCTCGACGATGGTGGTGGTGTCCTTGGTGATGACCACCTTGCGGGCCCGGCCCAGCAGGTCGAGGGTGGTGTTCTCCAGCTTGAGGCCGATCTCCTCGGAGATCACCTGGCCGCCGGTGAGCACCGCCATGTCCTGGAGCATGGCCTTGCGGCGCTCGCCGAAGCCCGGGGCCTTCACCGCGGCGGCGTGGAACGTGCCGCGGATCTTGTTGACCACGAGGGTGGCGAGGGCCTCGCCCTCGACGTCCTCGGCCACGATGAGCAGCTGCTTGCCGCCCTGCATGACCTTCTCGAGGACGGGCAGGAGGTCCTGGACCGAGCTGATCTTGCCGTTCATGAACAGCACGTACGGCTCGTCGAGGACGGCCTCCTGGCGCTCGGCGTCGGTGACGAAGTAGGGCGACAGGTAGCCCTTGTCGAACTGCATGCCCTCGGTGAAGTCGAGGTCCATGCCGAAGGTGTTCGACTCCTCGACCGTGACCACGCCGTCCTTGCCCACCTTGTCGATGGCGTCGGCGATGACCTTGCCGATGGCCGGGTCGGCGGCCGAGATGGCGGCCACCTGGGCGATCTCCGACTTCTCGTCGATCTCCTTGGCCTGCTCGGCGAGCGACTCGACGGCGGCGGCCACGGCCTTCTCGATGCCCTTCTTGAGGCTCATCGGGTTGGCGCCGGCGGCCACGTTGCGCAGGCCCTCGCGGACCATGGCCTGGGCCAGCACGGTGGCGGTGGTGGTGCCGTCACCCGCGATGTCGTTGGTCTTGGTGGCGACCTCCTTCACGAGCTGCGCGCCCATGTTCTCGAAGGGGTCCTCCAGCTCGACCTCACGGGCGATGGAGACGCCGTCGTTGGTGATGGTCGGGGCGCCGAACTTCTTGTCCAGCACCACGTTGCGGCCCTTGGGCCCGAGGGTGACCTTCACCGCGTCGGCCAGCTTGTTGACGCCGGCCTCGAGGCCGCGGCGGGCGTCCTCGTCGAACTTCAAGATCTTGGACATGGGCGACCTACTTGACGATCGCGAGGACGTCGCGGGCCGAGAGGATCAGGAGATCCTGGCCGCCCGAGGTGATCTCGGTGCCGCCGTACTTGCTGTAGACGACGGTGTCGCCGACGGAGACGTCCATCGGGATGAGCTCGCCGGTGTTGTCCGAGCGCTTGCCCGGCCCCACGGCCAGGACCTCGCCCTGCTGGGGCTTCTCCTTGGCGGTGTCGGGGATGACCAGGCCGCTGGCGGTGGTCTCCTCGGACTCGCCGGGCTTGACGACGATGCGGTCGTCGAGGGGCTGGAGGTTCATTCGGGTTACTCCCTGTCGTCGCTGACGGTGGTTCGGACTGGTCTTAGCACTCTCAAGTGCCGAGTGCTAAGGCTAGGGGACCCGCCCCGACGTCGGCAACCCGGCGGGCACCTTCGCCACGGCGTCCGGCTCGCCGACGCGGTGTCGGCGGGCAGGGCGCCGAAGGCGTGCTGTTATGATGTAGCACCATGCGCACACAGATCGCGCTGGAGGCCACCCAGCACGCCCGGGCCAAGCAGAAGGCGGCCAGTCTCGGCATCACGCTCGCCGAGTACATCCGCCGCCTCGTCGACCGCGACCTCGCCGGCGCCGCGCCCGAGGCGTCGCCCTTGCGGATGGCCGCGACCTGCTCGGCAGTGCGCGCCTGG
>JACJWK010000027.1 GCA_020637195.1 Microthrixaceae bacterium
CCAGGTGCGCTTCGCCGGCGTGACCGTGGCCGACACCCGCTCGGCGTACCGCGTGCTCGAGACGAGCCAGCCTCCGGCCTACTACCTGCCGCCCGGCGACGTCGCCCTCGACCTGCTCGTGCCGGTCGCCCGTCGCACGCACTGCGAGTGGAAGGGCGCCGCCCGGTACCTCGACCTGGTGGTGGGTGAGCGCACCAGCCCGCAGGCGGCGTGGTGCTACGACGACCCGACACCGGCGTTCGCCCCCATCGCCGGCCACCTGGCGTTCTACCCGCAGCGGGTCGACGAGTGCCTCGTGGACGGCGAGGTCGTCCAGGCCAACGCCGGCGACTTCTACGGCGGCTGGATCACCGCCGACGTCGTGGGGCCGTTCAAGGGTGCCCCGGGCACCCTGCACTGGTAGGGGCCCGGCTACCCGATGCCCGCGCCGCCGCCTCCGACGTAGGGGCGGAGGACGGCGGGCAGCGAGTCGGCGGTGCAGCGCAGCACGACCTTGGCCTGGCGCACCTGCGCCTCCGGGGTGCACGGGAAGTACTCGCCCTCGGAGATCGGGACGACCAGCTCGCCCACCCCCTGGGCCGCCAGGGTGAGCTCGCCGCCGGCGAGCGCGACCGTGGCCGGCCGGGCCTGGCCCGCCACCTGGACCGACACGCCGTCGGGGGTGAACGTCACCGGTACGCCCACCGCCTCGGACGCGTTGGCCTCGGAGATCTCGGCCCGGATGACCGCCCGGTCGAGGTCCTGGACCTGGACCTGCGCGTTGAAGAGCACCGAACGGTCGAAGGTGAGCCCCTCGACGTCGATCTCGAACTCGTCGAACGTCACGCCCGGCGTGACCAGGTCGTCCAGCCGCAGCGACAGGTGGTTCACCTCGCCGCCGAGGACGAGGCCGGGCAGGAACGGGAACGAGCCCACCTCGGCCTCGACGCCGCTCACGTCGATCTGGCGGTCGGCCCCCTCGATCTCCGCCTCCACCCGGTTGGCCAGCAACAGGCGCAGGCCGACGTCCGCGGCGGCGCCGAGGGCCAGCAGGACCACGAGGAAGATCGCCAGGTTGCGCAGCGCTCGCACCGGGACCCCTCAGCGCTCGCCGAGCGCGGCGTTGAGGTTGCCCGAGCGCAGGCCCTCGAGGTCGAGCGTGACGTACCGGTACCCGGCGCGGTGCACGGCGGCCACGACGGTCTCGCGCCGGTCGAGCACCGCGGCCAGGTCGTCGAGGGGCACCTCCAGCCGGGCGGTGTCGTCGTAGTGGCGCACCCGCAGCGCCCGGAAGCCGAGCGCGCCGAGCGCGGCCTCGGCCTCGGCGACCCGGCGGAGCACCGGCGTGCTGACCGGCGTGCCGTACGGCAGGCGGGAGGCGAGGCAGGCCGCGGCGGGCTTGTCCCACGTGCGCAGCCCCAGCGCGCGGGACGCGGCCCGAACGTCGCGCTTGGTGAAGCCGGCCTTGACCAGGGGAAGGCGGCGCCGCGGTCGGCGGCGGCCTGCCCGGGGCGGTGGTCGCCGAGATCGTCGAGGCTGACCCTGATAATTCACGGTGGCCCCCTCGGCGGTGACCACCGGCTCGAGCGTTCCATCAGCGCGCCCCTGTAGCGGGAAGCAGCGGCTCGCCGTCGTTATCTGGTAGGCGGCGTTGGCCATCTCGGCGGTGGCCACTGGCTGCCAGCGCAGCGCCCACTCGTCGGCGAGCTGACCGGCAGTCGTCGTGCTCTCGACTGGCGCTATGACGGCGAGAATCGTGATGGCGAGCGACCGGTCGGGCCCGAGGTGTCAGGCCACCCAGGCCAGGAACGCCGAGTCGGCGCCGCCGCTGAAGGCCACGACGACGCGGTCGAGCTCGCGCAGGCGCGCCCGCAGCCGGTCGAGGTCGGCGGGCGGCGCCGACGCCTCAGCCGCCGGCATCGACGACCTCCACCCGGAGGCGCTTGTTGCCCTTGCCCTTGGACTCGGTCTTCACGACCCGCAGCCGGCCCACCTCGCCCGTGGAGGCGACGTGGGTGCCGCCGTCGGCCTGCTTGTCGAGTCCCACGATGTCCACGACGCGGATCTCCTGCACGGCCTCGGGGATCAGGTTGACCTTGGTGCGGATGAGATCCTCGTCCTCGACCGCGGTGGACCGGGGCAGGAACGACACCTCGATCGGTCGGTCGGCGGCCAGCTCGGCGTTGACCAGCTCCTCGACGCGGGGGCCGAACCCCTCGGGCAGCGGGTCGAACTCGAAGTCCATGCGCGCCGCGAGCGGCGTCATGTTGCCGCCGGTGACCGCCGTGCCCCACTCGTTCCAGATGACGCCGCACAGGACGTGCAGCGCGGTGTGGGTGCGCATCAGCGCGTGGCGGCGCTCCCAGTCGAGCTCGCCGGTCACCGGGGTGCCGACGGCGGGGAGCGGGCCGTCGAGCGTGTGCCAGACGTCCGCGCCCCGCTTGGCCACGTCGACGACGCGCGCCTCGCCGCCCTCCCACCGCAGGACGCCCTCGTCGTGGGGCTGGCCGCCCCCGGTGGGGTACAGCGCGGTGCGGTCGAGGGCGACGGCACCGGCGTCCTCGTCGACCGCGGTGACGGCGGCCTCGAAGGACCGGAGGTAGGCATCACGCAGGTACGCCAGGTCGGTGCCGGCCATGGCCCCAAGTGTGGCGCAAGGGGGGCGACTCGCAGAATTCACACCCGCAGAGCCGGCCCGAGCGGCGCGCCGCGGCGCCAGCTCATATGCTCTGTGCGCTCCGGGTGAACCCGGGGTGAAACCACCAAGGGGAGAATCAATGCGCAAGAAGGGCTTGTTCAGCCTCTTGGCTCTGTTCTTCGCCTTCGCTCTGATCGCCGCGGCGTGCGGCAGTGACGACGACGGCGGCGACGAGTCGAGCGGCGACAGCACCACGACGACCGCAGGTGACGACAGCGGCGACGCCGCCCAGAACACGGGCGACGGCACCTTCACCGTCGGCACCCTGCTGCCCGAGACCGGCTCGCTGGCCTTCCTCGGGCCACCGGAGTTCGCGGGCGTCGACCTGGCCGTCGCCGACATCAACGAGGCCGGCGGCGTGAACGGCGAGGAGATCCCGGACGCCATCCAGGGCGACTCGGGTGACACCTCGACCGACATCGCCAGCCAGACCAGCGACCGCCTCCTCAGCGAGAACGCCGACGTGATCGTCGGCGCCGCCTCGTCGGGCGTGTCGCTGACCGTGATCGACAAGATCACCGGTGCCGGCGTCATCCAGTTCTCGCCGGCCAACACGGCGCCGGACTTCACGGACTACGACGACAACGGGCTGTACTTCCGCACCGCTCCGTCCGACGTCCTCCAGGGCCAGCTCCTCGGTGAGATCATCGCCGGCGACGGCAACGCCACCCTCGGCATCCTGGCGCTCGACGACCCGTACGGCACCGGCCTCGCGGACTTCGTCGAGGAGTCGTTCACGGACTCCGGCGGCGAGGTGGTCGAGAAGGTCATCTACGACCCGAACGCCACCAACTTCGACGCCGAGGTCCAGCAGGTGGCCGACGCCAGCCCCGACGCCGTGATCGTGATCGGCTTCGACGAGTCGGCGCGGATCCTCACCTCGATGATCGAGAAGGGCATCGGCCCCGGCGACATCCCGGTGTACGGCACCGACGGCAACATGGGCAACGCCCTCGCCGAGCAGTTCGACGATCCCTCGCAGATCGCCGGCATGAAGGGCACCACCCCGCTCACCGACCTGTCCTCGGACTTCACGGATCGGCTCGACGAGATCGACCCGAACCTCGAGGACTACAACTACGCCGGTGAGTCCTACGACGCGGTGATCATCACGGCGCTGGCGGCCAACATCGCCGGCACCGACGAGCCCTCCGCGGTGGCCGCCGAGATCAACGGCGTCACCAAGGACGGCACCACCTGCACCACGTACGCCGAGTGCCTCGAGCTCATCGAGGCCGGCGAGGACATCGACTACGACGGCATCACCGGTCCGCTGAGCTTCGGCGACGCCGGCGAGCCCTCGGAGGCGAGCTTCGGCATCCTCGTGTTCGGTGACGACGGCATCGACAGCGACCAGACCACCTTCGAGTTCGCCACGATCTGATCCTGGCGGACCGACGGTCTGACCGTCAGTCCTCGGAGCGCCCCCGGCCCTCGGGCCGGGGGCGCTCCCCGTTTTCGCCGCCCCTCGGCGCCGGCCGGCCACTCATCTCGGGGCCGCCCCGGCGGGCGGCCGGCGCTACTTGGCCTTGGCCAGGGTGCCGAGGTAGAGCTCGATCACCTTGGGGTCGTGGAGCAGCGCCTCACCGGTGTCGGTGTAGGCGTTGCGGCCCTGGTCGAGCACGTAGCCCCGGTGGCAGATCTCGAGGCACCGGCGGGCGTTCTGCTCGACCATCACGATGGACACGCCGGCCGCGTTGATGCGACGGCAGCGGATGAACACCTCGTCCTGGTAGAGCGGCGACAGGCCGGCCGACGGCTCGTCGAGCAGCAGCACGGTGGGGTCCATCATCAGCGCCCGCCCCATGGCCAGCATCTGGCGCTCGCCGCCCGACAGGGAGCCGGCCCGCTGCTTGAGCCGCTCGGCCAGCAGGGGGAACAGCTCGGCGACGACGTCCAACCGCTCACGGAAGCGCTTGGGGGCCAGGTACAGGCCCATCTCGAGGTTCTCCTCCACCGTCAGGCGGGGGAACACGTTGTTGTTCTGGGGGACGTAGCCGATGCCCTTGGCCACGAGGCTGTGGGCCGGCTGGCTGGTGATGTCCTCGCCCCGCAGCGTCACCCGGCCCGACACCACCTTCACCAGCCCGAACAGCGTCTTGAGCAGCGTGGACTTGCCGGCACCGTTGGGGCCGATGATGCCGATCAGCTCGCCGTCGTTCAGGACGAAGTCGCAGCCGTTGAGGATGTTCACCTCGGGGACGTAGCCGGCCACGAGCTCCTCGGCGGACAGCACCACGTCGCCGCCTGCGGGCGGCGGCGGGATGGGGTGCTCGCCCGATGGGACGTTGGTGGTCTCGCTCAACGGCCCTGCTCCTCTTCCCGTGCCTCTTCGATCTCCTCGAGGAGCTCGTCGGCCTCCTCCAGCTCGGCTTCCTCCTCCTCGATGGTGAGGGGCGCGTCGTGGTGGGCGCCCAGGTAGGCGTCGACCACGGCCTGGTTCTGGCCCACCTCCTCGGGTGGGCTCTCGGCGATGATGCGGCCCTCGGCCATCACGACGACCCAGTCGCTGATGCTCGACACGACGTCCATGTCGTGCTCGATGAACAGCACCGTGGCGCCGTCGGCGCGCATCTCCTTGATGTGCTCGAGCAGGGACTGCGTGAGGGCCGGGTTCACGCCCGCCATGGGCTCGTCGAGCATGATCATCCGCGGCTCGCACATGAGGGCCCGGGCCATCTCGAGCAGCTTGCGCTGACCGCCCGACAGCGTGCCGGCGAACTCGTTGCGCATGTGGTCCATCTTGAAGCGCTCGAGGAGCTGGTCGGCCCGCTCCTCCACCTCGCGCTCCTGGCGACGCCAGATCCCCGGGACCAGGGCCCGGAAGAAGTTCTCGCCGCGCTGGTCGGGGGCCGCCAGCTTCATGTTCTCGATGACGGTCAGCTTGGACAGCGCCTTGGTGAGCTGGAAGGTGCGCACCATCCCGGCCTGCGGGAACTTGTGGGCGGGGGCGGTGGTGAGCCGGGTGCCGTCGAAGGTCCACTCGCCCTCGTCGGGGTCCCCGAAGCCGGTCAGGCAGTTGAAGAACGTGGTCTTGCCGGCGCCGTTGGGCCCGATCAGCGCGGTGATCGACCCCCGTTGGACCTCGAGGTGGTCGACCTCGACCGCGGTGAGGCCTCCGAAGCGCCGGACCATGCGGTCCGACACGAGGATGGGGTCGGGCTTGGCGGCCCCCGGCTCGCTCGGCACGTCCGCCAGCTCGGCGGCCAGCCGGGCGGCGCCGGCGGCGGTGTCGTAGGTGGTGTCACTCATCGAGCGCCAGCTCCCGCTTGTTGCCGAAGATGCCCTGTGGTCGGAAGACCATGAGCAGCACGAGGCCGATGCCGACGAGCATGAACCGCACCTGGCCCACCTGCGTGCCCGAGATGATGGCCTCGGGCAGCTTGTCGTTGGACACGAGCTGGCGCAGGAGGCTGTCGGTGAAGGCCAGGAGGAACCAGAAGATGATCGAGCCGACCACCGGCCCCCACGTGGTGGCCGCCCCGCCCAGGATGAGCGCCGCGTAGGCGAAGAACGTGAAGTCGGTCGAGTAGTTGTCGGGTTGCACCGAGGTCTTGGCGATGGCGAAGGCGAACCCCGCGACCGCGCCCATCATGCCGCCGATGATGAGGCTCTGCATCTTGTACCAGTAGGCGTTCTTGCCGAGGCTGCGCACGGCGTCCTCGTCCTCGCGGATCGCCTTGAGGACCCGGCCCCAGGGGCTGCGCATGAGGACCCAGAGCATCAGCGTGAGCGCCAGCACCACCCCCCAGCCCACGGTGACCATCCACAGGTCGTTGCCGCTGAGTTGGACCGGGCCGAACGAGTAGCGCGCCCCGCTGTAGGGGTTGAGGTCGTAGAACGAGTCGGCGTAGGCGCTGAGCCCGGCGCTGCCGCCCGTGTAGTCGTTGAAGGTGACCGACCGGGCGACGAGGCGGATGATCTCGCTGGCGGCGATGGTGACGATGGCCAGGTAGTCGGCCCGGAGGCGCAGCGTCGGCAGGCCGAGCAGCAGGGCCAGCACCACCGAGGCCGCGAGCCCCACCCCGAGGCCCACCCACAGCGACCACCCGAAGTAGGTGACGCTGACCGCGATGCCGTACGCGCCGACGGCGGCGAAGCCGACCTGGCCGAAGTTCAACAGGCCGGTGTAGCCGAACTGGAGGTTCAGGCCGATGGCGGCCAGCGCGTAGATGACGGCGTCGACGCCGACCGCCGCCGAGAAGCTGTTGTCGAGGACGGATCTCAGGTCCATGGTCTCGCTCCCCTCAGCCGACCCGCTCGGACTGCCCGAGGATGCCCTGGGGCCGGACCAACAAGATCAGGATCAGGATGACGAGGGCCCCCACGTTCTTCAGCTCCACCGGCACCCAGAGGGTGGAGACCTGGACGAAGATGCCCACGATGAGGCTGCCCACCAGGGCGCCGTAGGCGGTGCCGAGGCCGCCCAGGGTGACGCCCGCGAACATCAACAGCAACAGGCGGAAGCCCATCTGGTAGCTGACCTGCTCGGTGACGCCGAACAGCACCCCGCCCAGGGCGGCGAGCCCGCCACCGGCGGCCCAGACGAACAGGATCACGCGGTCGACGTCGATGCCCGACGAGGCGGCGAGGTCCTTGTTGTCGGCCACCGCCCGCATCGCCTTGCCGATCTTGGTGCGGTTGAGCACCAGGCCGACCGCGACGAGCACGGCGATCGACAAGATGATCGAGATGATGTCCTTGGGGGCGATCGAGATCGGGCCGATGTCGACGCCCTTCTGCACGGCGTAGTCGGCGTAGGGGCGGGTGCGGCTGCCGAACAGGTAGAGGAAGAAGTAGCGGAACAGCACGGCCATGCCGATCGAGATCACGAGCATGGCGATGAGCCCCGTGCCCCGCTTGCGCAGTCGCCGCCAGAACGCGAAGTCGTAGAGCGCGGCGACGGCCGCGCCCACGATGATGGCCAGCACGGCGGCGGGGATGAGCTGGATCCCGAAGTTGACGTTGAACCACCAGGCCACCATCGCGCCGAACGTGACCATCTCGCCGTGGGAGAAGTTGGTCAGGCCCGTGGTGCCGAAGATGAGGGACAGGCCGATGGCGCCCATGGCGATGACCAGGCCGAACTTGATGCCCTCGACGAGCAGCTGGAGGAACTTCTCGACGCCGCCGACCTCCTGGCGGTCGCTCTCGCCGAGGGGGTACAGCAGCGGGCGGTTCTGGCCCGGGCGCAGCGTGAACTCGAGGGTGGCGCGGTCCTCGTTGCGCAGGTTGACCCCGTCGGGGAGCGAGTCGACGTCGAGGGTGGAGGAGTAGTCGCCGGGGCCCGGGAGTGGGATGTCGTACTCGCCGTCCGCGTTGGTGGTGGCCTCGCCCACCACCGCTCCCGAGGCGTCCTTGACCACGATCACGACGCCCTCGACGGGCTCGTCGTCGTTCAGGATCACGCCGCTCACCCCCACCACGCGACCCTCGGTGGTGGTCGTGGTGGCGCCTCCGCCGGCCTCGGTCGTGTCGGTCTGCGCCCCCGCCGGGCCGCCCCCGAGCACCACCGAGCCGCCGAGCAGGACGGCGAGCACGATGAGAATCAGCTTGCGCACGTGTTGGCTCTCCCCTTCAGCGGACGACGTGCGACCTCGACCGAGGAGCCGCTACCCGCCGGCGGCACAGTAGCGAATCGTGACGGCGCAAGCGTTCACCAGCGCCGTGTTCCTCGCGGTCAACGGGCCGTCAGCACCGGCGCGAGCTCGTCCGCGGTCGTGACGAAGCCCGTGTAGAAGGCGCCGAACTCGCCGTAGAGCGCCGACGCCTCGTCGAAGCGCATCGTGTAGACGACCTCTTTGAGGTCGTCGGGATGGACCGCGAAGAGGGTGACCCCCCACTCGAAGTCGTCGAGGCCGGTCGACCCGGTGACCACCTGCACGACCCGCCCCGCGAACGTGCGACCCGAGGCCCCGTGCTCGTACATGAGCGCCTTGCGCTCGTCGTAGGGCAGCGTGAACCAGTTGGCCCCGACGTTGCGGCGCTTCGACATCGGGTAGAAGCACCAGGCCCGCTTGCCGTCGGGGGGCAGCTCGGGGTGGAGCCGGGCCTGGTTGCGCTCGGGGGGCAGGCCCTGGGCGTACTCGGACAGCTCCGTGAGCGACACGTACGAGTCGACCACCTCGAGGCCGGCGGCCTGCACGTCGGTCTGGAAGCGGCGCAGGCGGACCACGTCGTCGCTCAGCACCATGAAGGCCGCGTCGGCCTTGTGGCCCAGCAGCGCCACGGGCACCACCTGGTCGCCGTCGCCCTCGGCCCGCTTGACCGCGGCGACCACGGCCTGCGGGTCGACCTCGTCGCGGGGCTTCACGAACAGGTGCAGGACCCCGAGGCCCACCGACGGGGACAGCGCTTCGCTCATGGGCCTCAGGCTAACGAGCCGGACCGGGGCCGCTGCCGGCGGGGCCGGCGCCGGGAGGGGAAGGGGTACGCGGGGGCGGGCGACGGGGACCGGGCCGAGCGACTCAGGCCCGGTCGGGGCTGTAGAGGTTGAGCGCACCGCCGCGCGTGAAGCCGGCGAGGGTGAGGCCGGCCGCCCGCGCCGTGTCCACCGCCAACGAGGAGGGGCCGCTCACCGCCACCACGGCCGCGAAGCCCGCCGCCCACGCCTTCTGGACCATCTCGAAGCTGGCCCGCCCGCTCACGAACAGCCCGAGGCCGATGGCCGGGAGACGGCCGTCGAGCAGCAGGCGGCCCACCACCTTGTCGACGGCGTTGTGACGCCCGATGTCCTCGCGCACCACCAGGGGCTGGCCCTCACGGTCGAACGCGGCGGCGGCGTGCACCGCTCCGGTGGACTCGAAGAGCGCCTGCTCCGGGGCCATCCGGTCGGGCACGCCGGCGAGGATCCCGAGCGGGATGGGCTCCGTCGGGGGGAGGGGCACCAGGCGGGCGCACAGCTCGTCCAGGCTGGTGCTGCCGCACAGGCCGCAGGCGGCGGTGGCGGTCTGGAGCCGGGGGGTCGGCGTGGGCGCCCGTCCCCCGGTGTCGACGCTCACGACGTTGAAGTCGGTGTCGACGGCCGAGCCGATGGCGCAGTACCGGCACGTCGTGACGGGCGCACCGCCGAGGAGCCCGTCGCCGTGCAGGAAGCCGGCGGCGAGCTCGAAGTCGTGTCCGGGGGTGCGCATGGTGGTGGCGACGAGCGCCCCGTCCAGGTGGATCGCGAGCGGCTCCTCGACGATGACGTCGTCGGGGGCGCGCCGGTCGCCCGCCGCGTCCACACGCCGGCGCAGCACCGTCACGGTCCGTGCCCGAACCACTCCAGCCATGGTCCGAGGGTACCGATGGGAGTCCCGTGGCAGCATGGGACCCGGTGGGGGGCACCGCGGCGCGTCGAGGGCGGCCGGACGACGCCCTGCTCGCGCGGGTGGTGATCGACGACACCGCCCCCGCGGCGATCCTCGACGCCGACCTCCGGGTGGTCTACGCCAACGAGGCCTTCCGCCGCTACGGCTGGGAGCCCGAGGAGCTCCTCGGCGAGCACCCCTTCGACTGGCTGCACCCCGACGACCTGCCGCGGGCGGCCAGCACGATCGGCGTGCTCCACACCCGGGTGGGCGACGGCACCGCCCCCTACCGGCTCCGCCGGCGGGACGGCACCTACGAGATGCTCGACGTCGCCACCGTGCTCATCGACGGCCCCGACGGCACGGAGTACGTCGCCTTCTCGCTCCGGCCCAACCCCTTCGACCGCGCCCGCACCCGCTCGTTCTCGGCCATGGTCGCGGGCGAGGGGCCCGAGTCGTCGCTCGAGGGCCTGGGCGACCGCTTCTCGCCGAGCCGCCCCGGCGCGCTGATCGCGTTCGACTCGGGCGGGCGGCGCCTGGGCCTCGGATGGGTGCCGCCGGTCCTCGGCGGGATCGTCGACGGGCGCCAGGACCACACGCCGGGCGCGCCGTGGACCGAGGCCATGGAGACGCTCACCCCCGTCACGGTCACCGAGCCCGCCCGGCTCCCCGACCCGGTACGGCAGGCCGCCCAGGCCCGGGGCCTGCACGCCGCCGCCTTCATCGGCTCGCCCGACCCCGGGCGCCCGCAGCCGGCCCTGCTCGCGGCCTGGGCGCCGGACCCGGCGATGGCCGACCTCCTGGCGGTGAACCTGGGCGACATCGAGACGCTGGTGCGCCTGGCCCTCGACCGGCGCGCCAGCAGCGAGCGCCTGGAGCACCTGGCCCACCACGACGCCCTGACCGGGCTGGCCAACCGCGCCCGCTTCTTCACCCTGTTGGAGACCGCCCTCGCCGACGCCGTCCCCGTGGCGGTGGCCTACCTCGACCTCGACGGCTTCAAGGGCGTGAACGACCGCCACGGACACGCCGCCGGCGACCACCTGCTCGTCGAGCTGGCGGGCCGGTTCGGCCGCGAGATGCGGGCCGACGACGTCGTCGCCCGCCTGGGGGGCGACGAGTTCGCCGTCCTGATCCACCGTCCGCCCGACGCCGGCGCCGCGGCGGCGGTGGTCGAGCGGCTGCTCGATGCCGCGCGGACGCCGGTCCTGCTCCCCGACGGCGTCGCCGTCACCCTCGCCGCCTCCGCGGGCCTCACGCTCGCGGGCGCGGACCGCGGCGCCGATCCCGACGCCATCGTCCACGAGGCCGACACCGCCCTCTACGACGCCAAGCGCGCCGGCAAGGGCACCCTCGTCGTCGCCGGCACCGCCCCGGGGGCCCGGCGTCGACGCGACGACCCAGTCGCGGGTTCCCCGTCGGGCTGACGCGGCCGGAGCGGTCGCCCGACCGGAGGACCTGAGCGCTGCGACCCGACGACGCCGGGGCGCAGACGACGAGGACCGGGCCCCGCAGGGCCCGGTCCCCGTGACCGCTCGGTGGAGGTGCGGTGGAGGGCTAGAAGTCCTCCATGCCCCCGCCCGGCATGGCCGGCATGGGCTCGGGCTGGTCGGCGATGACCGCCTCGGTGGTGAGGAACAGGGCCGCGATCGACGCCGCGTTCTGCAGCGCCGAGCGGGTGACCTTGGCGGCGTCGATGATGCCCGCCTTGACCAGGTCCTCGTAGTCGCCGGTGGCGGCGTTGAGGCCCTCGGCCGGGGTCTCGAGCGCCCGGACCTTCTCGACCACGACGCCGCCCTCGAGGCCGGCGTTGACCGCGATCTGCTTGAGCGGCTCCTCGAGCGCCCGCAGCACGATGCGAGCGCCGGTGGCCTCGTCGTGCTGCTTCTTCTCGAGCTTCTTGGCCAGGTCGGCGATGCCCTCCTGCGCGCGCAGCAGGGTGACGCCACCGCCGGCGACCACGCCCTCCTCGATGGCGGCCTTGGTGGTGCTGACCGCGTCCTCGATGCGGTGCTTCTTCTCCTTCAGCTCCACCTCGGTGGCGGCGCCGACCTTGAGCACGGCCACACCGCCCGACAGCTTGGCGAGGCGCTCCTGGAGCTTCTCGCGGTCGTAGTCGGAGTCGGTGTTGTCGATCTCGCCCTTGATCTGGGCGACGCGACCGGCGATGTCGTCGTCCTGGCCACCGCCCTCGACGATCGTGGTCTCGTCCTTGGTGATGACCACCTTGCGGGCGGTGCCGAGCAGGTCGAGGGTGGTGTTCTCGAGCTTGAGGCCCACCTCCTCGGTGATGACCTGGGCACCGGTGAGGATGGCCATGTCCTGGAGCATCGCCTTGCGGCGGTCACCGAAGCCGGGGGCCTTGACCGCCGCCGACTTGAACGTGCCCCGGATCTTGTTGACCACGAGCGTGGCGAGGGCCTCGCCCTCGACGTCCTCGGCGATGATGACCAGCGGCTTGCCCGACTGCATCACCTTCTCGAGCACGGCGACCATGTCGCGCACGGCCGAGATCTTCGAGCCCACCAACAGGATGTAGGGGTCGTCGAGGACGGCCTCCATCCGGTCGGGGTCGGTGACGAAGTACGGCGAGATGTAGCCCTTGTCGAAGCGCATGCCCTCGACGAGGTCCATGTCCATGCCGAAGGTCTGGCTCTCCTCGACGGTGATCACGCCGTCCTTGCCCACCTTGTCGATGGCCTCGGAGATCATCTTGCCGATCTCCTCGTCGGCGGCGGAGATGGCCGCCACCTGGGCGATCTGGGCCTTGTCCTCGACCTCGACCGCGACCTTGCGGATCGAGTCGACCGCGGTCTCGACCGCCGACTCGATGCCCTTCTTGAGGCTCATCGGGTTGGCGCCGGCGGCCACGTTGCGCAGGCCCTCGCGCACCATCGACCAGGCCAGCACGGTGGCGGTGGTGGTGCCGTCACCGGCGACGTCGTCGGTCTTCTTGGCGACCTCTTTGACCAGCTCGGCCCCGATCTTCTCGTAGGGGTCCTCGAGCTCGATCTCCTTGGCGATCGACACTCCGTCGTTGGTGATGGTGGGGGCGCCCCACTTCTTCTCCAACACGACGTTGCGACCCTTCGGGCCGAGGGTGACGCGCACGGCGTCGGCGAGCTGGTTCATGCCCGACTCGAGGCCGCGGCGGGCCTCCTCGTCGAATGCGATGGTCTTCGACATGCAGTGGTCCTCCGTTGGGTGACCGGTTGGCGTGCGGTGAGTAAGCATTAGCACTCTAGAGGTGAGAGTGCTAAGTCGCCAACCGGCGGCGCAGCGCCGACGAACCGGATGCCGAAGGCGGTCCGACGAAGGTGCCCACGTGCCGGAGCGGAGCGGAGGCGCAGCGCCGACGAACCGGATGCCGAAGGCGGCCCGACGAAGGAGGGCCAAAGCGACGAGCCCCCGGCTGGAGGGCTCGGTGCCGCCACGCAGCGTGCCCTCCAGCCGGGGTGGTTCCCGCAGTGACGAGGGCATCGTCGCCACCGCGGGCGCGGTGGAGCGCGTCGGGCCGTTCGGCCCATCGCCGCGGCCCAGAAGGGGCCGCGCGACCTACGTGCTCAGCCGCCGGCGACGGCGGGGATGATCGACAGCGTCTCGCCGTCGGGCACGGAGGTGTCGAGCCCGTCGAGGAAGCGGACGTCGTCGTCGGCCACGAACACGTTGACGAAGCGGCGCAGGTTGCCGTCGTCGTCGAAGAGCTTGTCCTTGAAGCCCGGGTGCGCGCCGTCGAGGGCCGTGAGCACCGCGCCGACGGTCTCGCCCTCGACGGACACTTCGGACTCGCCCCCGGTGAGGGTGCGCAGGGTGGTGGGGACGCGGACGGTGACGCTCATCGGTTGGGTTCCTCTGGTGCGACGGTGGGCCCGCCGGCCACCTCGGCCGACAGGGCGGAGACAGTGGGAGGGATGGTACCGGTCACCCGCCCGGGACCCTGCCCCGCACGGTCGGGCGCACCCGGGTCGGGCACCCACCGGTCGTGGGCGCCGCCGGTGATGCAGGCCACGACGGTCGCGCCCGCGGGCAGGCGGCCGGCCGCGGCGATGCGGGCCGTCGCGCCCACCACGACGCCCCCGGCGGGCTCGGCCGCCACACCCTCGAGCTCGGCCAGGCGCCGCTGCGCCGGCGCGATCTCGTGCTCGGGCACCGCGACCACGCCGCCCGTGCTGGCCCGGGCGGCGGCGAGGACCTCGGGGCCGTCGGGCGGGTCGCCCATGGCCAGCGAGGGGGCGGCGGTGTCGGGGCGCACCGGCGCCACGTCGTCGGCACCGGCCGCGAACGCGGCGGCCACGGGCGCGCACCCCGCCGGTTGGGCGACCCACAGGGCGGGTGGGGGGCCGGCGGGCACGAGCCCCACCGCGGCCAGGTCGACGAAGGCCCGGTGCAGGGCCAGGGCGAACGCGCCCGAGGCCATGGGCGCCACCACGGCGTCGGGGACCCGCCAGCCGAGCTGTTCGGCGATCTCGTGCGCGACGGTGGCCGAGCCCTCGACGTACCACGGGCGCAGGCCGACGTTCACCCACGCCCAGCGCTCGGTCTCGCCCACCATGGAGGCTTCGACCGCCAGGCGGTTGACCGCGTCGTAGCCGGCCTCGACCGGCACCACCGTGGCACCGGCGGCGGCGATGGCCGCCCGGTCGTCGCCGGGCAGCGCGGCCGGCACCAGCACCACGGCACCCATCCCCGCCCGCCGGGCCCCGCCCGCGACCGCGTGGGCGAGGTTCCCCGTCGAGGCGCAGGCCGCGACCCGCCGACCGTCCTCCAGGGCCCGTCCGAGCGCCGCGGCGACCACGCGGTCCTTGAACGAACCCGCCGGGTTGGCCGACTCGTCCTTCAGCCACAGGTCGGCCACCCCGACCGCTCCCCCGAGGGCGGGGGCGGGCCGCAGCGGCGTCCATCCCACCGACTCGGCGCCGGGCGGCGCCGGCACGGGCAGCAGGGGCGCGTAGCGCCACATCGACGGCGGCCCGGCCTCGATCCGCGCCCGCAGCTCGTCGCCCGTCGCGCCCGGTGGCCCCGGCACCAGGTCGAGCGGCCCGAAGCACTCCTCGCAGTACTGGACCGAGGCCGTGGCGCGAACTTCGCCGCACGCCCGGCACCGGAGCGAGGAGGGGCGGGTCACGGTCCCTACGATGGCCGCCGTGCCGTCGGCCTCGCCACCGACCTTCCACCACCGGGACTTCGCCGTCGAGGACCTGGTGGCGGCCAAGGGCGACACCCGCGTCTCGGTCTGCCTCCCCGCGCGCGACGAGGAGGCGACCGTGGGCGCCATCGTCGACGCCATCCGCACCCGCCTGGTGGACGACGTCGCCCTCGTCGACGAGCTGTTGGTGGTCGACGACCACTCGTCGGACCGCACCGCGGCGGTCGCCGCCGACGCGGGCGCCGCGGTCGTGCACACGACCGACGGCCAGGGCAAGGGCGAGGCGCTGTGGACCTCGATGCTGGCGTCGAAGGGCGACGTGGTGGTGTGGTGCGACGCCGACGTGCGCGAGTTCGACCTCGCCTTCGTCACGGGCCTGCTCGGCCCCCTGCTCACCCGGCCGGGCATCGGCTTCGTCAAGGGCTTCTACGAGCGGCCCCTCAACGACCGCCAGGAGGGTGGCGGCCGGGTCACCGAGCTGGTGGCCCGGCCCCTCATCGCCCTGCTGTTCCCCGAGCTGGCCGGGATCGTGCAGCCCCTGTCGGGCGAGTACGCGGGCCGGCGCGAGGTGCTCGAGCGCCTGCCGTTCGTCCAGGGCTACGGCGTCGACCTCGGCCTGCTGGTCGACGTCGTTCGGCTCGTGGGCCCCGAGGGCATCGCCCAGGTGGACCTGGGCGTCCGCTACCACCGCAACCGGCCGCTGGCCGAGCTCTCCCCCCAGGCCGTCGAGGTGATGGAGGCGGCGCTGCGCCGTGCCGGCGTCGAGACCGACCCCCGCCCCGAGCTGGCCCGCCCCGGCGACGCGCCGCTGGCGCTCGAGCTGGGCGAGCGCCCGCCCCCGCTCGAGTCACCCGCCTACCGCCGCCCCGCCCCCTGAACCGTCCGCGTTCAGGCGTGCACCGGGGGGCGACGGTCGGCCCACGGCGCCGCCGCCTCGAGCTGCGACGCCACCCGCACCAGCAGGTCCTCACGGCCGGCGGCCGCCACGAGTTGGACGCCGATGGGCAGGCCGTCGGCGTTCCAGTGCAGCGGCAGTGAGACCGCGGGCTGGCCGGTGGTGTTGAACGGCGCGGTGAACGGGACGATCTCGGCCGAGCGGAACAGGCCCACGAGCGGGTTGTCGGGGGTGCCGGAGAACTGGCCGAGCGGCGGCGGCGGCTCGGGGATGGTCGCGGTGAGGAGCAGGTCGAACCCGTCGGCCCACCACGACGCCACCCGCCGGGTGAAGCCGTGGAGGTACTCGATGGCGGCCAGGTAGTCGGTGGCCGACACCGCGCGGCCGGCCTCGGCCAGCGCCCACGTGCCCGCCTCGACGTCGTCGGCGGTGACCGGCGTGCCGACGGCCGCGCCGAGGCGGTCCAGGTCGCGCGCCACCCAGGCGTTGTACGCGTTGATGAAGTAGGGCACGAACCCCTCGTCGTCGAGGGCCGCCGGCGACGACTCCTCGACCCGGTGGCCGAGCGACTCCAGCAGCCGGGCGGCGCCCTCGACGGCGGACACGACGTCGGGGTGCGGGTCGCTCGCGAGGCTGGGGGCCCCGAGCCGCCACCCGATGCGCAGCGCACCCGGATCGACGCCGAGCTCGTCGACGTAGGGCCGGGCGGGAGGCGGAGCCGTGTACGGGTCGCCCGGCATCTCGCCCTGCACCGCGTCGAGCAGGGCCGCGGTGTCACGCACGCTGCGGGTGACCGCGAGGCGGGCGACGAGGCCCCCCCACGACTCCCCCACCTCGGGTCCCAGTGAGTGGCGCCCGCGTGTCGGCTTCAGACCCACGAGGCCGCACTCGCTGGCGGGGATGCGGATCGACCCGCCCCCGTCGCCGGCGTGCCCGATCGGCACCATGCCCGAGGCCACGGCCGCGGCGGAGCCGCCGCTCGACCCGCCCGTGGAGCGCTCGGTGTCCCAGGGGTTGCGGGTGGGGCCGTACGTGGCGGGCTCGGTGGTGGGGACCAGGCCCAGCTCGGGGGTGTTGGTGCGGCCGACGCAGATGAGCCCCGCGGCCCGGAAGCGCTCGGTCAGGTAGGTGTCCCGCTCGGGGCGCCAGTCGTGGTCGCGGAGGAACTTGGTGCCCCCGTAGTAGGGGTCGCCCGCGCTGTAGCCGTCGAGGTCCTTCAGCACGAAGGGGACGCCCCGGAACGGGCCGTCGGGCACGTCGCCGTCCGCCTCGGCGCGCGCCCGGTCGAACCGCTCGTGGATGACGGCGTTGAGCCGGGGATTGAGGCGCTCGATGCGCTCGATGGCGGCGTCGACCAGCTCGCGGGGGCTGGCGTCGCCCGAGCGCACCAGGTCGGCCTGGGCGGTGGCGTCGAGGAACGCGGTGTCGGACTCCATGGACGTGAGCGTAGGGTGTAGGGCAGATGCCCTCGGACGACCTGGAACGCCGACGCCGCGACGAGCTCGACCGGCCCCCGATGGCGTGGCTGCCCATCGTCGTCATCGGTGGCCTCGCCCTGTTCGGAGCCTGGTCGCTGTTCACGTTCGTGGTGGCCACCATCGGGACCCTCGTCAAGCTCACCATCGTCGGCGGCATCGTCGCCCTGGTGATCTGGATCCTGGTCAAGGGCTACCAGGGCCCACCCGACGACTGACCGGCGGGACCCGACCGGCGGGGACGACCGCCGGCCCGTTCAACCGCCGAGCGCGGCGAGGTGCTCGGCCACCACCTCGGTGATGCACGCCGCGGTGTCGGCCCGCGCCCGCTCGTCGCCGAAGCGATCGACCAGCGACACGACCGGCACCCGGTCCTCGACGTCGTCGTACACCTGGCCCACCACCGCCAGCACGGGGACGGCCAGCTCGGCGGCCAGCTCGGCCACGCCGCCGACCACCTTGCCCTCGAACGAGGCCTCGTCGAGGAAGCCCTCGCCCGTGACGACGAGGTCGGCGCCCTCGAGGGTCTCGTCGAGCCCCACCTCGTCGGCCACCACCTCGAAGCCGCCCACCAGCCGGGCGCCGGCCGCGGCCAGCCCACCGGCGAGACCGCCGGCGGCGCCCGCGCCGGGGAGCTGCCGCACGTCGACGCCGTGCTCCTCCTCGTAGACCTGGGCGAGGCGCTCGAGCCGCCGGTGCAGGAGCTTCACCTGCGCCGGCGTGGCGCCCTTCTGGGGAGCGAAGCGCTCGGCGGCGTCGACGAACGGGATCGTGACGTCGCAGGCGACCACCAGCTCGACGCCGCGGAGGCGCTGGAGGGGGTACAGCGCCCGGAGGGCGCCGAGACCCCCGTCGGTGGTGGCCGAGCCGCCCACCCCGACGATCACCCGGCGGGCGCCCGCCTCGAGGGCCTCACCCACGAGCTCGCCGGTGCCGTAGGTGGACGCGGCCATCGGGTCGTTGCCCTCGGCGCCGCCGACCAGGGTGAGCCCCGAGGCCTGCGCCATCTCGACGACCGCGGTCGAGCGGTCGAGCCGCCACGGCGCCTCGACGGGGTCGCCGAGGGGGCCGGTGACGGTCGAGACCCGGTTGGCGCCGCCCAGCGCCTCGAGCAGCCCTTCGCCCCCGTCGGCCAGCGGCACCTCGTCGCACCGCCAGCCCGCCTCCCAGGCGGCCCGGCCGATCGCGTCGGCCACGGCGGCGGCCGACGCCGTGCCGCGGAACTTGTCGGGCGCGGCCACGACTCTCACCGGCCCAGTGTGGCCGATGGGCGACCGCCCCGTTCCGGCGCCGGGGCCGCGCCGCACCGACCGCTCCCGTGGGGCCCCGGCCCGCGGCCGGGTAGGTTCGGACGGTGGCCGAGCGACCCGTGGTGATCGTGTCGAACCGCGGCCCCGTCTCGTTCCGGCGGGCCGAGGACGGCAGCCTGGAGGCGAAGCGAGGGGCCGGAGGGCTCGTGTCCGGGCTGGGTCCGCTGGTCGCCGGCACCGAGGCCACCTGGATCGCCGCCGCCCTCTCCGACGCCGACCGGGAGGCCGCCGCCGGCGGCGTCATCGAGGCCGAGGGCTTCCGCGTCCGGGCGCTGGCGCTCGACCCGGACGACTTCGCGCTGGCCTACGACGTCGTCGCCAACGCCGTGCTCTGGTTCGTCCACCACGGCCTGTTCGAGACCGCCCGCCGCCCCCGGTTCGACCGGCGCTGGCGCGAGGCGTGGGCGGCGTACCGCCGCGTCAACGAGGCGTTCGCCGACGCGGTGGTCCGCGACGCCCCGGAGGGCGCCGCCGTGCTCGTGCAGGACTACCACCTGTGCCTGGTGGCGCCCCGGGTCGCCGAGCAGCGGCCCGACCTCGTGCTGATCCACTTCAGCCACACCCCCTTCGCGCCCCCCGAGCTGCTCCGGGTGCTGCCCGACGAGCAGGCCCACGAGCTCCTCACGGGGCTCGCGGCCCACCACGCGTGCGGCTTCCACTGCACCCGGTGGGCCGCCGACTTCACGGCCAGCGCCCACGCGGTCCTGGGCCAGGCACCCCCGACGTTCGTGTCGCCCCTCCCCTCCGATCCCGAGGACCTGGCCGCGGTCGCGGCCTCACCCGCGGGACGGGCCGCCCGCGAGGCGCTCGCCTCCGAGGTGGGCGATCGCCGGCTCCTCGTGCGGGTGGACCGCATCGAGCTCTCGAAGAACCTGCTGCGCGGCTTCCTCGCCTACGACGACCTGCTCGCCCAGCACCCCGAGTGGCGCGAGCGCGTCGTGTTCGGCGCGTTCGTCTACCCCTCGCGCGAGGGTCTGCCCGAGTACCTCGCCTACCGCCAGGAGGTCGAGCGGGTGGTGGCCGACGTCAACCGCCGGTGGGCCACCGACTCCTGGACCCCCGTCCTGTTCGACCCCTCGGACGACTTCCCCCGCTCGGTCGCCGCGCTCTCCCTCGCCGACGTCTTGTTGGTCAACCCGGTGCGAGACGGGCTGAACCTGGTGGCCAAGGAGGGCACGCTGGTCAGCACCCGCGAGGCGGTGCTGGCCCTCAGCCCCGAGGCCGGCGTGTGGGAGGAGGTGGGCCACACCGCCCTGCGGGTGCACCCGTTCGACGTGGCCGGCACCGCCGACGCCCTCCACGCGGCGCTGTCCATGCCCGCAGACGAGCGCCGGGACCGCCATCGGGAGCGTCTGGCCGTGGTGCGGGCCCGGTCGCCGCGCGACTGGCTCGACGACCTGCTGGCCGCCGCCGGCGCCTGACTCGGCGCCCGACCCCACCTTCCGACCGCGGCGGCGGGAGCACCACGTGGTGCAGGGGGGCGATCGCGGGGCCCGGCGTCGGGCGCCTCGCCGCGGCGTCTCAGGCGTCGGCGAGGCGCTGGAGCAGGTCGCGCACGCCCGCGGGGCCGTCGACCACGAGGTCGGCGCGGTCGAGCAGCTCGTCGGCGGACTCGTCGCTGCGCACCGCCACCCGCAGGGTGGCCCGGCCCTCGTCGGCGAGGTCGTCGAGCTGGGCGAACGCGCTCAGGTCGCCGACGTCGTCGCCGACGTAGCAGACCGCGTGGACCCCGTTGGCGATGTTGCGCACGGCCGTGCCCTTGTCGACGTCGATGGGCGGATGCAGCTCGTAGGACATGCGGGCGGGCCGGCACCGCAACCCCGAGCGGGTGGCCTGCGCCTCGGCCCAGTCGTGCACGTCGCCCTCGATCTCGGGGTGGGTGCGGTAGTGGAGGGTGAGCGACAGGCCCTTGCGCTCGACGAGCATCTCCTTGGGCCCGCGCACCTCGCCGAGCGACGCCACGTCGTCGATGACCTCGCGCCACGCCCCGCCCTGCGGGTGGTCGAACCGCCGCCCGCCGCTGAGGGCCTCGAGCCCGTAGAGGCCGGTGAGGATCAGCGAGTGCGGCAGCACGTCGAGCAGGAACGCCAGCGGCCGACCGGACACGACCGCCACCCGCCCGTAGCGCCGGGTGAGCTGGTCGAGCAGCTCGGGGACGCCGTCGAGGGGCAGCGCCTCGGTGGGGTCGTCGACGATGGGCGAGAGCGTGCCGTCGTAGTCGATGATGATCGCCGCGTCCTCGGGCGCCTCGACGAAGGGGGCGAGCGCGTCGGGCGGGGACACGCCGAGAGCGGAGGTGTCGCCGGTCACCACTGGTCTCCGGGGGGTGCCGGTCAGCCCGTGGGGGCCTGGGCCAGGTCGGGACCGAGCCAGACCACCACGACGGCGCTCTTGATGTCGAAGCCGGGATCGGCCGGCAGCGGCTGCACCGCGGTGGGCTGGGCCCCGAGCGTGGCCGCCACCGCCTGGGCGTCCGCCTGGTAGTTCGAGGTGGCGTCCTGGAAGTAGTAGACGATCGTGGTGGGCGTGGTGGGGGCCGAGCCCTCGGGCGCGATGGCCGAGGTGTAGCCCGCCGACGTGAGGGTGGTGGTGGCCACGCCGGCGGCACCGCTGACGCCCGAGCCGTTGGCCACGTACACCGGGAGCGACGCCGGGGGCAGCTGGGTGGTGCCCGTGGCCGCGATGGTGTCGTCGGTGGTGTCGGAGGTGCCGCTGCCGACGCCGCTCGGGACCGTCGTGTCCGAGCTGGGCAGGTCACCGGCGGAGAGCGAGCCGATGCCGCCGTTGTCGAAGCCCTTGCTGAGGAACAGCAGGCCGATCACGACCGCCGCCCCGATCAGCAGCAGGCCCCGGACCGGCGCCGCTTCAGCTTGGTTGGCCATGGCTCACCGTCCCGGGTGCTGGCCGACCGAGGGGCCCACGAACCGGGCCTTGCGGCGCTCGGTGCGGAGCTTGCGCAGTCGGCGGACCACCAGCGGGTCGTACGCCATCGCCTCGGGATCGTCGAGGAGCTGGTTCAACAGCTGGTAGTAGCGAGTGGGTGACAACTCGAACTGCGAGCGGATCGCGTTCTCCTTCGGTCCGTCCTGGGTCCACCAGGTACGTTCGAAGTCGAGGATAGACCGATCGCGGTCGCTGAGACCCATCACCCCGCAGCGTGCCACGCCGACGCGCGCCGGACGCGGACCCTCGCCTCCCGGACCCTCGGTACGCTGGGCCGCCCGCCGGGTTAGCTCAGTTGGCAGAGCGCCTCTCTTGTAAAGAGGAAGTCGTCGGTTCGACCCCGTCACCCGGCTCTCACCGCCCGGCGATCCCCGCGGCGGCCCGCGCCGGCGGGAGCGTCGGTGGTAGCAAGGTCGGGTGACCGGCGACGGCGAGGCGGTCGGCGCACCGCTCGTGGAGGGATACCGCGACCTGGCCGTGATCGGCCGGGGCGGCTTCGCCACCGTCTACCGGGCCCGCCAGGAGCGCTTCGACCGGGTCGTGGCCCTCAAGGTCCTCGACCGGTTCGACCCGAGCGCCGAGGACCGCGAGCGCTTCGAGCGGGAGTGCCGGGCCGTGGGCTCGCTGTCGCGCCACCCGAACATCGTCGTCGTGCACGACTCGGGCGTCACCGCGGACGGCCGGCTGTACCTGGCGATGGAGCACCTGGAGGGGGGCTCGCTGGCCGCGCGGGTCCACCACGACGGGCCGCTCCCCTGGCCCGACGTGGCGCGCGTCGGCGTCGAGGTCGCCGGCGCGCTCGACACGGCGCACGCCGCCGGGATCCTCCACCGGGACCTCAAGCCCGACAACGTGCTGCTCGGGGCGTTCGGCGAGGCCAAGCTGGGCGACTTCGGCATCGCCGCGGTGGAGGGCGGGCCGGCCACGGCCACGGGCCAGGGGGCGCTCACCGTGCTCTACGCCGCCCCGGAGGTGCTGCGTGGCGAGCGGGCCACGGCCCGGTCGGAGGTGTTCTCGCTCGCCTCCACCCTCTACACGCTGCTGGCGGGGCGCGCCGCGTTCGCCCGCGGCACCGACGAGTCCGTCGCCGTCGTGGTCCTGCGAGCGGTGTCCGAGCCGGCCCCCGACCTGCGCCCGACCGGCGTGCCCGACGACCTCGCCGCCGTCCTCGAGGCGGCGATGGCCCCCGACCCGGCCCGGCGCACCGAGTCGGCGGCCGAGCTCGGGCGTGGCCTCCAGGAGGTCCAGCGGGCGCACGGCCTCGCGGTGACCGAGCTCCGCCTCGACCGCCGGCCCGAGGCGCCGGGGCCGCCCGGCCGGGGCGACGGGTCCCCGACCGTCCGTCGGGGCCCTCCGGCGGTGCCACCCGCGTCCCCGGAGCCACCCGACCCGACCCCGGCCGACCCGCCCCCGGCCGGCGCCACCCCCGAGCCGCGGGGGCGTCACCGCGGGCGTCGGATCGCGCTGGCGGCCGTCCTGGTGGCCCTGGCCGGGGCCGGCCTGGCCGGGTGGCTCCTGACCCGCGACGACGGGGACGGTGCGGCGGTGCCGGCGGATGAGGTCGTCCTCGAGGAGGCGGGCGAGGCGGGTGTCGACCCCTTCGCCGCCGATCCGACCTCGACCTCCACGAGCACCACCGCGGCGACCACCACCACCGAGACACCGGCCGTGCCCGCGGCGACCACGCCGGAGGCCGCCGCCGAGGGGCTCCTCGCCGCGTGGGTGGACGAGGACTTCGACCGGGCCCTCGTGTTCGCCGAGCCGGACGTGATCGGCCAACTCCGGGACCAGCCCGAGGACCCGTCGATCCTGCGCCTCGTCGACGAGGGGTGCCGGGGCCCGCTCGAGGACGCGGCGCCCGGGAGCTTCTCGTGCGTCACCAACGACGTCGGGTTCTCGGCGCCCATCGACCCGGCCACCCTCATCGTGTCGCTCCGCGTCGAGACCCAGGACGACGACACGTTCCGGGTCGCGTTCGTCCAGGCCATCCTGCGCTGATCCACCGTCGGGCCGGGCCGGCGACCCGCCCGCCGCCGGAACCGTCGCCGCTCCTCCACACTGGGGCGGTGACCGACCGCCTGCTCGACCGCCTCCGTCCGTCCATGGACGGCGACGAGGTGCTCGAGGCGCTGGCCGGGTGGGCCGAGGGGACGGGCCGCCCGCTCTACCCCCACCAGGAGGAGGCCGTCCTCGAGCTGCTCTCGGGCGCCAACGTCATCCTGGCCACGCCCACGGGGTCGGGGAAGTCCCTCGTGGCCCTGGCCGCCCACGCCCGGTCCGTCGCCGGCGGGGGGCGAA
Source organism: Microthrixaceae bacterium (assembly GCA_020637195.1). Classification (GTDB taxonomy): domain Bacteria; phylum Actinomycetota; class Acidimicrobiia; order Acidimicrobiales; family DATDAH01; genus JAEUJM01. Next base: position 24,037 of record JACJWK010000027.1, read on the forward strand.
GCTGGTACACGGCGCCCGTGAAGGCCCTGGTCTCGGAGAAGTTCTTCGACCTGTGCCGCGAGCTCGGGCCGCAGAACGTCGGCCTGCTCACCGGCGACTCGGCGGTGAACCCCGACGCGCCGGTGCTGTGCGCGACGACCGAGATCCTGGCCCACGTCGCCCTCCGGGACGGGGCCGAGGCCGACGTCGAGACCGTCGTCCTCGACGAGTTCCACTACTACGGGGACCCCGACCGGGGCTGGGCCTGGCAGGTGCCCCTGCTCGAGCTGCCCCAGGCGTCGTTCCTGCTCATGTCCGCGACCCTCGGCGACGTCGCGTTCTTCGCCGACGAGTTGACCCGGCGGACCGGCCGGCCCACCGCGGTCGTCGACGACGCCGTCCGCCCGGTGCCCCTGCGCTACGAGTACCGGCGCACCCTGTTGCACCACACCGTCGAGGACCTGCTCGCCGCCGACGCGGCGCCGCTCTACATCGTCAACTTCTCGCAGCGGGACGCGGTGGCCCAGGCGTCGGCCCTCGCCTCGGTCACCAAGCTCGACGACGACGCCAAGGCGCTCGTCGCGGCGGAGCTGTCCCGGGCCCGGCTCGCCGCCGGCTTCGGCCGCGACCTCGGTCGGCTGCTGCGCAACGGCGTCGGCGTGCACCACGCCGGCATGCTCCCCCGCTACCGGCGCGTCGTGGAGCGACTGACCCAGCAGGGGGCGCTCAGGGTGATCTCGGGCACCGACACCCTGGGCGTGGGCGTGAACCTGCCCATCCGCACGGTCGTGCTGACCCGGCTGTACAAGTACGACGGCACCGAGAGCCGCCTGCTCACGGCGCGGGAGTTCCACCAGATCGCGGGCCGGGCCGGCCGCGCCGGCTTCGACACCGAGGGCCTGGTGGTCGCCCTCGCGCCCGACCACGTGGCCGCCAACGACGCCGCCGAGGCCAAGGCCGGCGACGACCCGAAGAAGAAGCGCAAGCTCAAGCGGGCGTCCCCGCCCCGCGGGTTCGTCCACTACGACGAGGACACCTTCACCCGGCTGCAGCACGCCCGGCCCGAGCCGCTCGAGTCGTCGTTCCGGGTGACGCCCGGGATGCTGATGCAGCTGCTCGACCGACCCGGTCCGACGTGGGACCACGGCCGCGCCCTGCTGCTCGGCAACCACGAGCCCCGGTCCCGCCAGCGCCGCCACGTGCGCACGGCGCTCAGCCTCTACAAGGCGCTGCGCGCCGCCGAGGTGGTGCGCGTCCTCGACGCTCCCGACGAGCACGGCCGCTTCGTCGAGGTGGATCGGGCCCTCCAGGCCGACTTCGCCCTCGACCAGCTGCTCTCGCCGTTCCTGCTCACGGCGGTCCCGCAGCTCGACGCCGACCACGAGTCCTACGCGTTGGCGCTGCTCGCGCTCGTCGAGGCCGTGGTGGACGATCCGGTCCCCATCCTGATGGCACAGAAGGACAAGGCCAAGGACGAGGCCATGGCGGCCATGAAGGCCGCCGGCGTCGAGTACGAGGAGCGCATCGCCGAGCTCGAGAAGGTGAGCTACCCGCAGCCGATGCGGGACCAGATCTACGACGTGTTCGACCGCTGGCGGGGTGCCAACCCGTGGATCGGCGACCGCAACATCGCCCCCAAGGGGGTCGTCCGAGACCTGTGGGACCGCTCCATGGACTTCCCCTCCTTCGTGCGCTACCTGGGCATCAAGCGCTCCGAGGGCCTGCTCCTGCGCTACCTGTCGGACGTCTACAAGACGATGCTGCGAGCGGTGCCGGACGGGGCCAAGACCGACGAGGTCGACGAGCTCACCGACTGGTTGGGCGCGGTCATCCGCACCACCGACTCGTCCCTGCTCGACGAGTGGACCGCGCTGTTCGCTCCCGAGGCCGGGATCGACCTCGACGCCCTCGACGCCGGGGACGGCCTCGACGAGCCCGACTCCGACATCACCGGCGACCGCCGCGCCTTCCGGGCCCTGGTGCGCACCCGGGTGTTCCGCTGGGTGCAGTATGCGGCGACCGGCCGCTGGGCCGCGTGGTCCGACGACCTCACCGAGATCGGCGACCACGGGTGGACCGCGGAGCGACTGGTCGAGCAGTTCGAGCCGTACTTCGCGGCCTACCCCGACACCGCGCGGGCCGAGGCCATCGGCATCGACGCCGACGCCCGCGGACCGAGCCGGTTCACCGTGGTCGACGACGCGGCCGCGGACGGGCAGTGGGTGGTGGAGCAACTCCTCGCCGATCCGGCCGGCCACGACGAGTGGTACCTCGAGGTGACCGTCGACCTCCCGGCGTCGGCCGAGGCCGGGGAGGTCGTCGCCCGCCTCCAGGGCCTGCGCCGACGCTGAGCGGGCCCCCCGACCCCGGAGCCCACGGGGATCTGGCAGTCTGCGTGCCATGACCGGACACGTCGAGCCCTCCTCCGACCAGTTGGCCCGCTTCCTCGCCGACGACCCCGGCGGAGCGATCGTGATGCTCAACCTGCTCCGCTACCGGGACACGGCGGACTACTCCGAGGCACCCGAGCTCGACCCCGGGGCCCCGGTCTCCGGGCGCGAGGCCTACCAGCGCTACTCCGAGGGCGTGCTCCCCATCCTCGCCGGCCTCGGGGGCGGGATCGAGGCCCTCGGCGCCTGCCACGGCACCCTCATCGGCCCCGAGGACGAGGAGTGGGACGACCTGGTGTTCGTGCGCTACCCGGGCACCACCACCTTCGTCCAGATGGTGTCCTCGCCCGAGTACGTGGCCATCCAGGGGCACCGCACGGCCGCGCTGGCCGACAGCCGCCTCGTGCGCACCACCGCGACCCGCCTCTGACGCGCCGTCGCCCGCCTCAGGCCAGCTGGACGGGCGTCGGGACCTTGCGGCGGGCGGTGGCGCCGTTGCCCACCTGACCGAGGGCGTTGGCGCCCCAGCACGCGACCGAGGTGTCCTCCAACAGGGCACAGGTGTGCTGGTCGCCGCCGACGAGCGCTTCGACCCCGGGCAGCGCGCCGGCGTTGGCGGGGTCGCGCACCACCTGGGGGAACCTCCGTGGCGAGGTGCGCGTGCCGTCACCGACCTGACCGTTCGTGTTGAGCCCCCAGCAGCGGGCCTGGCCCGAGGTCACCCCCACGCACGCGTGGAGGGCGGCCACGCCGACGTGTCGCACGCCCGTGAGGTTGGTGCCCGTCGGCGCCTTGACCGCCGTGGGCCGCAGGGGGCCGGCCTGGAACGGCGGGGTGACGGTGCCGTTGCCGCGCTGGCCGCTGGCGTTGGGCCCCCAGCACCGCGCCTGGCCGTTGGCCAGGCGGGCACACGTGCTCTGGAGGTCGGCGGCGAGCTGGGTGACGTTGGTGAGGGGCCCGGTCCCCGACGGCGGCTTGACCAGCTTGGGCCGCAGGCGCGCCGTGGTGGTGCCGTCACCCAGCTGGCCCTGGCCGTTCTCGCCGAAGCACCGCACGGTGCCGGCCGTCAGGAGCGCGCACGTGTGCTGGGCCCCGGCCACCACCTGGGCCACGCCACCGAGGGGACCCGTGCCGCTTCCGTTGCGCACCAGCACCGCTCGCGTGCGGTTCTTCCTGGTGCCGTCGCCCAGGGTCCCCTGGTTCTGCCCCCAGCACCGGGCCTCGCCGGTGTCCATCCGGGCGCACGAGTGCAGGTCGCCGAGGGCGAGCTCGGTGATGCCGGTGAGGACCGCGCCACCGGGCTGTTGGACGGCCACCGGGACCACGCTCGGGTCCGTGGTCCCGTCGCCGAGCTCACCGGCCAGGTTCTCGCCCCAGCACACGGCGGTGGCGTCGGCCAGCCGCGCGCAGACGTGGGAGCCGCCCACGGCGATCTGCTCGACCCCGGTGAGGGGGTCGCCCTGGTCGTCCTCGACCACGACGGCGAGCGTCGACGTCTGGTTGAAGGCCCCACCGGTGCCCAGCGGTCCGGTGCCCCAGCAGCGGGCGGTGCCGTCCTGGAGCACGGCGCACGACATCGTGGCGCCCGCGGCGACCTGCACCGCTCCGGTGAGGGGCCCGCTGCCCGCCGCCCCGGCCGGGGCCGTCGCCCCGCCCAGCCCGGTCGCCACCGACAGGACCGCGACGGCCGCCGCCAGGACCGCCCGCACCCACCTGGTCGTGTGTCGCTGCGCCACGCTCGCTCCTCTCGACGAGGCGACAGTCTGGCCCACCGGACCGGCGACCCGGCGCGCGCGGTCGGGCCGCGGGATCACCCGAGGACGCGACGGGCGCCGGCACGAGCCGCGCCGGCGTCCAGCAGCGCCCCCAACTGGGGTGCCACCCGCTCGACGTAGGGCGTGGCCAGGTGGCTGGCGTCCCGGTAGACGAGATGGCGCCCGACGACCACCGGGCACCGCTGCAGTCCGCACGCCAGGTCCACGGTGGGCACGAGGGGCACCCCCGCGTCGGCGGCGGCCTGCGCCTCCACCCGGGCGTAGTCGAACGGCACCTGACCGCGGTCGAGGGTGCACGCGGTGGCCGACGAGAGGTGCTCGCTGAGGCACGCGGGCACGTCGCCCCGGGGGTAGGGCGTGTCGCCGAGGAGCACGGTCGGGGCCCGCGCGCCGAGGGCGGCGAGCGTGGTCGTGAGGCCCTCGGACCACTCGGCGGCGCCGGCCGGGCCCCCGTCGGGCCCGGAGGCCTCGTAGTGGTTCGTGCTCGTCGCCACGACCAGGTCGGGGGCGAGGTCCCCCACGGCGGCCACGGCGGCGTCCCGCCAGTCGGCGCACTCGCGGTAGGGCCGACCGAGCAGCCGGTTCTCCACCGGGAGGTCGGCGATCGGGCACGCCGACTTGGTGAGCACGACGAGGCGGAACCCGTGCTCGCGACCCAGCCGGTCGAGCGCCGGCGCCCACTGGGCCGCGTGCGAGTCGCCGACGAGCACGACCGTGGCGCCGGCGCCGGTGGCGCCGTAGGTGCACCGCTCGATGCGGGCGTCGTCCACGGGGGTCGCGCCGAGGTCGCCGTTGCAGCCGTCGCGGAACACGGCGGGCGCGTCGGACCGGGCCCCGAGGAGCGAGGGGGTCAGGTTGGCGGGGACCTGCTCGACGAGCGCGGCCCGGTCGAGCGCCTCCGGGTCGAGGGGCGTGGCCACGACCTCCTCGACCTCGGCGCCGGGGCCCCGGAGCGCCGGCCCGGTCGCCAGCAGCGTGGCGGACACCACCACGAGCACGACGGTGACGCCCAGGCCGAGCGCGAGGCTCGCCCGCGGGGCGGCCACGAGGCGGGGGGCACGCCGGACCGGCTCCTCGAGATGGGTGAACGTGAGGTGGGCGAGCACCAGGCTCAGCGCCGCGGCGGCGAGGGCGGGAGGCCCACCCAGGTCGCGGTCGAGGGCCACCGCGACGAAGACCATCGCGGGCCAGTGCCACAGGTACCAGGCGTACGAGCGGCGGCCGACCCACTCGAGCGGTCCCGCCCGCAGCGCCATCGGCACCCGACCGGTCGGCGCGCCGAGGAGCACGAGGACGGTGCCGAGTGTCGGCACCAGCGCCCACCATCCCGGCCACACCGTGGCCGACGACGCACCGACGACGGCGGCCGCGACGAGGGCGAGGCCCGCGGGCGGCGCGACGGCGCGCACCGAGGCGGGCACCCGGGCCTCGACGACGGGCCACCCGAGGGCGAGCAGGGCCCCGAGGCCGAGCTGCCAGGCCCGCGCCGGCAGCGCGTAGAAGGCCCAGGTGGGCGCCACCGCGGACCACCAGAGGGCGACGACGAACGACGCCGCCACCACGACCCCGACGACGACCGCCGCGCGCCGCCTCGGGCCGACGCCCCGGAGCGCGGCCCACAGGAGCACCGGCCAGACCAGGTAGAACTGCTCCTCGACCGCCAACGACCAGAACTGCTGGAACGCCGACGGGTCCAGGTCGGCCCGCAGGTAGTCGGCCTGTTGGGCGGCGAGGCGGAGGTTGACCGTGAAGGTCGACGTGGCCAACGCGTCGGCGGCGAGGTCCCGGCGATCGAGCGGGGCCAGGACCCACCAGCCCACGGCCACGGTGGCCGCGGTGACGAGGGCGGCCACCGGCAGCAGCCGGCGGGCCCGGCGCCCGTAGAAGCCGGCCAGGGAGACCCGTCCGGACCGCCGGACCTCGTCGGCGAGGAGGCCGGTGATGAGGAAGCCGGACAGCACGAAGAACACGTCGACGCCGACGAACCCGCCGCCGAAGCCCGGCACCCCCGCGTGGTAGGCCACCACGGCGACGACGGCCAGGGCCCGGAGCCCGTCGATCTCGGGCCGGTACCGCACCGGGGGCACGCTACCCGGCCTCGTCCCCCGGGCTCCCGGCGCCTGCCACCATGGGGGCGTGCCCCGCCGAGCGCGCCTCGCCGCCGTCGTGCTCGTCGCGGCCCTCGTGTCCGGGGCGTGCTCGTCGGGCACCGACGGGTCGGGCGCGGACGCCGCCGGCGCCCCGTCCCGCGTCGACGGCGCGGTGTTCGGCGCCGACGACCTGTCGCCGCTGCACCTCGAAAGGGGCGAGCACCCGCGCATCGCCGACGCCGACGGCCGCCAGGTCCTGCTGCGGGGCGTCAACCTGAACACCCTGGCCGACTACGACCGGCCCGTGCCCGGGCTCGAACCCACCTTCCCCCACGACGACGGCGAGTTCGCCGAGATGGCCGCGCTCGGCTTCAACGTCGTGCGCCTCCTCGTCAGCTGGTCCCGGCTCGAGCCCGAGCCCGGCCGGATCGACGACGAGTACGTGGCCGACGTGCGCGCCGCGGTCGACGCCGCCGCCGCCGAGGGCCTCTACACCGTCGTGGACATGCACCAGGACGCCTTCTCGAAGCACGTGGCCACGCCGGCCGACGTCGCGTGCCCCGCGGGCCTCCAGCGGGCCGTCGGCTGGGACGGCGCCCCCGCGTGGGCCACCCTGACCGACGGCCGCTCCACCTGCAACAACGGCAGCCGCGAGACCTCGGGCGCGGTCGTGGCGGCGTGGACCAACTTCTGGGCCGACACCGACGGCATCCAGGGCCACCTCGTGGAGGTGTGGGCGCGGCTGGCCGGCGAGTTCGCCGACGAGCCCGCGGTGGCCGGGTACGACCTGTTGAACGAGCCCGGCATCGGGCCGGGCGTGGACGCCACCAACGAGGCCCTGGCCCGGTTCCACCGCCGCGCCCTCGAGGCCATCCGGTCGGCCGAGGACGACGCCGGCGGGTTCCCCCACCTGGTGTTCTTCGAGCCGGTGATCCTGTGGTCCGGGCTGGGCGTGGCCCCCGTCCCCCCGCCCTTCAGCGACGACGCGAACCTCGTCTTCGCCCCGCACCTGTACGCCGAGTCGATCACCGCCGGCGACGTCACGATCGCCGGGGGGTTCGACCACGCCGCCCGCGTGGCCGCCGTGCACGACACCACGTTCTGGGTCGGCGAGTACGGGTGGTTCGGCGACCCCGACGAGCAGGCCGGTCTGGTGGCCGAGTACGGCCGCCAGGAGGACCGCCACCTGGTCGGCGGCGCCTGGTGGCAGTGGCGCCAGGCCTGCGGCGACCCCCACTCGATCGGCGGACGGCCCGGCGAGGCACCGCCCGACGTCCTCGTCCACCTGCACCGCACGGCCTGCCCGAGCGGGGAGGACCTCGGGCTCACGCAGCCCTGGGCCACGACCCTCTCGCGGACGTACCCCCGGTCCGCCCCCGGTCGCCTCACCCGCCTGCGCAACGACGCCGCCTCGGGGGCGGCCCGCATCCGGGGCGAGGTCGACGGCGACGGCACGTTGGTGCTGTGGGTGCCCGACCGCGGCCTGGGGGCGCCGCTCGTCTCGGCGGCCGACGGCGCCCTCGGCGAGGTCGTCGCGGGCGACGGCGGGTACCGGGTGGAGGTCCCGGTGCGGGGGGCCTACGAGGTGCGGGTCACGCCGGCCGACGCCCTGGCGGTCGGAGGCGCCACCGAGGGGTAGCGTCGGACGGGTACCCCCGAAGGCTGCGCAGCGGAGCGGAGCAGCGGCATCCGACGAACCGGATCCCGAAGGGGTGCCGACGAAGGAGGCACAAAGCCAACATGTCGATCCTCGGGAACCGGGTGCTGCGCACCGAGGACCCCGCCTTCTTGACCACGGGCGGCACCTACGTCGACGACGTCGAGCTGCCGGGCGAGCCCGCCCACGTCGTGTACGTCCGCTCGACGATGGCGTCGGCCCGCCTGCTCGAGGTGGACACCAGCGAGGCCGCGGCCATGCCCGGCGTGCTCGCGGTGGTCACGGTGGACGACCTCGACATCGCCGATCAGCCCCCGTCGATGGGTCTGTTGAACCAGCAGATGATCCGCCCGCTGCTGGCGCGCGACGTGGTGCGGTTCGTCGGCGAGCCCATCGCGGCGGTCGTGGCCGAGACCCTGGCGCAGGCCACCGACGCCGCCGAGCTGGTGATCGTGGACTACGACCCGCTCGACGCGGTCGTGGACCCGACGACCGCCCTCGCGCCGGCGCAGCCCCTGTTCCCCGACGCGGACTCCCAGGCGGTCATGTCGATCGACAACCGCAGCATGCAGGCCGACTTCTCGGCGTGCGAGGTGGTGGTCGAGCAGCGCATCGTGAACCAGCGGGTGGCGCCGTGCCCGATCGAGCCCCGCTCGGCGGCCGCCTACTGGGACGACGACGGCCGCCTGGTCGTGCACTCGAGCAACCAGGGCGCCCACCCGATCCGCGAGACGGTGGCCAAGGTGCTCGGCCTGCCCGAGGACCGCGTCCGGGTGATCACCCCTGATGTGGGCGGCAGCTTCGGTTCGAAGTCGAGCGCCTACCCCGAGGACCTGCTCCTGGGACCGCTCGCGCGCCGGGTGGGACGGCCCGTCACATGGACCGAGACCCGGTCCGAGTCGATGGTCAACCTCGGCCACGGGCGCGGTCAGGTCCAAGACGTCGCCATCGGCGGCACCCGTGACGGTCGCATCACCGCCTATCGCCTGCGCGTCGTCCAGGACGCCGGCGCGTACCCGATGATGGGGGCGGTCCTGCCCTTCATGACCCGGATGATGACCACGGGCGTGTACGACGTGACCAACGCCGAGTTCAGCTCCGAGTCGGTGGTCACCAACACTACGCCGGTGGTGGCCTTCCGGGGGGCGGGTCGCCCCGAGGCGGCGGCCGCCATCGAGCGGGCCGTCGACCTGTTCGCCGCCGAGATCGGGATGGACCCGGCCGAGGTGCGGCGGCGCAACCTGTTGCCGGACGACGCCTTCCCCTACAAGACACCCGGCGGCGCGGTGTACGACATCGGCGCCTACCGGGACGCGCTCGACCTCGCCCTGGAGTCCGCCGGGTACGACGAGTTGCGGGCCGAGCAGCAGCGCCGCCGGGCGGCGGGCGACCCCGTGGCGCTCGGGATCGGCCTGGCCGTCTACGTCGAGATCACCGCGCTG
>JACJWK010000028.1 GCA_020637195.1 Microthrixaceae bacterium
AGCGCCTGCTCGAGGACGGCCCGGGCGATGGGCCCGGCGACACCGCCGCCGGTCTCGTCCGCGCCCTGGTCCTCGACCACCACCGCGATCGCGTACTCGGGCTTCTGGCCCGGGGGCCCGACGAACTCGATGACCCAGGTGTTGTTGGTGTCCCGGCCTGTCTGCGCGGTGCCGGTCTTGCCGCCGACCTCGAACCCGGGGATCGCCCCCACGCCGGTCAGGGTGCCGTTCTGGACGACGCCGAGCATGGCCTGGCGCATCGTCGCCGCGCTCTGCGGGCTGAGGGGGGTCTTCCACACGTCGATGGGCTCGTCCTCGACGACCGCGCCCTCGCCGTCGCGGATCTCCTTCATCACGTGGGGGGCCATGACGCGGCCCTCGTTGGCCACGGCGGCCGCGACCAGCGCCATCTGGAGCGGGGTGGCCGACGTGTCGCCCTGGCCGATCGACGCCTGCGCCAGCGCGGGCAGGTTGTCCGCGAAGTCGACCGGGAAACGGGACTCGACCGCGCCGGGCAGGTCGATGGGAGGCACCTGGTTGAAGCCGAACGAGGCGGCGCCGTCGACCATGACGTCGGGACCCAGCGTCTCGACGCCCATCTGGGCGAACGACGTGTTGCAGGACTGCGCCAGGATCGTGAACAGGGTGCCGCCGCACACCTCGCCGGCGAAGTTCGACAGCGGGCGGGTGGTCTGCGGGGGCGTGTAGGTGGACACCGACGGGTACACGGGCTGCTCGGGGGTGACCCGCCCGCTCTGCACGCCGACCGACCCGGTGACCACCTTGAAGGTGGAGCCCGGGAAGAAGGTGTTCTGGTACGACGACGCCCGCAGCGGCGACTGCCCGCTGGTGGGGTCGAGGAACTGGAACGCCGCCCGCGCCTGCTCGGGGTCGTGGCTGCTCAGCGGGTTGGGGTCGTAGGAGGGGTAGCTCCACAGGGCGACGGCGCCCCCGGTGTCGACGTCGAGCACGACCACCGACCCCCGCCGCTGACCGAGCTGGTCGCGGGCCACCCGCTGGACGTCGTCGCGCAGGGTGAGGGTGACGTTGCCGGTGCGGTCCCGGTCGACGAACAGGTCCGCGAACGAGCGCAGCTCCTGCTCGAAGGTCTGGCCCGCGAGCTGGTCGTTGTACTGGCGCTCGACCCCGGTGGCGTTGCCGTTCACGGGGAAGAAGCCGGTGACGTGGCCGAACAGGTCGCCCTCGGGGTACTCCCGCTGGAACTCGAACCGGTCGTCGCTCGGCACCGAGCGGGCCACGACCACCCCGTCGGCGGTCTCGATCGTGCCCCGGGGCCGGCGCAGGTTCTCGAGGGTGCTGCGCGCGTTGAACTCGTTGTCGTTCAGGTCGTCGGCCTCGAGCACCTGGATGTAGTTCAACATCGCGAACAGGGCCACGTAGCAGCCCAGCAGGAAGATGCCGAGTCGGCGGATGCGCTTGTTCACGCCGCCGAGCCCTCGTTCAGCCGTCGCGTGGAGTCGTCGGAGATGCGCAGCAGCAGCGCCAGGAGGATGTAGTTGGCCACGAGCGACGAGCCCCCGTAGCTGATGAAGGGCAGGGTGACACCGGTGAGGGGCAACAGGCGCGTGATGCCGCCGACGATGATGAACGCCTGCACCCCGAGCAGCGTGCTGAGGCCGGCGGCCAGCAGCTTGTCGAACTCACGGTCGGCGGTGAGCGCGATGCGGAAGCCCGCGCCCACCATCAGCACGAAGGCCACCAGCACCAGCGAGCCCCCGAGCAGCCCCAGCTCCTCGCCGATGGCGGCGAAGATGAAGTCGGTGTCGGCAGCGGGGATCAGGTTGGGCTGGCCGAGGCCGGGGCCCTTGCCGGTGACCCCGCCGGCGGCCAGCGAGAACCAGCCCTGGATCACCTGGAAGCCCTTGCCCGACGGGTCCTGCCACGGGTCGAGCCAGACGTCGACGCGGGTCTGCACGTGGTCGAACGTGCGCCAGGCGAACAGCGCGCCCACCGAGAACAGGACCGTCCCCAGGGCCAGGTAGGTGGCCCGCTGGGTGGCGATCCACACCATGGTGATGAACAGCGCGAAGAACAGCAGCGACGAGCCGAGGTCCTTCTCGAAGAACATGACGAGCAGCGAGAAGCCCCAGGCCAGCATGACCGGCCCGAGGTCGCGCGGCTCGGGGAACGAGAACGGGCCGACCTTGAACGTGGCCATGGAGAGCACCTCGCGCTTGCGCACGAGGTACGCCGCGAACGAGATGGCGAGGGCGATCTTGGCGAACTCGCCCGGTTGGAAGCTGACCGGCCCGAGCGACACCCAGATCTTGGCCCCGTTGATCGTGCGGCCCACGCCCGGCACCAGCGGCAGCAACAGGAGCCCGACGCCCACGATCATGAGCGTGTAGGGCGTGTCGAGGTCCCGCATGCGGCGCACGAACACCAGCGTCAGCACGAAGCCGAGGATGCCGAGCGCCGTCCAGGTGGCCTGGAGGGCGGCGAGGTCCTTGTCGAGCCGGGCGATCCACACGTAGCCGAGCCCGTTGAGGAGCGCGGCGAGGGGCAACAAGATGCCGTCGGCGAGCGGGGCCAGCCGGCGCACGGCGAGGTGGGCGCCCACGAGCAGGCCGAAGATGACCCCGAGGAACGGGATGACGTTGGCGGGCAGCGAGGCCTCGGTGCCCAGGCTGGCCAGGGTGTAGGCGCCGCCCACGACGAGGACGGCCAGGACGATCAGGCCCAGCTCGGTGGTGCGCCGGTGGGCGCCGATCATGCCGGCTCGGTGGTGGCGCTCGGCGACCCCGCCGACCCGCCGCCCGAGCCCGGCCCACCTTCGCCCTCGCCCGCGGTGGTGGCCGTGGTGGCGGCGGGCCCGTCGGCGGCGGCGTCGCACTCGACCGGTCGGGCACCGGTGGCCAGGGACTCGCACAGGTTCGCGACGAAGGCCTCGGCGTCGTCCAGCGTGGCCTGGTCGGGCTGGGAGCGGACCCGCTCGGCGGCGGTGGCCTTCAGGTCGGCGGCCGAGATGGCGGTGACCCGCTCGACGGTGGGGTCCCACACCAGGAAGCCGCCCGGCTGACCCTTGAAGATGGTGACCTGCTCGTCGGCGTCGAAGGCGACGTAGTAGGTGTTGCGACCGTAGTAGTAGAGGGCGCCGACCACGGCGGCGGCGAGCCCGACGAGGGCCAGGACGAACACGACCACCCGCCAGGTGAAGCGGCGGGGGCGGCGGGCGGGAGGTTCCGCGGGCTCGTCCTCGTCGTCGGGCAGGTGGTCCGGGATCGCCCCGATGAGCGCGGGGGCCGTGTCGTGGCGCGGGGTCGGCGGGTCGTCGCCGCCGGCGCCGTCGGCCGGCGCCGCGGGGGGATCGCGCTCGGCGGAGGGCTCGACCTCGGCGCCACCGGCGTCGCTCCCGGCCCCGGCGGAGGGAGGAGGAGGCGGCGGCGGCGGGGGCGGGGCGGCCTCGTCGAACACCGACGCCACCGGGGTGGGCTCGGTGGGTGGGGAGTACGGGCCCAGGTCGGGCTCGGAGGCCACGGCGACCCGGGCGTCGGCCTCGTCGGCGGCGCCGCCGCCCTCGACGACGTCGACCACGACGCAGGTGATGTTGTCGCGCCCGCCGCCCTCGTTGGCCAGGCGCACGAGCTCCTGCGCGGCGTCGGACGGATCGTCTCGGCCGGCGAGCGTGGCCGCCACCACCTCGGCGTCGACCTCGTTGAACAGCCCGTCGCTGCACAGCAGGTAGCGGTCGCCGGGGACCGCGGGCAGCTCCCACGAGTCGACCTCGACCTGTGGGTCCACGCCGAGGGCACGGGTGATGATGTTGCGCTGCGGGTGGCTGGCGGCCTCCTCGGGCGAGATGCGCCCCTGGCGCACCAGGCTCTCGACGAGGCTGTGGTCCTCGGTGAGCTGCACGAGGCGCCCCTCGCGGAAGCGGTACGCGCGGGAGTCGCCGACGTTGGTCATGGCCAGGCGCTCACGCCCGTCGGGGCCCACGGCGAGCGCGAGCGCCACGAGGGTGGTGCCCATCCCCCGCAGCTCGGGCTCGTGCACGGACCGCTGGAACACGGCGTCGTTGGCCCGGGCCACCGCGTTGACGAGCGAGGCCGTGGTGTCCTCGTCGTGGTGGTCGGCCAGGGACTCGAGGGCGACCGCGGAGGCCACCTCGCCGCCGCGGTGGCCGCCCATGCCGTCGGCGACGGCGAAGAGCCGGCCGTCGACCACGAGCAGGTTGTCCTGGTTGACCGCCCGGGCCTGGCCGGTGTCGGTGAGCGCGCCGGCACGGAATCGGGTGGGGCTCATGCGAGCTCCATCACGGTGCTGCCCACCTTGAGGCGGTCGCCCTTCTTCATGACCATCGGGCCTTGCACCTTGACCCCCTCGAGGTACGTGCCGTTGGTGGAGCCGAGGTCCTCGACGAAGACCTTCCCGTCGCGGATGAACACCCGCGAGTGGATCTGGCTGACGTAGGTGTCGTCGAGCGTGACCGAGCACCCCGCGGCGCGGCCGACGGTGATCTCGTCGCCGAGCGGGAACGTGCGGCCCTTCTGCGCGGCGGGCTCGACCACCCGCAACCCCTTCGGCGTGCCGCCCCGCCGACCCCCGCGCGGGCCGCCGCCCCCGGCGGGCTTGCGGGCCGGTCGGTTCGTGACGCCGGCGTTGGCGGGCACCGCGCTGGCCACCGGCGTGCGCAGCTCGGCCCACACCGCCCGGAGCACGCGGAGGAAGAACAGGTACAGCAGCACCAGGAGGCACAGCTTGAGGATCGTGAGGAGTTGCTCCGACACTGGGACGGGAGCCTACCGGCGCCCCACCGCGGCAGGTGGGCGTCCGCGCCCGAGGGCCTGCGCCTCGGGAGCACTCAGGACGCCTCGAACACCATCCGGGTGTTGCCGATCGTGATCTGGTCACCGTCGACGAGCACCTGCTGCGAGACCCGCACCCCGTTGACCTTGACGCCGTTGGTGGAGCCCTGGTCGACGATCACGAAGCCGTTGCCCTGCGGGCGGATCTCGGCGTGGTGACGGCTGACGTTGGGGTCGTTGAGGGTGATGTTGCACTCGGGCAGGCGCCCGATGCTGAGGGGCCGCTCGCCGAGGGGCACCCGCTGGCGGGTGGGCAGGATGAGGCTGCCGGCGCCGATGCCGCCCTCGCCCTCGGCCAGCTCGGCCTCGATCGAGAAGGTGCCGGTGTGGAGGCGGTCGGACTGGGCGAACGACACGCGGACCGGGCCGATGAAGCGGTAGCCCTCGTCGCGGGCGTGCTCGCGGGCGGCCTCGCACAGCTCGGAGGTGAGGCGGTCGGACATGGCCGCGAACCGCTCGATGTCGGCGGCGCTGAGCCACACGCGGAACTCGTTGGGGACGATCGTGTTGCCGTTGACGTCGACCGAGCGGTCGGCGTCCATCTCCCGGGTGAGGCGGCGACCGAGCTCGACCGGGCGCAGGCCGGACTTGAAGGCCCGGGCGAACGTGCCCTCCACCATCCGCTCGAGGCGGTTCTCGAAGGCCCGGATGACCACGGGCGTCACGATAGCGACTGCCCTTCCGGGGAGGACGGGCCGGCGGCGGCGCCGGCGCCCACGGGGACCGGGGGCGGGGGCGGCGGGGTCGGGTCGTCGTGGCCTCCGCCGGGGCCGCCACCGGCCTCGGGGCCGGCCGGGGGTGCGGGGGCCCGGCGGCGGAGGCGGCGGCGCACCACCACCACGACCAGCCAGGCCACGAGGGCCAGCGGGATCCAGGGCGCCACCGCGAACAGCACCAGGCCGAGGACCGTGGCCACGCCCAGCAGCAGGTCCCAGCCGCTGCGGAACGCGTCGAGGAAGCCGGGGAGCTCGTCGTCCTCCTGCGGCGTGTCGGGCGAGTCCGGCGTCGGGGTGAGCGTCACCGTGATCGTGGCCAGCGCCACCTGGTCGCCCAGCGTCCGCCGCTGGCCGCGGAGCTCCTCGAGCGTGGTCTCGCGCTGGAGCAGCTCGTTCTCGAGGATGGCGATGTCGTCGATGTCCTCGGCCCGCAGGATCAGCGCCCGGAGGCGGTCCACCGACGCCTCGGCGGTCGCGATGCGGCTGTCGAGGTCGACGACCTGGGCGGTGACGTCGCTGCTGTCGATGCGGCGGTCCTGGGCCTCGCCCAACCCGGCCACCTCGTCGAGCACGTCCTCGAAGGCCGCCGGCGGCACCTTCAGCGTGAGCACCGAGCCCGGGTCGCTCGCCCGCGTGGTCTCCTCGCCGAACACCAGGCCGCCCACGCCCTCGGTGATCCGGCCCACCCGGTCGACGGCGGCGTCGAGGTCGTCGACCACCACGGTGACCCGGCCGGTGAGGATGATCTCGCGACCCTCCGCGGCGTCCACGGCGTCGAGGTCGACGCCGGTGCCCGCGTCGTCCTGCGCCGCTCCGGCGAGGTCGCCGGCCGCCCCGCCCTCGCCGTCGGCCGTCGGGGCGGCCACCGCCTCGTCGGCCGTCGAGCGGTCGGCGGCGTCACCACTGGACGCCGAGTCGACCCCTCCGGAGGAGCACGACGCGGCCGCCAGCACGACGGCCACCGCGATCGCAGCGAGCAGGGCACGGGTGGAGCGCATGCCCCTCAGACGTGGCGCCGCCGTCACGTGGTTCCCGGCTCGTGGATCCGAGTCGGGCGCCGGCGCACGGAGGCGCTACGATCGACGACTCACCACTCGGGCGAGTGGCGGAATTTGGTAGACGCGCAGGATTCAGGTTCCTGTGTCCGAAAGGACGTGGGGGTTCAAGTCCCCCCTCGCCCACTCGTTGGTTCTCGCATCGACGACGGTCGGTGAAGCCCCACTGGTCAGCAAGCACCACTGGTCAGCAACCGCCACTGGTCGGCAGCAGGGTGTGAGGGAGGCGCGTTGGCTCTGGGCACGGCCTCGTCAGGCGCTCGTGGGTGCGCCGCAAGCTGCGCATGGGTGGTGAACGCTGATCGCCAGGTGTGCTCCTCGTCGCCTTCGGGGAGGAGCCTCAGATCGGCGCCTCTGAGCTCCTGGTTGCCGAGGCCCTCGCAGAGGGCCTGGAACTGGATGGCGGCTTCGGGGACGGTCCGGTCGGTGAGTTGGCCGGCGGGGCGAGGCGTCCGACCTTGGCCCGTAGGCGACCGAAGGCCGAGTCGCGGGCGGCGGTGAGCTCGGGTCCCGGCTGGAAGTCGGGGACGATGCGCTGGAAGGTGATGCGGAACAGCGACGGGTGGTCGCGCACGAAGGGGCGGAAGATGGTGACGCCGGCTTCGATGAGGTCGTGGGCGGGGTCGTCGGTCTCGACCTGGGCGTCGAGCCCGTCTTCGAGGATCTCGTAGGCGCGCTGGGCCATGGCGTCGACCAGGAGCCCGTCGCGGGAGCGGAAAAGGCTGTAGACGGCTCGGGTGGTGGTGCCGACCGCGTCGGCGACCGCTCGGACGGAGACACCGGCGGGGCCGTGCTCGTCGTAGAGCCGTTCGGTCGCGGCCCGCAGCGCCTCGCGGGTGCGTTCGTCGTGTTCGCGGGGTCGTCCCATGTCCGCTTGACACTATTCCGATCCCTGTTACGTTACGTGTAACGTAACAGGGATCGAAATGAGGACACCATGGCCACCGACGAGCACCGCTACCGCCGAGCCGAAGCGGCCCTGTTCCAGGCAGCCGGCATCGACCCGACCGAGCGATGGGTCGATCTTCCGACGATCGGAACCTCGGCCCGACTGCTCGAGCACGGGGTCGGCGAACCGGCGCTGTTCATCCCGGGTGGGCCCAACGCGGCGGCGACCTTCGCCGAGGCCGGCGCGCACACGAGCGGGCTGCGGTGCCTGCTGCTCGACCGGCCCGGCACCGGGCTCAGCGAGCCCCTCCCCACTGCTCCCGACACACAGACGCTCCCTGGCTACGTCGAACAGCTCGTCGTCGACGTCCTCGACGCGCTGGGTCTCGACCGCGCTCACCTGGTGGGTTCCTCGTTCGGCGGCTACGCGGCGCTGCGCGCCGCGGCTGCGCATCCAGGCCGTGTCCACCGGCTCCTGCTCGCCGGGTGCCCGGCGTTCGTGCCCGGCTGGACCGCACCCGGCTTCTTCACCCTCCTGCGCACGCCCGTCGTCGGTTCCTTCGTACTGCACACTCCCGCCACCCGCGGCGCCGCGCGCCTGTCCCTGCGTCAGATGGGGCACCGCCATTCCCTGCGAACCGGAGCCCTCACCCCCGAAATGCT
Organism: Microthrixaceae bacterium; assembly: GCA_020637195.1. Classification (GTDB taxonomy): domain Bacteria; phylum Actinomycetota; class Acidimicrobiia; order Acidimicrobiales; family DATDAH01; genus JAEUJM01. The sequence goes on from JACJWK010000028.1 coordinate 8,149, forward strand.
CGACTGGGTCCGAGCCTGGCAACGCGATACCGACACCATGTCCAACGACGCCGCCATGATCAGCGCATGCGGCACCCGGGCGGGTGGGTTCGACCCCGCCCTCGACCTCACCGCCGACGAACTCGCTCGCGTCGAGGCTCCCTGTCACATCATCGTCGGCACCGACGACGTCGTCGGAGACGCCGACACCGCACGGCGCCTCGCCGACCTGCTCCCCGACACCACCACCGAGGTCTGGGACCGGGCCGGCCATCTGCCCTGGCTCGACGACCCCGCCCGCTTCGGAGCGACCGCCACGTCGTTCCTCGCACCAACCCTTGCGTCCGAACACGTGTTCGTGTAGGGTTGCCCCACACCAGCTCGCAGCCTCTGGGTGCAGGACAGGCTGCCACTTCCCCGAAGCAACCTGTTCTGTGAGGCCGGCCGCCGCCGTGGGCGGGCGCCGGCGTGGGAGTGGTGCCGTGTCGGTGACGTTCGTGGACGCCGAGGTCGAGAGCGCAGGCGGCCCCGGCGGGTTCGCGGCCCTGGCCGCGTGCGAGCGGGCCGCGGCGCAGTTGGCGTCGGCACGGTGGGCCGGCCGCCCGGGGGCGGCGCTGGGTGACGCCCTGCTGCGCGTCGACCGGGTCGAGCGCATGGTGGCGTCGGCCAAGGTGGCGCTCGTCGGCGCGTTCGACGCCTCGGGACACTTCCGACTCGACCAGCACCCCACGGTGGCGACGTGGCTGGGGGCGAAGGTGAAGGCCGACCCCAAGCGGGTGAACCACCAGCGCTTCGTGGCCCGTCGGCTGCGGACGATGCCGCTGACCGAGCGCGCCCTCGAGCGCGGAACGATCGGCTTCGAGCACGCCGCGGTCCTGGCCCGGGCCAACACGCCACCGGTGGCGCCCGCCTTCGCGGAGGCCGAGGGCGAGCTCGTGGCCGCGGCTCGAGCGCTCGACTTCGGGGAGTTCTGCGTGGTGGTCGACCGTTGGCTCGACTTCGTGCTGCCCGAGCGGGCCGAGAAGCGGGCGCGCGACCAGGAGGCCCGGCGGGCGGCCTCGGCGTCGCGGACGTGGGACGGGATGGTCCGGGTGGACGCGTGGCTCGACGCCATCGGCGGCACCGAGTTCCTCGCCGAGCTCCACCGGCTCGAGAAGGAGATGTTCGCGGCCGACTGGGCCGAGGCCCGGTCGCGGCTCGGCGACCGTGCCACCGCGGCGGACCTGCGCCGCACCGCGGTCCAGCGCCGGGCCGACGCCATGGTCGAGATGGCGCGGCGCTCGGCGACGTGTGACACGCCCGGACGCCCGCCCCGCTGGGTGCTCAACGTCATGATGGGCGTCCGCACCTTCTTCGCCGAGGCCGACGCCGCCGCGGCCGACCACGCCGCCGGCGCCGACGACCCACGGACGACCCCGACGGCCACCGGCAGCGGCCCGCACCACGACGGCACCGGCGAACCGGCCGCCGCCGAGGCCACCGACGACGACGCTCGAAGCGACCTGTCCGGCACGGCGCCACGACCCGACCCGTCACCGGCGGGAGCGCCCGGCGGCGGGGCGGCCGAGCCCTATCCGGGTCCCCCACCCGCCCGACCGCCCTGCCGGCGGCCGCTCCCCGACTGGTGGGGCGCCCCCGACCCGCTCGGCCCCGACTTCGCCGCCCTCCGGGCCGACACCCTGTGCGAACTCGAGGACCAGACCCTCATCGCACCCTCGCAGGCACTCGCCCTCGGCCTCGCCGGACTGTGCCGACGCATCGTGTTCGGCCCCGACGGCCACATCCTCGACTTCGGGCAGGCCCGCGACAGCTTCACGGGGCCGTTGCGCGAAGCCATCGTCATCCGCGACCGCTTCTGCACCGACCCTGGCTGTCGGGTCCCCGGGCGCCACGGGCACATCGACCACGTCGTCCCTCGCAGCCGGGGCGGCCCCACCAGCGAGCGCAACGGTCGCTGCCAGTGCTCCACCGGCAACCACCTGAAGGGCGCCCGGCCGCCCGACCAGTGGCACCCCGACGACCGCGGTCCCGACGACAGAGGTCCCGACGACCGAGGCCCCGACGCCCGCGCCCCCGACCACGGCGGCGGCTGAACGGCCCCGGCCGACGCGCGACCCCGCCACCGGGGCGAGGGCCCCAGGCGGGCACGGGCCGCGAGATCGAGGAAGCACCGCGAGATCGAGAAGACGGGGTGGCGGCGGCCGACCGGCGCACTCCTGCGAGGAGGGGCCGGCGTCGGCCGCCCCCCGGCCCAACCCCGTCGCTGCTCCCGGTGGGTCCCTGCTGCCGGTGGGTCGCTGCTCTCGGTCACGGGCCTCGGTGCGCACGCGCCGAGCGTCGGCCGCGTCGCCGGGTTGGCTCATCGGACCACCCACGGGGCCGAAGGAAGAGCGTGGCTCGCCGTCGTACCCGAGCCCTCCTGGCGGTGCTCGTCGTGCTCGGCTCGCTGATCGTCCTGGGGGGTCGCGACATCCCGCCGGCCGCGGCCGCGTGCACGCCGAGGAACCTCTCCGCCTCGCGCCTGAACGCGATCTTCGCCCGGCCCGGCGTCGGCCGCACCGCGACGGCACGCGGGTTCGGCGGCGGCGACTACCAGCGCGTGTACGCGCTGCCGGGCGGGCGGATGCTCTGGCTGTTCCAGGACATGTTCTTCAGCAACGACGACGACCTGCGCGACAGCCTGGAGGACGCGGCGCACAACGCCGGCCTGGTGCAGACCGGCACGTGCTGGTCGCTCGTCGGTGGTCCGCGGATGCGCAACTTCATCGGATCGTCCCGGACCACCCCGCTGCGTCGCTGGTTCTGGCCGATGGACGGCGAGATGGGCGCGGACGGCGCGCTGTGGATCTTCGTGGCCGAGATGAGGAACCCCGACGGAACCGGTGCCACGTGGGGGGCCCGACCGGTGGCGACGTGGGTGGCGCGGGTGCAACCGTCCACGTTGCGGGTCCTGTCGTTCGAACCGGCCAGGAACGCCGGCACGCGGCTGTACGGCTGGTCGGTGGTGAGCGACGCCAACTACTCGTACCTCTACGGCCACTGCTACCGGCAGTTCGTCAACCGGGTGGACGGCGTCGGTCAGTTCGACGCCGGCTGCATGCCGTCCTCCTACCTCGCTCGCGTTCCGAAGGGCCGTTTCGGCGTCGCGCCCACGTACTGGAACGGGACCCGGTGGACCACGAACCGGCACGCGGCGGCACCCGTGATGACCCGCGGCCACGCCAACCCGATGGACGTGCAGCGCTTCGGCGGCGTGTACGTGAACGTCACGAAGATCGACGACTGGTGGGGCTGGGTGATCTACGTCGACCGGGCGAGCCGGCCGCAGGGGCCCTGGACACCGGTGCAGGAGATCGACGCGCTCGGGATGCGCCGCTGCGCCGGCGAGTGCGGCAACTACCACGCCCAGCTGCTGCCCTATCGCTCGGGGAACGGGAAGATGGTCGTGTCCATCTCGAACGGCGGACGCTTCGATCTCTGGCAGCGGAACGCGTACCTGTACCGGCCCGGCTTCCTCGCGGTGCCGGTGCCGGACTGACTCCTTCTCGGCGGGGCGTCGTCTCGCCGGGCCGCGGGTCGCAGGCCCGGTCCTCGACGTCGGGTCAGGCCGCCAGCGCCTCGCCGGCGGCGCCCATCAGGTCGAGGAAGTTGTCGCAGTAGAAGCGGCGGCGCACGTCCTCGGCGGCGTCGCCGAGCGAGGCCTCGAAGCGCTCCAGGGGCCGGCGGCCGCCCTCGACGTGCGGGTAGTCGGACGAGAACAGCAACAGCTCGGGGCCGCTCTGCTCGATGATCCAGCCGACGTCCTCGGTGGGATACGGCGTGAAGCGGACCTGGCGGCGCACGTACTCGGTGGGGCGCAGCGACAGCGCCTGCAGGCGCTCCTCGTGGCGGTGGAACGCGTCGAAGGCGGACTCCATCTGGCGCAGCCAGCTCGGCACCCAGATCGCACCCTGCTCGATGACCCCGAGGCGCAGGTCGGGGAAGCGGTCGAGGACGCCGTCGAAGATCATCGTCGCCAGCGTCTGCGCCGGCGGGCCGGGGATGCCCATGTAGTCCACCGAGCGGAAGTTCTCCTCGCCGCCGTGGAAGTCGGGCGGCACCGGCAGGCCGTTGCGGAAGTACGCCGGGTCGATCAGGTCGCCCGTGCCCCCGACGTGGAACACGACGGGGATGCCGGCCTCCTGCGCCCGGGCCCAGACCGGGTCGAGGCCCACGTGGCTCGGCGAGTGGCCCGGGGGGCAGCCCGAGGCGACGAGCAGGGCGGCGGCGCCCATCGCGAGGGCCTCGCCCGCCAGCGCCGGCGCCCGCTCGACGTCGAACAGCGGGACGTAGGCGGTGGGCAGCAGGCGGTCGTCCACCGAGCAGAACTCGACCATGCCCCGGTTGTGGGCCCGGGCGGCACCGACCGCCAGCTCGGCGTCGCCGCCGTGCTCCCAGTCGCGCAGGCGCCGGTTGTGGAAGGTGTTGAACACGAGCTGGCTCGAGAAGCCCAGCAGGTCGAGTGCCCGGGGGCGGTCCTCGGGGATCCACGACCCGGTCGCGGCGAAGTTCTTGCGCGCCATGATCTCGTCGCCCTCGGCCGAGCGGTACTCCTCGGAGCCGTGCCGGGCCCGGAGCCGGTCGAAGGCCGCGGTGAGGTCGCGGAGCTGCTCGTCGGGATCGCCGGTCTGGCGCAGCTCGTTGCCGCTCGGGTAGGCGAGCGGTTCGATGCGGTCTCGGACGGCCGGGTCGGCGTGGTCACGCAACCACGTCGGCGTCTCCATGATGTGGGCGTCGGCGTCGTGGATGATGCGGCCGCTCGCGTAGGGCACGGCGCTCACCTCCCGGCCGTCGGGTGGTCGGTACGGGTGGCGATCGGTGGGGCGCTCGGCCCGCCTCGCTCGGCCCGGACGTCGACCGCGGCACGCGTGCACCCCGCCGAGGCGGCCGGCCGGTCGTCGTCGATCCCCACGGGGGCGAGGCTACGGCCGCCGCGGTGCCCCGTCGAGGGGCGCGACCCGCGCACGACGTCGCTCGGCGGTGCACGCCGACCCACACCCGTCCCGGCGAGGGGCCGCGGGGTCGGCTGGCGGGGGGGGTCGGCTCGCGGGGGGGAGGCGGGAGAGAGAGGGAGGGAGAGAGACGGCCACCGGCGGGAGCCGCCCGCCGCCGGCCCGGGCGCGACGGCGGGGTCATTCGCCCGGGAGCAGGGCGTGGGGGTTGAGGATGCCGTCGGGGTCGAGCGCCCGCTTGATCGAGCGCATGGCCGCGATCTCCGCCGCCGAGCGGGTCAGGTGCAGCCAGCGTCGCTTGGCCGTGCCCACCCCGTGCTCGGCGGAGATGCTGCCCCCGAGCTCGGCCACGTGGGTGAGCACGAGCTCGTCGACGGTGTCGTCGCCGTCGGCCACACCGGTGACGTTCACGTGGAGGTTGCCGTCGCCGAGGTGCCCGAAGATCCAGGTGCGGGCGGCGGGGTGGATCGCGGCGACCCGCCGGGGCACCTCCTCGACGAAGTCGGTCAACGCCGCGAGCGGGACGGTGACGTCGAGCTTGTGGGCGGTGCCGACCGTGGCGACGGCGAGGGTCTGGTCCTCCCGGTAGCGCCACAGCTCGGCCCCCCGGGCCCGGTCCGGGGCCACGGCGACGGCGGCGGGGGCCACGGCGCGGACGGCCGCGGCCAGGTCGTCGGTGGGGTCGTGGTGGGCGGCGGCCTCGACGAGCACGTACGCCGGCCAGGCCCGGTCGAACGGGCGGGGGAGCCCGAACGCCTCGCAGACCAGCCGCAGGCCCGGTTCGAGCACGAGCTCGGCGGCCTCGAGCGACCCCAGGTCCGACCGCCAGGCCGCGACCGCCTCGACGGCGCCCCGCACGCCGTCGAACGCGACCAGCGCCACCACCCGGTGCGGGAGGCGGGCGGTGAGGCGGAGCCGGGCCGCGGTGACGACCCCGAGCGTGCCTTCGCTGCCGCACAGGAGCGACGCCAGGTGGTACCCGGTGTTGTCCTTGACCAGTCCCTCGAGGCGGTCGATGCGATGGCCGTCGCCCAGCACCGCCTCGACGCCCAGCACCTGCTCGCGGGTGGAGCCGTAGCGGAGCACGTGGACCCCGCCCGCGTTCGTCGCGACGGTGCCCCCGACCGTGGCGGTGTCGCGCGCCGCGAAGTCGACCGCGTAGCGCAGCCCGTGCTCGGCCGCGGCAGCCTGCACCGCGCCCACGGTGGCGCCCGCGCCCGCGGTGGCCTGGTGGGCGACGGCGTCGACCGGGCCGACGGCGTCCAGGCGGCGCAGGCTCAGCACCACCTCGCCCTCGAGGGGCACCCCACCGCCCACGAGGCCCGTGTTCCCGCCCTGGGGCACGAGGGCCAGGCCGTGGGCGCGACACACGTCGACGACGGCGGCGACCTCGGCGGCGCGGCCGGGCCGGACGACCGCCGGCGCGCTCCCCCGGAAGCGACCCGTCCAGTCCACCTCGTAGGGCGCCCGATCGTCGGCGCTGGTCAGCAGATGGGGGGCGCCGACGATCTCGCTCAGCTCGTCGAGGGCGCGCACCCGCCCATGGGACCACGGCCGGCGCCGGCGGGGAAAGCCCGGCACGAGGCGGCCGGGACCGACCCGGCGAGCATCGGTGCCGGGCGTCGACCGCTCGCCGACGGTCGCTCGCCGACGGTCGGTCGCACGCCGCGACCGCATCGGCCGCCACCGACCGACGCCGACCTCGGAACCTCGCCGCACGCCGGCCGACTGCCCGGAGGCCGCTCGTCGCCGACGGTCGACCGAGAGGCTCCGTCGAGCGCTCGAGCGAGGCCCCACCGGTCCTGGTGAGCGTCGCCGGCGAGACGCACGACCCGGGCCAGGGCGCCACCGTCGACGTGTCCTCCCCCGCCGGCGGGCCCGGCTTCGCCGCGTTCAGGCCTGGAGCTCGACCTCGGCGACGTCGCGCTCCTCGAGGGGCTGACCCGGCTGCCCGTACCACCAGGCGTGGCGGATCCGACCGGGGGCCGGCACCGACACGACGATCTTCATGGGATAGGGCGGCGGCGGGTCGCCCGGCTCGAACGTTCCGGGCTCGGTCTCGTGCAGCACCGTGACGTTCTCGCCGTGGGTGTGGCCCACCACCATCACGGCACGGCCGTCGTCACCCCGGGCCACGACGGTGTGCTCGGCGTGCCCGAGGGCCGGGCCCGACCCCTGCGGGTTGAGCACCTCGTAGTCGAGGGTGACGCCGGCGCCACCGGGCAGCGGCGTGACCAGGATGCGGGCCGCGGCCACCACGTCGACCCCCGAGACCCGGTCGCTGCCCACGTAGAGGCCCGGGCGGGCGAGCAGGTCGTCGACGATCCCCATGCCGGCGAGGGTAGGGCGGCGGCCGTCCGCCGTCGAGAGGCGAGGGCGCGGCTCAGGCGGCGCCCAGGAGGGCCCGGAGCGCGGTCTGGTCGGCCGAGGACCAGGTGCCGTCGAACGCGTGCTGAGCGGCCCGGCGGGCGGTGACGGCGGCGTCGGTGGCCAGCGTGTCCCCCGCCGGCGTCAGCACCGCCAGCGCCAGGCGGGCGTCCCTCGGGTGGGGCTCCCGCGTGACGACGCCGATGCGCTCGAGGGGACCGAGCTGGCGGGCGACTCCCGACGGGGTGACGCCCAGGTGGTCCGCCAGCTCGACCCGCTGCCGGCGATGATCGGGACTGGCCTGGAGCTCGAGCAGCAGCGCCAGGTCGCTCAGCCCCAGCCCGTGGGCCGAGCCCAGGGCGCGGTCCACGTCGCGGACCAGCCGCGTCGTGGTGCGCGACAGGCGGAGGAGGGTGTCGAGGGCGGCATCCATGTCGTCATTTTATCGTTGACTGCTCAACGATCACTCATGAGTTCACGCGGGCCGGGCCCGTCAGCGGGCGCGCTCGGCGACGACCAGGGTGAGGCGCACGGGATCGAGCGGCACGGGCGGGAGGGCCCGGAGTGCGGCGCTCCCGGCGTCGACCTCGTCGTCGGTCAGGGCGGTGAGGAGGCTGTCGGAGCGGCGCATCGCCTCGACCCACGCCGCCGCCTCCGCCGGGAGCGGGCGGGGCGGCTCGTCGACGTCCACCACCGCGCGTCGCCGGAGACCGGCGTCGGGCAGCGCCGCGGCCACCGCGGCCACGGTCGGGAACCGGGCGAGGGCCCGCTCGGCACCGGGGAACGCCTCCAGCCAGGGGACCCGGCCGCGGTCGGGGAACAGCCCCCGCACCAGCAGTCGGCCGCCCGGGCGCAGCGCGCGGGCCACCTCGGCCAACGCCGCCGCCCGGTCGGGCACGTGGTGCAGCACCGCCGACACCCACACGACGTCGACCGCGGCCCGCGCCAGCGGGAGAGCGGCCAGGGTCCCCGCTACCACGGCGTCGGCGGCGTCGCGCCCGGCGGCCTGGGCCCGCATCGCCGGCGAGGGCTCCACCGCGACGAGCGGCCCCGGCGTCAGCGCTCGCCACATCGGGAGGAACGCGCCGGTGCCGGCGCCGGCGTCGACGACCCGGCCCCGGGGCGCCTCCGGCAGGTGCGCACGCACCACCTCCCGCCAGCGGGCCGACTGCTCGTCGCCGAGCTCGCGTCCCCGGCGATAGGCCGCCGCCGACGCCTCGTAGTCGACCAGCGGCGAACGTCCCTCGGCCATGGCCACCAGCCTCGGTCGCCGGCGCCGGCGCGGTCCAGCGGCCGACCGACTCCGCCGGCCCCGCCCGCGGGCCCCGCGCCGGGCGCCGGGACCCGACGCCGGAACCTCGGGGCCCGGCGTGGTGCCGCCGTCGCCACGCCGGCAGGTGTCCGACGAGCCACCCAACGGCCCGACCCGGTCGCCGTCGCCCGGATCGGAGCGGATCACCGGCGACCCGCCGGGATCCGGGATCAGCCGAAGACGTGCGCCGCCATGCGCTCGGGCCAGTCGGGGCCGGGCGGGGCGCCGGCGAGGGCCAGGGCGTAGAAGCTCCCGGTGCAGCCCGCCACGACCAGCTCGACGTCGGTGCCCGCCGGCAGCGAGCCGTCGACGACCGCGGCCTCCACGACCGCCCGGATGCGACGGCGGCGGGGGGCCACGATGCGCTCCCGGTACACCCGACGCAGCTCGGGGTCGGCGCCGTCCTGGAGCATCGCGCCCACCATCGACACCCCACCGGGGCGCAGGACGCCGCGGTGGAAGGCCGCGAGCTCGGCGTGCAGGTCGGCCCGGTGGTCGCCCGTCCGCTCGAGGTCGGCCGCCTCCGGCAACGAGGCGACGGCGGCGACCGCGAGCGCGGCCTTGCCCGGCCAGCGCCGGTAGATGGCCTGGCGGGTCGTCCCCGCCGCGCGGGCCACCGCCACCAGCGAGAGGCCCTCGTAGCCGTTCGCCGCCAACTGGTCGAGGGTCGCGGCCAGCACCGCGGCGTCGATGGCGCCGTCGCGGGGACGGCCCCGCTCCCGCGGGTGGGGCTGCTCCCGCGGGTGGGGCGCGGCCGGGGCGGCGGCATACTGCATTTCCGCAACACTACTGTTCCGAAAATGGAGGAGCGAGCATGCGCATCGCCGTGATCGGGGCCGGCTCGGTCGGCCGCCACCTCGCCACCGCCCTCGCCCGGGCCGGCCACGACGTCGTCGTCGGCGTACGCGACCCGGACGACCCCCGCCACGCCGACCTGGCGCGACGGGCCACGCCCGCCGACGCGGTCGCCGGCGCCGAGGTCGTGGCCCTCGCCGTCCCCGCCGCCGCGGTGGCCGACGCCCTCGCGGGGCTCACGCTGCGCCCGCCGGCCGTCGTGGTCGACGCCACCAACGCGGTCGGGGCACCGCCGCCGGGCGGATTCGCGACGATGGGCGCGCTCACCCGCTCGCTCGTCCCCGACGACGTGCCCGTCGTGAAGGCCTTCAACACCATCGGCGCCGAGCACCTCGTCGCCCCGGTGGTGGACGCGATGCCGGCGTTCCTCCCCGTCGCGGGCGACCGCGCCGGCGTCGACGTCGTGGTGCCGATCGCCCGGTCCCTCGGCTTCGACGCCGTCGACCTCGGCGGGCCCGACGCCGTTCCGCTGGTCGAGGACCACGCCCGGATGTGGATCCATCTCATGCGCAACGGGTGGGGTCGGGGGTTCGCCTTCGCCGTCGTCGGCGCCCCGGCCGGCGACGACCGCTGATGCCGAGGCCCCTCCCGGCCGCCGGCGAGGCCCGGCTCGGGCCCCCCGACCGTGACGAGGCGCAGGCGTGCCTCGACGCCGTCCTCACCGCGATCGACCCGGGCGGCGGGCCCACCGAGCTCCAGCAGCTCCTGATCGAGGCCGCGTTCGCCTCGATGACCGGCCACGACGTCGCGTGGACGCCGGGCTCGACGGTCGACCCGCCGGGCCTCGCCGCGGTCCTGGCCGACCGGGACGAGGCCTTCCGCACCCGCATCCTCCAGATGATGATCCTGGGGGCGCTGGTCCTGCGCCCGCTGCCCGCCGACGTGGCCGACCGGGTGGAGGCCCACGCCACCGAGCTGTCGGTGGACGACGGCATGCTCGCCGTCGCGCGCCGCTTCGCGACCGGCCAGCTCGGGCTCGCCGCCTTCGACTTCGCGCGCAACGGCTACACCGCCGACTGGGCCCCCGAGAGGGCGGCGGCCCTGCACTCGAGCACCGAGCTCCACGACGCCTGGCAGCAGTCGGTCGCCACGGGCTCGACGGCCGGCCCGACGTGGACCTCCTGGCCGTCGACTGGTTCGCCCTCGCCGACCGCCCCGTCGACGAGTTGCGCGACGAGCTCGGCGTGGTGGGCAAGTCGGCCGGCGCGGTGGCGGCCGGCAGCGTCGGCCCCTGGGAGCCGGGCGGGATCAGCCCGTACCAGTGGACGACGGGCCGGGAACGGGCCGAGGCCGAGGGCCGGGGCCACGAGGCGTACGGCGCCCGCCCCTGAGCGGCGGCCGCCACCCGCGCCACCCGTGCGGGCGGGCACTCGCACCGACCGGTGACGACCGGCCAGACTGCGCCCGTGCTCATCTTCGGAATCCTCGGCTTCGGCATCGTCATCGGCGCGATCGCGGGGTGGATCACCGGCACCGAGTCGTGGGGGAAGCGCATCGGCTACGGCCTCCTCGGGTCGTTCGTCGGCGGGCTCCTCGCGTCGCTCATCGCCGGCGACGGCCTCGCCCTGCGCCCGAGCGGCATCATCGGCTCGATCGTCGGCGCGATCCTCCTGATGCTCATCGACCGGGCGGTCTCCAGCCGGTCGAGCTGACGGCCGCGGCCCGCCAGCCGGCAGCGCTCAGCGCCGGCGCCGGCGGTCCAGCCAGGTGAGCAGCGCCACCGCCACCGCGGCGGGCTGTTCGGGCAGCAGCGCGTGCCCCGCCCGGGGGATCGTGACGCGCGTCGCCCGGTCACCCAGGGCCTCGACGAGCTGGTCGGCGTTGGCCGCCACCGCGATGCGGTCCTCGGCCGGCTGGACGACCAGCACGTCGGCGCCGCCCGCCGCCCACCACTCGTCCACGGGGGTCGACCCGGTGGCCGCCGACTGCGCGGCGGCCACGTCGGCGTGCCAACCGTCGGCCCACACCGCGGCGTCGTTCCCGGGTGCGAAGAACGCCGTGCGGACCGCCTCGAGGTGCTCGTCGGGCGGGAGCGACCCGTCGAACACCCGGAACAGGGCCTCGCCGGCGTCGGGCTCGGGTGGCACGCGCCCGCCGCAGGCGAGCAGCACGACGCTCTCGACCAGGTCGGGGCGGCGGGTCGCCACCATGCGGGCAACCCGGTTGCCGAAGGCGTGGCCGACCACGGTGGCGGCGCCGGCGTCGAGGCCGGCGACCACCGCGGCGACGTCGTCGGCCAGGTCGCCCAGGCGCAGCCCGTCGAGCGGCCCGGCGCTCGCGCCGAGCCCACGCGGCTCGGGCGCCGCCACGAGGTAGCCGGCCCGGGCGAGTCGGGCCGACAGCGGGCCGAAGTCGGCGGCGCCCCGGCCGAGCGAGGGCACCAGCACCACGACCGGCCCCTCGCCCTGGAGGCGCACCTCGATCGGGCCGGCGGGACCGTCCAGCACCGTGCGGCGCCGGTAGCCGCGCACGGCCTCCTGGTCGTGCACGAACGCCGCGAACCAGTCGGGCACCGACGGCTCGACGGCCCCGGCGCGGCGGGCGAGTGACCGGCCGACGAACCCCAGGGCGTCGGCGAAGCGCGGGCCGAGCGACGGGCCGACGTGGTTCCCGCGCCGGACCAGCCGGTACTCGTGGTCGATGCCGTGGTCGACGAGCTGGCGGTGCAGGGCCTCGGTGCCGTACTGGAGGTGGAGGAGGTCCTCGTCGCCCACCTCGAGGTAGACGTCGAGGCCGGCGGCGGCGATCAGCGGGCCGTGCCGCTCCGCCAGCGCTCGCGGGTGGTTGGCGTGGAAGTGCTCCTCGTCGATCGGATCGCCGTAGAGCGACGCCAGCAGCTCGGCGTCGCGGTAGACGACGTCGCGACGCGCCACCTCGGGCCATCGGGTGGCCTCCTCGATGGCCGGCTCGAGCGCGGCCACGGCGACGAAGCGGTCCGGTCGCGCGAACGCGAGCCGCAGCGCCCCCAGGCCACCCATCGACACGCCGCACACGGCCACGGCGTCGCCACCCCGGCCCGCCCCGGTGGTGGCCACGAGCTGGGGCAGCAGCTCGTCGAACAGGAACGTCTCCCATCGCTGCGACCCGTCGGCCCGGTCGAGGTAGAAGCTGCGGCCCGCCGACGGCGTCGCCACCACCAGCCCGGGGAGCTCGCCCGATCCCCACAGCCGGTCGAACAGCGGGGCGAGGCCGTCGAGGAACGAGGCCGAGTCCCCACCGCCGTGCAACAGGAGCAGCAGCGGGGCGTCGGCGCCGAGGCCCCTCGGCGTGAGGGTGCGCACCTCGACCGGCGACGGCACCAGGTCGGTCGTCACCTGGAGCGTCGCGAGCACGCCGGCGTCGTCGGTCACCCCCCGATGATCGCGCCGCGGCGATCGCGCCGCCGCCGGCCGGGAAGCCGACCGCGGGGCGCCCGGTAGGCTGCGCGCCGAGGCCGGGGGCGAACCCGCCGTCCGTGCCCGTGCACCAGGGGGATGCCCGCATGAGCCCGACCGAGGTGGCCACCGCCGAGCGTGACCCGGCCAGCGAGCTGGCCGCCAAGCGCTTCACCATCCCGCCCTACGACGTGCAGGTCGGCCCCGTGGGCCACCTCCACCGCGAGCGCGCCCGCCTGGCCGCGCTCGAGTGGGAGCACTTCGACGCCCGCCCGCTCGGCGCCACCGTCGGGGCCGAGCTGTCCGGCATCGCGCTGTCGGGCGACCTGCCCGACGAGGCCGTCGCCGAGCTGCGGGCCGCGCTGCTCGCCTACAAGGCCGTGTTCTTCCGGGACCAGCCGCTGTCGCCCGCCGACCACGTCGCGTTCGCCCACCGCTTCGGCGAGCTCGAGGTCCACCCGTTCATCCCCGCCAACGCCGAGCACCCCGAGCTGGTCCGCTTCGAGAAGTCCGCCGACGTCGGCGGCTACGAGAACGCCTGGCACGCCGACGTCACCTGGCGCGAGTGCCCGTCGATGGGCGCGGTGCTGCACGCGATCCAGGTGCCCCCCACGGGCGGCGACACGCTCTTCTGCGACATGGGCGCGGTCTACGAGGGCCTCGACGCCGACACCCGCGCGCGCATCGACGACCTCGTCGCCGTGCACGACTTCATGCAGGTGTTCGGCCACCAGGTGCCCGACGCCGACAAGCCGGCCATGCGCGAGCGCTACCCCACGGTCGAGCACCCCGTGGTGCGCACCCATCCCGAGACGGGCCGGCGCACCCTGTTCGTCAACCGGGTGTTCACCAGCCACATCGTCGGGATGGACCGCGACGACAGCGCCGCGCTGCTCGACCGGCTGTGCCGACAGGCCGACTACCCGGAGTACCAGTGCCGCTTCCAGTGGACCCCCGACGCCGTGGCGTTCTGGGACAACCGGGCGGTCCAGCACTACGCCGCCAGCGACTACTGGCCCGACGTCCGCATCATGGAGCGGGCCAGCATCATCGGCGACCGCCCCTCCTGATCACGCCACCGAGTCAGATCAGACCTCGAGGAGGAGGGTGACGGGGCCGTCGTTGGTGAGGGTGACGGCCATGTCCGTGCGGAACCGCCCCGTGGCGACCGTGGCGCCGAGGTCCCGGAGTCGCGTGACCACCCGGTCGACGAGGGGCTCGGCGACCTCGGGCGGCGCCGCCTCGATCCACGACGGGCGTCGGCCCTTGTCGGTGTTGCCGTAGAGGGTGAACTGGCTGACCACCAGGACCGCCCGCGTGGTGTCGGCCACCGAGCGGTTCATCACCCCGGCGTCGTCGTCCATCACGCGGAGCCCCCACACCTTGTCGGCCAGCCGGTCGGCGGCGGCCTCGGTGTCGTCGCGGTGCACGCCCACCAGGACGCACAGCCCGGGCCCGATGGCGCCGACGACCTCGCCGTCCACGACGACGCTCGCCTGGGTGACCCGCTGCACCAGCCCTCGCACCGTCCCATCCTGCCCGGTGGGCGGGAACGACGGGGTCAGGCGTTCGACAGGACGGTGACGATCAGCAGGTACAGCACGACGGCGCCGCCGGCCTTGATCAGGTACCACCACATCGGCCGGCGGTAGATGCGCCGCGCCGCCCCGGGCTTGGTGAGGGCCAACAGGACACCCGCACCGCCCCGCCGCTGGAACACGAGGGTGCCGTCGGCGTCGCGGTGGCAGGGCCCGCCGAGGGTGACCTCCGCCCCGAGGGGCACGCCGTCGGTCCAGTGGGAGCGGTTGCCCGACGGCCACCACCCGCTGCTGTCCATCTTCTTCCCGTACCCGTCGACCCAGCTGCCGTCGGCCCAGGCCTGGCCGGTGCCGTCCGACACGAGGAAGGGGCAGCCGCCGCGCGACACCTCCTTGTGGGTGTCGGTGCCCACGTGCTCGGAGGTGGTCGAGCCGTCGGACCACGACGTGATGCGGTACCGATCGGTCCACGAGGTGTCGGTCCGCTCGTACCAGACGAGTTGGGGGCTGTTGCCGATGCTGACCCACTCGCCGGACACGATCTGGCCCCGGATCAGCGCGTTGTCCCCGGTCACCTCGCCGATGGCGCTGGCCTCGCTGGGCACCCCACGCGTGCGGCGCCACCGGAACAGCGCCCGCAGGCCGAGGTAGAGCAGCACGAGGACGAGCGCCACGCGCAGCAGCGCCTTGGCGGTGCGCACGCCGGAGGACTCGGTGCCTCCCTCGATGAGGGCGCCGGTGAAGGCGAGGCCCGACGGGGCCAGACCCTCGTTGACGAGGGCGGCCAGGGTGTCCTGCTTCGCGTCCTCGATCGTGCGGCTCTGCTTGGGCGTGAGGTCCCCGACCTGGACCACCACCTCGGCCCGCACCGGATCGGCGCTCAGCACCAGCACGACGGGGATCCGGTCGGTCTGCGCCGGGGGCGGCGCCTGGCGGTTGGCGATGCGCTGGGCGGTGCGGCCCGCCAGGGCCGGCACGGCCACGATGGTCGGCAGGTAGTCGGTGCGCTCGCGCACGTCGCGGACCGCCCGGGTGAGGACCCGGGTCTCGGCCGGCGTGAGCACGCCCGCCTCGTCGACCACGGGGTCGGGGCGACCCTGCGCCGCGACCGGTGCCGTCCCCGACGCCACCACCACCACGGTTCCCACCAGGACGCTCACCAGGAGTCGTCGTACGATCCCGCTCACCTCTGCCTGTCTCGCCTGCGTGATTGCCGCCGCGCCCCCCGGGCACGACCCGGCGACGGTGTCGCCACCGACCCCGACCGCCCTCTCGGCGACCGTAGCCGACGCGGCGGTACGGTGAGGGCAGGGCCCGAGGCGACGAGACGGGAGGCGAGGTCCGGTGGTCGAGGCGGTGCTGCGGGCGCTCGAGGTCGCCTCGGTCGCGCTCGGCTGGCTGTCGGTCGGCCTGCTGGCCGCCGCCGTGGTCGTCGGCCTGCGGCGCGGCGCGGACCAACCGGCCGCGCCGGTGTCGGTGCGGGGCCGGGTCGCGCAGGCCGTCGTCGTGGTCCCCACCGTCGTCGCCGTCGCCAGCGCGCTCGCGCTCGACGTCCCCCTGGCCTACGGGTGGGGCTCGGTGCTCGCGGTCGTGCTCCTGTCGGTGGTGCTCCGTCGCGACGAGCGCTTCTGGGTCGCGCTCGCCCTGCTGTTCCCGGTCTTCCTCGTCACCGGGGTCGCGCTGCTCGCCGCGCTCTCCCACAACTACGTCGACACCGAAGCGGGGCGGCTCTGGTACGGCGGCCGCCAGCTCGAGTTCTGGGGCGGCCTGCACGCCAACCCGTCGGCACCGCACTGGGAGTGGACCGTCGTGGCCCTCGCCGTGACCCGCTACGCCCTGCCGCTGGCGCTCGTCGTGGCCACGGCGTGGGTGGCCACGGTCCGGGGCCCCATGACCCGCATCGAACGCCTCGGGGTGGTGACCGCCGCGCAGTCGCTCCTGGCCACGATGCTCATCGGGGCGACCTTCTCGGTCGTGGTCCTGGGCGCCGGGCTGCTCTCGGGCGTTCCCGTGCCGCTGGTCGTGGTGGGCGTGGCCGGCAGCCTGTTCGCCCTGCTCACGGTCGGGCCCGGCACGGTGGGCGGCGTGATCGTCGAGGGCCGCACCCTGGCCTCCCGGGTGCCCGTTCCGCTCCAGAGCGCGTACGCGGTGGCCGCGGGGGTCGCCGACACCCGCGACGCCGACGCGCCCCCGGACCTCGACGCCGGCGTGCCGGTGTGGCGCTCGCTCGTCGGGTTCGTCTCGGGTGAGGTGACGGGGCTGCGCCGCCTCAACCTGATCCTGCTGGCCTGCTTCGGCGGGTTCGTGGCGCTGTCGCTGCTCGGGACCATGTTCAGCGACGACGTCCCCGACAACCGGGCCGTGCGCTTCGAGTACATCGACGAGGAGGTGGGCGTCGGGTACGTCGTCGAGGACGCCTTCGCGGTCGCCCCCGACGCCGTGTGGCTGGTGGGGAACGGCCACCTGAGCCTGTTCGACCCGACCACCGGCGAGCTGCGCCCGTCGTCGCTGCGCCCCACCGCGGCCACGGTGGTGGACGGCCGGCTGCTGGTCCTGACCGGCGAGGACGAGAGCGAGCTGGCCGCGGTGCGACCCGAGGAGCCGGACCGCGCCGAGACCAGGGCGACGCTCTCACGCCGGGCGTCGGGCCTGCTCGCGGTCACCGCCGGCAACGTCTACGTCGCCGGCGCCGGGGGCCGCATCCGCCGCTTCGACCGCGCCACCGGCGCGCTCGAGGCCGAGACCGTCGTCGACCGGGTCGACGAGCCCCCGGTCACGTTGCTCGCCTCCGACGGGCGCCTGTGGACCGTCCACGGCGAGGACCGGTTCGAGCGCGACATCGTCGAGCGGAACCCCCGCACGCTCGAGCCCATCTTCGAATCGTCCGGGCTGCTCGCGGGGATCGAGCTGTTGAACCAGGCCGGCGTCGACCCGCAGCTGCTGGGCCTCGTGCTCGACAACCAGCTCTCCCTCGGCGAGGTCGCCCCCTGGCAGGAGCGGTCGCGCACGTTCCTCGACGCCGACGGCCGTCCCCGCTGGCGCTCGTCGGGGCTCGGCACCCTCACCCGCCTCCGCGGTGACGACGAGAACGAGCGGTGGGACTTCCACTACGACAGCATCAACGGCGTGTTCGAGGCCGACGACGCCACCTGGCTGCTGGCGGACGACGACCAGGGCACGATCGTCGACGAGACCGAGCCCCGCGAGACGGTCCTCGCCCGCTGGGACGGTCCCTGACCCCTCGGGGCTCAGGCCAGGCGCTTGGCGAAGTCCGCGCTGTACCAGCGCTCGGGGCGGAACGACACCACGATCTCGTCGCGGGGATCCTCCGCGCGGGAGCTCTGCACGTAGATCGCGCCGATCTCCTCGCCGAGGTAGCGCACGGCCATGTCGGTGACGTCGCCCTCGACCGTCGCCGGGCGGATCTCGGTGACCTCGCCCTCGACCGCCACGTACTTCGGGGGCAGGGCCTCGTCCTGGGCGCACAGGCTCATGCGGTCGCCCACCGACAACAGCCCGGCCTTCCGGGACCCGGCCGGCGTCACGAACGACACCTCGCCGCCGGGGGCGTAGTCGTACCAGACCGGCACCGCGAGCGGCCCCCGCCCGGGCTCGTTGATGCTGACGATGCCGATGTGCAGGCCGGCCAGGAACTCCTGGCGCTCGGCCTCGGACATGGTGATCTTCACCTGGGCCACGTCGTGCCTCCCCCTGGTCGCGGGCGCCGGTGCGCCGCCCGCCGACGGTAGCCCCACCGATCCGTACTGGCTCCCGATTCCGGTGCCACGGCACCGAAATCGGGAGCCAGAAGCGGGGGGTGGCGGAGGTCAGGGCCAGGGGGGCGGGCCGGGCACGGGGACCGCCGCATCGGCCGGGTCGGTGGCCACGAGGCCGCCGGCGGCGCCGCCGTCGCGGCCGGTCAGCCAGGCGAGCAGCGCCGGCCGGGGGCCGGTGAGGGTGGTGGTGACGAGCCCGTCGCCGAGCTGCCACCAGGTCCCGCCCTCGTCGACGACGGCGACGGCGGGCTCGACCCCGCGCGGGATCGAGCGCTCGGCGGCCTCGTCGAGCAGGGCCGCCTGCACCGGCGCCGGGACCGCGCCGAAGCCCTCGCCGGCGTCCAGGTCGACGAGGTGCACCCAGCACTCGCGCACCCGCTGCCACGGCAGGAGCGCCGCCGGGAACGCCGGCGGCAGCAGGCTCTGCACCTCGACGGAGCGGGCCGCGACGGGCAGGTCGTCGAGCGCGAGCACCAGGTGGGTGCACGCCGCCGCAAGCTTCTCCCGGATGTCGGCGGGACGGTGGCGGGCGGTGTGGTCGATGTCGGCGGCCCGGGACTCGGCCGAGGCGTACATCGGCGTCTCGACCCCGGTGCGGGCCCAGGTGGCCAGCCGGGTCAGGCCCTCGGCGTTGTGGACGAGGTGGGCGGCCACGTGGGCGCGGGTCCAGCCCGCCAGCAGCGAGGGGCCGGCGAAGTCCCGCTCGGGCAGGCGGTCGACCAGCGCCAACAGCTCGTCGTGGACGTACCGCACCTCGTGCAGGTCGCGCCCGTAGCGGTCGTTCCCCGCCGCGTCGGCCATCATCCGATCCTCCGCTCGTCCGCGCTCCGAAGTGGTCGGCGTCGAGTCTCGCACTACGGTCGGCCCATGATCGGGGGACCCCCACTCCTGCGCCGTGCCGCGCTCCTCGCCGCCGGCCTCGCCCTCGTCGCCGGCACCGCCGCGTGCAGCAGCGACTCGGGGTCCGACGACGCGGGCGCCGAGACCGCGACGGACGCCACCGCGTCGACGGACACGACCACGGCGGCCGCGACCGACACGCCCGTCGACCCGCAGGCCGAGTGGGTCGAGCACGAGGCGC
>JACJWK010000029.1 GCA_020637195.1 Microthrixaceae bacterium
GGTGGTCGATGGCGAACTGGACCTGCACGGGCCCGGCCACCTGCTCCCAGCCCGCCAGCGCCTCGCGGTACGCCTCCGCCGCGTCCATCAGCCGGCGCCGGTTCTGGTCGTTGGCGAGCAGCCCGTTCACCCGCTGGAGGTGGAAGCCGAGGTACGAGCTGGCCCCCGCCTGCTCGAGCACCCGGTTCTCCTGGCTCCGGGCGTTCTCCATCCGGCGCCAGTAGAGCATCGAGATGCCCGTCGCCACCGCGGCGAACAGGACGAAGGGCAGCGCGGTGGTGGGCCCCTCGAGGATCGAGAGGGGGATGGCGCCCAAGGTGGCGAACGCCGCGGTGAAGAACGACAGCCGCCGCACCCGGTCGTGGGCCTCCTGCGCCCGCAGGAACGCCGCGTGGCGAGCCTCGATCTCCTCGACCACGGCCGCGTCCTCGGGGGTCGACCCCGTGGCGGCCGCCTCGGCCTGGAGCTGGTCGTCGCAGATCGTGACGTGGTCGGCGGCGGCCCACAGCGCCGCCTGGTCCAGGGCCGCGAGGTCGCGGATGAGCTGGTCGCTCTGGCTGCTCGTGGTCAGGTCCGACGCCGTCATGCGCAGGTAGCGCTTCGCGGTGCGGGGGTCGAGCCCCGCCCGGGCGAGCAGGTCGATCGAGCCGTCGGCGGTGGCGAAGTGGCTCGAGATGTCGAGCCCCTGCTCCACGTCCACGACCCGGTGGCGGGCCCCGTGGGGCCGGAACACCGCCAGGTGGCGGCCCGAGTCCTCCTCCAGCTCGAGGTGCACCCCCGGGCGGCTGGCGCTCAGCGCCCCCACCAGCTCGCTGACCAGCCCCTCGCGCTCGAGGCGGCCGACGCCGGCGATCACCGTGAGTCGGGGGTGCAGGTCGAGCGTGAAGGTGTTGTCCCCTGCCTCGATCACCAGTCGCTCGAAGTGCACAAGGGCAGCATCGGCAGCCGGACCCGGCGACGTTAGGACCGATTCTGGGCCGTTCGGCCTACTGGATCGCTCTTCGGCTGGCGCCTCATCGCATCGTCATGGCTCGCTCGTCGTGTGGGATCGCTCTTCGGCTGGCGCCTCATCGCATCGTCATGGCTCGCTCGTCCCTCGCTCGCCGCACCGCGGCGGGCCCGGCGCTGTCGGAGACGGTGGGAGCCGCCGGAACGGCCGAGGCGGAGGCGACAGGGGGGCGACCGCTCGTCGTGTGACGGCGGGGCGCTTTCCCGCGTAGCGTTCGGCCGTGACGTGGGCGAGGGTCTCGGGGGCCCGGGTGATGGTGGTCGCCGCTGTCCTGCTGGTTCCCGTGGGGCCTGCGCTCGCCACGACGCCGCCCCCGGCCGCCGACGACGACACCGCCGTCGACGCTGCGACCACCACCAGCACCGTCGCCGGGGGCGTCGAGACCACGATCACGGTCTCCGACGAGGTCGGGTACCGGGATGCCCTGGCGGCCGCGTCGGGCGACCCGTCGGGACCGCACACGCTCGTGCTGGAGGGCGACATCGTCCTCGGCCAGTGCTGCGCGGCGGGCGACGACCCCCGCTACGACGGGAGCGCCGACCTCGTGATCGACGGTGGCGGCCACGTGCTCGACGCGGGCGGCTCCAGTCGCCTGCTCGCCGTGATCGCTCCCTCCGGCACCACCGTGACGATCCGCGACCTCGCCCTGCGCAACGGCCGGGCCGCGCACGACGGCGGCGCCGTGCTCGTCGAGGGTGGCGCCGCCCTGTCGTTCGAGGGGGTGGTGGTCGCCGAGAGCGTGGCCTACAGCGGCGACGGCGGCGGCGTGGCCTCGGACGGGACGGTCGCGGTCGTCGGGTCGACGTTCGCCGGCAACCACGCGGTCGCCGGCGACGGCGGCGCCATCCATGCCGCTCGGGCGTTCCCGGTCGAGGGATCCACCTTCACGGGCAACTCGGCTCGCGGTGGCGGGGCGCTCGCGGTCGACGACGGCGCCGCGCTGCGCAACGTGACCATCACGGGCAACGACGGCGGCCACCACGGCGGCGGCGGGCTGTTGGCCACCGGGCGGGCCGACGTGATCCTGATCGAGGCGACGGTCGCCGGGAACCGGGCACCGCGGGGGGCGAACATCGACGTGGGCGACCCCGACCCGACCGTGGTCGCGACCGCACTGGCCGATGCAGGCGGCGGGGGCACCAACTGCCGGGGGGACGCCCCGATCGCGGCGGTGGACAGCTTCAGCGACGACGCGAGCTGCGGCACCCGCGGGTGGGCGGGCACCGACGGGGCCGACGCCCGCCTCGGGCCGCTGGCCGACAACGGCGGGCCCACCGAGACGATGCTGCCGGCCCCCGACAGCCCCCTCGTCGACGCCATCGACCCCCTGGCGTTCTGGGGCGGCCCCACCATCGCCTGCACCACGTGGCCCGACCAGCGCGGCGTCGAGCGGCCCCGGGACGGCAACGGGGTGCCCGAGACGGGTGGCCGCACCCACGGGCCCTTCGGTCCGGTCGACGTCTGGTGCGACGTCGGCGCGGTCGAGCGGGACGCGCCCCCGGGTGCGCCCGCCCCGGTCGTCGCCGCGCCACGGTTCACGGGCTGAGCGGCCCCATCGGGTTGGAGGGGATCCGGCACCAGCCTGTAGGCTGTCGCGCTGTCCTCGGCCCCGGCTGGGGGCTCCGCCCCCTTAGCTCAGTCGGTAGAGCACAGCCATGGTAAGGCTGGTGTCGCCAGTTCGATTCTGGCAGGGGGCTCGCAGGACGTGCCCCGGCCCGCCGGGACGCGTCGGCGCCCACCCCGGGCGGCGTAGCTCAGTCGGTAAGAGCACTCGGCTCATAATCGAGGGGTCGTCGGTTCGAGTCCGACCGCCGCCACCACACTGCAGCATCCACAGCACCAGCACCCACCGCAGACAGGTTCCAAGGAGCAGCACGAGATGTCCAAGGCCAAGTTCGAGCGTACGAAGCCCCATGCCAACATCGGGACGATGGGTCATATCGACCATGGGAAGACGACGTTGACGGCGGCGATCACGAAGGTGTTGTCGGAGGGGTCGGACACGTCGGCGTTCACGGCGTTCGAGGACATCGACAAGGCGCCGGAGGAGCGTCAGCGGGGGATCACGATCAACATCGCGCATGTGGAGTACGAGACGGAGAACCGTCACTACGCGCATGTGGACATGCCGGGTCACGCGGATTACATCAAGAACATGATCACGGGTGCGGCGCAGGTGGACGGCGCGATCTTGGTGGTCAGCGCGGCGGATGGTCCGATGCCGCAGACGCGTGAGCATGTTCTTCTGGCGCGTCAGGTGGGGGTGCCGTCGATCGTGGTGGCGTTGAACAAGGTGGACATGGTCGATGACGAGGAGCTTCTGGATCTGGTGGAGCTCGAGGTTCGTGAGCTGTTGACCGAGTACGAGTTCCCGGGTGATGACGTGCCGGTGGTGAAGGTGTCGGCGTTGAAGGCGTTGGAGGGTGACGCGGAGGCGGCGGGTCAGATCCGTGAGTTGATGGCGGCGGTGGATGAGTACGTGCCGCAGCCGGAGCGGGATGTGGACAAGCCGTTCTTGATGCCGATCGAGGATGTGTTCACGATCACCGGTCGGGGGACGGTGGTGACGGGCCGTGTGGAGCAGGGTGTGGTGCACACGGGTGACGAGGTGGAGATCGTGGGGATCCGCGACACGCAGAAGACGACGTGTACGGGGGTGGAGATGTTCCGCAAGATCCTCGATGAGGGTCAGGCGGGCGACAACATCGGTGCGTTGTTGCGGGGGACGAAGAAGGAGGAGGTGGAGCGTGGTCAGGTGTTGGCGAAGCCGGGTTCGATCACGCCGCACACCGAGTTCGAGGGTCAGGTGTATGTGTTGACCAAGGAGGAGGGTGGTCGTCACAAGCCGTTCTTCTCGAACTACCGGCCGCAGTTCTATTTCCGGACGACGGATGTGACGGGGTCGATCGAGTTGCCGGAGGGCACCGAGATGTGCATGCCGGGGGACAACACGGCGATGACGGTGCGGTTGCATGCGCCGATCGCGATGGACGAGGGTCTGCGGTTCGCGATCCGTGAGGGTGGCCGGACCGTGGGTGCGGGCTCGGTCACCAAGATCATCAAGTAGGAGAGCGACCCATGGCGTCCGACAAGCGTGTGCAGGTCACCCTGGAGTGCCAGGAGTGCAAGCGCCGCAACTACATCACCACCAAGAACAAGGCCAACCAGCGCGAGCGCATCGAGATGAAGAAGTACTGCCGCTGGGACCGGGCCCACACCCTCCACAAGGAGACCCGCTAGCCGCTTCACGCGGCGGCGGCTTCAGAGCGCCGCCGGCTCGAGGTGCACGACGACGTCGCTGGACGTCACCCAGACGTCGGTGGGCGTGGCCGCCACGGCCTCGAGGCCGCGGTCGAACCCGACCGTGCCCACGACCGCGTCGCTGGCGGGGTCGATGCGCACCAGGCGGTCGTCCGAGGCGGTCACCCACACGGCGTCGTCCGTGGCGGCGATCGCTGGGCTGTCCACCCCGCCGCCGACGTACACGAGGGCCACCACCTCGTTCGTGGCGACGTCGACGCGCGCCACGGTGCCGTCGGCGAGCGCCACCCAGACCGCGTCGTCGGTGGCCGACACCGCGAGCTCGCCCTCGACGTCGCCGATGAGGTCGATGGTGGCGGCCGCCTCGGTGGCATCGAGCGGGATGCGCAGGAGGCTCTCGTCACGCGTGTTCGTCACCCACGCCGAGTCCGCACCCACGGCGATCGCTTCGAGGCTCGCGCCCCCCTGGACGACGATGGCGTCGAGGCCGGCCCCCGTCACCGCATCGTGGCGGAACACCGCGGAGGCGCTGGTCACGGACCACACCTCGGGATTCCCCGTCACCGGGACCCGTGCACCCTGCCGGACGTCGGTGGCCGCGATCCCGGCGCCGGTCTGGGAGCCGGACCGGACGGTGACCTGCCCGTCCTCGGGGTCGATCTGACGGAGCTCGAGGCCGTTGACCCACAGGCTGCCCCCGGACTCGACGAGGGGCCCCGGGAACTCGCCGGCGTCGAAGGTCGCCGCCACCTCGTCGGTGGCCGGATCGACGCGCGACACCGTGTCGTCCGCGACCGACACCCAGACGTCGTCGCCCACCACCGACACCGCGCTCGCGAGGTCGCCGACCGGGACCTCGGCCACGACCGTGGCGGCCTCGGGGAAGTCCGCGTCGAGCGCGGTGGTGGACGGGGAGGTGGTGGGCGCCGGCGCGGCCGAGTCGTCACCGCCCCGGGTGGCGAGCAGGGCGACGGCCGCCACCGCGACGACCAGGACCGCGCCGATCACGAGCACCCGTCGGCCCCGCCGTGAGGGTGATGGCCCGTCGGGTGATGGCGTGGTGGCCGGCTCCCCGCCGGCGCCCGCGCCCGCCGCGGTCGCCGGGGCCGGCGAGGGCGCGGGGCGGTCGAGGGTCCGGCCCGACACGGTCGGCTCGGGGTCGCCCGCGGTCGGTGGCGGGGAGGCCGGCGCCGCGGCCACCAGCGTCGGCTCGCGGTCGGCGACGGGCCCGGGCGGGTCGTCGTCGGCACCGGGGGTGGCGCCCGTGACGAGGTCGGTCACGGTCCGGCCGTTGCTGCGCTGCACCTCCTGGAGGGCCTCCCCCAGGGCGACCGCACCGCCGGGGCGGTCCGTGGGCTCCTTGGCCATCGCGGCCACGAGGAGGTCGGCCAGCGCTTCGGGGACGCCTTCGAGGCGACGGGGCGCCGCCTCGAGCGCCCGGACCAGCACCGCGGCGGCGGGCTCGCCGGGCTCGCCCCGGAAGGGCGGCTGGCCGTCGACGAGGGTGTGGATCGTCGAGGCGAGGGCGTACACGTCGGTGCGCTCGTCGGCCCGGCTCCCTCGCAGCACCTCGGGCGCGGCGTGGCCGACCGTGAACGACGAGTGACCGGTCGTGGTGAGGGCCGCATCGCCGAGCGCGGCGATGCCGAAGTCGCCCAAGCGGGCCTCGCCCAAGGGGCCGACGAGCAGGTTCTCGGGCTTGAGGTCCCGGTGCAGCATCCCGGCGGCGTGGGCGGCCCCCAGTGCTCCGGCCACCTGCACGCCCACGTCGACGGCCTCGTCCCAGGGCAGCGGCCCCCCGCGGCGGACGCGGTCGGCGAGCGACCCCCGCTCGTAGTACGCCATCGACAGCCACGGGCGCCCGTCGTCGGTGATCCCCGAGTCGAAGATCGGCACCACCGAGGGGTGCCACGACAGCGACCCCATCGCCTGGCACTCGCGGTCGAACCGCCGCTGCGCCCGCTCGTCGAGGTCGGCCGCCTTCAGCACCTTCAGGGCCACCGGGCGGCCGACCCGCTGCTGGGTGGCGCGGTACACGACCGCGAAGCCGCCCTCTCCGATCTCGACGAGGTCGACGTATCCGTCGATGGTCGGTGGCGGGGGCATGGCGAGGGGCCGCTCGGCGCCCGGAGCCTAGTGGTCGGTGGTGCGGGGTGCCCGGGGCCGCTCCCGACGTAACGTTCCGGGTGATGGAGCGGTCGGAGCCGGAGATGGCGGTCTTGGTGGCGTCGGCCCAGGCGGGCGACCGGGGGGCGTTCGACGAGCTCGTGCGCCGCACCACGCCCGGCACGTTCACGCTCGCCCGACGCCTGTGCGGCGACCCCGACGACGCCGCCGACGTCGTGCAGGACACCTACCTGCGGGCCTACCGCTCGCTGCGCCGGTTCCGGGGCGACGCCGCCTTCACCACCTGGCTGCACCGCATCACGGCCAACTGCGCCACCGACCACCTCGAGCGACGCAACCGTCACCGCCACGAGGACCTCGACGACCACCCGGCGCCGGTGGACGAGCGCCCCGAGACCGATCCCGTGGCCCGCACGGGCAACGACGAGCTCCGCAGCGAGCTCGTGGCCGCCCTCGACCACCTGCCCGCGAAGCTGCGGGCGGTGGTCGTGCTGCGAGACGTCTACGACCTGCCCCACGGCGCCATCGCCGCCGAGCTGGGCATCTCCGAGACCGCGGCCAAGGTCCGGCTGCACCGGGCTCGCCGCAGGCTGCGCGAGGTGCTCTACCCGCTGCCCGGCGAGGCGCAGGAGGAGGCCGTCTGATGCGCAGTGACCCGACGAGCTGCGAGCGGGTGGCCGACGAGCTGGCGGCGGCCGCCGGCGGGACCGGTGTCCTGGCGCCCTCCGTGCGCCGACACGTCGATCGCTGCCTGCGCTGCCAGGCGGTCGCCGCGCAGCACCGCAAGCTGGCGCGGGCCCTGCACGACCTCGCGGGCGACGAGCTGCCCGCGCCGCCGGGACTCGAGGACGATGTGCTGCTCGCCCTCGACGAGCTCGACCGGGCCGGCGTGCTCGACCACCTGCGCCATCACCGCGCCGCGTACCTCGGTGGCCTGGCGGCGGGGGTGGCCAGCGTGGCCGGGGCCATCGTCCTGGCCCGTTCCCGCCGCGCCGTCGGCCGGGTCGCCTGAGCGCCTCCGCGGCGCCGAATGGGGACTCGGGGGGTGCTCTGGTAGGCTCACTCGTTCGCAGGACCCCCAAAGGGCAGTAGCTCAATTGGTAGAGCACTGGTCTCCAAAACCAGCGGTTGGGGGTTCGAGTCCCTCCTGCCCTGCTCACCACGTCTGAAACCCACGCACGCCTGAACGCTTCGCGACACGAGGTCGGCCCCATGGCCATGAACCGAGAACAGAAGAGGATGATGCAGCGTCAGGGCCAGATCGGCCCCGACGGCGAGCCCGTCGCGAAGCAGCGCAAGCGCCCCGCTCCCCAGCCCAAGGCCAAGGAGCAGCGCACCACCCCCATGCAGTTCCTGCGGGAGGTGCGCACCGAGCTGCGCAAGGTGGCGTGGCCCACCCGGGCGGAGGTCATCAACTACTCGATCATCGTGTTCGTCACCGTCGTCGTCCTCACCACGCTGATCGCCCTGCTCGACATCGCCTTCTCCGAATGGGTCCTCAAGCTCCTCAACGTCGAATAGCCATGACTGACTTCTCCGACTCCCCCGAATCCACCGATCCCGAGCCCGACGAGGGAACGGCCGCGGCCGTCGCCACGTCCGAGCCCGAGGTCGGCGCCCCGACCGACGGCGACGTCCCGACCGACGGCGAGGCGGCCGTCGACGCCGACGTCCTCCTCGACGAGGAGGAGGAGCACGCGCGCCCGCCGGTCGAGAGCCCCTACGACCGGCCCGGCCGCTGGTACGTCGTCCACACCCAGTCGGGCTACGAGAAGAAGGTCAAGCAGAACCTCGAGGCCCGGACCTCGTCGATGAACATGGAGGGATCGATCTACGAGGTCGTGATCCCCATGGAAGACGTCATGGAGTTCAAGAACGGCAAGAAGGTCGTCGTCCAGAAGAAGGTCTTCCCCGGCTACCTGCTCGTGCGCTGCACCCTCGACGACGACTCCTGGTACGTCATCCGCAACACCCCGGGCATCACCGGGTTCGTCGGCTCCGGGGCCAAGCCCTCGCCTCTCCCCCGCAAGGACGTCGAGTCGTTCCTCCAGGTCAAGCCCGAGGGCGAAGAGGTGCAGAAGCGGGGCAAGCCGCGCCTCGAGTTCGAGATCAACGAGACCGTCCGCGTGAAGGAAGGCCCCTTCGCCGACTTCTCCGGCGAGATCGTCGAGATCAACGAGGACCAGCTCAAGGTCAAGGTGCTGGTCAACATCTTCGGCCGGGAGACCCCGGTCGAGCTCGAGTTCAGCCAGGTGGCCAAGCTCTAGGCCACCGCCGAGCGCCCACCACGACACAGGAAAGCACACGGAGCAATGGCGAAGAAGAAGGTCCTCGCGATCGTCAAGATCCAGATCCCCGCCGGCCAGGCGACCCCGGCCCCCCCGGTCGGCACCGCGCTCGGCCCCCACGGCGTGGCCATCATGGACTTCTGCAAGGCGTACAACGAAAAGACCGAGTCCCAGCGCGGCCAGATCATCCCGGCCGAGATCACCATCTACGAGGACCGCTCGTTCACGTTCATCACCAAGACGTCGCCCACGTCCACCCTGTTGCGCAGCGCGGCGGGGCTCGACAAGGCGGCCGAGAACCCGGGCCGCGAGACCGTGGGCAAGATCACCCAGGCCCAGCTCACCGAGATCGCCGAGCAGAAGATGCCCGACCTCAACGCCAACGACCTCGAGGCCGCCAAGCTCCAGGTCGCGGGCACCGCCCGGTCCATGGGGATCGAGATCGGCTGAGGCCACCCGCGGCCCGTCACCCGACGGCGACCCGCACCACCACCATCCACCGCGCGCCGGGACGACCTCGCCCGGCCGCCGAGACCACGAGGGAGCCAGCGATGGCGAGGAGCAAGAAGCAGGCCGAGGCCGCCAAGGCCGTCGACCCCGACCACCTGTACCCCCCGACCGAGGCCCTGGAGCTGGTGCAGCGCCTCGCGACGGCCAAGTTCGACGAGACCGTCGAGCTCGCGGTGCGCCTGGGGGTCGACCCCCGCAAGGCCGACCAGATGGTGCGCGGCACCGTGGCGCTGCCGTCGGGCACGGGCAAGGACGTGCGCGTCGCGGTGTTCGCCACGGGCGAGGCCGCCACGGCCGCGCGCGAGGCGGGTGCCGACCTGGTGGGCGGCGACGACCTCGCCGCCGAGGTCGAGGGCGGGATGCTCGACTTCGACGTGGCCATCGCCACCCCCGACATGATGCCGACGGTCGGCAAGCTCGGCCGTTCCCTCGGCCCCCGGGGCCTCATGCCCAACCCCAAGACCGGCACGGTCACGCCAGACGTGGCCAAGGCCGTCGGCGAGTTCAAGGGCGGCAAGGTCGAGTACCGCACCGACCGCCAGGGCAACGTCCACGTGCCCCTCGGCAAGGCCTCCTTCGCCATCGACGCGCTGGTCGCCAACTTCCGGGCGGTGGTCGACGAGCTCGAGCGGGTGAAGCCGGCGGCGGCCAAGGGCCGCTACGTGCGGCGGGTCACGGTGTCCTCCACCATGGGCCCCGGCGTCAAGGTCGACCACACCCTCGCCGAGGACGGCGCCGAGGCCGAGCCCGCAGCCTGAGCGGGCCCGATTGTCCCGGAGCCCACGGGCCCCGGTAGCCTTCACCCCCACAACCGATCGCAACTCTGCTCGCCGTAGACCTCCGGTGCCGCCCTCGGGTGGCGTAACGGGCCCTCGGGCCCACCCGACGAGGCGGACTCCTCACTCCGGGGCGTTCGCACGCGCGAGCGCCCCGTTTCCCGTCTCCGCCACGGAGACCCGACCCTGAGAGAGGAGGTGCCCATGGACAACCCGAGGCCGGAGAAGGTCGCGGTGGTGGCCGAGGTCCGCGAGAAGCTGGACGGAGCCGATGCCGTGGTGCTCACCGACTACCGCGGACTCGACGTCACCGCCATGGGCACGCTGCGGCGGGCGCTCACGGCCGCCGGCGGCGACTTCAAGATCTACAAGAACACGCTGGTGCGCTTCGCCGCCCGCGACCTCGAGCTCGAGCTCGACGACCTGCTCCTCGGGCCCACCGCCATCGCGTTCGTGCCCCGCAAGGAGGACGGCACGCCGGGTGACCCGGTCGCGGTGGCCAAGGCCCTGCGCGACTTCGCCCGGGGCAACGAGCACCTCGTGGTGAAGGGCGGCCTGCTCGGCACCAAGGTGCTCAGCGTCGACGACATCAAGGCCCTCGCCGAGGTGGCGCCGCGCGAGGAGCTGCTCGCCCGCCTGGCCGGGGGCATGGCGGCCCCGATGCAGCAGTTCGCGGGCCTGCTGGCGGCGCTGCCCCGCAACTTCGCCTACGGCCTGAAGGCCCTCATCGACCAGGGCGGCGCTCCCGGCGCCCCTGCGGCCGAGGAGGCCCCCGCCGAGGCGAGCGGCACCGAGGAGCCCGCCACCGAGGGCGCCGCGGCCGCCGAGGCCGTCGCCGACACCGAGACCGAGGCCGCGGCTGCGGCCGACGACACCACCGAGGCGGTCGACGCCGCCGAGGCCGAGACCACCGAAGACACCGAAGAGGCCGCCGCGGACGCGTCGGCCGAGGAGGAATGATGGCTGTGACCAAGGACGAGATCCTCGACGCGATCTCCAACATGACCGTCCTCGAGCTGAGCGAGCTGCTCACCGAGTTCGAGGAGAAGTTCAACGTGACCGCAGCGGCCCCCGTGGCCGCCGTGGCGGCGGCGCCGGCGGGCGGCGGCGGTGACGCCGGCGGTGGTGGCGGCGAGGAGCAGGACGAGTTCGACGTCATCCTCGCGGGCGCCGGCGACAAGAAGATCCAGGTCATCAAGGAGGTGCGCGCCCTCACCAACCTGGGCCTCAAGGAGGCCAAGGAGCTCGTGGACAGCGCCCCCAAGCCGGTCCTGGAGAAGGCGTCCAAGGAGGACGCCGAGAAGGCCAAGGCCCAGCTCGAGGAGGCCGGCGCCACCGTCGAGCTCAAGTAGCCCGACCGACGCTTCGACGGTGCCCGGCCCCGAGGGGCCGGGCACCGGCGCGTCCGGCGACCGGTACGGTGGCGCCGTGACCACACCGATGCTCGACGTCGAGCGCGAGGACGGCGCGCTCGTGGTGCGTTGGGCGCCCGCCTCGCCGGGCGACCGCCTCGTCGTGGGCGAGAGCCCGGACGAGGCCGACGGGCACGAGGTCGCCCACGACGGGTCGGGCGAGGCGCGGCTGGGCGACCTCGATCCCGCCGTCCGCCACTACGTGCACCTGCACCACGGCGACGCTCCCGTCGCGGTGGCGGCCGAGCGCCTCGTGCCGCTCGAGGGCACCCTCAACTTCCGCGACCTCGGCGGGTACCGCACCGCCGACGGGCGGCAGGTGCGCTGGGGCCGGGTGTTCCGCTCCGACGCCCTCGGTCGCCTCACCGATGCCGACCTCACCTACCTCGAGCGCCTCGGCGTCCGCCTCGTCTGCGACTTCCGCGACGACCACGAGACCCAGAAGGCGCCGAGCCGCCTGCCCGCGCACCCGGACCTGCGGATGGAGCGGTTCCCGATCGGGGCGGGGGGCGACACCAACGAGGTGGCGGGCGACCGCAAGGACGGCCTCACCGACCTCGTGCTGGCGGGCCGGCTCGGCGAGGTCAGCCCCGAGACGCTGGGGGACTTCTACGTGGGCATGCTCGAGAGCCGCAGCGAGCCCCTCGTGGCCGTCCTCGAGCGGGTGGCCGACCCGGTCAACCACCCGGTCGTGTTCCACTGCACCGCGGGCAAGGACCGCACCGGCGTGCTGGCCGCGGTGCTGCTGTCCGTGCTCGGCGTGGACGACGAGCGCATCCTCGACGACTACGAGCTGACCGACCGCTACCGCACGCCGCACCGCCTGGCCGAGGTCGCTCCCCGCCTGGCCGAGGCCGGCGTCGAGCTGGACAAGGTGCGGGCCCTGTTCTCGGCGCAGCGGCCGGTGCTGGCCCGCACCCTCGCCACCCTCGACGAGCGCTACGGCTCGGTCCGCGGCTTCCTCACCGGCCCCGCCGGGGTCGACCCCGCGACGATCGAGCGCCTCCGCGAGATCCTGCTGGTCTGAAGGCCGGCGGTCCGACGGCGGGCTGGTCCGAGGGTGAGGACCGTGGGCCCGGGCCGACCCGCCTCCCGCTGCCCGTCGCCCGCCTATCCGGCGGGCTTGGTGGCGGTCAGCACCATCCAGGGCAGGTCGAGGTGGAACTCCTCGAGCTGGAGGTCCTCGGCGCCGAGCCGGCGCAGGACCGCCTCGTAGCGCTCGGGGCCGCGGAGGGTCCACGCCCATCCGAGCAGGGTGAGCAGCGAGAAGGGCACCGGCTGGTAGTCCTTCAGGTCCACGCGGGACCGCTCGAACACCAACAGGGTGCCCCCCGGCTCGAGCGCCGACCAGGCGGCCTCGAGGAGCTCGGCGGCCTTGTCGTCGGGCCAGTCGTGCAGCGTGCTCTTGAAGGTGACGAGGTCGCAGCCGCGGGGCAGCTCGTCGGCGAAGGCGTCGCCCCCGACGTACTCGACGCGGTCGAAACCGGGCCGCCCGGCCAGCGTCCGCCGGCCGATGGCCACGACCCCGGGGAGGTCGAACACGGCGGCGTGGAGATCCGGGGCGTGCTCGCAGACCGTGCAGGCGAACTGGCCGGTGTTGCCCCCGATGTCGAGCATCCGGCGGTGGGCGGAGAAGTCGTACTTCGAGCAGACCACCGGGGCCTCGTACCGCGACAGCGTGTTCATGTAGTCGACCCAGGCCTCGGTGGCGGCCTGGTCCCACGGGTTCTCGCTGTCGTGGAGGTCGAACTGGTAGAGGCGCAGGTACTCGTCGCCGATCGGACCGTCGGGCGACGTCTCGGTCGCGGGCTCGTGGATCGCGTGCTCCGCCACCTCGCCGAGGGCGAACACCGCGGAGGTGTCGAAGGCGAGGTCGCGCACGAGCATCGTCGAGTACTTGATCTGCGCCTCCATGAGGTGGCGGAACCGCAGCGCCTCGCCGAAGCGCTCGGTGAGGGCGTAGTGCCCGTCGCGCTGCTCGACGACGCCGTTCGCCTCGAGGACCGAGAGGAAGAAGCGCAGCAGGTGGTCGGGCTCGGAGGCCGGGAGGGGGGCGTCGAGCAGCTCGTCGATCAGCCCCCGCCGGAAGGCCTCGCCGACGGTGAGGGACTCGTAGATGCCGCGGAGGAACTCGTGGATGACGACGTAGTCGGTGGGCGAGTCCTCACCCACCGGAGACGCCCCCTCGGGGCACGGGGAAGAGCACCGGGGCACCCTAGCAGGGGCCCCGGAACGGCCTCCGGGCCCGTGCCCCGGGCGACCGGCGGAACGGCCTGTCGTATACTCGGCGACCAGCTATGTCCGCGTCCGCGCCCGGCCTCGACGACGCCGCGCTCGCCGAGCTCGTCCGCAACCGCCGCTACCGGCTCAGCCAGGTCGACGGCATCCTCGCCGCCGCCCCGGCGGGGACCCTCACCGAGGCGGACGAGCCCGTCACCGGGGCCCGCGCCGTCGCCCGCGCCCTCGGCCGCCTGCTGCTCGAGGTGGTCGTCCTGCCCTTCCTCCGGCTCAACGAGCGCCTCATCCGGCGGCAGTGCGACCCTCGCGCCATCGTGGCTCGCGACGAGGTGCCGTTCCTCGACGAGCTCGAGGCGGCGTGGCCCGCGATCCGCGAGGAGATCGACGCGGTCTTCGCCGACGACGACGCCGCCGCGGTGCCGCCCACCCGCACGTTCGTCCCCGACCTCGCGCAGGCCGAGGACATCATCGGGGGCCGCGGCGGTTCGTGGCACGGCTTCGCCCTGATCGACCCGAAGGGCTGGTGGATCGACTTCAACGCCGAGCGCTGCCCCCGCACCTGCGAGGTCCTGCGCCGACTGCCCGGCCTGCAGACGGCGATGTTCTCGGTCTTCGCGCCCCACACGGTTCTGCCCCCGCACCAGGGCCCCAACAAGGGGCAGTTGACCATCCACCTCGGCGTGATCGTGCCCGAGCCCCCCGGTTCGTGCGCGATCCAGGTCGGTGAGGAGACCGCGCGCTTCGAGGAGGGGGTCGCCTGGGCCTTCGACGACACGCAGACCCACACCACCTGGAACGAGGGCGAGGGGCCCCGGGTCAGCCTGCTGGTGCAGGTGGCACGGCCGCTGCCGTGGCCCGCCTCCTGGACGAACCGGGTGGCCCAGCCGCTGTTCAAGATCTACTCCTACCCGCGGGGCGGCTGGGGCCGGCTGCTACGCGACGCCGGCGCGGGTTCCGACGCCGGCGCGTAGGCGGGCCGCGACCCTGGCGGCGGCGCCGGACGTGCCGTAGCCTTCACGAAGCAGTCTTCGTCCGTTTCCGGTGGTGCGCCCTCGGCGATGCACCGGACCCTCCCCGGCGGTGAACCGTCATGAGCTCCCGGCTCGTTCGCACCTCGCTCGTGGTCCTGTCCCTCGCGGCCGCCGGGCTGGCCGCGCCGGCGGCGCCGGCGGCCGCGGTGGACGACCCGCCCGCCGCGATCGGCGGGTGGGGGTCCCAGGGGGGCGGCCCCGGCCAGTTCCAGTTCCCCTGGGGGGTCGCCGTCGACCAGGCGGGTGACGTCTACGTCGCCGACCGGGACAACCATCGCATCCAGGTCTTCAGCGCCTCGGGGCAGCTCCTGCGCCAGTGGGGCACCTACGGCGAGGCGCCGGGCGAGTTCCGCAACCCCTACGGGTTGGCCATGAGCGCCGACGACCACCTGTACGTGGCCGACACGTCCAACAACCGCGTCCAGGTCTTCACCACCAGCGGCCAGTACGTCACGGAGTGGGGCAGCTACGGCTACACCGCGGGGCTCTTCAAGTACCCCCAGGGCGTGGCCATCGACAGCGTCGGCGACGTCTACGTGGCCGACGGCGAGAACCACCGGGTCCAGAAGTTCGACGCGGACGGCGACTTCCTCGCGGAGTGGGGGGCGCTCGGCTCGGCACCCGGCGAGCTCCACTACCCCCGTGACGTGCGGGTCGACAGCACCGACCACGTCTACGTCGCCGACAGCCGCAACCACCGCATCCAGAAGTTCACCGCGCAGGGCCAGTTCGTCGCCGCCTTCGGCAGCTTCGGCACCGAGCCCGGTGAGTTCGACCAGCCCTTCGCGGTGGCCGTCGACGCCGACGACGACCTCTACGTGGCCGACTACAACAACCACCGCATCCAGAAGCTCACGTCCTCGGGGGCGTTCGTCACGATGTGGGGCGGGGCGGGCTCGTCGCCGGGCCAGTTCCAGAACCCGCAGGGACTCGAGCTCGACGCCGCCGGCCGGCTCTACGTGTCCGACGCCGGCAACCACCGGGTCCAGGTGTTCGCCGAGCCCGGAGCGATCGCCGGGACGGTCACCACCCAGGGCGCGGACGACCCGGTCGGTGGCGCCTGGGTGGCGGCCCTCGACGCCACGGACTTCACGATCGCCGGGACGACCGGTGCCGACGGGTCCGGGCGGTTCCGCCTGGAGGTGCCGCCCGGCACCTACCTGCTCTACCTCATCGACCCCACCGGTGCCCACCGGAGCGGGTTCCACGGGCCGCCCACCCCCCTGGTGGTCACCGCCGGCGCGGAGACCGGCGCCGACCCCGCGCTCGTCCCGACCCGCGGGGCCGTCGTCGGCACCGTCGTCGAGGCGGGGACGCAGGACCCGATCGGCGGGGCGTGGGGCATGGTCCTCGACGGCTCCACGGGCGCGCTCGAGCGGGCGGCCGTCGCCGACGGGACCGGTGCCTTCGCCCTGCCCGGCATCCCCGCCGGCGGCCACTACGTGGCGTGGATCGACCCGTCGGGCGAGCACGCCACCCGGTTCGCCCCCGACCAGCCCAGCCTCCCCCCGGCCACGCGGCACCCGGTCACGCCGGGCGGCACCACCACCGTCGACGGGGCGTTGCCGCCGCAGCCGGCGACGCCCATCGGCTCGTCCCTCCACGGCACGGTCGTCGAGGCGGGCACCGGCGCACCGCTCGCCGGCGTCCACGTCGTCGCGCTCCACGCCGCCGACCTGCGCCTGGCCCGCGGCGCGGTCACCGATTCCGGCGGCGACTACGCGCTCGACGTCGTCGCCGGCGACTACGTCCTGGCCTTCGTGGACGGGACCGGCCTCCACCAGATGGCCTGGTTCGACGGGCAGCCGTCGACCGGCCTGGCCGACGCCGCCGTCGTGACCGCCCCGAAGGTGGCCGATGCCGTGCTCTCGCCCGGCCGGGGATCGGTGGCCGGCACCGTCACCGACGCCGGGACGGGTGATCCGCTCGCGGCGATCGGGGTGCTCGTGCTCGGCCCGACCGGTCCCGTGGCGGGTGGCCACACCGACGTCGACGGCACCTATCGCATCGACGGCCTCCGCCCCGGCACCTACCGGCTCACGTTCGTGGACGCCGCCGGCGGTCGCCTCCAGGAGTACTGGGACGACGCCGCCACCTTCGCCGAGGCGACGGCGTTCCCGGTGTCGCCCGGCGCGGTCGTGACGCGCGATGCCGACCTCGCCGCTCCCTGACGGCGCCCTTCACCCAGGCTCCGAGCGGCCGATGGGACGAGCACGATCGCACCCGGAGGCGCGCCCATGGCCGAGCTGTCCGACATCCGAGGCATCGGGCCCGCCACCGCGGCGGCGCTCGCGTCGCACGGGCTCACCACGGTGGCCGCCCTGGCCGCGGCCAGCATCGACGAGGTGACCGCGGTCGCGGGCTTCGGCCCGGCGCGGGCCCGGGCCGTGCAGGCATCCGCCCGGGCCGCGCTCGTCGCCGAGGACGGCGACGCCGGTCCGGTGCCGACGCCGGCGCCCGAGGCGACGCCGCCCCCCGTCACGGGCGCCGAGACGGGCAAGGCGGCCAAGAAGAAGAAGAGGAAGGGCGACGCCGCGAAGAGCAAGGGCGCCAAGAAGAAGAAGAAGGGCGACGCCGAGACGGGCAAAGGCGCCAAGAAGAAGAAGGGCGGCGCCACGAAGAAGGACCGGGCGCAGAAGCGGCGCACGAAGGGGAAGCGGTCCAAGGGCAACGAGAAGTCCTCGAAGGGCAAGAAGAAGACCAAGAAGGACTGAACCTGGATCCACCGATGGGGTGAGCGGCTGACGGTCGCGTATCCGCGAAAAGTGCCTCCTGAGCAGGGACGATGACGGTGTTCGAAGTCGCCAGGTCCGCTGCACCAGGAGGCACTTTCGGTGAGCACAGTCAACCACGGGATCGACCGCGTCCGGGTGATGTTCGATGACGAGTCGCTGGTCGGCGACGCGGGGCTGTTGTTGGTGGCCACGCTGGTCGCTCGGTTGGGTCTCGAGTCGCTGATCGACGCCACGGTCCGTCTTGCCGGTCGGGTCGGGGGCGCCCATCCGGGTCGCAAGGTCCTCACGGTGGTGCACGCGATGTTGGGCGGGGCGGACTGCATCGATGACACCGACCGGCTTCGGGCCGGGGCGACCGGGGCGGTGCTGGGCCATCGGGTGATGGCCCCGTCCACGATCGGGACGTTCTTGCGGTCGTTCACCTTCGGTCACGTCCGCCAGCTCGAAGCGGTCGTCGGCCGGGCACTCGAGCGGGCCTGGGGTCTCGGCGCGGGACCGACCGCCACGCTGGTGGTGGATCTGGACTCCACGATCTGTGAGGTCCACGGCTACGCCAAGCAGGGCGCCGCCTACGGCTACACGAAGGTGAGGGGCTACCACCCTCTGCTGGCCACCCGGGCCGACACCGGCGAAGTGCTCCACGCCCGGCTCCGCAAGGGCTCCGCGAACACCGCCCGTGGTGTCGTGCGCTTCGTCGACGAGCTCCTCGCCCGCCTCGAACGTGGCGGGGCCGGCGAGGCGATCATCGTGCGAGCCGACTCGGGGTTCTTCCAGCACAAGCTGTTGGACCGGCTCTCGCGCGCCGGGGTCGGGTTCAGCGTCACGATCCACCAGCGAGCCCCGGTGCGCACGGCGATCGACGCGATCCCCGAACGGGCATGGCAGCGCATCGACTACCCCGACGGCGACGCCCACGTCGCCGAGTGCCTCTATCGGGGCCGGCGCCTGATCGTGCGCCGGGTCCCCGGCCACCACAGCACCCAAGGCCAGCTGTTCGCGACCTGGCGCTACCACGCGTTCGTCACCAACCTCGCCGGGTCCGCCTGGGCGCTCGACCGCTCCCATCGCGCCCACGCCGTGGTCGAGCTGTCCATCCGAGACCTCAAAGCCGGCCCACTGGCCCACCTGCCCTCCGGGTCGTTCAACGCCAACAGCGCATGGCTGCAATGCGCCGTGTTGGCCCACAACCTCATCCGCTGGACCGCCGCCCTCGGCCACGCCGGCACCGACCAGCTCATCGTCGCCAAGACCTGGCGCCACCGGCTCTTCGCCATCCCCGGACGGCTCGTCAACCGCAGCGGCACCCCCACCCTGCGCCTCCCCGCCCGCTGGCCCTGGACCCACCAGTTCACCACCGCGCTCGACGCCCTCCGGGCCCTCCCACCCGTCCCCGGCTGACACCAGCCCCGCGGACCGGCGCACCGCAGACCAACACCAGACGCTGACAACCCCACCCGCCACGCCCCCTGCTTCAACGCGCCCCAACCAGCCCCCTGCGCCCACCCGGCCCACCGACCAAGCCGATCAACCGACCAACGCCCCACCCCCGGCGTCAGTCGGTGGATCCAGGCTGAAGCGACCCCATCTCGGTCCTTGACGGATCGACGGGTCGGCTTTACCCTCTCCGCAACCTCGGGGCCGGAGCGCGAGCCCGGACCCTGAGCCCCGGCTCGACGGGCGTGTTCCCGCCGAGTTGCCTCTTGGCGTGCCCGGGTCTAGCATCCACAAAGCCGTGCGTGTCCGCTCCGTCCTCGGATCCTCTTCGACGACCCTGCGCGTCTCGACTCGGCTCACCACGCCCCGCCTGCTCCCTCGCTAGGAGAACCGCGTTGCCTGCTCGCGCCGCTGCCCGCGACCGCTACTCGTTCGCCAACCTCGATGAGGCCCTGGCGCTGCCCGATCTCATCGCCATCCAGCGCGAGTCGTTCGACTGGTTCCTGGCGGAGGGGCTGGCCGACACGTTCCGGGACATCAGCCCCATCAAGGACTTCACCGAGACCCTGCAGCTCGAGCTGGAGTTCGATCCCGACGACGAGGACCTGCGGCCCCCGCCGAAGTTCTCGGTCGAGGAGTGCAAAGAGAAGGACATGACCTACTCGGCCCCCATCTTCGTGCGGGCCCGGTTCATGAACGCCACCACCGGCGAGATCAAAGAGCAGACGGTGTTCATGGGCGACTTCCCGATGATGACGGAGAAGGGCACCTTCGTCATCAACGGCACCGAGCGCGTGGTGGTGAGCCAGCTCGTGCGCAGCCCCGGCGTGATCTTCCAGCCGGGCGAGCGCTACCGCCTGCGCAACCTCGCCAAGCACCAGCTCGTCACCGGCACCATCCACCCCTACCGCGGCGAGTGGATCGAGTTCGACGTCGAGCAGAAGCCCGGCAAGCCCGTCACCGCCGGCACCCGCGTCGCCCGCAAGCGCCGCCTCAGCCTGTTCGTGCTGCTGCGGGCCCTCGGCTACGACGAGGAGAACAACCCGGGCTTCCTCGACCGCTTCGTCAGCCACTTCGACTTCCTCGAGGACCAGTGGGAGAAGGACCGCGAGCTGGCCCCCACCCAGGACGAGGCCCTCGTCGAGATCTACAAGCGGGCCCGTCCGGGCGAGCCGCCGTCGGTCGAGTCCGCCAAGGCCTACTTCCGCAACGCGTTCTTCGAGAGCCGTCGCTACGACCTCAGCCGCGTCGGCCGCTACAAGCTGAACCGCAAGCTCGGTCCCGAGCTCGAGAAGCTCGGCACGCTGTTCGGGCTGACCGACCTCGACCTCCCGGCACCGGACCAGCCCGTCCTCAGCCGCTGCGAGGTGCTGGCCGCCACCAGCTACCTGCTCCAGCTGGCCAAGGGTGAGCCGGGCTACCGCCTCGACGACCAGGACCACTTCGCCAACCGCCGGATCCGCTCGGTGGGCGAGCTCATCCAGAACCAGGTGCGCATCGGCCTGTCCCGCATGGAGCGGGTGGTGCGCGAGCGCATGACCACCCAGGACGTCGAGGCCATCACGCCCCAGACGCTCATCAACATCCGGCCGGTCGTGGCCGCCATCAAGGAGTTCTTCGGCACCAGCCAGCTCTCCCAGTTCATGGACCAGGTGAACCCGCTCTCGGGCCTCACCCACCGCCGGCGCCTGTCGGCGCTCGGCCCGGGCGGCCTGTCCCGCGAGCGGGCGGGCTTCGAGGTCCGCGACGTCCACTTCAGCCACTACGGCCGGATGTGCCCCATCGAGACGCCGGAGGGCCCGAACATCGGCCTCATCGGCGCGCTGTCCACGTTCGCCCGGGTGAACGAGTTCGGCTTCATCGAGTCGCCGTACCGCAAGGTGGTCGACGGCCGGGTCACCGACGAGATCGTCTACCTCGCCGCCGACGAGGAGGAGGAGTACGTGGTCGCCCAGGCGAACGCGCCCCTCAACCCCGACGGCACCTTCAAGAACGACCGCGTGCTCGTGCGTCGCTCGCCCCAGGGCGCCACGCTCGAGAACCTGAAGCTCCAGCTCGAGCGTGAGAGCTACTTCGCCTCGACCACCGAGATCTCGAGCATCCCGCCGTCGGAGGTCCAGCTGATGGACGTCTCGCCGAAGCAGATCGTCTCGGTGGCCACGGCCCTCATCCCGTTCCTCGAGCACGACGACGCCAACCGGGCGCTCATGGGCGCCAACATGCAGCGCCAGGCGGTCCCGCTCATCAAGGCCGAGGCGCCCTACATCGGCACCGGCATCGAGGGCCGCGCCGCCCGCGACGCCGCCGACATGGTGATCGCGGTCGACGACGGCACCGTCACCGAGGTGGACGGCGACTCGATCACGGTCGAGTACAAAGACGCCGGCCGCAAGGTCCAGCGCCTGCTCAAGTTCGAGCGGTCCAACCAGGACACCTCGATCAACCAGAAGCCCCGCGTGCGCGAGGGCGACCGCGTCAAGAAGGGCGACATCCTCGCCGACGGCTCGAGCACCGACCACGGCGAGCTGGCCCTCGGCAAGAACCTCCTCGTGGCCTTCATGCCCTGGGAGGGCTACAACTTCGAGGACGCGATCATCCTGAGCGAGCGGCTCGTGAAGGACGACGTGCTCACGTCGATCCACATCCACGAGCACGAGATCGACGCCCGCGACACCAAGCTCGGGCCCGAGGAGATCACCCGGGACATCCCGAACCTGTCCGACGAGATCCTCGCCGACCTCGACGAGCGCGGCATCATCCGCGTCGGTGCCGAGGTGGGCCCCGGCGACGTGCTGGTGGGCAAGGTCACCCCGAAGGGCGAGACCGAGCTCACCCCCGAGGAGCGGCTCCTGCGGGCCATCTTCGGCGAGAAGGCCCGCGAGGTCCGTGACACCTCCCTCAAGGTGCCCCACGGCGAAGAGGGCAAGGTCATCGACGTCAAGGTGTTCAGCCGGGACGAGAGCCACGAGCTGCCCCCCGGCGTCA
Source organism: Microthrixaceae bacterium (assembly GCA_020637195.1). Taxonomy (GTDB): domain Bacteria; phylum Actinomycetota; class Acidimicrobiia; order Acidimicrobiales; family DATDAH01; genus JAEUJM01. Next base: position 21,807 of record JACJWK010000029.1, read on the forward strand.
ACCAGCTGGTGCGGGTCTACGTGGCCCAGAAGCGCAAGATCAGCGTCGGCGACAAGCTCGCCGGCCGTCACGGCAACAAGGGCGTCATCTCGAAGATCCTGCCCCTCGAGGACATGCCGTACCTGGCCGACGGCACCGCCGTCGACATCATCCTCAACCCCCTCGGCGTCCCGTCCCGCATGAACGTGGGCCAGGTGCTCGAGGCCCACCTGGGCTACGCCGCCCGCTGGGGCTGGGACGTGGACGGCCGCGGCGAGGTGCAGGGCGGCCGCGTCGGCGAGGACCCCGTGCGGGGCACCGAGCACAAGACCCGGACCAACACGCCGCCGGCGCAGCTGATCGCCACGCCGGTCTTCGACGGCGCCCACTGGGACGAGGAGGCCGAGGCGGGCAAGCACCCGACCATCAAGACCATCTTCGAGAACCTGGTGCCCGAGTCGGTCGACGGCGAGCGCCTCATCCAGCCCGACGGCAAGACCACCCTGTACAACGGGCGGACGGGCGAGGCCTACGACAACCCCATCACGGTGGGCTACGTCTACATCCTGAAGCTGGCGCACCTCGTGGACGACAAGATCCACGCCCGGTCCACCGGTCCGTACTCGATGATCACCCAGCAGCCGCTGGGCGGTAAGGCGCAGTTCGGTGGCCAGCGCTTCGGCGAGATGGAGGTGTGGGCCCTCGAGGCGTACGGCTCCGCCTACTGCCTCCAGGAGCTGCTCACCATCAAGTCCGACGACGTGCTCGGCCGCGTGAAGGTCTACGAGGCCATCGTCAAGGGCGAGAACATCCCCGAGCCGGGCATCCCCGAGAGCTTCAAGGTGCTCATCAAGGAGATGCAGGCGCTCTGCCTGAACGTCGAGGTGCTCAACACCATCGGTGACGAGATCGAGATGCGCGAGCTCGACGAGGACATCTTCCGCACCGCGGAGGAGCTGGGGATCGACATCTCCCGGCCCGAGCGGGGCTCCGACGAAGAGGACGCCCGGCGGGCCGCCGAGCGCATGGAGAGGATCTGACACATGCTCGACGTCAACACCTTCGACCAGCTGCGCATCGGCCTCGCCACCGCGGACTCCATCCGCACGTGGTCGAACGGCGAGGTCAAGAAGCCCGAGACCATCAACTACCGCACGCTCAAGCCCGAGAAGGACGGCCTGTTCTGCGAGAAGATCTTCGGGCCCACCAAGGACTGGGAGTGCTACTGCGGCAAGTACAAGCGCGTCCGGTTCAAGGGCATCATCTGCGAGCGCTGCGGCGTCGAGGTCACCCGCTCGAAGGTCCGGCGCGAGCGCATGGGTCACATCGAGCTGGCCGCCCCCGTCGTCCACATCTGGTACCTCCGCGGCACCCGGTCGTGGCTCGCCTACCTGCTCATGGGCACCGAGCCCCGTGAGGAGCTGAAGGCCAAGCAGCTCGAGAAGGTCATCTACTTCGCCGCCAACCTCGTCACCTGGGTCGACGAGGAGAAGCGCCAGGAGGACCTGCCCAACCTCGAGGCCGAGCTGGTCGGCGAGAAGGAGCTCATCGAAAAGGAGCGCGAGCTCGCGCTGGCCCGTCGCCAGGAGGAGCTCGAGCACGAGATCGAGGGGCTCGAGAACGAGGGCGCCAAGGACACCGAGATCAAGGCGCGCCAGCGCGCCGTCGAGAAGGAGCTCGCCGGCATCCGCGAGCGCTACGACGAGGAGCTCGACCGGGTCGGCCGCGCCTTCGACGAGTTCAAGGATCTCTTCGCCCGCAAGATCATCGAGGACGAGATGCTGTGGCGCGAGCTGGTCGACCGCTACGGCGAGTACTTCGAAGGCGGCATGGGCGCCGACACGATCGCCCGGCTGGTCAACCGCCTCGACCTCGACGAGGAAGAGGTGAAGCTCCGCAACGCGATCGAGCCGCCCGAGGGCCAGAAGCCGCTGTCCGCCCAGCGCAAGCAGAAGGCCATCAAGCGCCTCAAGATCGTCTCCGCGTTCAACCGCCGTGACGAGAACGGCCGGCGGGTCAACGACCCCCGGGCGATGATCCTCGACGTGGTGCCGGTGATCCCGCCGGAGCTGCGCCCCATGGTGCAGCTCGACGGTGGCCGCTTCGCCACCTCGGACCTGAACGACCTGTACCGCCGGGTCATCAACCGGAACAACCGCCTGAAGCGCCTGCTCGACCTCGGTGCCCCCGAGATCATCGTCAACAACGAGAAGCGCATGCTCCAGGAGGCCGTCGACGCCCTGTTCGACAACGGCCGCCGGGGCCGGCCCGTCACGGGCCCGGGCAACCGCCCGCTGAAGTCCCTCTCGGACATGTTGAAGGGCAAGCAGGGCCGGTTCCGCCAGAACCTGCTCGGCAAGCGCGTCGACTACTCGGGCCGCTCGGTCATCGTGGTCGGCCCGACGCTGCGCATCCACCAGTGCGGCCTGCCCAAGCTGATGGCCCTCGAGCTGTTCAAGCCCTTCGTGATGAAGCGCCTCGTCGACAACGAGGTGGCCCAGAACATCAAGTCGGCCAAGCGCATGGTCGAGCGGCGCCGTCCCCAGGTGTGGGACGTGCTCGAGGACGTCATCCGCGAGCACCCGGTGCTGCTCAACCGGGCGCCCACGCTGCACCGCCTCGGCATCCAGGCCTTCGAGCCGGTGCTCGTGGAGGGCAAGGCCATCCAGATCCACCCGCTCGTGTGCGCCGCGTTCAACGCGGACTTCGACGGTGACCAGATGGCCGTGCACCTGCCGCTGTCCGCCGAGGCCCAGGCCGAGAGCCGGGTCCTCATGCTGTCGGCCAACAACGTGCTCAGCCCGGCCCACGGCCGGCCGCTGGTCACGCCGACCCAGGACATGGTCATCGGCGGCTTCTACCTCACCGAGCTGGTGGGCGAGGTCGACCCCGAGGACCGCACCCGCTTCCGCCGCCCCGGCGGCGACTGGCAGCCCGTGCGGTCGTTCCGTCGGGTGGACGAGATCGAGCGGGCCTACGAGTCCGGCGGCCTCCACCTGCACGACCCCATCACCTTCCGGGCCGACCGCCTCCTCGAGACGCCGGCCAACGGCAGCGCCGCGGTGTACACGATCACCACGCCGGGCCGCGTCTTCTTCAACGAGGCGCTGCCCGACGGCTTCGAGTACATCAACGAGGCGGTGAAGAAGAAGGACATGGGCTCGATCGTCGACGAGCTCGCCAACCACTACCCCAAGGCGGTGGTGGCCGAGAGCCTCGACAACATCAAGGCCCTGTGCTTCCGCTTCGCCACGCAGTCGGGCATCACCGTGTCGATCGACGACGTGCGGACCCCGCCCGAGAAGCAGGCCATCCTCGAGTCGCACGAGAAGGACGCCGACAAGGTCGAGGGCCAGTTCAAGCGGGGCATCATCACCGACGGTGAGCGGCGCCAGAAGGAAGTCGAGATCTGGACCAACGCCACCGAAGAGGTGCGCGCCGCGATGGAAAAGGAGCTGAAGTCCCAGCAGTTCAACCCCATCGAGATGATGGTGGGGTCCGGGGCCCGAGGCAACATGATGCAGGTCCGCCAGATCGCCGGCATGCGCGGCCTGGTGGCCAACCCCCGAGGCGACATGATCCCGCGGCCCATCAAGGCCAACTTCCGCGAGGGCCTGTCGATGCTCGAGTACTTCATCGCCACGCCGGGCGCCCGCAAGGGCCTCGTCGACACCGCCCTGCGCACCGCCGACTCGGGCTACCTCACCCGTCGCCTCGTCGACGTGGCCCAGGAGCTCATCGTGCGCGAGCAGGACTGCGCCGCCGACGGCACCGCCATGCGCGGCCTGTGGGTCGACGACGTCGTCCCCGACCAGGCGGGCAAGCGCAGCTACCTCGAGACCCGGCTCTTCGGCCGGACGCTGATCGAAGACGTCGGC
>JACJWK010000003.1 GCA_020637195.1 Microthrixaceae bacterium
GGAAGAGCCAGGGTGCGTGGTCCCCCGCCGCCGACCGCCCCGACCCCTTGGCCCTCATCGAGGAGCAGGCCACGACCCGGCTGCCCGAGCTGGTGCCGCTCCGGCACGGCCGCATGGCGGCGTCGGCGTTCGCCTTCTACCGGGGAGCGGCGCTGGTGATGGCCGCCGACCTCGCCGCGGTGCCGCACTCGGGCCTCACGGTGCAGCTCTGCGGCGACGCCCACCTCGCCAACTTCGGGGTGTTCAACACCCCAGAGCGCAACCTGGTCTTCAGCGTCAACGACTTCGACGAGACGCTGCCGGGACCCTTCGAGTGGGACGTCAAGCGCCTGGCCGCGAGCATCGAGATCGCGGGGCGCTGGCGCGGCTTCACCGACGCCACCACCACGATGATCGTCGAGCAGACCGTCCGCTCCTACCGCGAAGCGATGGCGTCGTTCGCCGCCACCAGCAACCTCGACACCTGGTACGTGCGCCTCGACGTCCGCGACATCGAGCGCCGCTGGGGAGCCGGCGCCACCGGCAAGGAGACCGCCGGCTTCGAGAAGGCCGTGGCCAAGGCCGAGTCCAAGACCCGTCTGAAGGCCCTCGCCAAGCTCACCGAGCTCGTCGACGGGACACCCCGCTTCCGGTCCGACCCGCCCCTGCTCGTGCCCGTCGACCAATTGCCGGACGGCGCGGACGAGCGGGTCCGGGCCGTGATCCTCGACGCCCTCCACGAGTACCGCAGCACGCTCAGCGACGACCGCCGCTACCTGCTCGAGACGTACCGGTTCGTCGACCTGGCCCGCAAGGTCGTCGGAGTCGGCTCGGTCGGAACCCGCTGCTGGCTCGCCCTGTTCGTCGGACGCGACGCCGACGACCCGCTGTTCCTCCAGATCAAGGAGGCGGAGGCGTCGGTGCTCGAGCGGTTCCTCGGCCCCAGCGACTACGCCGAGCACGGCCAGCGCGTCGTCGAGGGCCAGCGCCTGATGCAGTCCTCCTCGGACATCTTCCTCGGCTGGCACCAGGTGGCGGCCGAGGAGTCCGTCGACGGGCGCTCGCACGACTACTACGTGCGCCAGCTCTGGGACGGCAAGGGCTCGGCCCGAATCGAGACCATGGCCCCGACGACCATGGGGCGGTACGGGGAGATGTGCGGCTGGACGCTGGCCAAGGCCCACGCCCGCTCCGGCGATCCCGTCGCCATCAGCGCGTACCTCGGCGCCGGCACCAAGTTCGACGTGGCCGTCACCGCCTTCGCTCGGGCCTACGCCACGCAGAACGAGCTCGATCACGCGGCGCTCGTGGCCGCGATCGCCGAAGGTCGTCTGGCCGCCGAGGACGAGCCCCGCTGACGTCCGGGCGATCGCCCGGGGCGGTCGGGGCCGGGGCGGTCGGGGCCGGCGCCGGCGCCGGCGCCGATCAGGGCGCCCGGGCGTCCTCGGCCTGGTACTCGGCTAGCAGGCGCAGCTCGTCGTCGCGCTTCGGGAACACGAAGAACACCAGCGCGGCGCCGCCGAGGATGGCGGCGATGCCCGCGAGGTAGGCCCAGTCCTGGCCGTCGACGAAGGAGGAGCGGGCCGCGGCCGTGATCTCGTCGGCGTACTGGGGATGCTGCTCCGCCACGGACTCGGCGCTCGCGAACGAGCGCTCGAGCTGGGTCTGGACGCTGTCGGTGACCTTGGCTTGGTCGGCGGCCGGCGCGCCGGCGATCGCCGTCGCGATCGCGGCCGCGTAGCCGGCGGTGAGCAGGGCCCCCATGATCGACTGCATGATGGCGCCGCCGAGGTCGCGCTGGAGGTCGGCGGTGCCCGACGCCATGCCCGCCCGGGTGACGGGCACCGACCCCGTGAGCGAGTGCGAGGCCGGCGTTCCGGCCAGGCCCACGCCGAGGCCGACGAAGGCGTAGGCCAGGCCGACGAGCGCGTAGGAGGTGCCGTCGTCCCAGAACAGGTACATCGTGAGGAAGCCGAGCAGGCAGAACACGTAGCCCGAGAGGAGGGTGACGCGCGCCCCGCGGGCCTCGACCAGCTTGGCCGAGCGGGGGGCGGCGAGGACCATGAACACGACCGCGGGGAGGATGGCGGCCCCCGCCTCGAGGCTCGAGTACCCGAGCACGTTCTGCAGGAACTGCTGGCCCACGAACATCGCGCCCATCAGCGCGCCGAAGACGATGATCCCCGCGCAGGCGGCCACCCAGAAGATCCGTCGGGCCGCCACCTTCAGGTCGTACAGCGGGTTCGTGGCGCGCCGTTGGCGCACGACGAAGGCCGCGCCGGCGGCCAGCGCCAGCGCGGCCAGGCCGAGCGCGACGGTGCCCGCGGCGGGGACGGGGGCGACGTTGATGGCCAGCACCAACGCCGCCACCATCACCACCGACAGGATCCCGCCCAGGTTGTCGACCGGGTCGGACGACTCGTTGACGTGCGCCGGCACCAGGCGCAGGGCCAGCACGAAGGCGACGAGCGCGAGGGGCAGGGTGACGAGGAACACCGAGCCCCAGTAGAAGTCGAGCAGGAGCGCACCGCTGACCAGGGGGCCGAGTGCCGAGATGCCCCCGCCCAGGGCCGACCACAGCGCGATCGAGCGGGTGCGGGCCGGGCCCGACCACAGCGCGGTGATGAGCGCGAGCGTGGTCGGGTAGGCCATGCCCGCCGAGAGGCCGCCGAGGACGCGGGCGGCCACCAGCACCCCGGTGTTGGGGGCGAGCCCCGCGAGCAGGCTCGCCGGCACCGACAGCCCGACGCCGAGCAGCAGCATCATCTTGCGGCCGTAGCGGTCGCCCAGCGCGCCCAGCCAGAGAACCGAGGCGGCGAGGCCGAGCGAGTACCCGATGGCGACCATGTCGAGCTGGGTCTGCGAGGCGGTGAACGCCTTGCCGATGTCGGGCAGCGCCACGTTGGCCACCGCCAGGTTCAGGTTGGCCACGGCGGCCACGAGGATGAGCGCCAGCAGCACGAGCTTGCCTCGCTCCGGTGCCTCGGACGCCTCCTCGCCCTGGGTCCCCACTGCCTGGTCGGTCACGCCCCGTCCCCTCGTCGCCGGCGCCCGTGCCGGCGCCCCGTGGGCGCACGCTAGTGCCCGCCCGCCGACGAGTCCCTAGCCTGAGGCGCGATGGCCCCGGTCCCCGTCCACCTCGGCCGCCGCGACGACGGCGACGATCCGGGGGGCCCGGCGATGCCCGCGCCCCGGCCGCTCACGGCCCCCGCGCAGTTCCACGTCCTGGCCAAGCCCACGGGCCCCATCTGCAACCTCGACTGCGAGTACTGCTTCTTCCTGTCGAAGGAGGCGCTGTACCCCGGCGACCGGTTCCGCATGGCCGAGGACGTCCTCGAGCGGTACCTGCGCCAGCTCCTCGAGTCGATCGAGGCGCCGGTGGCGACGGTGGCCTGGCAGGGCGGCGAGCCGACGCTCATGGGGGTCGACTTCTTCCGGCACGCGGTCGGGCTGGCCGAGTCCCTGAAGCGACCGGGCCAGCGCCTGGAGCACACCCTCCAGACGAACGGCACGCTGCTGACCGACGAGTGGTGCGAGCTGCTCGCCGAGCACCGCTTCCTCGTCGGCATCAGCATCGACGGGCCGCCGGCCCTGCACGACGCCTACCGGGTGGACAAGCGGGGCGCGCCGACCTCCGAGCGGGTCCTGCGCGGGCTCGAGCGGCTGAAGGCGCACGGCGTCGACTGGAACGTCCTGTGCACCGTCCACGCCGCCAACCAGGACCAGCCCCTCGAGGTGTACCGGTGGTTCCGCGACGAGCTCGCCGCGACCCACATCCAGCTCATCCCCGTCGTCGAGCGGGACAACGACACCGGGTTCCAGGAGGGCGACCGGGTCACGGCGCGGTCGGTCGACCCCGAGGCCTGGGGACGGTTCCTCGTCACGGTGTTCGACGAGTGGCTGCGCCACGACGTCGGGACGGTGTTCGTCACCCACTTCGACGCCGCGCTCGCCTCGTGGGTCGGGGCACCGGCGTCGCTGTGCATCTTCGGCGAGACCTGCGGTGACGCGGTCGCCCTCGAGCACAACGGCGACGTCTACTCCTGCGACCACTTCGTCGAGCCCGACCACCTGCTCGGCAACCTCCGCGACACCCACCTCGTGGACCTCCTGGCGTCCCCCCGACAGCGCGCCTTCGGCGCCGCCAAGCGCGACACGCTCCCCCGCCACTGCCGCGAGTGCGACGTCCGCTTCGCCTGCCACGGCGAGTGCCCCAAGAACCGCTTCACCACGACCCCCGACGGCGAGCCGGGCCTCAACTACCTCTGCGCCGGCTACGAGGCCTTCTTCCGCCACGTCGACGGGCCCATGCGGCTCATGGCCGATCTCCTCCGGCAGGGTCGCTTCGCGGACGAGGTGAGGGCGATCTTCGCCCGGGCCGGGCGCAACGAGCCGTGCCCCTGCGGCAGCGGCCGCAAGGCCAAGGCCTGCCACGGCGGCTGAGCCGGGCGGACGGCCTCAGTGCGGCAGGCGGGGCCCGGCGTCGTCGCGCAGGTCGATCTCGAGGACCGCGGCCGGGCCCGCGGCGTGCAGCCGGTCGAGGTCGTGGTTGACCAGCCAGGGGTCGAGTCGCTCCACGGGGAGGGGCCGGCTGAACAGGTAGCCCTGCGCGGCGCCGCAACCCATGCGCACCAGGGCCCGGGCCGACGCGGTGGTCTCGACGCCCTCGGCGATGACGTCGAGGCCCAGGTTGCGGGCCAGGTCGATGATGGCGTGGACGATCGTCTCGGCGGTGTGGTCGGCGGCCATCGCGGCGATGAACGACTGGTCGATCTTCAGCGTGTCCACGTCGAGGGTGGTGAGGTACGAGAGCGACGAGTGGCCCGTCCCGAAGTCGTCGATCGCCACCCGCACCCCGAGGTCCCGCAGCCGCCCGATGACCACGACCGCCCTTCCGGGGTTGGCCATCAGCGCGGTCTCGGTGAGCTCGATCTCGAGGAACGACGCCGGCAGGCCCTCGGCGTCGAGCATCGTCCCGATGGCGTCGACGAGGTCGTCCTCGACCAGGTTGCGGGCCGACACGTTCACCGACATCCGCAACGGCTGGCCGACGTGGAACCACCGCGCTGCCTGGGCGATGGCCTGGCCCAGGACCTCACGGGTGAGGGGGTGGATCATGTCGGTGCGCTCGGCGACCGGGATGAACTCCGCCGGGAGCAGCAGGCGACGCGGGCCCTGCCGCCACCGCACGAGGGCCTCCACCCCGAGGATCGCCCCGTCGTCGAGCCCGACCTGGGGCTGGTACGAGAGCTCGAGCTCGCCCGCCTCGATCCCGTGGCGCAGCCGGCCCACCACCGCCAGGCGGGTGGGGCTGTAGTGGTCGAGGTCGGGGGAGTACACGACCACGCCGGTGTGCTCGGCCTTGGCCGCGTACATCGCCACGTCGGCCTGGCGGAGCAGGCTCGACGCGTCCACGACCGGCCCGGCGGGCAACGCCACGCCGATGCTGGCGTCCACGTCCACGTCGATCTCGCCGACCGAGAACGGCCGGCGGAGCTGCCCGAGCACGTCGTGCGCGCGGGCAGCGGCCTCGTCGCCGTCGCCGGCGGTGACGAGCAGCGCGAACTCGTCGCCACCGAGGCGGGCGAAGCGATCACCCGGCGCGAGCCACGGGCCGAGGCGGCGACCGACCTCGATCAACAGCTCGTCCCCGCTGGCGTGACCGAGGGTGTCGTTGACCTCCTTGAACCGGTCGAGGTCGATGAGCAGGACCGCCACCCGGCCCCCGCCGTCACCGAGCCGGTCCTCGAGCTGGCGCTGGAAGAGCGTTCGGTTCGGGAGGCCCGTCAGCGGGTCGTGGGTGGCGAGGAACTCGTTGCCGGCCGACTCGGCTCGCAGGCGGTCGACGAGCCCGACGTTGCGCAGCGCCACCGCGGCGTGCGAGCAGAGGGTGCGGAACAGGCGGGCGTCCTCGCGGTCGAAGCCGCGCGTGACGCCGCTGCGGTCGCCGACCCCGATGACGACCCGGTGACCGTCGCCGATCGCGAGGCACTCGACCAGGGCCTCGGACAGGCCCGCCGCGCCGAGGTCGACGCCGCCTTCCCCCTCGGGCACGTACAGGCGCACACCGTCGTTCGCCGCGGCGGTGCGGCGGTCGAACGTCGACACCGGCTCGAGCGCGATGTCGGGCGCTCCCACGCGGTGGACCCGCTTGAGCCCCTCGGCCGAGTCGGGTGACCAGACCCACGCCGTGTCGGCCCGGAGCACGTCGGCGACGCGCGGGAGCAGGCTGGCCTCGACGTCGCCGGCGGCCACCGCGGCCCCCAGGTCGCGCGCGAAGGCGTCCAGGCGGGCCATCGCGTGGTGGCGGGCCACCACCCGGGCGTAGGCACGGGTGACGGCCACCACGAAGACGATGAGCGGCACCGCGAGCCACGCCTCGGCCCACCCCTGCTCGAGACCGCTCACGATGACCAGGGCCAGCGCGAGGTCGACCACGGCCATGGCCATGGGGACCCAGATGCCCCAGAGCAGGCTGGGCTCCCAGCTGCCCTGGTGGAGGCTGATGGCGGCGGTCACGACGATCCCGCCCACGAGGTCGCCGGCCACCACCGCCGCCGCGGCGGCCAGCCACGCCGGCGGGCCGAGGGTGTCCGGGGCCCCGATGGCCGCCAGCACCGCGCCCGCGACCGCGATCTCGAGAGCGTGGGACAACAGGTTGAAGAGCAGCTTCACCCCGGACTGGTGGCGGACCCCGCGCAGCACGATGGCCGAGGCCGCCACGCGGGCGAGGACCACCAGCGGGACGGGGAGGAAGAACAGCCCGACGAGCAGCGGGATCGACGTCAGGGCGAACGCGTGGGTCTCCCGCCGCAGCTCGATCTCCACCTCGAAGAGCTCGGCCAGCAGGTAGAGCGCGAACACGAGGGCGAACAGGCCCCAGTGGACGCCGTGCTCGTCGACGTGGACGGCGGTGCCGTGCAGGCCGGCGAGGAGGGCGACGAGCAGCAGGGCCAGCCCGACGCACAGGCGGGCGACCCGGAGGGCGCCGGCGTCCTCGGTGCCCGCCTCGGCGGCCCCGGCCTCGGGCGCACCCGGCACCACCTCGGGGCCGGGGGTCGTCGGGGCGCTCACCGCGATCGGCGGCCGATCCGCCCCGGCCCGCTCAGCCCCACGACCCCTCGCGCCACGTGTGGCCCCGCCACGTGTGGCCGAGCCACAGGTCGGCGCGCCAGGTGTGGCCCGTCCAGGTCTGCGAGCGCCAGGTGTGGCCTTGGAGCGGCGAGCCCGGGTCGCCGGCCGGGTTCCACCCGTCGCCGGCCCACACGTTGCCGTTCCAGATCCCCCCGGTCCACGCCGCGCCGGCGCTCGCGAGCGGGGCCCAGACGGTCGGCTTCCACGCCGCTCCCTGCAGGTCGAACTCGCCCTCGAGGGTGGTGCCGTCGGCGGCGACGAGGTGCTCGCCGCCGCGGGCGAGCTCGAGCGAGCCGGTGCCGGTGGACACCGGATGGTCCTGGTCGGCGTTGGGGGTCGGGGCCCGGAGGGCGGCCCGCAGGTCGAGCAGGCCCGCTCCCTGCCCCGGAGCCGTCGGATCGGCGAGGGGGCGGGCCGTGCCCGTGAGCAGGGCCTTGACCTGGTCCGGGGTCAGCTCGGGCCGCTGGCTCAGCAGCTGAGCGGCCGCTCCGGCCACCACCGCGGCGGCCTGCGAGGTGCCCGAGCCCCGGAAGAACCGGTCGGCGACCACGGCGGCCGGGTTGCCGACGTCGATGGTGGACCCCGGCACCCGCAGCCCGAGCACCGACACCCCCGGGGCCACGAGGTCGACGCCGCGCTCGGGCGAGCCCACCGCGGAAAACGGGGCCACGACGTCGTCGTTGCGGTCGCGGGGGTCCTGGAGGTCGGCGGCGCCGACGGCGAGGACGTAGGGGTCGAGGGCGGGGTCGGCCAGGGGGCCACCCGAGTTGCCGGCGGCCACGACGACCACGATGCCGTGGTGCCACGCCGACTCGACGGCGTGGGCGAGCGGGTCGACGAGGTAGGAACTGGTCGCTGTCGGTGCCGCCCGAGCTGAGCACCCGGACGTCGAGGCCGTCGTCCTGTCGGTGCTGCACCACCCAGTCGACCGCTGCGATCATCTGGGACACGTCGAGGGCCCCGTCGGACGCCCCCACCTTCACGTTGACCAGCCGGGCGCCGCGGGCCATGCCCTTCGCCGGCGATGGAGGCTCGCCATGTGGGTGCCGTGGCCGTACGTCCACGCCGGGGGCAGTCCCGCCTGGCGGTCGAGCGACAGGTCGGGTCCGTTGACGACGAGCCGGGGTCGTCGAGGCCGGGCACCGGCGATGCCGGTGTCGACCAGGGCGACGTCGATGCCGGCCCCGTTCGCGTCTCGTCGCTCGGCCCAGTCCGACCGGACGAGGTGGCGGACCTCGCGACGCAGGACCGGCCGGTCGGTCGCCCACGACCGGAACTCCCGGCCCCAGCGCTGGCGGGAGTCGGGCTCGGACCACCCGGCCTCGCGCCCCCGGTCGCCGTCGGCGTGGGCCGCCGGCGCGGCGACCACCGGCAGCAGCGCCACCACGGCCGCGACGACCCCTCCCGCCACCAGGCGCCGCCACCGCCGCAGCGACACCTGCTCGTCCCGCCCGAGAGATGCCCCCACTGCTCGCCCCCCGGTTGCCTGAATGTACGAGGGAGTCTAAATCACCCCACGTGAGGCGGCAAACGCTGAAAGTAGTTCTTTGACGCGCACAACGTGACTGACCCGCCAGTCAGCCCGCCGCCGTCGGGCGGCGCGGGCCCGGTCGCCGCCCGCCCTCGCCGGGACCCGTAGGATCGCCGCTGATGGGGCCAAGCGGGGCGGCCGAGGGCGCGACCACGGGGATCCTGCCCGTCGTCACGTCGGTGATCGAGCGGCGCTGGACGTCGTCGGTGTTCGGCATCGTGGACGAGGGGCGCATCCGGCGTCGGCCGAGCGACATCGCCGCCGTGGCGGTCGCCGCGGTGCTGGTGGCGCTCGCCACCGCCGGCGCCGCGAACGGCACCCGGATCGAGGCCGGGATCGAGGAGCTGCTCGCCAGCCTGCCGGCGTCGCTGGGCGCCCTGTTCGACACGCTCTACCGACTCGGCGTGGCGCTCGGCGGCGTCCTCGTGGTCACCGCCCTCGTCTCGCGCCGCCTCCGCCTCATCGCCACGCTGGCCCTCGCCGGAGCCACCTCCTGGGCCCTGGCCCTGGCCCTGCGGGGCGTGGTCGACCAGCCCGACGCGCTGGTGGCCGCGGCCGGTGGGCTGCACGGTCAGGAGCCCGACTTCCCCGTCATCCCGCTGGCCACCACGGCCGCGCTGATCCTCGCCGCCCGCCCCTACCTCACCCGGCCCGCCCGCCGCCTCCTCGAGGTCGGCTTCTGGCTGACGGCGCTCGGCGCGCTCGGCCTGGGCGCGGGCCTGCCACTCGCGGTGATCGCCAGCCTCGTCCTCGGGTGGGGGCTCGCCGCGCTGGCCCACCTCGCCTTCGGGTCACCCGCGGCCACGCCGTCGGAGCGCCAGGTCGAGCGGTCGCTCGACGACCTCGGGGTGCCCTCGGACCACCTCGTCCTCGCCCCCGAGCAGATCTGGGGACGCAGCCGGTACCGAGCCGGCGCCGACGGTGACCTGCGCATCGCGGTGCTGGGCCGCGACAGCACCGACGCCCGGCTGCTCGCGAAGCTCTGGCGCTTCGTCTGGTACAAGGACTCGGGGCCCACCCTGTCCCTGACCCGAGGGGGGCAGGTCGAGCACGAGGCCTACGTGCTGCTGCTCGCGGGCCGCACCGGGGCGCGGGTCCCCTCCGTCGTCGCGGCCGGCGTGGCCGGCGCCCGCGACGACGCGCTGCTCGTGGTGCGGGACCCGCACGGCGAGCCCCTGGCCGGGCTCGCCCCCGATCACGTCACCGACGAGGTCCTCGACGACGCGTGGCGCAACCTCGGCCGCCTGCACGACGCCCGCATCGTCCACGGCGACCCGGCCGCCCGCAACCTCGTCGTGGCCGAGGACGGGAGCGTCGGGATCGTGGACTTCACCGCGGCCACCACCTCGGCCGGCGCGCACCGACAGGCGCTCGACGACGTCACCCTGTTGGCCACGACCGCCGACGTGGTCGGGCCCGAGCGCGCCCTCGACGCGGCCGAACGGGCCCTCGGCCGCCCCGCGTTGGCCGAGCACATCGCGCTGTTCCAACCGTCGGCCCTCACCGGCACCACCCGCCGGGCCCTCGCCGAGCCGAAGGCCGCGCTCAAGGCCCTCGCCGAGCAGGCCGCGACGCGCACCGGCACCGAGGTCCCCAAGCCCGCCGCGCTCCAACGCTTCTCCCTGGGCAGCATCTTGATGGCCGCGGCCTTCTGCTTCGGCATCTACCTGCTCATCGGCCAGCTCGCCGGCGTGGCCGAGATGGGCGACATCTTCTCGGGGGCCATCTGGGAGTGGGTGGTCCTCACCTTCGTGCTCGCCCAGCTCCCGCCCTTCGCGCAGGCCGTGGCCATGCTCGGCAGCGTCGCGGCGCCGCTCCCGATGGGCCCGGTGGTCGGGGTCCAGTTCGCCAACGCCTTCACCGGCCTCGTCGGCGGCACGGCGGGCAACGCCACGTTGAGCATCCGCTTCTTCCAGCAACGAGGGCTCCAACCCGCGGTCGCGGTCAGCTCGGGTCTGCTCAACTCCGCCGCGGGCTTCGTCGTCCAGGCGACCCTCGTGCTGCTGGGGGTGACCCTGGGGGCGGCCAGTGCCGGCGCGTCGGCGGGCGGGGGCTCGTCGGGCGGCGGCGGCGTGCCCGACTGGCTGATCGCCGTCCTGGCGGTGGCCGCCCTCGCCGCGGTGCTCGTCGTCGCGCTGCCCAAGCTCCGCGCCCGGGTCCGCACCGTGGTCCAGAGCCAGGTCCGGGCCGCGGTCGCCAACCTGCGCGGCATCTTGAGCACGCCCCGCAAGGCGGTGCAGCTCTTCGGGGGCCAGCTCGTGTCGCAGGTCGTGTTCGCGATGGTCCTGGGCGCCGCGCTGCACGCCTACGGCGAGTCCCTGCCCCTCCTCCAGCTGATCGTGATCAACAGCTTCGCCTCGTTCATCGGCGGCGCCATGCCGGTCCCGGGCGGCATGGGGGTGGTCGAGACCGGCCTCATCGCCGGCTTCACGGCGGCCGGGGTCCCCCAGGCCGAGGCCACCGCGGCCACCTTCACCGCCCGCATGTGCACGGCCTACCTGCCGCCCATCTGGGGGTGGTTCGCGCTGACCTGGCTGCGCGACCGCGACTACGTCTGACCCGACGGGGCGGGCTCGCTCTGCGCCAGCTCGTCGAGCAGCAGGCGGGCGCCGGCGAAGAAGCACGCCGCGCCGAGGAACGTGCCGGTGTTGGCCATCGTGGCGTCGAGCAGGTCGCCCGTGTCGGGCCGGACGAACGCGGCCACCGCCGAGATCATGAAGAACACCGAGCCGACCATGTTCACCATCACGATCCACCAGGAGACGTCGCGATCGCGGGTCGAGAACCAGGTCTGGCAGACCTCGATGATCGCCAGCTCGCTGGCCACGAGGAAGCAGATCGAGCCGACGAAGTCGGGGGTCCACACGCGGAGCAGCTCCTGTCGGGTGGTGAACCCCGTCTGCATGGCCTCGAACGTGTTGACGTTGAACCACAGGGTGCCCACGGACTGCACGCCGCACGCCCACCAGTCGATCCGGCGGGGCTGGACGGCGAAGAGCCGGCGCCGCGTTCCCTCCGGGCGCCCGGCGTTGATCGACTGGAGGAACTGGGCGTAGCCCGCCGAGGTGAAGAAGAGCGAGCCGACGAAGAACACGACGCCGATGAGCTCGGGCGACGCGACCGAGCTGAGCCCGGGCAGCGCGCCGACGGCGAAGCAGCCGGCGCCGACCAGGAAGAGCACCGCCACCCACCAGCCGAGCTCGCCGGGCGCCCAGACGACCCGACGGTGCGCCGGGGGGCCGGCCCCCTCGAGCCGGGGGCCGAGCCCCTTGCGCTGGCGGCGCGAGGTGTAGACGAGGAGCGAGCCGTCGGGGCGCCGGACGACCTCGCGCGTGAGGAACGGCCCGAACCGGACCCGCTCGACGGACTCGCCGTCGGCCGGGGGCTGCCACGGGGCACGGGACCCCGCACCGCCGGCCACGGCTCAGGCGTCGGCGGGTGCCGAGGCGGCCTCGGGCGGCGACGCGGCGCCGTCGCCGGGGGGCGGGCCGGCGCGGTCCGCGAAGCGCACGACGAGCAGCTCGAACGCGCCGACGAGGGCGACGAGCACCAGGAAGCCGAGCCAGGAGACGTCGAGGAACCACAACAGGAGCAGTCCGACCACCGCGCCGCCCCACTGGAGCGCGTCGCGATGATCCCGGACCCACACGAGGGTGGCCTCGTCCTGGCTCCGCTCCCGGGCCCCGGACACGAGGCTGCGCGCCAGCGCCGCGACCCGCGCCCGCAGCGTCACCACCCACGGATAGGGCCCGGTGAGCACGGCCAGCACGACGACGGCGAGCGCGACCCACAACACCACCTCGGCGCCGGTCCGCAACGGGTCGACCACCCGATCGGACACCGCCTGCACCGCGGGCACGTTGTCGGGCACCCGCACGAGGTCGAGCAGGTCGCCCTGGAGGCGCAGCGACACCCGCCGCAACAGCACCATGCCGACCGACAGCGCCACCATGAGCTGGAGCAGGGTGCGGCGGCGGTGGGCGGACAGCACCAGCGTCAGCACGAGCAGGACGACCGTGAGCGCCACCAGCACCCAGACGACCTTGTTGAACAGGGCGATGGCGTCCTGGGCCTGCTGGAGCGACCCCTGGTCGTACACCGTGACGGTCCCGAAGTCGTCGCCCACGTCGACGCCCAACGCGTCGCTGAGCTTCTGGCGAGCCGCCTCCGGGACGTCGTCGACCGTGATCGTCGGCAGGTCGACCGTGCGGCCGAAGATCTCGGGGGAGGTGTCGCCGACGCTGGCGAGGACCTCGTTGATGACGGGCAGGAAGTTCAGCGTGACCGAGTCGGACCCCGCCTGGACGAGGTCGGAGTCCCGGCCCTCGAGCAGGGCGACGGCCTGGCGGTGGGCGACGTCGACGATCCGCTCGAACAGCTGCTGGAACTCGGGCGTGGCGAAGACCTCCTCCACCTTGCCCTGCACGAAGCTCTCGAGGCCGCTGGCGAGGGTGGGGGCCAGGATCTGCGCGCGATCGGGCAGGGCCTCGGCGATCAGGTTCTGGACGTCGAGGAGCTGCATGACCTCCTGGGTCGTGAAGCGGGCGAGCGAGGCCTGCACCGCCGGCTCCTCGATCACCGTGCCGATGCGCTCGTTGAACACCTGGTTGTTCAAGAAGCTACGGCTGGCCCACACCCCCACGGCGCTCGCGGTGAAGCAGAGCGCGGTGAGCACGACGAGCGCCCCGACGAGGCCGTTGCGGGCCGTGCGCCCCACGCGTCGCCCGCGGCGGCCCTGCTCGACCTGCGCCTCGAGCGAGGCCACCTCGGCCCGGAGGCGCTCCACCTCCGCCTGCTCGGAGGCGGCGTCGCCCGCGGCGGGCGCCTCGGTCGTGGGGACGTCGGCCGGGTCGGTCCCGGTCGGCTCGTCGTCGTCTCGATCGGTCATCGCAGCTCGCGCCTTCCCTCGGGGGCGACCGCTCCGTGGTCGCCTCGGTCTTCGCCTACGGTGTGTCGGCCATGCCGAGCCCCCACGACCCCTCCCGGCACGCCGTCGGCCCCGAGAGCCGCTCGGCCGTCGGCACGGCGGTGGTCGCGGTGGTCGCCTACGAGCTCGCCGCCGAGGCGGTGAACCAGTTCCTCGACGGCGACGTGGTGCCGTCGCTGATGCCCCGCATCGAGGCCATGACGCCGCGCTCGGTGGCCCGGGCGGTCACGCCGCAGTGGACCCGCTACGCCGGCTGGATCGCCGTCGGGGCGGTGTACACCCTGGGCGTGCGGGCCCTGCGCAGCGCCCTGCCCGCCCCGCTGCGCCGCTGAGCGGCGCCCGCGGGAGGGACCGACCCGGCGCACCGGACCGGCCCCCACCGCCACGCCCATCAGCCGTTGACGACCTTGGCCTTCATCGAGTCGTACTCGGCGTCGGTGATGGCGCCGCTGGCCTTGAGGTCGGCGAGCTTGGCGAGCTGGTCGGCCGGGCTGGCCGCGCCCGCCGTCTCCTGCACGTAGCTGCGGAACTGGGCCTCGGCCTCGCTCTGGCGCTTCGCGGCGCGCTCGGCCATGCCGTGACCGCGGGCGATCAGGTACACGAACACGCCGATGTACGGGGCGAGCAGCACGAACAGGGTCCACAGGATCTTGGCGCCGGTGGACTCGTCCTTGTCGCTGTACAGGTCGGCGAACACCGTGATGAGCAGCCAGAACCACAGCATCAGGATGAACAGCCAGAACATGGTGACGAGCAGGTCGCCCTGCCCCACTTCAGCGAGCATCATCGGAGGCACCTCGTATCGGTGTAGTCGGATGGCCCGGGGATTCCGCCCCGCGCCGGTCGCCAACGCTAATGCAGTCGCCCGGTCTCACCCCGCATGATCCGCGCCGGGTCGGAGAAATCACCCGGCCCGGGTGAGGCCACCGGACGGTCCCCGGGGCTCAGAGGTAACCGCGGTCCAGCAGGCTCCGCGTGGTGAACCAGCCGATGGGCGGGGGAAGCCAGAACGTGAGGATCCGGTGGGTGATGACCGCCGGCACGGCGACGTCGGTGGGCACGCCGAGGGCGGTGAGCCCGGCGACCATGGCCGCCTCGGCCACCCCCATCCCGCCGGGCACCGGCACCACGCTGGACAGCGTCGAGGCCCCGATGTTGACGACGACCAGGTTGGCCAGCGAGAGGCTGCCCCCGTAGGCGTGGAGGCAGGCGCCGAGGCACAGCGCGAAGCCGAGGCTCGACGCCGCCGCGCTGCCGAGCAGCACCGAGGCGCGCCGCGGATGGGCGAAGACCTCGCGGAAGGTGGCCCAGATGCGCTGGAGGGGCGGCACGACCAGGTTGCGCAGCTTCGGGAGGCGCCACAGCACGCCGACGGCCACCCCGAGCGCGATGACCGCGAGCAGGATCGTCCGCGCGTTGGCGCTCAGCGTGCTCGTGGCGTCGAAGCTCTGCCCCGACACGACGAGCGCGATCAGGAAGAGCGCCCCCTGCACGAGCGAGCCGGACCAGCTCACGAGCAGGCTGGGCCCGACCGCCGAGGTGACGTCCATGCCCCGACGCTGGAGGTAGCGGATGTTCATGACCGACGCGCCGTACCCGCCGGGGGTGGCCAGGGTGGTGAACGCCGTCGCGTACTGGAGCTGCACGGTCGGGCCCAGCTGGAGCTTCAGGGGCGACGCGGCCATGAGCGAGGTCGATCCCGCCAACCGGGGCACGAGGGAGAAGCAGAACGCGAGCACGACCCAGCCCCAGGAGGCGTCGGCGAACGCCGACCCGAGGTCGCCGAGCTCGCTGATCTGGCCGAGCAGGTAGACGACCGCGAACAGGGTGGCGACCGCCATGAAGAGGTTCTGCGGCTTGACCCGGCGCAGCTCCTGGAGCGCGGGCTCGTCCACGCCCAGCGCCCCGGCCAACGACGACCGCAGACCGCCCAGGAACTTGCGCGGGCCCGGGAGGCTGTGGCGGGTGGTCCGCGTGAGGGCCACCGGCTGGAGCGTGGGCAGCGCGGCCTCGACCACCTCGGCGCCGGCGCCGCGCAACGCCGCCCGTCCCGCCCGCTCCTCGCCCGCGAGCAGCGCGGTCCACGCCAGCACCTCGGCCACGTCGGCGTCGAGGCGGTCGGCGGGCGCCGACGTCGAGGCCCGTCCGAAGTCCGTGACGCTGACTCCGTGCCCGTCGTCACGCAGCACCAGGTGGTCGGCGCTGAGCGACCCGTGCGCGATGCGGGCGGCCCGCAGGTGCCCGACCTGGGCCCAGATCGCGTCGAGGAGCGCGTCGTCGGCCTCGTCCTCGGCCATCCGGTCGAGGGTGCGCCCCGCGGGCCGGCGCTCGACGAGCAGTGCGGCGTCCGGGCCGGCCGTGCCCGCGGCCAGGACCTCGGGGACCGCTGCGCCGCCCCGTGCCGCCAGCAGGCCCACGAACGCCTCGTGCTCCACCTCCTGGCGTCGCGTCAGGTAGAGCGTGGGGCCCGAGTCCTTGGTCGTGAGCCAGCGCCACGCCTTGGAGAGGAACTGCGCGTCCCGCTGGTCACGGCCCAGCACCTTGACCGACAGCGGCGGGCCCTCGCCCACGTCGGCGAGCAGCAGGGTCGCGCCCTGCCGCCGCTCGGGCGCGAGGCGCACGTCGACCGCGTCGATGCCGAGCTCGGCCAGCGCGGCGCGGACCTGCTCGGTGGAGGGACGCCCCGCCGGCGACCCGAACGCCAACAGGACGGCCTTGCCCGCCGCCCAGCCGACGAGCAGGCCGCCGACCACGTCCTCGGTGCTGCCCACCGCCAGGTACATCCCCGCCAACGAGACGACCGCCACCGTCGCCCATCCCAGGCGCCGCAGGGGCCGGGTGAGGTACGGCGCGGCGACCACGACGAGCGACACGACGGTCGCGGCCCGCACGAGCGGGAAGGAGGGACCGGTCCCGGTGCGGACCACCGCGTCCACCGCCTCGTCGACCCCACCGCCGTCGACCAGCACGGCGAGCACCGACGACGTGACCCAGGCGGCCAGGCCGGCGCACGCGAGGTCGCGGGCGAGGCGCCGCCGCCGGATGGCCAGGGCCAGGCCGGCGGTGACGAGCACGATCCACCCGCCCCCCAGCGCGTAGAAGACGTCGAACACGCCCTTCGCCGCGTCGGGCAGGTTGTTGACGAGCTGGAACAGGTCGCGACCGAGCCGGCTGCGGTCCGGTTGGCGGAGCGACAGCACGACGAGCGCGACGAGGGCGAGGACCAGCGACACCGCGTCGCCGGGGCGACGCACCAGCTCGGCCTGGGCCGCCGGCGGGCGCAACAGCGGGCGGCGCGCCTCACTGCGGTCCGACGGGCCGGCGACCGCGCGCTCGTCGGACCCGGCGGTGGCGTCGTCGTCGTGCGCGCCGTCAGGCGACATGCGCCGCGGTGAGCGGGACCGCCCCGGCCGACCCGCCGACCGCGGCGAGGAACTCGAGCACGAGCCGGTTGTAGGTGCTGGCGTGCTCGAACATGAAGCCGTGGGCCGCCCCCCGCACCACCGCCATGCGCGAGCCGGGGATCAGGCGGGCCAGCTCCTCGGAGTCGCCGCGCGGGGTCAAGATGTCCTGGCTGCCCACGAGGATGAGGGTGGGGGCCACGACCCGGTGCAGCTCCTCGCGGAGGGACTCGTCCGCGGCGAGGATGGCCTCGACCTGGGCGACGAAGGCGTGGGGCGACGCGTTCAGCGCGAGTCCGCCGACGGGACCGATGAACGGGCGGAGCCGGCGGAACGACCGGGGGCCGAACAGCCACCGGGCGTTGCGCTGCACGAACGAGGCCATGCCCTCGGTCTCGGCCAGCGCCGCCCACTCGGTGAGCAGCTCGCGTCGCCACGGGAGCTGACGGCACGCGGTGCAGGCGAGGATCAGCGACCGCACGCGCTCGGCGTGCAGGACCCCGACGATCTGGGCGATCACCCCTCCCATCGACGCGCCCATGACGTGGGCCCGGTCGATGCCGGCGTCGTCGAGGACGGCCATGGCGTCGCCCGCCATCATGGCGAGGTCGTACGGTCCGGGGGGCGCATCCGACCTGCCCACGCCCCGGTTGTCGAGCGCCACGCACTGGTAGCGCCGGCCGAGGGCCCGGCGCTGGAGGGCCCACCCCCGGCGGTCCGCCCCGAGGCCCTGGATCAACAGCAGCGGCTCGCCGTCCGGGTCGCCCCAGCGGTCGTAGTGGATGCGGGTCCCGTCCTCACCCCAGGTGTAGGGCATCGCTCAATCCTTGCGGCTGCGGCGGCCGAGCAGGAAACCGGCGGCGGCCCCGAACAACGCGGTGCCCACCAGCACCCAGATGAGCCCGAGCTCGACGTCGAACACGAGGAAGTCGATCGTCACGCGGTCGCGGTTGGCCAGCACGAACGCCAGCAACACGACGACGATCGCCGCCACGCCGACGGTCTGGCTGTTGACGCGCGACCGTTGCCGGCCAGGCCCCTCCTCGCTGCGGCTCACCCGACGCGCCTCAGGCCCGGAGCTTCTTGAGCTCGAACGCGGTGATGACCTCGCCGATGCCGGCCACCAACGCGCCGATGCCCAGCAGGAGGCCGACGAGCGCCACCCCGGCGTCGGGCCAGACGATGAGCGCGACCCCGAAGAGCAGGCCGACCACGCCGACCACGAGCAGCGGGACGGTGTAGTCGTCACGCTCGGTGAACGCCGCCACCGCCCGGAACACGCCCCGCAACAGGTACCCGATGCCGGCGACGACCGCGAGCACCTGCACGGTGACGTCGGGCCACACCAACAGCACGAGCCCGACGAGCACCGACACCACCGCCCACCCCACGCCGACTTGGCGGCGACGGGCCCCGAAGAACCCGCTGATGCCCCCGATGAGCAGGAACAGGCCGGCCAGCCAGGCGAGCGCGGCGACGCTCTTGAACGGACGGGTGATCATGAGCACGCCGATGGTGATCGACACGATGCCGATCACCAGCATGAGCCACCAGAGCCTGGCGCCCGCCTGGACCTCGTCGTCGCTGATCGCGTCCATGTCCCGTCCCTCCCCGGCCGAGTGCGCGTTCGTCAACCTATCCCACACCGAGGGGGCCGCCGGCGCCCCGTCGGGTGGCTCAGATCAGAGGCGGTCCAGCAGGTGCTGCACGGCCGCTCGGGCCTGCTCGGCGAGGTCGGCCACGGCCAGCGGCCCCGGATGCACGGCGGGCTCGAGGGCCTCGCCGACCACCACCCGCCACCGGCGCCCGAGCTCTCGCCCGTCGACCGCCACCGGCACGACCTTGGCCCCGGTCTCGACCACCGGCGCCAGGACCTCGGGGTGCAGGGCGCCGGCGTGGTGGCGGCGGGCGGGCTCGCGCCCGAGGGACAGCCCGACGACCTCACCGGCGCGCAGCAGGCCGGCGATCTCGTCGGGGCGGTCCAGCACGCCCCCGAGCCGGCGCAGGCCCGGGCCCACCGGCACGACGTCGGGGATCCCGACCCAGCGCACGTGACGCCCGCCGAGGCGCCGGACGGCCTCGGCCACCACCCACGGCTCGGACAGCCCCAGTCGCCGGTTGGCCACCAGCGCCAGCGGGCCGCCCGGCAGCGCCAGCGCTCCCTGGACGTCGATGTCCCACCGGAGGCGGGCCGCCGGGGCGAGCAGCTCGACGAGCTCGGCGTCGAGGCCCCACGGGTCGACGGCGAACGTCCCGTCGATGCGCCGGCGCAGCAGCGCCCCCGTCGCGGTCGTCACGCCACCTCCTCGGCCGCGTCGCCGAAGGTGACGTAGGTGACCCCCGCCCACTGGAACAGGTCCTTCACCACGTCGATCGTGTCCCAGCGGGGGTGCACCCCGAGGACGGACCCGGCCCGACCGCCGTCGGCCGTGCGCCCGCGGACGAGGAGCTCGCGCACGTGATCGGGCACCGGCGAGCCCGCGACCTCGGCCAGCACGCGGGCGGCCCACCACGCCGGGCCGGCGATGGGGACGGGCAGCCGGCCCCCGAAGCGCGCCGCCTGGCTGGCCGTGATGGCCCCGTCGCCGACGACGTTGACGGGGCCGTCGTGGCCGGCGAAGACGGCGGCGACGATGGCCTCGGCCGCGTCCTCCTGGTGCAGCAGCGAGAACGGCAGGTCGGAGGTGGCGCTGACCGGCACCGCCGGCAGGCGCAGGTACCGCCCGAGGGGGCTCGGGAAGTGCGGTCCCATGACCGGCGCGAGGCGGAGCGCCGTGACCGGGACGTCGGCGACGTCGCCGGCCACGCCGGCGACGCGCTCGGCGTGCAGCAACGAGTGGCCGAACGGGGTGGTGGGCTCGGGCGGCACCGACTCGTCGGGCCGCGTGGCGGCGCCTCGGCCCCGCCCGTACACCTCGATGCCCGAGCGCAGGACGATGCGCTCGAGGCTCGGGCACTCGGCCGCGGCCCCGAGCACGCCGATGGCCCCCGCCTCGGTGCGCTCGACCGCGGCCTTCGGCGAGCACCGGGCGTTGGGCTCGTAGGTGCCGACGTGGACCACGACGGTGGGCTCGAACTCGCGCACGATCGCCACGTTGCGGGCCCGGTCGCGGGGGTCGACCCGGTGGAAGTCGGTGCGCTCGAGGTAGCGGCGCGGCGGTTCGATGTCGAGGCCCGAGACGGCCTCGACCTCCGGACGGGCCTCGAGCAGCAACGCCACCCGGGTGCCCAGCTCGCCGCCGAGCCCGGTGACGAGGGCCCGCACCCCCGCGCCCGTCGTCGCTCGCAGCCCGGTCACCCGCTCGCCGGTCATGTGACCACCTTGCCACCTGGCGCGCCGGAGGTCCGCCCTCCGGGCGTGCGCGACCGCGTCATCCGAACGTCTCGGGGCGCAGGGTCGGGAAGGCCACGACGTCGCGGATCGTGGCGATGTCGCTCAACAGCATGACCAACCGGTCCACCCCGATGCCGAGGCCCCCGGTCGGGGGCAGCCCGTACTCGAGGGCCCGGATGTAGTCCTCGTCGATCACCGCCGCCGCCTCCTCGTCGCCGGCCGCGGCCTTGGCGGCCTGGTCCTCGAACCGCGCCCGCTGCTCGACCGGGTCGACGAGCTCGCTGAACGCGTTGCACAGCTCGCGGCCGGCGACGATCGCCTCGAACCGCTCGACCATGCCGGGCAGCTCGCGGTGGTCGCGCGACAGCGGCGAGACCTCGAGCGGGTAGTCCGTCACGAACACCGGCCCCCACAGCTGGTGCTCGGTGGTCTTCTCGTAGATCTCGAGGATCAGCTTGCCCGGCCCCCACCCCTGCTCGACCTCGACCCCGTGGTCGACGGCGAGGGCGCGCAGCTCGTCCACCGGCATGCGCACGTCCAGGCGCAGCCCCGTCGACTCCTCGACCAGGTCGACGAGCGACGCGCGACGCCACGGCACGCTCAGGTCGAGGTCGCGTCCCCCGTACGACAGCATCGTCGTGCCGCAGACCTCGGTGGCGAGGTGGGCGACGAGCTCCTCGGTGAGGCGCATCATGTCGCCGTAGTCGGCGTAGGCCTGGTACAGCTCGAGCATCGTGAACTCGGGCTGGTGACGAGGGGACAGGCCCTCGTTGCGGAACACGCGGGCGACCTCGAAGACGCGCTCGAACCCGCCGACCACCAGGCGCTTCAGGTACAGCTCCGGCGCGATGCGCAGGAAGAGGTCGACGTCGAGTGCGTTGTGGTGCGTGACGAACGGCTTGGCCGTGGCCCCGCCGGCGATCGGGTGGAACACCGGCGTCTCGACCTCGACGAAGTCGCGGTCCTCGAGCCACCGGCGGATGAGCGAGATGATCCGGCTGCGGCGGGCGATCGCCTCGCGCGCCTCGTCGGTGACCCAGAAGTCCACGTAGCGCTGCCGGTAGCGCGTGTCGGGGTCGGTGAGACCGTGCCACTTGTCCGGGAAGGGGCGGGCGGCCTCGGCCAGCAGCACCCAGCGGTCGACCCGCACGGACAGCTCGCCGCGCCGGGTGGTCATCACCTCGCCCGTCACCCCGATCCAGTCACCGAGGGACCGCGCCACGAAGCCGTCGAAGTCGGGGGTGGAGGCCGCCGGGGCGAACAGCTGGATGCGCCCGGTGCCGTCCTGGAGCGTCCCGAACGCCAGCTTGCCCTGCACCCGTCGCAGCATCAGCCGCCCGGCGACGGTGACCGTCTCGCCCGTCTCGGTGCCGGGCGGGAGGTCGGGGTGGGCGGCGTGGAGCCCGGCGGCGGTCGCGTCCGGCTCGAAGCGGTAGGGGACGTCGGTCATCGGGGCCCTCCGTGATCAGCCACGGGCGTTCTTCTCGTGGATGATGCGCAGCCCGTGCAGCGTGAGCCACGGCTCGACGTGCTCGATGCGCTCGGACACCGGCGAGATCAGGTGGGCGAGCCCGCCGGTGGCCACGACGGTGCACTCGCCGAGCTCGCGCTCGATGCGCTCGCACAGGCCGTCGACCATGGCCGCGTACCCGAACCCGGTGCCGGACTGGATGGACTCCATGGTGCTCTTGCCGAGCACGTGCGTGGGCCGGGTGAGCGCCACCTGGCGCACCGCGGCGGCGCGCCCGAACAGCGCGTCGAGGCTGATCTCGATCCCGGGCGCGATGGCCCCGCCGAGGTACTCGCCCGAGCCGGACACGACGTCACAGGTGGTGGCGGTGCCGAAGTCGACCATGATGGTCGGCCCCCCGAACAGGTCGTAGGCCGCGACCGCGTTGGCGATGCGGTCGGGTCCCACCTCCTTGGGGTCGTTGTACAGGATCGAGATCCCGGTCTTGACCCCCGGCTCGAGCACGACCGGCGCGCCGTCGAGGTAGCGCTCGCACATGTTGCGGAGGTTGCCCGTCACGCGCGGGACGCCCGAGCAGATGGCCACGCCGTCGACGTCGTCGCTCCACGAGTAGCCGGCCAGGTTGAGGAAGCCGTCGAGCATCACCGCCTGCTCGTCGGCGGTGCGCTCGGCGTGGGTCGAGATGCGCCAGTGGCCGGCCAGGCCGTCCCCGGCGGTCTCGATGCCCTCGACGTCGTGCTCGTACAGCCCGAACACGGTGTCGGTGTTGCCGACGTCGATCACCAGCAACATGTCAGAGTGCCCCCGGCTGGGTCCGGGCGGAGGGTGACGCCGGCTCGCCACCCACCGCGATGTCGAGGCCGATGTCGAGCACCGGGGCGGAGTTGGTCAGCGCCCCCACGGACACCAGGTCCACCCCCGTGGCGGCGAAGGTGGCGACGGTGTCGAGGGTGATCCCCCCGGACGCCTCGACCAGGCAGCGCGACCCGCCCGCCGCGCGGTGCTCGCCGACGGCGGCCATGGCGGCCCGCACCTCGTCGGGTCCCATGTTGTCGAGCAGCAGCGCGTCGGCCCCGGCGGCCAGCGCCTCGACGACCTCCTCGAGGGAGGCGCACTCGACGTGGACCGTGC
Organism: Microthrixaceae bacterium; assembly: GCA_020637195.1. GTDB lineage: Bacteria > Actinomycetota > Acidimicrobiia > Acidimicrobiales > DATDAH01 > JAEUJM01. Next base: position 22,909 of record JACJWK010000003.1, read on the forward strand.
GCCCCGGCCAGCGGTCCCGCGCCCGGGCGACCGCCTCGGTGATGCCCAGCACCGTGAGGTGGTTGTCCTTCAGCATCACCCAGTCGGAGAGGTTCCCCCGGTGGTTGCGGCCCCCGCCGGCGCGCACCGCGGCCTTCTCGAGGGCGCGCAGGCCGGGAGTGGTCTTGCGGGTGTCCCAGACCTGGGCCCCGTCCGCGGCCTCGTCGACGTAGCGCCGGGTGAGGGTGGCGACGCCCGAGAGGTGGCTGAGGAAGTTCAGGGCGGTGCGCTCGGCGGTGAGCACCGATGCCAGCGGTCCGTCCACCCGTCCGAGCACCTGGGCCGACCGCACGTCGTCGCCGTCGTCGGCCGACCAGTCCACCGTGACCTCGGGGTCGACCTGTCGGAACGCCTCGTCCGCGCAGCGGCGCCCGGCGAGGACGCCGGGCGTGCGGGCCACGAACTCGGCCGTGGCGCGCGCCGCCGCCGGGAGCAGCCCCGACGTGAGGTCACCCAGCGGCGTGAGGTCCTCGGCCAGCGCCCGCGCGACCGCCTCGCGGACGGCACCGGCCGGCGGGTGCAGGTCCTCGCGGCTCACGCCGTCCACCTTGCCCCGCCGGGCCCGGTCGGCACCAGCACGCCGACGGTGCCACCCCTCCCCCCGCCCCCGTTCCGGTGGCGCGCCGGTCCCACCGGCGTGGCCACCCGTGCACCGCGACCGCGGGGGGCGCGGCTCACGACCGGGGGCCGCGCACGACGAGGCGGCGATGAAAGGCGGCATCCGTGTCGGGGTGGTCGAGGCGGGTGTGGGCGCCCCGGCTCTCGCGTCGCGCCGCGGCCGCGGCGAGCACGGCGCCGGCCACCGAGGCCAGGTTGCGGAGCTCCCACTCGGCGGGTGCGGACGGCGCGCCGGTGGCGGCGGCGACGGCGGCCACCACCTCGCCCGTGGCGGCGAGGGAGCCCTCGTCGCGCAGCACGCCGGCGCCCCGGGTCATGGCCCGCTGGAGCTGGTCGCGGCGCTCGTCGACGGTGCCGCCCGCCCCCGCGACGTCGGCCGCCGGCGGGAGGGCCAGCGCCGCGCCCCCGATGTCGTCGGGGCCGTCGGCCGAGCCGGCGCCGCCCGACCCGGCCAGGACGGCGCGCATCGCGCCCGTCGGCCGGGGCCCGTCGACGCCGGCGGCGATGGCCTCCACCGCCCGCGGGGCGAAGACCAGGCCCTCCAGCAGCGAGTTGGAGGCCAGCCGGTTGGCGCCGTGGACCCCCGTGCAGGTGGTCTCGCCCGCGGCCCACAGGCCGGGCAGGCTGGTGGCGCCGTCCAGGTCGGTGACGAGGCCCCCGCAGAGGTAGTGGGCGGCGGGCGCCACGGGCAGCCAGTCGGTGGCGGGGTCGAGGTCGGCGGCGACGAGCGACGCGGCCATCGTGGGGAAGCGGTGCTCGAAGTCCTCGAGCCCGGTGGCGTCCAGCCAGAGATGGTCCATCCCCTGCTCGAGCATGCGGGCGGTGATGGCCCGCGAGACGACGTCCCGGGGCTGGAGCTCGTCCACGAACCGCTCGCCGTCGGCGTCCCGCAGCAGCGCGCCGTGCCCTCGCAGGGCCTCGGACAGCAGGGGCCGGGGCATGCGGGGGTCGTGCAGGGCGGTGGGGTGGAACTGGACGAACTCGATGTCGGCGACGGCGACGCCGGCCCGCAGGCCCATGGCCACGCCGTCGCCGGTGGACTCGACGGGGTTGGTGGTGACCGCGTAGAGCTGGCCGGCGCCTCCCGTGGCGACGAGCACGTGGCGGGCGCGGACCTCGACCGGGTCGCCGTCCGGGCCGAGCGCCTGCACGCCCACGCAGCGGCCGCCCTCCACCACGAGGTCGGTGGCGAAGTGGCGCTCGAGGACCCGGGTGGCGGTGCGGTGCGTGGCGGCGACGAGGGCGCGCTCGATCTCGTAGCCGGTGGCGTCGCCGCCGGCGTGCACGATCCTCGCGAGGCTGTGGCCGCCCTCCCGGGCGAGCTGGAGCTCGCCGCCGGCGTCCCGGTCGAAGGCCGCGCCGATGGCCATCAGGTCCTCGACCCGGTGGGGCCCGTCCTCGACCAGCACCCGAACGGCGTCCTCGTCGCACAGCCCTGCGCCGGCCGCGAGCGTGTCGGCCAGGTGGAGGTCGGTGGAGTCGGGGTCCTCGGCGAGGACGGCGGCGACCCCGCCCTGGGCCCACTGGGTGGTCGCCGTGGACAGCACGCCCTTGGTCAGCACGCCCACCCGCCCGCCGTGGCGCTCGGAGGCCCGCACCGCCGCCGACAGCCCGGCCACGCCCGACCCGAGGACGAGCAGGTCCAACCCGTCGTGAGGACCGCTCATGGAGATCAGCCGCCGGCCGGGAGGGAGACGCCGACGTTGTCCAACAGCCGGGCGCGGCCGAAGCGGGCGGCGGCGAGCAGCCGCACCTCGCCGCGCAGGGGGTCGACGGGCTCGAGGGTCCCGGCGTCGACCACGGCCACGTAGTCGAGCTCGGCCCGCGGCTCGGCCCGGATGGTCGCCGCGACGAGCGCCCGGACCTCCTCGGGGTCGCGCTCGCCGTCGCGCACGGCCGCGGCGCCGGCCTCGAGGGCCTCGTGCAGCACCGGTGCCGCCGCCCGCTCCTCCTCGGTGAGGTAGGCGTTGCGGCTGGACAGGGCGAGGCCGTCGGCCTCGCGCACGATCGGGCACCCGACGACCTCGACCGGGAACGACAGGTCGCGGGCCATCGTCGCCACCACCGCGAGCTGCTGGAAGTCCTTCTCGCCGAAGTACGCCCGGCAGGGCCCGGCGAGGGCGAACAGCTTGGCCACGACCGTGGCGACGCCGGCGAAGTGGGTCGGCCGTGACGCACCCTCCATCGTCGCGGTGATCCCGTCGACGGTGACCGTGGTCTGCACCGGGGCCGGGTACATCTCCTCCACCGACGGCGCGAACACGAGGTCGACCCCCGCCTCCTCGCAGCGCTCCCGGTCGCGGTCGAGGTCCCGGGGGTAGGCCGCGAGGTCCTCGGTGGGCGCGAACTGCAGCGGGTTCACGAAGATCGTCACCACCGTGCAGTCGTTGTCCGCCACCGAGGCCGCCATCAACGACACGTGGCCGTCGTGCAGGAACCCCATGGTCGGCACGAGGCCGACCCGTCCCCCGTCGCGTCGGACGGCGTCGAGGTGGGCCCGCAGCTCCGCCGCGGTGGTCACCAGCAACACGGCGTCATCCTCTCCCAGCGGCGCGCCTCCGGGGAAATGGCGCGCCTCCGGGGAAACGGCGCGCCTCCGGGGAAACGGCGCGCCTCCGGGGAGATGGCGCCGCGGCCGCCGCCGGTCGGGCCAGGACGGCCGCCACCGCCCGGCTCAGCCCGCGGGGGGCTCGACCAGCCGCCGCGCCGCCGCCACCAGCGCCTCGTACGCCGGGCGCTCCGAGGGGTCGAGGGCGGCGAGGTGACGCTCGATCGTCGCGTGGTCGCCGCGGGCCGCGGGCCCCGTGAGGGCGGCCGCGGGGCCCAGGGCGGCGACGTTGTCGACGGTGCCGCGCACCAGCGAGAGGTACGCCTCGAGGGGGACACCCGCGGCCGCGGCCACCCGCTCCACCTGGCCGAGGAGGGCCACGAGGTGGTTGGAGGCGATGCAGGCCGCGGCGTGGTAGGTGGCCCGGTCGTCGTCGGCCACCTCGATGGCGTGGCCGCCGAGGGCGTCCACCACCTCGACGGCGATCGGGTCCCCGGCGACCGCGAACCAGGCCCCGTCGCGCAGCCGCTCGGCCCCCACCTCGGCGTTGGGCAGGGCCACGAGGGGGTGCACCGCGGCGCGGCGATCGTGCGGCGCGAGCACCTCGAGCCCCAGGGAGCCGGCGAGGTGCGCGACCACCGCCTCGCCGGGTGCGATGGCCGCCGCGACCTCCTCGATCGCGGCGTCGGGGGTGGCCACGACCACGAGGTCGACGCCGGACGCCGCCCCCGAGAGCTCGTCGCCCCGGCCGACCGGGCGCTCGACGCGCCATCCCGCCGCCCGGAGGGCGGCCCCGAGCGAGGACCCGGCCCGGCCGGGGCCCACGACACGGACCGAGCGGCGGCTCACCGGAGGGGCCCGACCACCGACACCGCGCCGACCGAGTCGGCCAGCACGTCGTCGGGCACGAGCTCGGGCGCGAGCTCGTGCAGCGGCGCGAGGACGAAGCGGCGCTCGAACATCCGTGGGTGGGGCACCTGGAGGTCGGGCTCGTCGACGGTCACACCGTCGACCCACAGCACGTCCACGTCCAGCGTGCGCGGCCCCCACCGCTCACCCTGGACCCGCTGGGCCGCCGCCTGGAGGCGCTGACCGACCCCGAGGAGCTGGCGGGCGGTCAGCGCCGTGTCCAGCTCGACGACCAGGTTGAGGTACGGGCCCTGGTCGCCCGGCCCGCCGACGGGATCGGTCTCGTACACCGACGAGACCGCGACCACGTCGGCGAGCGAGTCGACGGCGTCGCGCAGGTACGCCCACCGGTCCCCCAGGTTCGAGCCCATGCCGAGGAACGCCCGCACGGGACGCCTCAGCGCTCGGCGCGCGCCCGGTGGAGGCGCACGCCGGACGTGGCCAGCTCGTGGGCGACCGGGGGACGCAGCTTGCGGACGGCCACGGTGACCGCGTCGACCCGCTCGTCGGCCAGCACCCGCGCCGCGATGGTCTCGGCGAGGTGCTCGAGCAGGGCCACGTGACCGGCGACGATCACCCCCTCGACGAGGGCGCAGAGGGCCCCGTAGTCGATGGTGTCGGCCAGGTCGTCGCTCGCGCCGGCGACGGCGAGGTCGAGCTCGACGTCGAGGTCGACCTCGAGGGGCTGCGGGCGGGCCTGCTCCTCGGCGAGGACGCCGCAGCGCCCGAGGGCCCGCAGGCCCCGGAGCTCGATGCGATCGGCGGGCACGGGCTCAGGGCTCGTCGCGGAGCTGGCCGGCGAGCGCCACGAGCTCACGACCGAGCGGTCCCATCTGGCGGTCGACGATGCGCTCGACCACCGAGATCGTCTGCGGCCCGCTGTCGAGGAGCCCCGCCCAGAGCAGGTAGCCGCCCATCAGCCCCGAGATCCGGTCGCCGAGCTCCTCCTGGTGGACGAGCACCTTCCCGTCGCCCGCGAGCAGGCCGCGCAGCTCCGGGAAGAAGGAGCGCTCGAACTCGTGGCTGTCGTCCAGCGCGGTGAAGGGCCGGTGGACCCACTCGACGCCGAGCTCGTCGTAGTTGTGGAGGTTGGCCGGCGAGGACACGAGCGACACCACCTTGGTGAAGCCCTGCTCGCGGATCCAGATGATCTCCTCCTGGCGACGCACCCGCCGGTGGTTCTGCCCGTAGCCGCCCGGCCGCTCGCACACGGCGAGCCGGTCCTTGATCACCCAGCAGAAGTTCCGCGGGGTGATCCCGCGGGCCCACTTGCTCTTCACCGCCATCGCGCGGCTCCCCTCGTGTCGTTCATGCCGCGGTCTCGATCTCGCCCGCCACCACCGCGGCGGCGTGCACCGTGGCGCGGACGTCGTGGGCGCGCACGAGGCGCACCCCCTGGGAGAAGGCCCAGGTGGCCGTGGCCAGGGAGCCCTCCAGCCGGTCGTCGGGCGGCACCGTGTCGACGCCGTCCGAGCGGGCCAGCAGGGTGCCCAGGCTGGACTTGCGGCTGGTGCCCACCATGACCGGCAGGCCGGTGGCGACCAGGGCGTCGAGGCGGGCGAGCAGCGCCAGGTTGTGCGCGAGCGTCTTGCCGAACCCGATGCCGGGGTCGACCCACACCTCCGGCACGCCGCGGCCGAGTGCGTCCTCGGCCCAGCGCACGAGCTGGTCGCGGACCTCGCCCACGACGTCGTCGTAGTGGGGGTCGCGCTGCATGGTGGCGGGATCGCCCTGGCGGTGCATGGCCACCCAGCCCACGCCGAGGGACGCGGCCACGGGCGCCAGCGAGGCGGACACGTCGTTGACCAGGCTGGCGCCCGCGGCCACGGCCGCCTCGGCGACCTCGGCCTTGGAGGTGTCGACCGACACCCGCACCCTCCCGGCGAGGGCCTCGACGACGGGGACGACCCGCCGCCGCTCCTCGGCGGCGTCGACCGGGGCGGCGCCCGGGCGGGTGGACTCGCCCCCGACGTCGACGATCGCCGCGCCCTGCTCGATCATCCGCTCGCCGTGCGCGACGGCGCGGTCGAGGTCGAGGTACCTCCCGCCGTCGGAGAACGAGTCGGGCGTCACGTTGAGCACGCCCATGACCATCCGGTCCACGGGCGCCGATGGTACCGGTCGCCGTCAAATCGGCTCTCGCCGGCCCGTCCCGCCGGAGGGACCGTTTGGCGGGCGCGATGGGCAGGAATAGGGTCGATCCGACCGACGACCCGAGGCGGACGTGCAGAGCCAGCAGACCGTGGGCGGAGCCGACGGCCCGGTGGGGGCCGATGCCGCGACCCCTGCGGTCCCGGCGACCGCCACCCAGCCCACCGCGGGCCCGGCCGAGGCGGCCATCCGCCTGGTGGCGGTGACCAAGGCCTTCCCCCAGGCCACCTCGCCGGCGGTCGACCGGCTCTCGCTCGAGGTGGGTCGGGGCGAGTTGACCGCGCTCGTGGGGCCGTCCGGGTGCGGCAAGAGCACGACCCTCAAGATGATCAACCGGCTGATCGAGCCCACGTCGGGCACGATCGAGGTGGGCGGCGTCGAGGTCCGCGACCAGCCCCGCCACGAGCTGCGCCGACAGATCGGCTACGTCATCCAGCAGATCGGCCTGTTCCCCCACCGGACCGTGGCCGACAACATCGCCACCGTCCCCCGGCTGCTCGGCTGGCGCAAGGCCACCATCCGGGCGCGCACGGCGGAGCTGGCCGGCCAGGTGGGGTTGGACCGCGACCTGCTCGACCGCTACCCGTCGGCCCTGTCCGGGGGCCAGCAGCAGCGGGTGGGTGTGGCCCGCGCGCTCGCAGCGGACCCCCCGGTGCTGTTGATGGACGAGCCGTACAGCGCCGTCGACCCCATCGTGCGGGCACACCTCCAGGACGACCTCGCCCGGCTCCAGCAGGAGCTGCACAAGACGATCGTGCTCGTCACCCACGACGTCGACGAGGCCATCAAGCTCGGCGACCGCATCGCGCTGTTGAACGTCGGTGGGCACCTCGAGCAGTTCGGCACCCCCGCCGAGGTGCTCCGGGCGCCGGCCAACGAGTTCGTCGAGCGCTTCCTCGGGCGCGAGCGGGGGCTCAAGCGCATGGCCCTCATCACCGTCGCCGAGGTGCCCCTCGGGGGCGGCCCGATGGTGCAGGCCGACGCGGCGCCGGCCGAGGCCGAGGCGGCGATGGCCGCCGAGGGCGTCGACTGGGTCGGCGTGCTCGCCGGCGACGAGCTGCTCGGCTGGGCCGACGGCGCCGACCTGGCGGGGGCGGCCCGGGTGGGCGATGCGCCCCGCACCCCGTTCCGCGCCTTCGTGCGGCCCGGCACCACGATCCGCGAGGCACTCGACAACATCGTGAACTCGCGCACCCGGGTCGCCGTCGTGCTGGACGACGACGACCGGTACCTGGGCATGCTCACCGTGGACCACCTCGCCGAGGCGCTCGAGTGACGCCGGCCGTCCCCGGCGTCCTGCTCGCCGAGAACGGGCCCGACTCGTTCATCTGGTGGGCCTGGGTGGGCGACCACCTGGACGAGATCTGGGAGCGCACCGTCCAGCACGTGCAGCTGACGGTGATCGCCCTCGTGGTGGGGTTCGCCGTCTCGACCGTCCTGGCGCTGATCGCCCTGCGCTTCCGGCGCACGTACACGCCGATCACCGGGTTCGCCGGCGTCCTCTACGCCATCCCCAGCCTGGCCCTGTTCGCCTTCCTCGTGCCCATCACCGGCCTCTCGCTGCTCACCGCCGAGATCGGCCTGGTCAGCTACACGTTGCTGATCCTCGTGCGGAACATGGTCGCGGGCATCGACGGCGTGCCCGCCGCGGTGCGCGAGGCGGCCGACGGGATGGGCTACACGCCGTGGCGGCGGTTCGTCGCCGTCGACGCCCGCCTGGCCACCCCCACCATCGTCGCGGGCGTGCGCATCGCCGCGGTCACCACCGTCGGCCTCGTGACCGTCACCGCCCTCATCGGCCAGGGCGGGTACGGCGCCCTGATCAACGACGGGCTCTCGCGCAGCTTCAACACCCCCATCGTCGTGGGCGCGGCGCTCTCGATCCTGCTCGCCATGGCCGTCGACCTCCTGCTCGTCGGGGCCGAGCGCCTGCTCACCCCCTGGGCCCGGGCGGGACGGCGATGAGCGTGCCCGCGCCCCTGCTCGCCGCGGGCGACTCGGATCCCGGGCTGTGGTCGGAGTTCTGGTCGTACCTCACCACCGCGGACAACTGGACCGGCGACCGCGGCATCGCGGCCCTGCTCGTCGCGCACGTCCAGATCTCGGTCGTGGCCGTCCTGCTCGCCGCCGCGGTGGCGATCGTCCCCGCCGTGCTCCTCGGCCACACCCGGCGGGGCGCCTTCCTGGCGGTCTCGGTCGTGAACATCGGCCGGGCCCTGCCCTCGTTCGCGATCATCGCCCTGGTGCTGCCCGTGTCGCTCGAGTGGGGGCTCGGCCTGGGGTTCTGGCCGACCTGCGTGGCCCTGGTGCTGCTCGCCGTCCCGCCGATGTTCACCAACGCCTACACGGGGGTGCGCGACGTCGACCCCGGCACCGTGGAGGCGGCCGTCGGCATGGGCATGACCCCCACCCGCGTGGTCACGCGGGTCGAGGTGCCCAACGCCAGCCCGCTCATCATCACCGGGGTGCGGGTGTCCGCGGTCCAGGTGGTGGCCACCGCCACCCTCGGCGCGCTCGTCGGCTTCAGCTGCCTGGGGTCGCTCATCGTGGAGGGCTTCGCCCAGCAGAACGACGGCAAGCTCCTGACGGGCGCGTTCCTCGTCGCCGTCCTCTCGCTCGTGACCGAGGCGTTCTTCTCGCTCGTCCAGCGACTGGCCACCCCGTGGCTGCGGGCGCCCCGACGCCGCGCCCGCCCGGCGCGGTCCGACCCCCCCGCGGTCGCCCTCGACGCGTGAGGCGCCCGCGACCCCCGATCCGTCCACGACCAGCCGATCCACGACCAGCCGATCCACAACCAGGAGGAATACCCATGAAGCGACACCTGCGAGGCCTGCTGGCCCTGCTGGCCGCGCTCGCTCTCGTCGCCGCCGCGTGCGGCAGCGACGGCGACTCGGACAGCGGGTCCGGCAGCGACACCACCGGCGCGGGAGGGGGCACCGAGCTGACCCTCGGCGCGCCGGCGGACTGCGAGACCAACCCGTTCTGCATCCCCGGGCTCCAGAGCGTCTACGACGTCGACCTCTCGGACGGCTTCGTCGCCCTCGACGCCGGCCTCATCCCCGACGCCCTGGACAGCGGGGAGATCGACATCGCCCTGCTGTTCTCGACCAGCGGCGTGATCGCCGACAAGGGCTGGGTCGTGCTCGAGGACGACCAGCAGATGCTGGCGGCCGACAACGTGATCCCCGTGCTGACCACGGAGCTCGCCGACGCCTACCCCGACCTCGAGGCCACGACCGACGAGATCAGCGCGACCCTCACCACCGAGAACCTCACCGAGCTCAACAAGCGGTTCGACATCGACCGCGAGGACGCCGACGCCATCGCCACCTCGTTCCTCGAGGACAACGGCCTGCTCGAGGGCGACGGCGACTCGCCGCCCGACGGCCCGACCATCACGATCGGCGCCCAGGACTTCGGCGAGAGCGCCATCCTGGCCCAGATCTACGGCCAGGCGTTCGAGGCCGCGGGCTACCCGGTCGCGTACCAGGAGCTGGGCGGCTTCCGCGACATCGAGGTGCCGGCGTTCGAGAACGGGGACATCAACTTCGCCCCCGAGTACGCGGCGTCGATGCTCGAGTTCTTGAACGAGTCGGCCGGCGAGGCCACCGGCGACGTCGACGAGACCGTCGAGCTGCTCCAGGGCTACCTGGCCGACATCGACCTCGTCGCCTTCGCGCCCACGGACGCGGTCGACACCAACACCTTCGTGGTGACCCAGGAGACCTCGGACTCCCTGGGCCTGACCAGCCTGAGCGACCTCCAGGACGTCACCGGCTGATCCCCACGTCGCGGCGGGCCGGGTCGGCCGGGCCGCAGCCGGGTGCCATCGAGGCTCCTAGGCTGCGGCCATGGCCGATCCGGCGCCACCCGTCGTCGTCACCGAGCCCCCGTCGCCGGCGGTCCTGCGCTCGCCGACCGACGTCCTGCGGGCGGTCACGGCGGCGGTCGTGCTGCTCGTCCTCGTCGTGCTGGGGGCGCTCTTCGACGAGGAGATCCAGGGCTTCCTGGCCCGGCTCCTGCGCGGGGTCGACGCCCTCGGCCAGGACCTCCTGACCGCGATCGTGGTGGGCACGAGGGTGTTCGTCGTGGTGGTGGTCATCGGCGGCATCGGCGCCGTCGTGGTCCGGTTCCGCTGGCGCCTGCTCGCCACCCTGCTCGCCGCCGGGGTCGTCGGGGCGGGGCTCGCGGCCCTGGCCACGGGCGCGGTGGACACCACCGAGCCCGCGCTGGTCGACCCGTCGATCGACGTGGGGCTGGTCAGCAGCGACGGGTTCCCCAGCCTCGCCGGCGTCGGCGCCGCCGCCGCCCTGCTGACCGCGGCGGCACCGTGGCTGTCGCGTCGCTGGCGTCGCGTGGGCTGGCTGCTGGTGTTCGCGCTGGCGGTGTCGCGGTTCTTGACCGCTCCCGTCTCGTTCGACGTCGCCATCGCCCTGAGCGCGGGATGGCTCGCGGGCGCGCTCGTCCTCGTCGTCCTGGGCGGCCCCAACCGGCGCCCGAGCGGCCAGGCGGTGGCCGACGCGCTCATCCGCGCCGGCGTCCCGCTCGTCGAGCTCGGCCCGGCGGCGGTGGACGCCCGCGGCTCCACGCCGTACTTCGGCCGCGATCGCGACGGCGTCCGCGTCTTCGCCAAGGTGCTCGCGCAGGACGAGCGCAGCGCCGACCTCCTGTTCCGGCTCTACCGGGCCGCGCTCCCCCGCAACCTCGGTGACGAGCGGCCCTTCTCGTCGCTGCGACGGATGGTGGAGCACGAGGCCCTCGTGTCGCTGATGGCCCGCAGCGTGGGCATCGCCACGCCCCGGGTGCTGGCGTTCGCGAGCGCACCGCCGGGTGGGTACGTGCTGTCGTACGAGGGGATCGACGGGGCCTCGCTCGACGCGGTCGAGCCCGACCGGCTCACCGACGACGTGCTCGACGCCATCTGGTCCGAGATCCAGCTGCTGCGCCACCACCGCATCGCCCACCGCGACCTGCGCCTGGCCAACGTGTTCCTGGGCGCCGACGACCGCGTGTCGCTGATCGACTTCGGCTTCAGCGAGGTGGCCGCGTCGGACCTGCTGTTGCGGACCGACGTCGCCGAGCTCTCGGCGTCGCTGGCCCTGGTGGTCGGCCCCGAGCGGGCCCTGGCCGGCGCCGTGCGCCACCTCGGGCCCGACGCCGTCGCGGCGGCCGCCGACCGACTCGAGCCCGCCGCCCTGAGCGGCGCCACCCGCACGGCCTACAAGCAGCGCCCCGGTGCGCTGGGGGCCCTCCAGGCCGCCTGCCGCGCCACCCACTGACGCGACGACGCCCCCGACGAGGCCAGTGTTACGCGCCGAGGAAGCGCATCGCCTCGGCGCGGGTGGCGACGTTGTCGCGGAACAGGCCGCGGACCGCCGAGGTCACGGTGCTGGACCCGGGCTTGCGCACCCCCCGCATCGACATGCACATGTGCTCGGCTTCGATCACCACCAGGACGCCCTTGGGCTCGAGCGTGCGCTCGATCTCGTCGGCGATCTGCGACGTCAGCCGCTCCTGCACCTGGGGCCGCTTGGCGTAGGCGTCGACGAGACGGGCCAGCTTCGACAGGCCCGTGATGCGCCCGTCGTTGCCCGGGATGTAGGCGACGTGGGCCTTCCCCACGAAGGGGACCAGGTGGTGTTCGCAGCTGCTGTAGAGGGGGATGTCGCGGACCATCACCATCTCGTCGTGGTCGGCCTCGAAGGTGACCTGGAGGTGGTGGTCGGCCGACTCGCGCAGGCCGGCGAAGATCTCGTTGTACATCTTGGCCACGCGCGCCGGGGTCTTCTGGAGCCCGTCGCGGTCGGGGTCCTCGCCGATGGCCAGCAGGATCTCGCGCACCGCGGCCTCGATCCGGGGCAGGTCCATCGGCGGCAGGCCGTTGCCGCCCTCGTCCGCCCGCTCGTCGGTCACGGCCGCCACCAGCGGCGGCCCTTGCCGTCGCCCGGGTCGAGGTTGGTGGCCCGCACCCGCTCGGGGCCGTCGGGCGTCGTCGCGGGCCCCATCGTGCGCCCGCCCTCGGCGCCGTCCCAGGTGTCCAGGTCGGCGAACAGCTCGTTCAACATGTCCTCGTCCAGGGTCTCGTGCTCCATGAGGCGCTCGGCCATGCGGTCGAGGGTCGCCCGGTGCAGGGTCAGGATCTCGGCGGCCTCGTCGTGGGCCTGGTCGATGAGGCGGCGCACCTCGGCGTCGATGTCGGTGGCGACCTGCTCGGAGTAGTTGGGCTCGTGCCCGACCTCCTTGCCGAGGAACACCTCGCCGTTGCCGTGACCGAGGCGGCGGGGGCCGAGGGCCTCGCTCATGCCGTACTCGGTGACCATGGCCGTGGCGATCTGGGTGGCCCGCTCGATGTCGTCGCTGGCGCCGGTGGTGGGGTCCCCGAAGATCAGCTCCTCGGCGGTCCGGCCCCCGAGCAGCATGGCCAACTGGTCCCGCAGCTCCGAGCTGGTCATGAGGTACTTGTCCTCGGTGGGCAGCGCGAGCGTCCAACCGAGCGCTCGGCCCCGGGCGATGATCGACACCTTGTGGATGGGGTCGGTGTTGGGGAGCACGTGGCCCACGAGGGCGTGACCGCTCTCGTGGTAGGCGATCACCTGCTTCTCCTTGTCCGACATCACTCGGTTCTTGCGCTCGGCGCCGGCGATGACGCGGTCCATCGCGTCGCCCAGCACCTTCATGTCGATGCGCTCGCCGCCGCGCCGGGCCGACAGGAGCGCGGCCTCGTTCATGAGGTTGGAGAGGTCGGCGCCGGTGAAGCCGGGGGTCCGCCGCGCGACGACGTCGAGGTCGACGTCGTCGCCGAGCGGCTTGCCCTTGGCGTGGACGTCGAGGATGGCCCGGCGCCCGGGCAGGTCGGGGCGATCGACCACGATCTGGCGGTCGAAGCGGCCGGGGCGCAGCAGCGCCGGGTCGAGGATGTCGGGCCGGTTGGTGGCCGCGATGAGGATGACCCCGCCGGACACGTCGAAGCCGTCCATCTCGACGAGCAGCTGGTTGAGGGTCTGCTCGCGCTCGTCGTGGCCCCCGCCCAGGCCGGCACCCCGGTGGCGACCGACGGCGTCGATCTCGTCGACGAAGATGATGGCCGGCGCCGACGCCTTGGCCTGCTCGAACAGGTCGCGCACCCGGCTGGCGCCGACGCCGACGAACATCTCGACGAAGTCGGAGCCCGAGATCGAGAAGAACGGGGCGTCGGCCTCGCCGGCCACGGCCCGCGCCAGCAGGGTCTTGCCCGTGCCCGGGGGCCCGTAGAGGAGCACCCCCTTCGGGATCTTGGCCCCGAGGGCGTGGAACTTGGCCGGCGCCTTGAGGAACTCCTTGATCTCCTGGAGCTCCTCGACCGCCTCGTCGGCCCCGGCCACGTCGGCGAAGGTGACGCTGGGCTGGTCGTGGTCGACCTTCTTGGTGCGGGCCTTGCCGAACTTCATCACCCGCCCGCCGCCGCCCTGCATCTGCGACATGACGAACAGGAAGACGCCGACGAGCAGGAGGATGGGGAGCACGCTGGCGGCGAGCGAGAACCAGAACGAGTCCTGTTGCTGGTCGACCGACAGGTCGACCTCGGGCTCGGCGGCCGCGATCTGGTCGGTGAGCTCGTCGGCGAACTCGGTGGGGTAGACCGCCACGTACTCGGTGCCGTCGCGCAGCTCGCCCCGGACCTCGTTGTCGCGGTCTTTGATCTCGGCCGTCTCGACGTTGCCGTCGTCGAGCTGGGCCTGGAACTCGGCGAGCGTGAGGTCCTCGGGCGAGTCCCCGCGGAACAGCCACGAGCTGAGGAGCAGGCTGGCGAGCAGGACGACCCCGATGACCAGGGCGAGGCGGTAGGTGGGCTTCACGTGGCCCCCCAAGATACGGCCTGGCGGCCGCATCGGGGCGATCAGGCGCGCCGGGTGTTCCGAGCGGTGACGCTCAGGTCGGCCCGGCCCAGGCGCACAGGTACGGGAGGCTGCGGTAGCGCTCGGCCACGTCGAGCCCGTAGCCGACGACGAAGTCCGAGCCGATGCTGAAGCCCACGTAGCGCAGGTCCTGGGCCACCTCGTGGGCGCCCTCGCGCACGAGCAGCGCGCACACGTCGAGGCTGGCCGGGTTGCGGGCGCTCAGGTTCTGGCGCAGGTACCGCAGGGTCAGACCGCTGTCGACGATGTCCTCGACCAGCAGGACGTGGCGACCGGTGAGGTCGGCGTCGAGGTCCTTCACGATCCGCACCACCCCGCTCGTGCGGGTGGAGCTGCCGTAGGACGACACCGCCATGAAGTCGAACTCGACCGGGAGGTCGATGTGGCGGGCGAGGTCGGCCATGAACATGAACGCGCCCTTGAGGACGCCCACGAGCAGCGGCGGCCGGCCCGCGAAGTCGGCGGTGATCTCGCGGCCCAGCTCGGCGATGCGGGCCTGGAGGGCCTCCTCGCCCACGACGACGGCGCCCAGGTTGGGGTCGCCGCTCGGGCTCGGCGGGCTCGAGGGGTCGGGCACGACGCCGGACACTAGTGCCCGGCCCGTGGCGGCGGCGCGGGCGCCGGCGGCTCGAGGCGCAGCCGACCGCCGGTGCGCGCCACTCGCCAGCCTCCGCCGGCGTCGGCGGCGCGGGCGTCGCCCCGGGCGACGGCGAGGACGCGCTCGACGGTGGCCGCATCGGGAGGGTGCTCGGCCGCCGGCCCGCCGGCCAGCCAGGCCCGCACGGCGAGGCGGGCCAGGGCGACGGGCGCCGCCCGCAGCGCCCGGGCGTCGGTCGGGTCGAGCGCCCCCGCGAGCCCGGCGAGCACGTCGGCCTCGCCCCGCAGGAGGTCGGCCTGGCGGCACAGCACCGGGACCAGGTCGCGCTCCGCCACCTCGGCCAGCAGGGGGAGGACCTCGTGCCGTACCCGGTTCCGACGGAAGCGCGGGTCGGCGTTGCTCGGGTCGACCACGGGCTCGAGCCCGAGCTCGTCGCACAGCGCGACCGTCTCGGCCCGGCGCAGCCCGAGCAGGGGTCGCCGAGGGCCCGGTCGCATGCCGGCGAGCCCCGTCGACCCGGCGCCGCGCAGCAGGTGCAGCAGCACCGTCTCGGCCTGGTCGTCGGCGGTGTGGCCGGTGCACGCGTCGGGGGGCAACGCGGCGTAGCGGGCCGCCCGGGCCCGGGCCTCGAGGTTGGGGCCCTCGACCACGGTGACCCGCCGCGCCGAGAACCGGGCCCCGAAGCGCTCGGCCGCCGCCTCGACCACCTCGGCCTCGCGGCCCGATCCCGGGCGCAGGCCATGGTCGACGTGCACGGCGGTGACCTCGAGGCCCGCCGCCACCGCCAGCGCCAGCAGGGCGAGCGAGTCCGGGCCCCCGGACACGGCGCAGGTCACCGCGGTCCCCTCCGGGGCGAAGGTGCACCGCGCCACCAGCGCGTCCCGGTGCCGGCGCTCGTCCCCCTCGATCCGGGTACCCGCCGGTGTCGTGAGAGGGCCGGGGGCGTACCCGGAACGGGGCGAAGGGCCGGGGGCGGGCGCCACGGGGTGGCCGTCAGCCGGCGAGCGCGGCCGACGCCTGGACCCGTTCGATCCAGCGCCCGGGCTCACGGATCTCCTCCATGGAGGGGAGGGCGTCGGGGCCGGTCCACGCGGCGTCGAGCAACTCGGGCCCGCCCACCGCCTCGACCGCGGCGATGAAGCGCTCGCCCTGCTCGTACTGGTTGAGCTTCGCCTCCAGCCCGACCAGCTTCTGCAGCAGGCGCACGAGGGACGTGGACTGCTGGCGTCGCAGCCGCAGGACGCGGCTGAAGCGCTCGGCGCTCGGGATCCGGTCGGCCCCGGCGCGGTCCATGGTGACGTCGCCGTGGCCCTCCAGCAGGCTCATCATCCCCGCGATCCGGTCGAGGACCTCCCGCTGCTCGTCGTTGGCCAGCAGCGCCGCGATCCCGCCGTCGTCGAGCGGGTTGCGCCCCGTGCGCAGGCCCTCGGCCATGCGGCCGATCGCGTCGAGGAAGCGCTTGGGGTCGGGGTCGACCGCGGAGAGGGTCTGGTCGACCAGGGAGAGGAAGTGCTCGCGCAGCCAGGGGATCCCGGTGAACTGTGCGCGGTGGGTGACCTCGTGCAACGCCAGCCAGAGGCGGAACTCCCGGGGCGGGAAGGCGTGGTGCTTCTCGATGGCCAACACGTTGGGGCCGACGTAGTACACGAGGTCCTGGTCGTCGTCGCCCTCCTCCTCGACCACGAGCAGGTCGTACTGGCCGAGCACCCGGGTCGACATCCAACCCAGCATCACGCCGACCTCGGCGCCGGCCACGGCCCGGGCCACGGGCGAGAACGGGCCCGCCGACAGGCGCTCGCCGAAGCGGTCCGTGAGGGGGCGCAGCAGCCGCTGGAACGACGCGATGTTGGCCCGCACCCAGTCGGGGCGGTCGGTGACCCGGGCCCGGGCGGGACCGGCCAGCGAGCGCAGCCCGGTGGCCCGGCCGACGAGCTCTTCGGCCTCGGCCGTCAGCTCGGCGAAGTCGGGCGTGAGGGAGTCGTAGTGGTACGAACGGGCGAAGGGGTCGGTGCCCGCGACGCGGACGGCGACCTTCTCGGCGAGGCCCCAGTCGACCGGGCTGCTCACCGAGGGGCCACCGTCAGGACCGTGGGTACTTGGGGGCGACGACCTTGACGAGGTAGCCGACGATCGTGGCGATGATCGCCACCACGACCAGGGCGACCACGGCCGGTGCGATCCAGAAGTGCCACACCTTGGCGGCGAGGAGGACGGCATCCATGGTCGTGGAGCATACGGGTTAGCTTCGCCGACGAGGAATCCGACGTGACCGCGCCCCGCCCCTCCCCGCTGCTGCGCCTGCTGGTCGCCCTGGCCGGCGCCGGCCTCGTCGTCGCGTCCTGCTCGTCGGGGGACGGCGACGCCCGGGTGCGGACCGCGGCGAGCGGGGCCTCCACGACGACCGCCGCCCCCGCGCCGCCGGGCCCCCTGCCGGTGGGCACGCGCACCGACGTCCTCGTCGACCCGACGCGGCCCACCCCGGGCATCGCCGGCACCGGCGTCCCCGCGGCCAACGAGCGGGTGCTCGAGACCACCTACACCTTCCCCGACGCCGACGGGCCGTTCCCGCTGATCGTGTTCGCCCACGGCCACAACGGCCACCCCCGCAAGTTCGGCGAGCTCTTCGCCGCGTGGGCCGGGGCGGGCTTCGTGGTCGCCGCGCCGGCCTTCCCCCTGAGCAACGACGAGGTGCCGGGCGCGGCGAGCCCGCTCGACCTGTCCGAGCAGCCCGGGGACGTCAGCGCGGTCCTGTCCGAGGCGCTCCGTCGCAACGACGAGCCGGGCGACCCGCTCGCCGGTCGCATCGACCCCGAGCGGCTGGCCGTGGGTGGGCTGTCGCTCGGCGGCGCCACCACCTACCTGGCCGCGTTCGACGACTGCTGCCGCGACGAGCGCTTCGACGCGGCGATGGTGCTCGACGGGCTCCGGCCCGACCCGTCCGGGCTCGACCTGGCGATCGGGCTCCCCCTGCTCGTCGTCCACGCCGACGCGGACCCCGTCGCGCCCTACGCCCCGGCCGCCGAGGCCTTCGCCGCCGCGGCCGCGCCGACCTACCTGCTGACCCTGCACGAGGACGTCCACGCCAGCCCGTTCGAGGACGCGCCCGACCCGGCCGACGAGCTCGTGGCCGAGGTCACCACCGCGTTCTGGCGGCACCACCTCGCCGGGGACGCGACCGCGGCGTCGGACCTCGAGGCAGCGGCGACGGCGAGGCCCCGGCTGGCCACGTGGCGGGCCCGCCCGGCCTGACGGAACGCCGAGGAGCGCTCAGCTGCCGCCGGCGCGCCGGAGCGCTTCGTAGATGCGCAGCTTCAGCGCCTCGGGCACCTCGTCACGGCACCGCTGCGAGATGACGAGGCGCAGCTCGGCCTCGAAGTGCTCGGCCCCCTCGCACGGGGGGCACTCGTCGAGGTGGGTCCGGATCTTCGCCCGCTTGGCCTCGGTGAGCTCACCGTCGAGGTAGGCCCAGATCTCCTCGTAGGTCTCCTCGCACTGCGGCTTCAGCGGGTTGTCGGTCATCCGGCGTGCTCCACGACCTCGGGGTTCTCCGGAACGGTGACCAGCCCCCGTTCGACGGCGTACTCGAACAACCGCTTCTGGAGGCCCTTTCTTCCCCGGTGGAGCCGGCTCATCACCGTGCCGATGGGGATGTCGAGGATCTCGGCGATCTCCTTGTAGGAGAAGCCCTCGACGTCGGCGAGCAGGACGGCCACCCGGAACTGCTCGGGCAGCGACTCGATCGCCTCCTTCACCTGCGTGTCGGTGACGTGGTCGAGCAACTCGTCCTCGGCGCTGCGCCCGGTCTCGGCGGCCTCGAGCCCGCCGAGGCGGCGGTAGAGGTACAGGTCCTCGACGTCGTCGAGGTCGGACTCGTCGGGGCGGCGCTTCTTGGCCCGATAGCTGTTGATGAACGTGTTGGTGAGGATCCGGTAGAGCCAGGCCTTGAGGTTGGTGCCCTCCTGGAAGCTCCCGAACGCCCGGTAGGCCTTGAGGTAGGTCTCCTGGACGAGGTCCTCGGCGTCGGCCGGGTTGCGGGTCATGCGGAGCGCGCCGGAGTAGAGCGACCCCATGAGGGGCATCGCCTCCTCCGCGAAGTCCGCCTGGTCGGCCATGGCGGTCACCCTACCCAGCCCACGCGCCGGGACCCCGACCCGCCAGGCCGTAACGTCGGCGGCGTGACGTCGCCGCCCACCCCGCCCTCGAGGCCCCGGTGGCGGTCCCTGCTCGCCGGTACGGACCGCGAGGTGCTCCGCGAAGCTGCGACGATGGCCTTCTACGTGGCCATCGTGGTGGAGGCGGCGCTCCTCGCGCTCTGGGCCAATGAGGAGCACCGGGCCGCGACCCCGATCCACGGCGCCGACCTCGCGGCCGTGATCTGGGGCACGACCGTCGGCCTGGCGCTGGCCCACCTCCTCGCCTTCCAACTCGCCGCCGGGGGGATGGCCCGCGGCCGGGCCGGGCGCACGGACGTGACGCTCATGGCCGCGCAGGTGGCGGGGGCGGCCTTCGTGGCGCTGGTCTGCACGGTCCCGGTGCTCCTCGGCGACCACGAGGGCGCCCTGCACCGGGCGATCTGGGCGCCGGAGCTCATCATCGCCACGGCGGGCTACACGAGCGCCCGGACCTCGGGCCGCGGTCACGCCCGCTCGGCCCTCATCGGGGTCGGGGCCGCGCTGGCGGCGCTTGCGGTGGCCCTCCTGAAGAACCGCCTCCTGGGTCACTGACCGCGGGCGGCGGTGGTCGGCCGCGGCGCCCCGCCGATACGGTGCCGGTCGCCCGCGCACCGACCCGACCGACCCGCAGGAGCGAGCGTGACCCCACCTCCTCGCGCCCGCCGCCACCGCCGGCGGGCATCGCCCGCCGCGCTGGTGGCCGCCCCGGTGGCCGCGCTGGGCATCGTGGGTCTCGCGGCGCCGGCGGCGGCCGCCCGCCTGGCCACGGCGGCGGCGTCGGGCGGCGCCGACCTGCTCACGTGGTGGGAGGCGGCGATCCTCGGTGTGGTCGAGGGGCTCACCGAGTACCTGCCGATCTCGTCCACGGGCCACCTGCTGATCACCGCCCGCCTGCTCGGCCTGCCCGACGAGAAGGGCAGCGCCGAGCTCGAGGCGGTCAACACCTACGTCGTCGCCATCCAGTTCGGCGCCATCGTGGCCGTCGCCGGGCTGTTCTGGCCCCGCTTCGTGGCGATGCTGCGGGGCCTCTTCGGCCGCGACGCCGCCGGCCGGCGCCTGCTGGTCAACCTGGTGATCGCGTTCCTGCCCGCCGCCGTTCTGGGGCTCCTGTTCAACGGGCCCATCGAGGAGCTGCTGTTCGGGCCGTGGCCGGTCGTGGTGACCTGGGTCCTCGGCGGCGCGCTGATCCTCTGGCTCGAGCGGACCGGGCGCATCCCCAGCCGGGGCGTCCCCGACGCGGAGGTGGGCACCGACCGCCTGGACGCCATCTCGCAGCGCCAGGCGCTGCTCATCGGCGTGGCCCAGTGCGCCGCCCTCGTGCCCGGCACCAGCCGTTCGCTGGCCACGATCCTCGGGGCGCTGCTCGTCGGGGTGGCCATGCCCGCCGCCGTCGAGTTCAGCTTCCTGCTCGGGTTCGCCACGCTGACCGCGGCGACCGCCTACAAGCTCGCCGCGGACGGCGGCACGCTGGTCGACCAGTTCGGCGTCGTCGACCCGCTGATCGGCGCCGCGTTCGCGTTCGCCTCCGCGGTCCTGGCCATCAAGTGGCTGCTCACCTACCTCGAGCGCCACGACCTCTCGATCTTCGCCTGGTACCGCTTCGCGGTCGCCGGCGTGGCCGTGGCCCTGCTCGTCACCGGGGTGATCTGAGGGTCCAACACGACGCGGTCGGGGGCGACGCCGGTCAGTCCGGCGTGGCCTCCTCGCGGCCCGGGGTCTGCACGCCCTCGGCGCCCCACTTCCCCGCCAGGTGCCCGTCGGGGCGCATCCGGTAGGCGACGACCGCGCAGTTCTCGGCGCCGAAGCCGACGGCCAGGTGGTCCTCGCCGATCAGCATCGCCGAGCCACGGCTGAGGAAGCCACCGACCTGGCGCACGACCTCGAAGGCCGCGCCCGAGGCCACGATGTCCATCGAGCCGCTGTACTCCGTGCCGTCGCCGCTCACGCCCTCGATGGCGTACGAGCCCGCGACGCCGGGCGGCCCGGGGATGACCGCGGCGGCGGCCTCGGTGTTCGGCCCGCTGCCGTCGTAGCCCACCCAGCGTCCCTCGAGGCGCCCCGTGGGCGCGATCGGGTACAGGGCCGCGTTGCACGGATCGCCGTCGTTGCCGTGGGTGGCCGCGAGCACGCCGTCGGCGGCCACGCCCACCCCCTCGTAGCTGCCGTTGGTGTCCCAGTCGAGGGCCAGCGCGCCGTCCTCGGCGCCGTCGATCGTCAGGGTGCCCCGGTACCGGGACCCGTCGGGGTTGTTGCCCCGGAGCCGGTAGTCGCCGGGGAAGGTGCCGTCGCCCTGGACCAGGGTGGTGGTGGCCCCGGGGCCCGCCGCATCTCCGGTGCCGTCGGCGCTGGTGCAGGCGGGCAGGGCCAGCGCCGCCAGCAGGAGGCCGGCGCCGACCGCCCGCGTGACGCCGGCGCGGCGGGAGCGACCGATCGGCATGGGTCCACCCTGCCCCGCGCGGGACGCCGACGGCCAACCGCGCGGGTGGGGCGCTCGCTCGTGCCGGGCCCCGGGCCGGCGGGCGGCGCCGCGTCCGGCACGGACGGGGCGCGTTCGGGGTAGGGGGCCGGGATGGTCGCTCCGGGGTACGTGGTCCTCGCCAACGCCGACGCCGGGTCGCACGACGAGGAACGCCTCGGAGCCGCGCTGCAGCCGCTGCACGAGGCCGGCCACGAGGTGGCGGTCCACCGCACCGAGGACCGGTCCGAGGTGGACGCCGTCGTGCGCGCCCTGGACGGCCGCACGCTCGTGGTCGCCGGCGGCGACGGCAGCCTCCACGTGGCCGTGCAGGCGCTGCACGACGCCGGCGCCCTCGGCGACACACCGGTCGGGCTGCTCCCCCTCGGCACCGGCAACGACTTCGCCCGCGCCGCGTCGATCCCCCTCGATCCGGGCGACGCCGGCCGCCTGCTCGTGGGCGCGCGGGCCCGACCGACCGACCTGGTGGTCGACGACGCCGGCGTCGTCGTCGTCAACGCCAGCCACGCGGGGATGAGCGCAGCCGCCGCCGACCGGGCCACCGACCTGAAGGGGCGACTCGGGCCCGCGGCCTACCCCGCGGCCGCGTTCCTCGAGGGCATCGGCACGGTCGGCTTCCGGGCGACGGTGCGGGCCGACGGGCAGGAGCTCGTGGGCGACGACGACCTGTTGATGGTGGGGGTCGGCAACGGGAGCTCCATCGGGGGCGGGACCCCGCTCTTCCCCGAGGCGAGCCTCGACGACGGCCGGCTCGAGGTGCTCGTGGCCCGAGCGACGGGGCCGCTGGCGCGGGTGGGCTTCGCCGCCCGCCTCCGGGCCGGCACCCACACGGAGCGGCCCGACGTCGTCGCCGCGCCGGCCACCGAGGTGGTCGTCGAGGGCGAGCCGGTCCCCCACTGCCGCGACGGCGAGGTGTCCGAGCCCGCCGCCCGCCGCACGTACCGGCTGAACGCCGGCGCCTGGTCGGTGGTGCGCCCCGCCTCCTGACCGGCGGCCGTCCGGACGGCGACCACTCGTCCACCCCCCCCGGCGCTCCCGGTCGCCGGCGTCAGCCCGCGTGGCGCGCCTCGCGCATCCACAGCCACACGAGGCCCAGCAGCGTGAGCCCGACGACCGCCACGGCCCAGTAGAAGGCGGCGAAGTCGACCAGGCCGCCCGGCGGCGGGCTCCCGGGCAGCGACGCCCGCAGGGGCGGCAGGGCGAAGAGCACGCCGACGAGGTAGCCGAACACCCAGAGCGGCAGCTCCACGCCCCGGCGGGCGACGAGCAGGATGACGCCCAGGCCCGCCAGGGCGAGGCCCCACACGAGCACGACGAACCACAGCGCGTAGCCGACCGTCGACACGGGCCGGGCGGCCTCGAGCGCGATGCAGCCGCCGAACGGGCACTCGCCCGGCTCCAGCGCGTCGGCGTCGAGCGCGAACGCCAGCACCGACGACGACAGCGAGTACTCGACGACGAGCGGCTCGCCCTCGGGCCCCGTGCCGTCCGCGGCGAGGACCACGAGGGCGGCGTCGTAGCGGTCGAGGGGGTACCGGTAGACCGAGCTGCCGGTGAGGGCCACCGAGTACTCGATCGCCTGGATGGGCTGGCCGGGCTCGAAGGTGTGGCTGTTCTCGCCGCCGGTGGCGTTGACCAGGATGCGGAAGCCCTCACGCACGAGGCCGCTCTCCATGCGCTCCTGGTCGAGCACGACCGGCAGGAGGCGGACCCGTGCCTCGCCGAGCACCGGGTCGACCGCGGTGATGGACAGGTCCACCCGCAGGTCGGCGCCGGCCACGGCGGTCGCGGGCACGAGCTCCTCGGACACGTTGCGCTGCGAGAGGAACACCACCGATGCGCCCACGGCGACGATCCCGACCACCGCGCCCAGGACGATGGCGACGACCACCGGCCGCCGGATGGCGACGAGGCCCCGGCGGCGCTCCGGCGCGTCGGACGTCGCGGGGGCGGCGCTCTCGCCGCCGGGCGCGTCGGGAGCGGGCTGGTCGGTCTGGCGCGTGGGGGCCACGGAGTCCTCGGTCGGTCGATCGGTCGCCGGCCGCGGCCGGCCTCACCCGCGGACCCACCCTACGGACCGGCCGGCGCGGTGCCGACCCTGCGCCCGGACAGGTCGGTCGCGACCCCGGAGGGCGTGGAGCCCGAGAGGGGATTCGAACCCCTGACCTGCTCATTACGAGTGAGCTGCTCTGCCGACTGAGCTACCCGGGCGGGTGACTCGCCAGCGTACGACGTCGACCACGCGCTGGCACAGCGGAATGGCGCTTCGGAAGGTTCGAGGGAGTCACATCCCGTCTGGAAGCTGACTCACCCGGTGAAGGCGGGGACGAGCTCCGCCGCAGTCGCCGGAGGCGAGCCATCTGATGGTGGCGGGGCAGCGAACGCCGCGGCGCGGCTTCCGCACGTTCGTCGTAGGCCGCGCCGCCGCGAGCGGTGCCCCGGCCCCTCCGACAGGAAATCGCCCCTCCGTGCTGTGGATGCTCTCGCCCGCAGCACCGCAACCGGTCGGACATCTCCCGATGCGGCAGTGTTTGTGCCATCCGACCAATCACCCGCCCCACACATCAAGACGTCGTGATATCGTGATTTCATGCCGAAGCAGACGACCGTGCGCCTTCCTGACGACCTTGCCGACGAAGCCGAGGCCGTCGCCCGCGTGCAGGGGACGAGCTTGAACGCTCTCATCGTCGACTCGCTCACCAGCGAGATCGACCGCATCCGCAACGACAAGGACTTCACCTCGCGGGCACGCGAGTTGCTGAAGCGTGACGAGGAGCTGCTCGACCGACTCGCGCGGTGACCCGGTACCTGTCGCTGGCCGAGTACTTCTGGCTGGCCGAGCAGGTGACCGGTGGAAAGGCGGAGGTGCTGGCGAAGGCGTCGCAGGTGGACCTCGCCGATTCCGCCTTGCACGCGCCCGAGGCCGGAGTCGGTGACGACGACTTCTACCCCGACCTCATCGACAAAGGCCGCGGTGCTGACCTGCCGACTGGCTTGGAACCACCCACTGCCCGATGGCAACAAGCGCGCTGCGTGGGCGGCGCTGATCATGTTCCTCGACCTGAACGGCTACGAGTGGGAGCCCGATCCTCCTCAGGTCGATGACGCCGAGACGGCCATGCTCGCCGTGGCCGCTGGCGATGTCGACGAAGCATGGCTCGCTTCCTGGCTGCGCGAGCGGACCCGACAGATCGGCCAACCTCACAGCGGATGACTGTGCCCCCCACGCTCGTCTGCCCATCGCACGACCGCTGACATCGAGGGAATCCGCACAGCGCTCAGCCTCGGATTCTTGCGAGTGAGCTGCTCTGCCGACTGAGCTACCCGGGCGGGTCCGCCCACGTTGCCGGGGCAGCCACCGCTCACCGAAGCTCAGTCCACCTCCGGCCCGGGAGATCGCATCGCCGGACGATGTGGGCGAACAGCGAAGGCCGACTCGTCGGAGGCAACGCCCCTACGGTGGATTGCCCGGAGCGCGCGACCCCGTGAATGTGGGGGACGCGGCGACAGGGGTAGCCGCCACCGGCGTGACTGCCATGGGGAGCGGAGCGGGGGTGATCGCGATCCCTCCGGCCTCGCGGCCGACCCGGATCGGGGTCCCGCCATGCAGGCTCGTAGGATGCCGCCCATGGCCGAGGTTCTCCTCCGGGCGCTGGTCGACACTCACCGCGACCAGATCAAGTCCGTGGTGACGCGGCACCGCGGGCGGTCGGTGGCCCTCTTCGGTTCGGTCGCCAGAGGTGAGGAGACTCCCGACAGCGATCTCGACTTCCTTGTCGAGTTCGACGACGGTGCGTCGCTGTTCGACCTGGTCCGGATCGAGATGGATCTGGAGGAGCTGCTCGGACGGTCGGTCGACGTCGTGTCTGTCGGCGGACTGCTGCCCGAGGACGACGATGTTCGTAACGACGCGATCCCGCTATGAGCAGGAGCGACGGGAAGCGACTCAACGACATCCGCCGCATGTAGGTCACCGCAGGGGACCTCGTCGGACGTGGGCGGGACACCATCGAGTCGGACCCGGCGCTCTGGCTGGCCCTGGAGCGGGTGATCGAGATCGCCGGGGAGGCCGCGACGAACATCGGTGACGAAACCCGCTCGCAGTACCCCGACGTCCCGTGGCGTGAGCTCGCCGCCACCCGGGTGCTGCTCGCCCACGCCTACCACCGCGTGGATCTCGACCTGCTGTGGGACATCGCCGAGCGCGACCTCGCCGACTTGGGGCAGATGCTCGGACCCCTGAACGAAACGAACGCCGACTGACGCACATCCCTCTGATCTGAGGGAGCGTCTGCCTCACAGCGGATCACTGTGCCCCCTACGCTCATGCGCCCACGGCTCACCTGCGGGCGTCCGGGGATTCCGCACAGCGCTCAGCCTCGGATACTCACGAGTGAGCTGCTCTGCCGACTGAGCTACCCGGGCGGGTCCGCCCACGTTGCCGGGGCGCCGGCGGTCGACCGAAGCCGGATCCGTCGTCGGCCGGGGATCGTCGCAGTACGGTCGGCCGCCATGGCGGACGAGATGCAGTCGGCAGACCGGCCCCGGCGGCGCGGCCCGCACGGCCACCCCCTCCTCGTGGTCGTGGCCCTGGCGGTCGCCACCGCCGTGGCGGTCGCCGCGTGTGGCAGCGACGACGACACCGGCGGCGAGGCGGCCACCAGCACCACGGCGGCGGGGACCACCAGCGAGTCGGGCCCGGCCCTCGATGCCGCCGCGATCACCGACACGGTGGACGGGCTCGTGACCGAGCTCCAGGTCCCGGGCGCGGTCGTCCTCGTCCGCAAGGGCGACGACGAGGTCCTCGAGGCCTTCGGCACCCGATCGCTCGACGGCGACGACGTGACCGTCGACGACCACTTCCGCGTGGGGTCCAACACCAAGACCTGGACCGGGACGGTCCTGCTCCAGCTCGTCGACGAGGGCCTCGTCGCCCTCGACGACACGATCGCCGACACCCTGCCGGACGTTCCCGGCGGCGACGACATCACCGTCGCGCAGCTGCTCGACATGCGCAGCGGCCTGTTCAACTACTCGGAGCTGCTCAGCTTCAACCAGGCGATGGACGACGAGCCGGGGCGGGCGTGGGAGCCCGAGGAGCTCGTGGCCATCGGGGTCGCCGAGGAGCCCTACTTCGCCCCGGGCGAGGGCTTCCACTACTCCAACACCAACACCGTGCTGGCCGGGCTCCTGATCGAGGAGCTGACGGGCAACCCGTTGGCCGACGAGTTCGAGGCGCGCATCTTCGAGCCCCTGGGGCTCGAGCGCTCGTCGCTGCCCGCCATCGACGACGCATCGCTCCCCGAGCCCTTCGCCCACGGCTACCTCTACGGCACCAACGCCGCCACGTACCAGGACCTGGCCCTGCCCGAGGACCAGCGACAGGAGGCCGAGGCCGGCACGCTGCTCCCCAACGACGTCACCGACCTCAACCCCTCGTGGGGGTGGGCGGCCGGGGCCGGCATCTCGACCGCGGGCGACCTGGCCGACTACGTCGAGGCCCTCGTCGGCGGCGGGCTGCTCTCCGACGAGCTCCAACAGGAGCGGCTCGACAGCCTCCAGTCCACCGACCCCGACAACCCGGCCGCCGCGGGCTACGGCTGGGCACTGGCGAGCTTCGGCCCGATGCTCGGCCACGACGGCTCGATGCCCGGCTACCAGTCGTTCATGGGCCACGACCCCGAGCGCGACCTCACGCTCGTCGTGTTGACCAACCTCCAGGCCTCCCCCGGCGGCGTCGAGCCCGCCAACGAGATCGCCCGCACCCTCATCGGGCTCCTCTCGGAGACGTCGGCCCCCGAGGACGACGCCACCGCGCCCGACTGAGGCCGGCGCCGCCGGCCGCCTTCAGCCGTCGCGGTCGACGTCGGGGCCGAGGCGGGCGCGGAGGTCGCGCTCGAACTCGGCCATCTCCGGGCCGGCGTGCTCGGCCCGCAGGCGGGCGAGGCCGGGATGGCCGGCCCGCCGCTCCTGCTCCCACTCGTCGGCGAAGCGGCCCGACGTGATGTCGTCGAGCACCTCACCCATCGCCGCCGCGACCTCGAGGTGGTCGAAGCGCCCCCGGCGCGACAGCTGGCCGTACTGGCTCGTGGGCGAGTGGTGGTCCAGCTGGGCCACGAAGCCCTCCTCGCGCAGCATCCGGTAGTTGCGCTCGATCTCCCCCGACAGCATCAGCTCGCAGAGCACCGCCTCGAGGGGGATGCCCTGCTCGAGCATCAGCCCCACGAACGCCCCGTTCACGAGCGTCAGCGCGGGCGACAGCACCTGCTCGACGGCGAGGTCGAGCACGGCCTCCTGGCGGGGGGTCAGCTCGACCGCGCCCTGCCGCAGCCCACCGATGGCCGCCGCCACCGCCAGCGTGCGGGGCCAGGCCAGGCCGGTGGCGTCCACCTCCACCCCGACCGCCGAGATGAAGCCCACGCCTTCGGTGAAGCACGACCGGACCTCCGGGCCGAGCATCCTCGGGGCCACCATGGCCACGTCGCCCGCGGGCCGGAAGCCGCCGAAGGCCAGCGCGTAGCCGCTGGCCACGATCGTCAGCGCGTCCTCGGCGGGGGCGAGCCCCAGGGTCGGGATCACGTCGTCGGGCACGAGCACGCACACCACGTCGGCCCGGGACGCCCCGGCCACGTCGACGGTGGCGAAGCCCTCGTGCTCGGCCCGGGCCCGGGACTCGTCGGCGCGCACGCACACGGTGGGGTCGAGGCCGGCGTCGCGCAGGTTCAGCGCCCACGACCGCCCCTGGTTGCCGTAGCCGACGACCGCCACCGACCGGCCGTCGAGCACGCCGGCGTCGACCTCGTCCTCGTGGTGGATGACCGTCACGATCCCTCCCCGTGCGGTCGCGCCGGGACCGGTTCCCATCGCGTCGACTGGAGGCTACCGACCGTCTGGGGAACAGGGCGTCCCGCCACGCGAGGTCGCCTCCGCTACTCGTCGCGCAGCAGCTCGGTCGGCGCCAGGCGACCGACCACCGACGCGGCCCCGAGCGATGCGACCACGGTGGCCACCGCGAGGAGCGCCACCGGCCCGCCCAGCGCCTCCCAGGGCACCACGAGTCCGGGGTCCAGCACGAACAGGGGTCTGAGCACCGCGACGAACAGGGCGCCCATCGTCACCCCCACGACGAGCCCGACGATGGCGCCGCCCACCGCGACGATCGCGGCCTCGGCCGCGATCAACAGGCGCAGCGTGCCCCTTCCGACACCCTGGGCCCGCAGGACGACGTACTCACGTCGGCGCTGCAGGAGCAGGCCGAACACGAACACCCCGACGGCGACGGTCGCCATGGCCAGGGCGAACGCACCGTCGAGGTCGACGAGGCCGGCGACGTTGAGTGCGGCGAGGCTGGACTGGTCGCGATCGAAGGTCGTGGCGCGGGTGTCGATCGACAGGGTGTCCGACGACGCCGGCCCGCGCCGAAGGCGCGTGACGGCCTCCTGCAGTGCCGCGTCGCCGCCTCGCTCGACCGAGGCGAGGAAGAAGTCGGGTACCGTCGCCGGCACCGCCTCGAGGTGGCGGTCGAGGGCCATCACGGCGTCGGCGCCGTCCGGGAACCCAGGCAGCCTCTCGAACAGCCCCGACACGTGGGCCACGATCTCCACCTGGTCGGGGGTGGAGCGGGCGAGCAGGACGTGCACGCGGTCACCGACGCCCACCTGGAGGAAGCCGGCCGTGTCGCGACTGAGGATCAACCCCGTCGGGTCGCGCTCGAGTTCGTCGACGAGCGCCGCGGTGCCAGCATCGACCGGCGCCACCGCGGGGAAGCCCGTCGGCTCGACCGCGGCCAGGTTGGCGGGGTCGGACGTGCGGTCGCTACGGAGGACGACGTTGCTCGCCGAGTAGACCACCGGTGTGACCTCGGCGACGCCGGCCACCCGGAAGCGGTCCGCGTCGCCCGCCCCGTAGTCCCGCTCGGCGGTGGGGCTCGGGGTCACCCGGACGTCCGCGCCGTTCGAGTAGCGGGCGTCATCCACCTTGGCCGCGTCGTACGACGCGGTGAAGGTGGCGAGGCACGCGGCGAGCGCCACGACGAGCGACGCCACCAAGGCCGCGTTGACCACGGCCCACGGCCGGCGGGTCACGCTGCGCCGCAGCAGCGCCGGCCCGGGGCGGTCGATGCGGGGCGCGGACGTCGGGGTGGCCCGAGCGAGCGCCGCGCCCATCAGACGGGCGGCGACCAGGCTGCCCGCCAGCCACACCGAGACGGGCAGCACCAGCAGGGCGAGGTCGAGGCGCACCGCGCGGCCGGAGTAGACCGAGCCGGCGCTCCCCTCGAACGCACCGGTCCCGAGGGCCGCCGTGACCGCGACCGCGAGAAGGAAGGCCAGGACGAGATCGAGGCGGGCCCTCCGCCACAGCGGCGCCCGCCGGTCGAGGCGGCGGCGGTCCTCGTCGATCTCTCGGTCGATGGCCCGACGGCCCGTCAGGTAGAGCGCCGCGCCGGTGACCAGCAGCCCACCGGCGGTCCCCACCACCGCCGAGGAGACCAGCGCCGAGGTGCTGGCCCGCGCCAGAGAGGCATGGCCCAGGACCACCGTGGCCGCGACGTAGCCGGCCACGAGACCGGCGAGGGCCCCCACCCCGACCAGGGCGGTCGTGCGCACCGCGAGCATGCGGAGCAGATGGCGGCGGCTGGCGCCGCGGGTGCGCAGGACGGCCTGATCCCGTCGCTGCGCCTCGGCGAGGACGTTGCCGGCGTAGGCGGCGAGGACGGCGGCAAGGAGGGCGCCGGGGATGCCGAGGAAGGCGAAGAGCCGACGCGCCGTGGCCGCGTCGTCCACCGCCACCGTCAGGGTGTTGGAGACGTTGTCGAGCAGATAGTCCTGGCCAGGCGCCGACGCCATCACGGCGCTCGCTACTCGTTCGCTCTGGGTGAGTGCGGTGGCGGGGTCGGCGTCGAGCGCGTCCCGGTCGAGGGTGACGTCCACCTCTCGGGTCGGCGGGGCCTTCAGGCGGCCGCTCCCGGCGCTCGCGGCCCGCTCGAAGGCGGGCACGACGCGCTCGGCGAAGGTCTCGGACGACACCACCACCGAGTCGGGGGTGTACACGAAGGTCTCGAGGTCGCCGCCCCGGCGACTCGAGAACAGGGATCGCGAGCGGGTCAGGTCCGTGATCGCGGTGACGGTGGCCTCCAGCGAGCCGCCGTCGGGGAGCGTGACCGTGACGACGTCACCGAGGCCCACCCCGAGGGCGCTCGCGGCCTCGGCGCTCAGCGCCGCCCCCCCGTCGTCGAGCCGCCCGTCGGTGATCGTGATCGTCGGGTCCCGGTCGGCGTAGGCCGAGTCGAAGCCGAAGATCCGCGCCGGTCCCGCCACCGTCCTCGTGCCGGCCTGCAACGTCCCCGGCCCCAGGTCGGCGCGGGACAGGGGCATGGCGGCGGCGACGCCGGGCACGCGTGCGATCCGAGCCGCGAGCTCGTCGAGTCGGGGCGTCGCGTCCTGGTTCGCGGCGAGCGGGGTCGCCGACTCGCGGCTCGACCACGTGCTCGTCACCTGCTCGTCGTCGACCGCGGTCGGCGCGGCCGCCACGACGCGGTACGTGACCCGACGGGTGTGCCCGGGCGCGATCGTGCCCAGGTTGCGGCCCGCGGTCCCGGGGCCCGCCGCGAGGGGGTTCGCCGCGCCCCCGCCGATCGGTCGACCGTCGATCTCGGCCGACCCGGGGACGTAGTCCAGCCCGGCCGCGGGCCGCGAGCGGAGAGTCACCTCGTGGGCGGCGACCTCGCCGGGGTTGTCGATCTCGAGGGTGATGCCGACCTCGTCGCCGGCGTCGACCGGCCCGATCGGGTCGAGCACCTGGGTGAGCTCGAGGGTGCTGCCCGCGCCCTCCGTGACGATGCGCTGCATGTCGATGGCCAGCGGCTCGACGGCGCGCTGGGTCATCGACGACGACAGCCCGTCGACGAAGAAGAGCACCCCGCAGAACAGCCCCACCCCGACGGTGACGCCGGCGGTCGCGGCGAGGCTGCGGCGCGGGTTGCGCCAGAGGTCAGCGAGGACGACCCGGGCCAGCACCGGCCAGCTCCTTCGATCGCCGTGGGCGGCTGAGGTGCTCGACGCGGTCGGCGCGCTCGGCGACGGCCGGGTCGTGGGTGACGATCACCAGGGTGGCGCCCAGCTCGCGCTGCACCTCGACGAGCAGCTCGACCACCTGCCGGGCGCTGCCGCCGTCGAGCGCACCGGTGGGCTCGTCGGCCAGGATGACCCCGGGCCCGCAGGCGACGGCCCGGGCGATGGCCACCCGCTGGCGCTGACCGCCGGACAGCTGATCGGGCAGTCGAGCCCCGAGGCCGGAGAGCCCCAGCCGGTCGAGCAGCGAGACAGGATCGGCGAGCGCCGCGGGCGGGGCCCCGCGGGCGCGGGCCGGCCGGGCCACGGCCTGTGCGAGGGCCACGTTCTCCTCCGCGGTGAGGTGGGGCAACAGGTTGTCGGCCTGATGCACCATCCCGACGTGACGGCGGCGGAACGCGGCCCGTTCCTGCTCCGCCAGGCCCGAGACGACCGTTTCGCCGAGCGTCACGCTCCCGCTGGTGGGCACGGCCAGGCCGGCGAGGAGCCCCAAGAGGGTGGACTTGCCGCAGCCGCTGGGCCCCATGACCGCCACGCTCGTCCCCGCCTCGACCACGAGGCCGGGGTGCCAGAGGGCCCGCACCGTCGTCACCCGCCCCGGGTGGTCGACGACGAGCGCGGTCGTCTCGATGCGCAGGCTCATCGTCGCTGCACCTCGTGGTCCACGAGCGAGTAGCGCGTGTCGGCCCGGTCGGCGAGCACCGGGTCATGGGTGACGAGGAGCAGCGCGAACGGTGCCGCCAGCACCGAGTCGAGGACCTGGCCCGCGGTGTCGCCGTCGAGTTGTCCGACGACCTCGTCGGCGAGGACCAGTCGGGGCCCGTTCGCCACCGCCACCGCGAGCGCCACCCGCTGCACCTCGCCGCCCGACAGTTGGCAGGGCCGGTGCCCGGCGCGATGGCCCACCGCGAGCTCGTCGAGCAACGCGGCCGCCCGTGCACGGGCCGAGCGCCGGCCTGATCCCCCGAGGGCCAGCGCGAGCTCGACGTTCTCCCGAGCCGACAGCCAGGGCACCAGGTTGTCGGCCTGGAGCGCGATCCCGACCCGCTCGGCGCGCAGCCGGGCCCGGGCCGCATCGCCCAGCCCCCCGAGGGCGACGCCGTCGACCTCCACGGAGCCGCGGTCGGGGTTGCGCAAGCCGGCGATCAGCGACAGCAACGTCGACTTCCCGCTGCCCGACGGCCCGACGAGGCTGACCTTCTCCCCGCGCTCGATGGTGAGGTCCACGCCCGTGAGCACGGGCACGACGCCGGTGTCCGGCCCGCCGAACGACTTGGCGACGCCCAGCAGGCGGACGGCCGGGGCCGGGCTCACCCGGCCCGCTCCGCCACGGCCGCCGTCCCGTACACCTCGACCGAGGTCTCCCGGGCGTGGGCCTCGAGGTCGAGCACCGTCTGGCTGGCCTCGGCCAGGCCGTCGTCGCTCAGCTGGACGAAGTTGCGCAGCTCGAACGTGTCCTGGTGGAGGCTCGCGTCGAGGGGGACGTTGTCGATGACGCCGACGTCGGGCGCGTAGTACTTGTCCTCGTTGTCGGGGGCGCCCACCTCGCCCTCCTGCACCACGCGCACGTCGTCGTAGCAGCCGAACGCCACGCAGTGGCGCACCCCGACCTCGACGGGCTCACCGACCGACGGGTCCTCGCCGGGCGCCCCACCGATGCACCACCTCGGGGTGTCGAGGGTCACCACACCCGGGGCGAGGATGCCCGGCTCGCCCTCGGCCGCGCCCAGCCAGGCGGTCTCGGTGTTCGTGTACTCGCCGCCCTCGAACTCCTCGGTGTAGCCGCCGAGGATCCACACGTTGCCGTCCTTGTCGAGGGCCAGGTAGTCCATCCCGACCTGGGACACCTCGCCGGCGTCGGTCGACTCGTCGAGCATCGCGATGGCGGGGATGCCGTCGATCTCGCGGATCACGTCGGTCATCGTGGTGATCACCTCGAAGGGCACCTCGCGCTGACCGACGAGCGTGGTGCCCCCTCGCACCCACTGCAGGCCCGGTGTGGTCGGGTGGAAGGGGTTCGTGCTCCGGGTGGGGTCGACGAAGTCGGCTGGGTCGGCCTCCACGACCGAGCCGCAGTCGGCGCCCGCCGGCTCGTCCCCCTCGGCGCCCGACCCGCCCGACGAGGCGCAAGCGCCGGCCACGGCGACGAGCAGTGCCGCGAGGGCCGCGAGGCCGGCGGGGGTTCGGCCGCGCCGGCACCGGGTGAGACGCCGGCCGGTGGGGTGGGGCTCGTGGGACATGGGGACCTCCTCGTCGACCTTCGACGATCCAGGGGTACGGCAGGCGGGCTGACCCGCTGCTGAACCCCCGGTCCGCGCCGTTCAGCCGTCGTTCAGGTCGGTTCGCCGAGGTCTCCGACCGCGTCCGCGATCGCCCGTCGGGGCTAGCCTCCACCGCCGTAGGCCCACGATCCACTTGACTGGTGCACCATGGCGGACGCCGACGGCGGCATCCCACAACCGAGCGCGGACGGCACCGACGCGGTCGCCGTCGACCGCCGGGACGAGCCGGCTGCGGGCGCGCCCACGGCCGACTGGCGCTCGGTCGCCTTCGCCACGGCACCGGTCGGCATCGTGCTGTTCGACTTCACCGGCCGCGTGCTCGACGCGAACCCCGCGTTCGCCGGGCTGGTCGAGCGCCGCTCCAGCCAGGCCCGCGAGATGAACCTGCTCGACATCGTCGCCCCGCACTTCCTCGACGCCACCACCGAGCGCCTCGCCGCCGCCGCCGCCGGCCGGTGCAGCACCGTCGAGCTCGAGCTGCGGGTCCCGGTCAGCGGCGGCCCGGCCCGTCACGTCACCGGCGAGGCCTCCGTGCTCGAGGGCCGCGACGGTCGCCCCGTCGCGGCCATGGCCCACGTGCGCGACGTCACCGCCGAACGACGCACCCTGGACTCGCTCCGGCGTGCCGACGAGCAGCTCGACGCGGTCGCCGCGGGCACCACACTGGTCGCCTTCAGCTTCACCCTCGAGGGCGCGGTGCGCACCTGGAGCCCTGCGGCGGCTCGGACCTTCGGCTGGCCGGTGGCCAGCGTGCTCGGCCGGGCCGTGCCCCTCTCGGGCTACGCCGACCCGTGGGGCGAGCGCCGCGAGGGGTTCGGCGGCGACGAGCAGGCCACGGTCGACGCCACGGGGCACCGGCCCGACGGCACGCGCTTCGGCGCGCGCCTCACGGTGGCGCCCCTGCTCGACGAGCACGGTCGGCGGGTGGCCACGGTCGCGATGATGAACGACACGGGTCGCCGCGTCCCCGCCGCCGATCCCGCCCCGCCGGCCGACGTCCAGCCCTACCGCGTCCTGCTGCACAAGATGGCCGACACCGTCACCGTCCTCGACGGCGAGGGCAACCTGCTCTACAGCACCAGCGAGAACAAGGAGATCCTCGGCTACCCGGCCGAGTTCTGGGACGAGCGCAGCGCCTTCGACCTCGCCCACCCCGACGACCTCGACCCGGCGAACGCGCTGCTGCGCCGGGTCGTGGAGACCCCGGGCCTCACCCAGACCGGCGAGTTCCGGGCCCGGCGGGCCGACGGCCGCTGGGAGGCGGTCGAGTTCACCGGCATGAACCTCATCGAGGACCCCGAGGTCGGCGGCATCATCGTCACCACCCGCACCGTGTCGGACCGGCGCACTCCGCACCGGCTCTCCCCCACCGACCGCGAGGTGGCGGACCTCGGCGCCCGGCTCGCCCACCAGGTGATGCACGACGGGCTCACCGGCCTGCCCAACCGCGCCCTGCTCGTCGACCGCATCGACCAGGGCCTGGCCCGCGCCGCCGACGCGCGCCCCGGTGCCGCCCCGGTCGCGGTGCTGCTGGTCGACCTCGACCGCTTCACCGTCATCAACGACGGGTTGGGCCACCAGGCCGGTGACCAGCTGCTGGTGCGGGTGGCGGTGCGCCTCGAGCAGGCTCTCGCCGCCGACGGCGTGGTGCTCGGCCGGTTCGGCGGCGACCAGTTCGTCGTGGTGGTCGACCGTCCCGTCGAGGCCCCCGACGCCGAGGCCCTCGCCGCTCGCGTCCTCGGCGCGCTGCGCGACCCCTTCACGGTCGACCGGGGAGAGGCCACCCTCACCGCCAGCATCGGCATCGCGCTCGCCGGGCCCGCCGACGACAGCGACGCGCTGTTGCGCAACGCCGCCGCAGCGATGTACCGGGCCAAGGACCGTGGCCGCGACCGGGCCGTGGTCTTCGACGACGAGCTGCGCCTGCGCGTGCTCGACCGGCTCCACTTCGAGAACGACCTGCGCAAGGCGCTCGACCACGGCGAGCTCACCCTGTCGTACCAGCCGACGGTCTCGCTCGAGAGCGGCCGGGTCATCGGCGTCGAGGCGCTCCTGCGCTGGACCCACCCCGAGCGCGGCTCGGTTGGTCCCGCCGAGTTCGTGCCGGTCGCCGAGGAGTCCGGCCTCATCGTCCCCATGGGAGCGTGGGTGCTGAACGAGGCCATCGGCCAGGCGGCCGACTGGCTGCGCCAGGTGCCCGGCCACCCCCATTTCCTGCTGTCGGTCAACGTGTCGCCCCGCCAGCTGGCCTCCCCCGACCTCGTCCCCCTGCTGAAGGGGCTGCTCGACCGCCACCGGTGGCCCGCCGAGTTCCTCGCCCTCGAGCTCACCGAGAACGTCCTCATGGACGACGTCGACACGTCGCTCGACGTGCTCCAGACCCTCAAGGGCCTCGGGGTGCGCCTGGCCGTCGACGACTTCGGCACGGGCTACTCGTCGCTCAGCTACCTCGAGCGCTTCCCGATCGACATCGTCAAGATCGACCAGTCCTTCGTCAGCGGGCTCGGCTCGACGGGCGGCGGGCTGGCCATCACCGCCGCGGTGGTGCTGATGGCGCGATCGCTCGGGCTGGTCACCGTCGCCGAGGGCATCGAGACGAAGGGCCAGAGCGCGGTGCTCCAGAGCCTGGGCTGCGACTGGGGGCAGGGCTACCACTACGCCCGGCCCCTCCCGCCCGCCGAGGCCGGCGCCCTGCTGCACACGCTGCTCTGACCCGGTCCTGGCGTCACCGCCGCCCGCGCCGCGGGCGCCCCGGACGTCGACGGCGGGGTCCGCCGGTCAGGGTGACAGCCGGAAGAGCAGATCCTCGAGCAGGAGGGCCTCGTTGGGGTTGCGCACGAGCGCCTCGGAGGCGGCCTGGATGGCGGCCAGGCGGTCGAGCTGCTCCTGGGGACGGCGGGCCTCGGCCAGCTCGTCGGCGGCGCGGCGGGCCAGGGTGGCGAGGCCGAGGCGCACCTCGTCGACCCGCGCCCGTCGCACCTCGCGCTTGTGCTGGGCCGTGAGCTGGGCCGCGCCCGAGCCCCGCTGGCCGTAGCGCTCGACCCGCTCGGCCAGCTCCTCCATCTCCCGCTCGTGGCGGGCCGTCAGCGGCGCCTGGGCCCGGTCGATGAGCGCCCGCAGCTCGTCGACCGCCACCATGACCGCGGCGCCGGTCCCGTCGAGGCGGTCGGGCACGGTGCGCCAGGCCTCGCGCCGCTCGGCCAGCTCGGGGTCGGTGGCGAGCAGGCGGGCCCGGTCGAGGTCGCCGCTCGCCGCCCGGGCCGCGTCCTCGGCCGCCGCCGGCGCCACCCCCTCGGCGACCAGCCGGTCCACCACCAGGGCCTCGGGCACCGGGTGGAAGTCGATGCGGACCGCCCGCGACGCGATCGTGACCAGCTCGGGCGGGACGTCGTCGGCCAGGATCACGAACACCGTGGACGGCGGCGGCTCCTCGATCGTCTTGAGCAGCTTGGGTGCCTCGGTGCTCACCTTGTGCAGCTCGCAGAGCACCAGCACCTTGCGCCGGCCCTCCACGGGCGCTCGCACCGCGGCCCGGATGATCTCGGTGGCCTCGGCCTCCCGCAGCGAGGCGCCCTCGGGCACGAACACGGTGAGGTCGGGGTGGTGCTCGGCGAGCGCCAGCTGCCGGTGGCGGTCGGCGTCGTCACCCGCGCTGTCCGCGGCCAGCAGGTCGGCGGCGAAGGCCCGGGCCGCGGCGCGGCGCCCGCTGCCGGGCGGCCCGACGAACAGGTAGGCGTGCACGGGCGCGGCCACCGACGCGCGCAGCTGGGCGACGGCACGATCCTGGCCGAGGACGTCGTCCCAGCCGCCGGCGCTCACGCCGGCTCCTCCGCGCCCTGGTCGCCACTTCTGGCTCCCGATCTCGGTGTCCTGGCACCGAGATCGGGAGCCAGAACGGGCAGGGGTGGGCTCATGCCGGGCCGATCCGCTCGGCCACCGCGTTCCAGACCCGCTCGGCGACCTCGTCGACCGGGCCGGTGCCGTCCACCACCACCCAGCGGTCGGGGTCGGCGGCGGCGAGGGCCCGGAACCCGGCCGCGACCCGTTCGTGGAAGCCGTCGCCGGCCCCCTCCATACGGTCCCGGTCGGCACCGAGTCGGGCCTCGGCGACGGCTTCGGGGACGTCGAGCAGCACCACCACCTCGGGCCACACCCCGTCGGTGGCCCACCGCGACAGCTGCTCGACCTCGTCCAGGGGCAGGCCCCGACCGTAGCTCTGGTACGCGAGGGACGACCCCGCGAACCGGTCGCTCACCACCACCCGTCCGGCGTCGAGCGCGGGACGGATCAGCTCGGCGACGTGCTGGGCCCGGTCCGCCGCCATCAGCAACGCCTCGGCCCGGTCGGTCAGCTCGTCGTTGGCCGGGTCGAGCACGAGGGACCGGATGCGCCGCCCGATGGCGGTGCCGCCGGGCTCGCGGGTGAGCACCGCCCCGAGCCGGTCGGCGAGCCGCGCCGCCTGGGTCGACTTCCCCGTCCCCTCGCCTCCCTCGAACGCGATCAGCATGCCGAGCGACACCGCGGTCCCTTCGTTCTCGAGGCAATGGCGGTCGGATTCCGCACCCTATTGCCTCGACAACGCGGCGGGACCGGCCGGCCGCCGCTCAGGGCGCCGACTTCTTCGCCGCCGCCTTCTTCTTGGTGGCCTTCTTCTTAGCGGTGGCCTTCTTCTTGGCGGCCTTCTTCTTGGTGGCCTTCTTCTTCTTGGCGGGGCCGCGCGCGCGCCGGTCGGCGAGCAGCTCGCTGGCCCGCTCGATGGTGATCTCCTCGACGGTGTCGCCCTTGCGCAGCGAGGCGTTGCTCTCGCCGTCGGTGACGTACGGGCCGAAGCGACCGTCCTTCACCACGACCGGGAGGTCGGTGGAGGGGTCGGTGCCCAGCTCGCGCAGGGGCGCGGCGGGCGCCGCCTGGCCGCGGCGCCGCTTGGGCTCGGCCAGGATGCGCAGGCACTCGTCGAGGCCGATCGTGAACAGGAGGCGCTCGTCCGCCAGGCTGCGGCTGTCGCTGCCCTTCTTCAGGTAGGGCCCGTAGCGGCCGTTCTGGACCGTGATCTCCACGCCGTCGGCGGGATCGGCGCCCACCACCCGCGGCAGGCTCAGGAGCTTCAGCGCCTCGTCGAGGTCGATGGTGTCGACGCTCATGTCCTTGAACAGCGAGGCCGTCTTCGGCTTCTCGCCGCCGTCGACCAGCTCGCCCAGCTGCACGTAGGGGCCGAACCGGCCGTTCTTGGCCAGGACCGTGAGCCCGGTGTCGGGGTCGACGCCGACCTCGCGGTCGCCCGCGGGGGCGTCGAGCAGCTCGATCGCCCGCTCGACGGTGAGCTCGTCGGGGACGATGTCGTCGGGCAGCGACACCGTCTGCTCCTTGGCGGGCTGCCCGTCGTCGCCCACCGCGCCGGGGGCCGGGACGCGGGCCACGTAGGCGCCGTACTTGCCGGCCCGGGCCACGAGGGCGCGTCCCTCGTCGTCCACCCCGATGGGCACCGAGCTGACCGCACGGGGATCGATCACGCCGAGGTCGGTCACCATGTCCTTCAGGCCGGCGTGGCCGTTCCCGAAGTAGAAGCGGTTGAGCCAGGGGATGGCCTCGGCCTCGCCGCCGGCGATGTGGTCGAGGTCGTCCTCCATGCGGGCGGTGAAGTCGTAGTCGACCAGGTCGGGGAAGTGGGTCTCGAGCAGGTTGATCACCGCGAAGGCGGTGAACGACGGCACCAGCGCCGACCCCTTCTTCCAGACGTACTCCCGGTCGATGATGGTGCCGATGGTGGCCGCGTAGGTCGACGGCCGGCCGACGCCGATCTCCTCGAGCTTCGCGACCAGCGAGGCCTCGGTGTAGCGGGCCGGCGGCTTGGTCTCGTGGCCCTTCGGCTCGAGGCGCTCGGCGGTGAGGCGCCCGCCCTCGGACAGCGGCGGGAGGATGCGCTCTTGGTCCTCGCGGTCGCCGCCGGCCTCGGCGTCGTCGCGGCCCTCCTGGTAGGCCCGCAGGTAGCCCGGGAAGGTGATGGTGCGGCCCGAGGCGGCGAACTCGGCGTCGGTGCCCGTCGCCGAGGTGGCCCCGAGGCGCACCGACACGGTCTCGCCGCGGGCGTCGGTCATCTGCGACGCCACGGTGCGGGCCCAGATCAGCTCGTAGAGGCGGAAGCTGTCGTTGTCGAGCTCGCTGCGCAGCTGGTCGGGGGTGCGGAACGAGTCGCCCGCCGGGCGGATGGCCTCGTGCGCCTCCTGGGCGTTCTTCACCTTCTTCGTGTAGGTCCGCGGGGCGTCGGGCACGTACTCGCGGCCGTAGCGCTCGAGGATCTGGGACCGGGCCGCGTTCAGGGCCGCGTCGGACAGCGTGGTGCTGTCGGTGCGCATGTAGGTGATGTGGCCGTTCTCGTAGAGCCGCTGCGCGATGGCCATCGTCCGCGACGACGAGAACCGCAGCTTGCGCCCCGACTCCTGCTGGAGGGTGGACGTGGTGAACGGCGCCTTCGGGCGGCTCGTGTACGGCTTGGACTCGACCGACCGGACGGCGAAGGAGGCGCCGCCGAGGTCGTCGACGAGGCCGGTGGCGCCGGCCTCGTCGAGCACGCGCACCCCCTGGGTCTTGACCGCGCCGGTGTCGTCGAAGTCCTTGCCGGTGGCGACCCGGGCGCCGTCCACCTGCACCAGGGTGGCGTCGAAGGTGCCGAGCGCGCCCTCGGGCGAGAACGTGCCCTCGATGTCCCAGTAGCCCGCGGCGGTGAAGGCCATGCGCTCGCGCTCGCGCTGCACCACGAGGCGGGTGGCCACGCTCTGCACCCGGCCCGCGGACAGGCCCTGGCGGATCATCTTCCAGAGGACGGGCGAGACCTCGTAGCCGTAGAGGCGATCGAGGATGCGGCGGGTCTCCTGGGCGTCGACCAGGCGGCGGTCGAGGTCGCGGGGCTCGTCGATGGCGCGCTGGATGGCCTCGGGGGTGATCTCGTGGAAGACCATGCGCCGCACGGGGACCCGGGGGCTGAGGAGCTCGAGCAGGTGCCAGGCGATGGCCTCTCCCTCGCGGTCCTCATCCGTCGCGAGGAACAGCTCGTCGGCGTCCTTCAGGGCCCGCTTCAGGTCGCGGACCACGTCCTTCTTGCCGGGCGACACGACGTACAGCGGCTTGAAGTCGTTGTCCACGTCGACGCCGAGGCGGGCCCACGCCTCGCCCTTGAACGCCTCGGGCACGTCGGCGGCCCGCTGGGGCAGATCGCGGACGTGGCCCACCGACGACTCGACCACGTAGTCGTCGCCGAGGTAGCCCGCGATGGTGCGGGCCTTGGCGGGGCTCTCGACGATGACGAGGCGGGTCGGCACGAGCGACACATAAGAACGTCACCCGGGGCGGTGTCAACACCGTGGTCGTGGCGGCGGGTCCTCGCCCTACGGGCGGCAGCCCTAGATTTCCCCGCATGGACTTCGCCCTCAGCCCCACCGCGCAGGCCCTCCAGGAGAAGCTCCTGGCCTACATGGACGACTTCGTCTACCCGGCCGAGTCGGTGTGGGAAGAGCAGATGGCGGCGTCGGGCGACCCCCACTTCCACGCCCCGATCATCGAGGACCTGAAGCGCGAGGCGCGGGCGCAGGGGCTCTGGAACCTCTTCCTCCCGTACGAGACGCAGTGGACCGACGGCCTCTCGAACGTCGACTACGCGCCGCTGTGCGAGATCCTCGGCCGCAGCCCGATCGCCCCCGAGGCCCTCAACTGCTCGGCCCCCGACACGGGCAACATGGAGATCCTCACCATGTTCGGCACCGACGAGCAGAAGGAGCGCTGGCTGCTCCCGCTCCTCGAGGGCGAGATCCGCTCGTGCTACGCCATGACCGAGCCCGCGGTGGCCAGCTCGGACGCCACCAACATCTCGTGCC
This sequence comes from Microthrixaceae bacterium, assembly GCA_020637195.1. Taxonomy (GTDB): domain Bacteria; phylum Actinomycetota; class Acidimicrobiia; order Acidimicrobiales; family DATDAH01; genus JAEUJM01. The sequence continues at coordinate 64,535 of JACJWK010000003.1, forward strand.
GCATCGAGCGCGACGGCGACGACTACGTCATCAACGGGCGCAAGTGGTGGATCTCGGGGGCGGCGTCGGCCCGCTGCAAGGTCGCCATCTTGATGGGCAAGACCGACCCGAACGCCTCCCGCCACACCCAGCAGACCATGGTGCTGGTGCCGCTCGACACCCCCGGCGTCACGATCGTCCGGGACCTGCCGGTCTTCGGGTACAACGACGTCGAGGGCCACTGCGAGATCCTGTTCGAGGACGTCCGGGTGCCCGTCACCAACCGCCTCGGCGAGGAGGGCAGCGGCTTCGCCCTGGCCCAGGCCCGCCTCGGCCCCGGCCGCATCCACCACTGCATGCGGGCCATCGGCGTGGCCGAGCGGGCGCTCGAGGCGATGTGCCGGCGGGTGCAGACCCGCGTCGCCTTCGGCAAGACCCTGGCCGAGCAGGGCGTCATCCAGGAGTGGGTGGCCGACTCGCGCATCGAGATCGAGCAGGCCCGCCTGCTCACGATGAAGACCGCGTGGCTGATGGACACCGTGGGCAACAAGGGCGCCCGCATCGAGATCTCCGCCATCAAGGTCGCCGTGCCCGAGATGGCCACCAAGGTGGTGGACCGCTCCATCCAGGCCCACGGCGCCGCCGGCCTCAGCGCCGACTTCCCCATGGCGAAGATGTACTCGTACGTGCGGATGCTGCGCTTCGCCGACGGCCCCGACGAGGTGCATCGCATGGCCATCGCCCGCCGGGAGCTTCGCCCGTACGAGCCGGCGTAGCGCCACCGCTCGGCCGGGTGCCGGCACGCGGTCGAGTCGGCCACGGCCCGGGCGGGACCGCGCGGGTAGCGTGCGCGGGAAAAGGGGGCGGGCCACCGCGGCGCCGTTCCTGGCCCGAGCGGTGACGATGGGCCAGAACCACGTCTGCGCCATCCTGGGCAACGGCGCGGTCAAGTGCTGGGGGTACAACAACCACGGCCAACTGGGTCTGGGCGGCACCCAGAGTCGGGGCGACCAGCCCGACGAGATCCGCATCCGCCGCTGACGGGCCGACCGACGGGCCGACCGACGCCTCACGGCCGGGGACGGCGCGCGGCCGCTGCGTCGCCTACGGGGTGAGGGGGAGATCGATGTCGAGGGGGGCGTCGCCGCCCACGACGGCGTGGAGGGTGACGGTCCCGCCGAACGGGGCCCGGGCGAAGGCCAGGATCACCCGGTTGGTGGCGCCGCGCGGGACGACGAGGCCGCGGTCGCTCGGGCTGGTGGTGAGCACGCGGCCGTCGGGCGCCTCGTAGTCGGCGCCGACCAGACGGAGGCGGCCCGCGCCGCCGTTGTCGATCTCCACCACGACGAGTGGGCTGTCGTTCGACACCAACTCGAACGCCGAGGTGACGGTCGCGGTCACCCCGTCGACGGTGTCGCTCGCGCCGTCGACGACGAGACGGTCGTCGAGGGTCTCGCCGTCGATGGTGAAGTCCACGAGGCGGCCGTCCTCGTCGAGGGTGAAGTCCGCCCACGTGAGCTCGACCGGGTCGCCGCCGCCCGCCGGCTCGAGGCGCAGCAGCACGCCGTCACCCTCGACCGTGGCCGTGCCCTGCTCGGCCGGCTCACCCGCCGCACGCTGCACGTCCGCGACCGCCCCCAGGTGCCGCGCGTAGCGCTCGGCGACCGAGCCCGGCGCGGTCAGCTCGGCCATCGCATCGGTGTCGGGCCCGCCGTCGGCGGCCATCGCCGCCAGGTAGTCGGCGCCGACGGCGAGCGGGTCGGCCGCGGCCACCGTGGTCGTCGCCTCGGCCGCGCCGGGGCCGTCGGCCGGCGCCGCGTCGTCACCGCCACCGCACCCGGCGGCCGCCACCACGACCGCCACGACCGCCACCGCTGCCCGCACCCGTGCTGTCCGCATCGCTCCATCGTCGCGCCCCACGACCGGCCCGGGGCGCGGTCAGGCCGGCGGGTCGGCCGTCGGGGACGGCGCCGACCGGCGGAACGGCCAGTGGTCCTGGCTGGCCACGCTGAGGATGACGAAGCCCAGCGCCGCGGCCAGCGCGCTGGCGAGCAGGATCGCCAGCTTGGCGTCGGTCTTCAACAGCGCGTCGTCGAACGCCAGGTCGGTGATGAACAGCGACACGCTGAACCCGATGCCGGCCACCGCGGCGATGCCGATGACCTGCGGCCACCGGACGCCGGCGGGCAGGTCGACCCCGGGGATGCGGGTGGCCAGCCAGGTGAACGCGGTGATGCCGACGAGCTTGCCCAGGACCAGGCCGGCCACGATGCCCACGAGCACGGGCGACAGGTCGCGGAGGGGCTCGGCGGTGAGGGGCACGCCGGCGTTGGCGAGGGCGAAGATCGGGATGATCACGAAGCTGGTCCAGGGATGGAGCGCGTGCTCGATGCGCTCGGCGGGCGACACCGACTCCTTGATCAGCCGGGCGGTGCGGTGGACGTCCTCGGCCTTGAGGTCGCTGCGGTTCTCGAGCCGGTCCACGATGGCCTCGGCCTCGAGCTCGCGCTGGAACGGCCGGGCGGGGGTGAGCAGGCCGAGGATCACCCCGGCGATGGTGGCGTGCACCCCCGACTCGAGCATCGACAGCCAGAGCGCGGCACCGAGGGCCACGTACACGGGCAGGTAGCGCACGTGCACCCGCCGCAGCACGACGACGACGGCGCCGATCACCGCGGCGTCGAGCAGCCAGCCGAAGCGGAGCGAGTCCGTGTAGAAGACCGCGATGACGAGGATGGCGCCGATGTCGTCGACGATCGCCAGCGTGAGCAGGAAGACCTTGAGCTGCGGGGGCACCCGGCGCCCGAACACGGCCACGAGCGCCAGGGCGAAGGCGATGTCGGTGGCCATCGGGATGCCCCAGCCGTCCACCCCCGCCCCGCCCGCGTTGACGGCGAGGAAGATGAGCGCCGGCACCAGCATCCCGCCCAGGGCGGCGATGCCGGGCAGGACCGCCGCCGATCGCTCCTGGAGCTGCCCCGCCACCAGCTCCCGCTTGATCTCGAGCCCGACGACGAAGAAGAAGATGGTCATCAGCCCGTCGTTCACCCAGTGGGCGAGGTCCTCGCTGATGGCGAAGTCGCCGAGGCGGACCGTCAGCTCGGTGTGCCAGAAGTCCACGTAGGACTGGTCCCACGGCGAGTTGGCCCAGAGCAGCGCGGCGAAGGTGGCCGCCAGGAGGAACACGCCGCCGGCGGCCTCGATCTCGAGGAACGAGGCCAGCGGCCGGCCCACGGCACGGGCCAGGGGCCGGTCGGACTCGAGCCAGGTGGCTCGGAAGGGCGTGCGATCTTCGGTCACGGTGCTCCGGGTGGGTGGGGCGGCCGCCGACCTGGCGTCCCGGCACTGCCGGCCCGCAGCCTACCGGTGCGCCGGTGCGCCGGTCCGGGGGTCACGGGGTGAGGCACCGGCGCAGGAAGCGGGTGAGCGCCGGCGTCATCACCCGGTCGCCCGTGGCACCGAGGCGGCTCGACACCTCGCCGTGGCTCAGGGCCCGAGCGTCGATCGCCGCCGTCGTGGCCCCGGCGCCTCGCGCCGCGCGCCGGTAGTCCAGCTGGATGGACTGGCGCCGCGGGGTCCCCCGGCGCACCACGATCGTGTCGGGCGGCGGCGCCGCCGCCCCCGACCGCAGCAGCAGGGTGGCCGACGTGTCGGTGCGGAAGCCGGGGTGGTTGCCCAGCGCGCTCACCCACTGGCGCTGCTCGACCGCGCTCGCCCGAGCCTTGTCGAAGCCCGCGGTGTCGAGGGGCGCGAGGCAGTCGATGAGGTCGGTCGACGATCCCGCGCCGGCGAGGTACCTGGGCTCGGCCGCCACGTTGGCCACGATGTCCGCGCCGGCCGAGTGGCCGAGGAGGGCGAGGCGGCCGGCGTCGCCGCCGTCGTCGGCGATGTGGGCCTCCACCCAGGCCAGGGCGGCGGCGACGTCGTCGTAGTGGTCGGGGAACCGGGCCGAGTCGGGGTCACCCACGGTGGTCAGCCGGTAGTTCACGCTGACGAGCACCCAGCCCTCGCGTTCGGCCCAGGCCCGCTTGTCGCGCATCCCGTTGGCCTTGTCGCCCCGGTGGTAGCCGCCGCCGTGCACCCACACGACGACGGGGGCGCCGCAGGCACCGTCGGGCGCGTGGACGTCGAGGCTGGTGGCGTTGCGGGGCACCCCCGGGAGGCGCCGGTAGGCCACGGTGCGGGACAGCCCCTCCCGTGCGCAGCTGGCGTCGCCCTCGGCGGCGGTGGGGGTCGGGGCCGCCGGGGCGCGCCCCGCGCAGGCCACGGCCGCGACGAGGACGGCGCCGACGAGGACGGCGCTGAGGGATCGCACGGCCTCATGCTCGCGTCCCCGCTCGAACGACTGCGCAACATCGGTGGAGAACGGCCGAAGAAGCGATCCGCTCCGGGAGCCCTCCGGCGCGGCGGACGTCGCGGCGGAACGGGCACGTGGCCCGGAGTGCGGCCCTGAGGTGCTGCCGGTCGCGGGTGGCGGGTCGTGCCCGCCGTCAGCGCCGCTTGGTGGAGTAGACGACGAGGCGCACGGCGGTGCCGCCCTCGGACGAGCGGAACTCGGTCTCGTCGGCCACCTCGCGCATCAGCGTGATGCCGAGCCCTCGCTCGTGGTCGAGCCGGGCGGGGTCGGTCACCGCCGGGAGGTCGCCCAGGTCGGCCAGCTCGAAGCCGCCGCCCTGGTCCTCGACCTCGACCTCGACGCGGTCCTCGGCGAGGTCGCAGCGCAACAGGATGCGCTTGTCCTCGTCGCCGCTCGAGGCGTGGGCCTCGATGGCGTTGGTGCACGCCTCGGACACGACGAGGCGCAGGTCGTTGATGCGCTCGTCGGGGAAGGTGGGCTCGATGGACGCCGCGGTCGTGATGACCATGCGCGCCACCTCCAAGAAATCGGGCCGGGCCGGGATCTCGAGCTCGACGACCTGGCCCACGCCCTACTCCGTGGGCTCCGGCGAGTCCACCGGCGACTCGCCGGTGGCGTCCCCGACGCTGGCCCGCACGTCGAAGACCCGGTCGAGGCCGGTGAGGGCGAACAGGTCGAGGATGCGGTCCGTGGTGCAGACCAGCCGCAGCGAGCCGCCCACCGCGTTGACGCGCCGCAGGACCCCGATGAGCACCCCGAGGCCGGTGGAGTCGACGAAGTCGACCGCCTCCAGGTCGACGACCACCCGGTCGTGGCCCTCGCCGAGCAGGGCGACGACCTCCTTGCGCAGTCGAGGCGCGGTGGCGACGTCGACCTCGCCCGCCACCGCCATCACGGTCCACGAGCCCACCGGCGCGACATTCACCTCGAACTGCACGTCGGCACTCCTCGATCGCCGTCGCTGCTCCGACCGTGGTGACGCGACATCGGTTACCGACCGGGCGGGCCCACCCGCGGGGCCGAGGTCCACCTCACCGAAGGTCACGGTACCGGCCACGGGGCGCGCGACCCCGCATCGCCGACGGGTCGGTTGCCGACCCGATTCCGGGCCGCGCCGCCCCGGCCTCGATGACACCCCTGTAATTACGCCGGCGCGATCCGTAGCATGGCGGCGGCATGGCCCTGCTCGCCCCCGCTCCGCTGCCGTCGCTCGAGGACGTGCTCGCCGGTCTGGCCGGCGGCCCGCCGTCGGGCCCGGGCGGCGAGCGCCTGGTGCACCTCGAGCGGCTGCCGGCGCGACCGGCCCGCACCGCCGAGCTGGCCCGGCCGCTGCCCCCCGAGGTCCGCGAGCGCCTGGGCGTCGACGCGTTCTGGTCGCACCAGGCCGCGGCCATCGACCTCGCCCGTGACGGGCGCTCGGTGGCGGTGGCGACGGGCACGGCGTCGGGCAAGTCGCTCTGCTACCAGGCGCCCATCGCCGAGTCCGCGGCCCGGCCGGTGCGATCAGGGACATCACTGCTCATCTTCCCCACCAAGGCCCTGGCGCAGGACCAGCTCCGCAGCCTCACCGGCCTGGAGGTGCCCGGTCTCGTCGCCGGCACCTACGACGGCGACTGCACCCCCGAGGAGCGCACCTGGGTGCGGGGCCACGCCAACGTGGTGCTCACCAACCCCGAGATGCTCCACAGCGGGATCCTCCCCCACCACGGCAAGTGGGACACCTTCCTGCTCCGGCTCGACTACGTGGTCGTCGACGAGCTCCACGTCCTGCGCGGCATCTTCGGCACCCACGTGGCCCACCTGCTGCGACGGCTGCGTCGGCTGTGCGCCCACTACGGCTCGTCGCCCACGTTCGTGTTCTCCTCCGCGACGATCGGCCGGCCCGGCCGGCTCGCGTCGCAGCTGTGCGGGCTCGACGTGGCCGAGGTCACCGACGACGGCTCGCCGCGGGGCGAGCGCCTGGTGGCGCTGTGGAACCCACCCCTCGACGACGGCCGCGACGACGACCTCGACGACGACCCCGGGGGCCCTCCGGGCGCGGGGGCCGGCGAGGACCGGGGCGTCGGGCCGTCCGGGCCGCGCCTGGCCGCGGTGGACCAGCCCGACCACCGCGACGACATCGCCGTCGACGAGCGCGACCCCACGCCCGTCGGCGCCGGCGGCCCGCGGGTGTCGTCCAATCGCGAGGCGGCCACGATCGCCGCCGAGCTCATCCTCCACGGCCGGCGCACCATCGCCTTCTGCCGCAGCCGCAAGGGCACCGAGATCGTCGCCGCCGACGTGCGCCGGCGGCTGCCCGACGGCCTCGCCGACGCCGTCAGCGCGTACCGGGGCGGGTACCTCACGGTCGAGCGGCGGGCCATCGAGGACGAGCTGTTCTCGGGGCGCCTCCAGGGCGTGGTGGCCACCACGGCCCTCGAGCTGGGGGTCGACATCGGGGGCCTCGACGCCTGCGTGCTCAACGGCTTCCCCGGCACGATCGCCTCGCTGTGGCAGCAGGCGGGCCGGGCGGGGCGCGAGGCCCAGCAGTCCCTGGCCGTGCTGGTGGCGGGCCAGGACCAGCTCGACCAGTGGCTGATGGCCCACCCGCGCGAGGTGTTCACCCGGCCTCCCGAGCCGGCGGTGATCAACCCCACCAACCCCTTCGTGCTGGGCCCCCACCTCGCCTGCGCGGCGTTCGAGCTGCCGCTCAGCTGGGCCGACGAGGCCTTCTGGCCCGCCGACGTGCTGGCCGACGGCGTCCGCGGGCTGGTGGTGGACGACCGCCTGAAGATCCGGCCGCGCCGGGCGGGCAGCCGGCTCGAGCCGAGGGCGGTGTGGTCGGCGCGGGGCTGGCCGAGCCACGGCGTGGGGCTGCGGGGCGGGTCGTCGCGGGAGGTCCGCATCGCCACCGCCGACGGCGAGCTGGTGGGCACGGTCGACGAGGGCCGCGCCCCACGACTGGTGCACCCGGGCGCCACGTACCTGCACCAGGGCCGCGCCTACCGGGTCGACGACCTCGACCTGGACGACGGCGTCGCGTGGGTCTCGACCACCGACGGCGGCGACGTCACCCAGGCCCGCTCCGAGACCGAGGTGCGGGTGCTCGGCGTCGGCGAGCGGCGGCCGATCGGTGGTGCCGTGCTCCACCTGGGCGACATCGAGGTGAGCAGCCAGGTCACGGGCTACCAGCGCCGCGACCGCTTCACCGGCGAGGTGCTGGCCCGCGAGCCGCTCGACCTGCCCCCGTCGCACCTGGTCACCCGGGCGGTCTGGTACACGATCCCGCCCGCCCTGCTCGCCGCCGCCGACGTGTCCCTCGCCGCCGCGCCCGGGGCGCTGCACGCCGCCGAGCACGCCGCCATCGGCATGCTGCCCCTGTTCACCATCTGCGACCGGTGGGACGTGGGCGGCGTGTCCACGCTGCTCCAGGCCGACACCGGCCTGCCCACCGTCGTCATCTACGACGGCTACGCCGGCGGGGCGGGCATCGCCGAGCTGGGCTACGAGGTGGCCGACCGCCACCTGGCCGCCACCCTCGACGCCATCGAGGGCTGCCCCTGCGACGACGGCTGCCCGTCGTGCGTGCAGTCGCCCAAGTGCGGCAACTTCAACGAGCCGCTCGACAAGGACGGCGCCGCCCGCCTGCTCGGGGTGCTGCTCGGCGCTCGACCCTGACCCGGCGGTCGGCGACGCCCCGGGAACCGGAGGCGCGCCGCCGGCGTTGGCAGAGGAACGAAGGAGAGGACCGATGACCGACGCCGACGTCCCGACCGACCGCCCCGCCTCCGATCCGGAGGCCGACCGCCCGCCCCGCAGTCGGCGGCGCTGGTACCTCGCCGCGGGAGGCGTGGTGGCCGTGGCGCTGGCGGCCTGGCTGGCCTTCGGCTACTTCGGCGTGCAGGCCGCGTTCATCGACGACGAGGTGGACCAGGCCGGCCCGGTGTTCGACTCGGGCGCCTCGGCCGACGACGGGTCGACGGCCACGACCGCCGCCGCCGCCGACGACACCGCCGGCGACGACGACGGGGCCGGGGCCGAGGACGCCGCGGCGACGCCGCCCACCACGGCGGCGCCCGCCATCTCGGTCGTGGCCGAGGGATCGTTCGTGGGCCGCAGCCACCCCGCGGCCGGCACCGCGTCGGTGCTCTCCGACGGGACCGACCAGCGCTTCTTGCGCTTCGAGGAGTTCGCCACCGACAACGGGCCCGACCTCAACGTCTACCTGTCGACCGCCCCCGCCGACGCCGACGAGGGCGCGTTCGACGACGACTTCGTCGACCTCGGCGACCTCCAGGGCAACATCGGCGACCAGAACTACGAGGTGCCCGCCGACGTCGACCTCGACCGCTACCAGACCGTGGTGATCTGGTGCGTGCGCTTCGGCGTCGCCTTCGGGGCGGCCACCCTGGCCTGAGGGCGGCGACCCGTCGGACGCCTCGCCCGGGGCGCCCGCGCCTCCTAGAGTCGGCGGCGCGTGCCGTGCGGCGCCGACCCGACCGGAGTGAGGACATGAGGCAGAGCAGAGGCATGCGGCGACGGGCGGTCGCGCTGGCGCTGGCCGCCTCCCTGCTGGTCCTGGCCGCCTGCAGCGGCGGCGACGGGGACGGCGGCAGCGACGGTGCGGCCGCCGAGTCGACGGCCACGACCACCCGCGAGGACCGCCTCTACATCCTGGTGACCAACGGCGAGGGCACCGGCTCGGCGGGGCTCGCCCCGCTCGTGGACGCCCTGTTCACCCAGCCGGGGGTGTCGGTCGGCGTGGCCGCGCCCGACTCCCCGCTCGTCCCGCCGCCGGCGCTCGCACCGGGGCAGGTGCCGACCGTCACCTTCACGACCACCCCCACGGGCTATCCCGCCGTGGCGGTGGCGGCCGACTCGGCCGACACCGTCCGCGCCGCCCTGTCCGGCGAGCTCGACGGCATGCCCGACGACCTCGGCACCCCCGACCTGGTGGTCGCGGGCGTGAACACGGGCCAGCTCATCGGGTCGCTGGCCGAGTTCTCCAGCAACGTGCCCGCGGCCCGGGCCGCCGCCGCCGAGGGCATCCCCGCCCTGGTGGTGGCCCAAGGGGTCGACACCGAGCCGCCCGAGTACACCGCCGGGGCCGCCGAGGCGGTGGCCTGGCTCGACGAGCACCGTGACGCGATCGTCGCCGGCGACGAGCCCGCCCAGGTGACGCTGCTGAACGTTCCGTCGTGCGCCACCGGTGAGCACCGGGGCGTGGTCGAGGTGCCCATCGCCGCCGACGACGCGGGCCGCAGCCTGGCCCTGGTGGACTGCGCGTCGACCGCCGAGGACCCCGCCGACGACGTGGCCGCGTTCACCACCGGCTACGCCACCCTCAGCGTGCTGCCGACCGCCGACGGGCCCGCCCCGGCCGGCGGCGACGCCACCACGACCACCGCCGGCGGCTGATCCCCCGTCTCACCCGACGCGCCACCTCGCCGGGCCGGACCGGGTGACGTGGCCGGGCCGGACCGGGTGACGTGGCCGACCGGTCGGCCCACGAGGCCGTGGGGACGCTGCAGCCGTGCACGACCAGCGCCATCCGCCGCACCCCGCCGCACCCGCACCGTCACCGCCACCGAGAGGGCCCCGGGGTCGCCAGCCGGCCCGACCGCCACGCGACGTTCGACGGGATCGGGTCCGCCCGGCCCGGTCGGTCAGGAGCCCCGACCGCGGGCGGCACGCGAGCGGCGGACCCGCCGGAAGAGCCACCAGGCGAACAGGACCGGCAGCACCAGGAGCACGGCGGGGTGCTCGGTGAGGTCGAAGGTGGCGCAACCCCCCTCGAGGAACTCGCGGTCGTCGTCCGACGAGGCGTCGTCCCCGAGCTCGAGCTCACCGCTCCGCTCGCGTGCGACCAGCCGCTCCGCTTCCTCGGGGGTGAGCCCGTAGGCCGCGGCCTCGGCCCGCAACGACTGCTCCCGCGGCGTCCGACCGGTCGCGCCGACGGCGGCCTCGACCGGCGGCTCCGTCATCGGCGCGGAGGGTAGTCCCCGCCGTGCACGAACGGCGGGCGACGGCCCCCGATGCCGGAGCGGCCGGCGACCCTCGAGCAGCGTCGACGCTGACCGCAGGCCTCCTCGGCGCGCATGGTGGCCCGGCCCGACACGGTCACGTCACCGACCAGGCGGCCCATGGGGCACCGCAGTGACGCTGCGGTAGCGGACCACGACTCCACCCGCGACCCTGGCTCCCCCCGCCCCGACACCGCCACGTCAGACGCGACAGCACCAGCGCCGTGGCCGCCGCCGCATATCAGCCGCGCGGCGCCAGCGGGATCGACCGCCGCCGCCCGCGCCTCCCGGCAGCGTGGACGACCAGCACCTGGCGCGCACGGCAAGGCCGACCTGGACCACGGCCAGCAGCAACGGCGCGACGAACGGCAACAGCAACGCCACTCCACCGACGACTGGCTCTGGTCAGCCGACCCGACCCTCCGCGACGTTCGACAGGATCAGGAGTCAGCACGGTCGAGCAGACGCCCGATCCGGTTCGTGTCGGCCGCCCACGCCACCACCAGCAGGGCGATGGCGGCGACGCCGAGCAGCACCAGCGTACTGCGGTGGTCTGGCCGGCGCCGCGGACCGCCAGCCGGGTGCGGACGCGGACGTAGAGGGCGAGCGCAAGGGACATCGGATCGCTCCTTGTGAGCAGTCAGAGGCGCAGCGACCGCAGCGACCCGCCAGCAGGGGAACGACGGTCAACAGCGCGGCAGGCAGGGTGCACAGCACCAGGGGGAAGAGCAGCTTGACGGGGACCCGGCGGGCGGTCGCCTCGGCCGCGCGGCGCCGCTCGAGGCGGGTCTCGACGGCCAGGCGCTCCAGCGCCGGCAGCAGTGCGACGCCGTAGCGCTCGGACGACACCAGGACGGTGGTGAGCGGCCGCACCCGCTCTCCCAGCGAGTCGGGCACCTGGGCGAGGGCGTCGGCGAGTCGGGCGCCGAGCCGGGCCCGGCGGGCGACGTCGGCGAAGGCCTCGCCCAGCAGTCCCCGGTGGTGACGGGCCACCGCGGGCACCGCCAGCGCGACCGTGAGGCCCGAGCCCACCGCCAGCACGAACAGGTCGACCACCTCGGGCAGCTCGGCCAGCAACGCCGCGTCGCGCCGCCGCCTCTCCACCCGGCGCGACCAGTGCGGGCCGGCCCACCACCAGCCCTACCGCGATCCGAGGAGGGGCGACACCACCAGGCGGGTGCGCCGGTGAAGACGCGATGCCGAGCCGCCGGCCGCCCAGGGTCAGGCGACCAGCCCAGCGCATCGCGCAGCAGGCCACCGAGGACCGTGAGGGCGCCCCGGCCGGGCCGCATCGACCCGGCCGCCGGCGAGGTCGACGCCGACGGTCGGCGGGACGCCAGGCGCCGCAGCCCGCCGGCCCCACCCGCCGAGCACGCCGCAGCGCCGGCGAGGAGGGCGACCAGCGGGCGCCGGCCCGGTCGCCACGACAATCACCGCCCACGCGCCGTGGCGGCCGCCACCCGCGACCGGCGGCGGAAGCGACCAGCGCAGGCACGGCCCAGGCCGCCACGACCGTCACCGGGCCCGCCGGCCGTGGGCGGCCGCCACGGGACCGCGGCGAGGCGGGCATCAGCGCAGGCGCCAGCCCGGTCGCCACGACGATCACCGGGCGCTCGGGCGATGTGCAGCATCCAGCCACCCGCGACGGCGTCGAGGGTCAGCCCACCGCGAGGGCAGGCCAGACCGGCGGGCGTGCCCAGCAGGAAGCCCGACGTCAGGGTCGCTCAGCAGGCCCAGGGCGGCGAACGCCACCGGCGCGCCATCATCACCAGCGCCGACGCCCGCGCCTGCGTGGACAGCGCGTCGACCTCGGCCGCCACCGCCTGCCGATGCAAGTGGCGGCCACGCCGTCGAGCGCACGCGCCGCGCCCCACCGGCCTCGGCCCGAGCACGAGCGCGACCACCAGGGAAGCCCGCGACCGGCCGATCGTCGCCCCAGGCCGTCACCGCCTCCGCGAGGGCTGCCGCAGTCGACCCGCCGGCCAGCGCAGCGAGATCGGCGTCGAGCAGGCTGCTGGTGCAGGCGTGTCGGCGTCGCCCACCGCCTCGACGAGGCGACGCACCGGCCTGGAGCCGACCCGCCACGGCCCGAGCACCCCGGCAGCAGGCGGCGGCCGCAGCGGGGCCCGCCCGATCCGCCAGCGCAGGGCCACCACCAGCGCCGAGACGGCCCTCGCGACCACGAGGGCGGCACCACCGGGCCCCCACCGGGTCAGCGCCACCAGCACGGCGGCCGCGGTGCCGACCGCCCACCGCTGCGCCCAGCGAACAGGTCGCCGTCGAGATCGGCAGCGGAGGTGGGCCTCGAGCCGGGCGACGGCAGGTGGTCGCACCACGCCGCCGTCTCGAGGACCCGTCCGGGCACGGGCCGGCGGGCGCCCCTCGTGGTGCAGGCGTCGCCGGGCCCGGTGGGCCAGGAGGACCCCCGCAGCCACGCGGCGCCCCGGCGACGCCACGGCGACGCCGGCGACGACAGGCCGCCGCCGGGCCGACCGGATCACGCCGCCACCAGCCACGCCGGGTTGGCGGGCGGGGCCCCACCGACCGGACCGGTCGGCGGGGAAGCGCGACCAGCCCCGCGTCGGCCAGCGGCGGGTGGGCGCACCCGGCGGCCCGTCGCCGCCCGGACCCGCCGCGGCGCCCTCGGGGACCACCTCCTCGACGGCGGTGACCCGCCGGCTGCCGTCGGGTCGGCGGGCGACCGCCACGACGAGGTCGACCGCGCCGGCGAGATGGGCCCGCAGCGCGGTGAGCGGCAGATCGATCCCGCCGAGCAGGGCGAGCAGCTCGAGGCGTCGCAACGCCTCGGCGGCGCCGTTGGCGTGGCAGGTGGACAGCGAGCCGTCGTGGCCCGTGGACATGGCCTGGACCATGTCGGCCACCTCGCCGCCGCGGGCCTCGCCCACGATGATGCGATCGGGGCGCATGCGCAGCGCGTTGCGGACCAGGTCGCGGATGGTGACCTCGCCCACGCCCTCGGCGTTCGGCGGCCGGGCCTCCAGGCGCACCACGTGGGGGCCGGGCAGGCGCAGCTCGGCGGCGTCCTCGATGGTGACCACCCGCTCGCCGGCCGGGATGGAGCCCGCCAGGGCGTTGAGCAGCGTGGTCTTGCCCGCGCCCGCCCCGCCGCAGATCACGAGGTTGGCGCGCGCCGAGACGGCCCAGCGCAGCAGCGGGGCGACGCCGGGCGGGCACACCTCGTCGAGGTCGACGGGACGGGCCGCGAAGCGCCGGATGGTGAGGCAGGGCCCGTCGACGGCGAGCGGCGGGATCACCGCGTTGACCCTCGACCCGTCGGGCAGGCGGGCGTCGACGAGCGGCGACGACCGGTCGATGCGCAGCCCCAGCGGCGCCACCACCCGCTCGATCAGGTGGGTGACGGTGCGCTCGTCGAGCACGATGTCGGTGGGCACGAGCCGGCCGTGGCGCTCGACCCAGACCGGACCGGCCCCGTTGGCCATCACCTCGGAGACGGTGGGGTCGGCCAGCAGCGGCTCGAGCGGGCCGAGCCCCTCGACCCGGGCGAGCACCCGCCCCACGACGCCGGCCGCCTGATCCGCTCCCAGCAACGGGTCGGCGGCGCGCACCAGGCGCTCGACCAGCGCGCGGGTGTCGGGCGCCGCCGCGTCGTCGCGACCGGACGTCTCCGCGAGCAGGCGGCGGTGGACGAGGTCGTCCAGGCCCGGCCGGTCGACGTCGTCCGCCCGGGCGGCGTCGACCGGGCCGGCGCCGGCGCGCTCACGCCGCACGACGCAGCGCCCGCTCGAGGGTGCGGGGCAGGCGCGAGGCCAGCAGGCCCGAGTCGACGGCCCGGGCGACGGCCGGGTCGAGGGCCACCTCGGCTCGCACGGTCGCCCCGACGATGTCCTCGACGTCGGTGCGGGTGAGGGCCCGGCCGGGCTCGTTGACGAGCACCACGCCCGACGGGCGCAGCGGCAGGTGGGCGGCCCGCCGCAGGGCCAGGTAGCACGGCCGGGTCACGAGCAGCGAGTGGGTGGCCACGCCGGCGAACGCCGCCGCCGTGGCCGTGCCCCGGCCGAGCACGCCGCAGTCCGCCACGACGGGCCGCGGGTCGGCCGTGAGGTGACCGACGAGGGCCTCGAGTCGCTCGGGGGCGGCGGCGAGCGGCCCGGTGCCCCGGGGCAGCACCGACAGCGACCGCCGGGCCTCGACCTCGAGCCGGGCCAGGGCGTCGACGCCGACGTCGTCGTCGGCGGCGAGCCAGGCGGCCAGGCCGGGCGACTCGGGCTCGGCGAGGCCGAGCGCGCTCGGCACGTCGCCGGCCAGGTCGACCAGCAACACGTCGGTGGCCCGGGCGTGGACGAGGGCCAGGGCGACCGCGACGACGGTGGTGCCCGATCCGCCCTTGGCGGACCAGCAGGAGACGAGCACAGCTTCCTCCAGCAGGGTGGGGATCGACCTCGGCGAAGGTGCGCCGCCCACCGAGTAGAGGTGGGGGGTGACACGCCCGCAACGGTCGAGGCGACCCCGCAGTCGGCCCGGCGCCGCGCCCGCGGCGGTGCCCGATCAGTCCGCGATCGAGGCGACGCCGGTGACCCGGAAGCGCCCGCCGGGCGGCGCCGCTGACCCACGCCAGGTTGGTGGCGCCCGCCCTCACGCGCACCGAAGCGCTTGTGAGGTGGCGTCGTCGTTCAGGGCCTGGACCCTCGAAGGTGCTGCCCGCGCCCGCCGGTGGGGCGCACGAACAGCTCGTCCACCACCTCGGGCTCGGCGTACACGCCGCCGTGACCCGATCGCCCACGGTCCCTGGCGCCGAGGAAGCCCTCGGCGGCCTCCTCGAGGCGTGGTGGCGATGAACGTCGCGCCCGGTCGTCGCCTGGTGGGGGGCAGCCGGTGGTCGTGGACGGGCGCGCCGGTGGTGGGTGCGCCGGTCGTCGCCGGCGCCGCCGTGGTGGCGGGGCCGCGCTCGTCGTCGTCGCCGACTCACCACCGCCGTCATCGCGACCGAGCACCCACCGTCGGGGCCCCGCCAGGCGGGCGTGCCGGCCAGCACCACGAGGGGCGACGCCGACCACGGGCCGACGACGACGCCGCGAGCGTGACCGCCCTGCCTCCCGCAGCGGTGGCGACGCGCCGCAGCCCGGCCGCCGACCAGCACGGTGGGGGCCCACCTCGTCGCCGTGGCAGCCGCCCGACAGCGCCGCCGCGGCCGCGCGCCGGGGGTCCAGCCGCAACTCGGTCACCGGCCCGCCGTGGGCCCGCTGGACCTGCTGGAGCTCTCGCCCGAAGGCCTCGGCCGAGGGCGGTCGGCGCGCCGGGTCCTTGTCCATGGCCCGCTCGAGCACGCCGGCCAGGTCGTCGGGGACCCCCCGGGGCCGCAGGTCGGGCACCGGCTCGGACACCGCCCGCAGCACCACCGCCGCCACCGAGTCGTCGCCCTCCCGGGCGAACGCGGCGCGGCCGGCGAGCAGCGTGTAGAGCGTCGAGGCCAGCGAGTACACGTCGGAGGCGACGGTGGCCCGCTCGCCCCGCAGCACCTCGGGGGCGGCGTGCAGGACGGTCAGGGCCGACTCACCGGTGGCCGTCGCCGGCCCGCCCTCCACCGCGGCGATGCCGAAGTCGCCCAGCTTGGCCTCGCCGAAGACGCCGACGAGGACGTTGTCGGGCTTGAGGTCGCGGTGCAGGGTGCCCGCCTGGTGGGCGGTCTCGAGGGCGGCGCACACCTCCACGCCGGCGCGCGCCACGTCGGGCCACGGGAGCGCGCCCTCGGCCCGGACGCGGTCGGCCAGCGAGCCCGCCTCGAGGAACTCCATGGCCAGGAACAGCCGGCCGTCCGCGGTCTGGCCCGAGTCGTGCACCACGACGATGTGGGGGTGCCACGACAGCGCCCCGATGGCCCGGCACTCCCGCTCGAAGCGCTGCCGGGAGGCGGCGTCGGTGTCGGTGACGTCGAGCACCTTCAGGGCCACCACGCGGTCGAACTGGCGCTGGCGGGCCCGGTAGACCGTGGCGAAGCCGCCCCGCCCGATGCGCTCCAGGCCCTCGTAGCCCTCGACGACCGCGCCCGGGGTGGCGTCCTCGCTCACCCCTCCTTGCTACCAGCCCGGCGACGGCGCCCGAGGCCCGACCCGACGCCGTCGACCGGCCGCCGTGACCGACGCCACGCCCCGGCATCGACCGGCCACCGACGGACCGGTCCTACCCTCGTCGCGATGGAGGCTGCGTTCTTCGACCTGGACAAGACGGTCATCGCGAAGGCCTCGATGGTCGCGTTCGGGCGCCCGTTCCAGCGGGCCGGGCTGCTGTCGCGCTGGCTCGTGCTGCGGGCGCTCTACGGCCAGCTGGTGTACCTCTACCTCGGCGCCGACGAGGCGCGCATGGCCAAGATGCGCGAGGCGGTGCTGCGGGTCACCAAGGGGTGGCAGCAGGACACGGTCTCCGCCCTCGTCCGCGAGACCCTGGCCGACGTGATCGAGCCCATCGTCTTCGGCGAGGCCCTCGACCTCATCCGGGACCACAAGGCCGCGGGGCGCCGCGTGTACATCATCTCGGCCTCGCCCGAGGAGATCGTCCAGCCCCTCACCGAGTACCTCGGGGCCGACCAGGCCATCGCCACGCGCGCCCGCATCGACGAGCAGGGCCGCTACTCGGGCGACGTCGAGTTCTACTCCTACGGCCCGTTCAAGGCCGAGGCCATGCGGGCCGAGGCCGAGCGGCTCGGCATCGACCTGGACGCGTCGTACGGCTACTCGGACTCGGCCACCGACATCCCCATGCTCGAGGCGGTGGGCCACCCGGTGGCGGTCAACCCCGACCGCGCCCTGGCCCGCTACGCCGAGGAGCAGGGCTGGGCCGTCACCACGTTCGTGCGCAAGGTCGAGCTGAAGCGCCGCCGGCCCGTGCCGTCCACCACCGCCGCGGTGGGCGGTGGGGTGCTGGCGGCGGCCGCCGGCGCGGGCGTCTGGTGGTGGCTGCGGCGCCCGCCACGCCGGCGGCGCGGCCGGTCGGCGCCCGTGTGGGCCGCCGGGCTCGGCCGGGTCACCGCGGCCGCGGGGCGCCGCGGACCTAGGCGGTCTCGCGGATCTTCTTCGCGGCGAGGGCGACGAGGGCGATGACGATGGCGACGAGGACGATCTTCTTCATGCCGCGAGTGTAGGAGCGTCCGCCGCCCGGCGACACCGCCAGGGGTGAGGACCCCGCCGGGTCAGACCGCCAGCAGGTCGCGGGCGCCGGTGTCGCTGCTCGGGTGGCGCAGCTTGCTCATGGCCCGGGCCTCGATCTGGCGGATGCGCTCGCGGGTGAGGTTGAAGTGCTCGCCCACCTCCTCGAGCGTGCGGGGCTCGCCGCGGTCGAGGCCGAAGCGCAGCTTCAGGATCTCGCGCTCGCGCTCGTCGAGGGGCGACAGCAGGCGCTGGATCTCCTCGGGGAGCAGCGCGGTGGCGGCGACCTCGAAGGGCGACTCGGCCGAGCGGTCCTCGACCACGTCGCCCAGCTCGGCGTCGCCGTCCTCGCGCAGCGGCTCGGACAGCGAGAGGGGCTCGGCCGCGAAGCGCAGGGCCTCGGTGACCTTGTCCTCGGGCATCTCCACCTCGGCCGACAGCTCGGCGAGGGTGGCGGGGCGGCCCATCTTGAGCTCGAGGCGCGAGCGGGCCTTCTGGAGGCGGGCGAGGGTGTCGCCGGCGTGCACCGGCAGGCGGATCGTGCGGCCGGTGTTGGCGATGCCGCGGGTGATGGCCTGGCGGATCCACCACGTGGCGTAGGTGGAGAACTTGAAGCCCTTGCGCCAGTCGAACTTCTCGACCGCGTGCATGAGGCCGAGGTTGCCCTCCTGGATGAGGTCGAGGAGGGGCAGGCCCGAGGCCTGGTACTTCTTGGCGATCGACACCACGAGGCGCAGGTTCGACTGCACGAACGTGCGCTCGGCCTCCTGGCCCTTGCGGTCGGCCCGCTTCAGCTCTCGCTTGCGGGCGGCCGTCAGGCTGGTGGCCGTGTCGAGCTCCTCTCGGGCGGCCGTCCCCGCCTCGATCGCCTGGGCCAGGCGCACCTCGTCGTCCTTGGTGAGGAGGGGGTACTGCCCGATGTCGGTGAGATAGAGCCGGACGAGGTCTTCCTCGTCCCGTTCTACGCGCTCCTTGGCCAACGTGATGCTCCTGGCTTCGTGGTCGGGAATGGCCGCACGACCGACTCGGCGGGGCCTTCGATGTGACGGTGGACGGACCGACTCGGCGGACGGAAGGCGGCTGCCCGTGCGTGGGCTGTGGCTTACGATACCGACGTGGTCAAGAGGCCCAACCTCGGCGATTGCCCCGATCTCTCCTCCTGTGGGGACGGCCTCACTCTCCGTGATGTCGGCGCGAACACCGCGCCTCCTGAGCCGATCCGGGCGGATTGAGCCGGTGGACCCATTCCTCCTCGATGCCGACGCCGCCGGCGCGCCCGACCCGGGCGACGACGTCGAGCTCACCGTCGTGGTCATGGCCTTCGACGCCTCCGACCCCGAGGCCCTCCAGGCCATCCTCTCGAAGTACGTGGTCGTCAGCCGCGGCCACGACGGGTGCCGCAACATCGACCTGTGCCTGTCGGCCACCCACCCCCACCGCTTCGTGGTGATCGAGAAGTGGGAGTCACCCGAGGCCCAGCGGGCCCACTTCGACTCCGACGACATGGTGGAGATGGCCAACGCCTGCGACGGCAAGCTGGCCCGCAAGCCCTCGATCGACCTCCTCGACGCCATCAGCGCCCACGACCTGCGCTGAGCGCGCCTGCGGCCGGCGGCCGGCGGTGGCGCTCAGGGCAGCACGGTCACCCGACCCGCGACCGGGTCGACCTCGACCGAGGCCCCGTGGGGCACCCGCCCCGTGGCGCCGGCGACGCCCACCACGGCCGGCACCTCGAACTCGCGAGCCATGATCGCGGCGTGCGAGAGGGGGCCGCCCTCCTCGGTCACCACGGCACCGACCAGCGGGAACAGGGCGTCGTAGGACGGTGAGGTGAGCGGCACCACGAGCACGTCGTCGGGCTCGAGGGCGTCGAGCGCCTCGACCGCGGAGCGCGCCACGCAGGCGCGCCCCCGGTAGGCCCGGCCCCCGACGCCCGTCCCCGCCAGGTCGGGCCGCTCGGGGGCGGCCTCCATCGCCGAGATCGAGGCCAGGACCGCGCCCGCCATCGTCGCCAGGGGCCCGGGCATCGCCGCGACCGGGGGTGGCGTCGCGTCGTCGCCGAGGTGCGAAGGCGGGCCGGCGGCCTCCACCGCGTCCCGTCGGGCCCGCCGGGCCGCCAGCGCGTCGCGGCCCGGGCCGCCGCCGGCCAGCGCGTCCGCGACCTCGTCGGGCGCCAGCTCGACCGCGTGGCACGGGTCGTGCGCCCCACCCCGCTCGCCGAGGCGACGCCCCACCTCGAGCAGGGCGCGTCGCACCAGGCCCGCGGGCCAGTTCCACCGCACCCCGACGTGGTCGTCGCGCAGGCGCAGCCCGTAGCGGGCCTCGGCCAGCCGCTCGTCGAACGTCGCCCGGTGCCCGGCCGGCACCTGCTGTCGCACCGACGCGGGATCGGGCCCACCGCCGGCGGCACCGTCCGGGGCGTCGCCCCGCGCCCCGAGGAGCGCCCGCAACTGGAGGTCTGGTCGCTCGGCCAGGGTGGGCGCGTCCAGGTCGTCGCTGGTCAGCAGTCGCCACCCGTGCTGTTCCAGCCACTCGTCCACCGCCCGCGCCGCGTCCGGGCCGAGCGCCCGCACCTCGTCGACGGACGTCGGCGGGGCCGGCGCGGCGGCGATCGCCGCGGCCGCAGGGGCGAGGAGGCGTTCCGTGGCCAGCGTCGCGGGCGACGCGCCCCGCAGCAGGGAAGCCGCGGTGGCGGCGTCGATGCCCCAGTCCGAGCAGGCCGCCAGGTACAGCCCGATGGGTACCAGGTCGCCGCCGTGGTGGACGAAGCCGTCGACCGAGGTCTGCCCGAAGTGCGCGGTGCACGCCTCGAGGTGCGCGATCAGGGCGGCGTCGTCGAGTGCGCCGAGATCGACGCGCTGGAGGGCGACGTTGGCCGAGACCACGTCGGCGCGGTCGACGTCGAACCACTCATCGACCTCCTGGCGCCAGCGCCGTCCGGCGAGCGCCGCCGCCGCGGCGCGTTTGCGGCGCCGCAGCACCGGGTGCAGCCGCGACAGCGCCCAGAGAACGGGCGTCGGCGGCGGCGACCCCCCGCCCTCGGGCTCGCCCACGCCCAGCATGCGCACGTACAGGCAGCCCTCCACGAAGGCGGCGCGCGCCTCGGCCAGGGGCAGCCCGTAGGCCTCGAACAGCCGCGGCATGCCGGTGGCCATCGCGGCGGCGTAGGACGGTTGGAGGTAGGCGGTCACCGGTCGGCGGCCGTGGTGGGTGGTGTCGAGCATCCACGACCCCGGCCCGGGTGCCTCGAAGCGGGGCGCCCCGCCGCCGCTCCCCGAGGCCCCGGTGTTCGGGCCCCCGCCGGTCGTCACGTCGGTCGTTCGCTGGTCCATGTCGGCGTCCCCGGGCCCTCAGTGTGGCTGCCGCACGAGCACGATGCCCGTGGCGGCCAGCAGCGCCATCCCCACCGGCACGAGCACGAACGCCAGCGGGCGGGCGCCCGTCAGCAGCGCCAGCACCTCGACGACCGCCACCACCGCGGTGACGTCGCCGAAGCGGACCAGCCAGCCCGGCGCCCACGTCTCGCGCCCCGCGCGCACCAGCGCGACGAGCCCGAGGCCGAGGACGAGGAAGGTGGCCACCCAATCGGCGGTGGCGGCGCCCCAGCCGACGGCCTTGGTCGTGGCGATGACGTCCTCACCGGCGACGTGGGCGGGGGCCAGGCCCCGCACCACCCCCATCATGAGCGAGTAGAAGACGACGGCGGCGGCGGCCCCCATCGTGGTCGCGGTGCGAGCGACCGCCCCGGCGCTGCGGCGACCGAACCGGGCCGCCAGCGCCACACCGAGCGCGATCATCGGCACGCCGGCGATCCACAGCGACAGGTTGGCGGTGAGGGCGGTCCGAGCGCCTTCGACGTCGGCCAGGTGACCGCCGACGGTGGCGGCGTCGACCGACTCGAGCGCGCCGAAGAGGTCGGCCCCGGAGGCCTCACCCACCAGCGCGCCGGTGGCCATCAGCGCGAAGCCGCCCAGCAGGACGGCCCCGGCCACCCGAGGCGACGGCGGCGGGCCGGTCGACCCGTCGCCGTCCGGCGACGGTGCCGGTGCGTCGGCGGGCCCGGCGAGGTTCGGTCGGGTGCTGGTGGCGGTCATGGCGGTCTCCCCCGGTGCTCGGTGTGAGCGTCGGCTTCCGTTTGTCTACAGGCACCCTACAGAGCATGCAGTTAGAATGCAAGAAGTAGCTCATACGTGTATGGTGGGGCCGTGGCCGACACCCTCCGCGATCGCCAGAAGCAGCTCGCCCGCACCGCCATCCTGGAGGCCACCGCGGCCGAGGTCGTCGAGCACGGCATCACCAACCTGTCGCTCCAGGCGGTCGCGGCCCGAGCCGGCGTCTCCAACCGGACGCTCTACAACTACTTCGACAACCGGGAGGCGCTCGTGGCCGCCCTCAGCGCCTGGGGGGACGAGCGCACCGAGGCCACGGGGGGCCACCTGTTCCCCGAGGGGCCCGAGAGCCTCCCCGACTTCGTGCACGACAACTTCCTGGCCTGGTCCCAGGAGGGCCTGCTCACGCAGGCCATCGTCCAGATCGGCGCCGTCTCGGCGGCGCAGGGCCAGCCCTTCCCGTCGGCGGCGACGAGCAGCTCCCGCGTGGCCGCGATCGCCGACGACCTCGGCACCGCCCGACCCGACCTCGACGCCGTCGAGCGCGAGGCCCTGGCCCAGGTGCTGCGCTCGCTGATCAGCTCGCGGAACTGGCATCGCCTGACCGTGGAGAACGACGTGCCTCCGCCCCTGGCGGCCGACGCGGTGGCCTGGGCACTGCGAACGCTCTGGAGCGCGCTCGAAGCCGGCGACGCGCCGTTCGCCCACGGCCCCGGCGACGAACCTGGCGGCGTCGAGGACTGACCCCGGGCCCGGCTTCGCCCGCCCGGCGCCGCCCACCTAGAGTTCCGCCTGCATCATCCCGCCCGCGGGTGGAAGCGGCGTGGGAGGCGGAGCGCGGGAGGGAGACCCGACATGAACCGAACCCGAACCTGGCGGCTGCTGGCCGTCCTCGCGGCCCTGGCGTTGCTCGGCGCTGCGTGCGGCAGCGACGACGACGGTGGCGACGAGAGCTCGTCGGACACCACCGAGGCCGGCTCGTGCGACACGGCCGACCTGCCGGTGAAGGAGGAGGGCCAGCTCACCGTGGCCACGGGCGACCCGGTCTTCCCGCCGTGGATGGAGAACGACGACCCCACCAGCAACGAGGGCTTCGAGAGCGAGCTCGTGTACCTGGTGGCCGAGCAGCTCGGCTTCTCCGAGGACCAGGTGGTGTGGACCTCCACCGGCTTCGACGAGGCCATCGCCCCCGGCGAGAAGGACTACGACTTCAACATCCAGCAGTACGGCATCACCGAGGACCGCGACGAGGTCGTCGACTTCTCCGACGGCTACTACACGGTGGAGCAGGCGATCGTGGCCCCGGCCGACTCGGACATCGCCTCGGCCGAGAGCCTGGCCGACCTCGCCGACGCCAAGCTCGGTGCCGCCGTGGGCACGACCAGCCTCGACTACATCGAGGAGGCCATCCAGCCGAGCGAGGAGGCGGCCGTCTTCGACGACACGGCCGCGGCCAGCTCGGCCCTCCAGGCGGGCCAGGTCGACGGGCTGGTCTACGACCTGCCCACGGCCTTCTACATCACCGCGGTGGAGATCCCCGACGCCTCGATCGTCGGCATCCTGCCGGTCGTCGGTGAGGCCGAGGAGCTCGGCATGCTCTTCGAGGACGGCAGCCCCCTCGTGCCCTGCGTGAACGACGCCCTCGCCGCGGTCGAGGAGTCCGGCGACCTCGCCGCCCTCCAGGAGGAGTGGCTGGCCAACGGGGGCGAGACCCCGACGCTCTCCGAGTAGCCCGCGCGCGGGAGACCAGCATCCATGACGCCCGACATCGGCTCGGGGCCGCCACCGGCGCCCCCGGGCCGGGCCCGAGCGGCCCCCCAGAGCGGGGGAGGGGGTGCGTCGTGGCGCCACGAGCTCGGCGAGGAGGGCGCCCGCGGGGCGCTCATCGCGTTCGTGGCGACGGTGGTCTTCGTCGGCGTCGCGGTCTGGCTCGTCCTCAGCAGCGACACCTGGCCCGACGTCCAGCAGCAGTTCTTCAACCCCGAGGACTTCCGGGAGTCCTGGCCCGACGTGCTCGGCGGCTTCTGGCTCGACATCAAGATGTTCGTCATCGCCGAGGTGCTGATCCTCGCCTTCGGCCTGCTCGTGGCGGTGGTCCGCAGCCTGCGGGGCCCCGCGTTCTTCCCCCTGCGGGCGCTGTCGGTGATCTACATCGACCTGTTCCGGGGCATCCCCATCCTCTTGATCCTGTTCCTGCTCGGCTTCGGCGTGCCCGCGCTGCAACTGCCGGGCGTGCCCAACGACCCGCTGTTCTGGGGCGTCACCTCGCTGGTGCTCTCCTACGCGGCGTACACGGCCGAGGTGTACCGGTCGGGCATCGACTCGGTGCACGAGAGCCAGCGCGCCGCGGCCCGGTCGCTCGGCCTCACCCAGTGGCAGACGCTGCGCTTCGCCATCGTCCCCCAGGCCATCCGCAACGTCGTCCCGGCGCTGCTCAACGGCCTGGTGAGCCTCCAGAAGGACGTGGCCCTCGTGAGCGTGCTCGGCGTGCGCGAGGCGGTCCGCGAGGCGGAGATCTACAAGAGCCGGACCTTCAACTACACGTCGTTCGTCGCGGCCACGGTGCTGTTCCTGCTGGCCTCGATCCCCCTCGCCCGCCTCACCGACTGGTACACCCGGCGCGAGCGCCAGCGGCGCGGTCAGGTGGTGGCGTGACCGCGGATCCGACCTCCCCGCCGCTGCTGAAGGTCAGCGGGGTGCACAAGTCGTTCGGCGCCAAGGTGGTGCTGCAGGGTGTCGACCTCGAGGTGGCGCCCCACGGCGTCGTCTGCCTGATCGGCCCCAGCGGCTGTGGCAAGTCGACCCTGCTGCGCTGCATCAACCTGCTCGAGCCCCTGGACGCCGGCCTGATCGAGCTCGACGGCGAGCGCATCAGCGGCAAGGGCATCAACGCCAACGCGGTGCGGCGCCGCGTGGGCATCGTGTTCCAGTCGTTCAACCTGTTCCCCCACCTCAGCGTGCTCGACAACGTGACCCTCGGGCCCCGCCGGGTGCGCAAGGTCCCCCGGCGGCAGGCCGAGGAGCGCGCCCGCGAGGTGCTCGACCGCTTCGGCCTCGGCGACAAGGTGGACGACTACCCCGACCGGCTCTCGGGCGGTCAGCAGCAGCGGGCCGCCATCGCCCGGGCCATCGTCGGCGATCCCGAGCTGCTCCTGCTCGACGAGGTCACGTCCGCGCTCGACCCCGAGCTCGTCGGCGAGGTGCTCACCGTGATCCGCGACCTCGCCGCCGGCGGCATGACCATGGTGCTGGCCACCCACGAGATGGGCTTCGCCCGCGACGTGGCCGACCAGGTCTGCTTCCTCCACGAGGGCCGCGTGCTCGAAGCCGGCCCGCCGGCGCAGATCCTGAAGGACCCCCAGGAGGCGAGAACCCGCCAGTTCCTGGCTCGGGTCATCGCCGCCGGCCGCCTCTAGCCGGGACGCGGCGCGCTCGAGGTCGTCGGCGGGCACCGCTGGACGGCGCGGCCACCACCGGCGCGGTCGGGCTGCCGGGGGCGCAGGCCCCCGGCAGCACTCGACTCGATGCGCCTCGTCAGGCCGTGCGCCGTCGGCCGGCGCGGTGCAGGCCGAGCCCGGCCGCCACCAGGAGCACGCCGGCCACGACCAGGCCGAGCACGTCGGCGCCGGTGCGGGCCAGGTTGCCCGGCGTGTCGGGCTCGATCACCACCACGTCGCTGATGGACTCGACGTCCACGACGGCGTCGTCGATGTTGTTGTCGCTGTTGGTGTCCTCGATGCCGTCGACCCGGGCCACGTTGGTGACCGACGTGCCGGGCTCGGCGATCACGTAGGTCTCCACCGTGAAGCTGGTGCTGCCCCCCGGCGCGAGGTCCGTGTCGGTGGCGCAGATCAGGGTGGGCTCGTCGAACTCGCAGGTCCAGCCGTCCCCGCCGGCGTCGCGGAACTGGAGGGCGTCGTTCAACTCGTCGGTGACGAAGATCGGCTCGGTGGCCGGGGTGTCCCCCACGTTGGTGACCGTCACCTGCCACGTCGCGATCAGCAGGTCGTTGTCGATCCCGATCAGGTCCTTGGTGATGGCCAGGTCGGTGAGGGGCGAGGCCTCGACCGCCACCGTGGCGCCGTCGTCGTCGGCCACGTCGGCGCCGATCGGGTCCCCGCCGCCGTCGACGGGCGTGCCCGTGGCCGTGGCCACGTTGACGAACCCGTCGGTCACCGAGCGGACGGTGCAGGTGTAGGCGGCGAAGGACTCGCCGGGCTCGAGCACGTCGGTGAAGTCCCGGGCGCAGTCGGGCCCGAGCGCGTCCGCCACGGAGATGGCGCCCAGCGCCACCTCGCCGGTGTTGGTGACCACGATGCGGAAGGTGGCGTCGGCGCCCTCCTCCAACGTCGCCAGGTCGGCGAAGTCCTCCGTGTCGGGATCGAGCACCTGCTTGTCGACGCTGATGGCGGCCACCTGGACCTCGGCGGCCTCGTGCCCGCCGGAACCCTCGGGGTCGCCGTCGGGCGAGCCCGCGGTGACGGCCGCGTCCAGGGTGAGGCCGGCCGACAGGTCGCTGACCGTGCAGGACAGCACCCACGTCTCGCCGACGTCGAGCACGCCCGAGTTGATCGAGTCGCCGCTGACCACGGTCGGGGGCTCGTCGCACTGCGGGGCGTCGACGACCGGATCGGTCAGGCCCACGTCGCCGGTGTTGGTGACCGTGAAGCGGAAGCTGGCGGTGTCGCCGGCCCGCAGCGTGGCGGGCACGCCGTCGTTCGACCCGAGGGTGCCGCCGTCGGCGTCGGCGTCGTACCAGTCACCCGAGAGCGGGTCGTGGACCTCGGTCAGCAACGTCAGGCTCGGGTGGATCTCGTCCACCGTGGCGGTGTCGTCGTCGGTGACGTCGGGGACCTCGGGCAGCGGCGTGTCGGTGTCGTCCACCGGCGTGCCCGTGGCGACGACCGTGTTGTCGAGATCGCCGTCCACGGTGCCCTCGACGTACAGGACCGCCGAGGCCCCCGGGTCCAGCGCCGAGAGGTCGCCGGACAGGACGGTCATGGTCACCTGGTCCACGCCGAGGTCGGCGTCCTCCAGGGTGACCGGCGCCAGCCGGGTGTCGCCGGTGTTGGTGACGACGAAGCACCAGGTCACGGCGCGCCCGGCGACGCCGGTGACGGCGTCGTCACCGGGGCAGCCGGCCCCGTCGTCGTGGCCGCGGTACACGGTCTTGGCCACCGACAGCGACGGGGCGACGACGTCGACCGCAGCGGTGTCGTCGTCGGACACGTCGTCGAGCCCGAGCGGGTCGCCCTGGTCGTCGGCCGGCGTGCCGGAGGCCGTCGCGGTGTTCTCGAGGTCCGCGGTGGCGGTGCCCTCGAGGAACAGGACGGCGGACTCGCCGGCGCCCAGGAGACCGAGCGCCGCGGTGTCACCGTCCAGGTCCGCCTCGGTCACGCCGAGGTCGTCGTCGACCACCGAGACGTCGCGCAGCGCGGTGTCGCCGGTGTTGGTGACGACGATGCACCACGTGACGTCGTCACCGGCACGGACGGCGACGAGCTCGTCGCCCTCGCACCCGGCGCCGCCGTCGTGGCCGGCGTAGACCGTCTTGGCCACCAGCACCGCCGGCCCGACCGCGTCGACCGCGGCGTCGTCGGCGTCGGTCACGTCGTCCACGCCGGGGAGGGGGTCGCCGGCGTCGTCGGCCGGGCTGCCCGACACCGTGGCGGTGTTGGGGACCAGGTCGCCGTCGACGGTCGTCTCGTACCACAGGGTCACCGAGGCGCCCGGAGCGAGGGCGGCGTCGAGCGCCGCCACGTCGCCGCCGAGGGCGCTCGCGTCGGCCAGGCTCAGGGCCGGGTCGGCGAAGGTGACCGCCGCGAGCGGCGTGTCGCCCTCGTTGGTGATCACGAAGCACCAGGTGACGGGATCGCCGTTCTCGCCGGCGACGAGCTCGGCGCCCTCGCACCCGGCGCCGTCGTCGTGCCCGCGGTACACGGTCTTGGCCACCGAGATGGACGGGTCCACCTCGACCACCTGGGCGTCGTCGTCGTCGGACACCGGGTCGATCCCCGGCAGCGGGTCACCCTGGCCGTCGGCCGGGGTGCCCTCGACGGTCGCGGTGTTGTCCAGGTCGCCGTCGACGGCGCCCTCGAGGAAGAGGGTCACCGAGGCGTCGGGAGCGAGCGAGGCGAGGCTGCCGCCGCCGACGACCGTGAGGTCGGACTCGTCGACGGCCAGGGCCGCGTCGTCGAGGGTGACGGGGGCCAGCGTGGTGTCGCCGGTGTTGGTCACCACGAAGCACCACGTGATCTCCTCGCCGGGCAGGCCGTGGAGCAGGTCGGTGCCGTTGCAGTTGGCGCCGCCCTCGTGGCCGCGGGCCACCGTCTTCACCACGGAGACCGACGGGGCGACCTCGTCCACGTCGGCGGTGTCGTCGTCGGTCACGTCGTCGAGGCCGGGAAGCGGGTCACCCTGGCCGTCGGCCGGGGTGGCCGTCGCCGTCACCGTGTTGGTGAGGTCGCCGGCGATCGTCGCCTCGTAGTAGAGCGTCACGCTCCCGACGAGGCCCAGCGAGTCGAGGTCGCCCGCCAGCACGGTCATGTCGGTCTCGGAGATGCCCAGGTCGCCGTCGTCCAGGCGGACCGACGCCAGGGTGGTGTCCCCCGTGTTGGTGACCACGAAGCAGTAGGTGACGGGGTCGCCGTCGAGGCCGGGGACGGACTCCCCGCCCTCGCAGCCGGCGCCGCCGTCGTGGCCCTGGTATACGGTCTTCTCGACGGTGACCGACGGGGCCACCTGGACCACCTCGGCGGTGTCGTCGTCGACCACGTCGGGCACCTCGGGCAGCGGGTCGCCGTTGCCGTCGACCGGCGTGCCGCTGACGTCGACCGTGTTGACCAGGTCGCCGTCCACGGTCGTCTCGACGTAGAGGGTCACCGAGGCCTGGGGCGCGAGGGGCGCCACCGGGCCGCCGCCGACCACGGTCAGGTCGGCGGTGCCGACGTCGAGGTCGCCGTCGGCCACGACGATCGGATCGAGCGGGGTGTCACCGGTGTTCGTGACCACGAAGCAGTACGTGACCGCGTCGCCGGCGAGGCCGTGGACGAGCTCCTCGCCCTCGCACCCCGCACCGTCGTCCCAGCCCTGGTAGACGGTCTTGTCCACCGTGACGGCGGGGGCCACCTCGTCCACGGTGGCGACGTCGTCGTCGGTGACGGGGTCCGCACCCGGCAGCGGGTCACCCCCGTCGTCCACGGGCGTGCCGGTGACGGTGGCGACGTTGGTCAGGTCGTCGGCGACCGTCGCCTCGTGGTAGGCGACGATGACGCCGCCGGGGACGAGGGGGTCGGCGAAGCTGCCCGAGCGCACCTCGACGTCGGCCTCGGTGAGCCCCAGGGCGGGGTCGCTGAACGTGACCGGGTCGAGCGTGGCCTCGCCGTCGTTGGTGATGACGAAGCAGTACGTGACGTCGTCGCCGTTCCGCAGCGCCACGTGGGGGTCGCCGGGGCAGTCGTCCCCACCGGTGTGGCCGGCGTGGACCGACTTCTCGATCGTGATCGACGGGGAGACGTCGTCCACCTCGGCGGTGTCGTCGTCGGTGACGGGGTCGACGCCGGCGATCGGGTCGCCCTGGTCGTCGACGGGGGTCCCGGTGACCTCGACCGTGTTGAGGAGGTCACCGTCGAGGACGCCCTCGAAGGAGAGGGTGGCCGACTGGCCGGGGGCCAGCGACGACAGGTCGCCGGCCACGACGTCCATGTCGGTCTCGTCGACGCCGAGCGTCACGTCGGCGAGGGTCACGTCGGCGAGCGTGGTGTCCCCGTCGTTGGTGACCACGAAGCAGTAGGTCACCTCGGCGCCGGTCGCGCCCTGGACCAGCTCGCCGCCGGGGCACTGCGCCCCACCGTCGTGGCCCTGGTAGACGGTCTTCGCCACCGCGATGGACGGGGCGACCTCCGCCACGGTGGCGTCGTCGTCGTCGGAGACGTCGGGCAGGCCCGGGTACGGGTCGCCGGCCGGGTCGGCGGGCGTGCCGGTCACCGTGGCCACGTTGGGCAGGGTGCCGTCGATGGTGCCCTCGAGGTACAGCACGACGGAGGCGCCGGGGTCGAGGAGGGCCAGGGCGGCGGTGTCGCCGCTGAGATCGGCCTCGGTGACGCCGAGCGCCGGATCGGACACGCCGACGTCGACGAGGGTGGTGTCACCCTCGTTGGTGACGACGAAGCACCACGTCACGTCGGTGCCCAGGTGCGGCCCCTGCACCAGCTCGCCGCCGGGGGCACTGCGCCCCGCCGTCGTGGGTGCGGGTAGACGGACTTCGCCACCGAGATCGCCGGGGCCACCTGGTCGAGCGAGGCCTGGCCGTCGTCGGTGACGTCGCCCGAGCCCGGGAGCGGGTCGGTGCCGTCACGGGGCGTTCCCGTGGCGGTGACGACGTTGGTCAGGTCGCCGTCGGCGGTCGTCTCGTAGGCGAGGACAGCCGACCCGCCGGGGTCGAGCGACGACAGGTCGCCGGCCACGACGTCCATGTCGTCCTGGTCGATGGCGAGCTGCGGGTCGGCCAGGGTGACCGGCGCCAGGGTCGCCCCACCGTTGTTGGTCACGGTGAAGCAGTACGTGATCGGATCGCCCTGCTCGGCGGTCAGGTCGGTGCCGCCGGGGCAGTCCGCGCCCGCGGTGTGGCCGGCGTAGATGCCCTTGGTCACGGCGATCGACGGCGTGACCTCCTCGACCGCGGCCGTGTCGCTGACCGTCAGGTCGTCGATGCCGTCGAAGGGGTCGCCCTGGTCGTCGACGGCGGTGGCGGTGGCCTCGACCGTGTTGGTCAGGTCGCCGTCGATGGTGGCCTCGAGGAAGAGGGTGGTCGATGCGCCCGGCGCCATCGACGCCAGGTCGCCCGAGAGCACGGTCATGTCGGCGTCGGTGACGCCGAGGGCGGTGTCGTCCAGCGTGACCGGGGCGAGGGTGGCGTCACCGGTGTTCGTGACGGTGACGCAGTAGGTCACCTCGGCACCGTTGGCGCCGCGCTGGAGCTCGTCGCCCGGGCAGGCGGCGCCGCCGTCGTGGCCGGCGTAGACGGTCTTGGCCACGGTGAGCTGCGGGCCCACCTCGTCGACCTCCGCGGTGTCGTCCCCGGTGACGGGGTCGATGCCGGGCAGCGGGGTCCCCCCGGGGTCGGTGGGCACGCCGGTCACGGTGGCGGTGTTGAGGAGATCGCCGTCGACGGTTCCCTCGACGTAGGCGGTCACCGTCTGGCCGGGGTCGAGGCCGGCGAGGTCACCAGCGGTGACGGTGAGGTCGGTCTCGGCGATGCCCAGGTCGAGGTCGACGAGCTCCACCGGGGCGAGGCGGGTGTCGCCGTCGTTGCTGATGACGAAGCACCAGGTGACCGCGCCGCCGTTGGCGGCGCGCACGAGCTCGCCGCCGGGGCAGCCGGCGCCGTCGTCGTGGCCGCGGTAGACGGTCTTGGCCACCGAGATCGCCGGCGCGACCTCGTCGATCGAGGCGTCGTCGTCGTCGGTCACGTCGTCGATGCCGGGCAGCGGATCGCCGCTGCCGTCCACCGGCGTGCCGGTCACGGTCGCGGTGTTGTCCAGGTCGCCGTCGACCGTGCCCTCGAGGTGCAGGGTCACCGAGGCGCCGGGCGCCATGCTGTCGAGCCCCGCGACGTCGCCGTCGAGGTCGGACTCGTCGACCCCGAGGTCGGCGTCGGCGAGGGTCACCGGCGCCAGGGTGGTGTCGCCGCTGTTGGTCACCACGAAGCACCAGGTGACGTCGTCGCCGTTGCGGGCGGGCAGGGTCTCGCCGCCCTCGCAGCCCGCGCCGCCGTCATGGCCGGCGTACACGGTCTTCTGCACGGTGACCGCGGGGCCGACCGCGTCCACCCGGGCGTCGTCGTCGTCGGTCACGGGCGGGACGCCCACCAGCGGGTCGCCGCCGCCGTCGGCGGGCACGCCCGTGGCGGTGACCACGTTGTCCAGGTCACCGGCGGCGGCGCCCTCGAAGTACAGGGCCACCGAGCCGCCGGGGGCGAGCGAGGCCAGGCTGCCACTGAGCACGGTCATGTCCGTCTCGTCGATGCCGAGGTCCCCGTCGTCGAGGGTGACGGGGGCCAGCTCGGTGTCACCGTCGTTGGTGACGACGAAGCACCAGGTGAGGGCGTCGCCGTTCTCGGCGTAGACCAGGTCCGTGCCCGCGCACGAGGCGCCGGCGTCGTGGCCGGCGTAGACGGTCTTGGTGACCGAGATCGCCGGGTCGACCTCGTCGGCGTCGGCGGTGTCGTCGTCGGTGGGCGGGTCGACGCCGGGCAGCGGGTCGCCGTTCGGGTCCGACGGCGTGCCGCCCGCGGTCGCGGTGTTGGTCAGGTCGCCGTCGAGCGTGGTCTCGTAGAAGAAGACCACGGTTTCGCCGGGGTCGACCACGGCGGGATCGCCGGCGGCGACGGTCATGTCGCCCTCGTCGATGCCGAGGTCGGCGTCGTCCACCGTGACCGGGGCCAGGGTCGTGTCACCGGTGTTGGTGACGGTGAAGCAGTAGGTGACGGCGTCGCCGTTCACCCCCACCGCGGTCTCGCCGCCGGGGCACAGGGCCCCGCCGTCGTGGCCGCGGTAGATGGTCTTGGCCACGGTGACCGCGGGCGCCACCTGCTCCACCTCGGCGGTGTCGGTGGCGGTCACCGGGTCGAGCGTGGGCACGGGGTCGCCGTCGGGGTCGACGGCGGTCCCCTCCACCGTGGCGGTGTTGAGCAGGTCGCCGGCGACGGTCGACTCGACGTACACGACGGCGGTCTCGCCGGAGCCCAGGCTGGACAGGTCGCCCACCACGGGCGTGACGTCGGTCTCGTCGATGCCGAGGTCGGCGTCGTCGAGGGTGACGGGGGCCAGCGTGATGTTGCCCTCGTTGGTCACCGCGAAGCAGTAGGTGACCGCGTCGCCCGCCTCGGCCGTCACCAGGTCGGCGCCCTCGCAGGAGGCGCCGCCGTCGTGGCCGGCGTAGACGGTCTTGGCCAGCGAGATGTCGGGCTCGGGCGGCGACACCGGCTGGACGTCGACCCCGGTGTAGGTGCCGTAGCTGGTCTGGAGGACGGCCTCGTTGACGATCTGGGTGACGGTCGGGTCGAGGGGGTCGTCCACGAGCACGTCGAAGGTCACCGTGCGGGTCTGACCCACCGACAGGGCGGGCGGCAGGGTCGCGCCACCGTCGTCGAACGGGAACGGCGTGCCCGAGCCGTCGTCGGGCACGGGGGCGCCGTTGTGCACCGTGGTGTTCAGGACGTAGGTGGTGTGGGCGGGGATGTCGTCGGAGAGGACGAGGTTGTCCACCGGGCTGATGCCCGTGTTGGTGGCGGTGATCGTGTAGCGGATGGTCTCACCCGGGTCGGCCAGCCCGTCGCCGTCGTCGTCGACGATGGCGGACGTCTTGATCAGGTCGACGGTCGGGAAGGGCAGCACCGTGGTGCCCATGTCGATGGCGGGGTTCTGCGCGTTGAGGCCGGGGACCTGGCCCCACGCCGCGGCCAGGACGGTGCCGTCCAGGGTGTAGATGCGGGCGCCGGTCATGTCGGCGTCGCCGGTCCCCTTCGCCGCCGTGTACGCGCTGGGCAGGTAGCAGTTGGCGGTGCCGTCGTCCTTGATGATCCGCGGCACCCGGGCGTTGATGGCGCAGGAGAAGTCGTACTTGTTGCCGTTGGCGTCGGTGAGCGCGCCCGTGCTCGTGTCGCCGTCCCGGTCGACGTACACGGTCGTGTTCGCCTGGGGTGCGACCCACACGCCGTTGTAGCTGGCGCTCAGGTCCGAGGCACCGGCCCCGTAGCCGACCACGACCATCGGGGTCAGGTAGGTCTGGGGGATGAGGGGGATGCCCCAGTTGTAGGAGGCGCTCGCGTCGTTGCCGGACTCGGGGGTGGTGATCGCCTGCAGCGCGTAGAACGGGTTGCCCGGGCTCTGGAAGCGTGCCCCGACGTCCTGGGGGAAGAGGTAGTTGGCCTGGCCGCCGGCGGGGACGTTCACGGTGGTGCTCGTGCCGTTCGAGCGGGCCACGTTGACGGTGATGGCCACGTTGGCGGGGTTGTAGAGGAAGGCGCGGGTGATCTCGTTGGTGCCGTTCGTGGAGGTGACCGGCGAGAAGTAGGTGTCGGACCACCGCTCGGTCGGGGTGAGCTCGTAGAGCCGGCCCTCCCACTGCGCGTCGACGTCTCCGGTGCTGAGGTAGACCGCGATCGGCTTGTTGGCGTCGATGGCGTCGCCGACGTCGATGCCACCGTCCACGAGGTGGACCTCGCCCTCGTCGAGGCTGATGGGCGCCTCGCCGGTGACGGTGACGGTCGTGGCGTCCTCCGACGCGGCGATGATCAGGCCGGTGTACTCCCAGGGCGACGCGGTGGGCGTGCCGGAGGGGAACGGGGTGTCCTCGCCCACGGGGCTCTCGAAGGAGTAGCCGTAGCGGGAGACCTCGGGCACCGCGGAGGCGCCGGCGTGGACCGACCCGGTCGAGTTGGGCCAGCCGCCCATCGTGACGACGGTGGGCGACGTCGAGACGATCTTGTCGCGACCGTCGTAGTACGGCTGGCTCGAGCCGCCCGGGGTGATGTCGCCGATGTTGGCCAGGACCACGACGTTCTCGAGGACCGCCACCTCGCCCTCACCCATGGTGGAGACCTCGGTGGTCGCCCCCGGGCTGTTCACCGGGTCGGCGTCGTAGCCGTCCTCCCAGTGGTCGATGGCCACCACGTTGCCGGCACGTGCCGACACGATCGACGTGATCAGGCGCACGTCCTGGGCGGGCAGGTTGGTCTGCGTGCCGAGCGACGTGTCGAAGAACTGCTGGGCGTCGTAGGGCAGGAAGTGGATCTGCTCGCCCGCGGCGGCCAGCCGCGGCGGCGCGCTCCACGGCGACCGGTCGGCCGGCGACGTCACCAGGGCGGCGCCCAGCACGGCCACGACGGCCAGCGGGGCCAGGACGTGGCCCCACGACCATGAGCGGCCGGGGCGCCGTCGCCCGGCCCGTCGCAGCCAGTCTCTCGAGTTCTCCGCCGTTGCGCGCATCGCCAAATCCTCCTGAGGGGGTGGTCCGGAACCTTTCGGCTCCGCACCCCCCGAGATGAGGGGAGCACCTCGGTATCCCTGACCGATGAGTCAGTCGGCCCATCGGGATGCCCCGACCCTCGATCCACGGTCGAGAGTCGGCGCCGGCCCGGTGAACCCTCGATCAGTGGTCGAGGGTCGAAGGGCCACCCCCGTCTTCTGGGTACGGCCACGTGTCGTGAGCGTTCCGGGCCAGTACCCAGAACGGAGGGGTGGGCGGGGTGGGCCTACGCGGGGGCGTCGGCGCCGAGGGCGCCGTCGGAGAGGGCCTGGAGGTCGGCGAAGGTCAGGCCGTCGCCGTCCCAAAGCGCCGCGAAGGCGGCGTCGGCCCGATCGGTGAAGCCGTGGCGGTTGCGGAAGTGGTAGAGCCGGCGCTGGCGCTGGTCGTAGTAGCGCTCGCCGAGCTGGTGCAGCCGCCCCGCGCAGTAGGTGTGCCAGGCGGTGGCCACCGCCAGGTCCAGGGGCTCGTCGAGGGGCGGGGCCCCGAAGCCCGGGTCGAGGCGGTCCGACGCCTCGAGCAGCAGGCGGCCGATCACGTTGGCGGCACCGTCGGGCTCGAGCCGGCGCGGGCGCTTCGGGTCCTCCAGCGCGCCGCTCTCGACGTGCACGGTGACGGGGTCGAGCGAGGTGACCGCGGCGTACCCGAGCGGCGAGGTCTCGTTGACCTCGACGTGGACCTCGGTGTCGGCGCCGAGGCCCACCTTCGGCAGCAGGTCCTCGGTGAGCGCGGCGATCTCGGCGCCGTCGAAGTCGACGAGGGTGAATCGCTCGGGGGTGACGCGGACGGGCACGGGCGGTTCCTCGGTGACGGGGTGGGCCGCGGTCAGCTCGCCGCGTCGGCGGCGAGGGCGTCGCGCCGGGCCTGCGCCTCGCGCAACGCCTCGTGGGCCACCTCGGCGATCTCGTCGATCTCGTCGTCGCCGAAGCCGGCGAGCTCGCGGAAGCGCCGGGCCAGCTTGACCGGGCTCTCGTCGTCCTCGCCGCGGAAGCCGCCGAGCGAGAACAGCTTGTCGACCACCCGCTGGAACTCCAGGGCGTTCTTGCGACGCTCGGGGTCGTCGGCGGTGAGGCGACGCAGCCAGTCCGAGCCCATCTTCACGTGGGTCACCTCGTCGGCCAGCATCCAGTCCTCGCAGAACTCGAGCACCGGGTCGCCGGCGGCGTCGCCGAAGTCGCGCATGGTGTTGAAGACGTCGATGGCCAGGCCCTCGAGCGCCCGGTTCACGCCGGTGAGGCGCAGCACCGGGTCGGGGTTGCACGCCGCCTCGTAGAGGAACGTGCCCTCGGAGAACTCGCCGATCTCGGTGCCCATCCAGTCGCTCAGCTTCACCGAGATCTCGCAGTGGCGGGCCTCGTCCCAGCACTGGCGGGCCATGTCGAGCTTGAGCGCGAACGGCGCCTCGTCGCGTCCGTCGCCGGTCTCGAAGTCCCAGCAGGTGCGGCCGGCGCCCTCGAGCGCCTGGATCTCGCCCACGAAGATGCCGTGCATGAGCGACCGCGCCGCGTCGGACGCGTCGGGCCGCTTGGGCGTGAGCTTGGCCTGGGTCCGCATGCGGGTGTTGGTGACCGAGCGCGGGTCGTTCATGCGGTCGGTGATGGGCACGCGCACGAACCGCTCGTCGCGTGCCAGGTCCTCGACGGGGAGCGACTTCCTCATGGCGTCACCTGCTCGCTTTCTGGGTCGGGCTCGCCCTGGGCGGGGCTGCCGATCGAACCGGGCCCGGCGATGCCGCCGGCGGCCAGGAGGAGCTTCTCGAGCTCGGCCTGGCGATCCGCGGCGCGCTGGACCTCGTCGGGGGTCTCGATGAGGGACTGGAGCAGCATCTCGCCGTCCCGCCAGTCGTCGAACTCGTCGGCGAGCGCGAAGTTGAGCGAGCGCACCGTCGGCGCGTCCGTGATGGTGCTCGTGTTGTTCAGGTGGAAGGTGTAGGCCGCGATCTTGTGCGGGATGAGCACGCGGTAGACGCCGACCAGCTTCTCGATGGTGAGGTCGGGGGCCTCGGGCTCGGTCATGGCGTCGACGAAGGCGACGAGCTCGTCGTTGGGCGGCACGTTGAGCCGCTCCTGGTTCATCTCGCGCAGCTCGGGGAGGCGCTTGTGCCAGAGCTCGGCGTGCCAGGCGTGGTGGTAGGTGTGGGTGCCGAGACGCAGCTTCACGTCGAGCTCGGGCACGGTGGCCACCCACCCGCCGAGCACCTCGAACGTGCGCATCTCGATCCACTTGTAGTGGCCGACGCGCTTGGCGCTCTCCTCGACCGAGAACGAGCCCGGCAGCTCGCGGCGGTCCCACGGCGTGAACGCGGCCCGAGGCCGATTCGGATCTGCCACTCGTCCCCCTGACGTGTGCGATGCGCGGTCGCCCCAGTCTACGGGGCCGCGGTGCGCCTTGTTGACCGATCGGTCAAGTAGACGCCTGGCTACGAGCCGGAGGGCTCCGCCCCGAGCGCGGTCTGCGTCCCGAGCAGGGCGTCGAGGTCGGCGATGGCCTCGTCGACGTCGTCGACGAGCAGGGCCCGGATCCCGACGGCCTCGGCACCGGCGACGTTGCCCGGGTGGTCGTCGAGGAACACCGCCCGTGCGGGGTCCACGCCCCCGAGCTGCTCGAGGGCGAGCCGGAAGATGGCCGGGTTGGGCTTGCGGAGGCCGACGGCCGAGGAGTCGATGACCACGTCGAAGAGCTCGTCGAGCGGCACCTTCGCCCGCCACTGGTCGCCCGCCTCGCGGATGTTGTTCGTGATCAGCGCCGTGCGCAGCCCCGCGGCCCGCAGCGCCCGGATGCGCACGACCATCTGCTCGTAGACGGGGAGGTCGGACATCAGGGTCCGCAGCCGGTCGAAGTCGAGCTCGAGGCCGGCGGCCTCGGCGCGGGCCTGGACGTCGGCGACGTAGGCCATCAGCTCGATCTCGCCCCGCTCGAGCTGGTGCATCGGGTGGTCGGTGTCCTGGTCGTAGGGCCCGAGCATGAAGGCCAGCACCTCGTCGTGGCTCAACCCGTCCTTGTCGCCGATCCCCCCGATGGCCGCCCACGGCGATCCCGTCAGCACCCCGGTGAAGTCGAACAGCACCGCCTCGACCGGCGCCGGCCCCGTACCACTCGTCCCGTCCATGGCCGCAGAGCCTCGCGTCCCCGCGGCGAGCGGTGCACGTCGGCGGCGGCGGGGTCTCGGCCGCCGACACCTGATCCGGCCGCTGCCGGCGGCGCCCTGGTTCGGCACGGAGCGCGCTGGCCGGGCGGCCCGCGGTGCGCCTCCGATCGCCGGGGATCGGGTTGGTGACGGCGGCGGCCGAGGGCCGAGGGGGCGTGGTCTTGTCGACCGCTCTCGTCGGGTCGGGTCAGGCGGCGTGGCGGTGGGGTGGGTCGCCGGGTGGGTCGGGGCCGGGGTGGTCGTGGTTCCACCGTTGCTGGTCGGGTGGGAGGAGGCGGCGTTTGCCGGTGCCGGGTTCGAGTTGCCAGCCGTCGTGGGTCTTGAGGCGGTGGTCGTGGGGGCACAGCCAGTCGAGGTTGGCCAGCTCGGTGACGTGGATGTGGGCCCAGTCGACGCGGTGGTCGACCTGGAGGTGTTCGGTGGCGTTGCAGCCGAGGCGGGTGCAGCCGATGTTCAACAGGTCGAGGACGGTCTGTTGGCGGGCGGTGGTGCGCCGGCCGAGGTGGGTGACGTTGAACACGTCGACGCCGTTGGTGATGACCACGTCGATGGCGGCTTGGGGCAGGAAGCGGCGGAGGTCGGCGAGGGGGACGGGGCCGAGCCCGGCGACGTCGCACAGCTCGCCCGCCTCGGTGTGGCCGCGGCGCAACGCGGCGGCGTCGACCCGCAGGATGAGCCGCACGTCGGTGCCCCGCCCCGCCGGCGTGGCGGGGGCTGGGACGGGCGAGGGCGTTGGCCCCGGCGGCGGCCCGTCGCCGGCGGGTCGGGCGGTCCGACCGGCGCCGGTGTCGTCATCGTTCCCGTCGGTGCCCGCCGGGGGTTCACTCGGTGCCCGGCCTCCACCGACCGAGGACCCGTCCGCGGCAGTGGCCTCCGGCTCGGAACCGGCTCCCGGGTCTGACACCCCCGGCTGGGTCGTGGCGGCGGAGCCGGACCCTCGGCGTCTCGGACCGTCGTCGGCCCGAGGCACGTCGTCCGCGGGGGCCTCGGCCCGGGCGGTCGCATCCGGTCGGGCCGTGGCCTCGTCGTCGGCGAGGCCCAGCATCTGACGCAAGGCGTCGTAGGCGTACGCGTCGGGGCGTTCGCGGCGGCCCTCGGTGCGGGCGCGGGCGAACTCGGCGTCGAGCCACGGCTTGAGCTGGGCCTTGAGACGCACCACGAACTCGGCCGGCCCGTTGAACCGCCCCCACCCCTCGCCCTGGGCGTTGGTGCCCATCGCGAAGCCCCGCTTGCGGTGGGCGGCGCGGCGGCGGGCCTCGTCGTCACCGAGCGCAGCCGCCTTGCGGGCCTTGGCCTGACGCTCGAGCTCACCCAGCGACCCCCGCCGCGCCGTGTCCAACAACTCGTCCTCGGCCGACGGGTCCGCCGCCGCGCCGTCGGCCACCGCTTTGGCCTGATCAGACGACAGCTCCCCGTTGCGCACCGCGTCCTCGGCGCCGGGCAACTCCCTCAGCCGCCGCGAGCAGGCCAGCTCCTCCTGGGCGTCGCGGGTGGACCGGCCGGTCTGCTTCGCCAACCACTCCGCCGCCGACCGATCCCCCGACCGGCCGAACAACGACGCGTTGTCCACCCGACGCGCCAACAACAACCGCATCCCCGCCGCCGCCTTCTCGATCGCCGCCAGCTCACCGATCGCCCGAGCCGCGTCGTCCACCGTGACCGTGTCGGGGTCGAGCGTGCCCGCCAACCCCGCGAGCTGCGCACGCACCTCTCGAAGCACCCCGAACATGACCCCATCATCCCCAGAGGGTGTGACACCGAGCGATCGGCCGGGGGCACGGCGTGGGTCGGTAGCGGCGAGGACCGGCGGGGGTGACGAGCGACGAGCCGTGCCCGGTCCGCCACGAGCGCCGCCGGCATCCTCGCCCGCGGTCGGGAGGGAGGGCGACCACCGCCGTGCTCACACGGCCGGTCGCCGGCGCGGGCGAACCCCCGGCAGCTAGCTAGAAGAGCCGGAAGGAGATGTTGCGGGCGGCGGTGAGGGGGAGGTTGCCGGCGTCGTCGAGGAGGCTCGGGTCGAGCAGGGTGGACACGTTGCCCGCCGACGGGGCCGTGCCGAGGCTGCCGCAGCCGTTGCCGCTGCACGAGGGGCCGACGGTGACGGTCACGGTCCGGCGGTCGGGGCTCAGCGACAGCGGCGACGCCGCGAAGCCGGCCACGCGGTTGTTGGTGGTGATGTAGCCGTTGGACCCGGTCGAGCGCTCTCCGCTGAACAGGCCGGGCACGGTCAGGCGGTCCGAGCCGCCACCGTTCGGGTCGCGCAGCGTGACGGTCGTGTCGGCGGCCAACGCGACCCCGGCGCCCAGCGGCTCGCTGAGCAGCACCGACAGGGTGTCGCCGGGCTCGATCCGGCCGGGCACGGCGCCGCCGGTGCCCGACAGGGCCACCGGGATCGGGCGGGCGCCGTCGCCGGGCGCCCGGGGGCCGAACGACGTCAGGTTGCCGGCCGCGTCGCGGACCCCGGAGGGGTGCGCGGCGAGCGCGACGGTGAAGGCGCCGACGCCCGTGTCGGGAGCGCCGGTGGGCGCACCGAGGGTCAGGCGGATCGTCGTCGACCCTCGCCGGGTCGCGTTGGTCAAGACGCTGCCCGACGGCACGTCGGCGAGGGCCCACGGTGCGGTGCCGGCGCCGTAGCCGCTCAACGCCTCCGAGAAGAGGATGTCCACGCGATCGACGAACCCGTCCCGGCCCGAGGCGTCGAGCATCGTCATGGTCACGACGGCCGGTGCCGCGCCGTCGCCCACGAGGGTCGAGGAGTAGCTGGCCTGGTTGCCGGCCGGGTCGGCGACGCCGGCGGCGTTGGCGACGAGGGCCACCCGCCACGAGCCCACGGCGGTGGTGACGGTGCCGCCCTCCACGAGGTGCAGGGACGCGACCGCGCCGGCCAGGCTGACCGAGCCGAGCGAGGCGCCGCCCGGCGCGCCGGTCATCGACCAGGGGCCGGTGCTCGGCGCGTACGAGCCCAGCGCCTCGCTGAAGGTCACGTCGACGCGGTCGAACCGGCCGTTCGCGTCGACGTCGAGGCCCGACTGGCCGATCAGGACCGGTCGGGCACCGTCCAGCGGTGACCGGGGCGCGAACGAGGTGAGGTTGCCGGCGGCGTCGCGGATGCCCGTGCCGGACGCCGCGAGGGACACGGTGAACGGGCCGACCGCGGTGTCGAGTGCGCCGGCGCCCTCGTTGAGCGTGAGGGTGGTCGTCGTCGCGCCCGTGGTCGACGTGACCGACGCCAGCGACCCCGCGGAGGGGACGCCGGCGAGCGACCACGGGCCGTTGCCGGCGCCGTAGGCGGCCAGCGCCTCCGACCAGGTGACGGTGACCCGGTCGACCCGGCCGTCCGCGTCGACGTCCTGCATGACCGGGCTGTTGACCGGCGCGGGCGCGGCCCGGTCGGCCGGGGCGGTGGCCGCGAACGAGGACCGGTGGCCGTTGAGGTCGCGGATCCCACCGCTGGTGGGGGCCAGGGCGACGGTGAACGGGCCCATGGCCGTCGTGGGGGCGCCGGGCCCCTCGTTCAGGGTCAGCGTGGCGGCGTTGCCCGCCACGGCGACCGACGCCAGCGTCCCGCCCGACGGCACGTTGGCCAGGATCCAGCCGGTCGTGCCGGCCGTGTACGGCGTGGCCAGCGTCTCGTCGAAGGTCGCCACCACCCGGTCGACCTTGCCGTCCTTGTCGACGTCGAACGCCTGGAGCGTGGTGAGGTCGGGCGGATCCACGACCGAGAACGCGGCGCTGGCCACGCTGCCGCCCGTG
The DNA here is from genome assembly GCA_020637195.1 of Microthrixaceae bacterium. Lineage (GTDB taxonomy): Bacteria > Actinomycetota > Acidimicrobiia > Acidimicrobiales > DATDAH01 > JAEUJM01. Next base: position 106,030 of record JACJWK010000003.1, read on the forward strand.
CCCACCACGAACACGCTGTGGGGGGCGTCGGAGACGCCGCTCGGGATCGTGACCGACACCGAGCCGCCGCCGCCGGGACCGGCGGTGCCCGGCGAGCCGCCGAGCGCGGGGCCGGTCTCGCTGTCGAGGTGGAAGCTGATCGGCTCGAAGTCCAAGAAGTGCGACAGCGTGCCGTTCAGCGTCACGGGCAGGCTGGCGACCGGGATGGTCGTCGGCGAGGTGAACGTCAGCGACGGGTCCCCGACCGTCACGGCGGCGCCGTAGCCGCTCTCGCCGCCGAGCCAGCCACCCTGGACCGGGGTGACGGTGTAGCGCCACACGCCCGGCGGCACACCGGTCTCGACGCAGCTCAGGCCGACGACCGTGCCCGTGCAGGTCGAGGTCATGGTCGCGGGCGTCGTGCCCGTGGCGGGATAGCGCTGGAGCAGGTAGCCCTCGACCGGCGCGCCGCTCGTCAGCTGCGCCTCGGCCCACGTGACCGTGACGTCGCGTCCGGCGGCGACGGCGAAGGGGATGTCGCCGGGCGGGAGGGTGTCGGCGTCGACCCGCCCGGCACCGGTGGCGTGGGCGAGCCACTCGGCCCACGACTGCTGCGGGACGACGGCCAGGACGAGGAGCCAGGCCGCCGCCAGGGCCACGATCCCCCGGCCCAGCGCGAGCGCCGCCACCGAGCCCACCCGGGACGGGGGGCGACGGTGGCGGCGCTCGTTCGTGCGCATGGAGGGCCGGGGCACGGCCGGGGCGGGGCCCCGGCCGGTGCCGCTGCTAGACCTGCGAGCCCGTCAGGGTCAGGGCGATGGTGAAGGTGACGCCCTGGCAGCCGTCGGGGGCGGCGGCGCTCATGGACACGACGTCCTGGATCGACTGGGCACCGCTCGTCGAGTTCGCGCTCACGGGGAGCGAGAGGCCCGTGTCACCGACCGCGCTCACGTTCGAGGCCGGGCAGTTGACCGGGTCCGACGAGGTGATGGCGCCGGGGGTCATCGAGTCGAACTCGACGTCGTAGGGGTTGGGGTTGGTCAACGTGAAGTGCACGTCGCCGTCGGTGAAGCCGGGGTAGAGGTCGGCCGCGCCGGTGGTGGCGTTCACGGTGATGGTCTGGGCGGTGAGGGCCCGGGCGTTGCCGCTGCCCGTGCCGTCCGCCGTCCAGAGGGCGACGGCCAGCCCGGCCGTCAACAAGACGGTGATCGCGATGACCAACGCCGCGATCTTGTTGCGCTTCTGAGCTCGCATCTCTCGAGACCTTCCTTGCGGGGAGCGTCGGCGGGTGCCGACCCGTAACCGATCGGCACGGCGCGGCGCTGTTGTGAGCAACTGACTGACCAATGAGTCAGCGGACCCATTGGTTGCACTGACCCGTGGGTCAGCCGACCCACCCCGCCCGGGGCGGCCTCAAGGTCCGAGGCGACACCGGCCGATGACATCGGTGTCAGAATCGGCCCTGGCGGGCAGCACATCTCGACCGACGACGACCGGAGCGCACGTGCCCGCATCACCCGACCGCAGCGGCGCCGAGACACGCGACGCGATCATCGAGACCGCCGCCCGCGTCTTCCGGGAGAAGGGCTACGAGACCGCCACCCTCGGCGAGATCGCCGAGGAGCTGGGCATCACCCGCTCGGCGGTGCTCCACCACTTCACCTCCAAGGAGACCCTCCTGCTCGAGGTGGTGGACCCCATCGTCACGGCCCTCGACGCACTGCTCGACCGCCGCGAGGCGGCGGGCCGGCTCACGGCGCGCACCCGCCGGCCCTTCCTCGTCGAGCTGGTCGACATCATCTGCGACCACCCGGACGCGGCGACCATCATGGGGTTCGACGCCAGCATCCGCCACCGGCTCGGCGACCACCTCCAGATCAGCGAGCGCGGCGTGCGCTTCGCCAAGCTGGCGACGATCAACCAGGACGACCCGCACGCCGCGGTGCGGGCCTTCGCGGCGCTGGGCGCCATGCTCCGCCCGGCCTACAACCCGGGCCACCTCGTCGACCTCGCCGACCCCGAGGTGCGCCGCACGATCGTCGACTGCGCGATGGCGGTGTACCGCACCGCCCCCCGCCCGCCGGCGACGACTCCCGTCGACGCCGGGTAGCTTGCGCCCCATGGGCGCACCCCCGTCCCCCCGGGTCCCCGGCCTCGACTGCCGGCTCGTCCGCCACGACGACGGGGACGTGCCGTGGATCGCCGTGCGCAGCCAGCGGGGCGCCGACGGGCGCGAGGCCCACGTCTGGGAGCGGTGGGTGGCCTTCTCGGTCGATCCGCTCTACCTCGCCCTCTTCGCCCGGTGGGACCCGGGGATGATCGTGCGCCGACACGGCCACCACAGCCCGCACACCCTCACCGTCCTGCGCGGGTCGTTCTCGTGCGACGGCACCGAGCTCGGGGTCGGCGACCACCTCGAGCTGCCCCTCGGCGCCTCGTTCGGCCCGTTCGTGGCGGGGCCCGACGGCGTCGAGCTCTACGAGGTCATGATGGGCGACCCCCGGTCGTGGAGCGACGAGCCCGAGGCGCTGGCCGCGGTCCTCGCCGAGCACGGGGTCACCCCGCTCCCCGACCCCCCGATCGAGCTGCCCGCCGGACTCGAGGACCTGCGTGCGGTGTTCTCGGCCCCGACCGAGGGAGAATGAACCCCATGCCTGGTGACGTCGCTCACACGCCGGCCGAAGCCGACCTGCCGCTCATCATCTCGGTCGACGACCACGTCATGGAGCCGAAGGACCTGTGGCAGCGCGAGTTGCCCGCCTCGCTCCGCGACCGCGGGCCGCGGGTCGTGCGCGAGCGGGTGAAGCTCGAGTTCACCGGTGGCCACTACGGCTTCACCCGTGGCGCTCCCGACGGCGACTGGTGCGACGTCTGGCTGTTCGACGACCTGGTCACGCCCACCGGGCTGCTCCACGCGCCGGCGGGGATGCCCCGCGAGGAGCAGCGCAACGTCCCCGCCACCTACGACGACTTCCGGCCCGGCACCTACGACCAGGCGGCGCGGCTGGCCGACATGGACCTGAACCACGTCGAGGCCGCCATCAACTACCCCAACATCTTCCCCCGGTTCGCGGGCCAGGGCTTCCTCGAGCGGGCCGACAAGGACCTCGCCCTCGCCTGCCTGCGCATCTACAACGACTGGATGATCGACGAGTGGTCCGCCGGCGCCGGCGCCGGCCGGCTCATCCCCCTCACCCTCGTTCCCCTGTGGGACCCGTCGCTCGCGGCCGACGAGCTCCGGCGCTGCGCGGCCAAGGGCAGCCACGCCGTCGCCTTCAGCGAGAACCCCTCCAAGCTGGGCTGCCCGTCGATGTACACGGGCGACTGGGACGTGCTCTGGGCGGCCGCCGAGGAGACCGACACGACGGTGTCGATGCACATCGGCTCGTCGTCGTCCATGCCGTCGACGTCGCCCGACGCACCCCTGGCCACGTCGATGTCGCTCTACGCGCAGAACGCCCAGGGCTCGCTGGCCGACTGGGTGTTCTCGGGCACCCTCGAGCGCTTCGCCACGCTGAAGATCGCCTACGCCGAGAGCCAGGTGGGTTGGATGCCGTTCCAGCTCGAGCGCATGGACGCGGTCTGGGCCGAGGGCCGCGGCGGCGTGGGCGGCCCCGTCCTTCCGAGCGAGCAGGTCCGGGGCCGCGTCTACGGCTGCGTGTTCGACGACCTGCACGGCCTCAAGTGCCGGGACGACGTGGGCATCGACCAGATCCTGTTCGAGACCGACTACCCCCACTCCGACGGGACGTTCCCCCACTCCCGCAAGGTCGCCCACGAGCTCTTCGTGGCCGCGGGCATGGACGCCGGCGAGTGCCGCAAGGTGCTCCGCGACAACGCCATCGCCGCCTACGGCCTGGAGCGCTTCGGGCTGGGTTGACCGGGCCGCCGCTCCGCGCGGCGGCTGCGTCAGGGGGCGGTGGCCCGCAGGACCAGCAGGGCGATGTCGTCGTCGCGCCGGTCGATGGGCAGGATGGCCGCCAGGGCCCGGTGGATGGCCTCGGCCGTGCCCTCCGCGCTGCCGCCGTCGCGAGCGGCGGCGGCCACCAGGTCGAGGACCCCGGCGTCGTCCAGGTCGTGGGGCGGCGCCACGTCGGACACGCCGTCGGTGTACAGCACGAGCGCGTCCCCCGGCTCGAGGGTGACGACCACCGGATGGACCCGCACCTTCTCGAACACGCCGACGAGCGTGCCCGGAACCCCCACGAACTGCGACCCGCCGTCGCGCCGGACGAGCACCGGGAGCGGATGGCCGGCGGCGGTGACCTCGACCTCGACGCCGGCGGCGGCGTGGCGCAGGCCGAGGTAGGCCGCGGTCAGGAACCCGTCGGTCCCGGCCTCGAGCATCGCCCGGTTGAGCCAGCCGAAGATGGCCCCGGGGTCGTCGTGTCGCCACGCCGACTGGCGGATGCTGTGGCGGGCCATGCTCGTGAGCGCCGCGGCGGCGGGACCGGTGCCGCACACGTCGCCGACCACCGCCGCCCAGGCGTCCTCCGCGGTGGGGAACAGGTCGTAGAAGTCGCCGCCGACCTCGGTGCCCTCGCCGGCGGCCCAGTACCGCACCGCGGCGTCGATGCCCGGGATGGCCGGGAGCCGGTCGGGCAACAGGCTCTGCTGGAGGGTCGTGGCGATGCGGTGCTGCTGCTCGGCCAGACGCCGGTTCTCGACGGCCGAGGCCACACGGCTGGCCACCGCCTGGGCCAGGGTCAGGTCGTCGTCGGTGTAGCGGCGGCGGGAGCTCGTCATGACCAACTGGAGGGCGCCGATCACCCGGCCCCGCTTCACGAGGGGGACCCCCAGCGCGCTGCGCAGGGCGAGCTGGTCGACGATCCGGCGGGCATCGTCGTCGGCGCCCACCTCGTCGAGCACCGCGTCGTCGATCTCGGGGTAGAACTGCGGCTCGCCGGTGCGGATGATGGCGGGGACCCCGGTGGCCGCGTCGGGGTCGTACGGGTACCGCTCGGCGACCTCCCGGGCGAAGGCCACCATGTCGGGATCCACGTGGTAGGTCTCGACCTCGGGGACCTTCGCGGTGGGCTCGGTGAGCACGTGGATGGAGCACCAGTCGGCCAGCCGGGGCACGAGCACCCGCACGATCCCGGCCATCACCTCCTGGGTGGTGGCGGCCTGGCCGATGGCCTCGTTCACCCAGGCCAGCAGCTCGAGCCGCTCCCGGTGCAGGCGCTCCTGCTCGGCGGCCTGGAGCGCGGCCGCGGCCGCCGCTTCCTGCTCGAGGCGCCGCTGGACGACGACGGTGTTGTCGAGGCTGCACCCGATGGCCCCGGTGACGACGCCGTCGGCGTCGACGGTGGGTCGGCCGGCGCCCGCGATCCAACGCTCGCGGCCGTCCGGCAGCACCGCCCGGTGCTCGACGCGGTACGGGGCGCCGGTGCGGGAGGCCTCCTCGATCGTGGCCAGGGTGCGGGCCCGGTCGTCGGGGTGCAGGGCCGCGACGTAGCGCTCGAAGGTGCCGTCGAACGATCCCGGCGCGAAGCCGTAGAGCTCCTCCATGCGCTCGTCCCACACGACCTCGCCGGTCTCGCGGTTCCAGCGGAACGTGCCCAGCCCCGCCGCGTCGAGCGCGAGCTGGAGGTGCTCGGTGGACTCGCGTGCCTGCCGCTCGAGGTCACGGCGGTCCGAGAGGTCCTCGGTCGTGCCGATGATGCCGACGACCTCGCCACCGTCGCCGCGGATCGGGGCCACCGCCGTGTAGACGTGCAGCGGCCTGCCGTCCCGCCGCACCACCTGTCGCTCGCCCACGAAGGTCTCGCCGGCGAGCAGCGCCGCCATCAGGTCCGTGTCGTGCTGCTCGCGCACGGCGTCGGGGACCAGCACGTCGAGGACGTGGTGCCCGAGGACGTCCGCTTCCCGCCACCCGTAGAGCCGCTCCGCCTGGGCGCTCCACGCCACGATCCGACCGGCGACGTCGCAGACCACGACGGCACGGGGCAGGGCATCGAGCAGCGCCTTGGCGGTCAGTTCGTCGGCGTGCACCCGGCGCTCTCGGATCGCTCGGGGCCGGGCCCGCAGGTCGGGGGAATCCGCAGAGCCTAGCGGCGACTGTTACGGGATGACGACGGTCGTCACGATGCAACCAATGGGTCACACCGGACGGCCCGCTCCGAAGAGGCGGGCCGCCCGGCGCGCGCCGACGTCAGTCCTCGATGCAGTACACCCGCGCCGAGAGGGTCCGGTTGAAGCCGGTGGCGTTGAACCCCTTGACGGTGGCCGAGTTGTTGCCGGCGTTGAGCTCGACCGCGGTGACGGTGAGGTCCGCGATGCTCTGGTCCCAGGTGAAGCCACCCGAGATGACCTGGTAACCGGCGGGGCAGGTGGCGGTGGCCTGACCGGCGGTCCCCGCGCTGACCGGGCTGCCGCTGCCCACGATCCACGTGCCCTTCAACTCGTCGGCGCCGACCGCGTCGGTGGCGATCTCGTCCTGGCGCACGGCGTCGGTCTTGATGTGGAAGTGGCGGATCGCGTTGGACGCGATGTCGACGCGGGTGACCTGCCCGTTGATGATGTCGCCGGAGTCGACGGTGTTCAGGCCGGGCAGGGCCCAGGCCGTGCCCTGGAGCGCGACGAACAGCGCGAGCGCGCCGAGCACGGTGCCGAGGCGCGGCAGCGGGACGGGGCCGATCTTGCGACGGCGGTCGGACATGGTGGGATCCCCCTCTGGGTGGACGGTGTCGGAACGCACCCCACCGTAGCCATCCGGCTGCAACCGGTCGGTCGCGCCGTTCGCGCCCGAGTAGACAGGCGCGATGACACCGACCGGTGGGGACCGCCTCGTCCGGAACCGGGCGGTCTGGGACGACGTGAACGCCCAGGTCACGGATCCCGGCGCCGCCGCGCGCTGGTCCCGGCCAGGGATCGTCTGGGGCCTGTTCGACGCCCCCGAGGCCGGACTGCGCCTGCTCGGCGACGTCCGGGGCCAGGCGGTGGCCGAGCTCGGGGCGGGGACCGCGTACCTCTCCGCGTGGCTCGCCCGCGCTGGGGCCCGGCCCGTCGCCGTGGACCTGAGCCGCGCCCAGCTGGCGACGGCGGCCCGATGCCAGGCCGACCTGGGGCCCCGCTTCCCGCTGGTCGAGGGCGACGCGGCCGCGGTGCCGCTGCGAGCGGGGTCGTTCGACCTCGTCGTCAGCGAGTACGGCGCCGCGCCGTGGTGCGAGCCGGCCGCGTGGCTCGGCGAGGCCGCCCGCATCCTGCGCCCGGGCGGCCGGCTGGTGTTCCTCACGAACAGCGTCCTGGCCGCACTGTGCGTTCCCGAGGACGAGGGGTTCGCCACCGACCGCCTCCAGCGCTCGCTGCGGGACCTCTCCCCGGTGGCGTGGCCGGGCGGCGGCGTCGAGCACCATCCCGGTCACGGCGAGTGGATCCGGCTGCTGACCGCGGCCGGATTCGTCGTCGACGCGCTCCACGAGCTGACGGCCCCGGCCGGCGCCACCACCCACGACGACTACGAGATCGTCTCCGCCGAGTGGGCGAGCCGATGGCCCGCGGAGGACGTGTGGGTGGCGCACCGGCCCCCCTGACGGCCGACCCCGTCGGCGCTCAGGTGGCGGTGAACGTGGCCCGGCCGACGTCGCCCCGGCCGGGCGCGGCGACGGGCGCCACCGCCACCAGCGTGTTGGTCCGTTGCCCGCGGCGCACGCCCGGGCCGATCCAGACCTTCACCCGGATCGTGAACGACTCCCCCGGGGCCAGCACGGGGGTGACGAACCCGGCCCCGGCGACCTCCGTGGTGACGTTGCGCTTGTCGGGCAGCACCTGGTAGCGGCGCGTCTTCTTGCCGCTCGAGCCCGGGCCCTGGACGACGAACGCGGTCGGCAGCGCACCGTCGTTCGTGACGCGCACGTCGAAGCGCCCCTTGGTGCCCCGACGCACGGTCCCGTAGACGGTCTGACCGGCGGCGTCGGTGTTGTACAGCCGCTTCTTGCGCCACGCCCCGCCGGGCACGACCCGGGTCTCCACGTCGGCCCGAGCCACCGGGGGGCCGTAGCGGGCGCGCGCCTGGTTGACGTCCCACGAGTGCGGGAGCGGCGCCTGGGCGGTGTTGACGGACGCGCACATGATCGACCGGTTCGCGGTCGCGGTCGCCGGGCACTTCTTCGCCGGCGCGTGGCCGGTGATCCCCAACGCGTGGCCGATCTCGTGGATGGCGATGAGCCGCAGCGGCGTCGCGCCGTCGAGGGTGGTCCACCGCTCGGCGTCGTCGAAGTGCACGTCGCCGGCGGCCGTGTTCGACGGCGGCGGCGGGAAGAAGGCGTGCGCCGCCACCCCGCCCGGCCCGTCGAAGGACGGGTCGACGCCGTACGGGTCCTGTCCGGGCGTGTGGTCGCCGACGCCGAACAGGATGCGGATGTCGGGGACGCCGCACAGCGGGTCGGCGAACGGCAACCCGCAGTCGGGCACCTTGACGAAGGTCACACCGGTCACCGACGCCCAGGCCTCGAACGCAGCGGCCAGCTCGGCCACCTGGGTGGCTCGACTCAGGTCGCCGGTGTGGTTGACCATGCCCCACGTCACGACGTCGGTCGGCCACGCGGCGAGCGCCTCGGGGGGTGGCCCGCCCGTCGGCGAGACCACGTCGTCGCCGAGGTCGACCACTCCGGGGTCCGCGGGATCGGCCACCGCGACGACGGGCGTCGGGGCCGGCGTGGCCGTCGGGGCCGGGCCGACCAGCGCCACGGCGCCCACCAGCAGCAGCGACGCCCCCGCACCGCCGACCCGCCGTGGGTGGGGTCGCGTCGTGGTCGTCCGTTCTCCCCGCCCGAGCCGCGGCCAACGCCCGGTCATCACTGCTCCCGCCGAGTCCGACACCAGATCCTGGAAGGATTGTCGGCCCGACTGACCGGCCGGTCAGCCGATCGAGCGGTTCGTGACCCGATCGTGACCGATCGGCGACCTGGCCCCGCGCGAAACGCCGCGCCAGTGACACCGGTGATGGGTCACGGCAGCATGGCGGCGTCGCTCCACGGACATGGTCGTACCGCCCCGGTGACACGTGCTTCCGGGTCGGGTACGCCTGGTCCCAGCGTGTGTCGATCGGTGATCGGCGCGGGTCGGTTCATCCCTCGAGCAGCATCCGGGCCGCGATGACGTGGGTGGCGTCGGGCTCGTCGGCCAGCGCTTCGAGGACGGCCTCCGCATGGCGGCGGGCGTCGTCGTGGCGCCCCTCGTGCCGGGCGAGCTCGGCGAGCTCCAGGTGCACCGCGGGGAGGTAGCACCCGAAGTGGCGGGCCGGCAGCGTGTCCAACAGGGCCTCGAGCTCGGCCCGGCCCCGACGGCCGGCGCCACGGACGTGGCGGACGACGAACCCGGGGTTGCGGAGGGCGTCGGCGAATGAGCCCTCCGCCGCACCGGTCGCCAGGCGAGCGTGGAGCGTTGCCACCGACAGGTCGATCATGGCCACCTGCGCCCAGACGTTGCCCTTGGCGCCCAGGTCGGCGTGGAGCCGCTCGAGGGTGCGCATCGCCCGGCTCAGGTTGCCGCTGTTCAGCTCGATCAGTGCGGCGGACACCTCGTGGAAGTCGGCGAACTGGTTCAGGCCGAGCGCCCGGGCCTCGGGCTCGGTCACCTCGATGGTGCGGCGGGCGTCCTCGGGGTCGAGCAGCATGGCCTGCAGCCCAGCGGACCAGACCCGGCCGACGTGGCGGTACACGGGGTCGAAGTCCTGCTCGTCGGCCACCTCACAGGTGGCGATCGCGGCGTCGAGGTCGCCCCGCCCGACGTGGACGGCGATCATCGCCGCGTAGGCCATGGCCACGGCCCGCCGGTTGCCGGTGTCCGCGCCGACGGCGAACAGCTCGTCGGCCAGCCGGCGAGCGGCGACGGTGTTGCCGCGGATGGCCTCGACGGTCGCCATGCCCCCCATGCCCTTGATGTGGACGTAGCGGCGGTCGTGCGGGTCGGGTACCTCGGGCAGGAGCGCGAGGAGGCGCTCCCAGTGACCGGCGACCTCGTCGCCCCGGCCGGCGAGGTACAGCGCCCACGGCAGCCAGGCCCGAGCGTACGCCTCGGCGGTCGCGTCGCCGGACGTCCGGCCGAGCGCCAAGGCCGCTTCGAGCAGGTCGATCGACTCCGGCAACTCGCCGCACACGTTCTGGTGCAGATGGCCCGACCACGCGAGCCAACGGGCGGCAAGGGCGTCGTCGCCGACCATGCCGGGAAGGGCCTCGTGCGACTCGAACAGCTCTCGGAGGTCCCCGAACCGGCCCTGGTAGTAGTGGACCTGGGCCCAGTCCAGGAGGAGCTCGAGCAGCAGCCGGTCGCGGGCGTCGGGCTCGATGCCGCCGCCGGCCACCAGGAGGTCGTAGGCCCGGCGGTACTGCTCGTCGGCCTCCACCTTGGCGTCGCGGTCGAGGGCCTTGCGCCCGGCCCGCTTCAGGTAGCCGACGGCCTCCTCGACGTGACCGCTGCGCTCGTAGTGGTAGGCGAGCGTCTCGACGAACTCGCCTGTCCGGTCGCCGAGCACCTCTTCGATGGCACGGGCCACCTGCTCGTGGAGCTGCTCCCGCTGGGCTCGGGGCAGACCGTCGTAGGCCACCTCCTGGGTGAGGGCGTGCTTGAAGGCGTACTCGAGCTCGGGATCGGTCTCCTTCTCGTGGATGAGGTCGGCGCTCACGAGGCCGCTCAGCCGCTGGTCGAGTGCTTCGGGCTGCGCGGCCACGCGGCTGACCACCCGGTGGAGGAACTCCCGACCCACGACCGAGGCCTCGCGCAGGAGGCGGCGGTGGTGGCCGTCGAGACTGTCGATCCGCGCCGCCAACACGCCCCGGACGGTGCTGGGCAGGTCCACCTCGTCGACGTGCCGGCGGAGCACCCACCGGCCGTCGTCCCGGGCGAGCACGGCGGTCTCGAGCAGGCGGTTCACGATCTCCTCGACGAAGAACGGGTTGCCGTCGGTGCGGGCGAGCACCGCGTCGACGAGCTGCTCGGGCGGCTCCTCGTCGTCGAGGAGGGAGACGAGGTGCTCGCGGGTCTGTCGGGGCGACAGCTCACGCAGCTCGACGAGGCGCTCGCCCTCGGCGTCGAGGGAGAATCCAGGTCGGAAGTTGCAGACGGTCACGATGGGCTCGCCGTCGGTCGCAGCCAGGTGCCGTACGAGGTCGGCGGTCGACGGATCCACCCAGTGGAGGTCCTGGAGGCAGACCACCGTCGGACCCCGTCGGGCCACCGCGTCGACGACGTCCCTCATCACCGCGTGAAGATGCGCTCGGAACGACTCGAGGTCCACCACCTGGTCGGGTGGGGCCAGGTCGTAGAGCTGCGCCAGCGTGACGTAGGCCAGGGGGTGGTCCGGTACGACCCCGTCCAGGGTGTCCGCCAGCTTGGCGGCAACGACCTCCGCGTGGTCACGCTCGTCGATCCCCGCCGCCCGGTTCACCAGGTCGACGACCGCGGCGTACGGGATGTTCGTGGTGTAGGGGTAGGCGCGGCCCTCGAGCCACTGCACGTCGTCGTCGAGCCGCGAGCGGAACTCCTCGAGCAGCCGGGTCTTGCCCGCCCCGGCCTCGCCGCGCACGGTCACCACGCTCGCCTCACCGTCGCGCACCCGGTCGACCGCGCCGAGGAGGACGCCCAGCTCCTCGTGGCGCCCGATGAAGTCCCCGACGCGTCGAGAGGGCGTCGACACGGGTGTGCCCGCGTCGTCGACCCGAGCGACCTCGACGGGCTCGCGGCGGCCCTTCAACGTGCGGGGCCCCAGGTCGGTGACCGACACGCGGCCCTCGACCAGGGTCCGCGTCTCCGGCCCGATGAGGATCTCCCCCGGACCGGCGAGCGACTGGAGCCGGGCAGCCACGTTCACCATGTCGCCGAGGGGCCCACTGCGCAGGTCAGCAGCGGCACCCGTGACGATCACCCCGGTGTTCACCCCGCTGTGCATGGTCACCGATCGACCGGCCGCCGCCTCGAAGCGCTGCGCCATCGCCTGCACCGCCGCGTGGATGTCGAGCGCGGCCCGGGTCGCCCGCTCGGCGTCGTCCTCATGGGCCACCGGGTCACCGAACACGGCCAGGACGGCGTCGCCCATCAGCTTGTCGACCCGGCCCCCGTAGCGGGCCACCACCGACTCGGCCTCCTCGTACACCGAGGCCATGAGCTCCCGCACGGTCTCGGGATCCAGGTCCTCGGCCAACTCGGTGTAGCCCGAGGCATCGGTGAACAAGACGGTGACCTGGCGGCGCTCCTCGCCGCCGCCATCCGTGACGGGCGCGGCGCACTGTCCGCAGAAGCGAGCGGACGCGCCGACAGGTGCACCGCAGCTGCCGCACGTCCCGCCGCCCCCCACGTCATTCATGATCGCACGCGTCGGGGGCTCGATCGCCCTTTTCGTGCCCGGGTGCTCACCGCCGGCGTCGAGCCGACGCTTCCCCGTCTGTCTCCGCCGAGGACCTCGGGCGCGAATTCGCGCCGTCGCTCACCGTGGCCCGGGATCAACCGGTGTAGCGGTTGGTGATGGGCAGGCGCCGGTCCTTGCCGAAGGCCTTCGGGGTGACCCGGGGCCCCGGGGGCGACTGGCGCCGCTTGTACTCGGCCCGGTCCACCAGTCGGGCCACGCGTGCGACGAGCGCGGCGTCGAAGCCGTCGGCGACGAGCTGCGCGGCGGTGCGGTCCTGCTCGACGTACGCCTCGAGCACGGGGTCGAGCTCGTCGTAGGGGGGCAGGCTCTGGTCGTCGCGCTGATCCGGCCGCAGCTCGGCCGAGGGGGGCTTGGTGAGCACGTGCTCGGGGATCACCGGACCCGTCCCCTCGGCCGCCGCCCGCTCGTTGCGCCACCGGCACAGCTCGTAGACGAGCAGCTTGGGCACGTCCTTGATCACGGCGTAGCCCCCCACCGTGTCGCCGTAGAGGGTGGCGTAGCCGACCGCCGCCTCGCTCTTGTTGCTCGTCGACAGCACGAGCCAGCCGAACTTGTTCGACAGCGCCATGAGGACCGTGCCCCGGATGCGGGACTGCAGGTTCTCTTCGGTGAGGTCGGGCTCGAGGCCGGCGAAGGAGTCGGCGAGCATGGCCTCGAAGCCCTTGTGGGCCTCCTCGATCGGGACGATCCGGTGCTCGATGCCGAGCGCCGCGGCGAGCGCCTCCGCGTCGGACACCGAGTGGTCGCTCGAGTAGCGCGACGGCATGAGCACGCCGTGCACCCGGTCGGGGCCGAGGGCATCGGCGGCGATGGCGGCGACGAGGGTGGAGTCGATGCCGCCCGACAGGCCGATGACCACGTCGCCGAACCCGTTCTTGGTGACGTAGTCGTGGGTGCCGAGCACGAGGGCGCGGTAGACCTCCTCGGCCCGGTCGGGCGCCGGCACGACGTCGAGGGGGAGGGCGGGACCGGCCACCGGGCGGGGGGCCGTGACCGGCACGACCCGCAGCGGCTCGGTGCCCTCCCGGTCGGGCAGCTCGAGGTCGACCACCCGCACCTCCTCCACGAACTGCGGCCCCCGGGCCACGAGCTGGCCGGCGCCGTCGAGGACGAGCGAACCGCCGTCGAAGACCAGCTCGTCCTGGCCACCCACCTGGTTGACGTACACGATCGGGCAGTCGGCCCCCGCGGCCCGCCCCGCCAGCATCTTCTCGCGCTCGGCCAGGCGGCCCTCGTAGTACGGCGAGCCGTTGAGGTTGGCGATGACCTGGGCGCCCCCGGCCGCGAGCCGGGGGATGGGCCCGCTCGCGCTCCAGGCGTCCTCGCAGACGGTCACGCCCACCCGCGCCCCCGCCACCTCGTGGAGCACGAGCGTGTCGGTGCCGGGCGCGAAGTAGCGCTCCTCGTCGAACACGGCGTAGTTGGGCAGCAGTCGCTTGCGGTAGACGTCGACGACCCGTCCCGCCGCACACACCGCTACGGCGTTGTACAGGGGCCGCTCCCCCGGCTCGTCGGGACGGTCGTGCTCGGCCACCTGGTCGACGAAGCCGATCAGGGCCGCGCAGTCGCCGGTCCCGGCGGCGACGCGGTCCAGCGCGGCGCGGTTGTCGGCCACGAACCGCGGCTTCAAGAGCAGGTCCTCGGGCGGGTAGCCCGTGAGGACGAGCTCGCCGTACACGGCCAGGTGGGCGCCGGCCGCCTCGGCCTCGCGCAGGGCGGCGAGCACCTTGTCGGCGTTGCCGTCGAGGTCGCCCACCACGGGGTTCAGCTGGCACAGCGCCACACGCAGCGTCGTCACCCGGCCAGCCTACGGTCGGGGCGCCCACCGCTCGCCCGCCGCGCCGTCCGCCGTTCCGGCGTCACGGGCACCCGCCGGGCGCCCACCGCGCCGCCACCGGGGAGCGGGCAGACTCGTCGCCGTGCCCGACCCCAGCCGCGCGGTCTTCGAGGATGCGTTGGAGGCCAGCGCCGTCCCCGACCTGGCCCGCAACGGGCTGGACCGCGCCATCGAGGCCCATCCCGACGCCCGGGACCGCCTCGCCGCCGACGCCGACCTGCTGACCGCCCTGCTCTCGGTGACCTCGGCCAGCCGGGCGCTGACCCGCCACGTCGAGGCCGACGCCCGCGCCCTCGACGTGCTCGCCGACCTGGACCGGCCCGTCGCCGTCGCCGCCGACAGCCCCGAGCACCTGGTGGCCACCAAGCGCCTCGAGTACCTCCGCATCGCGGCGCGCGACCTCACGGGCGCAGCCGCCCTCGAGGCCACCGGCGCCGCCCTCGCCGCGCTCGGCCGCGAGGTGCTCGCCGCTTCCTGCACCCTGGCCGAGGCGAGCGGGCTGGCGGTCATCGGCATGGGCAAGCTGGGGGGCGGCGAGCTCAACTACGCGAGCGACATCGACGTGATGTTCGTCGGCGAGGGCGATCACGGGGCCATGGTCAAGGCCGCCCGCAACGTGTTGGAGCACGCCCGCCGATGCTTCCGGGTCGACGCCAACCTGCGCCCCGAGGGCCGGGACGGCCCGCTCGCCCGCTCGGTCGCCTCCTACGAGGCGTACTGGGACAAGTGGGCCCAGCCCTGGGAGTTCCAGGCGCTGCTGAAGGCGCGACCGGTGGCGGGCGACGCGGCGCTCGGCGCGGCGTACCACGAGGCCGCCACGTCCCGCCTGTGGTCGCGGCCGTTCACGAGCGACGACCTGCGCTCGATCCGCGCCATGAAGGAGCGGGCGGAGAGCGAGGTGGCCAAGAAGGGGCTGACCGAGCGGGAGGTCAAGCGGGGCCGCGGCGGCATCCGCGACATCGAGTTCTCGGTGCAGCTGCTCCAGCTCGTCCACGGGCGCCTCGACCCCGAGCTGCGCTCGCCCACCACCCTCGTCGCCCTCGCCGAGCTCGCCGACGCCGGCTACGTCGACCGCGGCGATGCCGACGGGTTCGCGGCGGCGTACCGCTTCCTCCGCGAGGTCGAGCACCGCCTCCAGCTCGTGGACGAGCAGCAGGTCCACGCGGTGCCGACCGACGAGGCCGAGCGGGACCACCTGGCCCGCACGATGGGCTACCGCAGCAGCGTCGACCGCAGCGCGGTGGACCAGCTCGACCGCGACCTCGCCGCCCACCAGGCCACCGCACGAGCCATCCACGAGCGGGTCTACTTCCGGCCCCTGCTCGAGGCGTTCGCCGAGTCCGACGGCGCCCTCACCGACGAGGCCGTCGACACCCGCCTCGCCGCCTTCGGCTTCGCCGACGCGGCCCGCACCCGCCAGGCCGTGTCCGAGCTCACCCGGGGCCTGACCCGCTCGTCCCGGCTCATGCAACAGGTGCTGCCGCTGCTCCTCGACTGGCTGTCGTCGTCGCCCGACCCCGACCTGGGGCTGCTGGGGCTTCGGCGCCTGGCCTCGGACGCCGCCCGCACCGGTCGGTTGGCCGCCACCTTCCGCGAGTCCCCCGAGGTCGCCCAGCGCCTCTGCCAGGTGCTCGGCACCAGCGCCATGCTGGGCGAGATCCTGGGACGCGAGCCCGATCTGGTGGCCCGCCTCGCCGACCCCGCCGCCCTGCGGACCCGACCCCGTGCCGAGCTCGTGGAGAGCGCGACGAAGGCCCTCGAGTGGCGGTCGGACACCGACGCCCGCCAGCAGGCCCTGCGACGCTGGCGCCGGCGCCACCTGCTCGGTGTGGCGGCGCGCGACCTGATGGACGTCGACGACGTGCGCACCGTGGGTCGCGACCTCACCGCGATCGCCGAGGCGACGCTCGAGGCCGCGCTCATCGCGCTGGACCCGTCCATCCCCTTCGCGGTGATGGCCCTCGGCCGTTTCGGGGGCGGCGAGCTGTCCTACGCCAGCGACCTCGACGTGGCCTTCGTGTTCGACGGCTCGAGCGCGACGGCCATCGACGAGGCCGGGCGCCTCGCCACGCGACTGATGAAGTTCCTCAAGGGCCAGACGCCCGCGGCGCGCATCTACGACGTCGACGCCGACCTCCGCCCCGAGGGCAAGCAGGGGCCCCTGGCGCGCAGCCTGAACGGCTACACGGCCTACTTCGAGCACTGGCTCCAGACCTGGGAGCGCCAGGCGTGGACGCGCGCCCGGTTCGTCGCGGGCGACCGGCAGCTGGGACGGACCCTCACCCGTCTGATCGACCCGTACGTCTGGGGGGACGGGCTCGACGCCGAGGCGGTGCGCGACATCCGCCGCATGAAGGCCCGCGTCGAACAGGAGCGGATCCCGCCGACCGAGGACCCCAAGTTCCACCTGAAGCTGGGTCGGGGCTCGCTCTCCGACGTGGAGTGGACGGCCCAGCTGCTCCAGCTCGAGCACGGGCTGCACGCCCCGGGGACGATGGCCGCGCTCGACACGCTCGCCGCCCACGACGTGCTCGACCCCGACGACGCGGCCGTGCTGGCTGAGGCCTACGCGTTCTGCGAGCGCACCCGCAACCGCTGGTACCTGGTGCACGGCCAGGCGGGCGACGCCCTCCCCCAGCAGGCGGACCGGCTCGCCGTGCTCGCCCGGTCGCTCGGCACGACCGGCGCCGACCTGCGCAACGAGTACCGCCGCGTCACCCGCAAGAGCCGAGCCGTGGTCGAGCGGGTGTTCTACGGCCAGGCCTGAGCCGCGGCGACGCTCGCGGGCGACGCAGCGCCGATCAGAGGTTGCGGGCGAGCACGGGGTTGCGGTGCGGGGACCGCACCGCAACCCGCTCGACCGCCCACTCGAGCGCGAGATAGCCGCCGAGCGCGATCAGCACGAGGAGCACGGGGAGGCTGAAGAACACCAGGCCCACCGCGGTCAACGACCCGAGGGCCCAGAGCCGGCCCCACACCACCGACACGACGAGGGCGCCGACCACCACACCGGCGACCGCCCCGACCGCCGTGAGCAGCGGCCCCCACCCCGAGAGCGCGCCCGCCACGAGCCCCACGCTGAGGGCGAGCGCCGCCGCCGCGAAGAGCACCACCCAGGCGACCGCGCGCACCATCCGCCAGCCCCCGCGGTTCTTCTCGGTCCGCAGGCCGACCGCCGCCCACATGAGCCAGCGACGGGCGAGCGGCACGCCGATCTCGCCCATGGAGTCGCGGAAGAGCAGGTCGGCCTCCTCCGAGCTGACGCGGTCGTCGTCCTGGAGGTGGTCGTGGAGCAGCGCGGCCAGCGTGTGCCGCCCGTAGCGGGGCACGAGCCAGGTGAGGAAGCGGGGCACGGAGGCGAGGTCGGTCACGTCGTCCTCGGGCACGTTGAACCGACGCCGGCCGTCGTCGTAGCGGAACGGCTGGGAGAGGCGGAAGGTCGTGGCGTCGACCTGGCGGAGCAGGACCTCGGCGCTGCGACCGCTCGCCCACTTGAAGAACGGTCCCGTCGGCTGGTCCGGCCCGCCGCCCCCGGGGGGCCGCCCGAAGAAGCCGCGGTGCACCCTCCGGATGGCGTCGTCGACCAACTGCGCCTCGGTGCGGTCCTCGCCGTGCTGGTCCCGCATCCCTTCCCACAGCTCGTGCAGGAGCGCCGCGCTCTCCTCGGTGATCGTCACCTGCGCCATGGTCGACCTCCCCCTCGGTGGCTCGACCCTACGGCGGCGACCGCGGTGGTGGAGGTTCTGCGGCCGGGCGCGACGGGGAAGAGGCAGGCGGCACGCTCAGGGCCGGAAGCGTCGATCAGGGGGAAGGGGGGCCCATGCGCCGCAGCACCCGTCTCGCCGTAGCGATGCTCCTCGCCGGGCTCTCGCTCGCCGCCTGCGGCGGCGACGACGACGGCGTGGCCACGCTGGTCTGGTACACCAACCCGGACAACGGCGGCCAGGCCACCCTCGCCGAGCAGTGCACCGAGGCCGCCGGCGGCGCCTACCGCATCGAGACCCAGGTGCTCCCGAACGAGGCCGACGCCCAGCGCGAGCAGCTCGTGCGCCGCCTCGCGGCGCACGACTCCTCGGTCGACCTGATGAGCCTGGATCCGCCCTTCGTCGCCGAGTTCGCGAACGCCGGCTACCTGCTGCCGATCACCGACGAGGCCCGGGTGGCCACGCTCACCGAGGGCGTGCTCGACGCGCCGCTCGAGACCGCGTTCTGGGACGGCGAGCTCGTCGCCACCCCGTTCTGGGCCAACACCCAGCTGCTCTGGTTCCGGCGGTCGGTCGCCGAGGAGGCGGGCATCGACCCCCGCGCCGACGACGTCACGTGGGACGACCTGATCGACGCGGCCGAGGCCACCGGCGGGCGCATCGGGGTCCAGGCCCGGCGCTACGAGGGCTACATGGTCTGGATCAACGCGCTGATCTCGTCGGCGGGCGGCCAGATCATCGAGGACGCCGACCAGGGCGCGGACGCCACGCCGACGGTCGACTCTCCTGCCGGCGACGAGGCCGCCGAGGTCGTCGACCGCCTCTCGCACTCGTCGGCGGCGCCCGCCGACCTCACGACCGCCGGCGAGGAGGAGGCTCGCTCCCTGTTCCAGAGCGACCGCGGGTCGTTCATGGTCAACTGGCCCTACGTCTACGCGGCGGCGAAGTCGGAGGTGGACAGCGGGGCCCTCGACCCGTCCGTCGTCGACGACATCGGCTGGGCCCGGTACCCGAGGACCGACGCCGAGCACGAGAGCGCACCGCCCCTCGGCGGCATCAACCTCGCGATCGGCGCCTACACCCACCACCCCGACGCCGCCCTCGACGCGGTCGAGTGCATCACGTCGGCGGAGAGCAACGCCCAGTACATGGTGGAGTCCGGCAACCCGGCCGCCCGTCGGGCCGCGTACGACGACCCCGCCGTGCGCGAGGCCTTCCCGATGGCGGACCTGATCCGCGACTCGATCAACGAGGCCGCCCCTCGGCCCGTGACCCCGTACTACGGCGACGTGTCGGTGTCGGTGCAGCGCACCTGGCACCCGCCCCGCTCGGTGTCGGCCCCCGGCACGCCCGAGGAGACCGACGCCTACATGAGCGAGGTGCTCGCCGGGGACCGGCTGCTGTGACCGGCGTGGCCACCGCCGCCGCGCCCCCCGAGGCGCCCGCCGACCCACCGGCCAAGGCGGCCCGCTCCGAGCGCCTGCGCCACGAGCGCCGGTTGGGGCTGCGCCTCTCGGCGCCCGCGTTCGCGGTGATGATCCTCGTCACCGCCTACCCGCTCGGCTACGCCCTCGTCCTGTCGCTGTACCGCTACCGGCTCACCGACCCGTCCGGCAAGGAGTTCGTCGGGCTCAAGAACTACCTGACCGTGCTGACCGACCCGGTCTGGTGGGGGGCGGTGTCGACGACGGTGGTCATCACCGTCGTCAGCGTCGTGGTCGAGCTCGTCCTCGGCTTCGCCTTCGCGTGGGTGATGTTCCGGATCCTGCGGGGTCGCTCGGTGGTGCGCACCGCGATCCTGGTCCCCTACGGCATCGTCACCGTCGTCTCGGCCTTCATCTGGCGCTACGCCTTCCAGCTCGACTCGGGCTTCGTCAACCAGTGGTTCGGCCTCGCGGACTACAACTGGTTCGGGCAGCGCTGGTCGTCGCTGTTCGTGATCGTCCTCTCCGAGATCTGGAAGACCACGCCGTTCATCTCGCTGTTGTTGCTGGCCGGGCTCGTGCAGGTCCCCGAGGAGATGCTCGAGGCGGCCAAGGTCGACGGCGCCACCGCCTGGCAGCGGCTGTGGAAGGTGGTCCTGCCCAACATGAAGGCCGCGATCATGGTGGCGGTCCTGTTCCGCACCCTCGACGCCTGGCGCATCTTCGACAACCCGTTCGTCATGACCGGCGGCGCCAACGGCACCGAGACGCTGTCGTTCCTCGCCTACCGCCAGAACGTCACCCTCGTGAACCTGGGCGCCGGGTCGGCGGTGTCGGTGCTGCTGTTCGCCACGGTCGTGCTGATCGCCTTCGTCTTCATCAAGGTGTTCCGGACCGACCTCAGCCAGGTGCGGGGGGACTGATGGAAGGCCGCCGGACCAGCCACTGGTGGACCGTCTGGGGAGTGCTCATCCTGGCCTGGGCCATGTTCCCGCTGCTGTGGATGGTGTCGCTCGCGTTCAAGAGCCCCGAGACCTTCCGGGCCGGCACCCCGTCGTTCTTCCCGGACGAGTGGACCTGGGAGAACTTCCAGACCGTCTTCGACGACGAGCTGTTCACCTCGGCACTGCGCAACTCGTTCGGGATCGCCATCATCGCCACGGTGCTGGCCGTGGTGGTGGCCATGTTCGCGGCGTACGCCATCGCCCGCCTGGAGTTCCCCGGCAAGCGCCTGCTCCTGTCGATGGCCCTCGCCATCGCCATGTTCCCGCAGGCGGCGCTCGTCGGGCCGCTGTTCAACATGTGGCGCGGCCTCGGCATCTACGACACGTGGCTCGGCCTCATCATCCCGTACCTGACCTTCGCCCTCCCCCTGTCGATCTGGACGATGTCGGCGTTCTTCCGCCAGATCCCCTGGGAGATGGAGCAGGCCGCCCAGGTCGACGGCGCCACCCCGTGGCAGGCCTTCCGTCGGGTCATCGTGCCGCTGGCCGCCCCCGGGGTGTTCACGACGGCCATCCTCACCTTCTTCTTCTGCTGGAACGAGTTCCTCTTCGCCATCTCGCTGACCTCCACCGACCGGGCCCGGACCGTGCCCGCCGCCCTGTCGTTCTTCACCGGCCAGTCGCAGTTCCAGTCGCCGGTCACGGCGATCATGGCCGCGTCGGTGGTCGTCACCATCCCCATCGTGATCCTGGTCCTGGTCTTCCAGCGGCGCATCGTCGCCGGGCTGACCTCCGGGGCCGTCAAGGGCTGACCCACAGGAGCGCCACCGTGGCCGACATCACCCTCCAGAACGTCGTCAAGCGGTACGGCGACGGGTTCCCCGCCGTCAACGACGTGAGCCTCGACATCGCCGACGGCGAGTTCATGATCCTCGTCGGCCCGTCGGGCTGCGGGAAGTCGACCCTGCTGCGCATGATCGTCGGCCTCGAGGACATCACCGAGGGCGAGGTGACCATCGCCGGCGAGCGGGTGAACGAGAAGGCGCCCAAGGACCGCAACCTGGCCATGGTGTTCCAGAACTACGCGCTGTACCCGCACCTCACCGTGTTCGAGAACATCGCCTTCCCCCTCCGGCTCCGGCACCAGCCCGACGAGGAGGTCCGCCGCAAGGTGGAGGAGGCGGCCGAGACCCTCGAGCTGACCGAGCACCTCGACCGCCGACCCAGCAACCTCTCGGGCGGGCAGCGCCAGCGCGTCGCCATGGGACGGGCCATCGTCCGTGACGCGTCGGCGTTCCTGTTCGACGAGCCCCTGTCGAACCTCGACGCCAAGCTCCGGGGTCAGATGCGCACCGAGATCCTGCGCCTCCAGCGGCGCCTCGGCATCACCACCGTCTACGTCACCCACGACCAGGTCGAGGCCATGACCCTCGGCGACCGGGTCGCGCTGCTCCGGCGTGGCGAGCTCCAGCAGGTGGCCGCCCCGCGTGCGCTCTACGAGGAGCCGGTCAACATGTTCGTGGCCGGGTTCATCGGGTCGCCGCCCATGAACTTCCTGCCCGCCGTGGTCGAGGGCGGCGAGCTCCGCCTGCCCGTCGTGGGCTTCCGCCCCCCCGACGACGTGCTGGCCCGGGTCGGCGACCGGTCCCGGGTCATGGTCGGCCTGCGCCCCGAGCGCTTCACCACCGTCACCGGGGACGGTGCCGGCCCCGACGACGTCGAGTTCGAGGCCGAGGTGGACGTGGTCGAGTGGCTCGGCAACGAGCAGTACGCCTACCTGCCCTACGACGAGCCCGAGGGGGCCGACACCACCCTCGAGGAGCTGGAGCGCGACCTCGACTCGGAGCGCCTGCGCAGCCAGCTCGTGGTCGCCCTCGACCCGGCCGACGCCATCGCGTCGGGCGACCGCATCCGGCTGCGCTTCGACCCGCGCTCGATGCACGTGTTCGACGTGGAGACGGGTGAGAACCTGACCCTCGGCGTCGGGTGAGGCTGCGGGCGCGTCACGGCTCGCCGTCGGGCTCGCCCTCGCCGTCGAGGAGCTGCTGCTCGGGGCCGCGGCCGGGCAGCACGGTGGTGACGTAGTCGGCCAGCGCCTCGGGGTTGCTCACCTCCCGGCCGGCCGCCGCGGCGAGGCGGTGGCGGTGCTCGAGCAGCTCGTGGAAGAGCTCGGGAGGCTCGAGGCGGTCCGCGAGCCCGGGCGGGACCTCGGCCACCAGCGGCTCGTACACCTCGGCCAACCAGCGCGCCGCGCCCACCGCGTCGGGCACCGGTCGCCCCTCGTCCTGCTCGAGCCGGGCGCGGAAGTTCTCGATGTCGGCCAGCAGGCGACGGGCCTGGTTCTCCTGGACCTCGAGCCCGGTCCGCTGGCGCAGCGCCCGGAAGTGGTGGCCCTCGTCGACCACGGTCGGCGTGATCACGAGCTGGCGGCCGTCGCCCCCGGCCCCGATGGTCAGCTCCTCGACGTCGAAGCCGAGCTCGTTGATGCGGCGCACGCGCTCGTCGATGCGCCACCGCTCGGTGTCGTCGAACTGCTCCGGGCGGGTCAGCTCGGCCCAGAGCGCCTCGTAGCGGTGGCGCAGGTCGTCGGCGATGGCCAGGGCGTCGACGTCGGGCTCCACCCGACCCGCCGCCTGGAGGTCGAGGACCCCGCCGACGAGGTTCTCGTGGGCGATCTCGAGGTCGTGCGCGCGGAGGGGGTCGCTGATCGACGGCCGGCGCTCGGCGGTCTCCGCGTCGACCAGGTAGGCCATCATCGCCCCCGCGTCCCGGCGGAACAGGATGTTCGACGGCGAGCAGTCGCCCCAGAAGACGCCGGCCAGGTGGAGGCGCACCAGCAGCACCACCGCGGCGTCGAGCAGGACGTCGGTCGGCGTGGGCACCTCGCGACCGATCACGTGGCGGTAGGGCAGCGAGAAGTCGAGGTACCGGGTGATCAGCGCCGCCACCTCCCCGTCGCCCCGGGTGCGCACCAGCCCGACCGGCTCCACGACCGGGAGGCGGTCGTCGCGCAGCGCCCGGAGCACCGCGTGCTCGTGCTCGGCCGCCGCGAACGCGGTCTCCTTCACCGCGTAGACCCGCCGGTCGTAGCGGACGAAGCGAACCACGTGGCGACTGATGCCGTGGGCCATGGGCACGAGGCGGTCGTGGCGCCACCCCTCGAGGGGCGTGCCCCAGGGCAGGTCGAGGAAGTCGGGATGGCCGCCACGGATCACCAACTCGACCTCGGGGCGCGTGGCCATCACCAGAAGCGTGCCACGGTGGCGCCCCGCCGCGACCGGCGACGCCCCGTCGATCGGGCGCGGACCTTCACGACCCGCAGGCCGGGGTCGATACTGGGAGGATGGCGAGCGTGGCGGCGCTCCGGCGGTCACTCGCCGGCGCCGTGGACCTGGTGGAGTGCGCGCAGCGGTGCTGCGACCACCTCGTGGCGCGCGGGTTCGAGCTGCCCAGCCTGTACATGCGCCGCTCGGGTCGCCTGCGCCGCTTCGCGTCCAACGGCTACTGGCAGGTGCTCGACGGCTTCCCCGAGGCCAGCGGCGTCATCGCCGCGACCGTGCGCTCGGGACGAGCCCGGCTCGTCGAGGTCGACACGTGCGCGGAGTACCTGCGGGCCGCGCCGGCGGTGGTGGCCGAGGCGTGCGTCCCGATCCGGCTGCACGGTGAGGTGGTGGGAGCGCTCAACGTCGAGTCGACCGCGCCGTTCGGCGACGGCGTGCTCGCCGAGATCGCCGCGGTGGTCGAGTGCTTCGCCGAGCGGGCCGAGGCCCTCGGCGGGGTCGCGGCCCCGAGCGGGTGGGTGCTGCTGGCCGACAACGCCGTGCGCATCTCACGCGCCGACGACGAGGACGACGTGGTCGACACCGCCCTGGCCGTCGCCACCGAGCTCTCGGGGTCCCCGTCGGGGCTCGTGGCCCTGTGCCGCTCCGACGAGATCGAGGTGACCCGGGCGGTCGGCCCGCTCTCCGGACCGCTCCGCGAGCTGGGCCGGGCCAGCCTGGCCGAGATCGCCACGTGGGTCGACGGGCCGCTCTCCTGCTACACGGTGGGCGAGCCCGCCGGTCAGGGGTTCACCGACGACGACTCGCTGCGCACCGCCGGCATCCACTCGCTGATCGTCGTGTCGCTGGCCGCGGGCGACGAGCGCCTCGGCGTCCTCCTCGTGGCCGACGACCGCGCCACGCTTCCGGACCCCGCGCTCGTCGAGCAGCTCGAGCTGCTGGCGACGCTCGTGGCCGGCGCGCTCGTGCGCACTCGCGCCATGGACGAGCTCGTCGCCCTCAGCCACCGCGATCCCCTCACCGGGCTCGGGCACCAGCGTGCCTTCCAGGCGCGCCTCGCCGATCTCGAAGCCGGGGGGTTCACCGGCACCGCCCTGCTGTCCATCGACGTCGACCACTTCAAGGCGGTCAACGACGCCGGCGGCCACCAGGCCGGCGATCGCCTGCTCCGGCGCCTGGCCCGGACCCTGGCCCGCGAGCTGCGCAGCGGGGACGACCTGTTCCGGGTGGGCGGCGACGAGTTCGCCGCCGTGGTGGTCGGCGTCGCCCATCCCCCGCGGGCGCTCGAGGTCGCCGAGCGGATGCGCCGGGCGGCCCGCTCCACCGGCGTGTCCGTGTCGATCGGCGTGGCGACGGGCACCGGCGAGGGCCTGGACCGCGACGAGCTGTTCCGCCGGGCCGACGACGCGCTCTATCGCGCCAAGCGGCGCGGGCGCGACACGGCGGTGCTGTGGGAGCCCCCGCTGCCCAGCGTGGCCCCGACCGGCACGCTCGTGCGCTGAGCGGACGGGCCGCCCGGCGGGCACGACCGGGACATCGTCGGTTCTCGGCGCCGCCCGGCCGGGTAGGGCCGGAACCCATGGACGCCATCACCCTGTTGAAGGACGACCACAAGTCCGTCGAGAAGCTCTTCAAGCGCTTCGAGAAGGCCGGCGACCGGGCCTACAAGGAGAAGGCCAAGGTCGCCGACCGGATCCGCGAGGAGCTCTCGGTGCACGCCGCCATCGAGGAGCAGCTGTTCTACCCGGTGGTCCGAGCCACCGTGGACGGGGCCGAGGACGAGACCCTCGAGAGCCTCGAGGAGCACCACATCGTGAAGTGGGTGCTCTCCGAGCTCGACGACATGGACCCGAAGGACGAGCGCTTCACCCCCAAGATGACCGTGCTCATCGAGAACGTCCGCCACCACGTCGAGGAGGAGGAGGGCGAGCTGTTCCCGAAGGTGCGGGCCCAGCTCGGCCGCAAGGACCTCGGCGCCCTGGGCGACGCGATGGAGCGTGCCCGAGGCGTCGCCCCGACCCACCCCCACCCGCGGGCCCCGGACACGCCCCCGGCCAACCTCGCCGTCGGCGCCGTCGCCGGCCTGCGGGACCGGGTCGGCGACGGCGTGAAGGGCGCCGCGGAGGGCGCGGTGTCCACCGCTCAGGACCTCATCGACCGGATCCGCGAGGACGCCGGCGCGTCGCTGCAGAAGGCCGGCGCCCGCTCCGGCCGGAAGGTCGCGGGCAAGTAGTCGCCGGCGTGCAGATCGCCGCTCGTCGCTGACCCGCCCCGGCGACGAGCGCCCCACGAGACCGCCGGGCCCGAGCGCCCGGCGGTCTCGTCGCGTCCGGTCCGCTCCCCCGGCCCCGAGCCGCCCCGCCGGCATCCGCGACGGCGCCTCGGGGTAGGGGCACCGGATGAGCGACGACGACATCCTGCGCCAGATCAGCGACTTGGCCGAGGAGGAGCGCCGACTCGAGGAGGACCCCGACGCTCCGGGCCGCGACGACCGCCTCCACGAGCTCCAGGTGTCCCAGGACCAGAGCTGGGACCTGCTGCGCCAGCGACGGGCCAAGCGCAACGCCGGGCTCGATCCCGACGAGGCCGAGGTCCGCTCCGAGGGAGTCGTCGGGCGCTACCGGCAGTAGGGGCCCACCCCGCGGGGCGCCGACCCGACCTTGCGCCGGGTGCTCCGGCCGGTCAGGTCGCGCGACGGGCCAGGCGGCGGCCGGCCACCACGAAGGCGGCGCCGAACGACAGCCATCCCCCTACGAGCCCCGCGACGCCGTACCAGGCCGAGACGGCGTTGAGGCCGGCGCACCCCGCGAGCACCCGGTGGCGGGGGGAGCGGGACCCGGGGCCGGCCGGCGCCCGGGATGCGGCGGGAGCGGTCACGAGGACATCGTGGGCCCGGGCCGGACGTCGGTCCAGAGCCGGAGGTCCCACGCCGCCGGCGCCCGCTCAGGCCGCCGAGAGGGCGAAGACGGGGAACCCGGGGGCGATGACGGCGAGCTCGGCGTCGGTGGCGTCCTTGTCGACGCCCTCGAAGAACTGCCCGACCTCCCAGCCCCAGCGGCGCAGGTACTCGCGCAGCACGGGGAGCTTCTCGTCGTCGCCGAGCTCGACGGCGTCGAACCCCTCGGTCCGGCGCCCGAGCCGCAACCGACCGCAGCCGGCGGCCCGCAGGTTGCGCACCCACTGGGTGACGCCGCGGGGAGCGACCAGGTAGCGCCGGCCGTCGAGCTCGAGCACGTTGACGACGTTCGAGCGGACGACCCCGCTCGAGCGGCCGACGACGAGGAGCTCCCGGGCGCCCATCAGGCTGATCCCGTGGCGGGCCAGCCACCGGACGGTGGGGTTCATGACCTTCTCGGTGAAACGGTCGGGGCGGACGTAGCGATCGGTGGTGTTCATCGGATCCTCCTGAGAACGAGAGCACTGCTCTCTCTTTGCTCTCTGCATCATCGCGGCAAGTCATCGGACGTGTCAAGAGCACTGCTCTCTTTTCAGTACACTGCTCACATGACCACCGCGAGAGCCCGGGCGCGAGCGGAGCTCACCCTCGAGATCAAGGAGTCGGCCCGGCGCCAGATCGCCGAGGAGGGTGCGTCCGCGCTCTCGCTGAGGGCGGTCGCACGCGAGCTCGGCATGGTGTCGTCGGCGCTGTACCGCTACTTCCCGAGCCGCGACGCCCTGCTCACCGCGCTCATCGTCGACGCCTTCGACGCCGTGGGCGAGGTGGCGGAGCAGGCCGAGCGCGACACCCCGGCCCGACGGGGGTTCGTCGCCCGCTGGGTGGCGCTCGGCTCCGCGGTGCGGGGGTGGGCCGTCGCCCGACCCCACGACTACGCCCTGATCTACGGGTCACCGGTGCCCGGGTACGCGGCCCCCGCCGACACCGTCGATCCCGCCGCCCGGGTCAGCCTGGTGGCCCTGCGCGTGGTGGCCGACGGCCTCGCCGCCGGCGACGTCGACCCGGGTGGCGAGCGACCGATGCCCCGGGCGACCCACTGCGAGCTCACCCGGCTGCGCGACGGCGTGGGCCTCCCGATCCCCGACGAGGTCCTGGCCCGCACGCTGCTGGCCTGGTCGGCGGTGCTCGGGGGCATCAGCTACGAGTTGTTCGGCCACCTCCACGAGATCGTCGCCGACCACGAGGCCTACTTCGGCCACCAACTCCAGCGCACCGCGCTCCTCGTCGCCCGACCCACCCCGCCCTGAGCAACCCTGAGCAGCCGCCTCCGAGACCTCGGCGCCCACCCCACCGGTACGGGGAATTCCTCCCAGGGCGCCTCCGGCGGCGCGAGCATCGAGGGCATGCGCTTCTCGCTCTGGACCAATCTGAGCCAGCCGTGGGACGACGTCGCCGACGTGGTCCGCCACGCCGAGGGCACCGGCTGGGACGGCGTCTACGTGGCCGACCACTTCATGGCCGACGCCGGCGGGCCCTTCCCGGCCGACCAGCCCAACTTCGAGGCCACGGCGGTGCTCGCCGCGCTCGCGTCGCTCACCGAGCGGGTACGCCTGTCGGCCCTGGTGTTCGGCATCACGTACCGCCACCCGGCGGTGCTCGCCAAGTGGGCGGCCACCACGGACCACATCAGCGGAGGCCGACTGCTGCTCGGCGTCGGCGCCGGCTGGCAGCAGAACGAGCACGACCAGTACGGCATCCCCCTCGGGCCCCCGGGCGAGCGGGTCGACCGCTTCGAGGAGGCGCTACGCGTCCTGCGCGGGCTGCTCGACGACGAGACCACGACGGTCGACGGCGACCACTACACCGTCCGCGACGCGATCGCGTACCCGAAGCCGGTCCAGCCCCGCCTCCCGATCCTCGTCGGCGCCACCGGGCCCCGCATGCTCGGTGTGGTCGCCCGCCACGCCGACGAGTGGAACATGTGGTCGCTGCCCCCGGATCTGGCCGCGAAGCGGGCCGAGCTCGACCGGGCCTGCGAGGCGAACGGCCGCGACCCCGGCACCATCGCCACCTCCACCCAGGCCCTCTTCGTCGTCCTGGACGACAACGACGAGGCGCAGACCTGGATCGACATGCTGAAGGGCCGACCCTGCGTGGCCGGCACCCCCGAGCGCATCGCCGAGAGCGTGGCGGCCTGGCGCGAGGCCGGCGTCGACGAGCTCGTCGTCCCCGACTTCACCCTCGGCACCGGCGCTCAACGGGCCGACGCCCTCGACCGCATCATCGAGCAGGTGGCCCCCGACTTCCGCTGAGCCGGCGGGGTCCGCCCACCCCGACGGGCGGATCTCCCGGAGTACGCCCACCGTCGGGGAAATCACCGAGAAATCGGGGGGAGCGGGCGGCTAGGTTCGCGTGCCCTTTCGCCGACCGGTCGCCTCGGCGGCCAGGAGCCCTGTCGCATGCCGCCCGACGGCCCCGCCGTCAGCCTGGACGAGGAACGCGACGCGCTCGCGCGCGCCCGGCGGGCGGCCGAGGCCAAGCTCGCCACGTTCGAGGCCATCCGGGCCGACGACAGCGGCGCCGACGCGCTGAGCGACGAGTACATCGCCGCCGTGGTGCGGGGGGCGGTCGAGAAGCTCCAGCAGGACCTCGTCGTGTTCGGACGCATCGACGACGACCACCCGTGGCGCGTCGGCCTGTACGGCATCGACGAGGGCGGCGAGCAGCTCGTCGTCGACTGGCGGGCCCCGTTCGCCACCCGCTTCTACCAGGCCACCTTCGACGAGCCCGAGGGCCTCGACCGGCGGGTCAGCTACGTGGGCTGCATCGACGACCTGTTCGTCGAGGAGTTCACCACCGGGCTGGTGGCGGGCTCGTCGCCGTTGCTCACCGAGCTCTCCCGGGAGCGGGGCACCACGATGCGGGCGGCGGTGGCCACCCTCCAGTCCGAGCAGGACGCCCTCGTGCGCCTCGACCCCCGCGAGCGGCTGGTGCTGCGGGGCGGGCCCGGCACGGGCAAGACCGTGGTGGGCCTGCACCGGGCGGCGTGGCTGGTCTACAACGACCACCGCGTCGCCGCCGAGCGCATCCTGGTGATCGGGCCGAGCGACCGGTTCCTGCGCTTCGTGGCCACGGTGCTGCCCACGCTCGGCGAGGCCCGGGTCACCCAGACCACCTTCGACCGGCTGCTCGGGCCGTCGACCCCCGCCGGCAGCGACCCCCGCTGGGTCGACGTGCTCGACGCCCTCGAGGACCACCTCCTTCGACCACAGGAGGTGCGGGTCGGCCACCTCGGGGTCCCCGAAGCCGACGTCGGGGCGCTGGTCGAACGGCTGCGGCACCGCCCGCTCCCCTGGCGGGACAAGCGCAAGGTGTTCGTGGACAACCTCACGACCCGCCTCCAGCAGCGGCGCAGGACGATCACCCGCGCCGAGGTCAACGCCGCGGCCGCCGAGGTCTGGCCGGCGACGACGACCCGCCAGGCCTGGGCCAAGCTGCGCAGCCGCGCCACCCTCGCCGAGCTCGGCGCGCCGGCCGACCTGGTGGAGGCGTGGTTCGCCCAGGGCCGCGAGGACGGCGCCCTGTACGACGAGGTGCGGTCGCGCTTCGAGGGGGTCGCCCTGCGCTACGGCCACGTGATCGTGGACGAGGCCCAGGACCTCACCTTCTTCCAGCTCCGGGCCGTGCTGCGCCGGGGCGACGGCCTCACCCTGGTGGGCGACGACGCGCAGCGCTCGAACCCCGCCGGGATCGGGCTGGCGGCGGCCGCGGCCGAGCTCGACACGCCGCTCGCCACCATGGACACCGCCTACCGGATGTCCGCCGAGATCGCCGA
Source organism: Microthrixaceae bacterium (assembly GCA_020637195.1). Lineage (GTDB taxonomy): Bacteria > Actinomycetota > Acidimicrobiia > Acidimicrobiales > DATDAH01 > JAEUJM01. The sequence continues at coordinate 136,297 of JACJWK010000003.1, forward strand.
CTGGCTGAACGCCCACGCCGAGCGGGAGGGCATCGACGCGGTGCGCCTCGTCGGCATCCGCCCCACCGACACCCCGGTGCGGGACCTCGAACGCGGCGCCGGCGCCGACCCCGGGGCCCTCGCCACCGAGCTGGGTGAGCGCTGGCACGACGTCGCGCTCATCGAGGCCGGCGGCGTGTGGGAGCACAAGGGCGTCGAGTACGACGCCGTGGTGGTCGACGCCGACGGCCTGTCCCCCGCCGAGGTGTACCTGGCCGCCAGCCGCGCCGCCCACGAGCTCGTGGTGGTCCGCTGACGCCGTGGACGAGACCCGGGTCGATCGCTGGCTGTGGGCCGTGCGGGTCCACAAGACGCGGTCGGCCGCCACCGACGCCTGCCGCGGCGGTCACGTGCGGGTCAACGGCCGCCCGGCCAAGCCGGCCACCCCGGTGCGCGTGGGCGACCGGGTCGAGGCCACCGTCGGGCCGCGAAGGCGGGTCCTCGAGGTCGCCAGGGTCATCGACAAGCGAGTCGGCGCCCCCGTCGCCGCCGAGTGCCTGGTCGACCACACGCCGCCCGACACCCGGCCGGTCGAGGCCACCGGCGGCGCCCCGCGCCGCGACCGCGGCACGGGGCGTCCCACCAAGAAGGAGCGCCGCCAGCTCGACCGCCACCGCCGGCGCTGACCCCCCGACGGTGCCCGGTTCAATCGAGCGCACTGCGCTTCGATCCATCCGAGATCGATGCCCGGCTCGACCAGTCCCGCGTCGCGGTCCGTCGACGCTGAACACCTCAGAAGGCTTCGATGACGACCTCACGATGCTCACCGGCGAGCGCCGACAGGTCGTCTGGGTCTCCCGTCAGCACGACCGCGCCGCCAGCCTCGACGGCGGTCGCAACGACCACCGCGTCCACCGTCGAGCTCGAACCCGCATCGCCCAGGAGCCGCCCGGCGGTGCGGCCGATGGCTTCATCCGCGGCATCGACCTCGCCGACCGCCGTGAGCACCCGGTTCACCGGCGCATCGGCCACTACGCCACGGACCGTCTCGGCGACCACGACTGACGGGATCGACACGTGGACACGGGCTTCACGCGCGGCGGCGAGCACGGCCCGAACCCGCTGGTCGGAGCGGGCCAGAGCGATGACGGCGCCCGCGTCGAGGATCAGGCGCTGCGGCGCGGGGTCTTGGGCTCTTCGACGGCGCCTCGCCACAGCTGGCGGGCCTCCTCCATCAGATCGTCAGGGATCGGCCCCGCGGTGGCGTCCAGCTCGGCGAGCAGTTCCCCGAGACGGTCATGCTGGAGCTGGCGGCGCAACGCGTCGGTGACGTACGACGAGAGCTCGCGGCGCCCGGCCCGGTCACGGGCCTCGGCCAGCACCTCCTCGTCGATGCTCAACGACACCTTCGACACGGACATGACGATTATCGTACCCTGAGTAGGAATCCGTGGCGAGCTCGTCGACCTGGCCGCCGCCGGACGCGCACGAGCCGCGTGCGCCGCCGCCCGGAGGCGGGGCGCACGCGGCTCGGCTGGTACGACCGCTGAGCCGTGGGGGGAACGGCTCAGATGTCGTAGTACAGGTGGAACTCCCACGGGTGCGGGCGCAGGCGGAGCGGGTCCACCTCGTGCTCGCGCTTGTAGGCGATGTGGGTCTCGATGAGGTCGTCGGTGAACACGCCGCCGGCCTTCAAGAAGTCGTTGTCGGCCTCGAGCGCCTCGAGCGCCTCGGGCAGCGAGCCGGGCACCTGCGGCACCTTGGCCAGCTCCTCGGCGGGGAGGTCGTAGAGGTCGCGGTCGACCGGGTCGGGCGGCTCGATCTTGTTCTGGATGCCGTCGAGGCCCGCCATGAGCATGGCCGAGAAGGCCAGGTACGGGTTCGACGACGGGTCGGGGCACCGGAACTCGAGGCGCTTGGCCTTCGGGCTCTTCGAGTAGAGCGGGATGCGGACCGACGCCGAGCGGTTGCGCTGGCTGTAGACCAGGTTCACCGGGGCCTCGTAGCCGGGCACCAGGCGCTTGTAGCTGTTGGTGGTCGGGTTGGTGAACGCGATCACCGAGCGGGCGTGCTTGAGCAGGCCGCCGATGTACCAGCGGCCGGTGTCGGACAGGCCCGCGTAGCCGGCCTCGTCGTAGAACAGCGGCTCGCCGTTCTTCCACAGCGACTGGTGCACGTGCATGCCCGAGCCGTTGTCCTCGAAGACGGGCTTGGGCATGAAGGTGGCGGTCTTGCCGTTGCGCCACGCCACGTTCTTGATGACGTACTTGAACAGCATCAGCTGGTCGGCCATGTCGGCGAGGGGCGAGAAGCGGATGTCGATCTCGGCCTGGCCGGCGGTGCCCACCTCGTGGTGCTGCACCTCGACGTCGATGCCGACCGCCTGCAGCGCGAGGGTCATCTCCGACCGGAGGTCCTGGTAGTGGTCCATCGGCGGGACCGGGAAGTAGCCCTCCTTGTAGCGGGGCTTGTAGCCGAGGTTCGGGCCCTCGTCCTTGCCGGTGTTCCAGGAGGCCTCGACCGAGTCCACCGAGTAGCTCGCCGAGTGCGAGTCCTGGTGGTAGCGGACGTCGTCGAAGATGAAGAACTCGGCCTCGGGCCCGACGTAGCAGGTGTCGGCGATGCCGGTGCTCTGGAGGTACTCCTCGGCCTTCTTGGCGACGTACCGGGGGTCACGGCTGTAGTGCTCGAGCGTGATCGGGTCGTGCACGAAGCAGTTGATGTTCATCGTCTTGTGCTGCGTGAACGGGTCGATCACCGCGGTGTTCGGGTCCGGGATCAGGATCATGTCCGACTCCTGGATCTCCTGGAACCCTCGGATCGACGAGCCGTCGAAGCCGAGGCCCTCCTCGAAGGTGTCCTCCTCGAGTTGGGCCACCGGGATCGAGAAGTGCTGCATGAGGCCGGGCAGGTCGCAGAACCGGATGTCGACGATCTCGACGCCCTCGTCCTTGGCCAGCGCCAACACTTCGGATGGTGTGCGTTCCTGCACGGTTCCTCCTGCGGAATGGTGTGTGAGGTGAGGGGGGCACGCGGATGCGCCCCCGTCTCGGGGGTTCGTCCCAGGGACTGCGGAAGCCTCGCGGCACGCCGTTTCCCACCGGTTGCCCGATTGTGAACGCTATGTGAACTGCCCCGGGGCCCGCCAAGCCGTCGCGACGGCCGTGGTTGACTTGCGCCCATGGAGCGCCAACAGGACTACGTGCTGCGGACCGTCGAGGAGCGGGGCGTGCGCCTCATCCGCCTGTGGTTCACCGACGTCCTGGGCCAGCTCAAGTCCGTCGCCATCACCCCCGCCGAGCTCGAGAACGGCTTCGAGGAGGGCATGTGGTTCGACGGCTCGGCCATCGACGGGTTCAGCCGCGTGCAGGAGAGCGACGTGCTGGCGCGGCCCGACCCGAACACGTTCGAGCTGCTCCCCTGGGCCGAGGACGACGAGAACTCGGCCCGCATGTTCTGCGACATCGAGAACCTCGACGGCACCCCCTTCGAGGGCGACCCCCGCCAGGTGCTGAAGCGCAACCTCGACCGCGCCCGCGAGCGCGGGTTCAGCTTCTTCTGCGCCCCCGAGATGGAGTTCTTCTACTTCGGCCACGGCGACCCCGAGCGCCCCCTCGTCCCGCTCGACAGCGGCTCCTACTTCGACCTCACCACCGCCGACGTCGCCAGCGACCTGCGCAAGCGCACCATCCACATGCTCGAGGGGATGGGCATCCCCATCGAGTACTCGTTCCACGAGGACAGCCCCAGCCAGCACGAGATCGACCTGCGCTACACCGACGCGCTCACGATGGCCGACAACGTGATGACCTTCCGGCTGGTCGTGCGCGAGATCGCGCTCGAGCGGGGCGCCTACGCCACGTTCATGCCCAAGCCCCTCCAGGGCGTGCAGGGATCGGGGATGCACACCCACCTGTCGCTGTTCGAGGGGGACACCAACGCCTTCCACGACCCCGACGACGAGTACCGGCTGTCGAAGGTCGGCCGCAGCTTCATCGCCGGCCTGCTCGTGCACGCCCGCGAGATCACCGCCGTCACCAACCAGCTGGTCAACTCCTACAAGCGCCTGATCCCCGGCTCGGAGGCCCCCGTCCACGTGTCGTGGGCCCGCAACAACCGCTCGGCACTCGTGCGGGTGCCGCTGGCCAAGTCCGGCAAGGAGTCGTCGACCCGCATCGAGTACCGCTCGCCCGACCCCGCCTGCAACCCGTACCTGGCCTTCTCGGTCATGCTCGCCGCCGGGCTCAAGGGCCTCGAGGACGGCTACGAGCTCGGCCCCGAGGCCGCCGCCAACGTGTTCGAGCTCACCGATGAGGAGCGCGCCGCCGAGGGCATCACCGGCCTGCCGCAGTCGCTCGCCGAGGCGCTCGACGAGATGGAGCGGTCCGAGCTGGTGGCCGAGGCCCTCGGCGAGCACATCTTCGAGTGGTTCCTGCGCAACAAGCGCTCCGAGTGGGCCGACTACAAGGCCCAGGTGACACCGTTCGAGCTGGCCCGCTACCTTCCCAGCTGGTAGCGCTCGGACGACCCGGACGATGATCGAGGGCGTGCACATGGAACCGTTGCTGCTGTTCCCCGACCCGGCACCGCCGGAGCTGGCGCAGTGCCTGGACCTCGCCGGCTACCCGTGGAAGGCCGTGGGCGACGAGCTGGCGGCCGAGCGCGCCGAGCCCGACGGCGGGTGGGACGGCGCCATCATCTGCGCCTACGACGATCCCGAGCGGGCGTTCGCGGTGGCCCGGGTGCTGCGCAAGCGGGACCAGCCCCTCGAGCCGCTCCTGCTGCTCATCAGCGGCACCCAGCTCGGCGACCTCGAGCTGCGCGACGACCTCTTCGACGACTTCTGCCTCAACCCCTTCCACCCCCGCGAGCTCGAGGCCCGCCTGAAGCACCTGTTCTTCGCCACCGGGCACGGCACCCGCCCCGAGCTGGTCGAGTACGGCGACCTGGTCCTCAACCTCGAGACCTACCAGGCGGCCATCGAGGGCGTGCCGCTCGACCTCACCTACATGGAGTACGAGCTGCTCACCTTCCTCGCGTCGCACCCCGGCAAGGTGTTCACCCGCGAGACCCTCCTCAGCCGGGTGTGGGGCTACGAGTACTACGGCGGCGCCCGCACCGTCGACGTCCACATCCGGCGCCTCCGGGCCAAGCTGGGCGAGGAGCACGCCGGCCTCATCTCGACGGTGCGCTCGGTCGGCTACCGCTTCGGCCAGTCCCGGTGGAGCGGGTGATCCCCGTCCGCGCCGCGGCGCTGGCCGCCCTCGTCACCGCGCTGTTGGCCGTGGGGTCGGCGCTGGCCCCGGCCGCGGGCGCCCACACCGACACCGGCACCTTCTCGGCCACCCGCGCCGAGCCGGGACCCGGCGGCACCACCACGATCGACGTCCTGCTCACCTACGACAACGACGGCCACGGCGCCGCCGGCGCCACCGTCACGGTCACCGTGCAGGGCCCGACCGGCGGGCCCGTCCCCGTCACCATGTCGGCGGGCGACCGCGAGGGCGCCTACACGGGCGAGGTGGCCACCTCCGAGCCCGGCGACTACACCGTCACCGCCTCCGCCGCCGAGCCCGAGGCACAGGCCTCGTTCTCGTTCACCGTCGAGGCGCCGGCCACGACCACCACCGCGCCCACCACGACGAGTCCCGACGTCGCCACGTCGACCGCCTCGGTGGTCGAGGCCGACGACCAGGGCGCCGACGCCGCCTCGGACGACGGCGGCAGCTCGGCCGTCCTCGTGGTCGGTGTGGTGATCCTGACCGCGCTGGCCGCCGCCGGGGGCGTCTGGTGGTGGCGTCGGGACCGCACCCCGGCCTGAGGACGAGAGCGACGGTCGGCGCCCGCCGGGGCGCCGCGCGGCCTCCGCTCGCGGCGGTGCGCTCCTCGTCGGCCGCCGGCGCCTGATCCGAAGGGCCCAGACCGGAAAGGGACCAAGGTCCCGATTCGCGCCGTCGCCCTCAACCCGACCGCCCCGCGCGGCCGATGGCTTGTCCATGACGCACCGGGGGTTGGTGGTCGAACGCACCGGGCGGGGGCCCGGCGAGGCCCGCTGGGAGCGCGCCGCCGACCGCGTGCCGGGGATCCCGGGGCTGCGATCCATCGAGGTGGGCTCCGACCTGGCCGGGGGCGACACCGTCGAGCAGCTCGCCCGCCGGGTGCTGCGCACCCCGGACGACGCCCGCCTCCACCTCGCCCGGGTGCAGGCTCTCGTGGACGCCGGTCGACCCGACGAGCTGTACGGCGCGGTCGTCGACTTCCTGATCGCCACGGGGACCTCGGCGGAGCACCTGCGCCGGACCGTCGTGTCCGGCGCCGCCGCAGTCGTCGGCGCGGAGCGCGCCGCGGCCCTCACCGACCACCTGGCCGGCGGCCTGACCGCCACCGACCCCATCCCCCCGGCGCCGTGCTCGGTCCTGCACCTCGGCATCACGGGCCGACCGCTGGTCGAGGTCGTCGACCGCCACGCCCCCGTCACGGTCTGGAGCACGCCATGACCCAGCAGCTCGCGCTCGCCCCGGGGCTCTACGCCCAGCCCACCCCGGTGGGAGCGTTCCGGGCCGCCGAGGCCGCCGAAGCCGACGCCGTCACCCACCTCCTGCGGGTGCTCCTGTTGCACCCCACCACCCCCGCCCTCGACGCCGACACGCTCGCGGGCTGGTTCGGGTGCACGCCCGACGACGCCCTGCGCATCGTGCAGCACGCCCAGGAGGAGGGGCTGGTCGAGGGCCAGCCGCAGCCCCGGACGGTGAGCGGCGGGTCGCTCGAGCAGGTGATGCCCCACCTGCTCCCCGCCCTGTCCTCCGACGGCCGGGCGCTGCTCGTCGACGCCCAGGGCTTCGTCGCCGGTGCGGCGGGCTTCGCCCCCGAGGCCGCCGAGGCCCTCGCCGCGCTCAGCGCCGACCTGGGCATCCTCCACGAGCGCCACCGCCGCCACTTCGGCACCTCGGTGGGGCTGCCCACGAGCGCGTGGGCCCTGGTGGACGGCGCCGGCAACAGCCAGGTCGGCTTCTGGCCCCTGCACATCGGCGAGGAGCGCTTCGTGCTCTCCGTCGTCGGCATCCCCCGCCTCCACCAGCAGGCGTTCACCGACCTCATCTGGGTGCTCATGCTCCGCTACGGCGCGCCCGCCACCCCGAGCACCCCCGCCGCCACCGACACCCGACCGTCCGACCTGCTGCAAGGAGCCCACCCATGAGAGAGGACCTGCTGACCTCGATCCTCGCCGAGCTGAACGGCACGTCGGCCGACATCGAGGCCTGCGCGGTGCTGTCCACCGACGGCCTGATGATCGCCTCGCTGCTCCCCCAGGGCCTGGACCCCGACCGGGTCGGGGCCATGGGTGCCGCCATGCTCTCGCTCGGCGACCGGACCGCCGCCGAGCTGTCCCGGGGCGACCTGGAGCAGGTGATGATCAAGGGGGACCGCGGCTACGTGCTGATGACCCACGCCGGCGCCGACGCGGTGCTGAGCGTGCTGGCGACGCCGCAGGCCAAGCTCGGGTTGATCTTCCTCGACGCCAAGCGGGCCGCCGACCAGATCTCGACCCTGCTGTCACCCGTGCCCAGCACGGTGGCGGCCTTCCCGGGGTGACCGTGCTCGCCGACATGGTGCCCGAGCAGATCGAGGGGCCGGGCACCGAACACCACCTCACCTTCCACGACGGCACGACCCGCCGGGTGTACGTGACCGAGATCGAGACGCCGTTCCCCGACGGCAAGCTGATCGTCAGCCGCACGGACCTGGCCGGGGTCATCACCGACATGAACCAGGCCTTCGTGGACATGTCGGGCTACTCGCCGGACGAGCTGCTGGGCGCGCCGCACCACATCCTGCGCCACCCCGACATGCCCGCCCCGGCCTTCGCCGACCTGTGGGACACGGTGCTGGCCGGCGAGAAGTGGCACGGCTACGTGAAGAACCTGCGGCGGGACGGCGGCTTCTACTGGGTGTACGCCACGGTGATCCCCAACATCCGCCACGGCGAGATCGTCAGCCTCACCTCGGTCCGGCGCAAGCCGTCGCGGTCGAAGGTCGAGGCCTCCCAGGCCCTCTACCTGACGATGGTGTGACCATGGCCCCCGACCGCAACATCGCCCAGTTCTCGGTCAGCCCCGACTTCGGGCCCGAGCTCATCGCCTCCTGGTTCGTCTTCAACACGTGGCTCCAGCGCCGGGTGGGCCGACCGATCCACCTCGAGCTGTTCGACTCGTTCACCGACCAGCGCGCCGCCCTGGCCGCCGGGGCGATCGACCTGATCTACGCCAACCCCTCGGACGCCGCCGTGCTCGTGCGCTCGTACGGCTTCACCCCCGTCGTCCGCCCGGCTCAGCACCCCGACGAGGTGGTGCTGGCGGCGCCGGAGACGTCGGCCGCCCACGCCGTCGAGGACCTCGGGCCCGGCACCCGCCTGGCCCAGACCGACGACCCCGACGTGTCGATGATCGCCCGCATCATGCTCGAGCCCGCCGACCTCGACGCCACCAACACGACGATCGTCGAGCTCGACACCTACGTGCTGGTGGCCAAGGCGCTGCTCGACGGGCGGGCGGAGGTGGGCGCGTTCCTCGACGAGGCGTTCGACCACCTGTCGCCGCTGGTCCGCGGTCAGCTGCGGCCGCTCGTCACCAGCCAGATCAGCGTGATCCACCACGCCCTGATGGTGGGCCCGCGGCTGGCACCCCACCGCGACGAGCTCGCCGCGGTGCTGACCGCCATGGGCGACGATCCGGCCGGCGCCCGCGTGCTCGCCGAGCTCGGCATCGACGGCTGGCAGCCCATGGAGCACGAGGAGGCCGAGTTCCTCATCGACCTCATGGACACCCTCGCCGCCTGATCCCCGCCCGGACCGGGCCGGGCCGGCAACGGCGCCGGATCGGCCCCCGGGAACGACGAAGGCCCCCCGGCGCACCGGGGGGCCTTCGTCATTCGGATGGTGCGAGCGTGCTCAGATCGCGCGGACGTCCTGCGCCTGCTCACCCTTCGGTCCGGTGGTCACCTCGAACTCGACCGCCTGGCCTTCGTCGAGGGACCGGTAGCCCGAACCCTGGATGGCCGAGAAGTGCACGAAGACATCGGGCCCGCTCTCGCGGGAGATGAAGCCGTAGCCCTTCTCGGCGTTGAACCATTTCACGGTACCGGTCGGCAAACCGGCCCCCTTTCAGTGTTGCGGGGCCGGCTGACTGCGTCGGACGTCCCTGCTGGTTGGTAGTGCGCGACCACCGTAGTCCCTGGCGGGGCGGAGTGCGCTGGAATCGGGGTCGAGACGCCCGGCGACGACCGCGATCAGACGTTGAGCTCGAGGAGCTCGCTGCCCTCGTGCTCGGCGTCGACCTCGGACTTGAGGGCCCAGCCGAGCAGCCCGGCGACGACGGCGCCGCTGAGCAGCACCGACACGGGGATGACCAGCACGAGGGCGATCACGATGAGGACGGGACCGACGGCCATGTCGAGATCCTAGCGATCGACGCGCGGCGGGCCCGAGCCGACCGGCCCGGGCCCGGTCGCTCAGGTCGGCAGCGGGACCCGGACGGGCGCGGGCTGGTCGACGCCGATGGCGTCGTCGCCGATCCCGATCCGGCCGTTGCCGCCGTCACCCCAGCAGAACAGACGGCCGTTGACCTTGATCGCACAGGTGTGGACATCGCCCGCGTCCACCTGTCGCCACCGCCGCCCCGCGAGCGCCGCTGGGGCCGGCTGGTTCGCGAAGGGCTCACCGTCACCGACCTCGCCGTTGCTGTCGAGGCCCCAGCACGACAGGGTGCCGCCGGACGTGGCGTTGGTGCGAGCGCACGTGTGCCAGCCCGAGGCGGTCACGCCGGCCCAGCGGGTCGATCCCTCGGCGACCCGTACCGGCGCCGGCTCGAGATCGTCGGTGGCGGGGTCGCCGTCGCCGCGCTGGCCGTCCCGATCCCAGCCCCAGCAGTACAGCCGCCCCAGGGCCTTGAGTGCGCAGGTGTGCGACGCCCCGGTGGCGACCTGGACCCAGTTGGTGGTGCTGCTGGCCACCTCGACGGGGGTGCCGGAGTCCGTGAAGGGAGCCCCGTTGCCGAGTTGGCCGGCGCCGTCGGTGCCGAAGCAGAAGAGCCGGTTCGTGGTGGTCAGGGCGCACGTGTGGAACATGCCGGCCGACACCTTGCGCCAGTCCGTGGCGCCGCCGGCCACCTCGACCGGCCGATTCTGGTTGACGAAATCGGCGTCGTTGCCCAGCTGACCGCTGCCGTCGCGCCCGAAGCAGAACAGCCGGCCGGCACGCGACCGGGCGCAGGCGTGGTGCGTGCCGGCGCTGACGTCCGCCCAGAAGCGCCGACCCCCGGCGACCTCGGTCGGCTCGCCGACGTCGGTGTTGTCGCCGCCGTTGCCGAGCTGGCCGTAGAAGTCCGATCCCCAGCAGAAGAGCTGGCCCCCCGTGGTGCGCGCGCAGGTGAAGAACTCGCCGGTCGAGACCTTCGCCCAGTCGGTGCGGCCGCCCGCCACCTCGGTCGGGACCGACCGGTCGGCGTTGTCGCCGCCGTCGCCGAGCTGGCCCGCGGCGTCGGAGCCCCAGCAGTAGAGGCGTCGCTCGGTGGTGATGGCGCAGGTGTGGGTGCCGCCGGCGCTGACCTGGCGCCAGCCCACCGCGAACGAGAGCTCCTCGTTCGACTCGGCACCGGCGGCGGGCCCACCGGCAACCCCCGAGGTGACGAGCACGGCGGCGAGCACCGCCAAGATCAGGACCGGCTTGCGCACCATCGCTGCCTCCTCGGCGTCGACCGCCCCGAGCCTCGCTCGGCCGTTCCCGCAAGTTACGCCGCTTTCGGGACGCGCGCCCCGCAGAACCCGCAGACGGGCTACGACACCCGCGCCCAGGCCTCGATCTCGACCAGGGCGCCGAGGGGGAGCTCGGCCACGCCCACGGCCGACCGGGCGGGGCGATGGTCGCCGAAGCAGTCGACGTAGGCCTCGTTCATGGGCCCGTAGTCGGACATGTGACGCAGGAACACCGTGGTCTTCACCACGTCGCCGAGGCCGGCCCCCTCGGCGACCAGCAGCGCCTCGAGGTTGGCGATCGCCTGGCGCAGCTCGCCGTCGACCCCGCCCGTCACGAGCGTGCCGTCGCGCAGGCCGATCTGGCCCGAGGTGACGAGCCAGTCCCCGGTCCGGACGATCGGCGTGTAGGGGCCCACGGGGGTGGTCATGGCGGCGAGGCTACGCCGACACGGCCCTGCCCGTCGGCCACGACCCGGGCAGTCCCTGGGCCCGCCAGACGGCGAGGGCCACGGCGGCGAAGACCGCATCCGACCCGTTGACCGGCGCCGAGGACGACGGCTCGATGTCGACGGCCACCGGCGGCGTGTCCGCGGCCCGCAGCACCCCGAACGAGCGGATGGTCAGGTCGTGCACCTCACCGGACCCGTCCACGACCAACCCCTCGCTGGTGACCCAGCCGAGCGCCATGTGGGCCGCCCCGATGCAGTACGAGCGCAGGACGACCTCGTCGAGGGGATCGCCGCAGCGCACCCGCACCCGCAGGCCGTCGGGGCCGACCTCGGCCTCGGCCACCCCTCCCCCGGGGGCCACGATCTCGCTGGCACCGGTGGCCGCGGCCACGAGCACCGCCGCCTCGGCCCAGCCCGCGGCGCGCAGCGCGAGCGACGTCCGGGGCCCGACCACGTCGACCGCTTCGACCCGCAGCCCGGGCGCCACCCGGGCCACCGCCTCCTCGACGCCCGGCGTGCGCGCCACCCGCAGCACGCCGTGGCCGGACGCGTCGGCACCCCCGGCCACCGGGGGTCGCTTGGGGCCCAGGCGCACCGTGTCCTCCCGGGTGGACAGCACCCGGACGGGCCGGCCGTGCTCGTCGGCGAGGCGCCGGGCGACGGCCCCCACCCCGGAGGCCACCTTCCCGCCGAACGCGCCGCCGTTGGCGAGGGGCGAGGCGGGCTCGCCGCCCGGCGCGCACCAGGACGCGTCGGGCTCGAGGTAGGCGGGTTCGACCCAGGTGGTTCGCAGCGTGGCGGCCCAGTCGCCCTCGGGGAGCGCGATCGGGTGCGCCAGCGCCTCGGTCGTGCGTCGGCCCTGGCGCTTGCCCGACCGGGCCCGGGCCTCGGCGAGGCTCTCGGCCACCACCCAGTCGCCGTCGACCGAGCGCAGCGCCACGAGCGCGTCGTCGGGCGCGGTGTCGTCGGCGAAGCCGGCCCGCCCCAGCGCCACCTCGGGACCGACGTGCTGCGCGGCACCACCTTCGAGCGTGGCCCGCTGCGCCGCCGCGTCCAGGTCGCGACCGGCGTTGCGGGTGGCGGCCTCGTCGGCGCCGAGGGCGAACGCCTCGACGATGGTGCGCCAGCCCGTGCACCGGCAGAGGTGGGCGGCGAGGGACCGCTCGACCGCGGCCTCGTCGTCGGGGCCCACCCCCTTGGCCTCGAGCGCCGCCAGCCGCACGATGATGCCGGGCGTGCAGAACCCGCACTGGCTGGCCCCCGTGGCGCAGAAGCGCTCGGCCCACCCGGCCCGCTCGGCGGGATCCATCCCGTCGAGGGTGGTGACCCTGCGCCCGGCGACCCGGCGGGCCGGGGTGACGCAGGCCACCCGCGGCGCGCCGTCGACCAGGACGGTGCAGCACCCGCACTGGCCCTGCGGGCTGCAGCCGTCCTTCGGGGCCCGCTTGCCGAGGTGGTCGCGCAGGGCGTCGAGCAGCGACCCGCCGTCGTCGTCCACGGTGACGTCGACGCCGTCGACGCTGAAGGAGCAGCTCACCGGACCCACGTTAGATTCGGGACATGCCCGCCCCCTCCCCCAGGATCTCGCGTCGCGCCGTGCTCGCCGGGGCGGCCGGCGCCGCGGGGGTCGCCCTCCTCGCCGCCTGTGGGAGCAGCGGGGGCGACGACGACACCGCCGACGGTTCGGGCGACGACGGCGGCTCCGGGGGCGCGGGCTTCAACCTCTCGGCGATCTTCCCCCCCGACGGCCTGCTCGTGGCCGGCACCGCGCAGCGCCTGCCGTTCACGCTGTCCGACGCCACCGGCGTCCCCGTCGACGAGCCCCCCGCGTCGCTCGAGTTCGTGGTGCAGACCGCCGACGGCGAGCCGGTCGGCGAGCCCGTCACGGTCGAGCGCCACGACGAGGGCATCCCCACCGCCTACTTCCCCCTGCGGTTCGAGTTCCCCGCCCCCGGCGACTACCAGGCCACCACCACGGTGGACGGCGAGGAGCTGACCCCGCGGGTGTTCCGGGTGTCCGAGCCCGAGGCCGTGGCCGTCCCCCAGCCGGGCCAGGCGATGATCCCGGTGCCGACGCCCACCACCGCCGACGCCCGCGGCGTCGACCCCATCTGCACCCGTGAGCCCGAGTGCGACCTGCACGGCGTCACCCTCACCGAGGCCCTCGACGAGGGGGTCCCGGTGGCGCTGCTGATCGCCACGCCGGCCTACTGCCAGACCGCGATCTGCGGGCCGGTGCTCGACGTGCTCCTCAGCCAGGAGGAGGCGTTCCCGAACGTGCGCATGGTGCACGCCGAGGTGTACAAGGACGCCGCCGCGGTCGACAACATCGCCGAGGCCGAGCTGGCCCCCGTCGTCGAGGACTACCAGCTCGGCTACGAGCCGGTGCTCTTCCTGGCCAACGCCGACGGCACCATCGCCCAGCGGCTCGACACCATCTTCGACGAGTCCGAGGTGGCCGAGGCGCTCGCGCAGCTCAGCTGAGCGCCGCTCCGAGCCGAGGACGTCGGCGCCACCCAGGCCGTGCTCTGGCGGCGCCTCAGCTGAAGGACTGGCCGCAACCGCAGCTGCGCTGCGCGTTGGGGTTGTCGATCGAGAACCCCGCGTCGTTCAGGCCGTCCTTGTAGTCGAGGGTGGCGCCCTGGAGGAGCTGCGCGCTCGACGGGTCGACGATGACCTTCACACCGCTCTTCTCGTCGACGATGTCGTCGCCGGCGATGTCGGAGTCGAAGAACATCTCGTAGCTGAAGCCCGAGCAGCCGCCGGGCCGCACGGCGACGCGCAACGCCAGCGACTCGTCGCCCTCGGCCACGATGAGCTCCTTCACCTTCGACGCGGCGGTGTCGGTGAGGATCATCACGGAGGAGGCGCCCTTGGTGAGGTCTTCGGTGAGGCTCATGGATCCATCCTATCGGTGAGTCGGTCGTTGGCTTCGGGGGCGGTTCGGGGCGCTGCGCCCACCAGCTCGACCTGGCAGGGCGAGCGGTGGACCAGGCTGTGGAACTCGGCGACCTCGTCGTCGCCGAGGGTGTCGACGAGGCCCTCGACCATGCCGCGGTGCAGACCGCAGACGAGGTCGGGGTTGGCCTCGGCGAGCTCTCGGAACGGGCAGTGCGTGAACCCGACGGTGACGCCGGCGGCATCGCCCTCGACCTCGGGGTCGAAGCCCATCTCGGCGAGCTGGCCCATCAGCGCGTCGAGGCACGGCGTGCCCGCGGGGAAGGTCTCGGCGTCGAGGCGGCCCTGCTCGCGGCCGGCCTCGGTGGCGTCGGCGCCCTCGAGCCCGGCGGTGTCGGCCATCTTGAGCAACATGGTCGCCAGGCGGGGGAACGCCGGCGGCTCGAGGCCGAGCGACGGGGCGTCGTGGGCCAGCGAGTAGAGGTGCTGGGGGCGGCCCACGCCGCCGGTGGCGCCGATGCGCAGGTCGAGCAGGCCGACGTCGCGCATGCGGTCGAGGTGGGGGCGCACCGTGTTGACGTGCAGCCCGAGCGTGTCGGCGATGTCGGCGGTGGAGCGGGGCGCCGGCGACCGCGCCAGCTCGAGGTAGATGGCGTACCGGGTGTTGTCCCCCAGCGCCTTCAACACGTCGAGCCGAGCGTCGTTGCCCACGACCAGAGATTACACGGTGGTTCCCGGTAAAATCACCGGCGCGATGACCAATTCCACGGCACCGACGGCTGCGCCCCCCACCACCGAGGAGGTGATGGGGGTCCTCCGCGGCGTCATCGACCCCGAGCTGGGCAGCGACATCGTCGACCTCGGCATGGCCAAGGGCGCCACCGTGGGCGCCGACGGCACGGTCCGCCTCACCATCGCCCTGACCACGGCGGGCTGTCCCCTGCGCGCCCAGATCCAGAAGGACGCCAAGGCGCGGGTGGCGTCGCTGCCCGGCGTCGCCGCCGTCAAGATCGACTGGACCGAGCTCAGCGCCGAGGAGAAGGCCGCCACCATGAGCACCGCCCGGCGCAACGCCGCCGAGCGGGCACCCGAGAACGAGATCCCACCCACCGCGAAGGTCATCACCATCGCGTCGGGCAAGGGCGGCGTGGGCAAGTCCTCGGTCACCGTCAACCTCGCCGCGGCGCTGGCCCGCGAGGGCTTCACCGTCGGCGTGCTCGACGCCGACATCTGGGGCTTCTCGGTGCCCCGGATGCTGGGGGTCGAGGGCCGCCTCCAGGGCGAGGCGCCGCCCGCCGAGGCCGACGGGGAGGGCGCCGGCGGCACGGGCGCCGGCGGCAAGATCGTCCCCCACTCGTTGCCGATGGGCGACGGCCTGTTGAAGGTGGTCTCGATGGGCCTGCTCGTCGACGACGAGTCGTCGGCGCTGATGTGGCGCGGCCTCATGCTGAACCGCGCCGTCCAGCACTTCCTCGAGGACGTCCGCTGGGGCGACCTCGACTACCTCCTCATCGACATGCCCCCCGGCACCGGCGACGTGGCCATGGGCCTGGCCCGCATGCTGCCCCGCGCCGAGATGATCATCGTCACCACCGCGGCCGTCGCCGCGCAGAAAGTGGCCGTCCGGGCCGCCACCATGGCCCGCAAGAGCCACGTGCGGGTGGTGGGCGTGATCGAGAACATGAGCGCCTTCGTCTGCGACCACGGCGAGTCGTACCCGCTGTTCGGCTCGGGCGGCGGCGCCGCCCTGGCCGCCGAGGCCGGCGTGCCCCTGCTCGGCCAGGTCCCGCTCGAGCCCTCGGTCTCACGCGGCGGCGACACCGGCTCCCCGGTCGCCCTCGGCGAGGGCCCCGCGGCCGAGGCCTTCCGCACCATCGCCGGCGTGATCGTGCGCGAGGCGGTGCCGCCGGTCGAGATGGCGGGCTGCTCGGCCCGCATCCTCGACGCCGCCGTCGCCGCCCTCGACGCGCTCGACGCCGGAACCGCCCCTGCCACCTCCGACGGCGGCGACTGACCCCGACCGCGCGGGAAGGGCTAACGCAAGGTCGGGACGGTCAGCGGATGCGGAGCCGGGCCAGGTGGGGCGGCAGCGAGCCCACCACCCGACGGGGCTCGGCGGGCGGGTCGGGGAACGGCACCGCGCACGCCTCGTCGCCGTCGGGCCCGGTGGTCTGGCCGGCGTCGACGCCCATGCCCCGCAGGATCAGCCGGCAGTCCCACTCGGTCTCGATCGACATCGACTCGGCCGGGCCCTCGTAGAGGTCGACCACCACCGCGTCGTCGCCGGGGTAGAGGCGGCGCAGGTACTCGGGGGCGTAGACGGCCACGCCGGCGACCTCACCGACCACCTCCTGGTCGGGACCCGGCCAGAAGTCCTCGTACAGGAACGGGGCCGTCGACTCGCAGCACCCCGTCCCGATCGTGATGGTCAGGGCCCCACGCCGAGCGCCGAGCGCCCGCCGCACCACCCCCTCCGCCGCAGAGGTCGCTTCGACTCGCACCACGAAGAGCCTAGAACCGAGAGGACGAGCGTGAGCGCCGAGCGCCCCGAGAAGAACGGGGTGGAGGGCGGCGCCCCGACGCCAACCGCGAGAAGGGAGCAGCTCGGGGGGTGGCGGCGGAACGGCTTCCGGCGCAGCGAGGGACGAGCGAAGCCGGAAACGGACTCCGCCGACAGGACCCGCCGAGCTGCGGTCAGTCACCACGAGCGAGAACCCACCAAAGAGGGGCGCCGCCCGCGGGGGATGCCCCACCTAGCCGTGTTGCCAGAACCGGTGCTTCAGGCTGGTGGTGCCGTCGAGGGCCACGGCGTCGAGGCGGTCCATCTCGTCGGGGGTGAGGGCCCAGCCGAGGGCGCCGGCGTTGTCGCCGGCCTGGCGGGCGTTCTTGGCGCCGGGGATGGGCACCGCGCCCTTCTGGATCAGCCAGCGCAGCGCCACCTGGCTGGGGGTGCGGCCGTCGTGGGTCTCGCCGAGGCTCCGCAGCTCGGCGACGATCGGGTCGATCTTCTCCCACGGGTGGGCGGAGAAGTCGCGGTTGCCGGGGGGCGGGTTGGCGGCGGAGTACTTGCCGGTGAGGCGGCCCTGCCCGATGGGCGAGTAGGCGAGCGGCACGACGCCGAGGCGCCGGCAGGTGTCGAGGAGGCCGACGTTCTCGGGCCGCCGGCGCAGCAGGGAGAGCTCGATCTGGTTGGTGGCGAGGGCGACGTTGCGCTGGGCCAGCGCGGCGTGGATCGACTCGGTCTCTCGCGCCGAGTAGTTGGAGACCCCGACGGCGGCGACGAGGCCCTCGTCGACCACCGCGGCGAGGGCGTCGGCCAGGGCGCGGTGGGAGCGGAGGCTGACCGGCCCGTGCAGCTGGTACAGGTCGATGCGCTCGATGCCGAGGCGGTCGAGCGAGGCCAGCGCCGCCCGCCGCAGGGCCTTGCCGACATCGAGCTTCCAGGGGGCGGGCATGAACTTCGTGGCGATGACGAGCCGGTCGCGGTCGACCCCCGAGGACGCGAGCAGGCGCCCGATGATGCGCTCGCTCTCGCCGCCGCCGTACACCTCGGCGGTGTCGAAGAGGGTGACGCCGGCGGCGATCGACGCCTCCCACGCCTCGGCGATGGTGGCCTCGGTGAGGGTGGCGTCGTAGCCGCCCATGCCCCACGTCGACTTGTCCCCCCAGGCCCAGGTGCCGACGCCCAGGGGGGCGAAGGGCGTGTCGAGCCCGGCGAACCGGACCTGGTCACCGGAGGGCGTCATGGAGCGCCACGCTACCGGCAGGCCGGCGGGGGCGACCGCTCATCGGCCCGAGTGGGCGCGGGGCGTCACGCACCAGTAGCCCGCGCCGGCCGGCACGTCCGGGTAGCCGTGGGGGGCCTCGTCGGTCGGCGCCCCCACCATCTGCCAGACCCGGCGGACCACCTCCGCCCGGGTCATCGCCCGCTTCGGCCGGAAGTAGCGGCTCGCCCCGTTGAACAGGCCCTCGTCCACCGCCCAGTCGAGCGCCGGCTTGAACCACTGGGTCCAGCGCACGTCGGTGAAGTGGGCGTGCGGCGCCCCCTCGGGCCGGTCCATCATCCGCCAGAGCGCGCTCACCAGGCGCGCCCGGTCGATCGCCTTGTCCGCCCGGTAGGTGCCGTCGCCGTAGCCCGGCAGGACCTCGAAGAACGCCGCCCAGTCGGCCCCGTCCGCGTAGAAGGCGCCGTCGGGCACGTCGACGAAGCCGGCGGGCGGGATCGTCACCTCCACCGCCAGCTCGTCGGTGCTCTGGGGGGCCAGGTTGCGGGCGATCACGGTGGCGACGTTGGTGAAGGTGCCCAGATCGGCGGCGGCGGTCGGGTACGACCGGTCGACGGTGACCTGCTGGTCGGGCACCAGGGTGCCGATCTCCGACACCTGCACGGAGTCGGGACCGTCGATCTCGGCCACCTGGCGCAGGGGGATGTCGCCCGTGTTGGTGACGGTGACGTGGTAGGTGATCGCGTCGCCGGCGGGCACCGATGCGGCATCGGCCACCTGGGCGATCGCCACCGACCGCTCGGTGCCCACCTGCACCGAGACCTGGTTGGACGTGACCGGCGTCGTCTCGGCGGTGTCGACCTCCATCGTGGTGATCACGGTGCCCACGTCGCCCGGTGCGGTCGGGCGCTCGCACTCGACGACGACGTCCTCGCCGACCGCGAGGCCGCCGATCGACCGGGTGCAGTCCGTGGAGCCGGCGCCGGTCGTGGCCACGCCGGTGAGGGGGATGTCGCCCGTGTTGGTGACGGTGGCGCGGTAGTGGATCGCCTCGCCCTGCACCACCTCGGCGTCCCGGGCGGCCAGGCTGACGGCCACCGACGGGTGACGATCGACCCGGGTGGTCACCTGGTTCGAGTCGACCGGGCCGGTCTGGTCGGTGTCGACCGTGGCGACGTTGGGGTAGGTGCCCGACTGGCCGACGCCGGTGGTGAAGGCGCAGTCGACCGTCACCGCCTGCCCGACGGCGAGGTCACCGACCGGCCCCGCGCACGCCGGCGCGTTCGCGTCGTCGAGGGTCACGTTCGTGAGCGGCTCCGTCCCCGAGTTGGTGACGGTGACGTGGTAGTGGATGTCGTGGCCGGCGACCACGCTCGACTCGTCACGCGACTTGGTGATCGACACGTCGGGCCCGGCCGTGTCGACGCGGGCGATGCGGTCGAGGCTCGGGCTCGTGTACCAGACCGACCCGTCCGGCGCGGCGGCGATGTCCGGCCGGGACTCCAGCGACTCACCGGGATCGTCCCAGCTCGTCGTCCTCCCCCCAGCCGCCAGGGAGCTGCGCCCGACACGGGTGTCGGTGGGCTGCGACCACGACCCGCCGTTCACGAACCACATGCTCAGGTCGGGACCGGGCGCGATCGCGACGTTGGCGCCGCGGTCGTGGAAGTAGTCGCGGTGGACATCGACCGTGAAGGTGTCGAGCGAGAGGCGATCGAGCCAGTGGGTGACCTCGCCGCCGAAGTGGACCTGCTGGTAGACGTACCAGATGTTGCCGTCGGCGCCGACGGTGAGGTCCTCGGGCCCCGGGTGGTTCGTGCCGTAGACGGCGGTGACGAGGGTGTCGGGATCGAGCGCACCCAGGTTCCGGCTGTTGATGGCCACCTCGTCGATGACGAACCAGAGGCGCTGATCGGGACCCAGCACGATGCCCCGTGAGGCTTGTCGCCCCCCAGGGAGTGGGACCAGGGTGATCTGACCCGAGGGGGTGATGCGGCCGATCCAGCCGGGGGTCGGGTAGCTACCCGTCGTGGTCGGGGCGGTGAACCACACGTTGCCGTCGGGACCGGCGGTGATGCCTCCGGGGTCGCGGAACCGGGCGTCCTCGAAGACGTTGACGACGCCCGTGTCGGGATCGAGGCGTCCGATGCGGTCGTTGTCCTCGTTCGTGAACCACACGATGCCGTCGTCGGTGACCGCGAGGTGGTTGGGCCCCTCGATGTTGAACTCGGAGGCGCCGAACGTCGTGATCTCACCCGTGCCGGGATCGAGGCGTCCGATCAGGTCGTTGGCGTGGCTGGTGAACCACACGGTGCCGTCGGGCGCCACGACGAGGTCGGTGGGCTCGTCGACCTCGCCGTCGACGTCGGTGAACGTGGTGATGTCGCCCTGCTCGGCCGCCGCCGGCGCCGCCGTCGGGACGGCCGCGACCAGCGTCGCGGCCAACGCGGCCAGCCCCGCGAGCGCCTACGCGCGCCGGAACCTCACCTCGGCACCCTACCCACGTCGTTCTCGAGGCGATAGCGGTCGGGTTCCGACCCCCATCGCCTCGAGAACGCGTGCCTGGGCCTAGATCTGGTCGCTCAGGACGGCGTAGTGGAAGTGGTTGTCGCGGCCCGACGTCTCGGGGTTGACGTGGACGTGCTTGACCTGGCGGTAGGCGTCGTACCCGAAGGTGCCGAGCTCTCGGCCGATGCCGGACTGCTTGTAGCCGCCGAAGGGCCGCTGCGGGTCGATCAGGTGGTAGTCGTTGATCCAGACCGTGCCGGTGCGCATGCGGGCGGCGACCGCCTTGGCCCGGTCGAGGTCGCCGCTCTGCACGCCGCCGGCGAGCCCGTAGATCGAGTCGTTGGCGATGGCGATGGCCTCGTCCTCGGTGTCGAACGGGATCACCGACAGGACCGGGCCGAAGATCTCCTCCTGGGCGATCTTCGCCGAGTTGTCGACGTCGGCGAAGATCGTCGGCTGGAAGTAGCACTCGGTGTCGAGGCCCTCGGGCAGGCCCTCGGGCTTGGCGCCGCCGGTGATGGGCTCGCCCACCTCGTCGCGGCCGAGGGCGACGTAGCGCTCGACCGTCTCCACCTGGCTGCGGTGGACCAGGGGGCCGAGGTCGGTGGCGAAGTCGAGCGGGTTGCCGAGGACGATCTTGCCGGCACGGTCGGCGAGCATGCTGACGAACTCGTCGTAGATGCCCCGCTGCACCAGGGCCCGCGTGCCCGACTCGCACACCTGGCCGCCGTGCATGAACGTGCCCCACAGCACGCCGGCGGCGGCCTGGTCGAGGTCGGCGTCGTCGAGGACGATGTTGGCCGACTTGCCGCCCAGCTCGAGGGTGACCGGCTTCACGGTGGCCGAGGCGAGCTGCATGATGCGCCGCCCCACCTCGGTGGAGCCGGTGAAGGCGGTCTTGTCGACGAGCGGGCTGCCCGCCAGCTCCTCGCCCACGGTGCCGCCGGGGCCGGCGAGGATGTTGACGACGCCGGGCGGGAGATCGGCCTCCTCGATCAGCTCGGCCAGCTTGAGGGCGGTGAGGGGCGTGAACGTGGCCGGCTTGATCACCGAGGTGTTGCCCGCGGCGATGGCCGGGGCGATCTTCCACGACGCCATGATGAACGGGAAGTTCCACGGGATGATCCCGGTGCAGACGCCCATCGGCTCGTAGCGGACGGTGTTCTCCGAGGCGGGGAACGGGCTGCCCTCGAGGGTGACCTCGTCGGGCTGGGTCTCGGCCATCTTGGCGAACCACTCGAACGCCCCCTTGCCGCCGGGGATGTCGGCCAGGCTGGCCTTGCGGATGGTGCCGCCGCCGTCGCGGGCCTCGAGCTCGGCGAGCTCGTCGGCGTGCTCGCCGATCAGCTCGGCGATGCGGTTGACCTTGGCCGCGCGCTCCTTGCCGCTCATCTTGGGCCAGGGGCCCTCGTCGAAGGCCCGGCGGGCCGCCTCGATGGCCCGCACCGCGTCCTCGCGGCCGGCCTTGGCCACGTCGGCGATCTTCTCGCCGGTGGCCGGGTCGTGGGTGGCGAAGGTCTCGCCCGAGGCGGCGTCGCAGCGCTCGCCGTCGATGAACAGCTGGTAGTCGGCCATGGTGATCCCCCTGGAAGCCGTCTGTCGTCGCGCCGACGGTAGCCCTCGGAACCACGCGGTTGCGAGGCCGGGCGCGACACTGGCGCGGTGCACACGGAGGACCGGGCGGAGCTGGTGCGGCGCGGCGTCGTCGACCCCGCGTCGGCCGACGCCGAGGCCAAGTTCGAGATGTGCGAGCTGCTCCTCGAACGCGGCGCCCGCCTGGACGACCTCGTGCGCCACGCCACGAACCTGGGGGCGGTCAGCGCCGACCTCAACCTGCGCGGCAGCGGCCCGCGCCTGACGTTCGCGCAGGCGGCGGAGCGCCAGGGCCTCGGCCTCGACGAGGCCCGGCGGTCCTGGCGGGCGCTGGGCTTCTCCGAGCCCCCCGAGGGCGAGCCCGCCCTCACCGAGGACGAGGCCGACCTGCTCGGCTTCATCGGCACGTTCGAGGTGCTCGGCGCCGACGACGCCCTCCAGCTCGTGCGGGTGCTCGGCTCGTCGGTCGCCCGGATGGCCGATGCCGCGGTGGCCGCCCTCCGGCTCTCGATGGAGGTGCCGATGCTGTCGTCGGGCGGCACCTACGCCGACGTCTCCCGGGCGTACGGCGACCTGACCGAGACGCTCCTGCCCCAGACCCTGCGGGCCATCGACGTGATCCTGCGGCGCAAGATCGCGGCGTCGGCGCTCGTCGAGTGGGGCGTCGACCCCGAGGCCACGTCCACCACCGCCCGGCTCGTGGTGGGCTTCGCCGACATGGTCGGCTACACGGCCATGGCCCGGTCCCTGCCCACGCGCGAGCTGGTCGACACCATCGGCACCTTCGAGCGCGAGGTGGTCGACCTGGTCACCGACCACGACGGCCGCGTGGTCAAGCTGATCGGCGACGAGGTGATGTTCGTGCTCACCGACCCGGCCGACGCGAGCCACCTGGCCCTGGCCCTGGCCGAGCGGTTCGGCGACGACCCCGTGGTTCCGCCCCTGCGGGTGGGGCTGGCGGCGGGCGAGGTGCTCACCCGCGACGGCGACTACTACGGCCGGGTGGTCAACGCCGCCTCACGCCTGGTGGAGCTGGCCGAGCCCGGTGGGGTGGTCGTGTCCGACGGGGTGCACGACCTGCTCGACGGGCGCTTCGCCACCGAGGCGCTGCCCCCCACCCGGGTGAAGGGTTACGACGAGCCCGTCCAGGCGTTCCGGCTCCACCCGCGGTCCCGCCCCGGCTGACGCGCCGGCCCCGACGGGGTCAGGTGGGGCGCCAGGGCGCGTCGAGGTCGTCGACGTCGTCGCCCTCGGCCCGGCCCTCGTCGGCGAGCTTGCGCAGGTGGGCGTGGACCGTGTGGCGGGCGATCGGGTGACGCTGCGCGTCCACGTCGACGTACACGACCTCGACGATCCGGTCGATGGTGGCGGTGCCCTCGGCCTGGAGCGCGGCCAGGACCGCCGCCTCCCGCTCGGCCCGGTGCGCCAGGTAGTGGTCGAGGACGGCCTGGGGGTCCTCGATCACCTGGCCGTGGCCGGGGGCGATCCGGCGCAGGCGCATCGCCTTCACCCGCGCGAGCGAGTCGAGGTAGACGGCCATGTCGCCGTCGGGCGGGCGGATCACGACGGTCGAGCCCGACATGACGTGGTCGCCGGAGAAGAGGGTGTGCTCCTCCTCGAGCTTGTAGCAGAGGTGGCTGGAGGCGTGGCCCGGCGTGTGCACCGCGGTCAGGCGGAACTCGGTGGCCTCGACCTGGTGGCCGTCGCCGATCACCGTGTCGACCGAGAGCCCGTCCTCGAACGCGAGCACCTCGGCGCCCGTGCGCTCCTTGAGGCCGGCCGCGCCCGGGGCGTGGTCCTCGTGGCCGTGGGTGAGCAGGATCCAGCGGATGCGGTCGCCGCCGCAGCCGGCGACGGCGTCGAGGTGCTCGTCGTCGGCGGGGCCCGGGTCGATGACCGCGATCTCGTCGATGCCGACCAGGTACGTGTTGGTGCCGGGCCCGGTCATGATCCCCGGGTTGGGGGCGAGGATGCGCCGCACGAGCGGGCTGAGGGCGCGCGCCACTCCGGCGATCATCTCCGGCGGCGGGGCTTCGGTGGTGTCGGCGGTGCTCATGCGGGGGGCTCCATTCCGAGACGGGCGGTGGCCGCGGCCGCCAGCGCCGCGTCGGTGTCGGCGAAGTCGGCGAGCACTTCGAGGCTGTGCTCGGTGGGGCGGATCAGCTCGAAGGCGCCCGCCCGGCAGCGGGCCAGCGCGTCGGCGGGCCGGATCCACAGGGCGGCGACGGCCTCTCGACCGTCCGCTCGCAGCGAGTGGCCGGCGGGGGCGCGACCCACGAAGAAGCGGGTGTCGTAGCGACGGGGGGCGGGCTCGGGGGTGATCCAGCGCGCGAAGTAGTGCAGCTCGCCGGCGGGCAGGTGGAGATCCTCGGCGGCGAACACGTCGAGCAGCTCGACGCGCCCCTCGTCGACGCCGGCGCGATGGCGCCCGAACCGCGCGGCGGCGCCGGTGCCCTCGACGATCAGCGGGCGGCCGTCGGCGTGGCGGGCGACGAGGACCCCCGCCTCCTCGAAGCACTCGCGCACGGCCGCCACCCAGTAGGCGAGGCCGCCGGCGGGCAGGGCGAGTCGGGCCGAGGCGGAGGCGTCGTCGAGGCCGGCGCTGCGGGCCGCCCAGCCCGGGGACCGGTCCCCCTCGTCGAGCGCGCCGCCGGGGAAGACGTAGGCGCCGGGCACGAACCCCGAGTCGAGCCGGCGGCGCAGCATGGCCACCTCGAGGCCGTCGTCGCCGTCGCGCAGCAACAGCACGGTGGCGGCGTCGCGCACCTCGACGGCCTCGCTCGCGCCCACCGGGAGGGTGGCCGTCACGGACCGAGCTCGAAGAGCGGGTCGGTGGCCGGCGGCCGCGTCGACCGCCCCCCGAACCCGTCGTCACCGAACCGGTCGTCGTCGACCTCGTCGACGTCGACGACGTCGGCCCGCCGATCCCGGTAGGCGAAGAAGGTGTCGTGCACCGTGGCGCCCTCGTGGATGCCGAAGGCCTGGAGCCGGTCGCGGTAGCGCCGCAGCACGAGACGCCGGGCGAACGAGCGGGTGGGCGGGAACAGCAGGCCCAGGGCGAGCACGTCGGTGACGAAGCCCGGCGTGAGCAGCAGCGCCCCGGCCAGCAGCACGAGGAACCCGTCGACCACCTCGCGGGTGGGGACCTCGCCGCGGCGCACCGTCTTCTGGAGGCGCACGAACACGCCGACGCCGGCCCACTTGACGAGGTACGCGCCGGCGAAGCTGATGAGCACGAGGACCACGAGCGTCTCGGCGACGCCGAAGGTCTGCGCCGCCGCGACGATGACCCAGAGCTCGACGATGGGGACGACCAGGAAGAGCAGGGTCAGAAGGAGCAGCATCGCCCCGTCCAGGGTACCGGCGGGGCGCCCGGATCGGTCCGGGGCGACCGTGCTCAGACGCCGGTGGCGATCAACATGATGACCATCGACAGGCTCACCAGGAGGCCGGCGATCAGCCACATCCACCGCTGCCCCTCGGGGGTCTCGGCGGGGTTGACGGTCTCGAGCGCCCGGCGGGCGTCGTCCAGCTTGCGGCGCAGCTCGGCGGACTCGCCGGTGAGGCCCGCGAGCGCGGCGTCGGTGTCCTCGTCGGCGTGCGCGCGGGCGTGGTCGGCGAGCGTCAGGGTGGCGTGGTCGTCCTGGGACGAGGCCTCGAGGTCGTGGAAGCGCTGCTGGAGGACCACGTAGCGGCTGCGCAGGTCGGCGACCGCCGCGTACTGGGTCTGGAGCTCGGCGAGTTGGCGGGCCACGGCGCGCTGGCGGCCGGTCGCGGACGCCGCCTCCTCCTTCGCCTCGTCGAGCCGCTCCTGCAGCTCGGCCCGCTCGGCCTGGAGCTCGGCGAGCTGGGCGATGAGGGCGTCGGCCTCGCTCACCCCGCGCGCCTCGGAGTCCTGGCGGACCGACGCCCAGCGCAGCTGATCGGAGAGCGCGGCGACCCGCTCGCCGCCGTCGGCGCCCACGCCGGCCAGCAGCTCCTCGACGAGGGCGTTCACCCGGAGCGCGTAGTCGAGGTCGATGGGGTTGTCGTCGTCGATGTGCGCCCACGCGTTGCGGGCGGCGCGCAGCTCGCCGATCGCGCTGCGCAGCCCGGGGTCGAGGTCCTTCGCGAAGACCGGACCCCAGAACCGGTTCAACACGTCGAGCTGGAACTGCGGGTCCGAGAGCGAGACGAGGAAGTCGGCCCGCTTGCCGAGCTTGTCGGCCGCGACCAGGATCCACTCGTCGCCGGGGAACGTGGCCGCCATGCGCCGGTCCACGAAGGGCGCGAGGCCCTCGGCCAGCACCTCGAAGGCCTCGCCCATCTGGGCGCGGTAGCTCGGCTGGGCGCTCATCGCGCCCCACCGGTGCCGAGGCGGGGCACGTCGGCCCCGCCCGTGTCCTTCGGGCTCACGATGGTTCCATCGGCACCATGGCGCCGCAGTGGAGCGCGAAGGGCGAGCGTGGCCGACCGCGGGCGGGACGGCGCCCGGGGGTCGCCCGCGGTCAGGCCGCCAGCTGCTCGGGATGCAGGGCCGCTCGCACCCGGGCCCGTACCCGGTGGTACCAGCGCTGGGGCCCCGGGGGCGGGGCCTGCTCCTCGGCGCGGGCCATGGCCGCCACCTGCACCGCGTTGGTGATCACCTCCCCGAAGGCGTCGGGGTCGGCGAGCAGCCACGAGTGGCTGCCGTCGACCACCTCGCCGTCGGCGCCGATGGCCCGGCACAGGGCGTCGAAGGCGGGTCGCGGGATCACCCCGTCGCGCGTGCCCCACAGGACCACCACCGGGAGCCGGCGCGCCTTCAGGTCCTCGAGCTCGGCGAGCAGGTCGGCCTCGCGGGCCAGCAGGCCGGCCCGCCAGAGGCCGAGCGGGCTGCGCGCCAGGTTGGCGAGCGCGTCCGGGACCACGGCCGGCAGCACCCGACGGGCCAGGTGCAGGGGGAACAGGTCGCGGGTGAAGTGCCGGCCCCAGTCCCACAGCGGGCGTTCGGCCAGGGTGCGCACGGGCACCAGGGCACCGGGCTCGTCACCCTCCTGCCAGGCGGCGCCGCCGATCGAGTTGACGAGCACCAGGGTGCGGACCCGCTCGGGGTGGCGGTGGGCGGTGCCGATGGCCACGCCGCCGCCGAAGGAGTGGCCGATCAGGAAGACGGGCTCGCCGACCCCCACCGCGTCGAGGAACGCCGCCACCCAGTCCGCGTAGTCGGCCAGGTCGGCCTGGCGGTCCGCCAGCGCCGCGGTGCCGCCGAAGCCGGGGAGCGACGGCGCCCAGACCCGACAGCCCAGGTCGACGAGGCGCGCGAGCGAGTGGCGGTAGGCGCGGTGGCCGAGGCCCCAGCCGTGCAGGAACAGGACGGGGAGCCCGTCGCCCTCCACGTGGTAGCGGACCGTCCGGCCGTCCACCTCGACGCGTTGCGCCCGCTCTGCCCCCGGTGGACCGTCGGCCTGCGTGCTTGCCATAGCAAGCAGAAACGATACCCGCGCAAGCACACGGGCGCACGAATCCCGCCGACCGCCGCCGGCGGGCCGGCTCTAGCTGACCCGCAGCAGCAGCGCCTTGCGCTCGTTCTCGTTCAGGCCGCCCCAGATGCCGTGCGGCTCGCGGATGCTCACCGCGTAGTCGAGGCACGGCTCCTTCACCGTGCAGGTCTCGCAGATCTCCTTGGCGCGCGCCTCGCGCTCGAGCTTCTCGTCCTTGCGCTCGAACTGCGGCGGCGGGAAGAACACGGCGGCCTGCGGCCCCCGGCACGCCGCCTTCATCTGCCAAGAGTTCTCAATTGCTTGTGCACTCACGTGGTCGCCCCCCTTCAGGCGGAAGGCGACGGTAGACGCGCGAAAAGTTGTCCACAAGGGGCAACTTTCGCGAGCGGGAAGCGAGCTATCGCGAGCGGTCGCGGTAGTCGCGGGCGGCGCCCTCGAGGGGCTCGACCTCGAGGATCATGCCCGCGATGCCCACCACCCGCACGGGCTGGCCGGCCTCGACGGGGGTGGCCCGGTTCACCCGCGCCCGCCAGAGGGCGTCGCGCACCCGCACGGTGCCGTCCGGGTCGACGTCGGCCACGACCTCGCCGAGCTCCCCGATCATCCACTCGCGCCCGATGGTGGGCGTGGCGAAGCGGGTGCGGACCATCGCGGGCATGCCCGCCACCATGGCCAGGCCGATGCCCACGAACGACACCAGCAGCGTGATCCACGACAGCGACAGGCCGTCGTACAGCGTGAGCGTGCCCACCACGTAGGTGAACAGCGCCACCCCCGTCCAGAACCGGGGCACGCCGGTCTGGATGTCGATGCCGAACGCGAACATCGACACGACCAACAGCGCCACGGCCCAGGGGTTGGTGGGCAGCACGGCCAGCCCGTAGGAGCCCAGCACGAACGATCCCGCGCCCACGACCCCGGCCACGCCGACGCCGGCGGTGAAGAACTCGAACAGGATCAGCCCCATCCCGATGACGAACAGCAGGTAGGCCACCGCGGGGCTGGCCACCGTGTGCATGAGCTGCGACGGCAACGGCAGCTGGGTGAACACGGTGGGGGTGACCGGCTCGCGGGTGGGGCGCCCGTCGCCGCCCTCGACCACCCGGGACTCGAAGCCCTCGAGCTCGACGTTGAACAGGCCGATCGTCGGTGCGGCCCGGTCGACGACGCCGGCCGCGACGGCCTCCTCGTCGTCGAGCGTCTCGCCGTCGGGGGCGGTGACGCGGGTGCCGGGAGCCATGCCCGAGTCGGCCGCGGCCTCGACGAGCTGGGCCGCCTCGTCGAGCGCCTTCGACCCGCTGGGCCCGACCCACACCGCCACGGGGACGTCGGCGCCGCGGATCTGGTCGGTGAGGGCGTCGATCTCGTCGTCGGAGACGACCGCGCCGCCGCTGTTGAGCTGGAGGGTGACCGCCAGCGCGCCCTGCGCCTCGGCGTCGTCGATGGAGCGGGACACGAAGTCGACCAGGACGGGGTCGAGCAGGCCGGAGACCTTCACCACGTTGACCCGGCCCTCGGGGACGTCGGGCCCGCCGGCGGCGCGACCGGGCGCTCCCGCGGCCGCGGGAGCCAGGGCCAGCAGCAGGGCCAGGCCGAGAACGGCGGCGCCGAGGGCACCGATGGGTAGTCTGCGCACGAAGCGCCTCCGACGAGAGATGGTCCGTGGATCCAGCGCAGTTCCTCACCGAATCACGCGTGGTCATCGTGGCCGGGAAGGGCGGTGTCGGCAAAACCACGGTGACCGCCGCGCTCGCGCGCACGGCCGCGCTCGCGGGGCTCACCACGCTCGTGGTGGAGGTCGAGGGCAAGAGCGGCCTGGCCACCCTGTACGGCCAGCCGCAGTTCGCCTACGACGAGGTGGTGCTGTCGCCGGGCGGGCCGCAGGGCGCCGCCGACGTCCTCGCCCGCACCGTCACCCCCGACGAGGCCCTGCTCGAGTACCTGGGCGACCACGGCCTGAACCGCATCTCGCGACGGCTCGTCACCAGCGGCGCGCTCGACGTGGTCGCCACCGCGGTGCCGGGCATCCGGGACATCCTCGTGCTGGGCAAGGTGAAGAGCCTCAGCCGGGAGGAGCGCATCGACCTCGTGGTGCTCGACGCCCCGGCCGCCGGCCACGCCATCACCTTCCTGGGCTCGGCCCGGGGGCTCGTCGACGCCGTGAAGGTGGGCCCCATCAACACCCAGGCCCAGGACGTGCTCGACCTGCTCACCGACCCGGCGCTGTGCCGGGTGCTGCTGGTGACCCTTCCCGAGGAGACGCCGGTCAACGAGCTGATCGAGACCGCCTACAACCTCGAGGACCAGGTGGGCGTGAGCCTCGGCCCGGTGGTGGTCAACGGCGTCTACCCGGACCTGGCGGGGATCGGCGCCGACCCGGTGGCCGCGGCGCGCCAGGCGGGCGCCGCGCTGCGGCCGGGCGAGGCCGGCCACCTCGCCGACGCCGCCGCCTTCCGGCGCGAGCGCGCCCAGCTCCAGGCCGAGCAGATGGCCCGGCTGGCCGCCGATCTGCCCCTCCCGCAGCTCGCGCTCCCCTTCCAGTTCAGCGCCGACCTGGGCCCCGCCGACCTGGCCGTGCTCGCCGACTCGGTGCGCGACGGCATCGCCGGCCTGCCCGAGCCCGACCCCGCGTCGACCCCGTCGACCGCACCCGCCGACGATCCGGCCACCGAGGCGGCGTCGTGAGCGGCCCGGTCATGGACGCGGCCGGCGACGGCGGCGCGCTGGGCGACCTCGTCCGGCGCTCGAGCATCGTGGTGTGCACCGGGTCGGGTGGCGTCGGCAAGACCACCACCGCGGCGGTGCTGGCCCTCGAGGGCGCCCGCCAGGGGCGCCGGACCGTCGTGGTCACGATCGACCCGGCGAAGCGCCTGGCCGACGCGCTCGGCCTGGAGGGCCTGTCCGACACCCCGAGCGCCATCGCCGGCGACTGGCCGGGCGAGCTGTCGGCGCTGATGCTCGACACGAAGAGCACGTTCGACGGCCTCATCGCCAAGTACGCGGGCAGCCCCGACCAGGCCGAGGCCATCCTCGCCAACCGCTTCTACCGCAACATCTCCTCGGCCCTGTCGGGCACGCAGGAGTACATGGCGATGGAGAAGCTGTACGAGCTGCACGAGGAGCACGACTTCGACCTGGTGGTGGTGGACACGCCGCCCACGCGCAACGCGCTCGACTTCCTCGACGCGCCCCGCAACATCACCCGCCTGCTCGACCACAAGCTGTTCCGGCTGCTGATGGCGCCCACCCGGGGCATCGTGAAGGCGCTCAACGTCGCCGCCCAGGCCTTCCTGCACACGGTGTCGCGCGTCGTCGGCGGCGAGGCGATCGACGACGCGATGACGTTCTTCCACGCCTTCGAGGGCATGGAGCAGGGCTTCCGGGACCGGGCCCAGCGGGTGCTCGAGCTGCTGTCGGACGAGGGCACCGCGTTCGTGCTGGTCGCGTCGCCGCGCCGCGACACCGTCGAGGAGGCGGGCTACTTCGCCGAGCGCCTCGGCGAGGCCGACATCGCGGTGCGGGCCCTCATCGTGAACCGCATGCACCCCCGCTTCGGCACCGAGACGGCCACGGCGGCCCGGGAACGGGCCACCACGCTGGCGGGCACCGACCTGGGCGACCTCTACACGAACCTGGCCGACTTCGCCCTGGTGGCGTCGCGCGAGGAGGACCACCTGCGCGGTCTCGCCGCCAAGGTGGCGCCCGCGCCGGTGGTCCGGGTGCCCTTCCTGGCCACCGACGTGCACGACCTCGACGGACTCGCCGCCATCGGCACCCACGTGTTCGCCGCCGCCGACGCCGCTCCGTCCGCCTGACCGCCGGCCGCCCTCCCCCTCCGCGGGCACCCAGAGCACGTCCGGTCCCTCGCCGGTGTCGGGCCGCGGGACGGGCCGGCCCCCGGAACGGGGGAAGCGGGGCACCGGTGCCGACACTGGACTCGAGCGCCCTGATGCCGATGGCAACCGGTGGCGCACCAACGACACGGCGGCGGGCGCGTCGTCGTGGCTCTCGTGGTGCTGGCGGTGGTCAGCGCCGGCATCGCGTCGATCACGCGTCCGGACCGGCCCGCCGCCGACTGCCCGCCCGGCACCACCGTCGTCGCCACGGTCGACGGGACCACGCTCTGCACCCACGGCGTCGATCCCGGCGCCACCCTGGTGGGCCCGGCCGCCGACGACGGCGCCAGCGGGGAGGCGGCGACGCCCCGCGCCATCGCCTGCATCGGCAACGGGACCAGCGGCGCCCGGGTGCAGGCGGTGTACGCCCGGGGCCCGAACCGGCGGGACCGCTTCACCGAGCTGCTGCCCGAGATCCGCGCGGCCGCCGCCGACGTCGAGCACCTGGTGAACCGCAGCGCGTCGCGGACCGGTGGTGAGCGCCACGTCCGGTGGCAGACGACCCGTCGGGCCACGGACCCGACGTGCTCGCTCGACGTCGCCCGGGTGGCGGCCCCCCGGGGCGCCAACCGCGACTTCGGTGCCCTCGTGCAGCGACTCGCCGACCTGGGCCTCGACCGCCACGACCGCAAGTACCTGATCTGGCTCGACACCGCGGCGACGTCGTGCCGGGGCATCGCCACCCTGCTCGACGACGACCGTCCCGGGCAGGACAACTTCAACAACACGTCGGTCGGCTACGCCCGCGTGGACGACTCGTGCCTGGCCCACGGCGGCGCGGCCGAGACCCACGAGCTGATCCACCTGCTGGGGGCCGTGCAACGCTCCGCCCCCCACGCCAGCGCCGAGGGGCACTGCACCGACGAGTGGGACCTGCTCTGCTACGACGACGACGGTCCCGGCCCGCTCCGCACGTCGCTGCGTTGCCCCAACCGGGCCCGCGACCGGCGGCTCGACTGCGGCAGCGATGACTACTTCTCGACCGCGCCCGGGGCCGGCAGCTACCTGGCCGCCCACTGGAACAGCGCGGACAGCCGCTTCCTCGAGGCCGGCGCGACCGACGGGCCGGGCCCGGGTGGTGACCCTCCGGTCAACGACGCCTTCTCGGCCGCCCCGGTCCTGTCGGGCTACTCCGGCACAACGCCGGGCACGCTGGCCGGCTCGACGCGGGAGGAGGGCGAGCCCACCCTCGCGGCCGGCGTGGCCGGGACGGTCTGGTACAAGTGGCGGCCGAAGGTGACCGGCCCCGTCTCGGTGGACACCCGGGGCAGCACGGGGGACACGGCCATCGGGGTGTTCACCGGCAGCGACCTCACCGCGCTGACGCCGGTCGGCACGAACGACGACGCCACCGACCTGGCACCCCGCAGCCGGGTGACGTTCTCCGCGGTGGCGGGCACGACGTACCGCGTGGCGGTCGGGGGACGCGGACCGCTGGGGCCGGCGACGCTGCGCTGGGGCCCGCCGCCGTCGAGGATGGCCGACGTGCTGCGCGGCGCGCGCAACGAGACCGCCGTGGACTGGTCGGTGGCGTTCGGCGTGATGCCGGGGTGGCCCGACCGCACGTGGCGACCCCGCGACCCGGTGACCCGGGGCCGGGGCATCGCAGTCCTGTGGCGCATGCTCGGCGAGCCCGAGGTCGGGGTCGAGCCCCCCGACCCGACCACGACGACGACCGCGCCGACCCCCACGACGGTCCCCACGCCCCCCTCGTCGACCACGGTGCCCCCCACGACCTCGACCACCGCCTCCGGGCCGGGAGCGAGCACCACGTCGACCTCGTCACCCGCGCCGCCCACGACCACCCCGCCGACGGGGCCGACGAGCCTCGCCGCCGAGACCCTCTCGTTCGCCGACGTGGGCCCGGGCGCGCCCTACCGCGCCGCGCTCGAGTGGGCGGTGGCCACCGGCGTCGTGGCCGACGGCGACGCGTTCGGCCCCCGCGAGCCGCTCACCCGCGAGGACCTCGTCACCTGGGCGTGGGCGGCCACGGGCCGTGCACCCGCCACCGAGGTGGCCGCGTTCACCGACGTCAACAGCGCGGCGCCGTTCCGGCCCGCGCTGGCGTGGGCGGCCGAGCACGACCTGGTGGGCGCCTACGCCGACGGCACGTTCCGGGCCGCCGCGCCGGTCACCCGCTCGAAGCTGGCCCTCGGGCTGTTCGCCCTCGCGCAGGACCCCGGTGCGTGGCGTGGCCTGGCCGCACCCCCGCCGACGGTGGTGTTCTGACGGCGGGCCGCGGACGCAAGGGCGGGCGCGGGCGGGCGCCGGCGTCGTGCTGGGCCGGCGGGCGTCCGGGCGCCGCCGGCGCGCTCAGTCCTCGGGCTCGGGGGGAGCGGCCAGGGCCTCGGCGGCGCCCTCGACGGTCTCGGTGACCGAGACGATGCGGTCGAACCCGGTGGTGTGGAGCAGGCGCGTGAGGGTGGGACGGCTGCACGCCACCGCCACGTCGCCGCCCGCCTCGCGCGCCCGGCGGATGCCGCCGATGAGCGCGCCGAGCCCGGCCGAGTC
Source organism: Microthrixaceae bacterium (assembly GCA_020637195.1). Taxonomy (GTDB): domain Bacteria; phylum Actinomycetota; class Acidimicrobiia; order Acidimicrobiales; family DATDAH01; genus JAEUJM01. Next base: position 170,067 of record JACJWK010000003.1, read on the forward strand.
CATGAACGGCACCTCGGAGAGGTCGATCAGCAGTCGGTCGCTGGACGCCAGGCCGCTCAGCGCCTCACGGAACTCGCCCACGGTGTAGGCGTCGAGCTCGCCCACCGGCCGGCAGAGGGAGTACGGCCCCGGATGTTCCACTTGGATCTCGAGCACGACCTCGACCGTACCCAAACGAGCGCGCCGCCCGGGCCGCGATCTTTCCCGGGCCTCGCCGGGTCAATAGGGTGACGCCGTGCCCAACGTGTTGCTCGCCACCGACGCCGACTGGATCCTCGACGAGGTCGACGCCGCCCTGAGCGACGACGAGACCACCGTCGTGCGGGTGCGCTCCGGCCGCGAGGTGATCGACGCCGTGGCGGTGCACGAGCCCGTCCTCGTCGTGCTGGACCTCCAGATCGGCAACATGGGCGGGTTCGCCACCTGCCTCAACCTGCGCCAGGAGGAGGAGTCGGGCCGGCTGCGCCCCCGTCCCATCCTGTTGCTGCTCGACCGCCACGACGACCAGTTCATGGCCAAGCGCATGGACGCCGACGGCTGGCTGATCAAGCCCCTCGACGCGTTCCGGCTGCGCAAGGCCGCGCAGGCGCTGCGCACCGGCTACACGTGGTTCGAGGGCGCGGACACCCCCGCCCCCGCCTGACCCCCGCCGTCCACGGCATCCCGCTTCGTCGCCGGCGCCGCGGTCCGGTAGCATCGTCCACCCACCGGGAAGTGGCGCAGTTTGGCAGCGCGCAGCGTTCGGGACGCTGAGGCCGCGGGTTCAAATCCCGCCTTCCCGACCAACCCGCCGCCTCGACCGGCGTGTGCCGCTCCAGGCGGGGTTCTCCGGCCAGATGTGGTTCACTACGACCGGTCCCGAGTGGACGATCGAGAGGGTGGGCCATGGGCGGATGGGTTCGGTTGCTGCGACCGCGACGGCTGCTCACGGCCGTGCTGGTGCTGGTGGTCGCGACGGCGATCACGATCGGCCCGGCAACGGGGCAGTCGGAGGTCGGCCCACCGGCGCCGGCAGGCCCGGAGCCGGACTCGCCACCGGAGGCCGCCTCGGGCCTCCTCTCGATCCTGGTGATGGGCGACTCCTACTCCGCCGGCAACGGCGCGGGGAGCTACTACGGGCCCCGAGGATGCCGCCGCTCGGCCCACAACTACGGTCGCGAGTTCGAGCGCATCGTCGAGGTGGCCCCCTACGCGCAACGATCCTTCGTCGAGGTCGTGGCCTGCAGTGGTGCGGAGACGAGCAGCATCGGTGGATGGCAGGGCGATCGGTCACCCCAGATCGACGCCGTCAACGCCGGATACGACCTGATCTTCCTGACGATCGGTGGCAACGACGCCAATTTCGCGGACATCGCCAAGTACTGCCTCGTGCGGGCGACGCGGAGCTACGACCAGTGCGGACCGCGGCTGATCGAGGCCTACGACTTCATCCAGAACACCTACAGCGGTCGGCTGGCGTATGTGCTCCGACTCATCCGCGGTCGCGCGGACTGGCGCACGAGGATCGTGTTGGTCGGCTATCCGTTCCTCGAACGATCGGATGACTTCCGGCTGCGCATCGGTTCGACCAACCAGTACATCGAGGTGGCGCAGATCCTCCGGGATCTCGGACGGCGGGCGAACGCCGTCCAGCGGAGCGTCGTCAACCGGCTCAACGACGAGGCGGCAACGGACACGTTCGCGCACGTACCGATGACCAGCGTGTTCCGGGGACACGAGCTGATGGCCGGCAGCTGGATCGATGAAGGCCGATGGTTCGTGGAGCCGATCGCCGACGCGGGCCTCAACGCGATCGACACGTGGTACCACCCGAACGCCACGGGGCATCGCCAAGAGGCATCCGCGCTCGTCTCCAGCGCGCTGGTCCCCAAGTACGACCTGAACGAATCCACGGCGCCCTGGCAGAACTTCAGCTTCGGCGAGGCGGGGAGCCGAGCCCTCACCTTGCGCATGGAGGTCCCGAGGGGCGGTGCGGTCGTGCAGCTGGTCGACGCCTACTGCCCGGGCGACCGGTTCACCGTGGTCGACAACGGCACCGTGAGACGGACCACGACCGACGTCGCGAACGTCGGCTGCGGTTCGCTCCACACCTCGGACCCGAATGCCGCGATCGGAGACGCCAACTGGAGTCGCGGCACCTACTTCTTCGGCCCCGGCACCCACCGCGTCCTGGTCCGAGTCGCCCGCAACGCGTCGGGCACGACCTCCGGCGACGCCTTCTTCCGCTCGACCCGTCGAGTGACGATCGAGTCATCCTCGCCCATCGAGGACACCACCGACGGGGCACAGAACCACCGAGGGACCTGACGGACGGCGCGGGCGAACCGCGTCGATTCCAGTGCCGGCGGTCGACCACCCAAGATGGCGGCTTGACGCCGCTCGGTGAACAGGGTTCACTCTCGACTGTTACCCAACGGTGACATTCGTTGGGCACGTCGGCCTCGCCTCCACGAGGCCCGGCGTCGGGCCCGGGCGGTCCGTGGACGAGAGCGGGGTCCACGGCCCGCCGGCCACCGGTCGGCCGAGGCCTACCGGCGCGCCGCCCGCGGTCTAGCGTGGCCCGGTGGCAGACACGGCGGCGATCACCATCCCCGCGCGGCGCTACGGCGACCGCCAGACCGTCCTCGAGGAGGACCCCCAGGTGTGGCGACGCACCTGGCTGCTGGTGGCCAGCACCGACCACCTCGCCCACCCGGGCGACGTGGTCGAAGCCCGCTACGGCCTGGCCCCCGCGCTGGTGGTGCGGGGCGACGACGGGCGCCTGCGGGGCTTCGAGAACGTGTGCCCCCACCAGGGCGCCCCGCTCTGCCTCGGCGCGCACACCGGGTGGGACCAGATCCAGTGCAACAACCACCAGTGGACGTGGGACCTCGCCGGGCGCCTCCAGGCGGTCGACTTCGGCGCACCGGTCGAGCCCGGCCAGGAGATCCCGCTGCAACCCCTCGCGGTGGAGACCTGGGGCCCGCTCGTGTTCGCCAACTTCGACCCCGGCGCCGGGCCCCTCGCCGACGACCTCGCGGCGCTGCGGGCCACCGTCGAGGGCGCCGGCCTCGACCCCGACGGCCTGCGCTGCCGCTCGCTCGTGCAGGTGCTCACCGGCGGCAACTGGAAGTCGCTCGTCGACGGCGCCACCGCCGTCGGACCCGTGCCCGAGCTCGGCACCCGCCAGCTCCCCAACCTGGCCGTGCGGGCCGACGGCGGGGCGGGCACGGTCACGATCGTGCGGGCCCGCCCCTACGTCTCGGTCGACCGGGCGATGTTCGACGTGCTCGTGCTCGAGCCCCGCCCCGCCGGCCAGGCGCCCGGCGACCAACGACCGCTCGACGTCACCCTGAAGAAGGACGACGAGCTCCCCACCGAGACCGGCGTCGATCCCGACCTCATCGCCTTCGCCCGGGCGCAGCTCACGCCGGCGCCGCCCACCGACGACCTCCTGGCCGACCCCGACGAGCGCCCCGAGCTCGTCGCCCTCCACACCTGGCTCGACGAGCGCCAGCGCTGAAGAGGGAGACCCCGTGCTCTTCGAGAAGCGACTCAAGAAGAAGGGCGTCCGCTGCGACGCCGTCGTGGTGCGCAGCACCAAGACCGCGTCGTCGGTGGGGAGCACACCGGCCAACACCCGGGTGATCTGGAAGGTCCAGGTCGAGGTGCGACCGCCCGGGCGGGCCCCGTTCCCCGACACCGTCAAGGTGAAGGTACCGCCCAGCCAAAGCGGCCCGAGCGAGGGCACCACGTTCCCGGCGTGGGCCCACCCCGACAAGGACGAGGCCTACGTCGAGACGGCCGGGGCCGAGGCCCTCGAGACCATGATGAACGCCCGGCTCGCGGCGTCGGGCCTCGAGGTGGACGTGCCCGAAGGGGTCACCGACCCGGCCGAGATGACCCGCATCCTCTCCGAGCAGATCCGGCGCCAGCAGGCCGAGCAGGCCGACGGCACGACCCCGGACGACGACGCCGGCGACGACTAGCCTCCGCGGCACTGGCCGCGACCGGGAGCGTCACATGCCGGCCCATCGTCCTGCGCACCACCGCGCGGCTCTGGCCGTGCTCGCCGCACTGGCGCTCGCCACGGTGGCGCTCGGCCCCGGGGTGGGCACCCCCGCCGCCGCCGACGGCAACGAGGCGCCCGGCGCGCCGCTCGCCGCCCGGTCCCTCGCCGCCGGCGCCCAACACACCTGTGCCCTGCTCCCCGCCGGGACCGTCAAGTGCTGGGGGCTGAACCACGTGGGCCAGCTCGGCCAGGGCGACACCGCCAACCGGGGCGACGGGCCCGGCGAGATGGGGGCGGCCCTGCTCACGGTGGACCTCGGCACCGGCCGCACCGCCACCGCCCTGTCCACGGGGCGGTTGAGCTCGTGCGCGATCCGAGACGACCAGAGCCTGGTGTGCTGGGGACGCCTGTACCCCGACATCAGCAGCGTGTCCATCGGCGACGCCCCCGGGGAGATGGGCGACGCGCTCGCCCCGGTGCTCCAGGACGTCACCGCGGTGACCGCCGGCGACAGCCACGTCTGCGCCCTGCGCGACGACGGCACGGTGTGGTGCGCCGGGCACAACGCCAACGGGAAGCTGGGGCGAGGCAACCAGACCCACAGCCTGACCATGGCGCCGGTGGACCTCGGCGCCGGCCAGACCGCCACCGCCGTCACCGCGGGGGTCAACCACACGTGCGCGCTGTTGGCGACCGGCGCGGTCAAGTGCTGGGGCCAGGGCAACCTGGGCCAGCTCGGGCTCGGCGCCAACGACAACCGGGGGGACGCTCCCGGCGAGATGGGCGACGCGCTCCCCCCGGTCGACCTCGGCACCGGCCGCACCGCGCTGGCCGTCAGCGCCGGCGGCTTCGCCACGTGCGCGCTGCTCGACGACCACTCGGTCAAGTGCTGGGGCAACAACACCGCCGGCGTGCTCGGCCAGGGCGACACCGACCACCGGGGCGACGGGCCGGGCGAGATGGGCGACGCGCTGCTCCCCGTGGCCCTGGGAACCGGCCGCACCGCTCGAACCATCAGCCTCGGCAGCGACCACGCCTGCGCGCTGCTCGACGACAACACCGTCCGGTGCTGGGGCTCCAACGTCGACGGGCAGCTCGGTCTGGGCGACACCGAGCGACGGGGGGACGGCCCCGGCGAGATGGGCGACGCCCTCCTCCCGGTCGACCTGGGCACCGGCCGGACCGCGGTCGCGGTCACGACGGGGTACGACCACACCTGCGCGTTCCTCGACGACGGGACGGCGCGCTGCTGGGGACGCAACGCGGCCGGCCAGCTCGGGCTCGGCGACGGGACCACCCGCGGCGACAGCGGCGACCCCGGGCACCAGATGGGCGACGCCCTGCCTCCCGTCGACGTGGCCGGGACGGGCCTGGTCGGCACCGCCGAGGCCACGACGGGCGGCAACCTGCCCGGCACCCTGCTGGTGGCGCTGAACCCCGCCGACTTCTCGATCGCCGGCGGGGGGCAGGCCAACCACGACGGTCGGTTCGGCGTCGCCCTGCCGCCCGGCACCTACTTCCTGTACGCCATCGAGCCGACCGGCAGCTTCGCCCCCGGCTTCCTCGGATCGCCCACGTCGCTCGTGGTCCCGGCGGACACCATCACGCCCGCCGACCTCGCGCTCCCACCACTGCGGGGCGACCTCGACGGGACGGTCAGCGAGAGCGGCTCGGGCACGCCGCTCGAGGGCATGGTCGTCCTGGCCCAGTCGGCCGCCACCGGGGCACCCGTCGGCGTCGACACCACCGACGCGTCCGGCCGGTACGCGATCACCGGGCTGCGTCCGGGCGAGCACCGGCTGAGCATCTACGACCCGAGCGGCGGGCACGCGGCGACCGTCACCCCCGGCACCACGACCGTCACCGCCGGGGCCACGAGCACCACCGACCAGGCCCTGACCGCACAGGCCGCGCTGCCGGCCGGCGCCGGCCTCAACGGCCACGTCACCGAGGACGGCACCGGCGCCGCCCTGCCCGGCCGCCTCGTGGTGGCCCTGCGCAGCGACGACTTCCAGTTCGCCCGAGGGGCCACCACCAACGCGTCCGGCGGCTACGGCCTCTACGTGCCGCCCGGCGACTACCGCCTGGCGGTCGTCGACCCCACCGGCACCCACGTCGCCGAATGGCACCACGACGTGGCCATCAGCGCGGTCGGCGACGCCACCCCGGTCACGGCGCCGTCGGTCACGAACGTCGCCCTGGCCCCTGCCGTCGGCGACCTGTCCGGTGCCGTCCGTCGCGGCACCGGCGCCGGCGTGCCCGGGGCCTTCGTGGCCGCCGTGGGCCCCACCGGCGTGGCGGCCGCCACCGTCACCGCCGCGGACGGCACGTACTCGATCTCCGGCCTCACCCCCGGCACCTACCGGGTGGCCGTGGTCGACCCGGACCGCAAGCTGCTCGAGTACGTCGTCGACGCGCCCGACTTCGTCGGCGCCTCGGTGGTGGCCGTCGTCGCCGGCGGCGACACACCGGTCGACGCCGTCGTCGGCTGACCGTCGTGTCCCGTCGGGTCGAACCGGTGGAGGATCGGGGACCCCTGCCCGTCTCCACACCGCTCGTGACCCCGCCCCGGACGTGAGAGGCTTCGCGGTCGTGATCACTCGACGCGCGGGTCGGTGCCGACCGCTCCGCCGGGGCTCGGTCGCCGCCCTGGCGATCCTGGCCGCCCTCGCCGTCGCCGCCCTGGTGGGGTCGCCGTCCCCGACCGCGGCGGACGGCAACGAGGCCCCCGGCGCGCCCCCCGCGTTCCGGAACCTCACGGCCGGGGTCGACCACAGCTGCGCGATCCTCGCCGATGGCCGCCTGAAGTGTTGGGGCCTCGGCGATGCGGGACAGCTCGGCCAAGGCACCACGGACACCCTCGGGGCCCGCGCGGTCGAGATGGGCGCCGGCCTGCCGGCCATCGACCTCGGCACGGGACGCACGGTGCTCGCCGTCGCGGTCGGCGCCGCGCACACCTGCGCCCTCCTCGACGACCACTCCGTCCGCTGCTGGGGCTCGCCGAGCGCGGGCCGCCTCGGCCGGCCGCTCGACGAGCCCGTCGGGGACGAGCCCGGCGAGATGGGCGACGCCCTGCCGGCCGTCGACCTCGGCACCGGACGCACCGCCACGGCCGTCACCGCCGGCTGGGAGCACACCTGCGCGCTCCTCGACGACGGGCGGGTGAAGTGCTGGGGCGCCAGCCCCTTCGGCGCGCTCGGCACCGGCGACACCCAGCCTCGCGGCGACGACCCCGGCGAGATGGGCGACGCGCTCCCCGCCGTGCCGCTCGGACGGCCCGCGGTCGCCATCACCGCCGGGTTGCTGCACACGTGCGCGCTGCTCGACGACGGGCGCGTCTCGTGCTGGGGCTACGGGGGTGCCTCCGGCGGCGTCGGCGCCTTCGGCACCGTCCCGCTGGGCACCAGCCGCACCGCGATCGCCCTCAGCGCCGGCGGTGGGCACACCTGCGCCCTCCTCGACGACCACACCGTCAAGTGCTGGGGCGCCAACGGCGACGGGCAACTCGGCCTGGGCGACCTCGCCCCCCGGGGGGCGTCGTCCTCGGCGGACATGGGGGACAATCTCCCGCCCGTCGATCTCGGTGTCGGGCGGACTGCGCTCGGGGTGTCTGCCGGCGCCTCGTCCACCTGCGCCCTGCTCGACGACCACACGGTCAAGTGCTGGGGCGCCAACGGCTTCGGTCAGCTCGGCCAGGGCGGCACGGCGAGGCTCGGCGACGAGCCCGGCGAGCTCGGCGACGACCTGCCCCCGGTGGCGCTCGGCACCGGGCGCACCGCCCTCTCGGTCACCAGCGGCGAACGCCACACCTGCGCGGTGCGTGACGACCGAGGGCTGCGGTGCTGGGGCGCCAACCCCCACGGTGAGCTCGGGATCGGCCGTGGCGTCGAGCGCGTCGGTGACGACCCGGGCGAGATGGGTGACGCGCTGCCGCCGGTGGACGTGGCCGGCACCGGCCGGGGCGTCACCGGCGTCGTCACGGATGCGGCGACGGGCGCGGCCATCCCGGAGGCCCTCGTCGGCGTGCTCGCGGCGCCCGACTACGCCCCGGTGGGCACCGGGGTGACCGACCGGCGCGGGCGTTTCGGGGTGGACACCCCCGCCGGCTCCTACCTGGTCTACGCAGTGGCGGGCGGGCGCTCGGGCTTCCACGGCGAGCCGACACCGGTGACCGTCACGGCGGCGTACGCCCCGGCCGACGTCGAGACCCGCACCGGCCGCGGGGTGATCGAGGGTCGGGTGGTCGACGGAACCGGCGGGGCCCCGATCGCCGGCGCCTGGGTGCTCGCCACCGACGCCGCGACCGGCGACCCGGCACGCGGAACCGTGCAGGTCTCCGACGGCTTCCAGGTGACCGGCCTGGTCGCGCGGCCCCACCACCTGATCGCCATCGACCCGACCGGCGCGCACCCGCCCCGGGCCCACCCCAGCGCGCCGACGCCGGCCGGATCGGTCCCGGTCGACGTCATGGCCGACGCGGTCACCGAGGCCGACGTGACCCTGCCTCCGACGACCCCCGCCGCGACCACCGCTGCTCTCAGCGGTCGGGTCGACCTGGACGGTGGCAGCGGCCGCAGCGGCGTCTGGGTGCTCGCGTTCCGCGCCGCCGACCTGGCCTTCGTACGCGGCACGGTCAGCGAGAACGACGGCCGGTGGCTCCTGTGGGTCCCCCCGGGCGAGTACAAGGTCGCGTTCGTCGACCCGGACGGCACGCTGCCCATGGAGTGGTACGGCGACCAGGGACCCGGCGGGGTCGCCGACGCCACCCCGGTGACGGCGCCGCGCAACGGGGTCGTCGCAGCGCTGACGCCGACCACCGGGACCATTCGGGCGATCGTCACCCGCAACGGCATCCCGTGGTCCCACGTGTGGGTCGCGGCCATCGGCCCGCACGGCGTGGCCGGCACCGATGCCCTCCGGGGCGTCGACGACTACACGATCGGCGGGCTCCCGGTCGGGACCTACCGCCTCGCGTTCGTGGAACCGCCGGGCGTGCGGACGGAGTACTGGTCCGACGGGCCGACGTACGCCCTCGCCGACCCGGTCACGGTCACCGCCGGCGGGACGACCACCGTCAGCGGCGACCTCGCCGCGCCGCCCTGACCACGCCGGTCAGCTGACGAGGGCGAGGACGTCGGCGGCGCCGGCAGCCCCGTCGAAGATCACCTCGCCCTGGCGCAGGGCGATGCAGCGCTCGGCCTGTTCGACGTAGGCCGGGTCGTGGGTGGCCACCAGCAGCGCCGCGCCCGCCGCGTGGCGCTCGGCCATCAGCTCGATGAGCGCGGTGCGCCCGCTGAGGTCGAGGCCGACGAAGGGCTCGTCGATCAGGAGCAGCTCGAAGGGGCGGGTGAGGCCGATGGCCAGGGCGGTCTTCTGGCGCAGGCCGCGGCTGAACCGGGCGGGCAGGTCGTCGACCCGGTCGGTGAGGCCGAGCCGCTCGACCACGGCCGCGGCCTCGTCGTCGTAGCCGGCGGTGCCGTGCAGGCGCCCCAGGTAGTCGAGGTGCTCACGCACGCTGAGGTCGTCGTACAGCACCGGGTCGTCGGGCAGGAACGAGGTGAGCGCACGTGCTTCGAGCGACCCCGCCAGGTGGCCGTCGACCTCGACGTCGCCGTCGGTGGCGTCGAGCAGCCCGGCGACGAGCCGCAGGAACGTGGTCTTGCCCGACCCGTTGTGACCGACGAGCACCACGCTCTCGCCCCGCGCGACCTCGAGGTCGAGCGGGGCCAGGGCGGGCGCCTCGCCGTAGGACTTGGCCAGGCCGTCGGCCACCAGCACGGGCGCGGGGCCCTGGGGCTTCTTCTTGCGCTTGGTCACGGGCGCTCCAGTCGAGTGGTCACCTTGCGGGCACCGGGCTTGCCCCCGGTCCGCGACGTCCGGGCGGGGCCGCCCCTGCTCGCCGAGCCCGAGCCGGGGCCGGCCGAGCGGCCGCCGCCCCGCTCGCCGTCGTCGCCCGAGGAGGACGACGAGCCTCCGCCGCCGAGCCCGGCCAGCTCCTGCTGGGACCGCCACCAGTCCTTGATCACCGCCCGCTGGTGGACCCAGCCGGCCACGACCACGGTGAAGACGACGACGAGGAAGCCGGCCGTCGTGGCCGCCTCCCACGGGCTCGAGTCGTTCTCGGCGGCCACCCGGGCGAAGACCACGGGCAGGGTGCCGAGCGTGGCGACGAGCGGCGGCCACACCGTGCGGAACGCCGTCCGGCTGCCCTGCACCTCGGGGGGCAGCATCTGCCAGTTGTCCGACGGCTCGGGGGCCCCCATCAACACGCTGATCACCGCGCCGGCGGCGCCGGCGAACGCGGCGGGCAGGATGCACAGCGCGGCGAGCTCGGCCGCGGCCACGGACGGGTCCACCAGGACCGCGGCCGCGGCCGCGATGATCCCGACCTTCACCATCACCACCGCCGCGAGGGGCAGGTGGCGGACGAGCACGTAGCCCTCGGGGAGGGGGAGGGCCTCGCGCCGGCCGGGATGGTCGGTCTCCTGCGCGAGGGGCTCGATGGCGTCGAGGCCGGCCACGAACAGCGCCAGGCCCGCGACCACCGCCAGCGGGATGCTGCCCTCCCACACGCCGCGCAGGGCGAGGCCCGCCACCGCGGCCACGACGACGAGGCGGCCGATCCGGGGCGCCGGCCACCGCAGGACCCCCCGCACGCCCCGGTGCCACACGGGGAACCGCCCGTGGTGGCGCTCGCGCACCCACGGGCGGGGGCGAGGCAGCTCCTGGTTGAGCTGGCGCCGCAACACGATGACGGTGCGCAGGTCCTGGAGCGTGGCCGCGAACTTCAGCTGGCCGACGAGGCGGGTCCGGCGCTCGGCCGCCTCGAGCGACACGCCCCCGATGCCGGCCACCCCCACCACCACGGCGGCCACGGCCAGCACGACCAGCAGGCCCGCGACGGGGTCGACGTCGAGGGGCCAGAACGCCAGCTCGGCCAGGTACGCGGTGGGCGAGCCCGGGACCGCGTCGACCGCGTCGGCGATCGCCCACACGAGCAGCACCCCGCCGACGAGCGTGGCCAGCCAGGGTCGCAGGCGCCGCCCCGAGGCGAGGAAGGCGCACCCCAGCCCCAGCGCCACCGTGGCGGCCAGGAACAGCGAGCCGCAGGCCACCCACGCCAGGAAGTTCCCGCCGAGGCGACGCACCGCGAGCTGGCCGGCGATGGCCCCCACCACCACCCCGACGAAGACGGCGAAGCGCAGCTGTCGGACGGCGGGGCCCCGCAGGGCCGCCTGGCGGGGTACGGGCGAGAGCAGGACGTGGCGGACGTCGGGCGCCTCGAGGGCGATGGGGCCGCCCCGAGCCCCCGAGCGCAGCCCCATGGCCACCGCCAGCGCGACCAGCACGCCGAGCCACGCGGGACCCTCGCGCAGCACCTGGTCGATGCCGCTCGACGACAGCTCGTCGCCGCTCACCAGGCCCGACACGATGATGACGGCGCCGCCGCCGAACAGCGCGGTCAGGTACACCTGGTAGAGGGCGTCGATCCAGTGGAGCTTGGCCAGCCGGTTGCGCCGACGGGCCGACCGGAGATCGGCGAGGGCAGCGATGCTGTCGCCCGCGGCCACCGTCGTCGTCACGTCGCGCATCGTACGCTCGCGACGTGCGCGGACTGCCATCGCCACCGGGGCTGGTCGTGGCGGCCGCGGACCTGGTCGGCGGCGCCGGCGGCGCCGACCCCGGCCGGCGGGCGGCGCTCGTGGCGGCCGTCGGCGTGCTCGTCGCCGCGGTCGTCGTCGTGGGACTCGTGGCCGTCGCCACCCGGCCCCGCCGGCCCCGCCCCGGGCCGGCCACGATGGAGCTGGGCCCCGAGCCGCCCGCCGTGGTCGACCTGCTCACCGACGACTTCGAGGTCACCTCCGAGGCCGTGCCCGCCACCTTGATCGACCTCGCCGCCCGGGGCTGGCTGTCGCTCGAGTCCTACGGTGACGACGTCGTCTGTCGGGTCCGTGGCGGCGACCACGGCCCGCTCGAGCCCTACGAGCGGCGGGTGCTGGACCACCTGCGGGGCCTGGCCGTCGACGGCGTCGTACCCGCCGCAGCGCTCACCACGGGGCCCGAGGAGGTGTCGAAGCGCTGGTGGCGGTCGTTCCGCCGCGAGGTCGTCGCCGACGCCCGCGACCGCGGGCTCTGCCGCCGCCGCTGGCCGGCGTGGGCCGCCGGCGTCGCGTGGATCGCCACCGCGGCCGCCGCCGCGCTGCTGTGGGCGTCGGGGGCGCTCGACGAGGACCAGGAGCTCGACCCGCTCACCGTCGGGGTCGTGGCCGGCATCCTGCTCGTCGGCTTCATCGCCGGGCGGGTGTCGGCGTCGGACCGCCAACGCGACACGGCCGCGGGGCTCGACGCGGGCGGTCGGTGGCTGGGCGTGCGCCGCTACCTCCTCGACCACGGCAGCTTCTCGGACCAACCTGCCGCCGCGGTCGCGGTGTGGGACCGCTACCTGGCGCACGCCGCGGCGATGGACCTGGCGGGGCTCGCCGTCGCGCAGCTCCCCCTGGGCGCCGAGGACGACCGCCACGCGTGGAGCGCGGTCACCGGCGAGTGGCGACCCGTGGTGGTCGACTACCCGCGCTTCGAGCCGGGTTGGGGCCGCCACCCCGCCGCCGCTATCGCGCTCGGCCTCCTGGGTGGCGCCCTCAGCCTCGCGTTGATGTGGGGCTCGTGGCGCTACGCCGGCGACACCGACCTCGGCGGCCTGCTCGACGGCGTCGACCCCGACCTGTTGCGCTGGGCGGGGTGGGGCGCGCTCGTCGTGTGCGCCCTCGGCCTGGTGCCCCTCGGCTACGCCGCCACCGAGCTGTGGCGGGGCGTCGCCGACTCGTTCTCGGTGCGGACCGTCGACGGCGTGGTGCTGCGCACCCGGGCCCGCTCGGGCGGGCTCCAGCCGCCCAAGGTCGTGCGGTACTTCTCCGAGCCGGCCCGGCGGGGCCAGGAGGAGCGTGAGCCCCGCTGGTACGTCGCGGTCGACACCGGCGAGTCCCCTCGCGTCGACGCCTGGCGCGTGCGCCGCCACGTGTACGACCAGGTGCACCAGCACCAGCGGGTCCGGGTCGAGGTGCGGCCCCGCCTCGGCCACGTCCGCTCGGTGACGCCGCTCGGCGGGGGCGCCGACGTGGCGTCGGCGGAGGCTCCCGCGCCGGCCGAGGGGACACCCGCGGCCTCCCCGGGTGGCGCCGACGAGCTGCGGGCCGCGGCCCGCGCCCTCGCCGAGGGCCGCTGACCACCACCCCTGTCGCCCGCCGGCGCCACGTCCGACCGGCCGACCGGCCGGTCGGTCGGACGGTTCGACGCCGAGCGCGGATCAGACGACCAGGAGCGTCTCGGCGATCTGGATGGCGTTGAGGGCCGCGCCCTTGCGCAGGTTGTCGCCGCTCAGGAACAGGGCCAGGCCGTGCTCGACCGTGTCGTCGCGACGGATGCGGCCCACGTAGGTGGGGTCCTGGCCGGCGGCCATCAGGGGGGTCGGCACGTCGGCGAGCACGACGCCAGGGGCGTCGGCCAGCAGCGCGCGGGCCCGCTCGGGCGTGATGGCCCGCTCGAACGAGGCGTTGATGGCAAGCGAGTGGCCCGTGAACACCGGCACCCGCACGCAGAGGCCCGAGACCGGGAGGTCGGGCAGCTCGAGGATCTTGCGGCTCTCGTGGCGGAGCTTCTGCTCCTCGGACGTCTCGCCGAGCCCGTCGTCGACGAAGTCGCCGGCGTGGGGCAACACGTTGAACGCGATGGGGCCGGGGAAGACCTGGGGCTCGGGGTAGTCGACGGCGCGCCCGTCGTGGGCGAGCGCCGCGGCACGGTCGGCCACCTTGCGGGCCTGCTCGTCGAGCTCGGCGGTGCCCGCCAGGCCCCCGCCGCTGACCGCCTGGTACGTGCTGATCACGAGGCTGCGCAGGCCCGCCTCGTCGTGCAGCGCCTTCAGCGGCGCCATGGCCACCATCGTGGTGCAGTTGGGGTTGGCCACGATGCCCTTGGGGAGGTTCCGCAGCGTGTGGGCGTTGACCTCGGGGACGACGAGGGGCACGTCGGGGTCCATCCGCCACGCCGACGAGTTGTCGACCACGACGGCGCCGGCCGCCGCCACCTTCGGGGCGAGCACCTTCGAGGTGGACCCGCCGGCCGAGAACAGCGCGATGTCGACGCCCGAGAAGTCCGCGGTGGCGGCGTCCTCGACGGTGACCTCGCGGTCGTTCCAGGCGAAGGTGCGCCCGGCGCTGCGGGCCGACGCGAACACTCGCAGCGTGGCGACCGGGAACCCCCGCTCGGCGAGGATGTCGAGCATCACGCCACCGACCTGGCCGGTGGCCCCGACCACGGCGACGTTCACACCAGCACTCGCGTCGAACATGGCCCTCAGGCTACGGCCTGCCCCCGCCGGCGCCCCAGCGGATTCGGGGGATCAAGCGGATCGTGATGCCACGTCGCCGAGGAGGAGCCGGCGTGGTTCGGGTGACGTGCCGAACGGAGCGGAGGCGCGGGCCGGGCGAACCGGATGGCGAAGCCGCTCCGACGAGGGAGGAGCCGACGTCAGGAGCCGAGCCCATACGCGTCGTGGAGGACCACGACGGCCCGCTCGAGCTGGTCGGCGGCGATCACGCACGAGATGCGGATGGCCGACGTCGAGATCATCTCGATGTTGATGCCGTTGCCGGCGAGCGTCTCGAACATGGTGGCGGCCACGCCCGGATTCGACTTCATGCCCGCGCCGACGACGCTGACCCGGGCGATCCCGGCGTCGGACGTGACCCCGGTGGCCCCGATCTCGTCGGCCAGGGCCTGGGTGATCTCGAGGCTGGTGCGCAGGTCGTCCTTGGGCGCCGTGTAGGAGATGTCGGTCACGCCGTCCTCGGACACGTTCTGCACGATCATGTCGACGTTGACGTGGGCGTCGGCGAGGCGCCGGAACAGCGTGGCCGCGATGCCGGGCCGGTCGGGCACCCCGGCGATGGTGACCTTGGCCTCCGAGTCGTCGTCGACGACGGCCGAGATGATGGCCTGCTCCATGGTCTCCTCCTCGGTCACCCAGGTCCCGACCTCCCAGGTGAAGCTCGAACGGACGTGCAGCCGCACGTGGTGGTTGCGGGCGAACTCGACCGAGCGCATGGCGGGCTTCGGGCAGCCCGCCGCGGTCATCTCCAACAGCTCGTCGAACGAGACGTGCGCCATCTTGCGGGCGTCGGGCACGAGCCGTGGGTCGGCGGTGAACACCCCCGAGACGTCGGTGTAGAGCTCGCAGGCGTCGGCCTTCAGCGCCTCGGCCAGCGCCACCGCGGTGGTGTCGGACCCGCCGCGGCCGAGGAACGTGACGTCACGCTCGGTCGACACGCCCTGCGAGCCGCCGACCACCGGCACCCGCCCGCTGGCCAGCGCCTCGGCCACCCGGTCGGGCCGCACCTCGAGGATCTTGGCGTTGGTGTGGTTGGTGTCGGTGAGGAAGCCCGCCTGGCTGCCGGTGAACGAGTCGGCGGGGACGCCCATCGCGTGCAGTGCGATGCACAGCAGCGCCGTGGCCTTGCGCTCGCCGGCGGTGATGAGCATGTCCATCTCGCGCCCGGGGCGGTCGCCCCCGGCCACGTCCTCGGCGAGACGGAGCAGCTCGTCGGTCTCCTTGCCCATGGCCGAGACGACCACGACCACCTCGTCGCCGCGACGATGGGTCCGGGCGATCTGCTCGGCGACCGAGCGCATCCGCTCGGGATCGGCGACGGAGGTCCCGCCGTACTTCTGGACGACACGCATGCGGCGCCCATCATGGTCGGTCGCCACCGGTCACCACACGTCGGATCACCGGGCAGCCCGTCGGTCCCGCCGCTAGCGTCGCGACGACGATCGGCGGGAGGAGGAGGTGCGTCGATGGGTCCGAGGCTCCGGGTCGCGCTGGCCACCATCGCACTCGCCACCGCCGCGCTCACCCCCGTGGGCCCGGTCGGCGCCGACGGCAACGAGGTGCCCGGCTCCCCCGGCCTCTCGACGTCGATCACCGCAGGGCTGGACCACACCTGCGTCCGCACCGCGTCCGGGTCGCTGCGCTGCTGGGGGCGCAACCAGGCCGGCCAGCTGGGCCACGGCGACACCCGGAACCTCGGGGACGACCCGGGTGAGATCCGCAGCGAGCTCCTCGCGGTGCCCCTCGGCACCCGTCGCGCCGCCCTGGCCACCTCGGCGGGGGCGGCCCACACGTGCGCCATCCTCGACGGCGGCACCCTCAAGTGCTGGGGGAACGGCGGCGTCCTCGGCGACGGCGCCAACACCACCCGGGGCGATGAGCCGGGCGAGATGGGCGACGCCCTCCCCGCGGCGGCCCTTGGATCCGGCCACACCGCGACCGCGGTCACGGGGGGCAGCGGCCACGGCTGCGCCGTCGACGACGCGGCCGGGCTGTGGTGCTGGGGCAACGGGTTCCAGGGCCAGCTCGGGACCGGCAGCGTCAGCATCTACTTCTCGCCGGTCCCGGTGAGCCTCGGCACCGGACGCACCGTCGAGACCGTCAGCGCCGGCGACAACCACACCTGTGCGCTGCTCGACGACGGCCGGCTCAAGTGCTGGGGCCTGGGCGGCAGCGGCCGACTCGGCATCACCGTGCCCGGAGCGAACGCCAACGCCGGCGACGCCCCCGGCG
This sequence comes from Microthrixaceae bacterium, assembly GCA_020637195.1. Taxonomy (GTDB): domain Bacteria; phylum Actinomycetota; class Acidimicrobiia; order Acidimicrobiales; family DATDAH01; genus JAEUJM01. The sequence goes on from JACJWK010000003.1 coordinate 186,674, forward strand.
AGATGGGCGACGCCCTCCCCGCCGTCGACCTCGGCACCGGACGCACCGCCATCGCCGTCAGCGCCGGCAGCCGCCACACGTGCGCCCTCCTCGACGACGCCACCGTGAAGTGCTGGGGCGACAACCAGTACGGCCAACTCGGCCTCGGAGACACCGACGACCGCGGCGACACCCTCGGCGAGATGGGCGACGCCCTCCCCGCCATCGACCTCGGCACCGGACGCACCGCCGTCGGCCTCACCACCGGCGGCCATCACACCTGCGCCCTCCTCGACGACGCCACCGTGAAGTGCTGGGGCGACAACGGCCACGGCCAACTCGGCCTCGGCGACACCGACGCCCGCGGCGACACCCTCGGCGAGATGGGCGACGCCCTCCCCGCCATCGACCTCGGCACCGGACGCACCGCCGTCGGCCTCACCACCGGCGGTGACCACACGTGCGCGGTGCTCGACGACGACACCCTCAAGTGCTGGGGCGACAACCAGTACGGCCAACTCGGCCTCGGCGACACCGACGACCGCGGCGACACCCCCGGCGAGATGGGCGACGCCCTGGCGATCGTGCCGGTGACCGCGAGCGCCGTCGAGGGCACCGTGTCCACCCCCGAGTCGGACCCCCTCACCGGCGTGCTGGTGGCGGTGCTCCGGGCCGACGACCTCACCCTCGCCGCCGCGGTCGGCGACACCGACTCGTCGTTCACCGTCGACGTCGCGCCCGGGCAGTACTTCCTCTACGTCATCGAGGCCACGGGCGCCTACCAGTCCGGCTGGCACGGGTCGCCCACGCCCGTGACGGTCGACGCCGGCCAGGCCACCTCGGTCGAGCTCGTCCCGCCTCGCGCCCGGGGAGCGGTCACGGGCACGGTGACCGAGACGGGGACCGGGGCACCGCTGGCAGGGGTCTGGGCCGTGTCGCTGGCCACCTCGACGGGCGGCGTCGAGCGCGTGGTCGCCACCGGTCCCGGCGGGCAGTACGCGATCGACGAGGTCGCGGCGGGCAGCCACCTCCTCGCGTTCGTCGACCCCGCCGGCGGCCACGCCAGCCGCTTCCACCCCGACGCCCCTGCCGCGCCCGGGGCCACCCCGGTGGTGGTCGCGCCCGGCGCCGCCACCACGGCCGACGGCACCCTGCCGTCCCAGTCGGTGCCGGGCCATGGCGCCGCGCTCTCGGGGACCGTGCGCGAGTCGGGCACCGGCGCGCCGCTGGCCGATGTCCGGGTGGTGGCCCTCCGGTCGAGCGACTTCACCATGGCGCGTGGGACCACGACCAACGCCGCGGGCAACTACACCCTCAACGTGCCGCTCGGGCAGGCCTTTCGGGTCGCTTTCCTCGACCCGGCCGGCGCGCACGCGTCCGAGTGGTACGACGACCAGCCGGGCACCTCGCTCGCGACCTCCGTGGCCGTGACCTCGCCCGCCACCGCCCACGCGTCGCTCGAGCGCACCACCGGCCGGCTCGACGGGACCGTGACGCGCTCCGGGGGCGCGCCGGCGGCGGGGGTCTGGGCGGTGGCCGTCGGCGCCGACGGCGTGGCCGGCGCGGCGACCACCGGCGCCGACGGCGGCTACGAGCTCGCCCCGCTCTCCGCGGGCACCTACCGGGTCGCCTTCGTCGACCCGGCCACCGCGCACACGGAGTACTGGCTCGACGCACCCGACCACGCCACCGCGTCGGTGTTCGTCATCGACGCCGGGCACACCACCACGATCGACGCCGACCTCGGCCCCTGACCCCGATCGGCGCCGTCCGGTCCGCCGGGCGACGACGGGCGCGGCCGCGCCCCGGGCGACGGGCCCGGCGCCGCCGACGCGCCGCTCGCCGCCGGGCCAGACTGAGCGCCATGACGACGGTGACCTCGTACAACCCCGCTCGACCCGCCGAGGTGCTCGGCGAGTTCCCCGCGGCCGACGCCGCCGCGGTCGACCGGGCCGTGGCCGCCGCCGCCGAGGCCCAGCGGTCGTGGGCGAAGGTGCCGGTCCCCCTGCGGGCCGACATCGTCGCCGAGGCCGGGCGCCTGCTCGCCGAGCGCAAGGACGAGCTGGCCACGCTGGTCAGCCGCGAGGCGGGCAAGGTGCTCGTCGAGGGCGGCGGCGAGGTGCAGGAGGCGATCGACATGGCCGCCTTCGTGGCCGGCCAGGGTCGCTCGGCGATGGGCCAGGTGGTGCCCTCCGAGCTGCGGGACAAGATGGCCTACACCACCCGGATCCCCGTCGGCGTGGTGGGGATGATCACCCCGTGGAACTTCCCGATGGCGATCCCCTCGTGGAAGTGCTTCCCCGCGCTGCTCGCCGGCAACGGCATCGTCATCAAGCCGTCCGAGCTGGCCCCGGTCTGCGGTGAGGCGTTCGTCGACGTGCTGGCCGAGTCCGGCGTGCCCGACGGGCTCATCCAGGTCGTGCACGGCGCCGGCGACGTGGGCGCCGCGCTCACCACCCACCCCGGCATCGGCGCGGTCAGCTTCACGGGCTCCGTGCCCACGGGCCGCAAGGTGGCGGCCGCCGCCATGGAGACCGGGCCCCGGGTCGTCTCGCTCGAGCTCGGCGGGAAGAACGCCATGATCGTCCTCGACGACGCCGACCTCGAGCTGGCCACCGACGGTGCGCTGTTCGGCGCCTTCGGCACCTCGGGGCAGCGCTGCACGTCCACCTCACGGGTGCTCGTCCAGCGGGGGGTGGCGGCCGAGCTCGTCGAGCGGGTGGCGACCCGGGCCGCCGAGCTGACGCTGGGCGACCCCACCGACCCCACCGTCGACGTCGGCCCGATCATCACCCGCCAGAGCGCCGAGCGCATCGCCGGCATGCTCGACCACGCCGTGGGCGAGGGCGCCTCCGTCGCGGGCGACAGCGGCATCTGCGAGGTCGAGGGCTGCGACGGCGGCGCCTTCTTCCATCCCACCGTGCTGACCGGCGTCCGCCCCGAGCACCGCCTCGCCCGCGAGGAGGCCTTCGGGCCGCTCCTGTCGGTCATCGAGGTCGACTCCGACGACGAGGCCGTCGACGTCGTCAACCAGGTGGAGTACGGGCTCTCGGCGGCGGTGTACACCCAGGACGTCAACCGGGCCCTGCGGGCCGTCGACGGCATCGACACCGGGATCTGCTACGTCAACGCCCCCACCATCGGGGCCGAGATCCCGCTGCCCTTCGGCGGCACCAAGCACACCGGCAACGGCTTCCGCGAGGCCGGCGCCCGCGGCATCGAGCAGTTCAGCCAGGTCAAGAGCGTCTACATCGACTACTCCGGCCGCCTCCAGCGGGCCCAGATCGACACGGAGTAGCACCCCCCCCTTTCGTTCTGGGTACTCGCCCGTGTCGTCGGCGTACCGAGCCAGTACCCAGAAGCGGGGGGTGGGCGGCGATGGGAGCGGCGATGGGGACGGCGACCGGGCACTTGCTAGGTTCCCCCGCCGTGGGAACCGAGAAGCGAGAGCGACAGAAGCAGGCCCGACAGGCCCGGATCGAAGCGGCCCAGGCCGAGCAGCGCCGGCGGGAGCAGCGCCGCCGGTTCATCACCTTCGGCGTCATCGGCGTGGTCATCGTCGGCGGCCTGTTCCTCTACTCCACCTTCGCCGGCGACGACGGTGACGAGTCCTCGGACACCACGGCCACCACCGCGGCGGCCGACGCCGCCGGCGAATTCACCTACGGCACCACCGAGTGCGCCCCCGACACGCCGCCGGCCGAGCCGGTCATCGACTACGAGGACCCCTTCCAGGACTGCCTCGACCCCGACGCCACCTACACCGCCGTGTTCGACACGAACCAGGGCGAGATCCGCGTCGACCTCGACACCGCCACCACGCCGGGCACGGTCAACAACTTCGTGAACCTGGCCCGCAACGGCTACTACGACGGCACCGAGATCTTCCGCACCGACACCTCGATCGGCATCATCCAGGGCGGCTCCCCCCACACCAACGACGCCAGCGACCCCGGCCCGGGCTACAACATCCCCGACGAGGGCACCGGCTTCACGTACGAGCCCGGCCAGCTCGTGATGGCGCGGTCCGCCGGCCCCGACAGCGGCTCGGCACAGTTCTTCTTCGTGGGCACCGACGCCGCCTCGGCCTTGGACGGCCAGGGCACCTACGTCGTGTTCGGCACCACCGACGACGCCGGCATCGGGGTCATCAACGACATCCTCGCCCTCAACGAGGACGATCCCGACAGCGGCCTCGGCGGCAGCCCGAGCGAGACCGTCACCATCAACTCGGTCACCATCGAGCAGACCGGCGGCGGCGGAAGCGACGCCACGACCACCACGGCCGGCTGAGCGCACAGGGGCCGGCAACGAGGGCCGTCCCCTCCCCGCCACCGTCTCCGATCCCGGTCTCGCAGCCCGACGCCGGCGGAGCCGCGCCCCCTCACCCCGTCCGTTCTGTGTACAGAATCCGCGCCCTGACCGCGCGAGACCTGTACACAGAACCAAAAGGGCGGGTGGGGTCCGTGACGGCGGACCCGGCGCCGGCGGCGCCGCGCTCCCCCACCCCGTCCGTTCTGTGTACAGAATCCGCGCCCTGACCGCGCGAGACCTGTACACAGAACCAAAAGGGCGGGTGGGGTCCTGACGGCGGGCCCGGCGCCGGCGCCGTCAGGTGAGGCCGAGGCGCACGAATTGGTCGTCGGGCGCCTCGACCTCGAGGAGCGCCTCGCGCAGGCGGTCGGCCAGGTCCGCCTCGGTCGGGGCGGCCGACGCCTCGCCGGCGAGGTCGTGCTCCTGGGCCGGGTCCTCGTCGTTGTCCCACAGGTGGTGGCCGGTCGTGCGGTGGCCCCACGCCCAGAACGGCAGCAGGTCGCCGGCGACGAAGGGCTGGCGGATCACCGGGACGCCCGAGCCCGGCATGCGGTCCAGCACCGCCCGGTCGTCGGGCGCCGGTAGCCCGACCACGCCGTCGACGGGCAGCGGCATCGTCGACCAGCGGTTCGACCACATCGACAGCGGCTCGTTGGCGCCGACGGGCGCGCGGGCGTAGGTGGTGTGGCCGTCGAGCAGGTGCACCTCGCGGCCCCAGATGCCGGCCAGCACCCAGTCGCGGACCGACTCGGCGGCGCCGTCGAGCAGCGGCACCAGCGAGCGCCCGTGGGTGCGGTGCCCGACGGTCACCCCGAACACGTCGGCGAGGGTGGCGTGCAGGTCGACGCTGGTGGTGAGCGCGTCGCACGACCCCGCGGGCCGCCCCGGCCACGCGACCAGCAACGGGATGTGGGCCATCGGCGCGTACAGCGGCACGCCGGGCTTGCCGAACACGTCGTGCTCACCGAGGTAGTGGCCGTGGTCGGTGGTGACGACGACCGCGGTGTCGTCCCAGCGGCCCTGGCGGTCGAGCTCGTCGAGCAACCGACCGAACCAGTGGTCGATCATGGTCAGCTTCGAGCCGTAGTTGGCCCGGACGTGGCGGGCCTCGCGCTCGGTCAGCACGCCGTCGGCCACGGTGTCGGTGGAGTAGGGCGGCCAGATCAGCAGCGGGTCGTCCCAGTCGGGGTCGTAGCGGCCCGCCCACGGCGCCGGCGTGTCGAAGGGCTCGTGCGGGTCGAACTCGTCGACGAACAGCAGCCACCGGTCGTGGGCGTCGGCGCTGGTGGCCAGCCACTCGGTGGCGGCGGTCATCGTGCGGGGCCCGGGGAAGTCGGCCTCCTCACGGAACCACGTGCGTGAGTCGTCGTAGTGGTGGTGGACCGCGCTCGGCGTCGACGGCAGCGCCGGCGCCCCCAGCCACGACGGGTCGGGCCGGGTCTTCCACGGGTCGCCCTCGTGGCCCCGGACGTACGTCCACGCCGAGAAGTCGGTGTGGTAGTTCTCGCCGCCCGTCTCGAAGAGGTGGGGGTGGTCGGCGCACAGCATCGTGGTGACGCCGGCCTGGCGCAGCTGGTAGGTGATCGCCCGCTCCCACAGCTCGACCGAGCCCCACGGCCGCCACAGGAAGTCCCACGCTCCGCACAGGATGTCGTGGCGGGCGGGCATGCAGGGCAGCGACCCCACCACGTGGCGGTCGAAGCGCACGGCCCGCTCGGCGAAGCGGTCGAGGTTGGGGGTGTCGAACTCGTCGGCGCCGTACGCCCCCACGTGGTGGCGGTTGAGGCTGTCGAGCAGCACCACCACGACGTTGCGGGGCGCCGCCCCGGTGTCGGCGCCGGCGGGATCGGGGGCGTCGGCGTGGGCGGTCATGGCCACCGTCCCCCTCGGTGCCGATCCGGTGCCCGGCTGGTCGCGCCGGGGCGACCAGGCGTGCACCGGCGCCGGGGGAGGGTGGGGCGGCGAGGCGGCGCCGCCGGCCCGGTCACGGCAGGACGTCGAGGTCGCGCGGCTGGCCGTCCACGAAGATGGCCACGCCGCCGGCGCCGGCCGAGCGCCAGGAGCCGTCGGGGTCGCGGATCAAAGCGGTGCGGTCGTCGATGCCGGCCACCGGCAGGCCCCGGGGCGCGAGCTGGATGGTGCGGTGGGCCTTCTCTCGCGACCAGTGGTCGTGGTGGGGGATGACCGCCAGGCCCGGGAGCAGGCCGAGGCCGACGGCGAAGGCGCCGCCGCGCGGGTCGACCATGGGGTCGCACAGGACGCGGGCGGCGCCGCTGGACGCGGCCAGCACCGCGCCGCCCTCCCAGGCGGCCACGAGCGCGTCCCAGACCGGCGAGTCCTTCAGCACCGACCGCAGGTGCATCGACGAACCGCCCGACAGGTAGACGAAGCGGGCGGCGGACACGACCTCGGCGTGCTCGGGCACGAGGGCGTCGGCCCGCTTGAGGACGTCGAGGCCCCGGACCGTGGCGCCGAGGCCCTCGAACCACGCCGCGGCGGCGTCGACGTCGCGCTGCGGGTGCTCGTACGCGGCGGCGGTGGGCAGCACGACCACCTCGGTGCCCCCGCTGGCGGCGAGCAGGTCGGCGTCGAAGCTGCACCCGTCGCTGAAGGCGTCGCCGCCCACCAGGGCGAGGGGCCCGCTCACTCCCCCGCCTCCGAGCCCGATGCGCCGGCGGCGTCGTCGGCGCCCCCGGCGTCGTCCCCGCGGTCGGCCGTGTCGCCACCGTCGGCTCCGAGGTCGACGAGGTCCGCCGGCCGGCGGGTGGCGGCCCCGAGGACGAAGGTGCGGAGGGGCCAGACGACCGGCGGCATGTTGATCCTCTCGATGTCGATGATGATGAGGTGGTTGGAGCGGATGGCCAGGGGCAGGTCGCGGTTCGCCTCCCACCCCGACACCAGCCGCACCAGCGGGCTCGCCGCCGACCGCAGGCGATGGCCCGGGCCGGGCTGGCGGGCGGGCTCGAGGAACAGTAGACGGCCCCCGGGCGTCAGCAGGCGACGGACCGCGGCCAGCTCGGTGGCGAGGTCCTCGACCGCCGCCAGGTGCAGCACCGACACCACCGTGTCGAACGACCCCTCGGCGGCGTGCTCGTCGCCGGGTGCCTCGTCCAGCGCCGCGGCCGCCGCCGACCGGGCCCGCACCACCTCGTCGGCCCCGGCCAGCAGGTCGGGCTCGGTGCCGTCGCCGAGGTCCAGCACCCGTCCGGAGGCCCGTCGGAGCAGGCGGCGGCGCTGCTCGCGCAGCACGGCGCGCGCCACCGGGGGCAGGGCGCGCAGGACGCCGGAGGGGAACGCCGGCAGGGGGTCCACGGCCCCCGACACTACCGGCGGGTCGCCACCGGGCTTTGGAGCCGCGCGCGGCCCGGTCGGTAGGGTGCGCGCCATGACGATCAAGAAGGTTGGGATCCTCGGGTCGGGCATCATGGGCGCCGGCATCGCCGAAGTGGCCGCCAAGGCGGGCCACGAGGTGGTGCTGCGGTCGCGCCAGCAGGACACCGCCGACGCCATGGTGGCGACGCTCGAGAAGTCGCTGGCCCGCCAGGTCGACAAGGGCCGGCTCGAGGCCGCCGACCGCGACGCCACGCTCGAGCGGGTCACCGCCACCTCGCAGATGCACGCCCTGGCCCACTGCGACCTCGTCGTCGAGTCGGTGGTCGAGGACCTCGAGGTGAAGCAGCACCTGTTCGCCGAGCTGCACGACGTCTGCTCCGAGTACACCATCCTCGCCACCAACACCTCGACGCTGCCGGTGATCGAGATGGCCATGGTCACCGACCGGCCCGAGAAGGTCTGCGGCGTCCACTTCTTCAACCCGGCGCCGGCCATGAGCCTGGTCGAGATCGTCCGCCCCCTCACCGCGTCCGACGAGACCATCGAGTCGGTGAAGGCGTTCGCGTCGGCCTGCGGCAAGGACCCGGTCGAGGTGAAGGACCGGGCGGGCTTCATCGTGAACGCCCTGCTGTTCCCCTACCTCAACAACGCCGTGCGGATGCTCGAGAACGGCACCGCCAGCCGCGACGACATCGACACGGCCATGAAGGGCGGCTGCAACTTCCCGATGGGCCCGCTGGCGCTGCTCGATCTCGTCGGCCTCGACACGTCCCTGTCGATCCTCGACGCGCTCTACGAGGAGTTCCGCGACCCGAACTACGCCGCCATGCCCCTGCTGCGGCGCATGGTGGCCGCCGGCCAGCTCGGCCGGAAGTCGGGCGCCGGCTTCTACGACTACTCGAGGTAGCGGCCCGCCGGTCCCGGGGACGGGGCGGCCGATTCCGGGCCCGTGGTCCGTTCCGGCCCCCGGCTGGATAGAACGGACGGCGTGAGGAAGCGCCGCGCCCGCACCGACGACCCCCGACCGACCGGCGAGCTCGTCGCCGGCGCGCTCGCCGAGGACGGCACCGCCGGCCGCCGGACCCGCACCCGCGCCGCCTTGGGGGCGCTCGCCCGCGACGCCCGCCGGGCGGGCCGGAAGGCGGTGGCCAGCGGCCACTGGCTCGCGGAGACGACCGCCGGCCTCGCTCAGCACCTCCCCGTCCGCGACCACGCCACCCTCGTCGCCCACCACCAGGGCAAGACCGGCCCCGAGCTGGCCGACGCCCTCATCCGCAACGCCGGCGTGGCCAGCGGTGCGGCGGGCGCGGTGGCCGGCGCCCTCATCGGGGCCGAGGAGATCGTCCCCCACACGTGGGCCACCGTGCCCTTCGAGCTCGCCGCCGAGACCGCGCTCGTCGTGGCCATCGAGATGAAGCTGGTCGCCGAGCTGCACGAGGCGCTGGGGCGGCCCGTCCCCGGTGCCGGTCCCCAGCGCGGGCTGCTGATCGCCCAGAGCTGGGCCGAGAAGCGCGGGGTGAACCCCCAGGACCTCGTGCTCGGCGTCGGCGCCGCCGACATCTTCGGCCGCCAGGCCCGGGTGACCCTCACCGTCGCCCTGCGCCGGCGCCTCACGCACCGCCTGGGCCGCAGCATGGCCGCGCTCATCCCGCTCATGGCCGGTGCCATCGCCGGCGCCGTGCTCAACCGGCGGGCCACGGTGGCCATCGGCGAGACCGTGGCCGCCGACCTGCGCCGCGAGGGCGTCGTGGTCGTGTCGACGGTGCCCGGCGCCGGGTTCGCCACCGCCTAGCGTCTCGCCGCGGTGCCGCCGCTCGAGCCCGAGCCCACCCTGTGGGACCTGCCCGACCCGCGTGACGCGCCCCCGGGCGACGACCTCATCGGCCTCGGCGCCGACCTCGAGCCCGGCACGCTGCTCGCCGCCTACCGGGCCGGGCTCTTCCCGATGCCCACCCGCCACCTGCCGCGGCCCCGCTCGGGTCGGCCGGGCCGGGCCCTCGGCTGGTGGTCGCCCGATCCCCGGGGGATCGTGCCCCTCGACGGCCTGCGGGTCACCCGCTCGCTCCGGCGCTCGGTGCGCCGCTACGAGGTGCGGGTCGACGGCGCCTTCACCGAGGTGGTGGTGGCCTGCGCCGACCCGTCCCGCCCGCACGGCTGGATCTCCGAGGAGATCGTCGCCGCCTACACCCGGCTGCACGAGCTCGGGTGGGCGCACAGCGTCGAGACCTGGTGCGACGGCGTGCTGGTCGGCGGCCTCTACGGCGTGTCGGTGGGAGGCCTGTTCGCCGGCGAGTCGATGTTCCACCGCGAGCGCGACGCCTCCAAGGTGGCGCTGGTGGGCCTGGTCGAGCTGTTGCGGGCGGCATCGCCCGGGGCCGACGGTCGGCTGCTGGACGTCCAGTGGCTCACGCCCCACCTGGCGTCGCTCGGCGCGGTCGACGTCACCCGCGGCGAGTACCTCGACCGCCTCGCCGCCGCGCTGCCCCTCCCCGACGCCTTCTCGCCCTGACGGCCGCCGGGGGACGGACGGCCCCGGAGGTCAGCGGTCGCGGGGGCCGAGGCGCCGGCCGAGCAGGCCGATGGCGGTGCCGATGGCGAGGCCGCCGGCCACGTCGGAGGCGTGGTGGTCGCGCACGTGGACCCGGCTGAGGGCGATCGTCAGCGCCGCCGCCCACCACAGCGGCCAGAGGCGCGATCCCTCCGACAGCAGCGTGGCCATGCACGCCGACGACGCCGAGTGGCCGCTCGGGAAGCTCGACGACGTCTGGACCCGGATCTTGTAGGCGTGCTCGCCCACCATCTCGGGACGGGTGCGGCCGATCGACCGCTTGAGGGGACCGTTGACGAGCGCGGACTCGATCCCCAGCCACACGAGCAGGCGCACCGCCTTGCGGCGGCGGGCGGGCTGCACGAGCAGCACGCCCGCGAGCGCCAGCCACACCAGCCCGTGCTCACCGACCCGGGTGGCCGTGTACATCACCGCATCGGCGGCGGGGCGCCCGCGCAGCGTGTCGAAGCGCTCGTCGACCCAGCGGTCGGCCTCGGCCAGGGCCCGGCCGCCCGCCGAGACCGACTCCTCGCCGCCGACGACGGCGCCGGCGGCGCCGGTGGCATCCTCCTCCCGCGCCGAGCCCGCCTCGACCGCCTCGACCGCCTCGACCGCGCCGCCGGGGCGCTGACCGGCCGCCCCGCCCTCGACCGGCACGGACGCCTCCGCCCGTGCGTCGGCCCGGCGGTCGAACGGGCGCGGGACCGTGGCGCCGGCGCCGGCCTGGTCCGTCTCGTCGGCGTCGGGCCGCCCGTCGTCACCGGTGGAGTCGCCGACCGCCGTCACGCCCCCATCGTGCCCCGCCGGGCGACCGGGCGTGCGCACCCGTGCGCGGCGTTCACCACGGGTTCGCCGCGGTGTCGGACCGGGGTCAGACCTGCGCCACCACGTAGGGCCGGAGGTCGCCCGCCACGTCGGGGCGGGCCGGGGGAATCGACACGCCGTCCGCCCCGCGGGCCTGCGCCCCCTCCGGCAGGCCCGCCGCCGGCGGGCCGGCGAACACCCCGAGATCGGCGAACGGCTGGCCGCTCTCGTCGCGGCCCTGCGCCTCGTCGGTCAGGTTGGGGTCGCCGCCCAGCCGGTTGAGCGCGGTGGCGTAGACGGACCGGAAGTCCACCGTGGCCACCATGGCGTCCGAGTCCCGGTCCGCCACCGCCAGGCTCGGCGCCTCGCCGTACCGGCCGCCCCGCACGCCGCCGCCCACGAAGATCGTGCCGCTGGCCTGCCCGTGGTCGGTGCCCTGGCCGGCGTTCTGGCCGACCTGGCGGCCGAACTCGCTGTGGATCAGCACGAACACGTCCGCGGCCCGCGGGGTGCCGTCGAGGAGCGAGAAGAAGTGGGCGAGGCCGGCGTTCAGCTCGGTGAGGCGCTCCCACAGGTTGTAGGGCTCGCTGCCGTGGGTGTCGAACCCCCCGAGCGAGGCCACGTAGGTCTGGCACGGGATGCCCGCCTGGATCAGCGACGCCGCCGTGGACAGCTGGTGGGGCAGCGACCCCGACGAGCCGCCCGCGGCCAGGCGGGGCACGCCGGCCGCGACGGTGGCGGCCTGATCGGCCAGGGCGAGCGCCCGCGACGCCACACCGACCTTGTGGACCGCGGTCGAGGCCGGGTCGCCGAAGGCGCCGACGTCGTCGAGGAAGCGGTCGCGGTCGGGCACGTTCTGGGCCTGGAAGCCGAAGCCGTCGAGGTCGGCGATCGCGACCGACGGCGCGTGCTGCGACGCGAGGGCCTGGTGGGCGCCGGTGAGCGACACGGCCCCGAGGGCCTGACCCGTGTTGGCCAGGTCGTTGTAGCGGCCGAGCCAGCCCGTGCTCATCAGCGTGCCGCCGAAGGCGCCCGCCCAGCGGAACGCCCAGGCCGCGAAGTGGCTCATGTCCCGCACCACGTTCTCGCCGGTGCCCTGGACGAGGGCGACGTCGCCCACGTCGTGCCACCGGTTCGCCAGGAAGGGCAGCGCCCCGTGGAGCGCCCACTGCCCGTCGAGGTCGAGGCACGGCGGCGAGTAGTCGCCCGGGGTCGGCAGGCCGTAGGGACGGGTGGTGGTGAGCTGGGTGAGGCCGATCCCGGGACGGGCGCTGCGGTACAGGCCGGTGGTGGTGGGCACGCCGAAGGGGACGACGGTGTTGAGGATGTCGCAGCCGCCGGTCAGCTCGACGAGGACGAGGACCGGCGTGCCCACGGGCAGCGTGGCCCCGAACGACTCCTCGGCGGCGGCGCCGAGCACGAACGGGTCGAGGCAGCGGGCGGCGGCGCCCGCGGCCAGCACGCCACCGACGCCCCGCAGGAAGGATCGGCGGGTGAGGCCGGCGCCGGTGGACGGCCGCGTCGGGGGGCGCATCGAAGGGGGCATCGGTGGGTCTCCTCGTCTCGATCGCCGGTCAGTTGGCCAGGAACTCGGGGGACAGGAGCACGAGGTTGAGCAGCCCCGCGGCTCGGGCGGGCGTCCACGACCCGGCGGTGGCGTAGTCGTGCAGCGTGTCGAGCGTGCGGGGCGACACCGGGGTGAGCCCGGCCTGCTTGCAGACGAAGGCGGCGGCCGTCGCGGGCGTGGCCCGGGTGTGCACCTTGGTGACCATGGGATTGACCGGCCCCGTGGCGGCGCCGTCCCAGCGGAAGCCCCGCAGGGCCATCAGGTTGGCCACGTCCGACCAGGAGTGGAGGTTGGTGGTGTTCAGCCACTGGTCGCCCTTGGGCCATCCCGACACGTTGGGCGGCGACCAGGGATCCTGGGCCATGCGGGTCATCAGCCACGGCAGGTTCACGTCGGTGGCGAGCCCGGGCCAGCCGAGGAGGCGGGCGGCGGCCACCACCCGCTCGACCGGGGTCTTCGTCTTGTTGAGGAGGCACTGGTCGGAGAGGAACTCGGGCCGCTTCACGATGGCCTTCAGCAGGCGCTTCAGGTTGCCGTCGGCCCCCCAGCTCGGCGCGAGCGCGTCGAGCACCGCCGGGGTGGCGTCGAGCCCGGTCAGCTCCTTGTAGAGGCGGGCCGGGACGTGGCGCCTCCAGGAGGGGTGGGCGACGATGGCCGCCATCACCTCGTCGAGGCCGGCCGCGCCGCGGGGCGCACCGAGGAACGTCTTGTTCCCGCCGTCCCACTGGCTCGGGTCGAACCAGGTCGAGCCGTCGCCCCAGTCGTAGCGCCAGCCCGACAGCGCCCGCGACACCTCGATCACGTCCTGTTGCGTGTAGTTGGCGGCTCCCGTCTTCGGGTCCACCCGGCCGAGGGAGAACAGCTCGAGGAGCTCCCGGCCCAGGTTCTGGTTGGGGTGGTCCTTGGTGTTGCGGTCCGCGGTGAGGTACTTCACCATCCCCGGGCGGGTGACGACCGTGCGCAGCAGGGATCGGTACGTGGCGCCCAGCGCGCCCCGCAGGTGCTTCACGTGGTCGCGCAGGTCGGCGACGTAGACGCTGTCGGCGATGCCCACCACGACGAGGCCCTGGAGGATCCACGTCACCCGCTCCTGGAACGGGTTGTACGCCGGCGACAGCGTGCCGGAACCGGTCGCGGTCGGTCCGAACGCCATCAGCTCGAGCTGGCGGCCGGCGTGGGCGTCCTCGCCGGCCGACGCCGGCGGGAAGCCCGCGGCGGCGAAGTCGACGCGGGGCCGGCGGAACAGCGAGTCGACCAACGCCGCCGTGCCCATCCCCTTGCCGGCGTTGATGTCCTTGCGGGTGGGCCCGAACCCGAGCCGGCGCCAGATGTGGGCCACCTGCGCCTCGAGGGATGCCATGGGTCGATCATCGACGGGCCGGCGCCGGCGGTGGAGAGCGGCACCTACTCAACTTCGGGCGCGCGCCTACTCAATTGGCTCCATTTGCTCAATTGGCTCTCGCCCCGCTCCCGTTCCGGCGCCCGTCCGCCCGCGGCCGGCGGGCCGCTCAGGTGGTCTTGGCGATGAGCACCGCGCAGGGCGCCGTGTGGGCCACGTCGTTGGGGACGCTGCCGAGCACGCGGCCGGGGCCCTGCATGCGCTTGTTGCCGACGACGATGAGGTCGGCGCCGACGTCGGTGGCGACCGACACGATGCCCTTCGCGACGTCGCCGGGGATCACGTGGGTCGAGCACGGGACCGTGCCCAGCGAGACGAGCATCGCCTCGAGCGAGCGCTCGGCGTCCTTGCGCTCGGCCGACTCGGGGCCGGCGTCTTTCGAGATGGACGTGACCAGGTGCAGCGCCGCGCCGGTCGTCCGGGCCAGCTCCGTGGCCTGGTCGACCGCGGCGCGGGCGCTGTCGGACTTGTGGGCCCCGACGACGATGGTGCGATACACGATGCTTCCCCCCTCGGCGGCCGTCCCTCGCCCGCCCGGCTTCCCTGGGACGGTACGACGACCCGCCCCCGGCCCGCAGCATGACATGGGGCACACCGCCCCCGCTCGACGACCGGGCGGCGCGGCCGTCCGTGGACCGGCACGGGGAGCCGCCGCCGACGCGGCCGCCGGGACGGGGGCCTACGCTCGCCCGGTGGGTCGGGGCGAGGCGTCGGAGGTCGGATCGGGTGCCTGAGGCCCAGACCGTCGCGGTCCTCTTCACCGACCTGGTGGGCAGCACCGCCCGCCAGGCTGAGGTGGGCGACGAGCGCTTCGACGAGATCCGCCGCACCCACTTCGCGGTGCTGCGCGACGTGGTCGAGGCCCACCAGGGCACCGAGGTGAAGAACCTGGGCGACGGGCTGATGGTGGTGTTCCGCTCGGCGTCCAACGCCATCGCCGCCGCCGTGTCCATGCAGGTCGAGAACGACCGCCACGGCCGCGCCCACCCCGAGCTGGCCGTCGGCCTCAAGGTGGCCGCCGCCATGGGCGACGCCGTGCTCGAGGAGGACGACTGGTTCGGCACGCCCGTGGTCGAGGCCGCCCGCCTCTGCGCGGTGTGCGACGCCGGGCAGCTGCTGGTCACCGAGAGCCTGCGCCTGATGGCCGGCAGCCGCACCGAGGCGACGGTCGAGCCGATCGGCGAGCTGGCCCTGAAGGGCCTGCCCGCCCCCGTCCCGACCTGTGAGGTGCGCTGGGAGGCCGCCGAGGTCGTCGCCGGGGTGCCCCTGCCCGGCCTGTTCACCGGCGACGGTGCGGCGCCCTTCGCGGGCCGGTCCGCCGAGCGGGCCACGCTCGACCGGCTGTGGAAGGAGGCGGGCTCCACCGGGCGCCGGGTGGCCTTCGTGGCCGGCGAGCCCGGCATCGGCAAGACCCGGCTCGTCGCCGAGCTGGCCCGCGACGTCCACGTCGGCGGCGGCGTGGTGCTCGTCGGGCGCTCCGACGACGAGATCGACGCGCCCTACCGCCCGTTCGCCGAGGCCCTCGACCACCTCGCCCGCCACGCCGACGACGACCTGCTCGCCGAGCACGTCCACGAGATGGGTGGTGTCGTGGGCCGGCTCGCGCCCACGCTGACCCGGCGCACGGGCGTCGAACCCGAGCCGGTGTCGAACGACCCCGAGATGGAGCGGGTCCGTCAGTTCCACGCCGTGGCCGACCTGCTCACCCGCCAGTCCCGCCGGGCCCCGGTCCTGCTCGTGCTCGACGACGTCCACTGGGCCGACCGCTCGTCGCTGCTGCTCCTGCGCGACCTGGTCCGCCGCCTCGACGACGCCGCCGTCCTGGTGGTCGGCACCTACCGCGACACCGACCTCGACCGCACCCACCCGCTGGCCGCGATGCTGGCCGACTTCCGCCGTGAGCCCGGCGTCGAGCGCCTCGCGCTGGCGGGCCTCAGCGAGGACGACGTGCTCGAGCTGCTCACCCTCACCGGGGGCCACGACCTCGACGACGAGGGCATCGAGCTCGGGCGCCGCATCGCCGAGACGTCCTCCGGCAACCCCTTCTTCGTGGGCGAGACCCTGCGCCACCTCGCCGAGTCGGGCGCCATCGTCCACGACGGCGTCCGGTGGGTGCGGGGCACCCTCGACCCCGACGACTCCGGTGTGCCCGAGGGGGTGCGCGAGGTGGTGGGCCGGCGCCTGTCCGCGCTCGACGACGCCAGCCAGCAGGCGCTGGCGGTGGCCGCCGTGGCCGGCGCCGAGTTCGACGCCGCGGTGGTGGCCACGGTGGCCGGCCGGCCGCTGGACGACGTCCTCGACGGCCTCGACCTGGCGGTGTCACGCAACCTCCTGGTCGAGGACCCCGACCGCTTCGGCGGGTTCCGCTTCGCCCACGCACTGGTGCGCCAGACCCTGGAGGAGGAGCTGTCCACCACCCGCCGCCTGCGCCTGCACCGGGCCCTGGCCGAGGCCACCGAGGCGCAGGCGCCCGACCGCGTCGAGGAGATCGCCCACCACTACCTCGAGGCCGCCGCGACCGGCGTCGCCGAGCAGGCCGTGGCGTACGCCCGACGCGCCGCCGACGCGGCCACCGAGCGGGTTGCGCCCGAGCAGACCCTCCGCTGGCTGCGACGCGCCCTGGAGGCCGAGGAGGGCCTCACTCCCGATCCGGGCCGCCGGGCCGAGCTGCTGGCCGAGCTCGGCCCGGCGGCGTTCTGGGCCGACGACGTGAACGCCGTGGCGGACGACCTGCTCGAGGCGTCCGCACTCGCCGTCGAGGCCGACCGGCCCGACCTGCTGGCGTGGGCCGCGTACTGGTACCGGGGACCGACCGCGGCGATGGTCGATCCCACCGACACCCGGGTGCGGGCGCTGCTCGAGGCGGCGCGCGCCGCCCTCGACGCCCGTCCCGACCACGAGCTCGTGAAGGAGCGGGTGTGGGTGCTGGGCAAGCTGTCGCATTCCCACCTGCTCGACCCGGACCCCACCGAGGGGCTCGCCCTCACCGCCGCCGCCGTCGAGCTGGCCGAGCGCCTCGAGGACCCCGCCGACCGTTGGGTGGGGCTCGGTTGGCGGGGCGTCTCGCTGTTCGGGCTGGGCCGTCACGCCGAGTGGGAGGACCTCGGCCAGCGGTGCGCCGACCTGGCCGCCGGCCTGCCCGTCGTCTTCCAGCGCGACTCGCTGAGCTGGCTGGCGCAGGCGGCGTTCGAGCGCGGCGACGTCCGCGGCGCCCTCGAGCTCGTCGACCGGTACGTGACCCTGCTCGAGCCGCTCGGTCTCGCCCTGCCGAGCTTCGTGTTCGGGGTGCCGGCGGTGGTCGCCGCCTTCGAGGGTCGCTTCGACGACGCCCACCCCCTCTTCGACGCCTGGCTCGACGCCAGCAACCTGCCCGACGTCAGCCGTGTCGGGGTCTTGTCGGGGGAGGGGTGGGCCTTCCTCTGGTCGGCGGAAGCGCTCCGCTACGAGGCCGCGCTGGACGCCTTCCCGGCCTCGGCCGACGCTCTGCTGTCGGTGTACCCGCTGCGCGCGACCGTGGTGCTGCTCGGCGGCGACGAGTCCCGCGCCGAGGGCCTCTACGACGACTGGTTGGCGCTGCTCGAGTTCGCCCCCGCCCGGTTCGTCGCCCACGTCGCCGCCATCGCGACCTACGCCACCTGGCGCCTCGACCGGCCCGCCGTCGCCCGCCGCCTCCTCGAGGTGCTCGCGCCCCACGCCGGCCGGTGGCCGACCTTCGGCATGCCGATCTTCGCCGGGCCCGCCGACCTGCACCTCGGCGTGAACCACGTCACCGCCGGCGACCTCGACGCCGCCGAGGCGTCGCTGCGCTCGGCCCTCGCCTCCTGCGAGGAGGTCGGGTTCCACGCCTGGGCCACCTGGACCCGGTCCCACCTGGCCGACGCCCTCGCCCGCCAGGGCCGAGCCGACGAGGCCGCCGAGCTCGCCACCGCCGCCCGAGCGGACGCCGAGCGCATGGGCATGCACCTGATCACCCAGGACCTCGACCGCCTCGGCCTGACCTGAACCACCGACGCCCGCAAAGGCCGTTCTGTGTACAGAAACCGCGCGCCGACAGCGCGGGATCTGTACACAGAACGGGATTCGGGGACTCCGGCGCCGGCGCCCGCCCCGCCCCCATCCATTCCGTGTACAGAATCCGCGCGCTCGCAGCGCGGGATCTGTACACAGAACGAGGTTGGGGGGCCGGAGCGGGTGAGCTCAGGTGGTCAGATCAGAACGCCTTCTTCTTGGCCTTCCACGTCTTCGGGTCGTACTCCATCGGGGGCACGAAGAAGCCGTAGCGCCGGCGGCGGACGTGGCGCTGCCAGAAGCGGTCGGCCCGCATCACACGGTTCATCATCGACCACGTCTTGACCTCGCCGTCGTAGTGGGTGCGGGCGTCCTCGATGGTGATGGGGCGGTCCACCACCTGGTTGCAGGCCTCGATGACCTGGGGCACCCAGGCGTCGAGGTCGTTCTTGTAGAGCAGGCCGCAGAGGTCGAGGAGGGTGAAGCGCACGTCGCAGTAGCGCTTGATGGCCGGCGGCAGCTCCTTGCGGTAGGTGCCCTGGGCCAGCGCCGGCGCCGCCTTGAGGAAGATCTCGAGGTCGAGGGCCACCTCGCCCCGCTCGTCGAGCAGGAACGGGGTGGTGACGTCGATGTAGCGATGGGCGCCGTCGATCCAGGCCCAGTTGGTGATCTGGGCGTCGACGCCGCGGCGTTCGGTGGTGAAGCCGGCCACCTGGTCGACGACCGTCTGGACGAGCGGGTGCCCGTCGGCGGGGTCGGCCGCGGCCAGCACCTGGTCGCCGAGGCAGGCCCTCGGGACGACGGGCTGGATGATGTAGCCGGTGAGGCCGCCGGCCTTGCCCTCCGACGGCACCGCCCGCACCTCGGTGTCGACCACGGCGATGCCGGAGTGGCGCATCTGGTCCACGTAGTCGAGGACGAGGGCCTTGTGCTTGTCGAAGTCGGCCTCGGTGGCGTTCGGCGGGAGCCGCTTGCACACGACCCGCGGGGCGTCGGCGGGCACGCCGAACACGACCGCGGTGACCCCGTACCCCATGATGTTGAGGCCCTCCTGGCCCTTCCCGTCGAGGGCCCGGCCCACGAGGGCCTCGAGCTCCATCAGCTCCTCGTCGGTGATCATCCCGCCGTCATCGGTCGCCATGACCCCAGATCATCCCACTCCCAGTGGCCCCCCGGGGTAGGAGAAGGGGACAATGGAGCCCATGGCCGACGAAGCGAACGCGACCGCGCCCGTCCAGCACACGCCCGACCGTCCCTGGATGATGCGGACGTACTCGGGGCACTCCACCGCGAAGGCCTCGAACGAGCTCTACCGCACCAACCTGGCGAAGGGACAGACCGGCCTCTCCGTCGCCTTCGACCTGCCCACCCAGACGGGCTACGACCCCGACGCTCCCGAGGCCCGCGGCGAGGTCGGCAAGGTCGGCGTCCCGGTCGCCCACCTGGGCCACATGCGCCAGCTCCTCGACGGCATCCCGCCCGGCGAGATGAACACGTCGATGACGATCAACGCCACCGCGGCCTGGCTGCTCGGCCTCTACGTGGCCAACGCCCGCGAGCAGGGGGTGCCCACCGAGGCGCTGCGGGGCACCACCCAGAACGACATCGTCAAGGAGTACCTGAGCCGCGGCACCTACATCTACCCGCCGCTGCCCAGCCGCCGGCTCATCGTCGACATGGTGGCGTTCTGCTCGGAGCACATCCCGAAGTGGAACCCGATGAACGTCTGCAGCTACCACCTGCAGGAGGCGGGGGCCACGCCGGTCCAGGAGATCGCCTACTCGCTGGCCACCGCCCTCGACGTGCTCGACGCGGTGCGAGAGTCCGGCCAGGTGCCCGAGGACCGCTTCCCCGCGGTGGTGGCCTCCATCTCGTTCTTCGTGAACGCGGGCATCCGCTTCGTCGAGGAGAACGCCAAGATGCGGGCCTTCACCGAGCTGTGGGACCGCCTCACCCTCGAGCGCTACGGCGTCACCGACCCCAAGGCCCGGCGCTTCCGCTACGGCGTGCAGGTCAACTCGCTCGGCCTCACCGAGGCCCAGCCGGAGAACAACGTGCAGCGCATCGTCCTCGAGGCCCTCGGCGTCACGCTCTCGAAGAGCGCCCGGGCGCGGTCGATCCAGCTGCCGGCGTGGAACGAGGCGTTGGGGCTCCCCCGTCCGTGGGACCAGCAGTGGTCGCTGCGCATCCAGCAGGTGCTGGCCTTCGAGACCGACCTGCTCGAGCACGAGGACCTGTTCGAGGGCTCGAAGGTGATGGAGCGCCTCACGGCCGACCTGGTCGAGGGCGCCCAGGCCGAGCTCGACGACGTCCTGGCCCTCGGGGGCGCCTTCGAGGCCATCGAGGAGCTGAAGGGCCGTCTCGTCACGTCCCACACCGAGCGCATGCGCCGCCTCGAGTCCGGCGACCTGAAGGTGGTCGGGGTGAACTGCTTCACCGAGACCGCCGACTCGCCGCTGAACTCGGCCGACAACATCCTCCAGGTCGACCCCGCGGTGCAGCGCCAGATGATCGACGACGTGCGGGCGTGGCGTGACGAGCGCGACGCCGGCGCCGTCGGCCGCGCCCTCGACGAGCTGCGGCGCGTCGCCGAGGACGGCACCAACCTGATGCCCGCCACGATCGCCCTGGCCGAGGCGGGGGGCACGACGGGCGAGTGGGCCGGTGCGCTGCGCGAGGTGTTCGGCGAGTACCGCGCCCCCACCGGCGTGGCCGCGGCCGCCAACCAGGCGGGGACCAACGACGGCCTGCGCTCGGTGGCCGAGCGGGTTCAGGCCATGCCCGGGGGCCCGCCCCGCTTCCTGGTGGCCAAGCCGGGCCTCGACGGGCACTCCAACGGCGCCGAGCAGATCGCCGTGGCCGGGCGCGACGCCGGCATGGAGGTCATCTACCAGGGCATCCGCCTCACGCCCGAGCAGATCGCGGCCGTGGCCCGCGACGAGGACGTCGACGTGATCGGCCTGTCCATCCTGTCGGGCAGCCACCTCGAGCTCGTGCCCGCGGTGCTCGAGCAGCTGCGCGCCGCCGAGGTGGACGCCCCCCTCACCGTCGGCGGCATCATCCCCGAGGGCGACCGGGCCAAGCTGCTGGAGCTGGGCGTCTCCGCCGTCTACACCCCCAAGGACTTCGAGCTGGGCCACCTGATGGCCGAGATCGCCGACCTGGCCGAGGCGCACCGGGGCCGCTGAGCGCGGCGGCCCATTCGGGCCGTCCGACCCATGGCTGCGGGCTTGATTCCCCGGCCGGGCGCGCCGATGGTGAACGGGTGAGCGGCCGGCTCGACGGGCCGCGATCATGGTCGGCACGTTCGGTGTCGGGCTCGGAGCAGCAGGAGTGGTGGTGGACACGACGATCCTTGGGGCGGTGGCCGGTCTGGCGGCGGTGGGACTCGTGGTGCTCGCCGTCGCGTGGCGTCGCGACCGCTCGGAGCAGCGGTCCCGGCTGCTCGCTCTCGACGCCCGAGTCCGCGAGCTCGAGGAGCGGCCCGCGAACGCCGGCGGGGCGGCGGCCCCGGCCGGCGCGGACCCCGCCATCGCCGCGCCGCCGCCCGCAGCGGACCTGGGCGCCCCCGGGGTGCCCCTCCCTCCCGACGCCGGTGCCCCGGCCCGGGCGTCGCGCGAGTCCGACCTGCTCGCCGACCCCCAGACGGGCCTGTTCAGCGAGGGCTACTTCCGGGTCGCCCTCGACGCCCGCATCTCGGCCGCCCGCCGCCACCTGCGACCGGTGGCGGTCGTGATCCTCGACGTCGTGCAGGGCCTCGAGTCGGGCCGGCCCGTGCCCGCCGACCCGAAGGTCGTCGCCGAGAGCATCGCCGCCACCGTGCGCGACGCCGACACCGCGTGTCGCATGGACGACGGCCGCTTCGCCCTCGTGCTGGAGGACACCCCCGAGAACGGTGCCATCTGGACCGTCGAGCGGGTGCGCCGCCGCCTGGCCGAGGCCGCGCCCGGGCAGACCCTCTGGGCGGGCGTGGCCTGCTACCCCGCGCACGCCTTCGACAGCGACGAGATCCTGAGCCAGACCGAGCAGGCGCTGCGGGCCGCCCGCGAGTGGCGCCAGGACCGCATCGAGGTCGCGATCGCCCCGTAGCGCGGCCGCCGCGCGCCGTCGCTCCCGTACCCTCGTCCGGTGCTCCGTGTCTCGATCGCCCTGCTCGTCGCGGTCGTCGTCACGCTGCTCGTGGGGGCCTACACGCGCATCGGCGCCGTCATCTGGACGGTGCGGCCCGGCAACGGTCTCCACGACGCCGACCTCGCCGCCGGGCTCCTGGCCGGCGCGCTGACGTACCTGCTGATCCGGCCGCGCTGATCCGGCCGCGCGGAATCGGCCGCGCTGAGCCCGGTCACCGATCCGGGCCTCGGCGCCGCCACCGCCGGGGACGCGTCCGGGTCAGGCGGCGGCGAAGGCGGCGCGCAGCGCGGCGACCGAGTCGCGCTCGTGCGCCCGGGAGGACGCCAGCAGGCGGGTGAAGGCGAACGAGGCGTGGAGGTGTCCGTCGAGGCGCACGTGCGTGGTCGGCACGCCGGCCGCCTCCAGGGCCCGTGCGTAGGCCTCGCCGTCACCGCGGAGCTTGTCGTACTCGGCGGTCGTGATCCACGCCGGCGGGAGGCCGTCGTGACGGTCGGCCCGGAGCGGCGAGGCCGACGGGTCGGTGGCGAGCGCCGGGTCGGGCAGGTAGGCGGCGAGGAACTCGTCGATCGCGGCCGCGTCGAGCAGGTAGCCGTCGGGCACCTCCCGGTGACCGGGCTGCGCCAGCGTGCAGTCGGTGACGGGGACGTCGAGCCACTGGTGGCAGAGGGCGGGTCCGCTCCGGTCACGGGCCCGGAGGGCGACGACCGCGGCCACGTTGCCACCGGACGACTCGCCCCCCACCGCCACGCGGGCGGGGTCGACGCCGAGGGCACGGGCGTCCTCGACGAGGCGACACAGCGCCGTGTAGCCGTCGTCCGGCGCGGTGGGGAACTGGCACTCGGGCGCGAGCCGGTACTCGACCGAGGCCACGACGCAGTCGGCGTCCACGCAGACGGTGCGACAGCGGGGGTCGCGCTCGTCGAGGGTGCCGACGCACCAGCCGCCGCCGTGGAAGAACACGTACAGGGGGTGCGGACCCGGTGTGGGGGGTCGGTAGAGGCGCACCCGGATGCGCCCGCCGTCCACGGCCACCGACCGGTCCTCGATCGAGCGGGGTCGTGGCCCGGGCTGCATGACCAGCCACCCGCCCCGGCGGGCGAGCCGCGCCTCCTGGGCGCGCCGCTCGACGATGGGGCCCGAGCGGTGACGGTCGGCGAGCCGACCGAGCGCGACCAGCGGCCGGAGGCGGGGCTCGAGCGGCACTCACCCACCGTAGCGAGCGGGTCGCCGGGCGGGTAGAGAGGAGGTGGCGCACGGCGGGCAAGCCCCGGGTTGTATACCCCCAGGGGTACCTGTACGCTGGTTCCCGACGCCCATCCACCCGACCCCACCCCACCCGAGGTTCCTTCCCCATGGCCACCACCGAGCTCACCGCCGACACCTTCGAGACCACCGTCGCCGACGGCATCGTGTTCGTCGACTGGTGGGCGTCCTGGTGCGGCCCCTGCCGCATGTTCGCCCCGATCTTCGAGGCCGCGTCCGAGCAGCACCCCGACATCACGTTCGCGAAGGTCGACACCGAGGCGGAGCAGTCCCTCGCCGGCTCCGCAGGGATCATGTCCATCCCCACCCTCATGATCTTCCGCGACGGCATCCTGCTCTTCTCGCAGCCCGGGGCCCTGCCCGCGGCCGCCCTCGACGACCTGATCGCCCAGGTCCGCGCGCTCGACATGGACGAGGTGCGGGCGCAGGTCGAGCGCGAGAAGGCCGAGCAGGCCGCCTCCTGATGTGCTCGCTGTCGCGCTACGTCGTCATCGGCGGGTTCACCGCCATGGCGGCGGCCACCGCCGCCGGGAGCGACGTCGTGGGCCTGCTCGCGGGCGCGGTCGCCGTCGCCCTGACGATGGCGGCCACGCGCCGCTGGCCCGGCCTCGGCGGGTCGTGCGCGCTGCCGCCGCCCGACACGGGCGCCGACGCGACCGACGACCCCCGCACCGCCGAGGACGCCACGGTCACCCTGCGCTGACCGTCACACCCGCGGCGTAGGTTTCGGTCGATGACCGAGCCCGCCGCCGCCCACCCCGTCGTGCGCCAGGTCGCGTACGGGCGGCCGGCCACCGAGGCGCTGGCCGAGGCCATCGCGACGGCCAAGCGCTCCCACCCGCTCGACCCCGTCACGGTGGTCGTGTCGTCCAACCTCGCAGGGCTCTCGGCGCGCCGTCTCGTCGGCGGTGGCACCGTCGGGCGTGGCGCGCGCCCGGGCCTGGCCAACGTGTCGTTCCTCACCCCGCTGCGCCTGGCCGAGCTGCTGGTCGCCGACGCCCTGCCCGGGCACCCCCTCACCAACGCCGCGCTCGCCGCGGCGGCCCGGGTCGTCCTGCGGCGCCGGCCCGAGCCGTTCGGCCGCGTCGCCGACCACCACGCCAGCGAGGCGGCGGTGGTCGGCCTCTACGCCGAGCTCAGCCGCCTGCGTCCGGCGACGCTCGCCCAGCTCGAGGGCCGCGACGACCGCACCGCCACGCTGGTGGCCGTCCACCGTGCCGTCGAGCAGGCGCTGCGCGGCCAGTTCTCCGACGAGGACGCCCGGGCGCACACCGCCGCCGAGCGCGTCGCCACGGACCCCGCGGCGGCGGCCGCGCTCGGCCACCTCGTGTGGTTCCTGCCCGAGCGCCTCACGCCGGCCCAGGCGGCGCTGATCGCCGCGGCCGTCCGGGCCGTCCCCACCCAGGTCGTCGTCGGGTGCACCGGCGACGAGGACGCGGACGCCGCCGTCCGCCGCGCCTGCCGCGACGCCGGCGTCGACCTCGCCCGCGACCCCGGGTCGTCCGGCGCCGCCGTCCGGGCCGAGCCGCCCACCGGCACCCGGATCATCAGCGTCTCCGATCCCGACGAGGAGGTGCGGGCGGCCTGCCGCGAGGTCCTCGCCCTCGCCGAGGCGGGCACGCCCCTCGACCGCATCGGGGTGCTGTATCCCACGCCCGACCCGTACGCCCGTGCCCTCCACGAGCAGTTCGACGCGGCCGGCATCCCCCACAACGGACCCGCCCGCACGCGCCTGGCCGACGGCGTGGTCGGGCGCACCCTGCTGGGGGCGCTCGCCCTGCCCGAGCGGGACTGGGGCCGCGCCGACGTCCTGGCCGTGGCCAGCGCCGGGCCGCTCCGCCACGACGGTGCCGTCGTGCCCGCCAGCGCCTGGGAGACCCTGTCGCGTGCCGCCGGCGTGCTGGGCGGGCTCGACGACTGGTCCACCAAGCTCGACGCGCTCGCCGGCCAGCGCGAGGAGCGCCACCGCCTCCTGGCCGAGGACCCGGCCACCAGCCCGGGCTACCTCGCCGGCCTGCTCGACGACGCCCACCGCGCCCGCGACCTCGCCCGATGGGTCCACGACCTGTCGGAGCAGGTCGGCGCCGTCGACCGGGCCGACGGCTGGGCCGACAAGGTCGACCGGGCGCGGGCCCTGCTCGAGCACCTCCTGGGCCGCGCCGGGAGCCGGCGGGGCTGGCCCGAGCACGAGCTCGCCGCCGCCGAGCGCGTCGAGGCGGCCCTCGCCCGGCTCACGCTGCTCGACGGGCTCGACCCCCATCCCGCCACCGTCACGTTCCGCCGCGCCGTCGAGGCCGAGCTGGACGAGCCCACCGGCCGATCGGGACGCTTCGGCCACGGCGTGCTCCACGGCCCGCTGGCCATGGCCCCGGGGCTCGACCTGGACGCCGTGCTCGTGCTGGGGATGGCCGAGGGCACGTGCCCGAGCACCCGCGCCGAGGACGCCCTGCTGCCCGACGACGTCCGGGCCGCCACCGGCGACGAGCTCCTCACCCGCGACGAGCGCCTCCGCCGGCAGCACCGGCACCTGCTCGCCGCCCTGGACGCCGGGCGAGCACACCGGATCCTGGTGTTCCCGCGCGGCGATCTGCGCGGCAGTCGCACCCGCCTCCCGTCGCGCTGGCTGCTCGCCACCGCCACGGCGCTCCGGGGCGAGCGCGTGCACAGCACCGACTTCGCCTCGCTGGGCGCGCCGGTGGTCGACGAGGTGCGGTCGTTCGCCGACGGCCTCACCGCCACGCCGGCCGCGGTGTCGCTCGTCGAGCGCGACCTCGCCACCCTCGAGGCCCGCCGGCGCGCCGGCCTCGAGCCCGCCGACGCGCCCTTCGCCGGAGCCGACCTGCGCCGCGGCCTGGTCGCGCAGGCGGCCCGGCGCAGCGAGCACCTCACGGAGTGGGACGGCAACCTCGCCGGCCTCCCCGTCCCCAGCCCGTCCGCGGGCAAGCGCCTGTCGGCCAGCGCGATGCAGGCGTGGGCCTCCTGCCCGTTCCGCTACTTCCTCGGCCAGGTGCTGGGCCTGGCCGAGCGTCCCGAGCCCGAGACCGTCACCACCATCTCCGCGCTCGACCGCGGCACCCTCCTGCACGAGATCCTCGATCGGTTCGTGCGCGAGGCGATCGAGCGCCCGGACGGGCCACCCTCGCCGGACGAGCCGTGGCCCACGGCCGACCGCGCCCGACTCCGACAGATCGCCGCCGAGGCGTTCGCCCGCTTCCGGGGCGAGGGCCGCACCGGCCGAGACCTCCTGTGGCGGTTGGAGCAGCGGTTCCTGCTCGGCGACCTCGACCACTTCCTCGACGACGACGACGCCCGCCGCGCCGCGCTCCGGTCCACCCCGCTGGCGGTGGAGCAGCCGTTCGGGATCGACGGGGTCGAGCCGCTGCGGATCGAGCTCGACGACGGTCGGGTGCTGGCGTTCCGCGGGTACATCGACCGGGTCGACACGACCGCCGACGGGGGCCACGTCGTCATCGACTACAAGAGCGGCAAGGGCGACGCCTACCGCGGGCTCGCCGACGATCCCGTGCTGGCCGGCACCGCCCTCCAGCTCGGGCTGTACGCGGAAGCCGTGTCCCGGCAGCGCGGGGGCGAGGCGTCGAGCTACTTCTGGATGCTCGGCGAACGCGGCGGGTACGCGCTGCACGGCGGGCCGTGGGACGACGAGCGCCGCGCCCGATTCCGCGACGTGCTCGCGGCCATCACCGACGGCATCGAAGCCGGCACCTTCGCGGCCCGGCCCGGCGAGTACGTCAGCTTCTGGCGGACCCACGACAACTGCGGGTTCTGCGACTTCGACCGCCTCTGCCCCCGGGACCGCGACGAGCACGAGCTCGCCAAGGCCGCCGCACCCGAACTGGCCGTGCTCCGACGGCTGGCTCTGCCCGTGGCCGCCGACGACGAGAGCGCGCCGGACCGATGAGCACCCCTCCCGCACCGGTCGACGCCGCCGAGCGCGAGCGGATCTCCCGCACGGGCCTGCGCGAGACGCTGTTCGTCGAGGCCGGCGCCGGTACGGGCAAGACCACCCAACTGGTGGCGCGCGTCACGAACCTGGTGCTCCGCGAGGGCGTCCCGCTGCGCCACATCGCGGCCATCACCTTCACCGAGGCGGCGGGCGCCGAGCTGCGCGACCGCATCCGCCAGGAGCTCGAGGTCCTCCTCGAGGACGCCACCGACGACCGCGAGCGCGACGCCATCGAGGCCGCGCTCGCGGACACCGACGCGGCCGCCATCGGCACCCTCCACTCGTTCGCCCTGCGCATCCTGGGCGAGCATCCCCTCGACGTCGGCCTCCCGCCTCGGGTCGAGGTGCTCGACGAGGTCAGCTCGCAGCTCGCATTCGAGGACCGGTGGGCCGAGTTCCTCGACGAGCTGTTCGACGACCCCTCGGCGGAGGAGCTCGTGCTCACCGCCACCCTGCTCCGCATCCACATCGACGGCCTCCCGACGCAGGCGTCGCTGCGCGACGTCGCCGCCGTGTTCAGCGACAACTGGGACCGCCTCGACCCCGACGAGCCCGACCCCGGCCCACTCCCCGAGCTCGACCTCGGTCCGCTGCGTCGGGCCGTGGACGCCGTCGAGGCCCTGCTGCCGTCGTGCACCGACGAGCAGGACCTGCTCTTCCGGAAGCTCACCACCGCCTGGCTGCCGCAGGCGCGCGCCATCCTCGACGCCACCGACCCCTACCAGCAGGTGGCCGCGCTCCGCGACCACGCCGCCGCGTGGAAGGGCGGCTCGTCGGGCCGCAAGGACCGGTGGACCGAGGTCGCCACGGTCCGCACCGCGGTCGACCAGCTCGGCGCCGCCGGGCGCGCCCTGCTCACGTCGCGGATCGACGACGTGCTGGCGCGGCTGCGCGTGCGCCTGGCGCGCTTCACCCACGCCGAGGCCGAGCGGCGCCGACGCGAGGGGCGCCTCGAGTTCCACGACCTGCTCGTGCTCGCCCGCGAGCTCGTACGCACCAGCGAGCGCGCCCGGCGCGCCCTGCACGAGCGCTACCGACGCCTGCTGCTCGACGAGTTCCAGGACACGGACCCCATCCAGATCGAGGTGGCCACCCGCATCGCGGCCGCGGTCACCGATCCGGCGGCCACGCCGCGCTGGGCCGACGTGCCGGTCGATCCGGGCCGCCTGTTCTTCGTCGGCGATCCGAAGCAGTCCATCTACCGGTTCCGCCGCGCCGACATCCGGCTGTTCCTCGAGGCCCGGGCAGCCTTCGCCGGCGGCGAGCCCGTCGCCCTCGTGCAGAACTTCCGCACGGTGGGACCCATCCTCGACTGGGTCAACCACGTCTTCACGTCGGTGATGCCCGACGAGGTCCCCGCGGCCCAGCCCGCCTACCGGGCGCTCGCCGCCGCCCGGGCGACCAGCGACCACGGCGACCACCGCGTCGTCCTGCTGGGCGGCGAGCGGCCGAAGGCCCTGCGGGCCGCCGACCTGCGGGCGGAGGAAGCCGCCGACGTCGCCCGCGCCGTCGCCGCCATCCGGGACGACCCCGACGCCTGG
The DNA here is from genome assembly GCA_020637195.1 of Microthrixaceae bacterium. Lineage (GTDB taxonomy): Bacteria > Actinomycetota > Acidimicrobiia > Acidimicrobiales > DATDAH01 > JAEUJM01. Next base: position 215,525 of record JACJWK010000003.1, read on the forward strand.
CCGGTCCACGACGACCGGGCCCCCGACGACGCCGCCGCGTGGCGCGCCGCCGCGCTGTCCGACGTCACGGTGCTCCTGCCCACCCGCACCTCCCTCGGCCAGCTCGAGGACGCCCTCGACGACCTGGCCGTCCCCTACCGGGTCGACACCGGCACGCTCGTGTACGACACGCAGGAGGTGCGCGACGCCCTCAGCGCGCTCCGGGCCATCGACGACCCCACCGATCGGGTGGCCCTGGTCGCCGCCCTGCGCTCGCCGCTGTACGCGTGCTCCGACGCCGACCTGTTCACCTACGTCGCCGCCCGCGGCGAGTGGACCCTGCGCCGCCCGCCGCCCGACCGGTTGGCACCCGACCATCCGGTGGTGACGGGCCTCGCCCACCTCCGCGCGCTGGCCGCCAGACGGTGGTGGCTCGAACCGAGCGCGATGCTGCAGCAGCTGTTCGACGACCGCCAGGCCTTCGCGCTCGGGTTGGGCCACCGGCGACCCCGGGAGGTGTGGCGTCGGCTGCGCTTCCTCGTCGACCAGGCCCGCCAGTTCGAGGAGGCGGGCGGGCACGGGCTGCGGTCCTTCCTGCGCTGGGCCGACCTCCAGTCCCGCGAGACCAGCCGGGTCCACGAGCCCCTGCTGCCCGAGACCGACGACGAGGCGGTGTCCATCAAGACCGTCCACGGGGCGAAGGGGCTCGAGTTCCCCATCACCGTGGTCAGCGGGCTCACCACCCGCGCGGGCACCGGCCGGCGGGGCGTCACCGTGGTGTGGGACGAGGACGACCTGCGGCCCGGCATCGGCTTCCGCAAGGACACCAGCACCGCCAACTTCGACCGCCAGGCCGAGTACGAGGCCGAGATGGACGGGCACGAGCGCCAGCGCCTCCTCTACGTCGCGTGCACGCGGGCCCGCGATCACCTGATCGTGTGCACGCACCACCACGAGGGCGCCGACTGCCACGGCGCCACCCTGGCCCGCGCCAGCGCCGACCTCGACGAGGCCATCGTCCGCCGCCTCCCCGACGACCTCGTCGTCGGTGTCCCGGTGGCCGCGCCCGCCCCGGCCGACGCTCCGGTCGACGACGACCGGCCGCGGTGGCGCAGCCGTCGCGCCGCCCTGCTGCGGCGCACCCGGGACCCCCGGGTGCTCTCGGCCACGGCGGTGGCCCGCCTCGGTCGCGCCGACGAGGGACCCGGGGCCGGGGCGCTCGGCGACACGGCGGCCGACGGGCGGGTCCCGGACGACGACTCGCTCGACGACCTGCTCGCGAGCGAGCTGCGCGACGACGCCGCGTCGGACGACGGAGGTCGTCCGGCCTTCGCCCGCCGGCGCGGGCGGGCCGGGACCGCCGTCGGCCGGGCCGTCCACGCCACCCTCCAGGTCGTCGACCTCGCCACCGGCGACGGCCTCGCCGCGCTCGCCGAGCAGCACGCCTTCGCCGAGGCCGTCCCCGAGCTGGCCGGCACGGTCGAGGCACTGGCCCGGTCGGCGCTCGCGTCGCCGTCGGTCCGCGCCGCCGTCGCCGCCGGCCGCCGGTGGCGCGAGGCCTACGTCGCCGCCCCACTGGGCGAGCGGGCGGTCGAGGGCTACGTCGACCTGCTGTACGAGGGCCCCGACGGGCTCGTCGTCGTCGACTACAAGACCGACGCGGTGCGCGACGAGGACGAGATCGACGCCAAACTCGGCGACTACCGCCTCCAGCTCGCCACCTACGCGGAGGCGCTGGCCGTCAGCACCGGCCTCGAGGTGGCCGCCGCCCGCCTGGTGTTCTGCCGCGCCGACGAGGCGGTGGAGCGTGCGGTCGACGACCTGGCCGGCGCCCGGGCCGAGGTGCGCCGGCTCCTCGGCGCCGACGACGGCTGACGCGCCACCCGCGGCCATCGTCCACAGCGTCGTTCACAGGTGTTGAAAAGCACCGAGATGCTCGGAGAGCGCGCGCGGCCCCCGGGGACGGCCCCGCCGTCGCGTGCCACCCTTACCCATCGACGGGCGCGACCCGCCCAGGAGGATTCCACCATGGCCTGGACCGAGACCGACATCCCCGACCTGACCGGCCGCACCGCGGTCGTCACCGGCGCCAACGGCGGGTTGGGGCTCGCCACCGCGCTGGCCCTCGCCGGGGCCGGCGCCACGGTGGTGATGGCCGCCCGGGACCAGACCAAGGCCGCGGCCGCACAGCACACCATCCGCGACGCCCACCCCGACGCCTCGCTCGAGCTCGTGCCGCTCGACCTGGGAGACCTGGCGTCGGTGCGGGAGGCGGCCCAGGCCATCCGCGACCAGCACCCCACCGTCGACATCCTGGTGAACAACGCCGGCCTGATGGCCATGCCCGAGCGCCGGACCGCGGACGGCTTCGAGATGCAGTTCGGGGTGAACCACCTGGGCCACTGGGCCCTCACCGCGCTGCTGCTCGAGCCCGTGCTGCGGGCCGACGCGGCCCGGGTGGTGACGGTCACGAGCACCGCCCACCACATCGGCCGGCCGGTCGACCCCGACGACGTCAACCTCGAGGGGCACTACAAGCCGTGGGGCGCCTACGGCCGGGCGAAGCTGGCCAATTTCCACTTCGGCCTCGGCCTCCAGCGCGAGCTCGAGCGCGTCGGCGCCCGCGCCGCCAGCCTCATCGCCCACCCGGGCCTGTCCGACACCGACCTCCAGGCCCACACCGTCGCCGAGGGCGGCGGCGGCGCCTCCGCGCCGTTCTTCCACGGCCTGGCCCGCCTCACCGGCATGAGCGCCCACGACGGCGCCCGGCCCCAGCTCCGGGCCGCGACGGACCCGGCCGCCGAGGGCGGCGAGTTCTACGGCCCGCTCTTCGTCAACAACGGCCCCGCCGTGCGCAAGCCGGTGCTGCGCCGCCTCGGCATGGACCGGGCCATCGCCGCCCTGTGGCAGGTCTCGGAGGAGGCCACGGGGATCCCGCTCGACGTCGCCGGCGCGCAGGCCGCCGCCGACACCTGAGCGCCCTCAGCCGGTCGACGCCGGCGCCCCCACGTCGGGGACGGTGAGCCGCCAGACGCCGCGGGCGGCGTCGAGGGCGTCGGGCTTGTACTCGACGTAGAAGTCGCCGGGCCCGTCCTGCGGGTCCACCTCGAACACCACCTCGCCGGTGACCGGCGTCGCACCCACCTCGCCGGCGGGCAGCGTCGACGAGACCGGCTCGTAGGTCGTGACGTCCGGGGACACCAGGCGCCAGTCCCGGCCCGACACGGGCTGAGGATCGTCGTCGCGGTTCTCGACCCGCACCGACACGGTGACCGTGCCGTCCCCGTCGTAGGAGACGGCGGTGACCGTGGTGGTGTAGCCCGACAGGCGGGCCGCGTCGCCGACCGCCCGCTCCTGGTCCTCGCGGTACTGGTTGGCCCGGTCGGGGAAGAGCTCGCCGGGGTTGGGCGACCCGCCGCCCCCCGGGCCGCCGCCGCACGCGGCGAGCCACAGCACCGCCGCGACCGCCAGGCACCGGCCACCCGCGGATGTCTCCGCCCGCCACGGCGACAGTCTGCCCGCGGAGCAGCCCTCCGGCGCCCGGGCCTGCGGCGCCGTCACACCCCGGCGTACGGTTGGGCCACGCCCCGACCGCACCCGCCGGTGCCCTCCCGCCGCAACCGCCCGCCCCGCCACCGCCCTCCCCACCCACGACCTCCCCGCATCCGCCCACCGAACGAGGGCCGCCATGAGCGCCGCCACCCCGTCCCGCCCCACCCACCCACCGCCACCGCCGACGGCGCGGGCACCGCCGCCCGAGCCGCCGAGCTGCTCCACCGCCTCGCCGGGCCCGCCGCCGAGTTCCACCCCGGCCAGCTCGAGGCCATCGAGTCGCTCGTCGACCACCGCCGACGGGTCCTCGTCGTCCAGCGCACCGGCTGGGGCAAGAGCGCCGTGTACTTCCTGGCCACCCGGCTCCTCCGCGACCAGGGCGGCGGCCCCACCCTGCTCGTCTCGCCCCTGCTCGCGCTGATGCGCAACCAGATCGAGGCCGCCGAGCGCATCGGCCTGCGGGCGGCCTCGCTCAACTCGTCCAACACCGACGAGTGGGACGTCGTCGAGCAGGAGATCCTCGACGACGGCGTCGACGTGCTGCTCATCTCCCCCGAGCGCCTCAACAACCCACGCTTCCGCGCCAACGTGCTGCCCCACCTGGTGGGCACCGTGGGCCTGCTGGTCATCGACGAGGTCCACTGCATCAGCGACTGGGGGCACGACTTCCGGCCCGACTACCGCCGCCTGGCCCGCGTGCTCGACCGGCTGCCCCGGGGCGTGCCCGTGCTCGGCTGCACGGCCACCGCCAACGACCGGGTGGTGGCCGACGTCGAGGAGCAGCTCGGTGAGGGCGCCGTCGAGATCCGCGGCCCCCTCGACCGCGCCAGCCTCGAGCTGGACGTGCTCGACCTGCCGGGCCAGGCCGACCGCCTGGCCTGGCTGGCCACCGAGCTGCCCCGCCTGGAGGGCACCGGCATCGTCTACTGCCTCACCATCGCCGACGCCGGCCGGGTGGCCGCCTGGCTGCGCAGCCGGGGGCTGGCGGTCCTGTCGTACACGGGGGCCACCGAGCCCGGCGAGCGGCTCGTCGCCGAGGACGCCCTGCGCCGCAACGAGGTGAAGGCCCTGGTGGCCACCTCGGCGCTGGGCATGGGCTACGACAAGCCCGACCTCGGCTTCGTCGTCCACTTCCAGGGCCCGGGGTCGCCCATCGCCTACTACCAGCAGGTCGGCCGGGCCGGCCGCGCGCTCGAGCGGGCCCGGGTGGTGCTGCTGCGCGGCCACGAGGACCGCGACATCCAGGACCACTTCATCCGCACCGCCTTCCCGCCCCGCGAGCAGGCCGAGCAGGTCATCGGCCTCCTCGAGGCCGCCGGCGGCCCGGTCAAGATCACCGAGATCGAGGCCGAGGTGAACGTGCGCCGCTCCCGGCTCGAGGCCATGCTCAAGATCCTCGACGCCGAGGGGGCCGTCGAGCGGGTCGGCTCGGCGTGGCAGCGCACCCTCGCTCCGTGGGCCTACGACGACGAGCGGGTCGAGCGGGTCACCGCGGCCCGACGGGCCGAGCAGGAGGCCATGGCCGCCTACGGCACCGAGGGCACGTGCCTCATGCGCTTCCTGCGCGCCCAGCTCGACGACGACGCCGGGGCGGCCACCGACTGCGGGCGGTGCTCGACGTGTCGGGCACGGGCCGACGGACCGCCGCCACCGCCGGCCCTCGACCCCGACCTGGTCGAGGCCGCCCGCGCGTTCCTCCGGGGCTCGCCGCTGGCGATCGAGCCCCGGCGCCAGTGGCCCCGCGACGTCCCGCAGGCCCGCGGCAACATCGCCAAGGAGCTGCGCCTCGAGGACGGTCGGGCGCTGTGCGTGCTCGGTGACGGCGGCTGGGGCGAGCGGGTGCGGGCGGCACGGGTCGCGGGTGAGGCCTACGACGACCGTCTCGTCGGCGGGGCGGTGCAGGCCATCACCTCCACGTGGCGCCCCGAACCCGCACCGGCGTGGGTCACGGTCGTCCCCGGCGACGGGGCCGCCGCCGCCCACCTGGTGGACTACGCCGCCCGCCTGGCCGAGGCCCTCGGGCTGGCCTTCGTCCCCGCCCTCGAGCGCACCCGCGCCATCCAGCCCCAGCAGCGCCTCCACAACAGCGCCCAGCAGGTGGCCAACCTGTGGGGGGCGTTCCGCGCCGGCGACGCGGTGCCCGACGGCCCGGTGCTGCTCGTCGACGACCTGGTCGACTCACGCTGGACCCTCACGGTCGCGGGCGCCGCGCTCCGAGAGGCGGGCGCGGGGCCCGTCCACCCCTTCGCCCTGGCCAAGTCGGGTGGCGACACGTGACCCCGGTCGCCGGCCCGCGCTCGTGAGCCGCCTCGACGACGCCACGCTGGCCACCCTGCTGCTCACCAGCCGGCTCGGGGGCGGGGGGCCGCCACCGCTGAAGGCGCGCGAGTTCTGGGCCCTCGTCGCCCAGGTGGGCGGCGACCCGGCCGGCCTGCTCGCCGCGGTGCCACCGGGGGCGGCCGACCCCGACCGGGTGCAGGCCCTGCTCGACCGCGCCACCGCGTTCGCCTTCGCCCTCGAGGACCTCGAGCGGTCGGGGCTCACCGTGGTCTCGGCGTTCGACCCCCGGTACCCCGCCGCCCTGCGCGAGCGCCTGGGCCACCAGGCACCGCCGGTGCTGCACGCCGCCGGGCCCACGGCACTGCTGGCTCAGCCCGCGGTCGCCTTCGTCGCCGAGGCCGACACCGACCCGACCGACGCGGCCCGCGCCATCGCCCGGGACCGGGCGGTGGCGGCGGTGCGGGGCGGCGCCGCCGTGCTCACCGGGGGCACCGCCGGCGGCGTGGACGCCACGGTCACCGACGTGGCCGGCGAGGCCGACGGCACCGTGATCGGCCTGCTGGCCGACGCCCTCACCCCCCGGCTGCGCCACCCCGAGGTGCGCCGGGCCATCCACGCCGGGCGCCTCTGCCTGGCCACCCCGTACCCACCGTCGGCACCGTGGTCGCCGGCGGCCGAGCGCGGTCGCCTGCTCGTCACCACCGCGCTCGCCGAGCGCACCGTCGCCCTCGACCCCCGAGCGAGAAGCGCGCTCGACACCGCCCTCGCCGATGCCGAGGCACGGGGCTGGCCGGTCGAGCGGGTCCGCAGCGACGCCGCAACCGACCGCTGACCCCGGCCGTGGGCGCCGGTCCGACGCGCCCGGATCGGGCGCGCCCCGATCGAGCGGGGCGCACCGCGCTCAGACGCGCTCGATGATGATCGACGGCGCCATACCGCCGCCGGCGCACATCGTGACCAGGCCGACCTGCTGATCGCGTCGCTCGAGCTCGTCGAGCACGGTCCCGATGAGGATGGCGCCGGTGGCCCCGATGGGATGGCCCAGGGCGATGGCACCCCCGTTCACGTTCACCTTGTCGCGGTCGACGTCGAGGTCGCGCTGGAACTTCTCGGCCACCACCGCGAACGCCTCGTTCACCTCGATCAGGTCGATGTCGTCGAGGGTCATCCCCGCCCGTGCGAGCACCTTGCGGGTGGAGGGCACCGGGGCGTTGAGCATGAGGGTGGGGTCGTCGCCCATGTTGGCGGTGGCCACCACCCGGGCCCGCGGGGTGAGGCCGTGGGCCGCGGCGTACTCCCCGCCGGCGATGAGCAGCGCCGCGGCACCGTCCACCACGCCCGACGAGTTGCCGGCGTGGTGGACGTGGCCGATGTCGAGGTCGGGGTACTTCTGGTTGATGAGCTCGCGGAACGTCAGGCTGTCCTCGGTGTGGCGGTAGTCGGCCACGGCCGGGAAGCTCGGCGGGAGCTGGGCGAGGGACTCGACCGTGGTCTGGGGCCGGGGGAACTCCTCGTGGTCGAGGGCGACGGTGCCGTCGAGGTTCCTCACCGGGACGAGGCTCCGGTCGAAGCGGCCCTCGGCGATGGCCACGGCGGCCCGGCGCTGGGACTCGGCGGCCAGCGCGTCGAGCGCGTCGCGGCCGATGCCCTCCTGGCTGGCGATGGCGTCGGCGCACACCCCCTGGTGGGACTGCGGGTGGAGGGCCTGGAGGTGCGGGTTGTTGGCCCCCATGGGCAGCAGGCCCTTCTTGGGCAGCGACATCATCTCGGTGCCGCCGGTGACCACCAGGTCCTCCATGCCGGCCATGACGGCGTGGGCGCCGTAGTTGGCGCTGGTGATGCCCGACCCGCAGAAGCGGTCGAGGGTGGCGCCGCTGGCGGTGACGTCGTAGCCGGCGTCGAGCGCGGCCATGCGCCCGAGGTCGCCCGACTGCTCGCACACCTGCGAGCTCGTGCCCCAGATCACGTCGTCGACGTCGGCGGTGTCGAACCCGTTGCGCTCGACGAGGGCCTCGAGCACGGTGCGGGCCAGGTGCTGCGGGTGCAGGTGGGCCAGCGAGCCCTTCCCCTGCTTGCCGATCCCCCGCGGGGTGCGGCAAGCGTCGATGATCAGTGCCTCGGCCACGTCGTTCCCTCGTTCCGTCGTCCCCTGGACCGCGTCGATCGCCGCCCGGCCACGGACGCTACGCCGGACGGGCCGCGCCCCCCAACGTCGGCCCGCCCGACACCGGCCCCCACCGGCGCAGCCGGGTCGGTCACCGCGTCGCGGGCGGCGGCGTGCCCCACGTGTCGACGTAGGTGACCTCCTCGACCGGGCGACGGGCGGCCGGCCGGAAGTCGGTGCCGACGGTGTGGGCGACCGAGAACAGGGCGACCTGGGTGACGGTGTCCGGGATGCCGAGGACGTCCGCGACCTCACGCTCGGAGAACAGGTGCAACGTGGTCCACACCGAGCCGAGCCCACGGGACCGCAGAGCCAGCAGGAAGCTCCACGCCGCCGGGAGGATCGACCCGTACGCCGACGCGACCGCGCCGTTGGGCGCGCCGTCGTAGCGGCCCTCGATGCACGGGATCACCAGCACGGGGACGCGGTGGAGCACCTCGGTGAAGGCGAGGGCCCCCTCGTAGACGCGCCGGGTCCGGTCGTCGGTCGCGTCCCGGGCGGCGCGGGTCAGGTAGCCGACGCCGTTCTCGGCGTACCGCCGGGCGATCTCGGCCTTCTTGGCCGGGTCGGTCACCACCATCCACCGCCAGTCCTGGCGGTTGCTTCCCGTCGGGGCCTGCACGGCGATCCGCAGGCAGTCGAGCACCACGTCGAGGTCCACCGGCCGGTCGAGGTCGAGGCGGCGCCGAACGCTGCGGGTCGTGCTCAGCAGCCGGTCGGTCTCGGCCAGGTCGAACGGCGGGTCGTCGGGCACGGCGGCCATCATGCCCGCCGAGCCCCGGCGGTGCCGCGGGTCAGCGCGCGCCGAGGCGGGCCGGGCCGCGGAGTCGCCCACCGACGCTCGGGTGCGAACCGTCCCCGATCGCGGCCCGATTCCGGCTTCGAGCCCGACGACGCCCCGGGTGCCGGACGCCTTCCTCGACCGCTACGCCGGCTGACGGGATGACGGGCCGCGGCCCTCGTCGGGCGCGCCCTCACGGGCGCACCACGGGGACGGGGCTGTCCAGCGGGCGGCATGGCCCACGTGGTCGCCCGCGGGCACCGGAGCCGGGGCCGGTCGCGCCGAGGCGCCGCTGAACCCCGGCCTCGGCCCACGGCCGGCACGCGACGGACCGTGGGATCGGGCAGGCTCGGGGGATGAGCGAGGTCGACGCCCTGTTCCAGCGCGCCGCGGCGGTGGCCGCCGCCTACCGCCACGGGTTGGGCGACCGTCCCGTGCGGGCCGAGGCGAGCCTGGACGAGCTGCGTGCCGCGTTCGCCCGCCCGCTCCCCGACGGGCCACTGCCCGCCGACCGGGTCCTCGACGAGCTGGTGGCCGCCGCCGACCCCGGGCTGGTGCAGACCGCGGGCGGGCGGTTCTTCGGCTTCGTGATCGGGGGGTCGTACCCCCTGGCCGTGGCGGCCGACATGGTGGCGGCGGGCTGGGACCAGTGCGCGTACAACGGGGTGCTGACCCCCGCCGGCCAGGCCGCCGAGGAGGCCGCCGGCACCTGGCTGAAGGACCTGCTGGGCCTGCCCCCCACGGCGTCGGTCGGGTTCGTCGCCGGCGGTCAGGAGGCCAACACCGTGGGCCTCGCCGCCGGCCGCCACCACGTGCTCGCCGAGGCGGGGTGGGACGTCGAGGCCGACGGCCTCGCCGGGGCGCCCCCGGTGCGGGTGGTGGCCGGGGCCGAGCGCCACGCCACCATCGACCGCGCCCTGCGGCTGCTCGGGCTGGGCACGAACGCCCTCGAGCCCGTGGCGGTCGACCACGACGGCGCCCTGCGCGCCGACGCCCTGGCCGACGTCCTGGCCGCCCGCCCGCCGGGGCCGGTGATCGTGTGCCTCCAGGTGGGCAACGTCAACACCGGCGCGTGCGACCCGCTCCGGGACGCGATCGAGGCGGCCCACGACCACGGTGCCTGGGTCCACGTCGACGGCGCCTTCGGGCTGTGGGCCGCGGCCAGCCCCCGCACCCGGCACCTCGTCGACGGCCTCGAGGGGGCCGACTCGTGGGGTTGCGACGGCCACAAGTGGCTCAACCTGCCGTACGACTCGGGCTTCGCCTTCTGCTCGCGACCGGCGGTCCACGCCACGGCGGTGCGCTACTCGGCGCCCTACCTCACCGGCTCGGGCACCGACGCCCTGGCCATGTCGGACTTCACCCTCCAGTCGTCGCGCCGCGCCCGGGGCTTCTCGACCTGGGCCCTCCTCCGTCACCTCGGGCGGACCGGCGTCGCGGACGTGGTGGACCACCTGTGCGCGATGGCCCGCCGCGCCGCCGACGGGCTCGCCGCGGGCGGCGCCCGCATCGCCAACCAGGTCGCGCTCAACATGGTGCTCGCCGACTTCGGCGACGACGGCACCAACGCCGCGATCGCCGCGGCGGTGCAGGACGAGGGCACCGCCTGGCTGGCCACCACCGACTGGCAGGGCCGGCGGCTGCTGCGCCTGTCGCTGTCGAGCTGGTCCACCACCGAGGCCGACATCGACGCCGCGGTGGCGTCGATCCTGCGCCACGCCGCCGCCGCCCCCCGGACCCCACTCGTTCCGGGTACTCGCTCCGAACCCTGACAACACCAGTCAGTACCCAGAAGGGGGTGGGTCAGCGCCGGCGGGTGGCGCTGCCGACCAACCGGTCGAGGCCCAGCGCGGTGGCGACCCGGGTGGCGACCGGATGGGGCAGCGTGGCGTGCAGGTCGTCGAGCTCGGCCTGCATGCGGTCGACGGTCTCGTCGTAGCAGGCCTGCACGACCGTGGGGTCCTCGGCCGCCTCGGGACCGAGGTGCGACCAGTCGAGCGGCTCACCCACCCGGGCGGTCACCTTCGCCGGCAGGGGCCAGGTGGGGAGCTGCACCGGGGCGATGCCCCAGGGCGGCCCCGCCACCACCGGCATGACGTTGATGCGCAGCCGGTCGAAGCCGAGCCGGCGGGCCAGGGTCTCGCCGCGGGTGAGGACGATGATGGCGTCGTGGCTGCCGTGGGCCACCAGGGGAACCACCGGCACACCGTGGCGCAGGGCCAGGCGCACGAAACCGGTGCGGCCCTGGAGCTCGATGCGGTGGCGCTCGGTCCAGGGGCGGTAGTCCTCGCTGTCGCCCCCCGGGTAGACGATCACGGGATGCCCCTCGCCCAGGATGCGGTCGGCGTTGGCGTGGCAGGCCGGCACCGAGCCCAGGCGGCGGGCCATCGCCGCCGCCCCCGGGATGGCGAACAGGAAGTCGAACGCCATCGAGTACAGGGGTGCGTCGGCGCCCCGCTCCTGCACCCAGCGGTGCAGGAAGGCCCAGTAGTCGGGCATGTAGACCCCGCCCGAGTGGTTCCCCACCACCAGGAACGGGCCCTCGGCGGGCACGTGCTCGAACCCGTGGATCTCGGGGTCGAAGTACCGGAGCCAGGCGCCGACGAGCGGCTGGAGCTGCTCCACGGTGGCGGGGTCGCGCTGGTCGATGTCGGCGTGCAGCTCGTGGTCGACGCGCGCCCGCAAGAGGTCCCACGGCGACCACGGTCGGTCGGGCCGGTCGGATCGCTCGGGCCGGTCGGATCGCTCGGGCCGGTCGGATCGCTCGGGTCGCTCCCCTCGGTCGTCCCCCATGACGCCATGGCACCACCCAGGGTCCGGCGCCGGAAGGGGCGAAGGTCCCCCACCCGTCGCGATCGGCCGGTGTGCCCCACCGCCGCTGATCGGAATACGTCGGCCGAGCCCACGGTTCCCTCCACCAACCGATCCCCACGAGCCACCGAGCCACGACCGAGCAGACGCGGAGCGAGACATGAACGACTGGAACGCCAAGATCATCGACGAGTTCCGCAGCAACGGCGGGCACGTCGGCGGCGACTTCGAGGGCGCCCCCCTGCTGGTCCTGCACAGCACCGGCGCGAAGACGGGCCAGGAGCGGGTCGCCCCGATGATGTACCAGGCGGTCGACGGCGGCTACGCGGTGTTCGCGTCCAAGGCGGGCGCCCCCGACAACCCGGACTGGTACCACAACCTGCGGGCGCATCCCGAGGCCTCGATCGAGATCGCCGGCGACGCCGGCGTCGAGACCCGCGACGTGACCGCCGAGGTGCTCGAGGGCGAGGCCCGCTCGACCATCTGGGAGACGCAGAAGCAGCGCTACCCCGGCTTCGCGGAGTACGAGGAGAAGACCGACCGGGTCATCCCGGTGGTGCTGCTCCGCCCCGCCGGCTGAGGTCGGTCCGGGGCGGGCCGACCCGGCTCGTCCCGGCGCGCGAGACTGCCGGTCGTGATCATCTTCGGGTTCGGCGGGGGACGGCCGAAGGACCGGGGGCCGGTCGTGCCCGCCCGGTGCCCGAACTGCGGCAACGAGAACCACCTCCGGCACGTCTCGGTGACCCGCTGGTTCTCGCTGTTCTTCATCCCCCTCATCCCCTACTCCACCAAGCACTTCCTGTTGTGCCCGGTGTGCTCGCAGGGCCGTCCGCTCACCCGTGAGCAGGCCGCGCGCGCCGGCGAGATGGTGGAGGCGACGCGCCGCCGCCAGGCGGGCGAGCTGTCCCACGAGGACTACGTCGCCCGCGCCGCGGCGTTCACCTCGCTCCTGCGGCCCATCGACGTGGCCGGCGCCGACCAGCCCGCGCCCGCCCCGCTCCCGCCACCACCGGGCACTCCCCTCCCGCCGCCGCCGAGCGCCCCCCTCCCCGAGGCACCGCCGGTCGAGGCCATGGGCCCCGGGCCCGCGGCACCGACCGACGGGTGCGTCTCGTGCGGCTGCCCGCTGCCGGACCACGCCCGCTTCTGCCCCAACTGCGGCCGGCCCGCCGACTGATCCCCGGCGGGTCCGGGGCCGACGACCGATCGGCGGTCGTGCGCCTGACGTGGTCAGCGAGGGACGACGCGCACCGGGACGGCCTCGAAGCCCCGGAGGGTCATGCGGTGACGGCGGACGAGCGGCCCGTCGAGCTCGATGCTGCGGCAGCGCTCGATCAGCGAGCCGAAGACCTCGTGGCCCTCGGCCCGGGAGAGGTTGGCCCCGAGGCAGTAGTGGATGCCCGACGCGAAGCTCATCGGCGGGCCCTCGTCGCGGCCCACGTCGAAGCGGTCGGGATCGGCGAAGTGGTCGGGGTCGCGGTTGGCGGCCCCCAGCAGGGTGACCACGCTCTGACCTTCGGGCACCGGCTCGCCGGCGACCTCGGCGGGCTCGAGGGCGGTGCGCACGTCGAGCTGCACCGGGGAGTCCCAGCGCAGCATCTCCTCCACCGCGCCCGGCAGCCGCGCCGGGTCGTCCCACAGCCGCGCCATCTCGGCGGGGTTGCGGAGCAGGGCGGCCATGCCGTTGCCGATCAGGTTGGTGGTGGTCTCGAAGCCGGCCGCGAACAAGAGCATGGCCACGACGATGACCTCGGGCTCGCTGAGGCGGTCGCCGGCGTCGTCCACGGCGAGGAGGTCGGTCAGCAGGTCGTCGCGGGGCCGGGCCCTGCGCTCGGCCACGAGGCCCTCGAAGTAGCGGTACACCTCGGCGTTGGCGGCCTCGGCGGCCTTCAGCTCCTCGACGGTGGCCCCCGCCTCGATGCCCGCGGCGGCCGCGGTGATGAGGCTGCGGAACCGGGGCCAGTCGGCCTCGGGCACGCCCACCATCGCCCCGATCACCGCCACGGGCAGCGGGAAGCCGACGGCCTCGAGCAGGTCGCCGCCGCCCTGCTCGACGAAGCGGTCGACCACCCCGTCGGCGAGGGCGCGGATGCGCGAGCGCAGCTCCTCCACCCGCCGGGGGGTGAACGCCCGGGACACGAGTCCCCGCTGGCGGGTGTGGGCCGGCGGGTTGAGGAACAGCATCGACATGGGCCGGTCGGGCCCGCGCCGGCGGAGCAGGTCCCGGCGGTACTCGGCGACGGCCGGGTCGCTGCTGGGGATCAGGCTGTCGCCCTCGCGGGTGGCCTTGCCGAACCGGTTGTCCCGCAACACCTCGCGGCAGTCCTCGTAGCGGGTGAGGAAGATCGCCCCGGTGGCGCTGTGGTGCACCGGGGCGTGCGCCCGGAGGCGGTGGTAGTAGGGGTTGGGGTCGTCGAGCCCCGCGTCGGAGAAGAACAGCGCGGCGAGCGCCTCGTCGGGCGCCATCTCGCGCACCGGCACGGTGCCCTCCTCGACGCTCACGTCCCCACGGTACGCCGCCCCGACCCCTACGAGCGCGGGTGGTCCGGGCCGTCGGGGGCGTCGGGGGCGGGGCGCACCTTGTAGACCAGGCGACCGTTGGCCACCACCCGGCCGTCGTCGGCCGCCCGGACCTCGGCCTCGGTGAAGACGATGGACCTGCCCCGCTGGGTGACCCAGCCCTCGGCGACGGCGTCGGCGCGCACGAGGGCCGAGCGGTACTCGACGCTCATCGTGAGCGTGAGCATCTGGGGCACGGCCGGGAAGACCCATCCGATCGCGGGGACGACCACGGTGTCGATGAGCGAGGCGATGGCGCCACCGTGCACCGGGCCCGCGGGCTGTTCGAGCTCGGGTCGGTAGGGCAGGCGCAGCCGGCAGTAGTCCCGGCGCAGCTCCTCCACCCGGAAGCCGAGGAGCTTCGGGTAGAGCTCGCGGCCGGGCCAGACGCAGAAGTGCTTCCAGAGCTCGGCGGCGTCGGGCGGCAGCGGGGGGTGCTGGGCGGCCCGGGGAGCGAGGAGGTCGGCGGCGTCGGTCACGGCGTGACCGTACGCGCGCCGGCTCAGTCCTTCGTGGCGACGTGGTTGGGCACCACGTTCATCTTGGTCTCGAAGACCACGTCCTCGATCTCGCGCTGCTCGCCGCCGAGCCGGGCCCGCAGTTGCGCCCGGCAGTCGTCGCAGGGGCCGTAGAAGCGGGCGGCGGCGGGCCGACCGCAGCGGGGGCAGTCGAAGTCGTGCAGCTCGCTGAGGTCCGTGGTCACCATGCTCACGTCGCCATCATCGCCGACGGCGCACCCCGAGCGGGCGACCCGACCGCGGCCCGCCCACCGCCGGCGCCCGCGGTCAGCGCGGCTCGAGGCCGACGAGGTCGGCGAGCAGCTCCATCGAGCGCAGCCACTCGTCGAGGTCGTTCCGCCACGGTGCCGCGACCACGTAGTCCACCCCGGCGGCCTCGTAGCGCTCGCGCTCGTCGCGGATGCGGTCGGGCTCCATGCCCTGCGGATCCCAGCCCGTGCGCAGCGAGATCCGGAACGTGGGCTCGGGGCGCTCGGCCCGCAACGCCGCGACGGGGGCCCGCACCTCGTCGGGGTCGAGGCCGATCAGGTGGAAGCCGTCGCCCTTCTCGATCGCCCGCCGCCGCGCCCGCGTCCCCGATCCCCCCACCCAGATCGGGATGTCGTGGGCGGGCTGGGGCAGCACCCGCAGGTCGTCGAAGCGGGTGAAGCGGCCGTGGAACGTGGCGGGGTCGTCGCGCCACACGACCCGCCAGAGGTCGAGCAGCTCGTCGAGGCGGTCGCCGCGGTCGCCGAACTCGTAACCGAGGGCGGCGTACTCGCCCGCCGACCACCCCACCCCCACGCCCACGGTGAGGCGCCCGCCGGACAGGCGGTCCAGGCTGGCGAGCTGGTTGGCCGCTTCCAGCGGGTTGTGCTGGGGGGCGACGAGCACGCTGGTGCCGAGGCCCACGACCGAGGTGACCGCCGCCGCCCAGGTCAGGGTGATCATCGGGTCCAGCAGGTACGGCGACGGGTAGTCCTGGTCCGCGGGCTGCACGAGGTGGTCGCTGACCCAGACGCCGGCGAAGCCCCGGGCCTCGGCCAGCGCGGCCGCCCGGGTGACGGCCTCGGGGCCGGCGACCCGGCCGTACTGGGGCAGGTGGATGCCGACGTCGAGCATCCCGACGTCCTACCAGAGTCCGGGCGGGCGGGGAGCCGGCGGTGGGGGGATCAGCGGCGCACGGCGCGGGCCCGGACCACGTCGACGAGCGTCGGCGTGGCCGTCGAGGCGACGGTGACGTCGACCTTGCGGGACGATCCCCAGGTCGAGCGCCGGAAGGCGGTGACCTTCACCTTCACCGTCGCCGTCGCCCCGGGGGCCAGGTCGGCCACGACGTAGGTGCCGGCCAGCACCTCGTCGGTGATGTCCTGGCCGGCGCGGACGACCCGGACCCGGAAGCCGGTGGGTGCCCCCGAGACGGCCGCCGCCAGGCGGAACGACGACGTGACCTCGCCGTCGTTGCCGATGCGGACGGGGAAGACCGCCGTCGAGCGCTTGGCCACCGGCGCGGTCTGGAGCTGGGTGGCCCCGGGGGTGTCCCGGTAGAGGTCGGCGCCGACGAACGGACCGGTGCGGGAGCCGGCGATCTCGGCGTCGGGGCGACACGGCACGACGGCGACCGACACGGCCGAGGGCGGGCCCTCGCCGACGTCGTTGGCGGCGACCACCCGGTACTCGTGGCGCCCGCAGTCGACGGGTTGGTCGGTGGCGGTCGTGGCGCCCGGCCCGGTGGTGGCGATGGTGGCGTTGTCGCGGATGACCCGGTAGCCGGTGATCGGCGCGCCGCCGTCGTCGCCGGGTGCCTGCCAGCCGACCTGGACGAGGCCGGGACCGGGGCTGGTGGTGACCGCCGGCGCGCCCGGGACGCCGGGGAGGTCGGCGGCGAGGACGGAGGGCGCGGCCACGGGCACCCCGTCGCTCCACGCGCCCAGGTCGTGGGTGATGCTGCGCTGCCCGTCGAGGTTGGCGTCGAGCGCGGCCCAGTAGTACCGCCAGTCCATGGCGTCCTGCTCGGCGGTGCCGCCGAAGAACTGGAGGAGGAAGTTGGGGATGCCGCCGCTGCTCTGGATGGGCGACATGTGGTCGGCGTCGAGACCCGGGCTGCCACGGCCGTCGGTGTGCGCCTGGTAGACGACGCGCGACGACGCGCCGGTGAGGGCGGCGAACAGCCCGAGCGACTCGGAGGGCGGCGCGATGGTGTCGTCGTCGCCGGTGAGGATCATCGTGCGCGCGGTCGTCGCCGGGGCCGCCTGCTGCCAGTCGATGGGCACGATCGTGACGAACGACGGGGCGCCCGCGCCCGTGGACGGGTTGGCGAGCGTGACGCTGTCGACGGCGGGGCCCCCGGCGCCCATCCACGAGGCCGACAGCAGCCCGCCGAGCGAGTGGCCGAACAGGTGCAGGGGCCCGGCCTGCGCGCCGAGCGACCCGAGCGCGCCCTGGGTGGCGGCGATGGCCCGGCTGAGCATCACGTTCTGGTTGTTGTCGTTGAAGATCCCGAGACCGGTCAGGTTGAACTGCGGGTAGACCACGATGTAGCCCTGCCGCGTCAGGTGGTCGATGTGGGGCTGATAGGGCTCGGGGTCGGTCAGCGAGAAGCCGTGCAGGTACACCACCACGGGCGCCGAGGCACCGTCGCGCAGCGTCGTGGGCACCCACCACCACACCTTGGTGCCGTCGTTCGCGCTGCCCGCCTCGAACCGGGTGGCGCCCGCGCTCACGTAGCCGGCGGTCGACCCGTAGCCCGTGGCCTGACGGCCCGGCGGCGTGGCCGCCCAGGCAGGTGAGGCGAGGGCGAGCAGCAGCGCCGCCACCAGTCCGAGCGTGACCGTGAGTCGTCCGAGCGTCCGTGATCCGCGCACGGCGACGACGCTAGTCAGCGGGCCGGCCCGCGGACCGGTCGGGCCGGCCGCGTCGGCTCTGCGCAGCGCAGCTCACCTCAGCTCAGCCGACCACGGCCGCGGTGACCACGTCCTCGAAGCGGTGGGCCGCCCAGGACACCGGGCCGACCTCGTCGCTCCACTCGGTGACGACCTCGAAGTAGACGCCGACGACGCCCGTGGAGGGATCGATCCAGACGTCGATGCCGCCGGCGCCGCCGTGGCGCAGGGAGCCCACCGCGACGGTGGCGCCGCCGAACCGCAGCCACGGGGCGGTGCCCGTGACCGCGTAGCCGTAGCCCCAGCGGGCCTCGGGGCGGTGCATGCCGAGCACCTCGGCGGCGATGCCCGGCACCTGGTCGGTGGTCATCACCCGGACGGCGTCGCCGCTGAGCACCCGCCGCCCTCCGGCGAGGCCGCGGTCGAGGATCATCTGCGCGAAGCGCAGGGCGTCGACCGCCGTGGCGTGCACCCCCGAGGCGCCGTCGTCGCTCTTCGCCCAGAGGGGGTCGTCGAAGGCGATCGGGCTGTCCGGGTGCTCGGGGCCGAAGGGGATGCCGGGCGGGCGGCCGATGACCCGGTCGGCCCAGTCGTCGGGCACGATCACCGCGCTCGAGGTCATGGCGAGGGGCTCGAAGAGGTGGCGGCGCATGGCGGCGTCGAGGGAGTCGCCGGTGACCCGGCGGATGATCTCGCCCAGCAGCGTGTAGTTGAGGTTGCAGTACTGCATGATCACGCCGGGCACCTCGCGCCGCGGCGTCTCGAAGCACGGGGTGAGAAGGATCTCGTCGAGCAGGCTGCGCCCTCCCGGCGACCAGCCGGCGATCACGTCGTCGAGGCGCTCGTCGACCCGGGCGAGGAAGTCGTCCTCGTGCCAACCCGAGGTGTGGGTGAGCAGGCTGTTGACCATCACCTCGTCGTGACCCTGGCCCTCGAGCTCGGGGAGGTGCACGGTGATGGGCTCGTTCAGGCCGACGAGGCCCCGCTCGACGAGGCAGAGCAGCACCGCCGCGGTCATGGGCTTGGTCTGCGAGGCGAGGGGGAAGATGCTGTCGGTGGTCACCGCCGGGCCGCCCGGTCGGTGCTCGCCCACGGCATGGGTGAAGACGACCCGCCCGTGGCGGGCGACCACCGCCACGAGGGTCGGCGACCTCCCCGTGTCGTACTGGCGTTGCATCAACGCGGCGGCGTCCTCGAGGCGGGCGGGCGACATCCCGACCTCCGCCGGGTCGGCGAGCGCGGTGTCGAGGCTCACGGGCCCACCACGGCCCCGGTGACGACGTCCTGGAAGCGGTGGCCCACGCCCGAGATCGGCTGGTTGTCGGGCGACATCGCCGTCAGCACCTCGAACCACACGCCGACGATGCCGTGCTCGAAGTCGATCCAGAAGTTGATCCCACCGGCGCCCGGGTGACTCACCGAGCCGAGCGGCACGAGCCCACCTCCGAACCAGGCCCAGCGCTGCTCGCAGATCACCGAGAACCCGTAGCCCCACGAGCCCTCGGGTACGGGGATCTCGGTGTTGAACCGGGCCGGCGTGCCCGGGATCTGGTTGGTGGTCATCGACCGGACCGTCGACGGGGCCAGGACGCGCCGACCGTCGAGGGTCCCACCGTCGAGCATCGCCTGCGCGAACCGGGCCAGATCCAGCGGCGACGAGAACAGCCCGGCCGCTCCCGAGTCGCTGTCCCGCCAGAAGTCGGTGTCCGCCGACACCATGCCGTTGGCGCCCATGGGCAGGTCCGGGTCCCGGGTGACCAGGTGCGGTCGGAGCGCATCGGTGACCCGGAGCACGCTGCGGTGCAGGCCGAGCGGCTCGAGCACCCGCTCGCGCATCGCAGCATCGAGCGTCCCGCCCGTCGTGCGGCGGACGATCTCGGCCAGCAGCTCGTAGTTGCCGTTGGCGTACATCATCTCCTCGCCGGCGGCGCAGAACCGGACGGGGTCGTACGCCATGGCCAGGAACAGCCCGGTGAGGGGGTCGCGGTCGGGCGGCAGGGGTGGCAGGTCGCCGGCGACGAGGTGCGCCTCGAGACGACCGGTCAGCATCTCGGACTCCCAGCCCGGCGTGTGGGTGAGCAGGTGGTGCACCAACACGTCGTCGTTGGTGCCGTCGTCCAGCTCGGGCACGTGGTCGACGACCGGCTCGTAGATGCCGACCCGGCCCTCCTCCACCAGGCTCAGCAGCGTCGCCGCGCAGAAGGGCTTGGTGGCCGACGCCAGCGGCCAGAGGTGGTCGAGCTCGAGCGGCGACCCGTCGGGATGTCGGACGCCGGCGGCCTCGGCGAGCACGAGGGTGCCGTGGCGGGCCACCACCGCGGCCACCGACGGGGACCGGCCGGACTCGACGTGGGCGTGCACCAGGGCGCGGGCCCACCCGACGCGCTCGGGGTCGAGCCCCACGTCCTCGGGTCGCCCTGCCTCCAGCCCCACTGCCGACGCTCCTCCCGTCGCCCCCGATGATGCCCCACGGTCGCCACCGCCGCCGCCCGCGCACCCCGAAGTCGAGGCGATGGCGGTCGCATCCCGACCGCCATCGCCTCGAGAACGGGTCAGCTCGGAGCCGCGACCTCAGTCGCCGGCGAGGAGGGTGGCCGCGAGGGGCTGGCGGTCGAACCAGGCCCGCAGGTCGGGGTCGGCGATCCGGTCGGCGACCGCGGAGTAGGCGGCGCGGGCCGCCGCCCGGGCCTGTTCGGCGCTCCCGGGCCCGTCGCCGGCCCCGGCGGCCAGGGCCTCGGCGCGGATCGCGAGCAGGCGCCAGACCAGCGCCCCGAAGCCCATCGCCTCGGCCGCGGGCAGGACCCGGTCCACGGCGACGAGCGCCGCCGTCGGGTCGCCGTCGGCGAGACGGGCCCGGGCCAGCAGCTCGAGCGCGGCGACGTGATCGCGCTCGAGGGGCTCGCTCGCGGCGGGGATCAGCCGCTCGGCGGCGACGACCGCGGCGTCCACCCGGCCCTCCACCAGGGCGATCTCGCCGGCGTGCAGCCCCACGGCGTGCGCGCCGTGGTCGCCCGCCGCCGCGAGCAGCGCGGCGGCCGCCTCGCCGTCGCCCAGCGCCCGCAGCTGGGCGGCCACCACCGCCATGAGCTGACCCGCCCACGCCTGCATCCACACCCGGGAGAGGTCGGTGGCGCGGGCCATCGTGTCGGTGAGCGAGTCGGCGGCGGGGCGCCAGGCCTGCAACCGGGTGAGCCGGATCGACCCGGCCAGCGCGGCCATCGCCTGCCCGAAGCGGTGGTCGTCGTCGGTGACCTCCTGGGCGATCGCCCCGTCCACCTCGTCGAAGCGTCCCATCTCGACCAGGGCGATGGCCTTGATCGACCCGTACTGGACGGGAGCCGAGCCGATGAGGTCGGCCAGCTCGATCCCGCGGTCGCAGGTGGCCACGCAGTCGTCGAACCGGCCGACCGACAGGTACTGCCACATGAGCCAGAAGCAGTGGGCGCCGAGGCGGACCGGGTCGCGCCGGGCCTCGAGCCGGGCGAGCAGGGCATCGGCACCGGCGAGGTCCACCCGCACGCCGCCCTGGCGGTTCTTGGCCGCCAGGGCGTCGAGCAGCAGGTCCTCGTCGCCGACGGCCTCGGCCAGCGCGAGCGCCTCGTCGACGTTGGCCGACGCGGTGGGCCCGTAGTCCGCCCAGTAGTCCACGAACCACGTGGACGGCAGCAGGGCGAGGGCCATGCGCCGCTCGTCGCCTCGGGCCGCGGCCGCTTCGTAGGCGGCCTCGTAGGCGTCCCGGGAGTCGTGGGCGTGGTCGGGCCGGTCGAGGGAGAGGATGTAGTGGGCGCGGCCCTTGGCGAGGAGCACCTCGACGAGCAGCTCGGGGTCGCCGCCGGCCTCCGCCGCCGCCACCAGCACGGCGAGGTCGTCGAGCCCCTCGCCGGCCCGGTACTGGTCGTTCAGCAGCTGGACCCGGCGGAGGCGCAGCGCCAGGGCCTCGTCGGTACCGGGGTCGTCGCGCAGGCGCCGCTCGAGCACCGCGAGGGCGTCGTCGACCCGCCCGGCGCCGCGGAGCGCGTCCACCCGCAGCTCGTCGATCCGTCGGCGGGCCGTCGCGTCGGACGCCACCAGGGGCTCGGCGTGGTCGAGGTGGCGCGCGGCGTCCTCGAAGGCCAGCGCCCCGAGGCTGGCCTCGGCGGCGGCCACCAGCGCCGCGGCGGTGCGCTCGGGCGGGGCGGCCGAGCCGGCCTGCACGAGGTGGTGGGCCAGCTCGACCGGGGCCCGGTCGCCCACCGCGGCAGCCCGGGCGGCGAGAGCGTCGGCCACCCGGAGGTGGAGGCGCTGGCGACGGGCGAGGGAGAGCTCGCCCAGCAGGGTCTGGCGCACCTGCTCGTGGACGAAGGCGTAGCGGGCGTCGTGCTCGGACGGGGCCTCCTCGACCAGGTGCAGGCGCTCGGCGGCCTCGAGGGCGTCGAGCAGGTCGTCCTCGTCCGCCCCGGCGGCGGCGGCCAGCCCGTCGAACGAGAACCACCGGCCGATCACCGCCGCGGTGGCCAGCACCCTGCGGTGGCCGGGGTCGAGCTGGTCGAGGCGCCGGCCGAGCACGAGCCGCACCCCCTGGGGCACCTCGGTGTCGCCGATCTCGAAGCCGGCCCGCCAGCCGCCCTCCTCGTCGAACAGGCGGCCCTCGTCGCGCAGGTGGCGGTAGAGCTCCTCGGCGAAGTAGGGGTTGCCCTGGGTCTCGTCGAACACCAGGCGGACGAGCTCGGGGGGAGGGTCCTGGCCGGCGCGCGCGGCCAGCAGGGCCGCGACCTGGGGCTCGTCGAGCAGGCGGAGGTGCAGGTCGGCGGCACCGAGGTCGCGCACCAGCGGGCCGAGCGCCGCGGCCAGGGGCCGGTCGGGCCGGACCTCGTCGTCGCGGTAGGTGCCGAGCACCAGCAGCGGGGTCTCGGGGAGGCGGGGGCCGAGCTGGCGCAGCAGGAGCAGCGTCGACTCGTCGGCCCAGTGCAGGTCCTCGAACACGAGCAGCAGCGGCTTGATGGCCGCGGCCCGGGCGAGGAACTCGCCGACGCCGTGGAGCATGTAGCGGCGCTCCTGCTCGGGGGTGAGGTCGGGCGGCTCGGCGATGTCGTCGTAGCGCTGGTGCAGCGACGGCATGAGCTTCGCGATCTCGGGGGCGTTCTCGCCGAGCAGGGCCCGGAACTCGGTGGGGTCGAGGCGGCGGGCGGTCTCCTCGAGCTGGTCGATGCTGGGCTGGTAGGGCGGCGGCGACTCCATGTCGAGGCACGTGCCGGTGCGGACGGTCATGTCGAGCTGGCGGGCCACCGCCGACGCCTCACGGGTGAGGCGGCTCTTGCCCACGCCGGCGGGGCCACCCAGCAGCACCATCGCGCCCCGGCCCGCGGCCGCCGCCTCGAGCAGCGAGCGCAACCGCTCGCGCTCGGCGACCCGGCCGATGTAGGGCGTGGGGTCGCCGTCGGCGAGCCCCGCGGCGGGCTCGTCGTCGAGCACGGGCACGAGGTAGAGCGTCCACTCGGCGTCGATGCCCTTGAGCTCGGCGGGGCCCTGCTCGACCAGCTCGTCGCGGGCGGTGCCGAGCACCCCGTGCACGGTCTGCGAGGCGAGGATCCCGCCGGGCGGGGCGAGCCCCTCGATGCGCTTGGCGATGATGACCGTCTCGCCGTGGAGGTCGCCGTCCTCGGCGATGACCTCGCCGGTGTGCAGCCCGATGCGCAGGGCGACCTCGTCGCCCGGTCCCACCCCGCCCCCGACGCCGTCACGGGCGAGGCGGCGCACGTCGGCCTGGATCTCGCGGGCGGCGGTGACGGCCCGTCGGGCGGAGGCGAACGCGGCCATCGTCCCGTCGCCGATGTCCTTGATGGGCACACCCCGGTGGGCCTCGATCTGGCGGTGGGCGGCCGCCTCGATGCGGCGGGTCAGCTCGCGGGCGGCGTCGTCGCCGAGCGCCTGGTTGAGTCGCGTCGAGTCGACCAGGTCGGTGAACAGCACCGTGACCGTGCCCTCGGGGATCTCCGCGGCCGCCACGGCGGGAGTCTACGGGAGCGGCCCCGGCCGATCCCCGGTCCCGGCGCCGGCGTCGCCCGTTTCGCTCGAGGCCCGGTCACGCCGCCACGACCATCCGCACACCGCGATCCGGGGAGGGGGAGACGGCGCCCGCGTCCGTAGGGTGGGCCGGGTGCCCGCCGCCGGTCGACCCCGCCCCGCCCGCCGGGTCGCGGCCGCCGGCGGGGCCGTGCTCGTCGCGCTGGCCTCGCTGACGCTGGCGGCCTGCGGCGGGGACGACGGCGCTCCCGCCGGCGAGGTGCTGGTGGCCGACGCCCCCGACGTCGCCGCCCTGGCGGCGCTGCCCGACGGCGGGCTGCGCTACGGGTCCCGCCTGACGGGCCGGGTGTTCGAGGCGACGGCCGACGGCGAGGTGTCCGAGATGGCGGCGGTCGACGTGCGCACCGAGGGCCAACGGGGCCTGCTCGGCCTCGCGGTGGACGACGACGATCGCACGTTCGCGGCCTGGACCGCGCTCGACGGCCGGCTCCTCGTGGCCCAGGTGGCGCCGGGGCCGGAGCGCCTGGTCTGGCGGGGGCCGGGGTCGACCGAGCTGGGCAACGGCGGCCACCTCGTGGTGGCGCCGGACGGCAGCCTGGTGATCGGCGTGGGCGACCTCCAGGACCCGGCCGAGGCCGACGACCCCGACACGCCCAACGGCAAGCTGCTGCGCCTCGACCCGGACGGCCGGCCCGGGCAGGCCCCCGAGGTGCTGTCGTCGGGCTACACCAACCCGTTCGCGTTCACGTTCACCCCGTCGGGCGAGCTGTGGGTGTTCGACAACGCCACCCGGGACGACCCCGAGGTGCTGCGCCGGGGCGACGAGGCCGACGCGGCGCCGGCGCTCGAGCAGGTGGAGGAGATGGTGCCGGCGGGGCTCACCGCGCCGTCCGACGACACGCTCGTCGTCTGCGGCTTCCTCTCCCGCACCCTCGAGCGGATCGACCTCGGCGGCGACGGTGACGCCGAGCGCAGCGAGGTGCTGGCCGAGCCCTGCGCCACGGGGGCGGCGGTGCTGGCCGACGGCCGCATCGCGTTCAGCGACGGCGAGTCGCTCCGGGTGGTCCCCCCGCCCGGGGCCTGACTCGACGCGTCAGGCCGGCGCGGCGCCGGCGTGTCGCCCCCGCCCCGCCCGGGACCGGCCGGGGTCGCGCTCCGCCCACGAGCGCAGGGACGCGACGAGCTCGACGACGGCCGCCACCGCCGTGCCGGCGATCCCGACCGCGATCAGCACCCGCATCCCGGTCTCCCACCCCGACGAGTAGCCGCTGAAGTCGAAGGGGAACACCTGCCACGTGCGCACGGCCACCAGGAAGCCGACGACGTGCAGGGCGAACTGGCCGAGGTGCCGGAACCAGTCCGGGTCGGCGACCACCCAGACCAGGTTGAGCGCCGCCGTCGCCACCAGCGAGACGGCGATCCACGGGAGCAGCTCGTCGAAGCCCTCGGTCAGGAACGCGGGCCAGCCCCAGTCCAGCAGGTGGCCGGCCACCCACAGCGCGACGAGGTTCACCGCGGCGGCGACCAGGTAGCCGACCCGCCGCCCGACCGCCTCCTGGAGCTCCGTCCGGCCGGTCGTGGACTGGGTCATGGCGCACCTCCCGATCCTCGGCTCCCACCGTACGACCGGGCGTGCCGGGCCGGTAGGGGCGGACGTCCCGACGTCCCGCCCGGCGCGACCGCGGGGACGGCCCGCACGGGCCGTCCCCGGGCCGGGCGGTCAGCCGTCGCGCTCCTCGCCGGCGCCGTCGGTCTCGTCGCCGAGGACGCGGAACCGCTCGTCCAGGTGCACGTCGACCATGCTGCCGTCGTCGAGGGTGACCTCGACCTCGTAGGCGCCCTCCTCGTCGCCGACCTCGGTGCCGGTGACGGTGCCGCCGCCGGTGTGGTCGAGGGCGGCCTGCGAGGCCTGCTCGAGCGCGGGGCCGGTGATGGGGGTGTCGGATCCGTCGTCGTCGCGCACGGCGCCGACCGCGACGCCGGCGCCGCCGACGAGCAGGCCGGCCACGAGCACGCCGCCGGCGATCCACCTGGTCCGTCGTTGCATGGGGTTGCTCCTCTCGGGGGGGGTCCGGGATCGCCCCCTGGCCGCCGGGCAGGCGGGCGGTCCGACGGTCACGGGACGACGACCGCAGGGTGCGCGACCGCGCCTGACGCCTCGCTGAACGGCGGGCGGCCGTCGGCCGGCGCCTACGCCCGGTGGCGCCGGCCGGACCGGGCGCGCCCGAGCTGACCGGCGGGAGCCGCCGCGGTCAGACCCGGTAGACCCGCCGGGCGGTGCCGGCGAAGAGCGCGTCCTGCTCGGCGGCGTCGTAGCGGGACGCGAGGCGCGCGAACGCCTCCCACACCACCGGGTAGTCGACGCAGAACTTGTCGACCGGGAAGTTCGACTCGAACATGGCCCGGTCGGGCCCGAAGCAGTCGATGGCGTGCAGGTACCAGCGCTCCTGGACGGCCAGGAACCCGTCGACGTCGGGGCGGGGCACCGAGCCGTCGATGGGCCAGAAGCCGTTGTCGGGCATGGCCAGGCCCCCGAGCTTGACCACGACGTTGGGGCACGACGCCAACTCGGTCAGCACGGGCTTCCAGGCCTCGAAGATCTCGTCGTGGCGGCCCGCCCACTCGCCCACGCCGATCGGGGTGCTGAAGTGGTCGACCACGACGGTGGTGCCGGGGACGGCCCGGGCCAGGTCGACCACGTCGCCGAGCTGGGTGTGGTACTGCCACGTGTCGTAGGTGAGGCCCCGCTCCCCCAGGTGGGCGACGCCGCGCCGGAAGTCGGGGTCGGCCCCGCGCCCGGGCTCGGCCGGCCCGGGGATCATCAGGGGCACGCCGGGGGGCGCGCTGGCGAGGGCGTCGCGGATCCCCCGGAACCGGCCGCCGGCGGCGGCGGTGTGGGCGTCGAGCACCTCGTCGAGCCGGTCCAGGGGCAGGGTGAGGTCGGCGTGGCCGACGATGCCGAGGATGGTGGCGCCGGGCGCCTGCTCGCTGGCGGCCGCGACCCCCGCGACGAACTCGGTCTCGCCGACGGGGCGCAGGTGCTCGGGCCCGTCGGGACGGTACGAGGCGCCGCACTCCATGAACAGCGTGCCCACCACCGCGGGCACGGTGTCGGTGTCGGCGTGGAGGTCGTCGAGCAGGTAGCTGCCGGCGAGCCCTCCCATGAAGTCGGGCCCCCAGAGGTGGTGGTGCGGGTCGACGATCTCGCGCTCGTTCGCGGCCATGGACCCGATGCTACGCAGCGGCGCCGGCCCGGCGTCCGGCCCTGGGCGCCCGGCCCCCGTGGGCGTCGCGACGGGCCCCGCCGTGGTCGACGCAGATGACGGGCCGGTGAATTCCGGGGCCCGGGAGCCGACCGGCCGAGACGGACGGGGCTCGGGCGGGCCATGCTGGGAGCGGTCGAGGCCGGAGGTGCCAAACGTGAGCCAGGACGCGAAGCTCGGGATCCTCGTCGGCGGGGGGCCGGCGCCGGGGATCAACAGCGTGATCGGGGCGGCCACCATCCGCGCCGAGCTCGCCGGCACCCCCATCGTGGGCATCACGAACGGGTTCGAGCAGATCATGGCCGGCGACGTCAGCGGCGCGATGGAGCTGACCGCGGCCGGCGTCAGCCGGATCCACTTCCGGGGCGGATCGATCCTCGGCACGGCGCGGGCCAACCCCACGAAGGACCCCGCCCTGCTCGACCGCTGCATCGAGTCGCTCGAGCGCCTGGGCGTGTCGCAGCTCATCACCATCGGCGGCGACGACACCGCCTACTCGGCCATGCGCCTCGCCGAGCGGTCCGCCGGGCGGGTGCGGGTGGTCCACGCCCCGAAGACCATCGACAACGACCTGGACCTGCCGCCCTGGGTCGACACGTTCGGGTTCCAGACCGCCCGTCACAACGGCGTCGAGATCGTGTCCAACCTGATGACCGACGCCAAGACGACCGGGCGCTGGTACTTCGTCGTGGCGATGGGCCGCAAGGCCGGCCACCTCGCCCTCGGCATCGGCAAGGCCGCGGGCGCCACCATCACCTTGATCCCCGAGGAGTTCGACGAGCGGGTGCGCCTGACCGAGATCGTCGACACGCTGGTCGGCAGCGTCATCAAGCGGCGGCGCAACGGCCGTCGCGACGGCGTCGCGGTCATCGCCGAGGGCGTCGTCTTGAGCCTCGACCCCTCCGAGCTCGACGAGCTGGAGGACGTCGAGCGCGACGAGCACGGCCACGTGCGCATCGCCGAGGTCGACATCGGCCACATCCTCAAGGTGAAGGTGCGCGAGCGCCTCGCCGAGCTCGGCATCAAGACCACGATCGTGGCCAAGAACGTGGGCTACGAGCTGCGCTGCGCCGATCCCATCCCGGTGGACATGGAATACACGCGCGACCTCGGCTACTGCGCCGCGAAGTACCTGATCTCGGGGGGCAGCGGCGTGATGATCACCATGCAGGCGGGCCACTTCGTGCCCGTCCCCTTCGGCGAGATGCTCGACCCCGACACGGGCCGCACCGCCGTGCGCGTGGTCGACGTCCACTCCACCCGCTACGCCATCGCCCGCCGCTACATGCTGCGGGTGCGGCGCGACGACTTCGACGACCCCGACGAGCTCGCCGCCCTGGCCGACGCCGCCGGCCTGTCGGTGGAGGGCTTCCGGGCGATGTTCGAGCCGGTGGTGGCCAACGAGCCGCCCGCGCTCGACCTGCACGTGGCGAGCGCCGACGCCCCGCCGGCGCCGGACGGTCGGACCGGGTAGGCGCGGCGGGCGCGGCCCGCCGAACCGGCTCTCGAGCCGATCGGGCGCGCTCAGCCGTACTGCTCGCGCAGCTTGTACTTGAGGATCTTGTTCAGCGTCTGGTTGCGGGGCAGGGCGTCGACCACCTCGAGGCGCTCGGGCACCTTCTGGACCATCAGGCCGGCGTCACGGCAGTGCGCGGCCATCTCGTCGAACGTGAGCGGCTCGGCGTCGGCGGCGGTCTCGACCACCGCGCAGACCATCTCGCCCCGCTCCCGGTCGGGCACGCCGATGACGGCCACGTCGCCCACCTTGGGGTGGGTGTAGAGGACGTCCTCGATCTCCTTGGCGGAGATGTTCTCGCCCTTGCGGATGATGATGTCCTTGAGGCGGCCGGTGAGGACGATGTGGCCGTCCTCGCGCAGGTGGCCGACGTCGCCGGTGCGGAAGTAGCCGTCGTCGTCGAAGGCCTCGGCGTTCAGGGACGGGTCGGTGTAGCCCTTGAACAGCATCGAGCCCTTGAGGCGCACCTCGCCGTCCTGGCCGGGGGCGCACACCTGGCCGTCCTCGCCCACGATGCGCACCTCGCAGCCCACGACGGGCCTGCCCTCGGTGTTGGCGAGCTGGTCCTCGGTGTCGCTGGGCGAGCCCTGGGCGATCATCGGGCACTCGGTCATCCCGTAGCCGTGCAGGGTGCCGAGGGGGCACAGCTCGCGCTTGACCTCGTAGTACAGCTCGGGCGGCTTGGGGGCGCCGCCGCCGGCGAGCAGGCGCAGCGTGGGCAGGATCGGCGTGGACGGGTCGGCCCGCTGCGCGCCGAGGAACATCAGGTAGTGGGCCGTGGAGCCGCCCGCCGACGTGACGTCGTACTTGCGGAACACCGGGAGGATGGCGCTGAGGTCGAAGCCTTCGACGATCACGGCGCCCACGCCGGTGACGAGCATCAGCACCAGGTAGTCGGGGCCGGCGATGTGGGCGAACGGGAAGGCGATCGAGCCGACGTCGACCGCCGGGTCCCACTCGATGGCGTGGGCCAGGCCGTAGCCGCCGGCGATGAGCGTGCGGTCGGTGTGCTGGACGCCCTTCGGGTCGGAGGTGGTGCCCGACGTGTAGTAGATCCAGCGGACGTCGTCACCGCTCTCGGGCGGCGGCGGCAGCGTGGACGGGTCGCCCTCGGGCAGGTCGGCGTAGCCCGAGATGACCTGCGGGGGCGGGCTGACGTCGGCGCCGAGGCGCTCGGCCATCGCCAGGTAGTCGACGCCGAACTGCTCGCCCGGCCCGAGGTAGAGCTTGGGGGCGAACTGGTGCAGGGCGAAGCCCAGCTCCTTCTCCCCGTAGATGTGCAGGATGGGGTTCTGGATCGCGCCGAGGCGGGCCAGCGCCACCGAGGCGATCACCGTCTCGAGGCGGCTGGGGAGCTGCCAGGTGACCTTGTCGCCGGGGCCGACGCCGAGGGCGAGGAACCCCGCGGCCACGCGCTCGGCCCGGTCGCGCAGCTCGCCGAACGTGAGCGTGCGGTCGTCCTGGTCGACCAGCACCCGGGCGTCGGGGGTGAGCGCGGCACGGCGCTCGACCAGCTCCCACATCGTCGCCGAGTCCTGCAGTGGCCGGTCGTCCGGCATCGGTCCTCCCCTCCCGGCGGTCGGCGCCGGGTCACCTTCTCGTCGGTCGTCGGTCGTCGCTCGTTGGTGCGTCGTCGGCGGCCCGGGGGCCGGCCGACGAGGGGTCAGTGTGGCATGCCGCCGGCCGGCGCCGCGGCGGGCGCCGGCCGGGGCCCGTGGTCAGACCCGCTCGGCGACGAACGTCCCGGTGAGCACCGGGAAGCCGTCGGACTGGAGCTCGGTCTCACCCGTGTCGCCGGTGAGCTCGCCGCACAGCTGCGTGTCGGTCACCTCGGTGAGGGTGACGGAGTGCTCGCCGAGCGGGATGATGCGGTCGTCGCCGAGGTAGAGGGCCTCGAAGTTCACGCTGGGCGGGATCTCCGGGATGGAGGCGTCGGGGTCGGTGAGGTCGCCCGGTGAGCTGACCGCGCCCTCGCCGGGCTCGAGGGCCCGGTACTCGCCGGTGGTCAGGTCGCCCTCGCCGCCGGTGGTGATGCTGATCACCATGATGAGGCCGCCCACGGGCACCTCGGGATCGCCCACGGGGGCCGACAGCCCGAACTGCGGGTCGGCCTCGACCTCGTAGTCGGCGAAGACCAGGGTGGCGTCGCCGCCGGTGCCGTCGGCGAACGCGGTGAGGACGTCCACCTCACCCTCGCCCAGGTTGACGTCGGCGCCGTCGCTGCCCCGGGCGCTGTCGCCGTTGACCACCTCGAGGGCGGTCTCGTCGGGGCACCCGCCCTCGGCCGATCCGTCGGTGCCGTCGGTGGCCTCGCTGGTGGCCGCGGTGGTCTCGTCGGCGGGCGCGGCGTCGTCGTCGCCCCCGTCGCTGCCGCAGCCGGCGATGACCGCGATCGTCAGGGCGGCCAGCACGGCCACCCCCGGTGCCCGGCGTCGCAGACGCATCCTCGCTCGTTCCCTTCCGCTCGCGTGTCGTCGGTCCGCCCGCCGGCGAGGCTAGTGGGGGCCGCGAGGCCCGCCGGACCGGTGGGGTCGCCGGTCGGTAGCGTCGACACGCATGACCGAGTCCGATCGGCCGCTGCGGCGGCGCCGGGAGATCGAGCGCGCCACCGACCCGCGGGGGGTCTGAGCGGTGCGCTTCGAGCTGGACCCCGAGCGATCGGCGGTGACCGTGCACGCCTCGTCGAGCGTGCACCCGATCACCACCGACGCTCCGGCCGCCGGGTGGCTCGAGCTCACCCTCGCCCCCGACGGCCGGGTGGACACCGGCGCACCGGTCGACGGCGAGATCGAGGTCGCCCTCGGATCGATGCGCTCGGGCAACCCGCTCGTCGACCGCGAAGCCGAGCGGCGCCTGCATCTGCGCCGGTTCCCCACGGTCACCGGGCGGCTGACCGCGCTCGCCCCCGCCGGAGGCGACGGCCCCGGCGAGGAGCACGACGGCGAAGGCGTCCTCGAGTTCCACGGGACCAGCCGCCCGCTGCGCGGCACGCTGCGGGTCACCCCGGGTGACGGAGGCGCGCTGGCCGTCGCCGGGGCCACCGAGCTCGACGTCACCGACTTCGGCGTGCAGCCGCCCAGCCTGCTGGTGGTGAAGGTCCACGCCCGGGTGCGGGTCGAGCTGGCGGCGGTCGCCGTCCCCGCCGGCCCCCGACCGTGACGATGGTGAGCGGCCCACGATCCGCCACGACCCCGACGCACCCCGAAGGGTCACGGCGGGCCGAGTGATCGGGAGCGTCCGGCGACGACCGGGCGCTCGGGCCGGTAGAAACGACCGGGTGACGATCCGGGGAGCCCGCTGATGGCGGTGCGTTGCGGCAACTGCGGCGGGACCCACGCCACCGTCGCCGACGTGCGGGCGTGCCACCTGGGCGGATCACCGCCGTCCGACGTCGGGGCCACGTCCGAGCCGGGTCCGGGCCGGCCACCCGCCGACGTGCCGCCGGACGAGCGACCCGCGGTCCTCTCGCCCGCCCCGACCGGCCCCCCACCGATCGCGCCGGCGGTGGCCGGCCCCCCGGCGTTGGGTCGGACGCTCGTCGTCCCGCCCGGTCAGGAGGTGCCCGACGCCTGGGCGGGGTGCCCGCGCTTCGTCGTCGACGACGAGGTGCTCGGCGACCCGTCCGGGCTGGTCGAGCGGCTCGCCGGGCACTGGGCGCGCCGCGAGCCCTACGTCGTCGAGCTGGCCGGCGCCCTCGAGCGCCACCCCGCCGAGACCGACGACCGCGAGCCGTGGCGGCTGCCACCGTCGTTCGCGTTCCCCCTCGAGCGCCTCTCGCACCTGGTGTGGTCGAACGCCCTCGACCTGCGGCGCCCCGACGCCCCGTCGTGCGAGGCCGTCACCGCCGCCGTGGCCGCCGGGGCGAGCCGTGCGAGAGCTGCCGACGCCGGCAGCGCCGGCGCGGGCGCACGGCGAGGTGTCCTCACCGCCGGCGGCGAGGCCGCCTGGTGCGACGGCGGCCCGGTGGACCTCGCCCTCGGTGACGGCGTCGGCGCCCCGGTCGTCCACCGGACCTGGCTCGAGCACGGCGCGACCACCCCCCTCACCGACCCGGCCCCCACCGCCCCCCTCGCCGCCGACCAGCTCGCCGCGGTCACCCACCGGGGTGGGCCGTGCCGGGTGATCTCGCCGGCCGGCTCGGGCAAGACCCGCACGCTCACCGAGCGGGCCCGCCACCTGGTCGCCGGCTGCGGGCTGCCCCACGGCGCGCTCACCCTGGTGGCGTACAACACCCGGGCCGCAGGCGAGATGCGCGAGCGCCTCGCCGAGCGGTCGGGCCTCCAGATCCGCACCCTCAACTCGCTCGGGCTCGCCATCGTCGGCGGCACCGGCCCGTTCCGCCGCCCGGGGGTCGACGCCCGGCCCCCGCGGGTGATCGACGAGCGGGCGGTGCGCGACCACCTCGAGCGGCTGGTCAGCTTCCCCCGGCGGGCCAACACCGACCCGGCCGCGCTCTGGATCGAGGCGCTGGGCCAGGTGCGCCTCGGCCTGCGTCCCCCCGAGGAGGTCGAGGCCGAGTACCAGGGCGACGTCGACGGCTTCGCCGAGGTGTTCCCGCGGTACCGCGAGGCGCTGCGGCGGGCGGGCGAGGTGGACTTCGACGAGCAGATCTACCAGGCCCTCGAGGTGCTGCTGCGCGAGCCGGCGGCACGACGGGTGGCCCAGGCGTCGTGCCGGCTGATGCTGGTCGACGAGTTCCAGGACCTCACCCCCGCCCACCTGCTGCTGATCCGGCTGCTGTCGGCCCCCGCCTTCGACGTGTTCGGGGTCGGCGACGACGACCAGACCATCTACGGGTACCAGGGCGCCGACCCCCGCTGGCTCACCGACTTCGGGGCGTTCTTCCCCGGCGCCGCCGACCACCCGCTCACGGTCAACTACCGCTGCCCGCCGGCGGTGATCGAGGCCGCCGGCAACCTGTTGACCCGCAACGCCCGGCGGGTGCCCAAGTCGGTCACCTGGCCCGAGGGACGCCAGGACGGCCCGGCGGCGCTGGTGGTGCGGCGCGTCGCCGAGGGCACCGTCGGGGCCACCGCCGAGGCCGTGCGCGCCCACGTCGACGCCGGGGCCGCGCCGGCCGACGTGGTGGTGCTGGCCCGGGTGAACGCGGCGCTGGCGCCGGTGCAGGTGGCGCTCACCGTGGCGGGCGTGCCGGTCGACCCGGTCCCGGGCATCCGGGCGTGGCTGGGCCGCACGGGGGTGCGGGCGGCGCTGGCGTGGCTCGACCTGGCCCTGGACCCCCGGCGCCTCTCGGCCGGCGCGGTGCGCGAGGCGGCGCGACGGCCGCCGCGTGGCCTCTCGCCGAAGCTGATCGACTGGATGAGCGAGCAGCGCGACGTCGCCGGGCTCGAGCGCCTGGCCGGCCGCCTCAGCCGCGAGCGCGACCAGGAGAAGCTGCTGGCCTTCGTGGCCGACCTGCGCCTGCTGGCGGGGGTCGCCGACGGGGGCACCACCGCCGACGTGATGGCCGCGGTGCGCGACCGCATCGGCCTCGGCGGGGCGGTGGAGTCGCTGGACCGGTCCCGGGGCCGGGTCGACCGCTCCACCCACGGCGACGACTTCGACGCCCTGCACCAGCTGGCCACCCTGCACCCCGACCCCACCACCTTCCGCCGCTGGCTGGGCGACCAGTTGGGCGCCGAGCTGCCCGCCGGCGAGGGCGGGCGGGTGCACCTGTCCACCGTGCACCGGGTGAAGGGCCTCGAGTGGCCCCACGTCGTGGTCCACGAGGCCTCGCAGCGCCTGTTCCCCCACCGGCTGGTGGTGGGGGCCGACGGGCGGGAGGAGGAGCGCCGCATCTTCCACGTGGCCCTCACCCGCTGCTCGGCGACGGCCACGGTCGTGGCGCCCGCCGACGCGCCGTCGCCCTTCCTCGACGAGCTCGCGGCCCCCGGTGCGCCGCCGCGGGTGGTCGAGGCGCCCGCGCCGGCGCCGGGGCGGGCGCCGAAGGGCGCGCCATCACCGCGCCCGCCGGTCGATCCCGCCACGTGGCGGCGCGACCAGGGCCTGCACGAGGCGCTGCGGGCGTGGCGCAAGGCGCGGTCGTCGGCCGACGGCGTGCCCGCGTTCGTGGTGTTCGGCGACCGCACGCTCGACGAGCTGGTCGCCCGCCGGCCCACGAGCTACCCCGAGCTGCTCGCGTGCCACGGCATCGGGCCCGCCAAGGTCGAGAACTACGGCGACGAGATCCTCGCGGTCATCGCCGAGCAGGCCGACTGAACCGGGGGGACGGGACCGCGCGCCCGCCGGTCGCCGATCCGCCCCCGGACGCGCACGAGCGGAGGACCTGGGGGGAGGTCCTCCGCTCGTGTCGGGGTTGGGGCTGCCGGCGAACCGGTCAGCCCCGATCGGGAGCGATCGGCCGAGGGGGGATCGGCGATCGAGCTCCCGAGGCTGGTGGGGTCAGGCCGCCTTCTTGGTGGTCGACTTGACGGGGCGGACGGGCTTGGCGTCGGCGTCGACGAACTTGGCCCGCACGCCGGCGGTGGCGGTGAGCAGGTCGCCCACGAACGCCTTCTGGTTCTTGACGACGGCGTCGACGACCTCGAAGGCGAAGGCGACGTACTCGTCGGCGGTGCCGATGCGGTCGAGCGAGGGCACCTTGACCTCGGGGAGGCGGGCCTCGGCCCACTCGGCGGCGGAGCGCACGCCCTCGACGATGGGCTCCTGCACCTTCTCGACGGCCTCGAGGGCCTTCGACTCGATCTCGTTCAGCTGCTCGATGGCTTCCGACATGGTGGGTTCCTTCACACGTTGTGGTTCGGTTCGGACTGGGTGCCCGGTCGACCGTGGTGCTCGCGGCGGTTGGGCTGGTGCTCACTATCGCAAGCATGCTTGCTGGCGTCAACCCTTCTGCTAAGAAAATCTAGCGATTGTGACGGATGTCTCGCGGCGCCGGCCTCGCCCGCGCCCCGCCCCTCCCCGGCGACGCCGCGGGGCGGACGGGTACCCTCGGCGCCCACCGAGCGAGAGGACGCATCGTGAGTCAGCCCCGCAGCGACCGCCCCGAGATGCCCGAGGGCTACGGGGTGCCCGAGACCGACGACGGGATGCTCACGTGGGCCGCGGTCGAGGAGCGCCTCGTCGAGTCCCTCCAGTACTGGATGGCGACGACCCGTCCCGACGGCCGCCCCCACGTCGTGCCCCGGTGGGGCGTGTGGGTCGACGGCGGCCTCTACTACGACGGCGCCCCCACCACCCGCCACGTCCGCAACCTGGCGGGGCGCAGCGACTGCGTGCTGCACCTCGAGGACGGCTGGCAGGCGGTGATCGTCGAGGGGACCGCGTCGCCGGCCGACCCGCCGGGCCTCGAGCTCGGCGGGCGCATCTCGGCCGAGATGCGCCGCAAGTACGGCGAGCGGGGCTACGAGCCCGAGCCCGACGCCTGGGAGGGCGAGGCCGCGGGCGGCCTGGTCCGCTTCTCGCCCACCAAGGCCATGGCCTGGTTCGACTTCCCCGGCGACGTCACCCGCTTCCGCTTCTGACCGCGGCGGCGCACCGTCCGGCCCTCGGGACCGCACCGGCGCAGCGGGCCGTCCCGTCGGCGATGGTACGATGGCACCCATGCTGGTAGGCATCGACCGGGCGGGCCGGGTGGTCATCCCGAAGGACGTGCGCGAACGCCTCTCCCTCGCCGCCGACGCCCAGCTCGAGCTCGACACGGAGGGCGACTCGATCCGCCTGACGCCGGTGCGGCGGCGCAGCCGCACGATCGTCGAGATCGACGGCTGGCCCGTCATCGCCCCCGCCGAGGGGCACACCGTGACCGACGCCGACGTCCAGCGCTGGCGTGATGCCGATCAGCGCTGACCGGTTCGCGGTCGACACCAGCGTGGCCGTCGCCGCCCTCGACGGCGCCCACGCCGCGCACGACGCCTGCCGCGCCGCGGTCGCCGCCCGCCGTCCCGCCCTGTCCGGTCACGCCGCCTTCGAGACCTACTCCGTCCTGACGCGGATGCCCGGCGAGCTCGCCATCGACGGCCCCACGGCCACCGAGATCCTGCGCCGGGTCTTCCCCGAGACCGCCTGGCTCACCACGCGGCAGGCGACGGCGCTGCTGGCGCGGTGCGGACCGCTCGGCATCGTCGGCGGCGCGGTCTACGACGCCCTCGTGGGCGAGGCCGCCCGCGCCGACTCCCGGCGGCTGCTCACCCGGGACCATCGGGCCCGGCGCACCTACGACCTGCTCGGGGTCGACCACGAGCTCGTCGGCACCGCCTGACCCGCGCTCGGCGCCGCCGCGTCGCTCCTGCCGTTCCGGGTCGGGCAAGATCGCGGGCATGGACACCACCAGGGCGGGGACGCCGACGGGACTGCTCATCGGGGGCGAGTGGCGCGACGCCACCAGCGACGACGTCGTGGCGGTGGACAACCCGGCCGACACCACGGTCGTGGCCGAGGTGGCGCACGCGTCGGCCGGCGACGTCGACGCGGCGGTGGCCGCCGCGGTCGAGGCGGGGCCGGCGATGGCGCGGCTCACCGAGTTCGAGCGGGCCGAGCTGTTGCACGCGGTGGCCGACCGGCTCGACGAGCGGGCCGAGGCCCTCGCGGTCCAGATGACCGCCGAGTCGGGCAAGGCGCTCGCCGCCGAGACCCGCGACGAGCTGGTCGAGTCGGCCGAGATCTTCCGGCTCGCCGCCGAGGAGACCAAGCGGCTCGAGACCCACGTGATGCCCAGCATCGAGCGCACCAAGCGGGTGTTCACCCACCGCAAGCCGGTCGGGGTCTACGCCCTGTTGACCCCGTTCAACTTCCCCATGAACATCCCCGCCGAGCTGCTCGCCGCCGCGCTGGGCGGCGCCAACACCGTGGTGCTCAAGCCCAGCGAGTCCACGCCGCTGTCAGGGGCGGCCCTCGCCCAGGCCGTCGCCGACGCCGGCTTCCCCGCCGGCGCGGTCAACGTCGTCCACGGCCGGGGCGACGTCGGCGCCGCCCTCACCACCCACGCCGGCGTGGACGGCATCGGCTTCGTGGGCTCGGCCGACACCGCCGAGGCCATCGTGCGCGCCGCCGGGCTCAAGCGCACCCTGATCGAGGCGTCGGGCAACGGCCCCCAGATCGTGTGCGACGACGCCGACCTGGGCCGCGCCGCCGAGGCCGCCGTGTTCGGCGCCACCTTCGTGGCCGGCCAGTGCTGCGTCGCCACCGAACGCCTCTTCGTCCAGGAGTCGGTGCACGACGAGTTCCTGGCGCTCCTGCTGGCCGCCGCCGCCGAGCCCGTCCTCGGCGACCCCATGGCCGACGACACCACCTACGGGCCGGTCAACAACGAGACCGTCGCCGCCCGCATGGACACCCACGTCGCCGACGCGGTGGCCGCCGGCGCCGACGTCCTCGCCGGCGGCGAACGGGCGAGCGGCTTCGCCTCGGACCTCTACTGGCCCCTCACCGTCCTCGACGGCGTCACCCCCACCATGGCCGCCTTCCGCGAGGAGACCTTCGGGCCCATCCTGCCCGTCACCACCTTCACCGACGACGACGAGGCCGTCCGCCTCGCCAACGACTCCCACCTCGGCCTCCAGGCCGCCGTGTTCACCTCGTCGCTCAGCCGCGCCCACCGCTACATCGACGACCTGCGCGTCGGCACCGTCCTGGTCAACGAGTCCACCAACTTCTGGGAGCAGCACCCGCCCTTCGGCGGCGCCGGCGGCACCCGCACCGGCTGGGGCCGCATCGGCGGCAAGTACACCCTCCACGACATGACCGACCTCCGCACCGCCGTCGTCGACGTGCGCTGACGGGCCCAGCCCCTACACTCGGGGCCGTTGCCGGGGCGGGGGGCGACCCGCAGGACGGCGATCGAGGGGAAAGGCGCGTTGCGCGCGAGAAGGCGGGGGGCGGGCACCTGGGGCCTCCCACTGCTGGCCCTGGCCGGGGTCGTGGTGGTGGGCGTCGCGGTCGCCTTCCTGGCCCGGGTCGGGCGCCTGTCGCCGCAGGAGCCGGCCCGGCCCGTGGTGCTCGCCAGCGGCGACTGGAGCCCCTACGTCGGCCCCGACCTCGCCGACGGCGGGCCGGTCACCGCCATCGTGGTCGACGTCCTGCGCCGCCAGGGCTACGAGCCCGAGGTGTCGTACTCGAGCTGGCCGGTGGCGCTGGACCGCACGGCGCGCTCGGAGGTGCTGGCCGGCTTCCCCTTCATCGCCGACGAGCAGCGCCGCGACGACTACCTGGTGTCGGACCCGATCCTCGAGTTCGACTACGTGCTCTTCTACAGCACGGCCGGCGGCGCCGACCCCCCGGAGGTGAACGGGCCGGACGACCTCGGGCGCCTGCGCGTGGCCCTGATCGACGGGTACGCGGTGTGGCCCGAGCTGGACGACGCCGTCGACGAGTTCGTCGTGTACGACACGAGCGAGGA
>JACJWK010000030.1 GCA_020637195.1 Microthrixaceae bacterium
CGCCCGACGCCGACCGGGTGGTCGTGCTGATGGGCTCGGGGGCCGGCACCGTGCGCGAGACCGTCGACGCGTTGAACGCCGCCGGCGAGCGGGTCGGCGTGGTGACCGTCCGCCTCTACCGCCCCTTCCCCGCCGACGCCCTGGTGGCGGCGCTGCCCCCCACCGCGCCGGCCGTGGCCGTGCTCGACCGCACCAAGGAGCCCGGGGCGCTCGGCGAGCCGCTGTACCAGGACGTCGTCACCGCCCTCGCCGAGGCCCGCCAGGCCGGCGGTGGCGGCGGGGACGTGCCGACGGTGATCGGCGGCCGCTACGGCCTGGCCTCGAAGGAGTTCCGCCCCGCCCACGCCAAGGCCGTGTTCGACGAGCTCGCCGCCCCCGCGCCCCGGCCGCATTTCACGGTCGGCATCGTCGACGACGTCACCCACCTGAGCCTCGACGTCGACGACGGGTTCCGGGTGCCTCGCCCCGACGGCGAGGTCCAGGCGGTGTTCTACGGGCTCGGCGCCGACGGGACGGTCGGTGCCACCAAGTCGTCGGTGAAGATCATCGGCGAGCACACCGACCTCTGGGCGCAGGGGTACTTCGTGTTCGACTCGAAGAAGTCCGGCTCGTCGACCGTGTCGCACCTGCGCTTCGGGCCCCAGCCGATCGGCTCGACCTACCTCATCGAGGACGCCGACTTCGTGGCCTGCCACCAGTTCGGCCTGCTCGAGCCGCTGCGGGTCCTCGACCGGGCGCGCCCCGGCGCGACGCTCCTGGTGAACAGCCCGCATCCGGCCGGCGAGGTGTGGGAGCACCTGCCCCGCACCATCCAGGAGCAGATCCTGGACAAGGGGATCGACCTCTGGGTGATCGACGCGTACCGCGTGGCCCGCGAGGAGGGCATGGGCACCCGCATCAACACCGTGATGCAGCCGTGCTTCTTCCGGCTCGCCGGCGTGCTGCCCCCCGACGAGGCCATCGCCCGCATCAAGGACGCGATCGAGGCGACCTACGGGCGCCGCGGCCACAGCCTCGTGGCCCGCAACTTCGCGGCGGTCGACCGCTCGCTCGCCGAGCTGTCGCAGGTGGCGCTGCCCGACACGCCCGGCGACGCGGCGGCACCACCCCGCCGCGACCCGATCGGCGACGACGAGCCCGACTTCGTCCGGCGGGTCACCGCCCGCCTGCTCGCCGGCGACGGCGACCGGCTCCCCGTGAGCGCCCTCCCCGTCGACGGCACCTACCCGACCGGGACGGCCCGGTTCGAGAAGCGGGCCATCGCCACCGAGCTGCCCATCTGGGACCCCGCGATCTGCATCGACTGCGCCAAGTGCGCGGTGGTGTGCCCCCACGCCGCCATCCGGGTGAAGGTGTTCGAGCCGGCCGCGCTCGCCGGCGCCCCCGACGGCTTCCGGTCGAAGGACTTCCGCTCGAAGGACCTGGCGGGCCACCGACTCACCGTGCAGGTGGCGCCCGACGACTGCACGGGCTGCGGGGTCTGCGTCGACGTCTGCCCGGCCAAGGACAAGCGCGAGGTGCGGCACAAGGCCATCGACATGGCGCCCGCCCTCGAGCACCGCGACGTCGAGCGCGGCCGCTGGGAGTTCTTCGCCTCGATCCCCCCGCTGGCACGCGACCTGCTCCCCCACGACACCGCCAAGGGCTCCCAGGTGCTGGAGCCGCTGTTCGAGTTCTCGGGCGCCTGCGCCGGCTGCGGCGAGACCCCGTACCTCAAGCTGTTGAGCCAGCTGTTCGGCGACCGCATCGTCGTGGCCAACGCCACCGGGTGCTCGTCGATCTACGGCGGCAACCTGCCCACCACCCCGTGGTCCACCGACGCCGAGGGTCGGGGGCCGGCGTGGGCCAACTCCCTGTTCGAGGACAACGCCGAGTTCGGCCTCGGCCTGCGTCTCGGGCTCGAGGCCCAGGTGCGCGAGGCGCGCGCTCTCGTCGGACGCCTCACCCCGGTGCTCGGCGACGGGCCCGCCGACGCGCTGCTCGCCGCCGAGCGAGACGGCGAGGCGGCGCTGGCCGCCCAGCGGGCCCGCATCGCCGAGGCGAAGGCGAGCCTGGCCGAGGCGGCCGACGAGGGCGACGCCGACGCCCGGCGGCTGCTGGCGGTGATCGACACGCTCGCCGAGCAGGCGGTCTGGATCGTGGGCGGCGACGGCTGGGCGTACGACATCGGCTTCGGCGGCCTGGACCACGTCCTCGGGTCGGGCCGCGACGTGAACGTGCTGGTGCTCGACACGGAGGTGTACTCCAACACCGGCGGCCAGGCGTCGAAGTCCACGCCGCTGTCGGCCGTGGCGAAGTTCGCGGCGTCCGGGAAGACGACCGGCAAGAAGGACCTGGGCGCCATCGCCCGGGCGTATGGCGACGTCTACGTGGCGCAGGTCTCGCTGGGGGCCAACGAGCGCCAGGCCACGCGGGCGCTGCTCGAGGCGGCCGCCTGGCCCGGGCCCTCGCTCGTCATCGCCTACAGCACGTGCATCGCCCACGGCATCGACATGTCCAAGTCGATGACCCACCAGCACGACGCGGTCAAGAGCGGCTACTGGCCGCTGTACCGCTTCCAGCCCAGCCGGGAGGACGGCAGCCACCCGTTCCGGCTCGATTCGCGGCGCCCCACGATCCCGGTCCGGGCCTTCGCCGAGAAGGAGACCCGCTTCGCGGTGCTGGAGCGCACCCACCCCGACGCGGCCGTCCACCTCCAGGCCCTGGCCCAGGCCGAGGTGGACGAGCGGTGGCACTTCTACGAGCAGCTCGCCGCCATCGAGCGCACGATCCCCCACGAGCCCGACCCCGACGTGCTCCCCGAGGACGACACGGACGCCGGCTACCACCACGACCACCACGTTCACGACCAGCACCGCCACGACCACGGGGAGGACGGGCGATGACCCCCAACCTGCGCACCAGCTACCTGGGCTTCGACCTGCGATCGCCCCTCGTGGCCTCGGCCGGCCCGCTCACCGGCGAGCTCGACGGGGTGCGCCGCCTCGACGAGGCCGGCGCCGGCGCCATCGTGCTGCCGTCGCTGTTCGAGGAGGAGGTCGTGGAGGAGGAGATCCAGCTGAACCGGGCGCTCGAGCAGGGCGCCGACCAGTTCGCCGAGGCGCTCGAGTACTTCCCCGCCATCCCCCGGCTCGACACCGCGTTCGACCGCTACATCGACCACCTGGCCCGGGCCAAGGACCTCACCGAGGCCCCGGTGATCGCCAGCCTGAACGCGGCGACGGGCGGCGGCTGGGTGCGCTACGCGGAGCTGCTCGAGGACGCCGGCGCCGACGCCCTGGAGCTGAACCTCTACCGGGTGGCGGGCGACCCGACCGAGGACGCCGCGACCGTCGAGGAGCGGGACCTGGCCCTGATCCGCAGCGTCCGCGACGCGACCACGCTGCCCCTGGCGGTGAAGCTGAGCCCGTACTACTCGTCGTTCGCGCACTTCGCGGCGGCCGCGGTCGACGCCGGCGCCGACGGCCTGGTCGTGTTCAACCGCTTCTACCAGCCCGATCTCGACCTCGAGACCCTCGACGTGGTCCCCCGCCTGGAGCTGTCCTCGCCGGGCGAGCTGCGCCTCCCGCTGCGCTGGATCGCCATGCTCCGCCCGCAGCTCGGCGCCGCCGTGAGCCTGGCCGCGACGTCGGGGGTGCACTCGGGCCGCGATGCGGCCAAGGCACTCCTCGTCGGCGCGGACGTGGCCATGACCACCTCGGCGCTGCTGCGGCAGGGACCCGGGCGCCTCGACGCGATGCTGCGCGAGCTTCTCGCCTGGCTCGACGCCCACGGCTACGAGTCCGTAGCCCAGCTGCGCGGCTCGGTCAGCCACCGCAACGCCGAGGACCCGGCCGCGTTCGAACGGGCCAACTACCGCCGGGTCCTGCGGTCGTGGAACGCCGGCGCGGCCGCGGACGGGCCCGGTCTGCCGGTGGGATGAGCCGTCGCAGGGCGCTCGTCCTCGGGCTCGGGGCCCTCGCGGTCGTCCTGGTGGTGGGCGCGGTCGGCCTGCTCGTGGTGCTGCGGCGCGAGCCGGGGCCGGCCTCGATCGACGCGGCGGTCGAGGAGTTCGGCGGCAGCGACCCGACCGCCGCGCCGGGCGGGCCCCCGGGTGCCCGCCCCCGGCCGCCCGAGGGCGTGTACGTCTACGAGGGCGACGGCACCGAGTCGATCTCGATCCTGCCCGGCGACCACGGCCAGGGGCCCCGCCTACCCGGGACCGTCACCCACCGGGCGGGAGGCTGCTGGACGTTCCGCGTCGATCTCCACGAGGACCACTGGCAGCAGTGGCGCTACTGCCCCGGCGGCGAGGACGGGCGCGACCTGGTCGAGGAGGGCGGCACCACGTTCCAGGCCTGGGACCTGGGCGTCGCCGTCGTCGGCAACACCTCGACGTTCCGCTGCCCCGACTCGGTGGTGGTCCGCGCCGACGCCGAGCCCGGCGACCGCTGGGACCAGGAGTGCCGGGGCACCAGCGACAGCGTGTCGGGCACCACGGTGTCGGCGGGGCCGACCCGCTTCGTCGGCGAGGAGACCGTGCGCGTCGGCGACGAGGACGTCCCCGCCCTGCACTACCACCAGGTCCGCGAGATGTCCGACGCCCAGTCGGGCCGCCAGGTCGAGGACTTCTGGTTCCGGGCCAGCGACGGCCTGCCGCTGCGCAACACCCGCTCCGCGTCGATCGGGTCCGACTCCCCCGTCGGCGCCGTCACCTACGCCGAGGAGGGCGAGTGGCGCCTCACCTCGCTGACGCCCCGCACCTGAGCGAGGGGGGTGGCGCTCAGCCGCCGTCGTCGGGGAAGGGGAACCAGCGGAGGTGCTCGAAGTCGGCGGTGACGTCGGGGCGGGGCAGGGGCTCGGGACGCTCCCGGCCGGCGCGGGCGAGCAGGCGGCGGCCCTCGGCGAGCAGGGCGTCGAAGTCGACCTCGGCGCCGGCGTGGGGGTGGCGGGGGTAGGTCATCGTCCCCCCGGCGTACGAGACGTCGTGCAGGCTGAGCGGCGGCGCCCCCTGGCCGGACCGGTGGCGCCACAGCCCGCTGTCGGGCTCGAAGCGGTACCACGGCAGCAGGTGGTGACCCTCGTCGGCGACCAGGTGCACGGCGTCGAGCAGGTACCGGAAGGTGTCGTCGTCGATGAAGTAGTTGAAGTTGACGCGGGTCCAGCCCGGCTTGATGCCCTCGCAGCCCCGGTCGATCTCGCGCTCGAACTCGTGGGAGCGGTCCAGGTC
The DNA here is from genome assembly GCA_020637195.1 of Microthrixaceae bacterium. Lineage (GTDB taxonomy): Bacteria > Actinomycetota > Acidimicrobiia > Acidimicrobiales > DATDAH01 > JAEUJM01. The sequence continues at coordinate 5,210 of JACJWK010000030.1, forward strand.
GATGCCGAGCAGGCGGTGGCCGTAGGGGCCGGCGCACGAGCAGCCGCCCCGGGCCTGGATGCCGAACAGGTCGTTCAGCACCGCGACCACGAAGTTGTGGTGGAGGTAGGTGCCGGGGGTGTCGTGGCGCACCACGAAGCTGACGATGGAGAGCCGCTCGGCCTCGTGGTTGCCGAGCACGTCGATGCGCTCGTTCGCCTCCCACGACTCGATGGCCCGGCGCACGAACCGCTCCTCGCGCGCCCGGATCTCGTCGATCCCGACCGCCTCTTTGAGCTGGAAGACCAGCCCGGCCCGGATGGAGTCGACGATGGCGGGGGTGCCGCCCTCCTCGCGGTGCTCGACGTCGTCGAGGTAGTCGTGCTCGGTGGGGTTCACGAAGCGGACCGTGCCCCCGCCCGGCACGTCGGGCACCCGGTTGGTGAACAGCTCCTCGCGGGCGACGAGCAGGCCCGGCGTGCCGGGGCCCCCGATGAGCTTGTGGGGCGAGATGAAGACCGCGTCGAGGTAGTCGGGGCCGTCGGCGGGTGACCCCATGGCGATGTCGACGTAGGGCGCCGCCGCCGCGTAGTCCCAGAACGACAGCGCCCCGTGGCGGTGCAGCAGGCTCGACACCGCCACGGTGTCGGTGATGATGCCGGTGACGTTGGAGGCGGCCGAGAACGAGCCGATGCGCAGCGGCCGGTCGGCGTGGCGCGCCAGCTCGGCCTCCAGGTGCGCGAGGTCCACGTGGCCGTCGGCGTCCTCGTCGATGGTGACCACGTCGGCGATGCTCTCCCGCCAGGGCAGCTCGTTCGAGTGGTGCTCGAACGGCCCGACGAACACCACGGGCCGCTCGTCGGCGGGGATCTGCTCGGTCAGGTGGTAGCGGTCCTCCAGCTGGCACGGCACGCGCAGGCCGAGCACGCCGATGAGGCGGTCGACGGCGTAGGTGGAGCCGCTGCCGCAGAACAGCACGGCGTGCTCGTCGGTGGCGCCGACGCACCGGCGGATGATGTCGCGGGCCTCCTCGCGGAAGCGGGTGGTCTGCAGGCCGGTGCCCGACGACTCGGTGTGGGTGTTGGCGTACAGGGGCAGGACGACCGTGCGGAGGTGGTCCTCGAGGAACGACAGCGACCGGCCCGACGCCGTGTAGTCCGCGTAGATCACCGGCCGGGGCCCGAACGGCCCGTCGACCACCTCGTCGAGGCCGATCACCGAGTCGCGGATGTAGGCGATCAGGTCGTCCGACGGCACCACCTGGAGGGTACCGACCTGAGTCGTGCCCCCCGGACGCACGGCACACGGCACACGGCACACGGCGGGCGAACCGAAGCCCGTCGCCGGGTGTGGCACCATGTCGCATGACGACGAGGGCGGACGCGGACACTGGGGACGACGACGACCGCAAGCGACGTGCGCTCTGGTGGCTGCTCGGTGGACTCGTGGTCGTGGCCGTCCTGCTCATCGGAGGCCTCGTCGTCCTCGGTGGCGGCGACGGCGAAGAGGAGGCCGAGGCGATCGGGGTCAACGAGATCTTCCTCCAACCCGCCGGTGAGGCCGGTCCGGACCCCTTCAGCCCGAGCATCGCCATCGCGAGCCAGGACGAGGGGCTCCGCGACGAACGCGATGCCGGCGACGGCGACGACGCCGTCGAGGTGGCGAGCGTGCCGGGGTCACGCCCGGGCCTGTACGGCGGCACCGAGAACCAGTCCACCTGCGACCGTGAGCAGCTCGTCGACTTCCTGACCGCGCCCGAGAACCTCGCCAAGGCGGAGGCGTGGGCCGGCGTCCAGGACATCCCGGTGAACAAGATCCCCGAGTACATCGGCGGGCTCACACCGTTGCGGCTCCGCTTCGACACCCGAGTCACCAACCACGGGTTCCGCCCCAACCAGGCGACGCCCTACCAGGCCGTGCTGGAAGCCGGGACCGCGGTCCTCGTCGACAAGTACGGCGTGCCCCGGGCACGGTGCGCCTGCGGCAACCCGCTGCTCGAGCCCACCGCCCAGACCAACGCCACGTTCACGGGCACACCGTGGGACGGCTTCTCACCCAGCAAGCTCAAGGTGATGACCTCGACCCAGGTGCTCAGCGAGTTCATCGTCACCACGATCAAGGCCGACCAGACCACCGGCACGAAGAAGTTCAAGAAGCCCGTCGGCACCGACGGCGAGGAAGACGCCCCACTCGAGACCGCGACCACGACCACGACCACCAGCACGACGACGACCACGGCGGCGCCGCCGACCACGACGACTGCGCCAACGCCGCCGCCTACACCAGCACCCGCTCCCCCGCCGACACCACCGCCCGCTCCCCCGACGACACCAGCACCCCAGGGGATCTACTGCTCGCCGGACCAGGGGATCACCTGGGACTTCTACCCAAGCGGTGTCTGCCCGCCGGGCACAGAACCCCCTCGGGCCTAAGGCTCCGGTCCGCCGCGCGCGACCCTGGAGGGGTGCCCCGCCTCCTACTCGTGCACCACACGCCGTCGCCGGCCACGCAGTCGCTGCTCGAGCGGGTGCGCGAGGGCGCGGGCCACCCCGACCTCGAGGGGGTCGAGCTGGTGGTGCGGCCGGCGCTGGCCGCGACGGCGATCGACGTGCTGGAGGCCGACGGCTACGTGCTCGGCACGCCGGCCAACTTCGGGTACATGAGCGGCGCCCTCAAGCACTTCTTCGACCTCGTCTACTACCCGTGCCTCGACGCCACCGCAGGCCGCCCGTACGGCTTGTACGTCCACGGCAACGACGACACCACCGGGGCGGTGCGGGCCGTGGAGGCCATCACCGGTGGCCTCGGGTGGCGGCGCGCCCAACCCGTGCTCGAGGTGGCCGCAACGCCCGACGCCGCCGCCCTCGACGCCGCCTGGGAGCTGGGGGCGGCCGTCGCGGCCACGCTGGCGACCGCCGCCGGTTGAGCGCGCCTCGGTAGCATCGAGCCGTGCGCCGGGGACCGAGCCGACCGAGCCGACCACGCCGACCACGCCGGGTGCTCGGGGCCGGGCTGGCCGCCGCCGCGCTCGCCGTCACCGTCGCCTCGTGCGGGCACGCGAACCGGCCCGACCTGGGCGGCGACGCCGCGCCGACCACGACGGCGGCCCCCACCACCACGACCGCCCCGCCGGCGTCGGCCACCGTGGTCACCACCCCGGCCACCTCGGTCCCGGTCTTCGCCCACCCCGACGATCCCGAGCCGACCCTGACCGTCGACAAGCCGGGCCCGGGCCTCCAGGCCCCGGCCGACCCGCTCGCCTTCGTGGTCGAGGACGAGCGCGACGGCTGGCTCGAGGTGCAGCTGCCCGTCCGCCCCAACGGCAGCACGGGCTGGATCAGCGCCGACGGCCTCCAGGAGTCCACGACCGACCTGCACATCGAGGTGAGCCTCTCCTGGTACCGGCTCAAGCTCTTCGACGGCGACGAGCTGTTGCTGGACGCCCCGGTCGCGGTGGGGGCCGACGCCACCCCCACGCCGACGGGCACGTTCTTCACCACCACCCTTATGCAGGGCTACGCCCAGCCGAGCCCGTACGGCGTGGCCGCCATCGGGCTGTCCGGCTTCTCCGAGGTGCTCGACAGCTTCGGCGGCGGGCCGCCCCAGATCGCCATCCACGGCACCTACGACGAGGGGGCGATCGGCTCCCGGGTGAGCAACGGGTGCATCCGCCTCGCCAACGAGGACATCACCGCCCTCGTCGCCGCGCTCCCCCAGCACCTCGGCGTCCCCGTCACCGTCGCCGCCTGACCTCCGACCCCCTCGAACTGGCTCCCGATTTCGGTGCCCTGGCACCGAGATCGGGAGCCAGAACCGGGAGGTCAGCCGGTGAACGCCGGCGCCACGGGCTGTGGGGCCGAGGGCGCCGCCGGCAGGGGGCACACGCCGCCGACGGCGGCGGGCACCGCGGAGAGCCCGGTCGATGCGAAGGGAGAGGGGATGGTGCGACTCGGGTCCGGCGCCGAGAGGGCGGGGATGTCGGCGATCTCGCTCTCCATGCGGGTGGCCCCGTGCGCCACCCGGAACCGGGCGAGCGTCTGCGCCCGCGAGTCGGGGTCGTAGACGTTGACCGTCCGGAACTCGACGGTCACGGCGCACTCGTCCACCTGGACCACCGTGTACCCGAAGTTCACGAGGTTGACGTAGGTCTGGTGGGGGTTGAGCAGGGTCGAGCCGAAGCCGACGTTCACGAAGCCCTGGGTGGCGGCGTACGCGTCCCCGCCGGCGCTGCGCACCAGGTCGGGGTCGGCCGACTGCGAGCCCGTGGTGAAGGCGAAGGCGACCGCCGGCCCGCCGGGGTCGTCGGACGGCATGAGGTGGGCGGCGATGAAGACGTGCGTCTCGCCGCACAGGAACACGACGTCCTCGATGCCCTCGGCCGCGATCACCCCGAGGATCTCGTCGCGCTCGGCCGCGTAGTCGTCCCAGCCGCCGAAGCCACGCTTCGACGGGTCGAGGTTGGCCCACGGGGCGATGTCGGTCGGGCTGGCGATCAGCTTCCATCGGGCCGTCGACGACCGGAGCCCGTCGAGCAGCCAGGCCTTCTGCTCGGCCCCCAGGCAGGTGCGCCCCGCGGTGGAGGCGCCGGCGGCGTCGTCGTCGAGCTCGGGGTCGCGGCGGCTGCGGGTCTCGATGAGGAACAGGTCGGCGAGATCGCCCCAGGCAACCGTGCGATAGGGCCGGCCGACGTCACCGCCGGGCGCCTCGACCGGCATGTTCTCGAACCACGCCGTCTCGGCGGCGAGGCGCCGGGCCGGGTCCTCGGTGCGGTCGATGCCGTTGCGGAACTCGCCGTCGTCCCACATGGCCACCAGCGGGAGGGTGGCCTGGAGCTGCTGGAGCCGGGCGTCGCCCTTGAACGCGTGGTACACGCCCCGGTAGTCGTCGAGGCTGACCGTGGCCCCGTCGTCGACGTAGACGTAGTCGCCGAGGTGCACGAAGAAGTCCAGGCCCGCCTCCTCCGAGGCGGCCCGCTGCGCCACCCGCTCGGTGCCGCGTTGCTGGCAGGAGGCGAAGCCGAACCGCAGCGAGGCGGTCGGGGTGCCCGCGGGCGGGGCGGTGCGCAGGCGGCCGACCGGGCCGGCGTCGGCGCCCACGAGGAACCGGTAGTGGAGCCAGCCGTCGGCGGCGAGGCCGGTGACGGGCACCTTGACCGTCCAGTCCGCGGACGACTCGGCCACCGCCACACCGCCGGCGACGATCGACGTGAAGGCGTCGTCGGCCGCCACCTCCCACGTGACCGGGACGGGCTCGGCGCCGGCGGGCGGCTCGACCCGGGTCCACAGCACCGTGCCGTCGGGCGTGGGATCGCCGGCGATCACGCCGTCGGGCCACGCCACCACGTAGCCGTTCGGGACGGGTGGGGTCTGCGCGCCGGCCGGCCGCAACCGGCCCCCGACCGCCACGGCGGCGCCGGCGGCGCCGAGCAGGGCCAGGAAGCGCCGCCGGCCGATCGGGCCCGCACCGGCGACGACGTCACCGGTGCCGGGAGGCGGTGGGGTGGTGGGGCTCACGGGACGGCGACCTCCTGGGTCGGGCGGAGCGCCGCCCACGCCAGCACCAGGGCGAGCAGCACCTGGGCGACGAGCAGCACGTTGTTGTACAGGTCCTCGCCCGACGAGAGGCCCGGGGCCTCGTGGGTGACGTGGTGCAGGGTGTGGGGCACCGCGAAGGCGAGGTAGGTGGCCAGGGCCATCAGCACCAGCTCGCGCCGCGGCACGACCGCGGCGATCAACAGCGCCACCCCGGTGGCGACGAAGGCCCCGGCGGCGTCGGCGGCGAGGTGCTCGTTGAACGGCGGGATGGCGGCCACGAGGTCCGGGCCCACCCCGGGGAACGTGTCGTACCAGTTGCGGGTGGCGAGCGTCCCCCACAGGCCGACCAGCAGCTGGGGCACGGCGAGGGCGACCAGCAGCGTCCATCGGACCCAGGCCCGCACCGGCTCCCCCATCGCCGGACACCCTACGCGAGCGTCCGATCAGTACGTCCGGGTGTCGACGACGTTGCCGCTGGGGTCGAGGAGGAAGGCGGTGTCGCCGTCGTTGTTCCAGACGGCCGAGCCCTCGTTGCACCAGAACAGGTCGGTGCCGGTGTCGGCGCCGCATCCGGTGTGCACGGTCACCGCGGCGCCGGCGGCCAGCGAGAAGCCGTCCGGGAAGGCGAAGCGGTGGCTGGCGCTCTCGTCCTTGATCCCCCAGCCCGTCAGGTCCACGGCGCCGTCCCCGGTGTTGCGCACGACGACGTACTCGGCGTTCGGGTCGAGGGTGTCGTCGCCGGGCGGATCGGCCTCGATCTCCTCGACGACCACGACGGCGGCGGCGGCGTCGGGCCGGCCGCAGGCGTCGGGCGCCCAGAGGCCCCGACCGGCGGCCTCGGCCTCGGCCTGCGCCGCCTCCAGCTCGCCGGCGTGGGCCACGTCGGGCTCGTACCGGTTGGCCAGGGCGAACCCGTCGCGCACGAGGTCCTCGTTGACGAACGTGTCGCCCACGTACACGTCGCGGAGCAGGCGGCCGTAGTCGTCGCGGTCGCTCTGGTCGACCACGAGGCGCACCTCCCCGCCCTCGACGAGCCCGGCGAGCGCCGCCGTCGCCTCGTCGGCGAAGCACTCGCCGCGCTCGGGGGTGTTGATGCCGATGAGGCGCACCCGCTCCTCCCGGCCGCCCACCTCGACCACCAGCGTGTCGCCGTCGGTGACCTCCACCACGCCGGCCTCCACTCCCCGGGGGACGGGGCCGACGCCCGACGTGCCGGCCGGCACCGAGGACGGGGTCGCCGACCGCGACCCGTCCGAGGACGCGCAGGCACCGACCAGCGCCACCGCCACGAGTGCCACCGCAACGCTCCGCACGTCAGCGTTCTACCTTCTGGGCGTGACCGAGCGCGGCGCGCGGCCCTGGTGGCACGACACGACGATCTACCAGGTGTACCCCCGCTCGTTCGCCGACGCCGACGGCGACGGCATCGGCGACCTGCCCGGCATCATCGAGCGGCTCGACCACCTGGTCGACCTCGGCGTCGGCACGGTGTGGGTGTCGCCGTTCTTCGCCAGCCCCCAGCGGGACGTCGGGTACGACATCACCGACTACCGCGACGTCGCCCCGGAGTACGGCACCCTGGCCGACGCCGAGGCGCTGATCGAGGCCGCTCACGAGCGCGGCCTGCGGGTGCTCTACGACCTCGTGCTCAACCACACCTCGGACGAGCACCCCTGGTTCGTCGAGTCCCGCTCGTCGCGCGACAACCCGCGGGCCGACTGGTACCTCTGGCGCGACGGCCGCGGCCGCGGGGACCGGCGACCACCCAACAACTGGCGGTCCGTGCTCGAGGTGCGCTCGGCGTGGCAGTGGGACGAGGGCCGCGGGCAGTGGTTCCTGGCGTCGTTCCTGCCCTTCCAGCCCGACCTCAACTGGCGCCACCCCGAGGTGAGGGCCGAGATGCGCGACGTCCTGCGCTTCTGGCTGGACCGCGGCGTCGACGGCTTCCGCCTCGACATCTTCGGCTGGATCATGAAGGACCCCGACCTGCGCGACAACCCCGTGCGGCCGAGCCTGCGGGGCAACCCCCGGCTGCTCGCCCACACCCACACCGAGAACACCGACGACTCGGTCGCGCTCGCCCGCGAGCTGCGGGCCCTGTGCGACGAGTACGCGCCGGACCGGATCCTGCTGGGCGAGGTCTTCGGCGACGTCGAGGAGGTGCGGCGCTTCACCGGCACCGACGGTGACGGCCTGAACCTGGTGTTCCTGTTCGAGCTGCTGGCGCTGCGCTACGACGCCGCCTGGTTCCGCGACCTGATCGCCCGCATCGAGCGGGCCTTCCCCGAGCCGCTCCAGCCCACCTACGTGGTCGAGAACCACGACCGCAGCCGCAGCATCGACCGCCTCGGCGGCGACGAGGAGCGCGCCCGGGTGGTGGCCACGGTGCTGCTCACGGCCCGGGGCGTCCCCACGATCTACAACGGCCAGGAGATCGGCATGGCCAACACCTACGTGCCGCTGCGCGAGGCGCAGGACCCGATCGCCCGCGACGTCTTCTCGTGGATCCCCGAGGCCGTGTCCCGGCGCCTGCCCGAGCGCCTCAACCGCGACGAGGTGCGCTCGCCGATGCAGTGGGACGGCACCGTGCACGCCGGGTTCTGCCCTGCCGACGTCGAGCCGTGGTTGCCGGTGCACCGGGACCACCGGGTCCGCAACGTGGCCGACCAGACGGGACGACCGTGGTCGCTGCTCGAGTGGTACCGGACGCTGCTGCGCCTGCGCCGGGACCACCCCGCCCTCCACGCCGGTGACCTGCGGCTGCGCGCCGGGGCCGGGTCGGGCGTGCTGGCCTATGACCGGCGGGCCGGCGGGGGCGGCGGGGCGGTGGACGAGGTGACGGTGGCCGCCAACCTCGGGACCCAGCCCGCGGTGGTGGTCGTCGGCGAGGACCGGGCCCTGCTGGCCGCCTCGGCCGAGGACGTGCGCCTGGAAGACGGCCGCCTGCACCTCCCCCCGGATCGGGCGGCCGTGGTGGGCACGCCGGCGTCACCTCCCGGGTAGGGACGAAGGCCTCTGGCCCCCGTCCGACCCCGGGGGTTCGCTTGAATCGGATGAAACGCCACCGACCCCTCGACCCCGACCGGCAGCGAGCCCAGATGGTGCGCCGCGACCTGGTCGAGCGCGGGGTCCACGATCCCGCCGTGCTGGAGGCCATGGGGGCGCTGCCGCGGGAGCACTTCGTCGACCCCGGCCTGGCCGAGGCAGCCTACGACGACTGCGCCCTGCCCATCGACGCCGACCAGACGATCTCCCAGCCCTACATCGTCGCCGTGATGACCGAGGCCCTCGAGTTGGGCCCCGACGACCGCGTGCTCGAGGTGGGCACCGGCTCCGGCTACGCCGCCGCGGTGCTGGCCCGGGTGGCGGGCGAGGTGGTCACCATCGAGCGTCACCGGGTGCTGGCCGACCAGGCCACCGAGCGCTTGGCCGCGCTCGGCGTCGACGACGTCACCGTCGTGGTGGGCGACGGCACGCTGGGTTGGCCCGAGCGGGCCCCCTACGACGGCATCGTGGTCACCGCCGGCGGGCCGACCGTGCCCCCGGCGCTGCTCGACCAGCTCGCCGACGGCGGGCGCCTGGTGATGCCGGTCGGCCGGGAGTGGCGCGAGCAGGAGCTGCTCCGGGTGCGCCGCGACGGCGACCGGCTGGTCGAGGAGGACCTGGGCCCCGTGCGCTTCGTGCCCCTCGTGGGCGAGCAGGGCTGGCCCGACGGCGACCGGTCCAGCACGTACCCGCTGGCGCTCTGACCGGCGACCGGGCTCAGGGGACGCCCGAGACGGTCTCGCACTTGGTGGTCCGGTCGGTGCCGGTGCCACCCACGCACACGTCGGCTTCGCTGCCGCCGTTCAGGACGTCGTTGGCGGCGTCGCCGAACAGCCGGTCGTTGCCCGCCTGACCGCGCAGCGTGTCGTTGCCGCCGCGGCCGCACACCCGGTCGTTGCCGGCGCCGGCGTTCACGACGTTGGCCTGGGCGTTGCCCACGATGACGTCGGCGCCGGCGGTCGGAGCGCCGTAGCCGCCGACCAGGACGGTGGCCACCTCGCCGTCGCACTTCGGCGTGGTGAGGCGGCCCACCCGGCCGTTGCCCTGGCTCGCGAACCAGAGGTTGTCGTCGGGCCCGACGGTGATGCCCTGGGGGAACACGAGGTCGGGAGCGGCGAAGGTGGTGACCGCCCCGGCGAGGGTCACCCGGGCCAGGCGGTTCGGGTTGCCCTCCGTGGCCCAGAGGTTGCCGTCGGGGCCGGCCACGACGTCGGTGGCCCCGGACACGCCGGCGAGGCTGCTGAAGGAACCCGCGGTGGTGATCCGGCCGAGGCTGCTGTTCGCGCTGTTGGCGTACCAGAGGGCGCCGTCGGGGCCGGTGGTGATGCCGAGCGGGGCCCGCACGTGGGTGGCATCGACGAAGGTGCTGATCGAGCCGGCGGTGGTGATCCGGCCGATGCGGTTGTTGGTCAGCGACGTGAACCAGAGGTTGCCGTCGGGGCCGGCCGTGATGTCGTACGGGCCGTCCACGTTCGGGTTCGTGAAGGTGGTGATCGAGCCGGCGGGGGTGATGCGGCCGATGCGGTCGTTGTCCTTGCTGGTGAACCACAGGTTGCCGTCCGGGCCGGCGGTGATGGCCTGGGGCCGGTTCACGTTGGCGTTGGTGAACAGCGTGACGGTGCCCGACGGGGTGATGCGGCCGATGCCGCTCGCCTGGCGGGCCGTGAACCAGAGGTTGCCGTCGGGGCCGGCCACGATGTCGTTCGGTCCGTAGAGCGGGTCCTGCGGGAACGGCGTCACCACGCCCGAGGGCGTGACCTTGCCGACCACGTCGCCGTTCGAGCTGGCGAACCAGATGTTGCCGTCGGGCCCCACGGTGACGCTGGTCGGCGCCCCCATGCCGGCGGCGGCGAACGTGGTGATCTTGTTCAGGGCGCCGGCCGAGGGTGCCCCGGCGAGGTCGGCGGCGGCGAGGGCGCCGAGCAGCGCCAGCGCGGCGAGGAGGGAGACGGGTCGTCGCATGGGGCGCATGATCCTTGCAGACGCTCGGTGACACCTGAGTAGCACCTGCTCAAATTCGCGGTCTGCCCCCGCGCCGGCCTACTCAGGGCGGCGGTGCGACACGCCGCCCACCGAGCCGCGAGAATCGGGGCATGGATCTGACCGTGGGCGCCATCCCCTTCTACTTCTCGAGCATGGGCGCGGAGGCCTGGTACCTGAAGCGCCGGGCCGAGCGGGACGGGCCGACCACCTCCGACTACGAGCGGGACGACACCCTGGCCAACCTGGCCATGGGCACGCTGAGCCTGCTCGTCCCCCTCGGCACGCGGGTGCTGGCCGAGAAGATCGCCCCGCAGCGCTCGAAGGTGGGCAAGGGGCTGGTGGCGCTCGCCGCGGGCGCCGCCGCGGTCACCACCGTGGCCGACTGGCGGGCCCGGCGGGCCGAGCGCCGCCAGGACCGCGACCAGGCCCGCGCCGTGGCCCGGGTGGCCGGGCCCACGGCGATCATCGCCGGCGGGGTGGCGGGCGCCACCGCGTTCGCGGTCGCCACCAGCCCGAAGGCGCTCTGGGCCAGCAAGCGGCGGCGGGGCCGCGACCTCGGCGCCGGCGCCGTCGGCCTGGCCGTGGCCATCGCGGGCTGGGACCTCATCTACTACTGGAACCACCGCTTCGACCACGAGGCCCGCTACCTGTGGGCGTACCACGTGGCCCACCACTCGTCGGAGCGGTACAACCTGTCGACCGCTCTGCGCCAGCCCGTGGCCGACTTCTTCAACGTGGCCGTCCCCTACGGGCTGCTGTGCTTCGCCGGCGTGCGGCCCGACCTCATCGAGAAGGCCCGTCAGGTCAACCTCATCTACCAGTACTGGATCCACACCGACGTGATCGAGCGCATCGGCCCCGCCGAGGAGGTGCTGAACACGCCGTCGCACCACCGGGTGCACCACGGCAGCAACCGCCGCTACCTCGACCGCAACCACGGCTCGATCCTCATCCTGTGGGACCGCCTGTTCGGCACCTTCCAGCGCGAGGACCCCGACGACCCCGTGGTCTACGGGCTCACCAAGAACATCGGGTCGCACAACCCGGTGCGCATCGCCGACCACGAGTACTTCGACATGGTCCGTGACGTCGCCGACTCCGACAACTGGCGGGACCGCCTCTCGTTCGTCCTGCGCGGCCCCGGCTGGGCCTACGCCCGCCGCGCCGAGCTCGACGCCGACGCCGAGCCGGCGGCGGGGGCGGAGGCGCTCACGGTCCCCGCCGCCTGACGCGGGACCCGTACGGTGGGCCCATGATCTACGGGCTCGGCATCTTCTTCTTCGTCGCGATCCTGCTCGTCGTGGCCTTCGTGAGGGTCAAGCAACGGGACCGCGCCTACGAACGGGGCGAGGGCCTCGACGAGTAACCCGCGACCGGCGCCGACGGGGGACGTTGGCCTCTGGCCCGACGCCGCCGCTGGGCCGACAGTGACGTCGTGGCCCCCGGCGTCCCCCCCACCCTCACCTTCCTCGGCGCCGCCCGCACCGTCACCGGCAGCAAGTTCCTGCTCGAGGTCGAGGGCCGGCGGGTGCTCGTCGACTGCGGGCTGTACCAGGGTCCCAAGCGCCTGCGCGAGCGCAACTGGGCGCCGCTGCCCGTGTCGCCGTCGAGCCTCGACGCGGTCGTGCTCACCCACGCCCACGTCGACCACTGCGGCTACCTGCCCCGCCTGGTGAAGGACGGGTTCGCCGGTCCCGTCCACGCCACCGCCGGCACCCGGGCCCTGGCCCGCATCGTGCTGCCCGACAGCGGCCACCTGCACGAGGAGGAGGCCCGCTACGCCAACCGCCGGGGCTACTCGAAGCACCACCCCGCGCTCCCCCTCTACACCGAGGACGACGCCCTCGCCGCCCTCGACCACCTGGTCGACCTGCCGTGGGGAGCCGAGACCGAGGTGGCGCCCGGCGTCGCCGTCACCCCCCGCTGGGCGGGCCACATCCTCGGCGCCGCCTCGTTGTCGGTCCGCCTCGGCGACCGCCGCATCGCGTTCAGCGGCGACCTCGGCCCGGGCCACCACCCGCTGCTGCCCCCGCCCGAGCCCGTGGGCGCCGCCGACCTGGTGGTGGTCGAGTCCACCTACGGCGACGAGTCGCTGCCCGAGTCCGACGCCGCCGAGCGCCTGGCCGACGTGGTCACCCGGGTGGCCGCCCGGGGCGGCGTCGTCGTCATCCCGGCGTTCGCGGTGGACCGCACCGAGGTGGTGCTGTGGCACCTCCAGGAGCTCCAGCGGGCGGGGCGGGTGCCGGCGCTGCCCGTCTTCGTCGACAGCCCCATGGCCAGCCGCGCCCTGCGGGCCTACACCGAGGCCGCCGCCGACCACGCCCGCGACCTGCGCCCCGAGCTGTGGGACCGACCCCTGTTCGACGAGCTCGACCTGCGCCAGGCCCACACCCGGGAGGAGTCCCAGGCCCTCGACCAGCGCCACGGGCCGTTCGTGCTGATCTCGGCGTCGGGCATGGCCACGGGCGGGCGCATCCTGCACCACCTGGCCGCCCGTCTCGGCGACCGCCGCAACGCGGTGGTGCTCGTCGGCTTCCAGGCCCCGGGCACCCGGGGCGCGGCCCTGGCCGGCGGCGGCCGCACGCTGAAGATGTTCGGCCTCTACCACCGGGTGCGGGCCGAGGTGGCCCGCCTGGTGCTCTCCGCCCACGCCGACCGCGACGACCTGCTGGCCTGGCTGGGCACCGCCTCGACGCCCCCCGAGATGGTCTTCGTGGTGCACGGCGAGCCCGAGGCCGCCGAGGCCCTCGCCGACGGCGTCGACCGCGACCTCGACCTGCCCGCGGTCGTGGCCCGCAACGGCGAGCGCGTCCGCCTCGACGGCGGCCACGGGATGGGGGCACCACCCGCGGGGTAGGTTCGGGCCCATGGCACGAGACCGATCTGCACGCGTGGCCAAGCGGGCCGCCCGCCGCTTCGCCGTCGCCGGCTCCGTGGCGGTGGCGCAGGAGTTCGCCCCCGAGGCCTCCGAGGCGGGACGCAAGGTGCTGTGGAAGGTCGTCGCCTTCGGCTCGGGCAGCCTCGCCGCCCTCGTCTCGCACCAGCTCGTGAAGCTGGTGTGGTCCAAGGCCGTCGGTGGCGACGAGCCCGACCCGATGGACCCCGACACCCCGCTGTCGCTGGCCGTCGGCTGGGCGGTGTCCATCGCCGTCGGCGTCGTCGTGGGCCGCCGGGTCGGCCAGCGCCTGGCCGAGAAGGGCTGGGAGAAGGCCTTCCACGAGCCGCCCCCCAAGCCCGCCCCCGCCGGCGACTGAGCCCCTCCACCCACCGCCCTACGATCGGCGGGTGACCACCGACACCACCGCCGTCCCCCCGTCCGCGGTCCCGGGCTGGAACCACGAGGCCGACGTGGTGATCGTCGGCCACGGCGGCGCCGGCGCCTCCGCCGCCATCGAGGCGGCGCGGGCGGGGGCCGACGTGCTCGTGCTCGAGCGCATGACCCGGGGCGGCGGCACCACCGCCCTGTCCACCGGCGTCGTCTACTTCGGGGGCGGCACCCGGGTGCAGCGGGCCTGCGGGTTCGAGGACACCGTCGAGGAGATGGCCAAGCACGTGCGCCTCGCCGCGGGTCGCCACGCCGACGAGGACAAGGTGCAGGCCTTCTGCGAGGGCAGCGTCGAGCACTTCGAGTGGATGTGCGCCCTCGGCGTGGACTTCGCCGACTCGTACGTCGCCGAGAAGACCACCCACCCGTTCGGCGAGGAGACCCTCTTCTACAGCGGCAACGAGAAGGCCCACCCCTTCGTCGAGCACGCCCGCCCCGCGCCGCGGGGCCACAAGCCCGCCCGCCCCGGCGAGGTGGGCGGCTACCTCATGGAGTTCTTCCTGCGGGCCACCCACGAGGCCGGCGCCCGCGTGCTGAACGAGTGCCGGGTGGAGCGCCTCGTCCAGGACCCGGCCACCCGCCGGGTGGTGGGCCTCGTGGCCGACCACGACGGCACCACCGTCCACGTGCGGGCCCGCCGGGGCGTGATCCTGGCCGCGGGCGGCTTCATCATGAACAAGGCCATGCTCGCCGAGCACGCCCCCGACCTGCTCGACTGCAACTGGGAGGCGGCCTCCCCCGCCGATGACGGGCTCGGCATCCGGGTCGGCCAGGGCGCGGGGGCGGACGTGGCCAACATGAGCGAGGGGCTGGCGGTCAACGCCATCTACCCGCCCGGCACCCACTGCATGGGCGTGCTCGTCGACGAGCGGGGCCAGCGCTTCGTCAACGAGGACGCCTACGTGGGGCGCACCACCGACGCCATGCTGCGCCGGGCCGGCGGGCGCTGCTGGCTGATCCTCGACGACGAGATCCACGGGCCCACCCAGGCGTTCCACAAGGTGGCGGCGGTGGAGGCCACCATCGCCGACCTCGAGGCGGCGCTCGGCATCCCGGACGGGCAGCTCGTCCACACGGTCGACACCTACAACCGGTTCGCCGCGCACGGCGAGGACCCGCTGTTCCACAAGGCGCCGGAGTTCCTGCGCCCGCTCGGCGAGGGCCCCTACGGCGCCCTCGACTGCACCACCGCGGGCTCCATCTACGCCGGCTTCACCTTCGGCGGGCTCGTCACCCGGGCCTCCGGTGAGGTCCTCGACCCGACGGGCACGGCCATCCCCGGCCTGTACGCCGCGGGGCGGGTGAGCGCGGGGCTCCCCCTCGAGGGCCGCACCTACGCGTCGGGCCTGTCCATCGGCGACGCCACGTTCTTCGGCCGGGTGGCGGGCCGCACCGCCGCCGGCGCCGCGCCGCACGACTGACCGGCGGCCCGGGGAGCGCCCGCAGGGACTTTGGTCCCTGGCGGGCCCGGGGGCGCACTCGTAGAGTGCGCCGCCATGAGCGACAACGTCTACGACGGCCCGGCGAACCTCGTGACCAGCGTGGGGGACTCGTTCGCCACGTGCCACCTGGTCGCCCAGCTCGACGGCGACGGCTGGAAGGGCGAGCTCACCGAGATCGCCTTCCGCACCCAGATGGTGCCGTTCCCCCTCAACGACTCCGAGTGGCTGCGCATCGACGGCCTCGACGACAAGCCGGTGCTCAAGGTGAACGTGGCCGACGAGAAGGACGAGACCGCGCAGGTCTCGGCCGAGGGCAACCCCTTCGGCTGATCGCCCGCCTCCCGACCGGCGAGGCTGCTACAGCGCGAAGCAGTTCAGCGTGATGGCCCGGTGGGCCAGCGCGTCCTTGATCCCGCTGTAGACCGTGCCGTCGTAGGGCAGGCCCACGTGGCCCACCACCCGCAGCGGGCACTGCTGCTGCACCTTCACGTTGGTGTTGTTGCCGTCGTCGGCCAGGAACGACGTGGTGTACGGCTGCACGATGCCGTCGTTCACCGA
Organism: Microthrixaceae bacterium; assembly: GCA_020637195.1. Lineage (GTDB taxonomy): Bacteria > Actinomycetota > Acidimicrobiia > Acidimicrobiales > DATDAH01 > JAEUJM01. The sequence continues at coordinate 21,076 of JACJWK010000030.1, forward strand.
GGCGATGTTCGTGTACCGCACGTTGCCGATGGTGTCGTCGCCGGCGTTGAGCGCCCGCAGGAACGGCGAGCCGATCGTCATCTGGCGGCAGGCCACCACGCCGGCGCAGGTGCCGAGGCCGAGCAGGGTGAGGAGGTTGGCCACCGCGGCGCCGTAGTGGGGCGCGCCCAGGCTGATGGCGCTGTCCACCTCGCCCGCCCCGCCCCGGAACTTGAGGTAGTGGCGGATGACCAGCCCGCCCTGGCTGTGGCCGATGAGGTCCACGCGGGTGGCACCGGTGCTCGCCCGCACCGAGTCGGCGAACTGGTTCAGCCGGGCCGAGGCGTTGGCGATGTCGCCGAGCCCCCCGCCGGGCAGGCCGAACTTCCACACCCGGTACCCGTCGCGCCGCAGCCGGGTCGCCAGCGCCTCGTAGTAGACGTTCGCGAGCGCCTGGTTGGCGAACGTGCCGGCGACGATGATCACCGGGTCCTTGGACCCCTCCGTGGCCGGCGCGGTGGCGGCGCCCGCTCCTGCGGCGGGCCCGAGCGCGGCGAGCAGCCCCGCCACCAGCACCGCTCCGATCAGCCTCCGTGCCCGCATGTCCCCTCCGGTCGGCTCGTGGTGCGCGCAGCGTAGGCGGGGCGCGGCCCCGGGGCGAAGACGGGACCGGCCGGTCAGCCCTGCCGGCCTCCGCCAGGGGGTCGCAGGTCCAGGGGCCGCTGGTTGATCAGGAACGTCGCCGCGTCGCCCAGGTAGGCCAGCAGCTCGGCCTTCGTCGCCTCGTCGGCCTCGGCGTCGGCGACGGCCGCGGACATGTGGTGCACCCAGGCGTCGCGCTCGCGCTCGGCGATGGGGAACGGCAGGTGGCGGGCCCGCAGGCGGGGGTGGCCCCGCTGCTCGCTGTAGGTGCCGGGACCGCCCCAGTACTGGCCGAGGAACAGGGCCAGGTGGCGCTTCCCCGGCTCGAGGTCCTCGGGGTACAGGGGACGCAGGACCGGGTCCGACTCGACGCCCTCGTAGAAGCGCTCGACGAGCGCGTCGAACCAGGGCTGGCCGCCCACCCGCTCGTAGAGGCTGGTGGTCACCCGACGCTCATCGCATCAGATGACGGGCGCTGTAGACGGGGAGGTCGAGGGAGGTCAGCACGCCCGGGTCGGCGTCGCACACCAGGGGGATGGCGTTGATCACGTGCATCGCGGTGGCGAGGCAGCCCGCGTGGTTGTGGTCGCCGACGTGCGACGACACCGAGAGGTCGATGCGCACGCAGGGCTCGCCGTCGACCTCGATGCGGTAGCCGGCGCCCTGGGGCCAGTCGGGGGCGTCGTCGTCGCGCAGCCGGGTGACGTGCTCGACCACGATGCGGGGCTCGCCGCCCAGCATGCCGCGGATCTGGAAGCGCATGCCCGAGATCGTCCCCGCCGCGATCGGGCCCGACGCGATCTCGAAGTCCTCCTCCGCGGTGATGACCTCGTGCCACTCGGTGATCTCGTCGAGCTCGACGTCGAGCGCCTCGGCGACCAGCGCGACGACGGGGCCCCAGGCCAGCGCGGTGGACCCCGGCGACAGCAGCAGCGACTGGGAGGCGTCGGCCTTGCCGAAGCCCATGATCTCGAACATCGTGAACGGGTTGTCCCAGGTGGCGTAGTTCACGATCTCGGACATGCGCACGGAGGTGACCTCCTTGCACAGCGCCAACGCGGGGATGGTGACGCCGGCGTTGCCGAAACCGGGGTCGATGCCCGAGGTGTAGAACGACGTGCCCCCTTCGAGGCAGGCCCGCTGGAGCTGCTCGTGGAACCCGGCGTGCGCGGGGAACAGCAGCGGGACGAACGAGGTGTTCACGACGTTCTTGCCCGCCGCCAGCATGCGGCAGAGGTCGTCGACCACCTCGCCGGGGCGCACGTCGGAGTGGGCCATGTAGCAGATGCAGTCGGCGTCCAGGGCGAGCAGGGCCTCGGCGTCCTGGGTGGCGGTGACCCCGAGAGGAGCGACGCCGCACAGCTCACCGGCGTCGCGCCCGGCCTTGTCGTCGCTGTGCACCCACAGCCCCGCCAGCTCGAGGTCGGGGTGGGCGGCGATCGCCGGCACGGCGTGCACGCCCACGGTTCCCGTCGCCCACTGGATCACGCGGTAGGTGTTCGGACTGCGGCTCACGGGCCCCCCTCGTCGGTCGCGGCGGGGACCACGCTACGGGTCCCGGCGCTCCGGCGGCCAACGGCACTACGTTGAGCGCCGATGGCCGAGGGGGACGACGTGGCGGGTGAGGCGGCCGGTGGGCCGACGCCGGCCCCGATCCCCGAGCGCGACCGCATGCCCCGCTGGGTGCCGCGGGCGATCGCGCTGTTCTTCCTCGGGTTCGTGGCCCTGGCCACCTCGGCGTGGCTGATCTCGAAGCTCCGCGACCTGCTCATCATGCTGCTCGTGGCGCTGTTCCTGTCGTTCGCGCTCGAGCCCGCGGTGAACTGGCTCCAGGCCCGGGGCTGGCGCCGGGGCACGGGCACGGCGGCGGTGTTCGCCCTGCTGTTCCTCGCCACCGCGCTGTTCGTGTACGCGATCGGCTCGCTGTTCGTCGACCAGGTGCAGAACCTGGTCGACCAGGCCCCGGACTACGTCACCGACATCGAGGTCTGGGTCAACGACACGTTCGACGCCGACATCGACACCAACGACCTCGCCGACCAGCTCCAGACGGGCTCGGTCAACGACTTCGCCACCGGGCTCGCGGGCAACGTCCTCAGCGTCGGCGCACAGGCCGTCAGCGTGCTGTTCCGCGGCCTCACCATCCTCTTGTTCACCTTCTACCTGGTGGCCGACGGCCCCCGGCTGCGGCGCGCCATCTGCTCGGTGATGCGCCCCGACCGCCAGCGCGAGGTGCTGCGGGTGTGGGAGATCGCCATCGACAAGACCGGCGGCTACATCTACTCGCGCGGCCTGCTGGCCTTCGTCTCGGCGCTGTTCCACTACGTGGCGTTCCTGATCATCGGGGTGCCGTTCCCTCTGCCCCTGGCCATCTGGGTGGGTGTCCTCTCGCAGTTCGTGCCCGTGGTGGGCACCTACCTGGCGGGGGCGCTCCCCATCCTCATCGCGCTCATCGACAAGCCCATCGAGGCGCTCTGGGTGCTCGCGGCCATCGCCGTCTACCAACAGATCGAGAACTACCTGCTGGCCCCGCCCATCACCGCCCACACCATGGACATCCACCCCGCCGTCGCCTTCGGCGCGGTCATCGCCGGGGCCAGCATGCTGGGCCCCGTCGGCGCCCTGCTGGCGCTCCCCGCCGGCGCCACCCTCCAGGCGTTCGTGTCCACCTACGTCAACCGCCACGACGTGGTCGAGACCCACCTCACCCGCTCGCCCCGGGAGCGCCGCAGCCTGCGCGATCTGCTGG
>JACJWK010000031.1 GCA_020637195.1 Microthrixaceae bacterium
ACGGTCTCCTGGGGTGGCGCTTTGCTTCCGGCTCCCGATTTCGGTGCCCCGGCACCGAAATCGGGAGCCAGAACGGCGGGAGCCAGAACGGCGGGAGCCGGAACGGCGGGGGTGGGGGCGGTGCGGGCCGCGGGCGCCGCCTCGAGCACGACGTGGGCGTTGATGCCCCCGAAGCCGAACGCGTTGACGCCGGCGCGCCGCGGGCCGTCGCCCCCGCCCCAGGGCTCGGCGGCGCCGAGGGTGGCGAAGCGGGTGGCGGCGAGGGCCTCGTGGGGCTCGTCCACGTGCAGCGTCGGGGGCAGCACCCCGTGGTGCACCGCCAGCGCGGCCTTGATCAGGGCGGCGGCGCCGGCCGCGGGCATGGTGTGGCCGATCATCGACTTCACCGAGCCCACGACGGCCCGTCCGCCGGCGGGCCCGCGGCCGTCGGCGGGGCCGAAGAACCGTCCCAGCGTGGTCAGCTCGGCCTCGTCGCCGACCGGCGTGGCGGTGCCGTGCGCCTCGACGAGGCCGACGGTGGCGGGGTCGACGCCGGCGTCACGCCACGCCCGCTCGAGGGCCAGGAGCTGCCCGTCGACGCGCGGCTTCATCACGCTCGACGCCCGCCCGTCGCTGGCCACCCCGGTGCCCCGGACGACGGCGTAGACCCGGTCGCCGTCGCGCTCGGCGTCGGCGAGGCGCTTCAGCACCACCATCCCCGTGCCCTCGCCGATCAACAGCCCGTCGGCGGACCGGTCGAACGGGCGGATGCACTCGCTCGGGCTGAGCGCCTTGAGCTGGGCGAACACCGTCCAGAAGGCCACGTCGTGGCAGTGGTGGACCCCGCCCGCCACGACGGCGTCGCACCGGCCCGAGCGCAGCTCGGCCACGGCCTGGTCCACCGCCACCAGCGAGCTCGCGCACGCGGCGTCGACCGTGTAAGCGGGCCCCTGGAGGTCGAGGCGGTTGGCGATGCGCGACGCGGCCAGGTTCGGCACCAGGTCGATGGCGGCTTCGGGCCGCGACGGGCCGAGACGGTCCTGGAACGCCGCCTTCACCGCGGCCAGGTCGTCCTCGGCGATGCCGGGCACCACCTCGCGCAGCGTCTCGACGAGCTGTTGGGCCACCCGCACGCGCTGGTCGAAGCGGGCCATCCCCGGGGTGAAGTACCCGCCCCGCCCGACGATGACCCCGACCCGCTCGGGCGCGCCGAGGGCGGCCTCGCCCCCGGCGTCGGCGATCGCGGCGGCCGCCACCTTCAGGGCCAGGAGCTGGTCGGGCTCGGCGGCCTCGACGGTGACCGGCATGATCCCGTAGGCGGGAGCGTCGAACGTGGCGAGCCCGTCGACGAAGCCACCCCGCCGGCAGTAGACCCGATCGGCCGGGGCGGGGTGCACGGCGAACGCGCCGGGGTCGTAGAAGCCGGGCTCCCACCGCTCGGGCGGCACCTCGGTGACGGCGTCGACGCCCCCGGCGATGTTGGCCCAGTAGGCGTCGAGGTCGGCGGCGCCCGGGAAGAGCGCGCCCATGCCGACGATGGCGACGGGATCGGTCGCGGGCTCAGCCATCCAGGTCGTCGGGGCGGGCCCGCATCAGCACCACCTGGGCGTCGTCGCGGCCCGACGCCAGCTCGGCCAGCAGGCACGCGACCCCGTCGTCGGGGTCGACGAGGCCGATGCCGCGCCGGGCGTACTCGCGCTCGAGCTCGTCCGACACCATGCCGGTGCCCGCCCACGGCCCCCAGTCGACGCTGACCACGCGCCCCGCCACGTGGGCGGTGGCGCGGCGGGCGAACGTGTCCAACGCGTCGTTGGCGGCCGCGTAGTCGACCTGGCCCCGGTTGCCGAACACGCCGGCGATGCTGGCGAACAGCACGAGGAACGACACGTCGGGGCGCACCGTGCGCGCGAGCGTTCGGGCGACGTCGACCTTGGTGGCGAACACGCGCTCGAACGACTCGGGGGTCTTGTCCCGCAGGAACCGGTCCTCGAGCACGCCGGCGCCGTGCACCACGCCGTCGAGTCGCCCGTGGCGCTCGTAGATGCCGGCCACGACGGCCTCCAGCGCGTCGGTGTCCCGCGCGTCGGCCTGGTGGTACGTGGCGTCGGCCCCCGCCTCGGCCAGCGCCGCGAGCGTGGCCCGGACCTCGCGCTCGGCGAGCAGCCGGGCGCAGGCCGCCTCGATGGCGGCGGGGTCCTTCAGGCCCAGCCCGATGAGCGCCTTGCGCAGCTCGACCGCGTCGGCGGCGCCGGCGGTGGCCGGGTCCTCGTCGCTCTCGGGGAGCGCCGACCGGCCCACCAGGTGCAGGTGGCCGCAGCCCTCCCGGGCCAGCGCGACGGCGACCCGGGCGGTGATGCCGCGGGCGCCGCCGGTGAGGAGCACCACCGAGTCGGCGGTGACGAGCGGCGGGGCGTGCCCGGCGGGGGCCGCGGCCGGGTCGAGCGGCGCGGGCACCACCTGCAGGGTCTGGCGGGTGCCGTTGGTGCGGCCCACGTCGACCAGCTCGTCGCCCTCGGCCAGGTCGGCGACCTCGGCCAGGAGGTGCTCGGCGAGGCGCTGGGGATCGTCCTTCGGGTCGAGGTCGACGGCCCGCACCCGGCAGCCCGGGTGCTCGCGCGCCACGGTGCGGGCCAGCCCGTGGATGCCGCTGCCGGCCGGAAGCAGGTCGCCGGCGGTGGCGGCGGGGCCGAAGCCGAACCCGCCGCCGAGCCCGGTGGCCAGCACCAGGGTGTCGGCGCCGGCGAGGACCGCGGCCCGGACCTGGGCGAAGGCCTGCGCCAGGGTGAGCTCGGTGTCGTGGGCGAGGAACGCGAGGTGGACGAGCGCCCCGTCGGGGGTCGCGCCCTCGTCCTCGGCCGTGCCGACGAGGCGGACCGTGGCGCCCCGCTCCTCGAGCAGGGCGGACAGGTGCAGGGCCACGCCCTGGCCGTCGTCGACGACCGTGAACGAGCGGCCCGCGAACGCGGGCGACGTGGCGTCGGCGGGCGGCGGATCGGCGGCGGGAGCCACCTCCGCCAACTCGACCACGTAGCGCAGCGTGGCGGCCGGCACCTCGGGGAGGTCGGCGTCGCCGTCCCCGCCGTCTGCGTCGCCGGTCGCGGCGTCGGCATCGGCATCGGCATCGGCGTCGCCGGATGCGCCGGCGGTGGCGCCGGCCCCGCCGTCGCGCTCGCCGAGCGCGGCGATCCAGTCCACGATGCCCCGCAGCGTCTTGAGCTGGGCCAGCTCCTCCACGACCGACTCGTCGATCGAGCCCTCGTCGGCGCCGGGCAGGCCGACCCGGTCGGCCAGCTCGCCCACGATCTCGATGCGCTTGATGGAGTCGATGCTGAGGTCGGCCTCGAGGTCGAGGTCGGGGTCGAGCATGTCGAGCGGGTACCCGGTGCGCTCGCTGACGATGGCCAGCACCGCGGCCAGCACCTCGTCGGGGGTGAGCGCCGCCGGCGGCCCCGCCGCCGAGCCGCCCGCCGCCTCGGTGGCCGCCGCCTCGATGGGGGCGACCGACGTCGCGGCGACCACGGCCGGCACCCCCGGAGCGGCCAGGGGGGCGGCCGGCTCGGCGGCGCCCCCGAGGTAGCGCAGCATGACCTCGCGCTCGGCGGCCATCAGCTCGCGGGCGCCCCGCAGGTACTCGAGCACGGCGGCGTCGCGCTCGGCGCCGCCGCCGGTCGCACCACCCGCGCCGCCGGCCAACACCACGGGCGGCACCTCGTCGACGGGCTGGAGGCTGCCGGGCACGGGCCGACCGTCGGCCCCCCGCACCAGGTGACCGTTGATGGTCCAGCCCGCCGGGCGCGCCGCGGCGGCGAGGCGCGATGCGTGGGCGTCACGACCCGCGACCAGCGGGAGCGGGTCGACCGCGACGCCGTGGACCGCGAGCTGGGCGAGGGCCACCAGGAAGCGGCGCAGGCCGTCGTCGCCCGAGGCGTCGCAGGCGACGGTGGCGTGGGGGCGGTCGCCCAGGATCTTGCCCACGAGCTGCGTGAGGACGCGGCCGGGGCCGCACTCGACGAACACCCGGGCGCCGGCGGCGTACATGGCCTCGATCTCGTCGACCCAGCGCACCGGCTCGGCCACCTGGTTGCTGAGCAGGGCGGCGGCCTCGTCGGGATCGCTCGGGTAGGGCCCGGCGGTGGTGTTGGACCACACCGGGAAGGCCGGGACGCCCACCCCGGCGGCGGCCACCGCCTCGCCGAGCGCCACCCGGGCCTCGGCCACGACGGGGCTGTGGAACGCGCACGCGACCGGGAGGCGCTTGGACTTCAGGCCCGCCTCGGCCAGCGCCGCCACCGCGGCCTCGACGGCGTCGGTGGGCCCGGAGATCACCGCCTGGCCGGGCGCGTTGTCGTTGGCCAGCACGACGGGCTGGTCGAGCGTGGCCAGCACGGTCCGCACGGCGTCGCCCGTGCCGGCCACCGCCGCCATGGCCCCGGGGTCGTCGCCGGCGGCGGCGAGGATGGCCTCGGCGCGGGTGGCCGAGAGCGGCACGAGGTCGTCCTCGGCGAGCGCGCCCGCCGCGGTGAGGGCGACCAGCTCGCCGTAGCTGTGGCCGCCGGCGAGGTCGGGGTGCACGCCGACGCCGGCCAGCAGGTCGTGCATCGCGAGGCCGGCGATGCCGAGGGTGGGCTGGGCGACCCGGGTGTCGGTGATGGCCTCCTTCTGGGCCTTCACCTCGTCCTTGGTGTGCGCCGCCGGCGGGAACAGGACGTCGGTGTAGGGCGCCCGCAGGTGGCGCTGGAGCCGGGGGAAGGCGACGAAGAGGTCGCGGAGCATCCCGGGGCGCTGGCTGCCCTGGCCCGGGAAGAGGAACGCCAGCTTCCGGCCGCCCGCACCCGCCGGAGGAGACACCTCCCCGATCCCGGGGGCTCGTTCCTGCGACGAATGGTCGGTGGCGTCGGCAGCCGCGGGCTCGGTCGGAGTGGGCTCGCCGGCCAGCGTCTCGTCGGGCACGAACACGCCGGCCTTGTCGGCGGTGAACGTGCGGGCCACCTCGAGCTTGGCCACCAGGTCGTCGACGTCGTCGGCCACCACCGCCACCTGGACGGGGTCGCCGGCGGCCGCCGCGGCGGCGGCCCGCTCGGCGGCGAGCGCGGCGAGGTCGCGCAGGTGCAGCACCTGCCCGGGACGCCGCTCGGCGGGGACCTTGGCCGCCACGGCGTCGATGGCGGCGAGCGCGGCGCCGCGGTCGGCCCCCCGGAAGAGGAACAGCTCGGCGGGCCACTCGTCGAGCCCGTGGGCGGGCCCCGGCGCGCCGTCGTACGACGAGACGACGGCGTGGAAGTTGGTGCCCCCGAAGCCGAACGCGCTGACGCCGGCCACGCGCCGCTCGTCGGCCCAGGGCCGGGGACCGTCGTCGAAGCGGAACGGGCTGGTCGCGGGGTCGTAGTAGTCGGTGGGGCGCTCGATGTTGAGGGTGGGCGGGCGCACGCCGCGGTAGACCGCCTCGGTGGCCTTGATGAGCCCGGCCACGCCGGCGGCGCACTTGGTGTGGCCGATCTGGCTCTTCACCGAGCCGAGGCTGGTGGCCCCCGCCTCGGCGCCGGCCTCGCCGAAGAACTCGGTGAGGGTGGCCAGCTCGGTGCGGTCGCCGACGACGGTGCCGGTGCCGTGGGCCTCGATGAGCCCGACGTCGGCGGGCGACACCCCGGCCTGGGCGTAGGCCCGGTCGAGGGCGAGGCGCTGGCCCTCCTTGCGGGGGGCGGTGAGGCCGAGGTGACGGCCGTCGCTGGAGGCGGCCATGCCCGACAGCACGCCGTAGATGCGGTCGCCGTCGCGCTCGGCGTCGGCCAGGCGCTTGAGCACGAGGCAGCCGACGCCCTCGCCGAGGGTGATGCCGTCGGCGTCGGCGTCGAACGTCCGGCACTGGCCCGAGGGCGACAGCGCGTGCACCGACGAGAACAGCAGGTAGTCGTTGACCCCGTTGTGGAGGTCGGCGCCGCCGGCCAGGACGAGGTCGCTGGTGCCGGCCACGAGCTCCTTGCAGGCCACGTCGATGGCGGCGAGCGCCGAGGCGCACGCGGCGTCGACGGTGTAGTTGGAGCCGCCGAGGTCGAGCCGGTTGGCGATGCGGCCGGCGATGACGTTGGTGAGCAGCCCGGGGAAGGAGTCCTCGGTGTAGGCCGGCAGGTGCTCGTCGAGGGCGGGGGGCAGCTCGCCGACGTAGGTCTGGAACAGGGCGCGGAACCCGTAGGCGGTGGCGAGGTCGGTGCCGCCCTCGGCGCCGAAGACCACCGACGCGCGCGAACGGTCGAACTCGCGCGTGGCGTAGCCGGCGTCGGCCAGGGCGCGGGCCGCGACCTCGAGGGCCAGGAGCTGGCCGGGCTCGATCGACGCCAGCGAGGTGGGCGGGATGCCGTACGCCAGGGCGTCGAAGGGGATCTCGGGGAGGAACCCACCCCAACGCGACGGCGTCTTGCGCCCGGCGTCGTGGAGGAAGGCGTCGGGGTCGTAGTACCGGTCGGCGTCCCAACGGGCCGCCGGGACCTCGGTGATGGCGTTGACGCCCGCCACCACGTTGCGCCAGTAGGCGGCGGTGTCGGCGGCGCCGGGGAACGCGGCCGCCATGCCCACGATGGCGACGTCGAGCGACCGGTCGGCGCCCTCGCCCGCGGCCGGCCGGGGGCGCCCCTCGCCGAGGGCCGCGAGGACCTCGGTGCTGCCCGCCGACACCTCGGCGTGGAGGGCGGCCACGGTGGTGATCTCGTGGCGCAGGGTGGCGGCCTGGCCGATCATGAACATGCCCTCGCGGCGCTGGCCGTCCTCATCGACCTCGACGAGGGCGTCGCCGTCGCGGGCCACGCCCTTGGTGGCGATGCGCAGACGGCCCAGGTTGAGCTGCTCGAGCGCCGCCCACGCGTCCTGCACCGAGGTGCCCGCGTCGAGCAGGCGCCGCTTCTCGGCCTCGAAGGCCCGCACGTAGTCGCTCTCGACGCAGCGGGTGGCGTGGCCGGGCGACGTCTCGAGCAGCACCGTGCGCTCGCAGTCGACGGCGGCCCGCTGGAACCCGGGCAGGATGGCCCCGCCGGCGACGGCCTCCTCGGTGAACAGGTAGCTGGTGCCCATCAGCACCCCGACGCCGGCGCCGGCCTCGGCGAGCGGGGCGGCGAGGGCGCCGACCATGGCCGCCGACCGGGCGTCGTGGACGCCGCCCGCGAACAGCACCGACACCTCGTCGAGGTGGCCGAAGGCCCGGAGTCGCTCGATCTGGGCGTCCCAGAGGGCGAAGCTGGACCGCGGCCCGACGTGCCCGCCGCACTCGCGGCCCTCGAACACGAACTTGCGGGCGCCCTCCTTGAGGAACAGGTCGAGCAGCCCCGGGGACGGGACGTGCAGGAACGTGCTGATGCCGGCGGCCTCGAGCGGCGCCGCCTGGGACGGGCGGCCCCCGGCGATGAGGGCCACCGGCGGGCGCACCTCGTGCACCACCTCGAGCTGGGCGTCGCGCACCTCGGGCGGGACGAAACCGAGGATGCCCACCCCCCACGGCCGGTCGCCGAGCAACGGGGCGGTCTCCTCCAACAGGGCCCGCACCTCGTCGCCCGACATGAGGGCGAGGGCGAGGAAGGGCAGGCCGCCACCCTCGGCCACCGCGGCGGCGAACGCGGCCCGGTCGCTGACGCGGGTCATGGGTCCCTGGGCGATGGGGTACCGGGTGCCGAGAGCCTCGGCGAGCGGGTTGCCCGCGGCCAGCGGCGGGCGGGCGGTGGCCGCGTCGAGGTGCTCGGCGACGGCGCGCCGCAGGCCCTGGGCCACGCCGCCGGCGGTACCGAAGCGCTCGGCCAGCGACGCCGCGAAGGCGCCGTCCTGGCCGACGGGCAGGTACTGGGCCCGCAGGTCGTCGGCGCCCAGCGCGGCGACGACGTCGGCCGCGGGCGTGTCGGGATCGGCGGACGCCACGGGGAGGTCGGGTCGGGTGAACACCCGGTGTTCGCCGACGACGACGGTCTCGCTGCCGTCCATCGCCCCGACCGCGGCCCGCACCTCGGCGGTCAGGGTGCTCTCGCGGACGAGGGCGAGCTGGGCGTCGAGGACGACGCCGACCGCCCCACCGGCCACCGCGGCCGCGGCGGTGTGGGTGCCGATGCCGCCCTGGGCCCACACGGGGCGGTCGGTGCGCGCGACGAGGGTCTGGACGAGCACGAACGCGGTGAGGTCGCCGATGCGGCCACCGCTCTCGGCGCCCTTGGCCACGAGGCCGGCCGCGCCGGCGGCGAGGGCGGCGTCGGCCTCGTCCGGGGACCGGACCTCGGCGAGGACGCGGCGGCCGGTGGCCACCCAGCGGGCGACGGCGGCGGGGTCGGCGACGAGCACGGTGGCGAACGCGGCGGGCAGCTCGGCCGGGTCGAACGGGCACCCGTCGGGGACGCGCGCGCCGACGGGCGCGTCGGTCCACCGGGTGACCTCGGCCAGGGCGGCACGCGCCCGCTCGGGGTCGCGCCCGAGGTCGAGCACGCCGAGGGCGCCCGCCCGCGCGAGGCCGACGACCACGTCCGGGTCGGGCCGCTCGAACGGCGACACACCGACGATCAGGTCCCGCTCATCCATCTGCACCCGAGCTCCTGCCCCTCTCGTCACCACCATGACGAGCGCATCACGCTAGCGCTCCTGAACGGTGTTCACCCGTCACCTCCGCCGCCCCGGCCGCGCCGCCGCCAGGTGTCCACCGGGGGCGTGCTGCGAGATCCGCGTCCCCGTGCCCCCCACGTCGTCCCAGTGTGACACGGCGGCCGGGGCCGGGTCGAAGCGGCTGCGGGCACGGCGGGCACCTGCTAGGCATCGGCGGGTGACGTCGGCGGCTCCAGTGTTCGTGGTGGGGAGCGGGCGGTCGGGCACCTCGCTGCTGCGGGCGGTGCTCAACGCCCACCCCGCCCTCCACCTCACCCACGAGGCCTCGTGCTACCTCGATCCCCGCGGCGGCGCCCTCGCCGGCGACGGGCGGGCCTGGTTCGACCGGTACGCGCGCTCGTTCTCGTTCGCGTTCCTCGGCGTGCCCCGCTCGGCGGTCACCGACCGCCTCGACGGGGCGGGCGACGCGACCCGGGCCGATGCCGTGCGGGCCGTCCTGGGCGCCGCGGCCGAAGCGCGGGGCAAGGTCCGGTTCGGCGACAAGACCCCCGCGCACGCCCAGCACCTCGACGCCATCGCAGCCGAGCACCCGGGGGCCCGGATCGTCCACGTCGTGCGCGACCCCCGGGCGGTGGTGGCGTCGCTGGCCCGCATGCCCTGGGCCACGTCCAGCCACGGCCTCAACGCGTTCTTCGCCGCCCAGCAGGTGAAGGCGGTGGGCCGCTTCGCCGCCTCGGGGGGCGACGTGTGCACCGTGCGGCTCGAGGACCTGGTCGCCGATCCCGAGCCCGCCCTGCGGCGGGTGCTGGCCTTCCTCGGCGAGGACTGGGACCCGGCGGTGCTCGACCACCCCGCGCACGGTGGCGGCGACGACCTGCCCCCGTTCCCCTGGTTCTCGGACGCGGCCCGGCCGGTCGGAACCCCCGGCGCCGCCCCCCGCCCGACCGGCCTGTCGGCGGCGTGGGTGCGCAGCATCGAGCGCACGGCGGCGTGGACGCTGCGCGAGCACGGGTACGAACGCGACACCACCATCGGCGAGCCGTCCGCCGCCGCCCGCCTGGCCGCCCACGCGGCCGACGCCCCCGAGGTGGCGGCCAGCGTCGCCCGGGGCGCCCGGGCCGCGGCGCTCGGCCTGCGGCGCGAGCCGCCCCCGCCCGACGAGGCCCTGGCCGCGGTGTGCTCGGTGAACCCGGCGGCGTGGGCGCACTACCCGGGCTTCACCCTGCCGCCGGTGCCCCCGGTGGCGCCCTGACCTCCCCCTGACCTCCCCCTCGGCGGCGCGGCGGCGAGCTGCTCCTGGGCCACCGGGTCGAGGTGGACGCCGTGGTGGATCGCCTGGAGCTGCTCGACGCGTCCCCCGCCGAGCGCGGGCGGGCGCTCGTCCCGCCGTCGCCCGGGTGACCCCCTCGGCCGGACGCGGGCGCCTCAGGGCACGACGAGGGTGCCGGTGAGGTCGTCGGCCCGGACCGTGGAGCGAAGCTCGTAGGTGCCGGGGCGGGCGGTGAAGGCCACCCGCCGGGACACGCCGGCGGGCACCTCGAGGTCGACGCCCAGCTCGTCGATCGTGAACGTGTGCCGGCGCAGGTCGTCGTTGGTGACGTAGACCGCCACGTCGCCCGACGCCAGGGCGGTCAGCCGGTCCGGCACCCACGCCCCGTCGGCCACCGTGACCGCCAGGTCGCCTTGGCGGGGCACGTCGGACCCGGCGCCGACGGTGGCCACGAGGCCGACGGCGAGCGCGACCAGCACCACGGCGGCCGAGAGCACGCCGGTGAGGCCCGCCGCCCGGACGGGCCAGCGACGCAGGAAGCCGACGAGCCCGACCGCGCCGACGATCCCGGCGACCACGGCGACCGCCGCGGGGAAGAACGTGGCGAACGTGTCGGGGTGGGCCAGGTCGTCGACGAGCGCGGGGGCGTCGGCCACGACGAGCAGCGGAGCAGCCACCCCGAGGACGACGGGGCCGACCGGCCCGGGGCGCACCAGCAGCACCAGGCCCGCCAGGAGCGCGAGCGAGGCCACCGCCGGCACCACCAGCAGCCGGGTGTGGACGACGAGCACCGCCACGGCGGCGACGAGCGCGGCGAGCCCGGCCCAGAACAGCAGCTGGCGCCACACCTCGTGCTCGACGTCGGGATCGACGCCGCCGTCGCCGTCGCCCTCGCTCACCGCACCATCGTCGCGTGCCCGCCCGACGGGGGCGTGTCGCTCAGGGGAGGTGGTTCGGGTTGCGGCACACCTCGGCGGGATCGGGGTCGAAGTCCGGCAGCGTGATGGGGTCGCGCCGCGCGCTGAAGTCGAGGGCGTCGGCGAGGTTCTTGGCGTTGCGGTCCCGCACCGTCATCGGCTCGAGGCCCCAGCGCCACTCGATCATCTTGAGGATCGAGCAGTGCTCGTAGGGGCCGCTCTGGTCGAGGCGCTGCGGGGCGAACGGACCCATGGCCACGGCGGGGACCCGGAACCCGAGGCGCTTCAGGTCGGGGTTGGGGCCCGGCCCGGGGAGCACGGTGTGGTCCTCGACGCGGGGCGGCGCCACGTGGTCGAAGAAGCCGCCGCTCTCGTCGAAGTTGAGGACGAAGACCATCTTGTCCCACTGGGGGCTGTTGGCCAGGGCGTCGTGCACCTTGGCCACGAACGCCTCGGCCACCTGGACGCTGCCGTACGGGTGGTAGTCGTTGGAGGTGCCGTTGAACTCGGCGTGCGCGGTGTAGTCGGGGTCGACGAACACCACGTTGGCCAGCTCGCCCCGCTCGGCGTCGGCGTAGAACTTCTCGATGCGGTGCGAGATGTCGTCGTACTTCTCGCTGGCGAACAGCCCGGTCATGGGCTCGCCGAAGTAGTAGTAGGCGGCGGTCAGGCCGGCGTCGGTCACCCGGTCGAAGATGGCGGTGTCGAGGGTGACGGGCCGGGGCTGGCCGGGCGCGGGGAAGATCCCCGTCTCGGACAGGTCGGTGGTGGCGCACAGCTGGTACAGCCGGTTGGGCCACGTGGGGCCGAGCATCGACGCGTAGTAGTCGTCGAAGGCGGTGTAGCCCTGCATGAGGGCGGCGAGGATGGGCAGGTCCTCGGCCCGGTAGTAGCCGATGGGGAACAGGTCGCCGTCGGGCTGGGTCTTGAGGAACCCGTCACACGTGCCGTCGGCGAAGTGGGTGGCCATCGCCGGCCAGGTGTGGTTCGGGTCCTGGAGGTCGCAGCCCTGCCAGTCGGGGGCCAGCTTGTACGTGTCGTGGCGGTGGCCCTTCTGGTCGACGTAGCTGAGGCCCTCCTGGCGGCCGTTGGCGCCGGGGAGCCACCCGACCATGTGGTCGAAGGACCGGTTCTCCATCATGAGGACCACGACGGTGTCGAAGGGGGCGTCCTCGGGGTTCGGCAGGGCGGGACCGCCCTGGTCCTCGGCGCCCGGGTCCGACGACCCGCAGCCGGCGAGCGCCAGCGACGTGACCGCCGCGGCGCCCATGGTGCCCGCCAGGAACTCGCGTCGTGAGATCGCCATGCCCGTCCACCTCTCCTCGCCGTCGGCGGAGCCGCACGCTAGCCGCGGGTGACCGGCCCGGAGCGCGACCTCAGCCGCCCCGGGCCAGGTTCTCAAAGGGCGGGTTCTCGCAACGGCGGGCGTGGTGGCCGGGGTTCAGCCGCCTCTGGCCATGTTCTCAAAGCGCGTGTGGTGGCCGAGGAAGGCGAGGCGGACCTTGTCGGTGGGGCCGTTGCGGTGCTTGGCCACGATGATCTCGGCGGTGCCGCGGTCGGGCGACTCCTCGTTGTAGATCTCGTCGCGGTAGATGAACATGACCACGTCGGAGTCCTGCTCGATCGAGTTGTGCACCACGATGCCGTTGGCCACGAAGTTGTGGGTGCCGACGACGGTGGCGTCGTAGACGGGCTTCTCGCCGAGGGGCACGATCTCGGCGACGGTGTCCCAGAGCACGTCGGCGTCGGCGAGGTCGCGCAGCCAGGGGTCGCCCACCGCGTCGCCCACCTGGCGCAGCGCCCGGCGCCCGATCCCGGCCCGGCCCCCGTCGGCGCCGGCGTCGGCGAGCAGGCCCGCGGCGCTGAGCCCCCGGTCGCCGGCGGCCTTCTCGAGGTGGGTGACGACCTCGGCGGGCACGGTCTTCGAGGTGGGGTCGTCGGGGCCGGTGGGACGCACCGCCAGGCGGTCGCCGACGCCGAGGTCGGCGAGGGGCACCCACCCGTCGACGGTGAGGAAGGGGTGGTTGGCGCTGGCGGTGACGACCCGGCCCGAGGCGAGGCGCAGCTCGAAGGTGGCCTTGATGCCGCTGGCGAACACGTGGGTCATCACCCCGGGGACGAAGCGGAGGTGCTCGTCGAGGGTCCACACCGCCACGTCGCGCTCGCCGGCGGCGAGCAGCGCCCCGAGGGTGACCCGCCGGGTGCCACCGGTGTCGGGGTCGATGGCGGCGATGTGGGTGTCGGCGGTGAGGCAGCCCGACTCGCGCAGGTCGGCGAGCATGGGGCGCTTGTCGGCCCGCATCTCGAGGCTGCGGGACAGCTGGCTGAGCGCGATCACCGGGCACTCCAGCTCGCGGGCGAGGATCTTCAGGCCGCGGGAGATCTCCGACACCTCGACCTGGCGGTTCTCGGCGTTGGAGCGCCCGGTCATCAGCTGGAGGTAGTCGACCACGATGAGGCCGAGGTCGCCGACCCGGCTCTTCAGGCGGCGGGCCTTGGCCCGGATCTCCATGACCGTGAGCTGGGGGTTGTCGTCGATCCACAGCTGGGCCTCGGCGAGGCGGCCGATGGCCGAGTTGATCTTGGTCCAGTCCGACTCGTTGAGGCGACCGTTGCGCATGCGGGTGGAGTCCACGCGGGCCTCGGAGCAGATGATGCGCTGGGTGAGCTCGAGGTGGCTCATCTCGAGCGAGAAGAACAGGACGGGACGCTCGGCGTGGAGGGCGACGTTGCTGGCGATGCCGAGGGCGAAGGCGGTCTTGCCCGCCGACGGTCGGGCCCCCACGACGACGAGGGCGCTGGGTTGGAGACCCGAGAGCAGCGCGTCGAGGTCGAGGTAGCCGGTGGGCACGCCGGTGAGGGCGTCGCCCCGCTCGTAGAGCTGCTCGAGGCGGTCGAGGGTGCCGCCGAGCAGGTCGCGGATGGGGGCGATGCTGTCGGTGACCCGACGCTCGGCCACCTGGAACACCATGGACTCGGCGAGGTCGACCGCCTTGGTGACGTCTTCGGGCAGCTCGTAGCCGAGCTCGGCGATGTCGTTGGCCACCCGGATGAGGCGGCGCAGCAGCGCGTGCTCCTCGACGATCTTGGCGTAGCGGGCGGCGTTGGAGGTGGCCGGGGTGTTGGCCTGGAGGCTGACCAGCGTGGCGGGGCCGCCCACCCCTTCGAGCAGGTCGGCCCGGTTCAGCTCCTCGGCGACGGTGACGGGGTCGACGGGCTCGCCGGCGCTGAACAGCGAGGCGACGGCCTCGAAGATGTGACCGTGGGCGGGCTTGTAGAAGTCGTCGGCGTCGACCAGCTCGACGGCCGTGGCGATGGCGTCCTTGGACAGCAGCATCGCCCCGAGGAGCGACTCCTCGGCCGCCAGGTTGTGGGGCGGCACCCGCAGGGCCTGGGCGGGGCCGCGCCCGGTGCCCGGCGGACGCTCGGTGAGGGTGGCGCGCGGCGGGGCGTCGTCGGTGGACTGCGACATCGTCCTACCCTCCCCCATCCCGCCTGTGGGGTGGTAGATGCCCAGCCTGGGGGATTCCTGTGGACAGGCGCGACCGAGCCTGTGGACGACCACGAGCTCCGGGAGGGGGCGGCCAGGGGCGGCCGCCCCGGGTCACGCGGGGACGACCTCGATGGTCAGGGGGAAGGCCACGTCGGCGTGCAGCTTGGCGAACACCTGGTGGGTGCCCAGGTCCTTGATGTGCTCGTCGAGCTGGAGCTGGCGCCGGTCGAGCTCGACGCCGCTCTGGTCGCGCACGGCGGCCACGATGTCGCCGGCGGCCACCGAGCCGAACAGCTTGCCCTCGGCCCCGGCCTTGGCGGTGATGGTGATGGTGGCGGCCACGAGGGTCTTGGCCACCTCCTCGGCGGCCTCTCGGTCGACCGCGTCCTTGGTGTCGCGGGCCCGGCGCATGGCCGAGGCCTGGGCCTCGGCGCCCTTCGTGGCCTTCATGGCCAGGCCCTTGGGGACGAGGAAGTTGCGGCCGTAGCCGTCGGCCACGTCCACGATGTCGCCCCGGTGGCCGAGGCCGTCGACGTCGGCGCTCAGGATCAGCTTCACGACTGCTCCTCCTGGGTGCCCTCCGCCTCGGCGACGGCCACGGCACCGCCGTCGGCGCCGGTCGCGGCGTCGGTGTCGGCATCGGCGGCGACGCCGCCCACGGGAGGCGGCGGCGTGTCGCCGGTGGGACGGGGCGGTGGCCCGTCGGGCCGGCCGCCGCCACCGCGCTCGCGGTCGCCGCGCCCGCCGCCACGCTGGGTGGTGACGCGGTTGGTGTAGGGCAGCAGCGCCATCTCGCGGGCGTTCTTGATGGCCCGGGCCACCTCGCGCTGTTGCTGGGCGTCGTTGCCGGTGACGCGGCGCGCCCGGATCTTGGCCCGGTCGGACATGAACCGGCGCAGCAGGTTCACGTCCTTGTAGTCGACGTACTCGACCTGCTCCTGGGAGAGCAGGGACACCTTCTTCTTGCTGCGGCGGGCGTTGTCCTTGTTCTTCCCGCGCTGCTCACGCTTCTTGGCCATGGTCTAGAACGGCTCCTCGTCGTCGTAGCCTGCAGGCGGCTGGTTGGGGATGGGCCGGCTGCTGCCGCCCCCACCGCCTCCGAAGCCCCCGTCGCCGCCCTCGCGGCGCTCGTTCTTGGTGACCTGGGCGGTGGCCCAGCGCAGGCTGGGGGCCACCTCGTCGGCCACGATCTCGACCTTGGAGCGCTTGTCGCCCTGCTCGGTCTCCCAGGAGCGCTGGTCGAGGCGGCCGTCGACCACCACGCGCGTGCCCTTCTGGATGGACTCGGCCACGTTCTCGGCGAGCTGACCCCAGCAGGTGATGTCGAAGAAGCTGACCGCCTCCTCCCACTCCTGGGTCTGGCGGTTCTGCCAGCGCCGGTTGACGGCCACGCCGAAGTTGGCGACGGCCTGGCCCGAGGGCGTGAAGCGCAGCTCGGGGTCGCGGGTGGCGTTGCCCACGATGTTGACGGTGTTGCCTGGTGCCATGGGAGTGCTCCTTATCCGGCCTCGGCGGCGGCCGGCTCGGCCGTCGCCGGTGCGTCGCCCAGCAGGCCACGGCGGGTGGCCTCGCGCTCGGGCAGGCGCAGGATCTTGTGGCGGACCACCTCGTCCGCGAGCCGCAGTTGGCGGTCGAGGTCGTCGAGGTTGGGGGCCTCGGTGACGAGCTCGAGGACGACGTAGACGCCCTCGTTCTTGTGGTTGATCTCGTAGGCGAACCGGCGCAGGCCCCACACGTCGGTGGTGGCGACGGTGCCCCCGCCGGCCTCGACCGTGGCGGCGACCTTCTTGAGCTCGGCGGCGACCGCCGCCTCGTCGAGGTCGGCCTGGTAGATGACCATCAGTTCGTACGCTCGCGTCACGAGCAGCACTCCTCCCTCTGGACCCGGCCACGGAGGCTCGGGGCCCCGGACGGTCCGGGGCAGGGTTCAGTTGAGCTGGCCATGCTAGTGGGGCGGGCGGCGAGATCCCTCATCGACGCCATCATGGCCAGGGGGTGTGACAGGACCCGCGGCGCGAGCGGTCAGACGACCTCGATCGAGACGTCGCCGTCGGCCGCGGCGGCGACGCGGCCGAGGTCCCGGGGGTCCGAGGTCCAGACGAGGTCGCGGCGACGGGCCGCCCCCTCGACCACCGCCACGTCGACGACGTCGTCGTGGCCCGAGGCCGCGATCAGGGCGCCGACGGCGCGCGCCCGGCGCTCGTCCAGGGGCTCGACCCGACAACCCCGGAGGAGCCGGGCGAGGCTCGCCTGGCGCGGCCCCCCGCCCCGCCACGCCTGGGCGACGACCGGCGCCGGAACGACGGGCAGGTGCCCCGCCTCCAACAACGACCGGTGGCGGACCCAGAGCGCCCGGTCGTCGCGCTCGGCCGCGAGCAGGGCGCCGGTGTCGTAGGTGACGCCCGACATCAGGCGCTTCGACGGGTGATCGGCCCCGGCGGCTCACCGCTCAGGACGCGCGTCGCCCAGGCCCGGCCGTCCTCGAGCTCCTCGTCGGTGAACGCGCCGTGCTCGGCCTCCCACTCGGCGATGCCGGCCAGGCCCCGCCGGAGACGGAAGTGGTGCTCGACCACGCGGGCGAGCCAGGCGCTCACGCTCAGACCGGCCGCCACCGCGGCGGCCTCGACCGCGGCGTCGACGTCCTCGGGCAGGGAGATGGACCGTCGGCTGACCGGGCTCACCCGGCCATCGTAGCCGATCAGTAGGAAGGATGACATCTCGGACCATCTCCGTGCATCCCCATCTCAACGGATCGTCGACCGCGGGATCGTCGACCGCGGGATCGTCGACCGCGGATTCCTTGGGGGTAGGAGGAGGGCGATGTACGCGATCGCCCTCGTGCTCGTCGTCGCGCTCCTCTCGTTGATCGTGACGAGGGTGGCATCGGTCGCGTTGACGGCGAGCGGCATGACCCGGACGTCGGCGCGCTTCCAGGCCCGGTCGGCACTCACCGGCGTGGGGTTCACCACGGGCGAGTCCGAGCTGGTGGTCAACCACCCGGTTCGCCGTCGGGTCGTGATGACCCTGATGCTGCTCGGCAACGTGGGCCTCGTGACCGTCGTCGCCGGGGTCCTGCGGACCTTCATCGGCGCCGAGGGCGGTGGCCCCGGCGTCCAGCGGCTCCTCCTGCTCATCGGCGGTCTCACCGCCATCTACGTCGTCTCCCGGTCGTCCCGGTTCGATCGGGCCATGACCCGTCTGGCCCAGCGCGCCATCGCCAGGTTCACCGCCCTGCCGGCTCGCGACCGGGCCACGCTGCTCGAGATCGCCGGCGACCACGTCGTGCAGGAGCTCGCCGTCTGCGAGCAGGACTGGATCGCAGGGAAGCGCCTCGGCGAGGCGAGGCTGAAAGACGAGGGCATCGTGGTCCTGGGCGTCGCCCGCCGCTCCGGGGTGTACCTCGGCGCCCCCGATCGGGACACCCCCGTCGAGGCGGGCGACCTCCTCGTCGTCTACGGGCGAGGCGACGTCCTGGCGGCGCTCGACGAGCGCACCGCCGGCCGCGGCGGGGAGCAGGCGCACGCTCGGGCCGCCACGCAGGGCGAGCGGATCCGGTGGGGTGAGCGCCGGGCCGACCCGGCCGCGGACACCGACCGATGACCGGCGTCTCCGGCCGAGAGCGGCGCCCGAAGCGGCCGCAGGGCGCTCATGGAGCGGCGGCGCCGTGGGTAGGGCCTCTTCTTCCATGCCCAAGGACCGCGACCAGCAGACACCCGACGATCCCGAGGACTGGTCGGCGCTCACGACCTCCCGAGGCCAGGGCACCGGCGGCACCGGCTACGACCGGCTCGCCGGCGAGGAGGCGCGACCCAGCCTGCACGACGAGGACTCGACGGCCGAGACCATCCCCGAGCCGCTCCCCGGCGACGAGGCCGACTGACCGGGCCGAGCCGCCCCCGAACGGGCCCCCACCGCCCCGATTGCGACGTCGAACCCGTCGCACCGAAGCCGTCGCACCGGACCCGTCGCATGGCTGCGGTGACCGCGACCGAGCAGGTGGAGCGGAGAGGGTGGGATTCGAACCCACGGTACCCGTAGGCACACTTCCTTAGCAGGGAAGCCCGATCAGCCAGACTCCGGCACCTCTCCCGAACTGCGAGGGCCGACTCTACACGGCCCCGGCCCGGCCGTCGCCGTGCTCATCACTGCCGCGCAGCGCCAGCGCGTGAGAGTTTGCGCTGCGCTCGCGGAGAGTGGCACAAGTCACACGGCTGTATGTTGCGGTTTCGCAACGGTCGTTGCGAAGATGACACCAACGAACCAGAGCGCGCTTCGGCGCGCGTCCGGTGACGGGTGCCCCGTGGAGGGCGCCGGCCAGGGCCACCGCAGCACCCGGTACGCCTCCCCACCTCCGCTCTCCCTCCGACGCGCGCAGCGCACGAGGGGACCGGCGGCGGCCCGGCCCACCGGAGCGCTTCCCCGACGAAGGAGCACCCCCAAGGTGCCGCAGCAGCCGACCGAAGAAGACTCCGAAGCGTTGATGCGCCGCAGCGCCGCCACCGTCGTGGCGCTGCTTCGTGGCCCTCGTGGCCACCCTGGCCGCCACGCTGGTGGCCCCCGCCGTCGCCGGCGCCCAGACCTCTCCGGCGGCGCCCGACCCGGACCCGACGTCCACCACCTCGACCACCGTCGCCCCGGGTGACCCCACCACGACGACGGTCCCCGCCCCCACGAACGTCACGCCGGTCGACCCCGCCAGCAGCACCGACGGTGCGGCCGCGCCGGACGCCCAGGCGGTCGAGCCCACGCTCCCGCCGGCGGTGGCCGCCGCGGCCCAGGCCCGGGCCACCCGACCCCGCGGCCCCCGCAACCTCTCCGAGGCCACGTACGTGTACACGGCCCGTGAGGTGAAGCAGGCCTGGAACAACAGCCACGTGAAGAAGATCACGCTGGCCGAGGCCCGCACCCTGGCCCGCTACCTCAACGCGGTGGTGGCCAACCAGATCCGCCAGTACCTGCTGGCCGTCTACCTCAACGCGGTGAACGCCGCCGTGCCCAACCAGGCCAACTGGGACCGGGTCGCGCAGTGCGAGTCGGGCGGCAACTGGCACCTCAGCACCGGCAACGGCTTCTACGGCGGCCTCCAGTTCAGCCTGTCGACCTGGCGCTCCGTGGGTGGCACCGGCTACCCGCACCAGCACAGCCGGATCGAGCAGATCCGCCGGGCCAACCTCTTGAAGGACCGAGCCGGGCTCGGCCAGTGGCCCCACTGCGGGAGCCGCTTCTACGGCTGACGCCCGCACCTGGATCCCGTCCGGCGCCCCTCCCCCCTCGGCGCCGGGCCGGCTCGACGGCCCGCCACTCCCCCCGGGTGGCGGGCCGTCGCCGTTGCCGGCCACGGTCGGGGCGGGATCGGCGCGGGGTCAGGACGACGCGCCGTCGCCCGCCTGCTTGACGCGGTACATGTCCTGGTCGGCCCGCAACAGCAGGTCCCCGGGGTCGACGGCGGGATCGTCGGACGCGGCCACACCGACCGACACCCGCAGCCCGGCCTCGAGCCGCCCACCGCCGGCGCCGGCGAACGGCTCGGCCAGCGCCGCCGTGATCCGCTGCGCCACCTCCGCGGCGGCCTCGGCCCCCGTGCCCTCGCACACGACCACGAACTCGTCGCCGCCGTAGCGGGCCACGGTGTCGGCCGGGCGCAGGACCGATCCGATCCGCCGGCCCACCTCCACCAGCACCTCGTCGCCCACGACGTGGCCGAAGCGGTCGTTGACCTCCTTGAAGTCGTCGAGGTCGCAGAACAGCACCGCCACCTCCTCGCCGGTGCGGCCGAGCCGCGCGGCCGCCTGGGCGAGGCGGTCCTCGAGCAGGGCCCGGTTGGGCAGCTCGGTCAGCGGGTCGTGGGTGGCGCGATGCGCCAGTTGGGACTCCAGCCGGCGCCGGTCCGTCACGTCGTCCAGCGCCACCAACCAGCCGGCCCGCGAGCGCCGGCCGCCTGCGTCCCGGGGGCACTGGCCAGCGCACGAAGCGGGCGTAACGTGCGTCCCGCCGCCCTGCATCGGAACGTCGCTCTGCGACTTCGTCGCCCAGCACGCGGGCCGTACCACCTCGCGCGGTCTCGGCGTAGACGGCTCGAACAGCCCCGCCCAGCGGCGGGCGGTTGCACTCGAGGACGCGGGCGGCCCGTTGGAGAACACGACCCCCCGTCCGCGCGCACAGGATGCCTGAGGGTACGGCTCGGCTAGCGGAAGCAGCCCCACCGCCGCGCTCCCCTGCCGCCCGCTGCGCTCGGCCGCCGATCCCCGTGACGTCGCGGATGCGCCAGGGCGCACGTCGGGATCGTCGACCACTGACGATGACCGCCTCGATCCGCGCCAGACCCGTCCTGTGGCGGCCTGCACGTGCACCGTGGTGCAGCCCGGGTCCCGCACCTGTCGATCAGACCGAGCACGGGTCAACAGGTCGTCGGGTGGACCTGCTGGCGACGTGCACGGGGCCGCTGTCCTCTCATGACGCCGAGCCGAGGCCCCACCGACGGCCTGAGGCGCAGCCCGCCTCCTGTCGTCGCTGACTGGGAAGACGGTCCCGCTCAGGTGCTGACCAGGGCCGTGGGGTCGATCCCCGGTGCGGCCCGCGTCCGCCCCGCCGACCGCCGTCGAGCGGTGCCGGCCATCAGCCATCGGTCCGCACCCTCTGCCACCGCCCCGCTGGTCCCGCCGGGCGCCTCGCCTGGCTCGCGCCACCGCTCCGCGCCGCCCGCCGTGCCCCCGCCGCTTCTGGCACCCGTGCTGTCGGCGACGACGCATGGCGGATCAGCCGGGACGACGCGCGGCGGGGCACCTGGGGCGGTCGGCCTGCGGTTTGCGCTGCCGCCTGGCGGGCCTTGCCTACCGTGTCGGGGCGGTGGAGCAGGTGGGATCCGCCGACGGCTGACGGGTGATGGCAGGTCGGCGCCGAGCGCATGGTGCCGGGGGACTGGCGCTCAGCCGGGCGGGCGACGGGCCGCATCGTGCTGGTCGCCGGCGCCTCCTGGGTGAAGGCGGCAGTGGCCACCGAGGTCCGCCGGGGCGGTGCACGGCCGGGTGGTGAGGTGCACGAGCCGTCGCCGGACGCGTGGCGCTGCCGCGCCGCACGTCGCCCGGGGTGCGGCGGCTGCGACTGGCAGCACATCACGGTGGGCGCCAGCCCGAGCTGCGCGCCGAGATGGTGCGCGACGCGCCACCTGCATCGGCCGGCCTGCCGACCCTGAGGTCCGGTCCGCCCCGCCCTCGCCGCCGAGCGCTGGCGGACGACCCTGCGGGTGGCGGCCGCGGACGACGGCCTCGGGCTGCGGGCGAGCGCCAGCCACGACGTGGTGGCCGTCGACGACTGCCTGGTCGCCCACCCCGCCCTGGCCGCGCTGCTCGAGCCCGGCGTGGTCGACCCCGGTGCCGCCACCGAGCTCACCCTGCGGGTGGCCGTCGCGGGCGACGGGTCGGTGGCCGGGCGCATGGTGCTGGCCGAGCCCACCGCCGCCGGCGTCACCGCCCCCGACGACGTCACCGTGGTCGGCGGGGACGACCTCGACGCCGGGCGCCGGGCGTGGCTCCACACGTCGATCGCCGGCACCACCTTCCGGGTCTCGGCCCGCTCGTTCCTCCAGCCCAGCACCGCGGGGGCCGAGGCCCTCGTGGCCGTGGCCCGCGACCAGGTGGCGACCGCCCCCGACGGCCCCTTCGTCGACCTCTATGGCGGCATCGGCCTGTTCGCGGCCACGAGCGCCGGCGACCGGCCCGTGGTGCTGGTCGAGCGCTCCAAGTCCGCCGCGGCCGACGCCCGGGTCAACCTGGCCGACCACCCCGGCGGCGCCCGCGTCCTGACCCAGCCCGTCGAGCGATGGCGGCCATCGGCCGCCGCCGTCGTCGTGGCCGACCCCGCCCGGCGGGGCCTCGGCCGGCGGGGCGCCGAGGTGGTGGCCCGCACGGGCGCGGCCCGCGTGGTCCTGGTCAGCTGCGACGCCGGCTCCCTCGGCCGCGACGCGGCGGCGCTGTCTGAGGCGGGGTACCGCCACGTCGAGTCGGTGGTCGTCGACCAGTTCGGCCACACCGGCCACGTCGAGGTCGTCACCCGGTTCGACGGCCCCGGCGCCTGACCCGGTCGGGACGGCGGCCCGCTGCCCGAACGGCGGGCCGGCCCGCCCGCGGGCACCGCGTAGCCTGCGCGCATGCGCAACGCCGTCACCGACCTGCTCGGCATCGACGTCCCCATCCTGGCCTTCAGCCACTGCCGCGACGTGGTGGCCGAGGTGTCCCGGGCCGGCGGCCTGGGCGTGCTCGGCGCGGTGGCCCACACCCCCGAGGCCCTCGAGATCGACCTCGACTGGATCGAGGAGCAGGTGGGCGACCGCCCCTACGGCGTCGACCTCATCATCCCCGCCCGCTACGCCGGTGACGACCAGGGCGGGTTCACCCTCGACGACATCGTCTCGCTCATCCCCGCCGAGCACGCCGCCTTCGTCGAGGACATCCTCGCCCGCTACGAGGTGCCGCCGCTGCCCGCCGACGACGAGGGCCCGGGCCGGGCCGGGTGGCAGACCAACGACGCCGCCGCGCCGTTCTCGGCCAACCGGGCCGGGCCACAGCTCGAGATCGCCCTGGCCCACCGCACCGCGCTGGTGGCGAACGCCCTCGGCCCACCGCCGCCCGAGATGATCGAGCAGGTCAAGGGGGCCGGCCGGGTCGTGGCCGCGCTGGCCGGCCGGGCCGTGCACGCCGAGCGCCACGTCGCCGCCGGCGTCGATGTCATCGTCGCCCAGGGCTCCGAGGCGGGGGGCCACACGGGCGAGATCGGCTCGATGGTCCTCATCCCCGAGGTGGTCGACGCGGTGGCCCCGGTGCCCGTGCTGGGCGCCGGCGGGATCGGCCGGGGGCGCCAGATGGCCGCGGCCATGGCCCTCGGCGCCCAGGGCGTCTGGTGCGGCTCGGTGTGGCTCACCACCGCCGAGGCCGAGACCCACCCGGTCGTGAAGCAGAAGATGCTGGCGGCCACGTCGGCCGACACCCTCCGGTCCCGGTCGCTCACCGGCAAGCACGCCCGGATGCTGCGCTCCTCCTGGACCGACGAGTGGGAGCGCGACGACACGCCCGACCCGCTGGGCATGCCCCTCCAGCCCATCCTCACCGCCCAGGCGCAGTACCGCATCAACCGGGCGGCGGAGCGCCACCCCGGCGCGGAGAAGCTGGCCAACTACTTCGTGGGCCAGATCGTGGGCGCCATGAACACGCCCACCACCTCGCGCCAGGTGGTCTACGGGATGGTCGAGGAGTTCATCGAGTCGGTCGAGGCGCTCGCCGCCCAGCTCGACGACTGAGCGCCGGCGGCGGGCCGCTCAGCGCGCGCCCGCCCGGGCGGCGTGCTCGCGGACG
>JACJWK010000032.1 GCA_020637195.1 Microthrixaceae bacterium
CGTGTACGACACGACCCTGCGCGACGGCAGCCAGCTCGAGGGCATCTCGCTGACCGTCGACGACAAGCTGCGCATCGCCGAGCAGCTCGACTACCTGGGCGTGCACTTCATCGAGGGGGGCTGGCCCGGGGCCAACCCCAAAGACGACGAGTTCTTCGCCCGGGCCCCGAGCGAGCTGGACCTCGACTTCTCCACGCTGGTGGCCTTCGGGTCGACCCGCCGGGTGAAGGGCCGGGTCGACGACGACCCCACGCTGGCCAACCTGGTCAAGGCCAACACCTCGGCGGTCTGCATCGTGGGGAAGTGCTGGGACTACCACGTCACCGAGGCGCTGCGCACCACCCTCGACGAGGGCGTGGCGATGGTGGCCGACTCGGTCGAGTTCCTGGTCAACGCCGGCCTGCGCGTGTTCTTCGACGCCGAGCACTTCTTCGACGGCTACAAGCACAACCCCGAGTTCAGCCTGCGGGTGGTCGAGGCCGCGGCGATGGCGGGCACGGAGAGCGTCGTGCTGTGCGACACCAACGGCGGCTCCCTGCCCTTCGAGGTGGAGCAGATCGTGGGCGACGTGGTCGCCCACCTGGACACACCCGTGGGCGTGCACCTCCACGACGACACCGGGTGCGGCGTGGCCAACGCCCTGGCCGGCGTGCGGGGCGGCGCCACCCAGGTGCAGGGGACCATGAACGGCTACGGCGAGCGCACCGGCAACTGCAACCTCACCACGATCATCCCCAACCTCACGCTGAAGATGGGCGTCGACACCATCCCCGCGGACCGCCTCGAGCGGCTGACCACCGTGTCGCACCACGTCGCCGAGCTGGTCAACATCTCCCCCGACCCGCAGCAGCCCTACGTGGGCGCCTCGGCGTTCGCCCACAAGGCGGGCCTGCACGTCAGCGCCATCGCCCGACGGTCCGACGCCTACGAGCACGTCGACCCCGACCTCGTGGGCAACGGCACCCGCTTCGTGGTGTCCGAGCTGGCCGGGAAGTCCACGCTCGAGCTGAAGGCGCGCGAGATCGGCCTCGAGCTCGACGGCCGCGAGCTGGGCGAGGTGGTCGAGCGGCTCAAGACCCTCGAGCACGAGGGGTTCCACTTCGAGGCCGCCGACGGCTCGCTCGAGCTGTTGATGCGCGACGCCACCGGGTGGGAGCAGCCCTTCTTCGAGCTGGAGTCGTTCCGGGTGGCGGTCGAGCACCGGGCCCCCTCCGAGCGCAGCACCGGTCGGTCCGGTGCCGAGGTGGTCACCGAGGCCACCGTCAAGGTGCGCTTCGACGGGCAGCGGGTGATCGAGACCGCCGAGGGCAACGGGCCGGTCAACGCGCTCGACCAGGCCCTGCGCAAGGCCATCGGCCCGGCGTTCCCCGCGCTCGGCTCGATGCACCTCACCGACTTCAAGGTGCGCGTGCTCGACACGGGCAAGGGCACCGGG
Organism: Microthrixaceae bacterium; assembly: GCA_020637195.1. Lineage (GTDB taxonomy): Bacteria > Actinomycetota > Acidimicrobiia > Acidimicrobiales > DATDAH01 > JAEUJM01. Next base: position 1,436 of record JACJWK010000032.1, read on the forward strand.
GCGGTCACCCGCGTGCTGATCGACTCCACCGACGGCGACCGCGCCTGGTCGACCATCGGCGTCTCCGAGAACGTCATCGAGGCGTCCTGGCAGGCGCTGGCCGACTCGGTCATCTTCGGCCTGCTCAAGGCCTCGGCCTAGGATCGCCGACGATGTCCGCGCCCCAGTACGTCCCCAAGAGCGCCCGGCCCGGTCAGCGGGTGTACGAGTCGCCGCCGTGGCAGCACGACCCCTGGACGGGCCACCCCGCGGCCAACCTCACCAAGGGTCAGCCGCGGGGGCGCTTCTACGGCAACCAGGGCCCCGACCAGGGCTACGTGCTGGTGCTGGCCGAGGGGATCGAGCCCGTGCTCCAAGCCGGCGAGGACCTCGCCGACGTGCGGGCCGGCGTGGTGGGCGTCGCCCTCAAGCGGGGTTCGCTCTTCGGCCGGGCGCCCGTCATCCACGACCTGACCCTGGCCTACACGATCTTCGGCTTCCTCGACGAGTCGCCCGACCCGGCCCTGGTGGACCTGCGCCGCGAGCTGTTCGCCTCGGCGGCGCACCACTACGCCGAGCGCCGGGCCATCGTCGACCTGGTCCCCGAGGCGACGCTGCGCCTCACCCCCACCCAGGCCGCCGAGGCCTACGCCGGGGGCTGGCGGGGTCCGCTGGGCCTGAACGACTGACGCCGCGCCGGCCCACCGACCCGTCGAGGGGCCGGTCGCCGGCGACCGCCCGGTGCCCGCGCCGGGGCCTCAGGCGGGATCCGGGTCCGAGGCGGCCGGGTCCTCGGCCGAGGGACCGTCGTCCCCCGGCGTCTCGTCCGCCGGCGTCTCGTCCGCCGGCGCCGGGTCCGAGGATGCTTCGGCCGGCGCTGCCTCCGAGGGGGCGGTGTCCGCCGGCGCCGCGTCCGGGACAGCCGCGTCCGAGGCGGCCGCATCCGAGGAGGTGTCGGCCGGCGCCGGAGCCGTCCCGGCCGCGACCGGTGCCGCCGGGGCGCCGTCGGCGGCGGGGCCGGGGTCGGCCAGCGCCGGCGCGACCGCCCGCGTGAGCTGCCAGGCCGCCACGAGCAGGGCCCCGAGGCCGTACACGGTGGCCGCGAACGTGAGCAGGCCGCCGAGGAACGGCAGGATGCCGAGCACCCGCAGGATGAGCCAGCCCAGCAGGAAGGCCCACACCAGCCCGGTGCGCTCGCGCAGGATCAGGTGGCCGAGCACGGTGGCGCCGGCCACGAAGCCCAGCAGGTACAGCGGGGCCATGGAGGCGAGGCCCACCAGGCCGAGCGGGGTGGCCACGATGGTGAACAGCAACAGGCCGCTGACGAGCGGCACCCCGAGGGCGGCGATGCCCCCGGTGCCGATCGCCGGCGCCACCGCGTCGCGGGCCACCTGCACGGTGCGGCGAGCCACGCCGCCGAAGGCGCCGGCGAAGATCAGCCCGGCCACGAGGGTGGACACCGAGATGGCCACCCACCAGGCGATGCGGGCGGCGATGCCGATGCCGTTGAGGATGGCGGTGAACTGGACGCGCTCGGTCGAGCCGTCGACCTCGGCCCGGTCCGACACGCGCGGCTGCTGGGACGAGACCACGTCGCCCTCGACGTGGGCCGTGCGCTCGATGACGGCGCGGCCCCGCAGGACGACGACGTCGCCGGTGACCAGGCCCCGGATCACCGCGGTGCCGTTGACCACCACGACCGGGCCGTCGACCGTCGCGTCCCGGTCGACCAGGACGTCGGCGTCGCCCACGACGACCGCGTCGGTGGTCGTGCACGACTCGACCACGAGGGGCCCGCCCCGCACGATGAGCTGCACCTCGACCTCGACCACGTCGGTGCACGGCGGGGCGTCGCCGTCGTCGGTGCCCTGCGCCGCGGCCGGCCCCGCGAGGCCGGCGCCCACCAGGAGCGCCATCGCCACCATGCCCAGCGCCACCGACCACCGACGTGTCGTCGCCATCATCTCCGCTCCCTCGATCGCGAGCCCGGGGCCTCACCGGCGCCGGCATCGGCGCGTGAGAGGCTGGGAGCATGATCGTTGATGCCGCGCTGTACCGCAACGGCGTTCGCGATCCCGAGCCGTTCGACGTCAGCCGGCGCTTCCACACGCCGCGTGAGCGCACGACGTTCCTCTGGGTCGGGCTCTTCGAGCCCACCGAGGCCGAGTTCGAGGCCGTGCGCGACGAGTTCAACCTCCATCCGCTGGCGGTCGAGGACGCCATCAAGGCCCACCAGCGCCCCAAGCTCGAGTTCTTCGAGGACAGCGCCTTCATGGTGTTGCGCACGGCGCGCTACCTCGACGAGTCCGAGACCGTCGAGTTCGGCGAGCTCCAGCTGTTCATCGGCCAGGGCTTCGTCGTCACCGTCCGTCACGGGGCGGCCGCACCCCTGAACGACGTGCGCCACGGCCTCGAGGCGGACCCCGACAAGCTGGCGTGCGGCCCCGCGGCCGTCCTCCACGCCGTCGTGGACCACGTCGTGGACGGCTACGTCCCCGTGCTGGCCGGGCTGGAGGACGACATCGGCGAGGTCGAGGAGGAGGTCTTCTCGCCGTCGGGGCACAACCCCGTCGAGCGCATCTACTACCTCAAGCGCGAGGTGCTCGGCATGATCCGGGCCACGTCGTCGCTCCAGGAGCCGCTCGAGCGGCTCACCCGGCTGCACGAGGTGGACTACCTCCACGACGACATCGGCCACTACTTCCGCGACGTGCTCGACCACATCGTGCGGGTCCTCGAGCAGGTGAACGGGTTCAACGAGATGCTCACGAGCATCCTCGAGGCCAACCTCACGAGGGTGAGCATCCGCCAGAACGAGGACATGAAGAAGATGGCGGCCTGGGCCGCGATCGGGATCGTGCCGACCGCGCTCGCGGGCGTCTACGGCATGAACTTCCGCCACATGCCCGAGCTGCAGTGGCGGTACGGCTACCCGCTCGCGCTCGCCACGATCGTCGTGGTCTGCTACTTGCTGTACCGGAACTTCAAACGAGTGGGGTGGTTGTGACCGAACGCAGGCGGGAGGAGCTCGAGCGCCAGCGGGCGCGGTGGTGGGCGACGGTGTCGTCGGGCGATCTCGACGGCTACCTGTCGCTGTTCGCACCGGACGCCGTGTGGGTGACCCCCGAGCTCGACGAGATCGTGGGCCGCGACGCCATCCGGGCGTGGCTCGGGCCGGTGTTCGCCCAGTTCGACTACGAGCTCACCATCACCGTGGCCGACGTGCGGGTGGCCGGCGACCTGGGCATCGAGCGGGCGCGCTTCGTGTCGCGCATGACGCCGAAGCCGCCGACGCTGCGGCCCGTGCCCTCGCCCGAGGGGGCGATCCCCTCGTCGTCACCGTCGTCGTCGCCGGCGGTCGGCGACCGCGACGACGCCCCGACCCCGGTCCCGGGGGACGGCGCCGACGAGCCCGGCGTGACGCCGGCCGTGGGCCCCGACGACGCCGGTGCGCCCGACCGACCCGAGATCGCCGGCAGCGAGGCGGCGGCGGGCCGGGCGGCCGACGGTGGGGACGCTCCCGCCGCCCGGCCGGACGACGGCCCCGCCGTCGCGGGCCCGGCCGACGACTCGCCGGCCGAGGACTCGCCGGTGGACGACTCGCCGGTGGACGAGACCACCCCCGAGGGCCCGGACCACGACCCCTCGCCCGACGACGACGCCGGCGAGGCCGGCCTCGACGTCGACGACGTCGAGGCGCCCCTCGAGGCCGCCGCGCCCGGCGCCGGCGACCACGAGCCCCACGAGGGTCGCTACCTCATGTACTGGCGCTGGTCCGACGACGCCGGCTGGCTCGTGCACCGCTACGCCGACGTCACCGGGGTGGGCTGAGCGCGGCCGGTCGCAGCGGGCGCCGGAGGGCGGACCGGTAGCCTCGGTGCGGTGACGTCCCGAGCCCCCCGTGTCCGCTTCGCGCCCGCGCCGACGGGCTCGCTGCACGTCGGCAGCGCCCGCTCGGCGCTGTTCAACTGGCTCTACGCGCGGGCGGTGGGCGGCACGATGGTCCTGCGCATCGAGGACACCGACACCGAGCGCAACAAGCCCGAGCTGATCGACGGCATCCTGCGGTCGCTCGAGTGGCTGGGCATCGACTGGGACGAGGGCCCCATCCACCAGTCGGAGCGCTTCGACCTCTACCGCGACGCCGCCGCCCGCCTGCTCGCCGAGGGGCGGGCCTATCTGGTCGACGCCGACGACCAGGAGGTGGTCGGCGACCGGCTCACCGCCGGCCTCGCCGTGCGCTACCGAGTGCCCGACGAGGGGGCCATCGAGTTCGACGACGTCATCCGGGGCCACGTCCGGTTCGAGAACGCCAACGTCGAGGACCCGGTGATCTGGCGGTCCAACGGGACACCCACGTTCCTCATCGCCAACGCGGTCGACGACGTCGACCTCGGCATCACCCACGTGATCCGCGGCGAGGACCTGCTCTCGTCCACCCCCAAGGTGATCCACCTGCGGGCCGCCCTCGGCCACACCGTGCTGCCCGTGTACGCCCACCTGCCCCTGCTCGTGAACGAGAAGCGCCAGAAGCTCTCCAAGCGCCGCGACGACGTGGCCCTCTGGGACTACCGCGACCAGGGCTACCTCCCCGAGGCCATGGCCAACTACCTGGCCCTGCTCGGCTGGGGGCCGCCCGACGGCGTCGAGGTCCGACCGATGGACGAGATCATCGAGCGCTTCCGGCTCGAGGACATCACCAAGTCGGCGGCCTTCTTCGACCGCAAGAAGCTCGACCACGTCAACGGCGAGTGGATCCGGGGCCTCGCCGTCGGCGACTTCGTCGAGCGCTGCGGGCCCGTCCTCGCCGAAGGGCCGTGGCCGCCCGGCGCCTTCGACGCCACCGCGTTCGCCGAGATCGCACCGCTCGTGCAGGAGCGGGTGACCACCCTCGACGACGTCCCCGGCTACGTGGACTGGCTGTTCCTCGACCAGGCCCCGATCGACGACGCGTCGTGGGAGAAGGCCATGGTCAAGGGGCCCGACGCCGCCGGCCTGCTCGACGACGCCCTGGCCGCCTTCGCCGACGTCGCCTGGGACGCCGAGTCGCTCCACGCCTGCCTCCTCGCCCTGGGTGAGGCCCGGGGCCTGAAGCTGGGCAAGGCCCAGGCACCCGTGCGGGTCGCGGTCACCGGCCGCACCGTGGGCCCACCGCTGTTCGAGTCGCTCGCGCTGCTCGGGCGCGAGCGCACCCTCGAGCGCGTCCGGGCGGCCCGCGCCCGGCTGTGAGCCGACGCTCGCACCGCTCCCCGCGCTGGATGCGGGTCACCGTGCGGGTCGCGCTCGCCGTCGTCGCGCTGCTGGTCCTCTACCTCGGCGTCACCTTCGTCCAGGTGTGGTGGACCGCCCGACAGGACGACGCCACCGCCTCCCAGGCCATCGTGGTGCTCGGCGCCGCCCAGTACGACGGCACCCCGTCGCCGGTGTTCGAGGCCCGGCTCGACCACGCCCTCGACCTCTACGAGGAGGGGCTGGCCCCCACCATCGTCGTCACCGGCGGCAACCAGCCCGGCGACCGCTTCACCGAGGCCTCCGCGGGCGCCAACTACCTGCTCGCCAACGGGGTGCCCGACGAGGACATCCGACGCGAGGTGGACGCCCACAACTCGTGGGAGTCGCTCGCCGCCGTGGCGCGCATCCTCGAGGACGAGGGGGTCGACGAGGTGATCCTGGTGTCGGACCCCTACCACTCGTACCGGGTCGGCCAGATCGCCGACGAGCTCGGCATGACCCCGCACCTGTCACCCACCCGCTCCAGTCCCACCAGCGCGTGGAGCGAGCTCCGCTCGATGGCCCGGGAGACCCTGGCCGTCTCCGTCGGGCGGTTCGTCGGCTACCGCCGGCTGGTGCGCATCGACGACCAGGTCGGGCGCCTCCGCGAGGGCGGCGGCGGGTGACGCCGGCGGGTTCCGGTTTCGGAATCCGCGCGGCCAGCCGCTAACCTGCGTCTCTCCCGTTCGGGGGTGGTGTAATTGGCAACACTGCTGGTTCTGGTCCAGTCATTGGGGGTTCGAGTCCTCCCCCCCGAGCTCGACAACTGATCTGGCCCCATCGTCTAGAGGCCTAGGACACCACCCTCTCAAGGTGGAGACACGGGTTCGAATCCCGTTGGGGCTGCCATCTCTGACCAGCGGCGACGCTGGTCAGAGACGCGTCTGAGGGCACCTCCGAGGGACCCTTGCCCATGGGTTTTCCCATGACGATGCTCCTATGCCGCGTCAAGGGGTTGTTGTTGGTGGAGCCAGGTGCGGTAGCGGTCCTCGAGTTCGGAGGGTCGTCGAACGCCTCGTTCGATCTCGCTGAGTCGGGCGGGTTGAGTGCCGAGCGCGGTGGCTGCGACGGCGAGGGTGATCCCTGCGGCCTGGCGGGCGGGTCGCAGATCGGCGGTGGGGGTGACGGGCTGGGGGTTGGTCAGCAGGCCGTAGACCTCGCGTGCGACGTATCGCTTGAGGCAGCGGACGATCTCGCGGGTGGTCTTGCCCTCGGCGCGCCGTCGCGCCGCGTAGGCCTGGGTGGCAGGGTCGCAGGTGAGGCGGACCATCACGATCCGCCAGAGGGCGTGGTTGGCTTGGCGGTCGCCGCCGGCGTTGAGGCGGTGGCGGATGGTCTTGCCGGTGGATGCTTCGACTGGTGACGCGCCGCACAGCGCGGCGAACGCGGCCTCGCTGTGGAGCCGTTCGGGGTTGTCGCCGGCCGCGATCAACAAGATGGAGGCGACGTCGGGGCCGATCCCGCGGGCGGCTCGCATCGCCGGGTTCACCTCGGCGGTCAGGTCGTCGATCTGGGCGCGGAGACGGTCCAGGTCGGCGGTCATGGCCTGGTGTTGACGGGCCAGGGCCTTCATCGCCGCCTTGGTCGCTTCGACCGGGTCGGTGGGCGCTCCGGGCAGGAACCGGGCGCATCGAGCGACCCGGTCGTCGGTGCGGAGCGGTTCGAGGGTGGCGCGGAGCTCGTCGGGTGCGGTCACGATGAGGTCACGGAGCTGGTTCGACAGCCGGGTCCGGGTCCCGCGGGTCGAGCAGAACGCGATCCGCAGCACCCGGATCGACTCCACCATCCCGTCGTGGCTCTTGGGAACCGCGGTCGCTTCGCCGTTCAGCGCGGCGCGAGCGGCCGCCTCGGCATCGACCGTGTCGCTCTTGCCGCGCCGCCGGCGGGTCTGGCGGTTCGGGCGGTTCACCTCCACCACATCCACTCCAGCCGTCGACAAATGGCGGGCCAGGCCGGCTCCGTAGGCGCCGGTGCCTTCGACCCCGACTCGCACGAGCCGGCCCTGGCGACGCATCCACCGGTGCAACGCCCGATACCCGACGCTGTCCGCGGGGAACGACTCGACCCCGCGGATGCGGCCGGTCGAGTCGACAACGGCCGCTACGTGGTTGTCGAGGTGCGAATCGACACCGCCGTAGATCTCGAGTTCGTGTTCCGCCATGATGGGTCCTGCCTTCCTGCTGTTCGGGTGGGATGGCGCCACCGGCCGGGAAGGCGGACAGGACACTCAGGGTGCGGACAAGGCTCCTATCAGGTCACGTCCCCCCGACCGGTTGGTGCGCGCCGAGGACCCCACCCCGAGCCGACAGATCAGCAACAAGGCATCGGGCCAGTCACACCGCGAGTCAGAACTCGAGCCGGGCCCTCGACGAGCACGAGTCGATCATGAGTGTCACACCCCGCCGGTACGTTCACCGTCGATGGCCGGCTACAAGCGCTTCCGCAACGGCGCCTGGCGGCTCTCGGTGTACGTCGGCGTCGAACCCGGCACCGGCCGCCAGCGCTACGTCTACCGGACCGTCCACGAGCCCGACACGCCCGCCGGCGCCCGAGCCGCCGACCGCAAGCTCGCCGCGTTCGTCGCCGAGGTCGACGCCAACCACCACCTCGCCTCCGACCACCTCACCCTCGCCGAGCTGCTCACCCGCTGGCAGCACACCCGCGCCGCCTCCTGGTCCCCCAAGACCGCCACCGAACGCCGCCGCCTCGTCGACAACCACCTGGTCCCCGCCCTCGGCGACCGGCGCATCGACCGGCTCCGCCCCATCGACCTCGCCCAGTACCTCGACGCCAAGCTCGCCGACGGCATGGCGCCCTCCACCGTCGCCGCCCACGCCGCCGCGCTGCGCGCCGCGCTCAACCTCGCCGTCCGCTGGGACCTCATCGCCCGCAACCCCATGGACCGCGTCGACCCCGTCGAAGTTCCCCGCCGGCACCTCGACCTGCCCCCCGTCGAGACGGTCGCCCGCATGCTCCACGAGCTCGAAGACGAAGACCTCACCATGGCCGCCTACATCCGGGTGGCGGCGCTCGCGGGGAGCCGCCGCGGTGAGGTGTGCGTCCTGCGGTGGGGTGACGTCGACCTCGACGTCGGCGAGGTGCGGATCTCGAGGGCGCTGTCGATCGGCGACGACGGGGTGGTGTCGAAGGGCACCAAGACCGGTCGGGCTCGGGCGGTGGCGCTCGACCGGCGCACCGTCGAGGTCATCGACCGTCACCGCGCCCAGGTGCGGGAGGTGCATCTGGCGATGGGGTTGGGCCGGCTGGGCGACGGGGATTGGGTGTTCGGGTCGCCGTACGATCTGCGGCGGCCGGTGCGGCCGGAGTCGATGTCGAGGTCGTGGCGGCGGATCCGGGCCCGGTACGGGCTCGACGAGATCCGGTTGCATGATCTGCGGCACTTCATGGCGACGCGGATGATCGAGTCGGGTGAGGATGTGATCACGGTGGCGGGTCGGGTGGGGCATGCGCGGACGTCGACGACGACCGACATCTATGGGCACCGGTCGGCGGCGCGTGATCGTGAGGCGGCGCAGCGGTTCGCTGACCTCGTCGACGGCGCCGGTTGAAGACCGCTGGACTGGGTGCCGATGGGATGACCGATGGCCCCCGGCGTGTGCTGGCGGGGGCCGGGTAGTAACGTTTCCCGTATCCGAAGGCCGCCTTTGAGGGAGGCGCCCGACAGGAAGGCACCACCACCATGGCAGACGTCATCGTCTTCGACTTCGTCGAACGGAAGGTCGTGATCGAGACGCCCGACGGCAACTCTCGCCCGGCGCCCGCGCACCTTCAGGTCGAAGGGGTGCCCACGCCGGCGCCGACTCGAGCGACCTGACGTCGTGAGGATCGCGACGGCGATCCCGGTCCGGCACACGGAACAACTCCGGGACGGCACGTTTCTGCTGGTCGGGGCCGGTGCGTCCCGAGTGAGGGTCAAGGGAGCGTTCCCCTCAGCGGTGGCGGTCCGTGCGTTCGTTGAGGTGGCGTGCGAGCCCAACGAAGCGACTGCTGGAGCCCACCACCTCACGGCGGAGGTTCTCGGACCGCAGTTGACGGCTGTGACGGCCGATCCGTTGAGGGTGGAGTTCGACGTTCAGCCAGGGCCTGGGTCGGTGCCGGGCTGGGAGGCCAAGATCCCCTTCACGATCGCTGTGCGATTCGAGGCTGCAGAGCCGGGCGCCTACTCGCTGGAGCTGACGGCAGATGATGCCTCCCACAGCCTTCCGTTTCTTGTCGAAGCGGTTCAACAGAACCAGGCGTAGCTCGGCTCGCGCAGCGGTTCGCTGACCTCGTCGACGGTGCCGGCTAGCCGGGGCTGAGGCTGTCGACCGCTGCGTCGTACTCCTCGATGCGGCCGGGACACCAGGCCACGACGCTCGCACGAGAGATCTCGCCGTTGCCGTTGTCGATGTTCATGGCGACGGTGAGCGTCATGTCCTCCATGTCGCATAGCTGCTCGGCCGCCTGGATCAGCCGGTCGAGATCGAACTGGCCGTCGTCGTCGATCCGTTCAGCCGCTTGACGAAGCGCTGCGACCCTCTCGTCGCGGGACGGCCCCGGGCCGTCGGAAGAGCACCCGACCGTCACCAGCAGCAGAATCACGCCAAGAAGCGCAGCCGAACGGGTCACGCTGACCGCCGCTCGAGCAGCATCGACAGTGCGTCATGGGCGACCCGTTCCGGGACGCCGAACTCCTCGGCAACGACGAGCGGGCAGATGTGACCTTCGATCTCTGATCGTGTCTCGACGAGCTGCTCCAGCCGGTCGCGGGGGATGAGACGCTCCGCCACGATCCGGTCGACCCGACGCTCCTCGCGGGCCACGACGTCGCCCAGGCTCGGGGGCATGCCGTCGACATGACCCGACCCGCCGCGCTCGTCGTGGACGAGTTCGTGCGCCAAGGCGGCGAGACGCTCGGCTGGGGGGAGCGCTCGATCGATCAGGACGACGGCTCGGTCGCCGCGGCGCGCGTACACCGCCGCCGGCGCCCCCGGGGGCATGTCCACCAGGGCGAAGTCGATGTGCGGCCGCTGACGGAGTTCGCGCCAGACCTTCCAGACCCCCACGTCGCGAAGGTAGTGGCGGGCTGTGACGGTCATGGCCGCTGGTCGAGCTGGTCGAGTCGCCGGCGGCAACGACATGCCCGCCGCCATCGTGGCCATCGGCTCCGCCGCCGCCGGGGCCCTCGCCGGGGTGCTCCTCCCCCGAGGCGGTACGAGCTGACAGCCGCTAGACGCTTGTGGAGGCCCTGAATACGCCTTGTAACTTGACGTTCGCGGATTTCGCGTTTCTTGGTTGCGTGCGAGGCGTCTTGGGGTGATAGGATCGTCGGCATGCCCCCCACGGCCGCCGACTACATCCGCCGGGCCTTGCGAGAGCTGAACGCCGAACGCGACCGGCTCGACCGCCAGATCGAAGTTCTTGATCGCACGCTCGATGAACTCGAGCCTGGAGGTAGCGGTGACGCACCTGACGACAGTGGATCGCATGGGCGACCGGTGCGGGACATCGTCATGGACCTCGCTGGCGAGAGCCATCTGTTCACTCTCGACGAGGTGATGCGCCGGGTCCGGTCCGAGGGTAACCCAGCCCAGCACGCCTCAGTGTCCAGCATCCTGAGCCGCCTCAAGCGGGAAGGTTTCATCGACGCTGGACCTCGTCGAGGTACCTACGTGTCGATCGATCCGTTGTCCGAGAAGGGCGGCGACGGTGGTGTTCTTGGTGCGTCTGGCCAACGCACCGATGATCGGCCGGACCCGGGGTCCAATCCCGGGATCCAAACCGGCTGAGCAAGGCCCTGGGGGGCGACGGCCCCCCAGGGCAACCCGGGCTGGGGCACTGCGGAACCTGATCCACTTGCCACGCCCTGTGTAGATGGTATCACGCCGGTCAATCTTGTCTCGCGATGACCCTGCTGTCTCGCCTGCGTCCTGCTGCGTTGAGGGACCGGCCCCTAGGCCCGCGCCAAGGCCCGGACGACTTCACCGACGCATGACCCTGGCCGTGAGCGTCAGGCTCAGCAGGCCGGCGGCTTCATAGCGTCATTGGGCGCGAGCGCACTCCTGGGCTGATCACTCGCAGCCGATCCCGTCGCCATCACCGTCGAGCCCGTCGTCGTCCAGCCCGATCACGAAATCCGGGCGCCCCACCTGCGGACAGTTCAGGTCCCCGGCGTACGGCAGGCACGGCCAGTACGACTGGTGGCACTGCTGGTTGATCCGATCCGCGATCGCCTGTGCCGTGCAGGTCCAGCTGTGGTGGAACCTGAACGCGGGCCGTTGCGGCCGCTGGCGATGAATCGCGACCGTCAGTCCGGCCAAGTTATGAGGATCTCGCCGTCGGTCTGAACGACGAACTCCTCTGGGGTCTTCGCGATACGAAGCGATCCGGTCATCTCGTCCCGGTGCAGCCAGAGCGCGTTGTCCGGCGCGTGCGGCGACACGATTCCGACGACGTTGTTGTGCCTCACGGCCTCTGGCCCGACCACGAGGGCGGCGGAAGGGTCGACGCCGCTCTCGTCGAGGAAGCCCATGAGCGCAACGACGTCGTCGCCGGCCTGGCTCCACGACGCCAGCGAAACGGCTTGCCCGTAGAGGCAGATCCCGGCCCAGAGCAGCGCGAAGGCCAAGCCAACGACCGCCCGACGAGAGAAGAGCATCTTGGCGATTCCAACCCAGACCATGACAGCACCGACCGACGAGATCGCGTAGAGCCGATCGATCATCCCGAACGGTTGGACCGGCGTAAGGAGCGACCCGAAGCTCCCAACCACGATGACGCCGATCCCGACAAGTACCAGGGTCGGACCTCCGTTGCGGGCCCGCTCGCCACGTCGGTACAGCTCGATCGCTGCGATCACGCCAGCGACCGCCGCTATACCGCACAGCACCACCACCGCCGGTGGGACAGACTGCGAGAACAGGCCCTCAGCGAAGTGGCCGTTGAGGAACCGCCACGGTCGCCTCGTCGCGAGGCGAAAGGGATAGGTCGGCTCGATGGCGGTCCACGCCACACAGAGCAGCACCGGCACCCCGATCAGGAGTCGGTCCCGCATCTCCAGCTTTCGGGCGGGGGGAGCCGCCTCCGGCGTGAGCGGCATGAACCGAGTGCCCACGAGCGCAACTGCCGCGAAAGCCGGCACGATTGTCACCTGGTAGCCAAGGACAGACAGGCCAAGTAGAAGGGCCGCGGCGACTCGAGAGCCGCGGGAGAGGGCGACTACCCCCGCTGCAAGCAGCGTGAACGCCACCAGCGACTGCGTGTTGGCAGCCCAAACGGTCATGGCGTTGTGGTTCGGCACCAAGACCCATGCCGCGCATACGATCCAGGCCGTTGTGGGTGAGAAGTACCGTCGCAAGAGCAAGAGCAACGCCGTCACCGCAACGAGGTTCAGCAGCGTCACCTCAAGGAAGAGGACCACCGGGCTGTTCCCGCCCACGCCGTACACGACGGTGTAGGTGAGCCACTCAAGGGGACGGCTCATCAGCCTCGTCTGGTCTGCGATCGACAAAATGCCGAGGAACTCTCGGTTCCCTGCAGCAGTCCAATCGTCCAGGATCAGCCCTGGACCCAGAGCGAGGTACACCGCCGCCCGCACCATCACGAGCGCTGCCATCGAGGCAATCGCAGATGGAGCCTTGGCCGCCCAACTCGAGACTCGGCCCGCCAACGCGGTTTCGGTACCCACCAGCATCGGCCCTCAGAGTAGACGAGATGATGGGAGGGGCTCCCGGGAAGCCGCTGAGCTCGTCGACAACTTCATGGCCATGCTCACCACCCGCTGCGCCGACCTCACGGTCGGCGAGCTGGAGCGCGCCCGGGCCCTGGTCGAGCAGCGGGTCGAACACCTGCGGCTGATGCTCGACGCCCCGCCGGCGGCCAACTGATCCTGCCCATGGCTTGCCCATGAGCACCCCCGCAGTGGCCGTCATCCCGGCACGCCAACGTGCCGCAACGGCCGAAAACGCCGCAGCACACCAGCAACAGCACCGTCCTACCCTTCTCTCAAGGTGGAGACACGGGTTCGAATCCCGTTGGGGCTGCCATCGTGAAGTCCGGTCGGCGCGGCGGCGCCGGCCGTTTCGCGTCGGGGTCGGTGCGGCGGCTGGCGCCGCCGGGACACCACGCCTGCTCGATGGTGGAGACGCGGGTTCGAATCCCGTTGGGGCTGCCATCGTGAAGTCCGGTCGGCGCGGCAGCGCCGGCCGTTTCGCGTCGGGGTCGGTGCGGCGGCTGGCGCCGCCGGGACACCACGCCTGCTCGATGGTGGAGACACGGCCCGCCTCTCAGCCCACGAGCACGAGCACCAGGCCGGCGCCGAGCGATGCGGCGTTCGCCACGGCCGTCACCGCCAGCGCCCAGCGCACGTCGACTCCGGCCAGCACCCGGACGGCCGCGGCCTCCAGCAGCCACACCACGAGCTCGGCGACGACCACGGCCGCTAGCGTCGGCGCACCGGCCCACCGGCCGACGGGCTGGAGCCCGAACCAGAGCAGGGGGTGCGACACGACGTTGACGAGCACACCGATGGCCACCGCCCGTGCCGCCGTGACCGGCGCCCGCCGCGGCAGCAGCACGGCGTACAGCGGCACCTCCACCGCCAGCGTGCCGGCGAGGGCCACGGGGTACGAGAGCTCAGCGATCGCCGGCCTCGGGCTGGCCATGGTCGGTGCGCTCGCGCTCGGCGTGGCCGTCCCCCTCGACGTGGTCGTCTTCGGCCTGCTGGCCATCGGCATGGTGCACGTCGTGTTCGAGGTGCGGTTCGTCTCCGGGCGCTACCGAAGCCTGCTGCACGGGCGCTTCCTCATCGGGGTCAACCTGGTGCTGCTCGGCATCGTGGTGAGTCGACTGCTGCTGCCCGGCATGCTCCCGAGGCGCGTCGAGATCGTAGTGATGCTCGGGCTGCTGGCGGCCACGGTCGCGCTGGCCCGCCGGCCGGCGGCGTGGGTCGCGGGTGGTGCCGCCCTCCTCGCGGTGGGTGCCTTCGCCCTGGCCCGACCCGACACCTGGTTCGTCCTCCAGGCCAACCTCCACAACCTGCTCCCCGCGGTCTTCGTGTGGGAGTGGTCCGCGGCGATGGCCGACGGCCGGGCCCGCCGCTCGTTGCGCGCCGTCACCATGACCTGGGCCGTCCTCGTCCCGGGGCTCGTGCTGTCGGGGGCGCTCGATCCGCTGTTGGCCACGGGCAGTGGCGCCGCCTCCGCCACGGCGGGCACCACGGTGCTGCCCTCGATCCTGCTCGACGCGACCGGCGTCCCGGCGGCGCGCCTGCTCACCGTCTTCGCCTTCGCGCAGGTCATGCACTACGCGGTCTGGTGCTGGTTCTTCCCTCGGCACGCCCCCGAGGCGACGGCGTCCTTCGAGACCACGCCGCTGGGAGCACGGCTGCGGGGGTGGCGTCTGCCTGCGCTCGCCGGCGCGCTCACGGCGCTCGTGGCCCTCGTCGCGTGGCACGACTACGCCGAGGGCCGCACCCTGTACGCCTCGCTCGCCACCTACCACGCGTACCTGGAGTTCCCGGTGCTGATCGCCCTGGCGATGGCGTGGGCAACGGGCACGGCCCGCGCGCCGGCGAGTGATTGGATGGGAGCATGAGCCTGCTGGCGCGAGTCGTGGTCCTCGCCGACATCCCCGACCCATCGGACACCGGGAGCGGGCCGTCCCCGGTGCTCGCCGTGGTCGGGGTGGCGCTGCTCGTGGCTGCGGTCGTGGGCGTCGTCCTGCTGCTCCGGCGGTCCCGCCGCCGCCCGTAGGCGCCGCCCGTGCCGCAACTGCCGCTGGCGCCGGGTCAGGCGGTGGCCTTCTGCACGATGGTCGTCACCCGTTCCTCGGTGGGGCCGTCGAGCTCGGTGAGGAACCACGCCGACGGGCGCAGGTGGTCGGGCGCGTCGGGCTCGAGCGCGTGGTTCGCCTTCTCGGTCAGCCCGAACGTCACGTAGTCGTCGCCGTCCACCCGGAAGAAGCAGAGCACCGGCGCCTTCTTGGCCCGGGCGTAGCCCGGCATCCCGTACCAGAGTCGGGGCTCGAGGTCGGGCGCCGCCGCGCGGATCACCTCGTGGAGCCGGGCGGCGACGTCGCCGAAGGCGGGGAGCGCGGCGATCTTGTCGCGGACGGCGATCTCGCCGTCGGACGGGGCGTCGGGCATGTCGGTCTCCTCGGGCCGGGCGGGTGTCCCATGGCGGGGACCCGAGGGCACCGTAGGCGCTGGGCCGCCAACACATGAAAGCTCCTTCGTCTATCCCTGGGCGGGCCGGGCCGGTAGCGTGCTCCGCTTCGGCGGGAGGGCGGCCCTTCACGGTTCGGCGCACCGGGAGAGTGGCGACAGTGCGGGCTGTCCAGGTCCTTCGTTTCAGCGGTCCCTGCGGCGGAGTGGGCGAGGTGGTGCACCTCGCCCGCCGCCTCGCGCTCGAGGTCGACGAGTTGGATCGCGGCGAGACGGGTGAGCGCTGGCTCGAGTTGGCGCTCGAGCGCGGGTCGGGCGCCGGCGAGGTCGACGAGGAGGTGGTGTGGTCGATCGCGCGTGCGGTCGAGGGTCTCGGCGTGGGGTTCCGGCTCCGCGAGCACGTGACGCAGATGCGCCCCACCCGGCCACCATCACCGCCGGCCGACGACCCGCCGGCCGACGACCCGCCGGCCGACGACCCGCCGGCCGACGACCGCGCCTAGGATCCGGCGATGCGTCGAACCGGTGGGCGGGGGCGGACGGTCGGTGCCGTCGCCGCGATGGTCGCTCTGGTCGCGGGCGCCGTGCTGCTCGGCGCGGTGCCCGCCGCGGCGGGCAGCCCACCGCCCTACCTCGGCGAGGTGTCGACCGACGTCACGATGCCGGGGGTGGTGCGCAGCTCGAACGGGGTCGCCGTCGCTCCCGACGGGACGGTGTACGTCGCCGACAGCGGGAACCACCGGGTGCAGCGCTTCGCCGCCGACGGCTCCGTGCTCACCGCGTGGGGTGGGTTCGGCACGGGCAACGGGAAGTTCGACGACCCCCTGGGCGTGGCGGTCGACGCGGCGGGCGACGTGTACGTCACCGACCGGGGCAACAACCGGGTCCAGAAGTTCTCGGCCACCGGCGCCTTCCTGGCCAAGTGGGGCTCGGCCGGCTCGGGCAACGGCCAGTTCGACGCTCCGCACGGCATCGCGGTCGACGCCGACGGCGTGGTCTACGTGACCGACCCGGGCAACTTCCGGGTGCAGCGGTTCACCTCGGCCGGCGCCTTCCTCGGATCGTGGGCCCAGACGAACGCGGCCTGGGGCATCGCCGCCGCGCCGGACGGCAGCGTCTACGTCACCGTCCTCCAGGTCGGTGGCTCCCCGCTGGTCCAGAAGCGCTCGGCCACGGGCACCTTCCTCGCCGGCTGGACCGTCAACGGCACGTTCAACTCCACCCTGCGCCTGATGATCGCGGTCGGCGCCACCGGTGACGTCTACGTCACCCACCCCGTCTCCCGGGTGGTGCGGTACACCTCCACCGGGGACTTCGTGGCGTCGCTGGGCACGCCCTTCGACCCACCGAGCGGCGTCGGGGTGACCGCCGGGGGCACGGCGGTCGTGGCCGACGAGGGCGGGTTCGTGCGGGAGTACGAGATGACCGGCACCGTCGTGCGCCAGTTCGGCTCCGCCGGGTTCGGGCAGACCCCCGGGGGGAGCCGCCCCGTCGCCGTCGACTTCGACGCCGCCGGCAACCGCTTCGTCGCCGACTTCGGCCTGCACCGCATCTTGAAGTTCGACGCCGCCGGGACGCTCGTGGCCGAGTGGGGCACCCTCGGCACCGGCAACGGGCAGTTCAACCTCCCGGTCGGCGTGGCCGTCGACGCCGCGGGCAACGTGTACGTGGCCGACACCAACAACCACCGCATCCAGAAGTTCGACAACGCCGGCAACTTCCTCCTGAAGTGGGGAACGGCGGGGTCGGCCCCGGGCCAGCTCCTCGTGCCGGGCGGCGTCGACGTGGACGCGCTGGGCAACGTCTACGTCGCCGACAGCGCCAACGCCCGCGTCCAGAAGTTCAACGGCAACGGCGGCTTCCTCCTCCAGTGGGGCTCCAACGGCGCGGGCCAGGGCCAGTTCACCTTCCCGACCGACGTCGCGGTCGACCCCGCCGGCAACGTCTACGTCGCGGATCGCGACGCCGGCCGGGTGCAGCGCTTCACCAGCGGTGGCGGGTTCCTCTCCGCCTGGAACGCGGCGGGGGAGGACCTCGCCGTCAACTCGACCGGCGACGTGTTCGTCGCCGACGGCGACCAGCCGAGGATCCGCCGCTTCACGTCGGCCGGCGTGCTGGTCACGCAGTGGGGCTCGGCCGGCACCGCGCCCGGGCAGTTCCAGGACTTCAGCCCCATCGGGGTGACGGTCGGCCCGCAGGACCACGTGTTCGTGGCCGACTACGGCAACGCCCGCATCCAGGAGTTCGGGGCCGAGGGCGTGGCGCTCCGTCCCGACGCCATCATCCGCAAGGGCGCCACCGGGACCAACAAGGGCAACGACATCTACAACACCACGGGCGCCCAGCAGGCCTCGTCGGCGACCGTCACCCGGGGATCGGCGATCATCTACTTCGTCACCCTCCAGAACGACAGCACCGTCCCCGACCGGTTGCGCGTCAAGGTCAACCGTCCCGGTCCGTACTTCCAGGTGAAGGTCAAGATCGGCACGCAGGACATCACCCTGGCGGCCACCGGCCTCACCAGTCCCTTCTTCCTCACCGACGTGGTGGCGCCGGGCGACCAGGTGGTGGTGAAGGTGAAGGTCAAGGTCCTGTCGGGGCCGCCGCCCAACACGTTCACCGGCAAGCTCACCGTGCGCTCGGACGCGGACCCGACCGTCCGTGACGTGGTCAAGTACACGACCCGGCGCCGCTGAGCCGCCGTGCGCGGCCGCGGGAACGGCGCGCTCGCCTGACGGAAACCGGGTTCTCCGCTAGCGTCCGGGCCATGGCGAGCGTGCCCTTCGCCCCGGACGTCTTCACCTGGCCCGCCGACGAGCCCCAGCTCGTCGGCGGGCGCTGCGGTGAGTGCGGCTCGGTCACCTTCCCCCAGCCCCCCTCGTGCGCCCGTTGCGGGTCCACGGCGGTCGAGCGCCACCTGCTGCCGCGTCGGGGGACGCTGTGGACCTTCACCACCCAGGAGTTCCTGCCCAAGGAGCCGTACGCGAGCGGCGAGACCCCCGAGACGTTCCGTCCCTACGGGGTGGGCCTCGTCCAGCTCGGCGACGAGGTCCGGGTGGAGGGCCGGCTCACCACCGCCGACGTCGCCCGCCTCGAGTTCGGCATGGAGATGGAGGTCGTGGTGGTGCCCTTCCGCATCGACGCCGACGGCACCGAGGTCGTCACCTACGCGTTCGCCCCGGTCGATGCGGGGGTCGAGGGCGCGGACCAGGCAGGGGAGCGATGAGCGTCGCGATCATCGGGGTGGGCCTCCACCCGTTCGGGCGCTTCGGCGACACGTCGGCCATCGACATGGGGGCCGTTGCGATCCGGGCCGCCCTCGCCGACGCCGGCATCACCTGGCCCGACGTGCAGTTCGCGTTCGGGGGCAGCTTCGAGGTCGACAACCCCGACGCGGTCACGAGCCGGCTCGGCCTCACCGGCATCCCGTTCATGGACGTGTACAACGGCTGTGCCACCGCGGCCTCGGCCCTCCAGCTCACCGCCGACGCCATCCGCTCGGGGCAGTTCGACCTGGGGGTCGCGGTCGGGATGGACAAGCACGCCGCCGGTGCCTTCACGTCCGACCCCGTCGACTACGCGGCGCCGCCGTGGTACGGCGAGATGGGCTACTTCCTGACCACGAAGTTCTTCGCCATGAAGATCAACCGCTACATGCACGACCACGGGATCTCGGCCGAGACCCTGGCCCGAGTGGCGGCGAAGAACTACCGCAACGGCGCCCTCAACCCGAACGCCTTCCGCCGCACGCCGGTGTCGGTCGAGGACATCCTCGCGTCGCGGATGCTCAACCACCCGCTCACCCACTACATGTTCTGCGCGCCCGACGAGGGCGCCGCCGCCGTGGTCCTGTGCCGGGCCGATCAGGCCCACCGGTACACGTCGACGCCGGTCTACCTGCGCGCCACCACCCTGCGCACGCGCCGCTACGGCGCGTTCGAGGTGCACGCGTCGTGGGCCGCGGTCGACCAGGACGACGCCCCGACGGTCTACGCCTCGCGGGCGGCGTACGAGCAGGCCGGCATCGGGCCCGAGGACGTCGACGTCGTCCAGCTCCAGGACACCGACGCCGGCGCCGAGGTGATCCACCTGGCCGAGAACGGGTTCTGCGCGGACGGCGACCAGGAGCGACTCGTGGCCGACGGCGCCACCGAGATCGACGGCCCGCTGCCGGTCAACACCGACGGCGGGCTGATCGCCAACGGCGAGCCCATCGGCGCTTCGGGCCTGCGTCAGGTGCACGAGCTCGTGCTCCAGCTGCGGGGGCAGGCCGGCGACCGTCAGGTGCCCGGCTCGCCCAAGGTGGGCTACGCGCAGCTGTACGGCGCACCGGGCACGGCCGGCGTGTCGATCCTGACGACCTGAGCCCTCGCCGCGCCGTTCCCCGGCGGTCAGGGCTCGAAGTCGAGGGTGCCGCTGCTCTGGTCCCAGGCGCTGTGGTCCACCGCCACGATCGACAGCACGATGCGGTCCGCGGCGCCGTTGCCCCAGGCCGGGAAGGCCGGGTCGGTGACGAACGTGACCGTCCCGTCGGGCCCCGTGGTGACGGGCACGAGCGTGCGGATCCACGTCCATCCGTAGGACGTGCGGACGTGTCGCCACTGCTGGACGGTGGCGTCGGTGTCGGCGAGGGGGGCGCCGTTCGGGGCCCGCAGCACCAGCGCGGTGTGCAGGCGCCACTCCGAGCCGGACCACACCTGCTCGCCGTCGATGAACCCCGAGTCCTCCGGGAACTCGTCTCCCGGCTGCGGGGCCGTGGTGGTCGTGGAGGGCGCCGCCGTGGTCGGCGGCGTCGTCGTGGTGGTCGGCGGCGCCGTGGTGGGGACCGGGGCGGTCGTGGTCGTGGCGCCGTCACCGCCGCCGCCACCCCCGCCGCCGCCACTCCCGCCGCCACCGCCACCCCCGCCGCCACCGCCACCGCCGCCGCCACCGGGGACGGTGGAGCCGTGGTCGGCGTCGATCTTGGCCGCGGCCTCGTCGACCGTGTCCGCCGAGCGACGGCCGAGCACGGCCAGCGCGCCCAGGCACACGATGGCCACCAGGGCCACCATCAGGGCGTACTCCGTCAACGTCGCGCCGCGCTGCTCCCGCACGTGTTCCCCTCGGAGGCGGCGGCCCGGGTCATGACCCGGACGCGGTCACGGTTCCGTCACGGCGGCCCGTCCGCCCGCCCGACCGCGCCGCCCACGTTGCGAGCGGGGCGGTCGGGGCGCGAACGTCTCTGGGAAGCGAGCGCGGTGGGGTCATGGACGACGCGACGGACGCAGGGCAGTCGGCGGCGGCGAGCGAGGTCGGCCCGTGCCGTGTCCTCGTGGTCGAGGACGACGCCGCGCTGCGCGAGACGCTGAGCCTGCTGCTCGTCCGGGCCGGGCTCGAGGTCACCAGCGTGCGCGACGGCGTCGCGGCGCTCGAGGCCGAGGCGGGCGGCGCGGTCGACCTCGTCCTGTTGGACCTGATGCTGCCCGAGCTCGACGGCTTCGAGGTCTGCCGGCGCCTCCGTGTCCGGTCGGCGGTCCCCATCGTGGTGCTCACCGCCCGCGACGACACCGCCGACATCGTGCGCGGTCTCGAGCTCGGTGCCGACGACTACCTCACCAAGCCCTTCGAGCCCGTCGAGCTGGTGGCTCGGGTGCGGGCCGCCCTGCGACGCCGTGAGGCCACGCCGCTGCCGGCCGGGCTCCGCTTCGGCGACCTCGACATCGACGTGGCCGGGCAGCAGGCGTTCCTGGGCGGTGCGCGCATCGACCTCACCGCCACCGAGTTCCGCTTGCTCGTCGAGCTGGCCCGCCACGCCGGTCAGGCGATGGAACGGCCGGCCCTCCTGCGGATGGTGTGGGGCTACGACTACCTGGGCGACTCGCGGCTCGTCGACATGGCGGTGCTCCGGCTCCGCCAGAAGCTGATGGCCGCCGGCGACTCCGAGCACCGCGTCGAGACGGTGCGCGGCGTCGGCTACCGGTTCGAGGCCGCCCCGCCCGGGCGCTGAGCGCCGCGACGGGCCCCGGGGAGGCGGTCGGCCTCCCCGGGGCCGTCGTTCAACCCTCGACGATCGCGTACTGCTGGGCGTCGGCGTCCCACGCGAACACGTAGGCCGTGGGGTCGCCGTCGGCGTCGGGCGCCGGGCCGAACGTGCGCGGCGTGGGATCGCCGGGGACGGCGACCTC
>JACJWK010000033.1 GCA_020637195.1 Microthrixaceae bacterium
GGCCATCGGGCCGAGGCGGCGGACCTCGTCGTACTCCTTGCGCTTCTCGGCGTCGCCCACCACGTCGTAGGCGGCCGACACCTCCTTGAAGCGCTCCTCGGCGCCGGGCTCCTGGTTGGTGTCGGGGTGCAGCTCGCGCGCCAGCTTGCGGTAGGCCTTGGTGATGTCCTTCTGCGAGGCGTCGTCGGCCACGCCGAGGACCTTGTAGTAGTCCTTCTCGAACCACTCGCGCTGGGGCGCCACGAGCTAGCCCCGGACCTTGACCATGGCCGGTCGCAGCACGCGGCCCTTCCACGTGTAGCCGGTGCGCAGCACCTCGGCCACGACCGAGCCCTCGTCGTCGTCCTCGGCGGGCTCGTGCATGACCGCCTCGTGGAAGTTGGGGTCGAACGCCTCGCCGTCGGGGTCGAGGCGCTCGAGGCCGGCCTTGACCAGCGTGTCGACGAGCTGGCCCTGCACCGGGGCGACGTCGTCGGCCCCGTGGGACACCGCGGCGTCGCAGGCGTCGAGCACCGGCAGCAGCTGCTGCACCAGCGACTCGGCGGCGCGCTCGGCCACGTCGGCCTGCTGGGACATCGTCCGCTTGCGATAGTTCTCGAAGTCGGCCTGCACCCGGCGGAGCTGGTCGAGGTAGTCGTCGCGCTCGCGCTCGAGGGCCAGCACGTCGTTGGCGACGATCAGCTGGGCCTCGGCGAGGGCGTCCTCGTTCAGCTCGTCGGCACCGGCCCGGCGGTCCGGGCCCGTGTAGGGCGCGTCCGGGCCGGCGTCGGCGGCGGTCTCGTCCGAGGCGGCCTCGGCCCGGCCGCTCGACGCCGGCGGGCGCACCGTGGGTGGCCGCTCCTGGACCGAGGGCGGCTCCTCGGCCCAGGGCAGGTCGTCGAAGGCACCGGGCCGGGCCGCGGCCTCGGTGTCCTCGTCGGCCTTGCGGCGCTTGTCCCGATCCTTGTTCGTGCCGTCCTTGCTCACCGGTGATCGTCCTCGCTCACGAGCGGTCCGGGCCGACGCCGGATCACTGCTCCTCGTCGTCGACGATCTCCGCGTCCACCACGTCGTCGTCGGCCGCGGTGGGGTCGGCGGAGGCGTCGCCGCCACCGCCGGCGGCCTGCTGCTCGGCGGCAGCCTGCTCGTAGAGCTGCTGGGCGAAGGTCTGGCTGGCGGTCATGAGGGTCTCGGTGGCCGTCTTGATGGCCTCGAGGTCGGTGCCCGCGAGGGCGGCCTTGAGGTCCTCGAGGGCCGAGCTGACCTTGTCCTTCTCGTCGCCGCTGATCTTGTCGCCCTGCTCGCGGAGCAGCTTCTCGGTCTGGTACACGAGGCTGTCGGCGTTGTTGCGGACCTCGGCCTCCTCCTTCTTGCGCCGGTCGTCCTCGGCGTGGGCCTCGGCGTCTTTGACCATCTGGTCGATGGTGTCCTTGTCGAGCGACGACTGGCCGGTGATGGTCATCGACTGCTCCTTGCCCGTGGCCCGGTCCTTGGCGGCCACGTGGACGATGCCGTTCGCGTCGATGTCGAAGGTGACCTCGATCTGGGGCACGCCGCGCGGGGCGGGGGGCAGGTCGACGAGCTGGAACTTGCCGAGCGTCTTGTTGTACTGCGCCATCTCGCGCTCGCCCTGGAGCACGTGGATCTCCACCGACGGCTGCATGTCGTCGGCCGTGGTGAACACCTCGGTGCGCCGGGTGGGGATGGTGGTGTTGCGCTCGATGAGGCGGGTCATCACGCCGCCCTTCGTCTCGATGCCGAGCGACAGCGGGGTGACGTCGAGGAGCAGGACGTCTTTGACGTCGCCCTTCAGCACGCCGGCCTGGATGGCGGCGCCGACGGCCACGACCTCGTCGGGGTTGACCCCCTTGTTGGGCTCCTTACCGGTGTAGTCGGCCACCAGCTCGGCCACCGCGGGCATGCGGGTGGAGCCGCCCACGAGGATGACGTGGTCGATCTGGTCCTTCGACAGGCCCGCATCCTTGATGGCCTGGTCGAACGGGGTCTTCACCCGCTCGAGCAGGTCGGCGGTGAGCTCTTGGAACTTGGCCCGCGAGAGCGAGTAGTCGAGGTGGAGCGGCCCGGCGTCGGTGGCGGTGATGAAGGGCAGGTTGATCTGGGTCTGCTGGACCGAGCTGAGCTCGATCTTGGCCTTCTCGGCCGCCTCCTTGAGGCGCTGCACGGCCATGTTGTCCTTGGACAGGTCGACCCCGTGGTCGTTCTTGAACGACTCCTCGAGCCAGTCGATGATGCGCTGGTCCCAGTCGTCGCCGCCGAGGTTCGTGTCACCGTGGGTGGCCTTCACCTCGAAGACGCCGTCGCCGATCTCGAGCACGGACACGTCGAAGGTGCCGCCGCCGAGGTCGAACACGAGGATGGTCTGCTCCTCGCCCTCCTTGTCGAGGCCGTAGGCGAGCGCGGCCGCGGTGGGCTCGTTGATGATGCGCAGCACCTCGAGGCCGGCCACCTGACCCGCCTCCTTGGTGGCGGTGCGCTGGGCGTCGTCGAAGTACGCGGGGACGGTGATGACCGCCTGGCTGACGGTGTCGCCCAGGTACGCCTCGGCGTCGGCCTTCAGCTTCTGGAGCACGCGGGCGGAGATCTCCTGGGCGGCGTAGTTCTTGCCGTCGATGTCGATCTTCCAGCTCGTGCCCATGTGGCGCTTGACCGAGCGGATGGTGCGGTCGGGGTTGGTGATGGCCTGGCGCTTGGCGACCTCGCCCACCAGGACCTCGCCGTTCTTGGCGAAGGCGACGACCGACGGGGTCGTGCGCGACCCCTCGGCGTTGGGGATGACGACCGGCTCGCCGGCCTCGAGGACGCTGACGACCGAGTTGGTGGTACCGAGGTCGATTCCGACGGCCTTGGGCATTGCTGGCACTCCTGTGGGGTGGGGGGTGGTGCGGGTTCCGAGGGGACCTGTCGGCCGGCCGGCCGCCAGATCGAGATCTTGCGTGGGTCCCAGGCTACAAAGTTGAGTGCTTGACTATCAACCTGGGCGCGCAGGGTTTCCGGCCGAACGCGTTCCGGCGCCCGATCCGACCGTCGGGACGGTCGAATCGGGAGCCGGTTCGGGGACGGGCGCGGTCAGCTCGTGCGGAGCGCCTCGAGCACCGGGACCCGGGCCGCGGCGCGGGCGGGCAGCAGCGCCACGGCGACACCGGCGGCGGCGGCCAGGGCGGTGATGAGCGCCAGCTCGGCGACGGGCACGGCGAGGACCTGGAAGCCCTGGTCGGCCAGGGTGCGCACGAGCGCCCAGGCGAACCCCGCCCCGATGGCCAGGCCCAGCGCCGTGCCGAGCAGGGCGATGATGACGGACTCCCAGCGGACCGAGGACCGCACCTGGCCGCGGGTCATGCCCACCGCCCGGAGCAGGCCCAGCTCACGGGTGCGCTCGTGGACCGACAGCACCAGCGTGTTGGCGATGCCGAACAGCGCGATCAGCACCGCCAGCAGGAGCAGGGCGTCGATCAGGCCGAGCAACTCGTCGATCTGGCCGGCGCGGCTCTGCGTGAACTCGTCGATGGTCAACAGGCTGGCCGTCGGGTAGTCGGCCAGCGCGGCCCGCAGGGCGGACCGGGCCTCGTCCGTCGACACGCCGTCGGCGTCGGTGACGAACACGAAGCTGTCGACGCGCTCGACCCCGTGGGCCTCGAAGGCGGCCAGGCTGGTGGCGAAGCCGCCCATGGGCTCGAGGGTGTCGTACACCGCGGCCACCCGGAAGGGCTGGGTGCCCGCCTCGGCCAGCTCGACCGTGACCGTGTCGCCGACGCCCACGCCGAGCGCCTCGGCCTGGTCGGTGTGCACGGCCAGGCCGTCGAGGCCGAGGTCGGTCACCGAGCCGGCGGTCAGCCCCAGGTCGACGGTCCGCTCGATCTGCGCGGGGTCGAAGGCCGAGACGGTCGCGGTCGTGCCGTCCACCCGGGCCGGGGAGTAGCGCATCGCCGTCATCGCGCCCACCTCGGGCAGGGTGGCGATGGCCTCGCCCGCCTCGGGGCTCAGCCCGCCCTGGCCGAACGCGGTGTCCACGATCCAGTCGCAGCGGGCCGCGGTGTCGACGCTGTCGGCGATCGAGGCCCGGGCGGAGGCCGCGAAGATCGTGATGAACACGACCAGGCCCACCCCGACCATCAGCGCGGAGGCGGTCGCCGACGTCCGCTTGGGGTTGCGGCTGGCGTTCTCCCGGGCCATGGTCCCGGTCACGCCCCGCAGGGCGGGCAGCGGGGCGCCGAGGAAGCGGCTCAGCGGCCGGGCGATCACCGGGCCGAGCACGCTGACGCCGACGAACACCGCCGCCGCCCCGAGGCCGACGACCGCGGCGCCGCCGCCACCCAGGCCGAGCGCCAGGGCGACGATGCCGAGTGCGGTCACGACGGCGCCGGCGGCCATCCGCGCGGCCGAGCGGCCCGAGCGGTCGACCGCGACCTCGCGCATCGCGGCGACGGGCGCCACGCGGGCGGCCCGGCGGGCGGGGACGATCGCCGCCGCCAACGTCACGACGACGCCGACCGCCAGGCAGACCACGACGGTGGAGGCCGTGACCACCAGGCCGCCCTCGGGCAGGTCCACCCCGAAGCCGCCGAGCAGGGCCCGCAGGCCGACCGCGGTGGCGACGCCCAGCACCACGCCCACCGCCGACGCGACGACCCCGGTGGCCAGGGCCTCCAGCCGGGTGGCCCACGCCACCTGGCGGCGACTGGCCCCGATGGCCCGCAGCATCGCGGTCTCCCGGTTCCGCTGGGCGACGGTGATCGAGAAGGTGTTCGAGATGACGAACGAGCCGACCAGCAGCGCCACCAGGGCGAACGCCAGCAGGAAGGTGCTCAAGAAGCCGATGTCCTCCCCGCTCTCGGCCTTCGCCGCGGCAACCGCCTCGTCGTGGTCGAGGACCTCGACGTCGTCGGTGCCGGCCAGCGCCCGGTCGATGCGGGCGGCCAGCTCGGCCGACCCGACGCCCGGGCCCGCCCGGACCGCGACGGCGTCGTAGCGCCCGGGCTCCCCGATCACGTCGGTGGCGGTCGGCGGGGTGAACGCCACCACCGGCGAGCCGGCGGCGTTGTCGGCGCCGCCGTAGGTGGCGACCCCGGCGACGGTGTAGCGGTCCGAACCCGCCGGCGTGACCACGCGGATCGGGTCGCCGACCGCGAAGTCGCCGGCGCGGGCCGTGGCCCGGTCGATCACGACGTCGGCGGCGGCCGCCGGGGCGCGGCCCTCCACCAGCTCGACGGGGCTGAGCTCGGCGTCGTCGCTCCAGGCCATCGCCAGGGGGACGGCGCGGTTCTGGCTGTCGTCGAGCAGGCGGCCGTCGTCGCCGACGACCTGGGCGATGCCCTCGACCCGGGGGACGGCCGCGGCGACGCCGGGCACCGCCGCCACGGTGGCGAGGACCGACTCGTCGACGGTGGCCCGCACCTCGGTGTCGTCGGTGCCGGTGATCACCGAGGTGGACCGCACGACGGCGTCGGTGCCGTCGAGGGCGTTGCCCGACACGGTCTCGTAGGCCCGGGACAGCGTCGCGGTCAGCACCAGCGTCCCCGCCATGAAGGCGACGCCGAGGGCGACGGCCAGGGCGGTGAAGGTGAAGCGGGCCGTGTGGGCCCGGATGTTGGACAGGGTGAGGCGGAACATCGTGGTCACGGGGATCACGCTCCGAGGTGCCGCATGCGGTCGAAGACCGAGTCGGCGGTGGGGTCGGGCAGGTCGTCGACGATCCGGCCGTCCGCGAGGAACACGGCCCGATCGGCGTAGGAGGCGGCCACCGGGTCGTGGGTGACCATCACGATGGTCTGGCCGAGCTCGCGCACGGCCTGACGCATGAACGAGAGGATCTCGGTCCCGGTGCGGGAGTCGAGGTTCCCGGTGGGCTCGTCGGCGAAGATCACCTCGGGGCGCCCGGCGAGGGCCCGGGCCACCGCCACCCGCTGCTGCTGCCCGCCGGAGAGCTCCGACGGGCGGTGGGCGAGGCGGTCGCGCAGGCCGACGGTGCCGACCACCCGGTCGACCCAGGCCGCGTCGGCCCGGCGCCCGGCGAGGTCCATCGGCAGGGTGATGTTCTCGGCCGCGCTCAGCGTCGGCACCAGGTTGAAGGCCTGGAACACGAAGCCGATGCGGTCGCGCCGGAGCTTCGTGAGGTCGCGGTCCTTCAGGCCGCCGAGCTCGGTGTCGCCCACGAACACCGCTCCGCCCGACAGCGTGTCGAGGCCGGCGAGGCAGTGCATGAGCGTGGACTTGCCCGAGCCCGAGGGGCCCATGATGGCGGTGAACCGCCCGGCGGCGAAGGCGACCGACACGCCGTCGAGGGCCCGGACCCGGGTGTCGCCCCGGCCGTAGACCTTGACCGCGTCGACCGCGCGGGCGGCGGGGGCCGGCGCCGAGCCACCGGACCGGGCGATCGGGGGTGCGTCGAGGAGGGTGGACATGGGTGCTCCGTTCGTGGGTTCCGGCCGGCGCTTCCGGCCTGGTCCCACGGTGCGCCCGCACCCCCCGGCCGGTCGTCGGCCCGGGGTCGTCATCGGGATCGGCCGCACGGCGGATCCCGTGGCCGCCGACCGGCCGGCGGCACCGCCGACGGGGGGACGCGACCTGCCCCCGCGTACCCCTCCGGGCGGACCCGCGATCCGCCCCGAGGCCGATGCGCCCCGGTCGCCCGGGCCGTACGTTGGTCGCATGGACGGCCAGCGCCTCGTCGAGCGGGCCCAGGCGGCCATCCGCGCCCATCCGGCGCTGGTCGACGCCGCGTGGGCCGCGGCGCTGCTGGTCCTGGCCGTCGTGTCCACCAACGACCCTCCGTCGGCCGCGCAGACGGCACCGTCGTCCGAGCCCTTCGGCGTCGCCCTGCTCCTCGGGGCGACGCTGCCGTACGCGGTCCGCCGCAAGGCGCCGCTCGCGGTCTTCGCGTTGTCGGCGGTGTCGGTCCTCGTGCTGGCCGGGGTGGGGTACTTCGAGGGGGCGACGCCGATCGTCGCCCTCCTGGGCGCCTACACCGTCGGAGCCCGCTGCCGGACCCGCACGGCGGTGCTGACGTACCTCGCGCTGGCCGGCGGGCTCCTCACCCTCTTCGTCAGCGACCCGCCCGGCAGCTTCGACTTCGCCGGGCTGCTGGCCAACCTGGCCCTGTTCGCGGTGGCCTTCCTGGTGGGCGCCAACCTCACCTCCCGACGCACCCGGGTCGAGGCGCTCGAGCAGCGGGCCGAGGCGCTGGGCCGCGAGCGCGAGGAGGAGGCCCGGCGGGCCGTCTCCGAGGAGCGCCTGCGCATCGCCCAGGAGCTGCACGACGTGGTGGCGCACTCGATGGGCGTGATCGCGGTGCAGGCGGGCGCCGGGCTGCACGTCATCGACGCGGACCCCGTGGCCGCCAAGCGGTCGCTCGAGGCGATCTCGGGCACGAGTCGGTCGACCCTGTCCGAGATCCGCCGGCTCCTCGGCGTGCTGCGCGGCGACGACGGCACGCTGGCCGAGTACGCGCCGGCGCCCGGCGCCGCCGACCTGCCCGCCCTCGTCGACGACGTGACCGCGGCCGGCGTGCCCACCACGCTGCGCCTGTCCGGCGACGCGGCCGACGTGCCCAAGGGGGTCGGGCTCACCACCTACCGGGTGGTGCAGGAGGCGCTCACCAACGTGTTGAAGCACGGCGGTCCGGGCGCCGCGGCCGAGGTGACGGTGTCGCTGTCGCCGGACGCGGTGGACATCGCGGTCGACGACGACGGACGCGGCATCGACCTCGCGGCCGAGCCGGGCACGGGCCACGGGCTGCTGGGCATGCGCGAGCGGGTGGCCGTCTACGGCGGGACCCTCGACGTGGGTCCCCGACCCTCGGGGGGCTTCCGGGTCCGGGCCCGTCTCCCGCTCTCGGTCGACGGCTCCGCGGCGGCGACCACGCGGGAGGTGGCGGGATGATCCGGGTGGCGGTGGTGGACGACCAGGCACTCGTGCGCAGCGGCTTCACCGTGCTCGTCGGCTCGGACCCCGACCTCGAGGTGGTGGGCGAGGCCGCCGACGGCGCCGAGGCGGTCGCGCTCGCGGTGCACGAGCGCCCCGACGTGATCCTCATGGACGTGCGGATGCCCGAGGTCGACGGCATCGAGGCCACCCGTCGCATCACCGCCGACGAGCGCACCGCCGGGTGCAGGGTGCTGATCCTCACCACGTTCGACCTCGACGAGTACGTGTTCGAGGCGCTGCGGGCCGGGGCCAGCGGCTTCCTGTTGAAAGACACGCTGCCCGACGAGCTGCTGGCCGCCATCCGGATCGTGGCCGACGGCGAGGCCCTGCTGGCGCCGACGGTCACCCGCCGCCTCATCGAGGCCTTCGCCCGCCAGTCGGCGGCCACTCCCGAGGCCAACCCCGGGCTCGACCTGCTCACCGAGCGGGAGCGAGAGGTGCTGGTCGAGGTCGCCCAGGGCCACACCAACGCCGAGGTGGCCGAGCGCCTGTTCATGTCGCAGGCCACGGCCAAGACCCACGTCAGCCGGCTGCTCACCAAGCTCGGTGCACGCGACCGGGCCCAGCTCGTCGTCGTGGCCTACGAGTCCGGCGTGGTCACCCCGGGCGGCGCCTGAGCCGCGCTCACCAGCCGGTGCGGAAGATGGTCTGCACGGCCAGCGCCACCGCCACCTGCGCGCCCAGCCACCAGCGCAGCGACGACGGGCCCCACCGTTGCACGGCCACGGCGCCGGCGGCCAGCAGCCACACCGTGAAGGGCAGCCAGATGCGCTCGACCTCGCCCTTCGAGAGCCCGATCAGCGCGGCGAGGGCCACGGCGGCGAGCGCGCCGCCCACCACCCGCCACAGGCGGTGGTCCCGCAGGGCCACGAGCCCGACGACGACGGCGGGGCCACAGGCGATGGCCAGCGCCGCGGCGTTCGACACCAGCGAGAAGACGTAGGGCCGGGTCCGCTGGACGCTCTCGGCGACCTCCCGGCGGGTCGCCTCGAACGCCGCGAGGTAGTCGAGGCCGGCCAGCCCGGCCAGCCCGACCACACCGGCGGCGACCAGGCCGGCGAGGACCAGGGGGCGCAGGCGCCGTCGGTGGACGAGCACCGGCAGCGGGACCGCCCACGACAGGACGAGGCCGTACGAGAGCAGGGCCGCCGCCCCGAGGAGCAGCCCGGCGCCGGCCGCGAGGGCGTCCGCGCGTCGACCGGTGCGGCCGGCCGCCAGGATCAGCATCGTCACCGCGACCGCCGCCAGCCCCGCGAAGAAGGCGTCCGCCGACGTCGCCACCCAGAGCGCGGCGGGCGAGACCGCGAGGAAGGGCGCGGCGCGGCGCGCCCACCGCTCACCGGCCACCTCGCGCGTCGCGACCAGCACCGCCGGCGCGGCGAGG
The DNA here is from genome assembly GCA_020637195.1 of Microthrixaceae bacterium. GTDB lineage: Bacteria > Actinomycetota > Acidimicrobiia > Acidimicrobiales > DATDAH01 > JAEUJM01. The sequence continues at coordinate 9,305 of JACJWK010000033.1, forward strand.
GCCCCACCGAGGATGCAGAGCGCCGCCGCCCAGCCGGCGCCCCCCAGCCCGATCCCGTCGAGCGACCACAACAGCAACAGGAAGCCCGGCGGGTGGCTGCGGACGTGGACGTTGTAGTCGTCGAGGTTCTCCGGGAAGTCCAGGAGGAAGTCGCGCGGGCCACCGGCGGCGTCGACCTCGCCGACGTCGGGCAGGTACTCGTCGCCGGCACGGGTGAGCGGCGCGGTCAGGGCGTCGGGCCCGCGGACGAGGTTGAGCGCCACCGGCCACACCAGCGCGCCGACGAGCACGGCCAGCACGAGCCCTCGCCACGGCAGGCCGCGCAGCCGGGGCGCCAGGGCGACGGCGGCCACCGCGGCGGCGAGGCCGACGACGCTCCACGGTCCGAGGAGGAAGTCACCACGGCCGACGAGCGGTGCGGCGCCGAGGCGGAGCGCCTCGAAGCCCTGCTCGCGCACGATGGCGAGCGCCCAGGCCCGGGCGACGAGCACGAGGGCGAGCCAGGCGGCGACGCCGGCGATCGCCATCGCCACACCGAGGCGCCGGTCCGGCCCCTGGCGTCCCGGAGCGGGCGTGGCCGGGGCCGGCCCGTCCGTGGTGACGGTGCTCATGACGAGGACCGTTGCCGCAGCCGGCCCACCAGGGCCCAGGTGCCCACCCCGGCCCAGACGAGCGCCAGCGCGGTCAGCGTGGCGGTCCGGTAGTCGAGCGGCTGGATGGTGGGGTTGCCCACCGGGTCGGCCGTGCCGGCGAGGGGCAGGAGCGCGAGCAGCACGACGACCCCGCTGATCACGAGACCGGCGTGCACCGGGGCCCACCAGCGGTCGGGGACGGCCCGCGCCAACAGCCAGGCCGCGACCGCGACCAGCGGCGCGAAGACGAGGTCGTGGAGCACGTCGGCGCCCACGAGCCAGAGGACGAAGCTCCGGCGGCCGGCGAAGCGCGGCGTGGCGTCGAGGAACAGCCACAGGCCCCACCCCATGACCGCGACGCCGACGGCGAGGCCGACCCAGAAGCGGGGACCGTGCTCGGCGTCGGACACGGGCACGCGCATCAGCGCACCTCCAACCGGGCCACCCACTTGGTCTGGTGGACCCCGGGCCGGTTGGGCCCGATCAGCCGGGCCGGGAAGCCGTGGTCGGCCACGAGGACCTCGTCGTTCACCCGCAGCGCCAACAACGTGTCGGGGTCCGACGCCTGGCCCGAGGAGAGCTCGGAGGTGCGCTGGCGGGGGTTGTCGTGCAGCGCCACCACCGTGGCCTCGGCGCCCGACCGGGCGCCGGCGCGCTCGAGCAGGTCGCGCACCCGCACCCCCTGCCAGCGCTGGTTCGTGCTCCAGCCCTCCACGCAGGCGATGGGCAGCGTCGCCTCGTGCTGGGGCATCGCCGCCAGGTCGTCGTACGTGAGCGAGAGGGGGGTGGCCACGCCGTCGCCCACGACCTCCAGGCGGTAGTCGGCCAGGTCCACGTCGGTCAGCCCGACCGACTCGGCGGTCCGGTTGACCGGGAACCCCTGGGGGCCGGAGTCGGGTCGGCGGGGGGCGAGCAGGGCCAGGCTCCGCAGCGGGGCGAAGGTCTGGCCCACCGTGAACAGGGCCAGCGCGCCCGACGCGGCCGCGGTGGTCCCGAGGAACGCCCGACGGCTCAGCCCGCCGGGCCGCTCGCCCTCGACCGCCGGGGCCGCCTCGGTCGACGCCGGCGGCGACTGGCCCCGGAGGCGTGCGGCGACCACGTCTCGGGTCACGGCCCACTTGGCCGCCACGTGCACGACGAGCGCGCCCATCACGATCCAGGCGGCCGCGTAGTGGCCCGTCCGGAAGCTGAAGTCGTACGGCCGCCAGATGTTCACGTTGCCCACCCCGGTGACGAGCAGGAACACCGCGCCACCGACGAGCGGCACCAGGGCGAGGCGCTCGACGGCCTGGGCGACCGACCGGAACGGGGGCCACTCGAACAGCTTGGGGAACACCACCCACAGCTTCACGATGAGCAGCGGGACGGCGACGACGCCGGTGGTGACGTGCAGGCCCTGGTTCACCCGGTACAGGCCGGCGGGGCGGGCCGGCCAGTGGAACCACGACCCGGGGTCCTGGATCAGGTGCGACACGACCCCGGTGACGAAGCACACCGTGAACGCGACGCCGAGGGCGATCCCCAGCCAGGCGGCGTTCTCGTCGTCGTGCTGCCGGCTGGTGAACCGAGGGGCCCAGCGGGGGTGGGAGTCGACGGTGGTGCTCATCGCGCGCCCCGCCGGAGCACGGCGAACCACCGTCCGTCGGTGCGCCAGGACTCCCGCACGGTCAGCCCGGCCGCCTCGGCCAGCGGTGCCACCGCGTCGGCGGGCACGCGGTCCCAGGCGAACCACGGTCCCGGCGCCCCCGCCACCTCGAGGCGGGCGGTGGTCGGCGCGGTCGGTGTCCCCGGCGGATCGAGCTCGGCGACGACGAGGCCGTGCGGCGCCAGCAGCTCGGCGGACCGGGTGAGCAGCGCCCGGGGGTCGCCGCCGATGCCGAGGTTGCCGTCGAGCAGCAGCACCGTGCCCCACCGCCCCGTGCCGGGGAGCCGGTCGAACACGCTCCGGTGCAGCACCATGGCCCCACGCGGCACGGCCCACGCGAGCGCCGCCGGGGTGATGTCGACGCCGAGGGCGAGCAGGCCCCGGTGACCGAGGGCGACGGTGTGGCGGCCCGGGCCGCAGCCGACGTCGAGGACCGGGCCGCGGCACCGGTCGAGGGCCTGCTCGTCGGCGCGCTCGAGCGGCGCGACCCAGCGATCACCGTCGGTGACGTCACCCCCGTCCGTGCGCAGCAGCGTGGCGCCCGCCGACGCGCCGACGGGGCTCACCCGGCCACCACCAGCGAGGCCTCGACCTCCGCCACGGCGGCCGCCAGCCGCGAGCCGGGCGTGGCCGCCGCCGCCGCGAGCGCGTCGGGCCAGTGGTCGATGTCGCGGAGCGTGGGGGCCGGGTCGACCGCCAGCCCGCACCGGCGGAGCTGCTCGGCCTGGCGGATCCCCGTGTCGTCGGCGCTCATGGGGACGCCGTCGAAGGCGTGGCGCTCGGCCCGGTGCAGGCCGAGCACCCACCAGCCCCCGTCGTCGGCGGGGCCGAGCACGGCCCGACCGGGGCGCACCGAGCGCACGACCGACGAGAGGGTCGCCGGGTCGAGCTGGGGGGTGTCCATCCCGATCACCACGACCGGGCCGTCGACCCCGCCGACGGCGTGGGCCAGTCGCTCCCCGAGCCCGTCACCCCGTTGGGCCACCACGTCGAAGCCGGCGGGCAGCCACGGCCCCGCCGGGCCGTCGAGCGCCACCACCCGGGCCACGCCCGGGGTCGCCCGCACCGTGGCGAGCGTGTCGCGCAGCGCCGCCTCGGCGACGGCGGCGGCCTGCTCGGGTCGACAGGGAGGGCACAGCCGGGTCTTGGACCGGCCCGCCCGGGGAGCCTTCGCCATGACCACGACGGTGGGTCGGGCGCTCATCGGACGGCTCCCGCCACGTGGGTCATGTCCCGCACCGTGCGCACCGTCCCCCGCACCGTGCCGGTCACCTTCGAGCGACCCACGCGGGCGGCGTAGGCCACCTCGACCTCGTCGATGCGCCACCCGGCGAGCGCGGCCCGCAGCACCATCTCCAGCGGCCAGCCGAAACGGCGGTCGACCAGGCCGAGGTCGAGCAGGGCCTGACGTCGCGCCGCCCGCATCGGGCCGAGGTCGCGCACGGGCACCCCGGTGCGCCGGCGGACCTCCGCGGCCAGCACCCGGTTGGCGAGCCGGGCGTGCAGCGGCCAGGCCCCCGCGTCGGGCCGGCGGGCACCGAGGACGAGATCGGCCCGGCCGGCGCGCACCGGGTCGGCCACCGCCGCCAGGTCGGCGCCCGACAGCGAGCCGTCGGCGTCCATGAAGCAGACGACGTCGGCCGACGCGGCGAGCAGACCCCGGTAGCAGGCGGCGCCGAAGCCCCGCCGGGGCTCGGACACCACGTCGGCACCGTGGGCGCGGGCCACCTCGGCGGAGCCGTCGGTGGAGCCGTTGTCCACCACGATGGGGCGGTAGCCGGGGGGCAGGCCGGCGAGGACGGCCGGCAACGCGGCGGCCTCGTCGAGCACGGGCAGGACGACATCGGGCATGCGGCGGAACGTACCCAGGGGCACCTCGGCGCTGACCCGGGTCCCGCTTACGATTCGCGAAACTCGCCGGAACCCTTACGAAACACGAAACTTGGGGGTGACGCCCTCCCGCGCGCCGGGGGTCGCCCGTACCCTCGCGGGGGTGAGCACGCCCCACCCGGGTGCGGCCGCCGGCGCCGAACCCTCCGCCCCGGCCGGCGCCGACGCCGTCCCCGCCGGTCGGGTGCTGATGATCGAGGACGACCCGACGGTGGCCGAGATCGTGGTGCGCTACCTCGAGCGCGAGGGCTACGAGGCGGCGTGGGAGGCCGACGGCGCCGCCGGCCTGGCGCGGGCGCTCGACGAGGAGCCCGACCTCGTCGTGCTCGACCTCATGCTGCCCGGCCTCGACGGCTACGAGATCTGCCGGCGGCTGCGCGAGCGGCTGCCCGTCCCGGTCATCATGCTCACCGCCCGCGGCGAGGAGACCGACCGCCTGCTGGGCCTGGAGCTGGGCGCCGACGACTACGTGGCCAAGCCCTTCTCCCCCCGCGAGCTCGTGGCCCGGGTGCGCGCCGTCCTGCGCCGGGCCGGCGGTCAGGTGCTGCCCCCGGCCGGCGCCACCGTCGTGCGGGCCGGGACGCTCGTCATCGACCTGGCCGCCCGCCAGGTCACCCGGCGGGGTGGCGGCGACCCCGAGGTGGTCACCCTGACCGCCCGGGAGTTCGACCTGCTCGCCCACCTCTGCACGCACCCCGGTACGGCGTTCCGCCGGGAGGACCTGCTCGAGTCCGTGTGGGGCTACACCTACGGCGACGCCGCCACCGTCACCGTCCACGTCCGTCGCCTGCGCGAGAAGCTCGAGGACGACCCGTCCGAGCCGGCCCTCATCCGCACCGTGTGGGGTGTGGGCTACCGGTGGGACGGATGACCCGCGCCGCGTCGCTCGAGCGCTGGGCCGGCGCGCTGGCGGTCGCCGGCGGGCTGGCCCTGCTCGTCGCCGGCCTGCGCTCGGGCATGGGCGCGGGCGACGCCGCGTCCCTGCTCGCGCTGGGCGCGGGCACCGCGCTCGTGGCCGGCGGGCTCGCTGCCTTCCTCCTCGGGCGGGCGCGCTCGCGGTCGTTCGCCGTGCAGGTCGCGGTCGTCGCGGTCGTGCCGTTGGCCGCCGCGCTGCTCGCCACCTTCCTCGGCGCCCGGGCCATGTTCTTCTCGGCCCACGACGAGGCCGCCCTCGTCATCCTGCTGCTGGGGGCGGGCACGGTGGCCGTGGTCACCGCCCTCGTCCTCGGCAGCCGCGTCGCCCGCTCGGCGGAGACCCTGGTGCACGCCGCCCGCGCCCTGGGCGACGGCGACCGCCTCGCCACCGCCGACGGCGGCCACGGCTCCGCCGAGCTCGACGCGCTCGCCGGCGAGCTCGACGAGAGCGCCCGGCGGCTCGACGAGGCCCGCCGCCGCGAGCAGGCCCTCGAGGCGTCCCGCCGCGAGCTGATCGCCTGGGTCTCCCACGACCTGCGCACGCCGCTGGCCGGGATCCGGGCCATCGCCGAGGCGCTCGAGGACGGCATCACCGACGATCCGGCCACGATCGACCGCTACCACGCCACCCTCGGCCGCGAGGTGGAGCGCCTCGGGGCGCTGGTGGACGACCTGTTCGAGCTGAGCCGGGCCCAGAGCGGGGTCCTCGAGCTCGAGTGGGTGCGCTGCTCGCTCGACGAGCTCGTCGCGGACGCCATCGCGGGGCTGGCGCCCGTGGCCGACGCGAAGGGCGTCGCCCTCGAGGGGCGGGTCCCGGGCGGCGACCTGGCCCTGCACGGCTCGCCCCCCGAGCTGCTGCGGGTGCTGCGCAACATCCTCGCCAACGCCGTGCGCCACACGCCCGCCGACGGGGCGGTGGTGGTCGAGGCCGCGGTCGACGGGCCCGACGCGCTCGTGTCGGTGGCCGACACCGGCGGCGGGATCCCCGAGGAGCACCTCGACCGGGTCTTCGAGGCCGGCTTCCGCGGGGACGCCGCCCGCACACCGGGCACGGGCGGCGCCGGCCTGGGCCTCGCCATCGCCCGCGCGCTCGTCGCCGCCCACCACGGCGACATCACCGTGACCAACGACGGGGCCGGCGCGCGGTTCGTCGTGCGCCTGCCGGTGGACGGGCGCAACGGGGTAGGAGCACCGGGATGAGGGCCAGGCGAGGCCACGGGGCCACCTCCCGGTGAGAGTGCTGGTGACCGGCGGCGCCGGCTTCGTGGGCTCGCACCTGGTCGACCTGCTCGTGGCCGAGGGCCACGAGGTCGTGGTGCTCGACCTGTGCCTCCCCGACGCCCACGACCGCCGGCCCGACTACCTGAACCCGGCGGCCGAGTACGTGTGGGGCGACTGCGCCGACGCCGGCCTCGTCGCCGACGCCGCCCGCGGCTGCGAGGCGGTCAGCCACCAGGCGGCCATGGTCGGGCTCGGGGTGGACTTCGCCGACGTGGGCACCTACTGCCGGCACAACGACCTCGGCACCGCGGGCCTGCTCGGGGCCCTCCACGACCAGGGCTTCCGGGGGCGCCTGGTGCTGGCCAGCTCGATGGTGGTCTACGGCGAGGGCCGCTACGCCTGCCCCACCCACGGGACGACCCCGGCCCCGCCCCGGCGGGTCGACGACCTCGACCGGGGCCGGTGGGAGCCACGCTGCCCCCGGTGTGACGCCCCGCTCGCCCCCGACACCGTGCCCGAGGACGCCCCCGCCGACCCCCGCAACGTGTACGCGGCCACCAAGCTCCACCAGGAGCACCTGGTGGCGTGCTTCGAGCGCGAGCACCCCGGCACGACGGCGATCGCCCTGCGCTACCACAACGTCTACGGCCCCCGGATGCCCCGGGACACGCCGTACGCGGGTGTGGCCAGCATCTTCCGGTCGGCGCTCGAGCGGGGCGAGGCGCCCCGCCTCTTCGAGGACGGCGGCCAGCGCCGCGACTTCGTGCACGTCCACGACGTCGCCCGGGCCAACCGGGCCGCGCTGACCGCCCCGGTGCCGGCGTCGCGCGCGTTCAACGTCGCCAGCGGCAGCCCCCACACGGTGGGCGAGATGGCCGGCGCCCTCGCCGCCGCCTTCGGGCCCGACGCGCCCGGGCCCGAGGTCGTGGGCGGCTACCGCCTCGGCGACGTGCGCCACGTCGTGGCGTCACCCGAGCGGGCCGCCGACGAGCTCGGCTACCGGGCCACGGTCGGCTTCGACGAGGGCATGCGCGAGTTCGCGGCCGCGCCGCTGCGCTGAGCCGCCGGTCCCGTCAGCTCGGCTTCCAGGGCGTGCGACCGCACGGGTACGGTCGGCCCATGGCCCCTCCCCCGCCCGGTGAGTCCCCGTCCGACGCCCCGATGACGCTCGTCCTGCTCCGCCACGGCCAGAGCACGTGGAACGCCGAGAACCTCTTCACGGGCTGGTACGACGCCGACCTCACCGACCTCGGCCGGGAAGAGGCCCGCCGCGGCGGGCAGCTCATGGCCGACGCCGGCATCCTCCCCGACGTCGTCCACACCTCGGTGCAGGTGCGGGCCATCCGCACCGCGCAGGAGTCCCTCGACGCGATGGGCCGCCTCTGGATCCCGGTGCGCCGCCACTGGCGGCTGAACGAGCGCCACTACGGCGACCTCCAGGGCCGCAACAAGAAGGAGACCGCCGACCGCTACGGCATCGACCAGGTGAAGGTGTGGCGGCGCTCGTACGCCACCCCGCCGCCGCCCCTCGATCCCACCGACGAGCGCAGCGCCCACCACGACCCCCGCTACGCCGACCTCGCGCCCGACGTGATCCCCGGCTCGGAGTGCCTGAAGGACGTGGTCGAACGGATGCTCCCCTACTGGTACGACGCGGTCGTCCCCGACCTGCGCGCCGGCCGGGTCACGCTGCTGGCCGCCCACGGCAACTCGCTGCGGGCCCTCGTCAAGCACCTCGACGGGATCTCCGACGACGACATCAGCGAGCTCAACATCCCCACCGGCATGCCGCTCGTGTTCGAGCTCGGCGACGACCTGCGCCCCCTCGAGCGCAAGGCGCTGACCGACCGGTACCTCGACCCCGAGGCCGCCGCCGCGGCCGCCGAGGCGGTGGCCAAGCAGGCCGGCTGAGCCGCGGGCACGGGGCTGGCGCTCGCCGTCAGCCCTTCAGACCCGGCCGGCGGGTGGCGCCGCCGAGCCCGCCGAGGGCGAGGGACGCCGATCGCGCAGGGCGTCGAAGCGATCTGGTCGCCCGAGGAGGAACCCCTGGGCCAGGTGCCCGCCCAGCGAGCGGAACGCGTCGAGCTGACCTTCGGTCTCGATGCCCTCGGCCACCACCTCGACGCCGAGCGAACGCGCCAGGTTCAGCACCATCGACACGATCGAGTCGTCGGCGTCGGGGCCGTCGAGCTCGCGCACGAACGACCGATCGACCTTCACCTCGTCGATCGGGAACTCGCGCAGGTAGGTCAGCGAGGAGTACCCCGTCCCGAAGTCGTCCAACGAGATCGTCGCTCCGGCCTCACGGAGCGCGGCGACCGTGCGGGTCGACGTGCCGAGGTCGCGCACGAACGCCGTCTCGGTGACCTCGATGGCGACGCGATCGAATCCGAGGCCGGCGCGGACGAGTGCCCCGGCCATCCACTCCGCGAAGTCCGGTTCCATGAGCTCGCGGGCGGACACGTTGACGGACAGACGGGCGTCGGTGTCGTCCAGCCATCGAGCCGTCTCCGCGAGCGCGTGCTCGATGAGCGATCGACCGAGGGTCACGATCACGCCGGTCTCCTCGGCGAGCGGGATGAACTGCCCGGGCGCGATCGACTGGCCGCGGTGGTCCCACCTCGCGAGCGCTTCGGCGCCGATGACCCGGCCGTCGCGGAGGTCGATGACCGGCTGGTACGCCATCTCGAACTCGCGTTCGTCGCAGGCGTGGCGGATGGCGACCTCCAGCCGGTGGCGACTCTCGATCCAGCGCCGCATGTCGTCGCGGAACACCACGTGACGATCCCCGCCCGCCTGCTTGGCCTGGTACATGGCCAGGTCGGCATTGGCCAGCAGACCGTCGGCGCTGGCGGCCTGTCCTGGCTCGACGTGGACCACGCCGATGCTGAGCGACACCGGGACGTCCTGGCCCAGCAACGAGAACGGCGGCCGGACGGCGACGAGCATGCGCTCGGCCAACGCCGTGGCGGCGGCGGGATCGGGACACTCCTCGACGAGCACGACGAACTCGTCGCCACCGAACCGGGCGACGAGGGCGTCCTCCCCGACGGCCTCGCGCAGGCGGTCGGCGACCGACGCCAGCAGTTGATCGCCCACCCCGTGGCCGAGCGAGTCGTTGACCACCTTGAACCGGTCGATGTCG
>JACJWK010000034.1 GCA_020637195.1 Microthrixaceae bacterium
AAACCGTGTGTCGCAGGTTCGAATCCTGCCGCGGGCGCCAACGAGCAGCGCCGGCCAGACCGTGTCGGCCTGCTCCGAGCCGGGAGGTCGTGGAGGCCTGCTCGACGGCGCCCAGTGGCTGCGATTCTCGGCCGTGCACACATGGCGCCACCGCGCCCAGGTCATCGCCCTCCGCGCGCCGCGCGAGGGCTGAGCTCAGCCCGCCAGCACCGTCGCCGCCAGCGCGAGGCGGTGGTCCTTCGCCCACGGCGGGCCCAGCGCCTTGCGAGGGCCACGGAGAACCTCGTCGGCCCGGTCGCCGAGTCGCTCGGCCGCCTGGGCCTCGACGGTCCTGGCGTCGAAGCGGTGGACCGTCCAGCCCCGGTCCTCGGCCAGGGCGGCCAGCACCTGGCAGTACATCGCGGAGTCGGCACGGCTCTCATGAGGTGGACGACGAAGGGTGGCGATGTCGACGGGGAGGTCGTCGGGCCACGCCCGCACCGACAGCGAGTCGATCGGACCGACGTCGGCGGCCAGGTCGTCGAGCGCCGCCGCCGAGGTGCGCATGACCGAGTCCCGTACCCGGGACACGAGCGCCGCCAGGGCGTCGTCGTCCAGCGGGTCGCCGGTGCGGTGCAGCTCGTGGGCACCGCCCTCGTGGTGGATCGGCGCCGCGGGCAGGTCGGGGTCGATCAGCTCGATGCGGCGGCGGTCGATGACGCGGTGCGAGGCGTCGGCGGTGACCGCCACGGCCCATCCGTAGTGGTGGGCCACACCCACGCGCCGGTCGCCGGCCCGGGCGTCAGCCATCGGCGGGCGAGGAGGCGCCGGCTCGGTCGACCATGAGGAGATGGTGGCACGGCCCTCGACTCGGGACCCGCCACTAACGTCGCCGGGCGTGAAGGTCGACGCCCTCGTCAACGCCCAGCCGCTGCGCCGCATGCAGGAGATCGCCCGCGACGCCGAGGCGGCCGGGTTCGCCGGCCTCACCATCACCGAGGCGGGCCGCACCGCCTATCTCAGCGCGGCCGCCGCCGCGCTCGTCACCGGGCTCGACCTGGCCACCGGGGTGGCCGTCGCCTTCCCCCGCAGCCCCATGGTCACCGCGTCCAACGCGTGGGAGCTCGCCGACGTGAGCGGCGGGCGCTTCCGTCTCGGGCTGGGCACCCAGGTGCGAGCCCACATCGAGCGCCGCTACAGCGCCGAGTTCGACCCGCCGGGCCCGCGCCTGCGCGAGTACGTGCTCGCCCTGCGGGCCATCTTCCGGGCGTTCGCCGGCGACGAGCGCCTCGCGTTCGACGGCGACCACTGGTCGATGGACCTCCTGCCGCGCGAGTGGTCCCCCGGCCCGATCGACGCCGGCGCCCCGCCCATCGACCTCGCCGCGGTCAACCCGTGGATGCTGCGCATGGCCGCCGAGGTCGCCGACGGCGTGCACGTCCACCCGCTCAACACCCCCACCTACCTCGAGCAGACCCTCCTGCCCAACCTCGCCGCCGGCGCCGCCGCCGCCGGCCGGCCGGCCGACGAGGTGACGGTGCACGTTCCCTGCTTCACCGTCGTGGGCGACACCGAGGACGAGCGAGCGGCCCGCCGCGAGGCGGCCCGGTTCCAGATCGCCTTCTACGGCTCCACCCCGAACTACGCCTACCTGTTCGAGCAGCTCGACCGCGAGGGCACCACCCCCCGCCTCCAAGCGGCGCTGAAGGCGAAGGATCTGGGCGCCGTCCCCTCGATCATCGACGACGACCTGCTGCGCCACTTCGTCGTCGAGTGCCCGTGGGACGGGCTGGCCGACGCCCTCGTGGACCGCTACGAGGGCACGGCCTCGCGGGTGGTCCTGTACTTCGCGGGCCGCACCTGGGACGAGGACCGCACCGCGTTCGCCCGCCTCGGCGAGGCCGCCCGCGACGTCCACCGCCGGACCGGGCCCACGTCCTGACCGGCCACGACGCCGGCCCCAGGTCGGCGAGGCGGAGCTCGGCGACGAGGCGCTCGCCATGATGCGCGCCCACGAGGCGCTCGTGCCCCTCGACGACGGCCCGCACGGCATCCACGCCCGGGTGGCGGACGACGAGCGCCACCCCTCCCGCCCCGCGGGCAGCGAGTAACGGCGGTCCCGAGCGGCGCCGCGCCCGCCGCGAGTTGGAGACGACGGTTGCCTGCTGCAACACTTGCTGTATGCAACGATCCGAGCCCGCCGCCGTGGAGGACGTCACCGACGCCGTCCTCACCGCGACCCGCGTGCTCGTCGGCATCTCCGCGGCCTCGCTCGCGCCCATCGAGGACCAGGTGACGCTCTCGCAGTACCGGGCCCTCGTCGTGCTCGCCAGCCGGGGCCCGCAGTCACTGGCCCAGCTCGCCGCCGAGCTCCAGGTGGTGCCCTCGACCGCCACCCGGATGTGCGACCGCCTCGAGCGCAAGGGCCTCGTCGAGCGCCGAGCGGTCCCGGACAACCGCCGGGAGGTCGAGGTCCGCCTCGCCCGCGAGGGCCGCAAGATCGTCACCACCGTGGCCGCCGCCCGCCGCCGGGCGCTGCGCGCCATCGTCGACCGCCTGGGCGAGGGCGAGCGGGCGGCACTCGTCGACGCGCTCGACGCGTTCGCCGGCGCCGCCGGCGAGCTCCCCGAAGAGCAGTGGTATCTCGGATGGGACTGACCGCCGTGCCCGTGCCCCACCGATGAACCCCCGCAACGTCGGCTCCGAGCTCTCCAAGCGCCTGCTCGCGCTGTCCGCGTTGACCGGCGCCATCACCGGCGTCGGCGTCGCCGCGTTCGAGTGGGTCACCCGCGACCAGATCTTCGAGCGCATCCTGGGGCTCCCGCTCCCCGCACAGGCCCTGTTCCCCCTCGTCGGCCTGGCCCTGACCGCGGTGGCCCTCGCCACCGTCGGCCGGGGGGCGACGGCGGCCACCTCCGACGACTACATCCGCAACTTCCACGAGCGGGGCCGCCCGCTCGACCTCAAGCCGCTCCCCGCCCGCCTGCTCGGCGGCCTCGCCACCCTCGGCACGGGCGGCGCCCTGGGCTTCGAGGGCCCGTCGCTGTACCTCGGCGCCTCCGTCGGCACCCTGCTCGACCGGCTCCGGCCGCGACGCTCGGCCCGCGGCCGCGCCGACTCCAAGGTGCTCATGGTGGCGGGCGCCGCGGCCGGCGTCGCGGCCATCTTCAAGGCACCCGCCACGGGGGCGATCTTCGCCCTCGAGTCGCCCTACCGCGACGACAACGCCCGCCGGATGCTGCTGCCCGCCCTCCTCGCGGCCGCCACCGGCTACCTCAGCGCGGTCACCCTCCTCGGCACCGAGCCCCTCTTCTCGGTCGAGGGCACGCCGCCGTTCGACCTGCGCGAGCTGGGCGGCGCGGTCGTGCTGGGCCTGCTCTGCGGCGTCGGGGCCCGCCTCTTCGCCTGGATCATCGGCTGGGCCAAGTCGATGGCGGCCACCCAGGCGGGCTGGGTCCGCGTCCTCGTGGCGGGCGGGGTCATGGCGGCGCTGGTGGTGGTCTCCGACCTGCTCTTCGACGAGCCCCTCGCCACCGGCTCCGGGTACCGCACGCTCGAGTGGGTCACCGAGCCGGGCCACGCCCTCCCGCTGGTGGCCGCCCTGTTCACCATCCGCCTGTTCGCCACCACCGCCACCGTGGGGGGCGGCGGGGTGGGCGGCCTGTTCGTCCCGCTCGTCATCGCGGGCGCGGTGCTCGGCGACGCCATGTCGGTGGTGGTGGACGACCGCACCACGCTGTTCCCCCTCATCGGCGTCGCCGCGTTCCTCGGAGCGGGCTACCGCACGCCGCTGGCCGGCGTGGTCTTCGTGGCCGAGACCACCGGCCGACCGGGGTTCGTGGTCCCGGGCCTGATCGCCTCGGTCGCCTCCCAGCTCGTCATGGGCTCCGTGTCGGTGTCGAAGTACCAGATCGCCGGGCGGGCGGGGCACCTCGAGCGTCGCCTCCGGCTGCCCGTCACCTCCGCGCTGGACGCCGACGTGCTGGCGGTGCCGGCCGACGCGGACCTGGCCAGCTTCCACGAGCACCACCTGCTCGCCCGCCGCCAGCTCGACGTGCCGGTGGTCGACGCCAACCGCTACCTCGGCATGCTCACGGTGGGCGCCGTGGGGCAGGTGCCCCGGGAGGAGTGGAGCGAGCGCAGCGCCGGCGAGATGGCCGACACGCACTGGCCGGTGGGCCGGCTCACCTGGGCCCTGGAGGACGCCGTGCGGGCGATGAACGAGCACGAGGTCGAGACGCTGCCCATCGTCGACGACGGGCAGTTCGTCGGGGTCGTCACCATGTCGGGGCTCCTGCACCTGGACGAGATCCTCGACAGCGGCGAGGCCCGTCCCGGCCCCGGCACCCCCTGACGTCGGGCCCCCGACGCCGGGCGCCCTGCGGCAGCGCGCCACGCGCCCGATCAGCGCCCACCCCAGTTCGAACCGACCGAAGGCTCGGGCAACCGGTGCGTTCGGCCCGGGGGTCGGGCCGGTGGTTTCGGGCCGGCCGGCACGCCGTCAGGCCCAGGCGGTCACGGCCGCGGGGACCGGCCGTCCCGCGTGGCCGGCGGCCCGCCGGGTCCGCCGACCCGCCTGGTCAGCGAGGGCTGGTCCGACGCTCGTCGGAGAACACCGTCGGCCCCGCGGGGATGGGCGCCGGGCGCGGGCCGAAGGGATGGGCGGGCGGCTCCACCCGGGCGTCGTCGCGCAACTCCTGGAACTCGGCCCTCGCCCGATGGGCGCGACCGCCGATCAGCATCGCGCCGATCAGCGCTCCGCCGACGAGGCCGGCGATCCCCGCGAACACCGTGAGACCGGTGGCGGTGCCCGAGGCGACCGGACTGGCCGCCAGCAGCACCGTCACGGCCACCAGCAACGCGGCGGCGGCCCCGATGATCCCGCCGAGCACGACGCCGATGCCGTCCTCGGGGAGCAGGTGCCCGGGCGTCCGGTCCGAGGAGCGCTCCAGGCGCTCGCGCTGGTCCTCGACCCAGGTGCCGGGAGCGTTCGTGTGTCCGGTGCGGATGACGGTGGTCATGGTGGGCCTCCCCACGATTCTTCGGCGGTTGCGGGGTCCCTACCCCGCGGATCCACCGTTCGAACCCTCGGCACCGACCGTCGCGGTGGCAGGTGTCACGGCCCCCCGGAGCCCGCCGGCGAGATGGGAGCGCGGCGCGGCGGTCTACCCTGCCCCGGATGGAGGTGTGGCCCGGCAGCGCGTACCCGCTCGGGGCCACCTACGACGGCAACGGCACCAACTTCTCGCTGTTCAGCGAGGCCGCCGAGCGCGTGGAGTTGTGCCTGCTCGGCAAGAAGGGCCAGGAGCGCCGCATCGAGCTCGAGGAGGTCACCGCCCTCTGCTGGCACGCCTACCTCCCCGGCGTCGAGCCGGGTCAGCGGTACGGCTTCCGGGTCCACGGCCCGTGGCGGCCCGAGGACGGGCTGCGCTGCAACCCCGACAAGCTCCTCCTCGACCCGTACGCGAAGGCGGTGTGCGGCACGTTGAAGTGGAACGAGTCGGTGTTCTCCCACCGCGTGGACGAGCCGGACGGGCCGCCCAGCGAGCTCGACAGCCGAGGTTCGGTCCCGCTCTCGGTGGTCACCAACCCCTTCTTCGACTGGGGCGACGACCGCCACCCTCGCACCCCGTGGCACGAGACCGTCGTCTACGAGCTGCACACCAAGGGGTTCACCACCACCCACCCCGACATCCCCGACGAGCAGCAGGGCACCTACGCCGGCCTCGCCCACCCGGCCGCCATCGAGCACCTCCGGGGCCTCGGGGTCACCGCGGTCGAGCTCCAGCCCGTGCACCAGTTCGTGGACGAGCACGCGCTGGTCGAGGCCGGGCTGCGCAACTACTGGGGGTACAACTCCATCGCCTACCTGGCCCCCCACAACGGCTACAGCGCCAGCGGCGACACCGGCGGCCAGGTCCGCGAGTTCAAGCAGATGGTTCGCACCCTGCACGAGGCCGGCATCGAGGTGATCCTCGACGTCGTCTACAACCACACCGCCGAGGGCAACCACCTCGGGCCGAGCCTGTCGTTCAAGGGCATCGACAACGAGGCGTACTACCGCCTCGCCCCGGACGACCCGGGCCGCTACGTGGACTACACGGGCACGGGCAACACGCTCAACATGCGCCACCCCCACGTGCTCCAGCTGATCATGGACAGCCTGCGCTACTGGGTCCTCGAGATGCACGTCGACGGCTTCCGCTTCGACCTCGCCGCCACCCTCGCCCGCGAGCTCCACGACGTCGACCGCCTCTCCGCCTTCTTCGACCTCATCCAACAAGACCCCGTCATCAGCCAGGTCAAGCTCATCGCCGAGCCCTGGGACGTCGGCGAGGGCGGCTACCAGGTCGGCAACTTCCCGCCCCTGTGGTCCGAGTGGAACGGCAAGTACCGCGACACCGTCCGCGACTACTGGCGCGGCGAGGACCAGACCCTCGCCGAGTTCGCGTACCGGTTCACGGGCAGCTCGGACCTCTACGCCACCACCGGTCGCCGGCCGTACGCCTCGGTCAACTTCGTCACCGCCCACGACGGGTTCACCCTCACCGACCTCGTCTCCTACGACGAGCGCCACAACGAGGCCAACCTCGAGGACAACCGCGACGGCGAGGCCCACAACCGCTCCTGGAACTGCGGCGTCGAGGGCCCCACCGACGACCCCGACGTCGTCGCCCTGCGCGCCCGCCAACGCCGCAACTTCCTCACCACCCTCTTCCTCTCCCAGGGCGTGCCCATGCTGTTGTCCGGCGACGAGCTCGGCCGCACCCAGCACGGCAACAACAACGCCTACTGCCAGGACAACGAGCTGTCCTGGATCGACTGGACCACCGTCGACCACGACCTGCTCGCCTTCACCCGCCGCCTCATCGAGCTGCGCCGTGACCATCCGGTGTTCCAGCGCCGCCGCTGGTTCGACGGGAGGCCCCTGGTGGACGGCGACCACGGCACCATCCGCGACATCGGCTGGTTCCGACCCGACGGCCAGCAGATGACCCACGAGGACTGGAACGTCGGCTTCGCCCGGACCATCGGCGTGGCCCTGAGCGGCGAGCTCATCCCGTCGCCGGGACCGCGCGGCGAAAAGATCACCGACGACGACTTCTTCTGCCTGTTCAACGCCCACGACGAGCGCCTCGACGTGCGCCTGCCCGAGGGCCTCCGGCCGGGGCCCTGGGTGGTCGAGATCGACACGTGGGCCCCCGACCGGGCCCACGACCCGGTCGAGCCCGGCGCCACCCTCGCGGTCGAGGGGCGCACGAGCCTGGTCCTGCGTCGCTGCTGAGCGGCGCGGTCCCCCACCGGGAGCTCCCGGGTAGGAGAGGAGGCAGACCGCGACCACCGACGCGACCACGGAGCCTCCATGGACCACGACCGAGCCCTGCCCGACCTCCTCTGGGATCCGAGCGAGGTGGCCGGCGTGCTCGACCACCCCGGACCCTTCCTCACCGTCTACCTCGAGACCTCGCCCACCACGGTCGGCGACGAGCGCCACGACGTGCACCGCTGGTCCGACCTCCGGGCCGGGGCCGCCGCCCAGGGCGCCCCCGAGGAGGTGCTCGCCGCGGTCGACCCGCTGGTCGACGAGGAGCCCGTCGACGGCGAGACGCTCGTCGCCGTGGTGACCCCCGACGGCGTCGCGCTGTCGGGCCACCTCCCCGAGCCCGTCGAGCACGACCTCGTCGTGTGGGACACCCTTCCTCGCCTCGGCCCCCTGCTCGACTCGCGCCAACAGGACGTGGCCCACGTGATCGCGCTGGTGGACCGCACCGGCGCCGACGTGCTGGCCGTCACCGCCGGCGGCGAGGAGCTCGCCGAGCTGGTCGAGGGCGACCACGACGTCGTCAACCGCGTGCGGGCGGGCGGCTGGTCCCACCGACGCATCCAGCAGCGCACCGAGGACTCGTGGGAGCGCAACGCCGAGCAGACCGCCGACGAGGTGGCCGCCATGGCCCGCCGGGTGGACGCCCGCGTGATCCTGGTCGCCGGCGAGCGCCACTCGACGTCGGTCGTCCTCGAGCGACTGCCCGACGACCCGCCGGTGCACCTGTTGGACGGGGGCCGGGCCGCCGGCGGCGACGACGACCGCCTGGCCACCGAGATCGTGCACCGCACCGGGGACGTCGCCGCCCGGGAGACCCGCGCCGCGCTGGCCGCGTTCGGCGGGGCCGCGGGCCGCCACGACCACGCCGTGGAGGGCGCCGACGACACCGTCGCCGCCCTCGCCCAGGGCCGCGTCGCCCTGCTGCTGGTCGACGACGACCCCTCCGACGCCCGCCGCGCCTGGATCGGGCCCCGGCCGGCCGAGGTGGGGGCCACCCCCGGCGACCTGGAGGGCATGGGCGTCGAGGAGCCCCGCCAGGCCCGGCTGGTCGACGCGTGCATCCGGGCCGCCGTCGGGACCGGGGCGGTGGTCCGGGTCGTGCCGGGCGCCGCCGAGCACGCGCCCGACCGAGGGATCGGGGCGGTGCTGCGCTGGTGAGGCCCCGGTGAGCCCGGGTGCGGGCCGGGGCCCGAGGAGGGAGTCGGCGTGAACGTCGTCGAGCGCCAGGTCCGCCGCCTCGACCACGTCCAGCGCCGGCACCCGGCCCTGGCCTTCCCCTGGGCCGTGGCCCAGAAGTTCGGCAACGACCGGGCCGGCGCCCACGCCACCCGCATCGCCTACCAGGGCCTCTTCTCGCTGTTCCCGCTCCTGTTGCTGCTCACCACGATCCTCGGCTTCCTGCTGGAGGGGAACCCGTCGCTCCAACAGGACCTCCTGGCCTCGGCGCTGGCCGACTTCCCCATCCTCGGCACCCAGCTCCAGGCCTCGGCCCAACCCCTGCGCGGCAACGGGCTGGCGCTCGCCATCGGGATCGGCGGCACCCTCTACGGCGCGCTCGGCGTCGGCGAGGCCGCCCAGGCCGCCATGAACTCGATCTGGAACATCCCCTACGTCGAGTGGCCCAACTTCTTCCTGCGGCGGCTCCGGGCGCTGGCCGCGGTCCTGCTCGGCGGCGTCGCCGTCCTCGGCTCGGGCGCCATCACCCTCGGGGCGGGTCGCGTCGCCAGCGGCTGGGATCGGCCGCTGGCGTACGCCGGCGGTGCCCTGCTCGCCCTCGGCGCCTTCCTCGTCGCCTTCCGGCTGCTCACCGCCACGGCGCTGCGGTGGCGCGACGTGGCACTGGGCGCCGCGCTCGCCACCGCCTTCTGGCAGGGCCTCCAGCTCCTCGGGAGCTGGTACGTCACCCGCACGCTCAGCGACGCCAGCGACACGTACGGCTTCTTCGCCATCGTCATCGCCCTGCTCTCGTGGATGTACCTGGGCGCCCAGCTCACCCTGCTGGCGGTCGAGATCAACGTCGTGCACGCCCACCACCTGTGGCCCCGGTCCATCACCCAGCCACCCCTCACCGACGGCGACCGGGCGACGTTCTCCCGGCTCGCCCGGATGGAGCAGCGCCGCCCCGAGTACCTGGTGAGCGTGGCGGTGACGCCCGAGGCCGACGTGGACCCCCTGCTCGACGAGGCCGCGGCCGAGGCCGAGGCCGGCAAAGGCGACGGCGACGGCGACGGCGACGGCGACGAGCGGGCCGGGCCCGACGGCGACGAGGGAAGCAGTCCTCCACCGCGCGGGCGCGACGCCGACGCGGTCCCCGCCGGCGGGTCCCGCCGCGACGGGTGAGCCGCGGCGCCGCCGCCACCCACCCCACCCCGGCCCGCGCCTTCTGACCGCGCGACCACGACACCGCGTCGTCCGGTCGGAACGACGGGGTGCGCCTGCCGCCGAGCGGCGTGGGCCGGCTCAGCCGCCGGGTGTCTCGGCGAGGTCCTCCCGATCGCCGTCCGAGCCCCGGTCGCCGCCGGGTGCCGAGCCGTCCGGCCGCCGGCCGGTGGGCCCGAGGCGACGGCCGGCCCGCCAGGCGCCCAGCGCGCCCGCCCCGGCCAGCAACCCGAGCAGGACCGCCGCGAGGCGGGGGCCCAGCGGGACCATCGCCCCGAGCGCCGCACCCACGAGCCATCCGCCCTGGAGCACGGCCTCGTACCGCGCGTAGCCCGGGCCCCGCTCGCTCGGGGCCCACTGCGCCTGGACGAACGCATCGAAGGCCACCCGGGCGACACCGGCCAGCAGGCCGGTGCCGGCGGCGATCAGCACCAGGCCGGCCAGGCCCCCCAGCCACCCCGCCAGGGCCGCCAGCGGCACCGCCGTGGCGACCGCGGCCACCTCGCCTACCCGGCGGCGGTCGGCACTATGAGGGCCGCTCCGACCGTCCGGGCCGGTGCGTCGGGCGCGATGGCGGCCCCGTCAGCCGTCGCCGCGGAGGCGGAGGAACACGACCGCCAGCGGTGGCAGGGTGACGTTGACCGAGAAGGGTCGGCCGTGGGCGGGCACCGGGTTGGCCTCGACGCCGCCGTAGTTGCCCCAGCCGCTCCCGCCGTACACCTCGGCGTCGCTGTTGAGGATCTCCTCCCACCGTCCCGCGCACGGCACGCCGATGCGGTAGTTCGTGCGCGGCGAGGGCGTGTGGTTGGCCACCACCGCCACCTGGTCGACCACCCCGTCGGCGTCGGGCGCGCCCTTGCGCAGGAAGGCCAGCACCGAGTCCTCGGCGGCATCGGCCACGAGCCACTCGAACCCGTCGGGGTCGCAGTCGCGGTCGTGCAACGCGGGCACCGACCGGTACAGGGCGTTGGCGTCGGCCACGAGCCGGCCCACCCCCGCGTGCGCGGGCTGGTCCGCCAGCCCCCAGTCCAGCTCGCCGTCGTGGTCCCACTCGCGCGGCTCGGCCAGCTCGGTCCCCATGAACAGCAGCTTCTTGCCGGGCTGGCCCACCATCTCGCCGAGGAGCAGCCGGAGGTTGGCGAAGCGCTGCCAGTCGTCGCCCGGCATGCGCCCCAGCAGCGAGCCCTTGCCGTGGACGACCTCGTCGTGGGAGAGGGGGAGCTCGAAGTTCTCGGTGAACGCGTAGACCATCCGGAAGGTCAGATCGTGCTGGTGCCAGCGGCGGTGGATCGGGTCGCGCCCGAAGTACTCGAGGGTGTCGTGCATCCAGCCCATGTCCCACTTGAACCCGAAGCCGAGGCCGCCCAGGTAGGTGGGTCGCGACACCATGGGCCACGCCGTCGACTCCTCGGCGACGGTCTGGATGCCGGGGCACTCGCGGTACACGGTCTCGTTGAGCTGGCGCAGGAAGTCGATGGCCTCGAGGTTCTCCCGCCCGCCGTGGCGGTTGGGCACCCACTCACCGTCGGCCCGCGAGTAGTCGAGGTAGAGCATCGACGCCACGCCGTCGACGCGGAGGCCGTCGCCGTGGAAGCGGTCCAGCCAGAACACCGCGCTCGAGACGAGGAAGCTGCGGACCTCGTTGCGGCCGTAGTTGAAGATCAGGCTCTTCCAGTCGGGGTGGAAGCCCTGGCGGGGGTCGGCGTGCTCGTACAGGTGGGTCCCGTCGAAGTCGCCGAGCGCGAACGCGTCCTCGGGGAAGTGCGAGGGCACCCAGTCGAACAGCACGCCGATGCCCTGCTGGTGGAGGTGGTCGACGAGGTACATCAGGTCGGCGGGCGCGCCGTAGCGGGCGGTGGGGGCGAAGTAGCCCGTCACCTGGTAGCCCCACGACCCGTAGAACGGGTGCTCCATCAGGGGGAGGAACTCGACGTGGGTGAAGCCGTGGGCCCGCACGTGGGCGGCCAGCGGCTCGGCGATCTCGCGGTAGGTGGGCAGGCGGCCGTCAGGGCGGCGCCACGAGCCGAGGTGGACCTCGTACACCGAGACGGGCGCGTCGAGGGCGTGGCGCTGCGCCCGACCGGCCATCCACTCGGCGTCGCCCCACGCGTGGGTGCTGTCGTCGATCACCGAGGCGGTGGCGGGCGGCACCTCGGTGCGCCGGGCGAACGGGTCGGCCTTCTCGAGGCGGCGCCCGCCGTTGGCGATGGCGTACTTGTACCGGTTCCCGGGCGCGGCTCCCGGGACCACGCCGGCCCAGATGCCCGAGCTCCCGCACGGCGAGAGCGGGTGGGCGCCGTCGTCCCAGCCGTTGAAGTCCCCCGTCACCGCCACGCGATCGGCGGCCGGCGCCCACACCGCGAACCGGGTGCCGGCGGCGGTCGGGTGGGCGCCGAGGTGGTCGAAGAGCCGGGCGTGGGTGCCCTCGTTGAAGCTCCACAGGTCCTCGGGGCCGAGGCCCAGGTCGTCGTCGGGACGGTGGTCGGGCGCGTCGTCGGGAAGGGTCATCCCGGGCCTCCTACCCCGCCGGGGAGGGCTTCACCGGTGCGGCCGGCGGGTCGGGCCGCGCGCAGCGGGTCGAGCCGGGCGACCACCGAGGGGTCGCCGGCCAGGCCGTCGAGGGTGCAGGTCATCTGACGCCGCCAGTTCGGCACGTCCGGCCCGGTACCCGGGACGTTCTGCGGGCGGCACTCGCCCCAGAGGTCCTCGAGGGTCACCACCACGGACGCGGCGTCCGAGCGTCCCAGCCACCCGAGCAGCGCGGCCAGGACGTCGAGCGGGTCCGGCGACGCGGGTGCGGCGCCGTCACGCCCCAGCTGGTCGAGCACCGCGGCCCGCCGGTCCGCGGCGAGGCCCTCCCAGTACGCGGCGAAGGGGGCCATGTCGTGGGTGTTGACGACGGCGATCGAGCCGGCGGGGGCCCACCGGGCGTGAGGAGCGGCGTCGAGCTCGAACTGCGTGGCGTACATGCCGAGGAGACGGTGCTCGTCGAGCAGGCGCCCCACCTCGGGAGGGACGGTGCCGAGGTTCTCCCCCACCACGACCGCCCCCGCCCGCCAGGCCTCGAGGGTCACGACCGCGGCCAGCTCCTCGGCCGGGTAGTGGACGTAGGCGCCCTCGGCCGGCGAGGCGCCCCCGGGGACCCACCAGAGCCGGTGCAGCGCCATCACGTGGTCGATGCGCACGACCCCGGCGTGGCGGAGCTGGTGGGCGAGGCCGGCCCGCAGGTACTCGTGACCGTCGGCCCTCGACGCCTCGGGCAGCAGTGGGGGGAAGCCCCACCCCTGCCCGGACGGGTTGAAGTCGTCGGGGGGAGCGCCCACCTCGAGCCCCCGGGCGAACAGCTCGGGGCGACGCCAGACGTCGAACCCGTCGCCGTGCACGCCGAGGGGCAGGTCGAGGAACAGGGACTGACCCCGGCCCCGGAGCCGGTGGTGCAGGTCGGCCAGCTGGCCGTCCATGGCCCACTGCGCGTACCGGTGCCGGAGGACGGCGGCGGGGCGATCCGTGGTCACCGGGCGGCCCGGGGTGGGTGGCCCGTGCTGCTCCACCTCGGCCCGCCACCGGGCCAGCTCGTCCACGTGGGGCCGGGCGACCGTGAACTCGTCGAGCTGCGCCCGGCGCCGGTCAGCCAGGCCGGCCACCATGGCGTCGAGCGCGGTGCGCACCGACAGGACCTCGGCGGGCCAGTCGATCAGGTCGTCGCCGTCGACCACCGCCGGGCCGGACGGAGCGGCGCGACCCGCGGCGGCCGCCTCGGGCAGCGCCGCGAGGTCGAGGTGGCGCTCGTTCCAGGCCAGGCGGGAGATCGGCGCGTAGGGGCTGGCGTCGCCGTCGAACGTCGCGAGCAACGGCAGGCTGCCGACCAGGTCGCCGCCGAGCGCCGCCACCCAGTCCGCCAACGCGGCGAGATCGCCCAGGTGGCCGACCCGCCGGTCGCCGTCGCGCCGCAGGGCGTACACCGGCGCGAACACGCCCCAGCCCCGGTGGGGAGCCGGGGCCCGCCGGGGCGCGGCGAGGAGGTGGCCCTCCTCGCGCCGGTCGCCGCAGGCCACGAGCACCGTGTGGGCACCGGGCGGGAGCGGGCCGCCCAGCGGTAGGCGATGGGCGACGTGGACCACCCCGTCGACGTCGGCGCGGGCCGTCTCGACCAGGTCCGCCGGCGCGTCGACCCGTCGCGTTCCACCGCCCTCCAGGGTGACCACCACGTCGAGGGGCCCGCCCAGGCTCGCGGCCGGCCGGCGCAGCTCCACGGCCGGACGATCGTCACCCCAGCACACGGTGGTGGGCTCGACGAGGCGGTGCCAGGCACGGCGGTGCAGCGATTCGTGCGAGCGCCGGACCTCGGCGTCGTCGCCCGCGGGCAGCCCCATCGCGGCGAGCAGGGCCCGCAGCACCTCGACCGGTGTCTCCCGGTACGTCCCGGCGATGTCGTGGTAGCCGGTGGCGATGCCGGCGCCCCAGGCCAGCTCGCGCAGTCCCGTCGGCGCCGGGGCGGTCACGGTCCCTCGCCGGCCGCGAGGGTGTCGAGCAGGCCCGAGAGCGGGATCCAGCTCCAGTCGGGTCGGTTGGCCAGCTCGTACGACAGCTCGTAGACCGCTTTCTCCAGCACGAAGGCGTCGAGCAGCGTACGGAGCGCCGCCGGGTCGGCGGGCAGGAAGCCGGCGTCACCGGCCTCGCGGAGGTAGGCCCCGAGGAAGCGGCTGGCCGCCCAGCCGTACCAGGAGCGGGCCCACGCCCCGGCGCGCCACGCCGCCTCGGAGCCGCTGGCCAGCAGGCCACGCTCCTCCTCCCGGCGCAGCGCCACGAGCGTGGCGTAGTGGAACGAGCGCAGCATCCCGGCGACGTCGCGCAGCGGCGAGCGCCGCAGCCGCCGCTCGGTGATCGACTGGAGGGGCTCGCCCTCGAAGTCGAGGAAGACCACGTCGCGGCCGGTGAACAGCACCTGGCCGAGGTGCAGGTCGCCGTGGGTGCGGATGCGGCGGCCACCGAGCCGGGACACCCGCAGCGGCTTGTAGCGGTCGAGCAACGCACCTTCGCGCTCGAGGAGGGCGGCGGCGGGCGCCCCCACCTCGGCGGGGAGGTCGTCCAGCCGGCGGCGCAGCGTCGCGAGCGTGCGGGCCGCGGCACTGCGCATCGACTGGTGCAGCGAGCGCTGGTCCAGCAGCGAGAGGTCCTCGTCGCCGAAGGCGGGGTCGTCGCCGGGCGAGGCGAGCGCCCGGTGGAGCTGGGCGGTGCGCAGGCCGAGCAGGTCGCACACCTCGAGGTGCGCGCCCGTGGACACCACCGCCACGTCGGGCAGGTCGGCGACGGCATCGCCGCCGTCGTCCGACGCGAGGACCCGGTCCAGCGGGTGGCCGACCGGCTCGGCCGGCGGGGTCTCGTCGAAGGCCTCCCGGTAGAACCGTCCGAGGGCGTCGATCGTGTGCTGCCAGAGGTCGCCCTCGTTGGGAACGTAGCCCTGGAGGATGCCGATGGTCGTGGGCTCGCGCCGGTCGGCCTGGTACTCGACGGCGCCGAGCAACGGGGGCACGTGCTCGAACCCGCGGTCGTTGAGGAACCGTGAGACCTCGAGGTCGGGGTTGACCCCCGGCTCGAGGCGGCGGAAGACCTTGAGGATGGCCTGGTCCCCGAAGACCACCGACGTGTTGCTCTGCTCGCCCCGCAGCACGGTGGGCTCCTGGTCGGCGAGCGCCTCGGCGCGGGCCCGCAGGGCCGGCGTGGGCGAGCCCAGCAGCGCACCGCTCCCCCCGGGGCGGGGCCGGCGGCTGCGGCAGCGGTCGAGCAGGGCGTGGGCGGCCTGGGGCTCCCACAGGGCCTCGCTCAGCACGCGGCGCTCGCCGTCGCGGTGCAGCTCGGCCACCACCCCGAGGCTCAGGTCGCTGCGCAGGGCGTCGGCCCGCTCACCGCCGACGATGGCCAGCGGCACCGCGAAGGTGGCCGGCTCGCCCTCGCGGAAGCGCACCTGGACGAGCACCAGGAACGACGGGACGGCGGCGGTGCGAGCGGTCAGGGGCACGGTGTCGGCCACGCGCACCGAGGCGATGGCGCGGTCCTTGGCCGGGAACCAGCGGCGCTGGACGAGCTGCGCGGGCAGGAGGGCCTCGAGGGCTCGCCGGGCCTTGCCCTCGAACACCGAGGTCCACGGCCCGTCGACGTCGACGACCGGGACCGGGCCGCCCGTGGCCGCGCCCTGCACGGGGGCATCGGTCTCCTGGCGCGACAGCGAGAACCAGTGGAAGGCGTAGGGACCGAGGGTGACGAGGTAGGGCAGCTCGCCCACGGGCGGGAACTCGGTGCGTCCGAACAGCTCGACGGGACGGGCGCCGGCGTGGTCGGCGAGGTCCAGCTCGGCGTACTGGGCCGAGCCCGACAGGTTCGCCACCACCAGCACGTGGGCGTCCTCGTGCGAGCGCACGAAGGCGACGATGCGGGGGTTGTCGGGCAGGAGCATGCGCAGCGTGCCCCGCCCGAACTCGGGGTGGCGGCTGCGCACGTGCAGCACCTGGCGCATCCAGCGGTACAGCGAGTTCTCGTGCGCCTGCTGGACCTCGACGTTGACCATCTCGTAGTGGAACTCGGGGTCGATGATGGCGGGCAGGTACAGCTTCTGGGGGTTGGCGGTGGAGAACCCCGCGTTGCGATCCGGCGACCACTGCATCGGCGTGCGCACCGAGTCCCGGTCGCCGAGGTAGACGTTGTCGCCCATCCCGATCTCGTCCCCGTAGTAGATGACGGGGGTGCCGGGCAGGGCCAGGAGCAGGCCGTTGAGCAGCTCGATCTTGCGGCGGTCGTTGCCGAGCAGGGGGGCGAGCCGGCGGCGGATGCCCGCGTTGACCCGCATCTGCGGGTCGTGCGCGTACACCCGGTACATGTAGTCGCGCTCCTCCTCGCTCACCATCTCGAGGGTCAGCTCGTCGTGGTTGCGCAGGAAGATCGCCCACTGGGCCCCGTCGGGCACGGCCGGGGTCTGCTCGAGGATGTCGACCACCGGGAAGCGGTCCTCCATCTGCACCGACATGAACAGCCGGGGCATGAGCGGGAAGTGGAACGCCATGTGGCACTCGGGGTCGCGCTCGTCGCCGAAGTACTCGACGGCGTCCTCGGGCCACTGGTTCGCCTCGGCCAGCAGCATCCGGTCGGGGAAGCGCTCGTCGACGTGGGCCCGCAGCTTCTTCAAGAACGCGTGGGTCTCGGGCAGGTTCTCGCAGTTCGTGCCGTCCCGCTCGTAGAGGTAGGGCACCGCGTCGAGCCGGAGCCCGTCGACGCCGAGCTTGAACCAGAAGTCCAAGGTGTCGAGCACCGCCCGGTGGACCTCGGGGTTGTCGAAGTTCAGGTCGGGCTGGTGCGAGTAGAACCGGTGCCAGTAGTGCGCGCCCGCCACCGGGTCCCAGGTCCAGTTCGAGGTCTCGAAGTCCGAGAAGATGATGCGGGCGTCGCCCCAGCGCTCGGCGTCGTCGCTCCACACGTAGAAGTTGCGCCAGCGGCTGCCCGGCGCGGCGCGGCGGGCCCGCTGGAACCACGCGTGCTGGTCCGACG
This sequence comes from Microthrixaceae bacterium, assembly GCA_020637195.1. Lineage (GTDB taxonomy): Bacteria > Actinomycetota > Acidimicrobiia > Acidimicrobiales > DATDAH01 > JAEUJM01. The sequence goes on from JACJWK010000034.1 coordinate 17,222, forward strand.
TGTGGTTGATGACCAGCTCGGTGACGACCCGCAGGCCCCGGCGGTGGGACTCGCGCAGCATGCGCTTGAACGCGGCGAGGCTGCCGTACGCGGGGTTGATGGTGCGGTAGTCGGCGATGTCGTAGCCGTCGTCGCGCAGCGGCGACGGGTAGAACGGCAGCAGCCAGACGGTGTTGACCCCCAGGTCCTGCAGGTAGTCGAGGCGGCTGGTGAGGCCGTCGAGGTCGCCGATGCCGTCGCCGTCGCTGTCCTGGAAGGCCCGGATGTGCAGCTCGTAGATGATCGCGTCCCGGTACCAGTCGGGCCCGTCCGCGAGCGGCGCGTCGGGGGGCGCGGGTGCGGGGCCGTGGGGCCCGAAGGGGCTCATGCCCCCCGCTCGGCGGTGAGGGTGAACACGTGGGCGGGCATGCCGGCCGGGTCGAGCTCGACGTAGTTGTCGGGGCCCTCCCACCGGTAGCGGGCGTCGCCGAGCCGGTCGTGGACCTCGAACGACGCCGCGTCGGCCACGCCCAGCTCGTCGAGGTCGAGGTGGACGACGCCGGCGCGGACGTGGTGGGGATCGGTGTTGACCACCACGAGGACCACGTCGTCGCCGTCGTCGGTGCGCTTCGAGTAGCAGAGCAGGTCGTCGCCGTCGACGTCGTGGAAGCGCAGGGTGCGGTTGGTCTGGAGGGCCGGGTGACCGCGCCGCAACGCGTTCAGGCGCCCGAGGAGCGGCGCCAGCGAGTCGGCCCGGTCCCGGTCCCACGAGCGGATCTCGTACTTCTCCGAGTGGAGGTACTCCTCGCTCCCCTCGTGGCGGGGCTCGTGCTCGCACAGCTCGAAGGCGGGGCCGTACACGCCGTAGCTGGCCGCCAGCGTCGCCGCCAGCACCGCCCGTGCCGCGAAGGCCCCCCGCCCACCCCGCTGGAGGTGCTCGGTGAGGATGTCGGGGGTGTTGGGCCAGACGTTGGGACGCAGGTACTCGGCGACCTCGGTGCGGGTGAGCTCGGTGAAGTACTCCCGGAGCTCCCAGGCCTCGTTGCGCCACGCGAAGTAGTTGTACGACTGGCTGAAGCCCAGCTTGGCGAGCTGCTCGAGCACCCGGGGGCGCGTGAAGGCCTCGGCGAGGAAGAGCACGTCGGGGTGCGCGGCGCGGGTCTCGGCCAGCAGCCACTCCCAGAAGGCGAACGGCTTGGTGTGGGGGTTGTCGACCCGGAAGATGCGCACGCCCTCGCCGATCCAGTGGTCGACCACGCCCTTCAACGCGGCCCAGAGGCCGGCGCGGTCCTCGGTGTCGAAGTCGATGGGGTAGATGTCCTCGTACCGCTTCGGGGGGTTCTCGGCGTACTGGACGGTGCC
>JACJWK010000035.1 GCA_020637195.1 Microthrixaceae bacterium
CACAGTCAACTATTCCTAGCGGCAAGCTTGCAAATAGCGCGTCGGCGCCGTCGGGGCCACGCGCCCGCCGCTCGGGGCCCGGGTTGGCGGGACCGGGGGTGCGCCCGATAGAGTGATCCGGCTTCGCAACCGACGTCCGCGTGCGCCTGCCCGCAGGGACCACGTGGCACAACCTGAACCGCGCTCCGCCGGGGGTCTGACCTCCTGCGGAGCGTTCGCGTGAACGGGCACCTCACCGCCCGTCCGAGAGAGAGAACCCACCCGATGGCGACAAAGGCAATCGTCGGCGAGAAAGTCGGCATGACCCAGGTCTGGGACGAGAACAACCGCGTCGTGCCCGTGACCATGGTCAAGGTCGCGCCCTGCCGCATCGTGCAGATCAAGACGCCCGAGACCGACGGCTACAGCGCGCTCCAGGTGACCTTCGGGCACCGCGACGCCACCAAGCTCAGCCAGCCGAAGGCGGGCCACTTCGCCAAGGCCGGCGTCGAGCCCGGCGCCCGCCTCGTCGAGCTGCGCCTCGACGACGTCAGCGAGTACCAGGTCGGCCAGGAGATCACCGTCGACGTGCTCGCCCAGGGCGACCTGGTCGACGTCACCGCGGTCAGCAAGGGCAAGGGCTACGCCGGCGTCATGAAGCGCCACGGATTCGCCGGCCAGCGCGCCTCGCACGGCGCCCACCGGGTCCACCGCATGCCCGGCTCGATCGGCGCCTGCGCCACGCCCGCCCGGGTGTTCAAGGGCACCCGCATGGCCGGGCGCACCGGCGGCGAGCGGGTGACCACCTTGAACCTCACGGTGGTCGAGGCCGACGCCGAGCGGGACCTGCTGCTCGTGCGGGGCGCGGTCCCCGGCCCCAAGGGCGGCATCGTCCTCATCCGCAACGCCGTGAAAGCCGGGGTGAAGAGCTGATGGCCGCCACGAAGGTGACGCCGAAGAAGGTGACGCTCGACGAGGCCGTGTTCGGCATCGAGCCCAACCAGGCCGTCCTGCACCAGGTGGTCACCGCGCAGCTGGCCGCTCGCCGTGCCGGCACGCAGAGCACCAAGACCCGCGCCGAGGTGCGCGGCGGCGGGGCCAAGCCGTGGAAGCAGAAGGGCACGGGCCGCGCCCGCCAGGGCTCGATCCGCTCGCCGCAGTGGCGGGGCGGCGGCGTCGCCCTCGGGCCCAAGCCGCGCAGCTACAAGCAGCGCACCCCGAAGAAGATGGTCAGGCTGGCGCTGCGCTCGGCCCTGTCGGACCGCAACGCCGAGGGCAAGGTGCTGGTCGTCGACGCCTGGGCCTTCGAGGCACCGTCCACCAAGTCGGCCAAGGCCGCCCTCGCCGACCTCGGCCTCGACGGCCGGGTGCTGGTCGTGCTCGAGGACGGCGACGCCAACGCCTTCAAGAGCTTCGCCAACCTCCCCGAGGTGCAGACCCTGCCGGCGAGCGAGCTCAACGCCTACGACGTGCTGGTCAACGACTGGGTCGTGTTCACCGACGCCACCCTCCCGTCGAGCGAGCCCGCCGCCGGGGCCGACCCCGAGGAGCAGGACTCGTGAAGGACCCCCGCGACATCATCCTCGAGCCGGTCGTGAGCGAGAAGTCCTACGGGCTGCTCGAGGACAACGTGTACACGTTCAAGGTCGACACCGGGGCCTCGAAGCCCGAGATCCGCGACGCCGTCCAGGCGATCTTCGGGGTGACGGTGGTGAAGGTCAACACGCTCAACCGCAAGGGCAAGCGCAAGCGCAACCGCCGGTCACCGACCTTCGGTCGCCGGCCCGACACCAAGCGCGCCCTGGTCACCCTGGCCGAGGGTGACTCGATCGACCTGTTCGAGGGATAGGACACCCATGGCCATCCGCAAACGCAAGCCCACGAGTGCCGGCCGTCGCTTCCAGACGGCGTCGGACTTCTCCGAGATCACCAAGACCGAGCCCGAGCGCTCGCTGCTCGCGCCCAAGTCCAACACCGGCGGCCGCAACAACAAGGGTCGCAAGACCGCCCGCCACAAGGGCGGCGGCCACAAGCAGCGCTACCGCGTGATCGACTTCCGTCGCACGAAGGACGGCGTCCCCGCCAAGGTGGCCGCGGTCGAGTACGACCCGAACCGCAACTGCCGCATCCTGCTGCTGCACTACGTCGACGGCGAGAAGCGCTACATCCTGGCGCCCGACCGGGTCGGCGTGGGCGACGTGCTCCAGAGCGGCCAGGGCTCGGAGATCCGCCCCGGCAACGCCCTGCCGATGCGCTACATCCCGGTGGGCACCACCGTCCACAACGTCGAGATCAAGCCCGGCGGCGGCGCCAAGATGGCCCGCAGCGCCGGCGCTTCGGTCCAGCTGGTGGCCAAGGAGGGCGACTACGCCACCCTGCGCCTGCCCAGCACCGAGATGCGCCGCGTGCCCATCGACTGCCGGGCCACCGTCGGCGAGGTCGGCAACGCCGAGGCCGAGCTGGTCAAGATCGGCAAGGCCGGCCGCAACCGCTGGAAGGGCGTCCGCCCCCAGACCCGCGGTGTGGCCATGAACCCCGTCGACCACCCGCTCGGTGGTGGCGAGGGCAAGACCTCGGGTGGTCGCCACCCGGTGTCGCCGTGGGGCAAGCCCGAGGGCCGCACCCGCGACACGAACAAGGAATCCGAGAAGCTCATCGTCCGCCGCCGGCGCACCCGCGGCGCCCGGAGGTAGCCGGTCATGCCACGCAGCCTGAAGAAGGGCCCGTTCGTCGACGACCACCTGCTCAAGAAGGTGGACGCGCTGAACGCCAAGAACGAAAAGAGCGTGATCAAGACCTGGTCGCGACGCTCGACGATCATCCCGGAGATGGTCGGCCACACCATCGCGGTGCACGACGGACGCAAGCACGTGCCCGTCTACATCACCGAGTCGATGGTGGGCCACAAGCTCGGCGAGTTCGCCCCCACGCGGACGTTCCGCTTCCACGCGGGCCAGGAACGGTCGGGCCGCTGATGAGCTTCGGCGTCAAGACCAACGAGCGCCCGGGCACACGCGCCCAGGTGCGCTACGTGCGCCTCTCGGCCTACAAGGCCCGCGAGGTGCTCGACCTCATCCGTAACCAGCCGGTCGACCGCGCCCTCGAGATCCTCCAGTTCTCCGAGCGCGACCCCGCCATCGTGATCAGCAAGTGCCTGGTGTCGGCCATCGCCAACGCCGAGCACAACGACGGCCTGCCCGCCGACGAGCTGTACGTGTCGGCCTGCTACGCCGACGAGGGGCCGACGCTCAAGCGCTGGCGCCCCCGGGCGCGTGGGCGGGCCACGCGCATCCGCAAGCGCACCTGCCACATCACCGTCATCGTCAGCCGGTACAGCGACGAGCAGCTCGCCGAGATCCGCCGTCGCGAGGACGCCAAGGGCTCGAGCGCCGGCGGCCGCAGCCGTGACGCCGCCGCCGCCCGTCGGCGCCGGGTGGCCCGTAGCCGGGGCGAGGACACCGCCACCGAGGCCAAGGCCGCCGAGGCCGAGGTCGACGAGGCGTCCGACGACGCCGAGCAGGCGGAGCAGGAGGAGATCGCCGAGGCGGTCGCCGAGGCGGGCACCGACGACGCGGTGGTCGAGGAGGCCGCCGACGAGCTCGACGCCACCGACGAAGCTGCGGGCGACGACGAGGGCGACACCGCCGACGACGACAGCGACGGCGGCGACGCCGAGACCGAGGAGCAGGACTGATGGGCCAGAAAGTCAACCCGTACGGCTTCCGCCTCGGGGTCACCACCGACTGGAAGTCCCGGTGGTTCGCGAACCGCAACGACTACGCCGACTACGTCATCGAGGACTGGAAGATCCGCGACTACCTGATGACGCAGCTGCCCCACGCCGCCATCAGCCGCATCGAGGTCGAGCGCTCCCGTGACCGGCTGCGCATCGACGTCCACACCGCCCGCCCCGGCATCGTCATCGGCCGGCGCGGCGCCGAGGCCGACCGCCTGCGGGCCGGGCTGACCGCCATCTCGGGCAACGCGCAGGTGCAGCTCAACATCCAGGAGATCAAGCAGCCCGAGCTCGACGCCGCGCTGATCGCCCAGGGCGTGGCCGACCAGCTCGCCGGCCGGGTCGCGTTCCGCCGGGCCATGAAGCGCGCCGTGCAGAGCGCCCAGAAGGCCGGCGCCCTCGGCATCCGGGTCCAGTGCTCGGGCCGCCTCGGCGGCTCCGAGATGGCCCGCACCGAGTGGTACCGCGAGGGTCGCGTGCCCCTGCACACCCTGCGCGCCGACATCGACTACGGCTTCCGCGAGGCCCGCACCACCTACGGCCGCATCGGCGTGAAGGTGTGGATCTACAAGGGCGACATCCTGCCGTACAAGACCGTGGTCGAGGACAAGATCTCGCGCGAGGCCGCCCTCGCCGTCGGGGAGTCGGCGGCGCCCGGCGAGCCCCGCAAGGTCGTCTCGTCGTCGGCGGCCCGCCGCCAGCGCCCCGCCGAGGAGGCGGAGCCCGCGCCCGAGGAGGTCGCGCCGCTGGTCAAGGAGGCCGATCCCGAGCTCGAGCGCCTGCTCGCCGAGGAGGAGGAGATCGAGCGCTCCACCCGCGAGCACCACGAGACCCCGCACTTCCGGCCGGGAGACGAGTGACATGTTGATGCCCCGCAAGGTCAAGCACCGCAAGCACCAGCGCGGTCGCACCAAGGGCGTCGCCAAGGGTGCCACCACGGTCAGCTACGGCGACTACGGCATCCAGGCCCTCGAGCCCGGTTGGATCACCGCCCGCCAGATCGAGGCCGCCCGTATCGCCATGACCCGCCACATCAAGCGTGGCGGCAAGGTGTGGATCAACATCTTCCCGGACAAGCCCGTCACCGAGAAGCCCGCCGAGACCCGCATGGGCTCGGGCAAGGGCAACCCGGAGAAGTGGGTGGCCGTGGTCAAGCCCGGCCGGATCATGTTCGAGCTGTCCTACGCCGATCCCGAGATCGCCCGCGCCGCGCTCGAGCGGGCCATCCAGAAGCTGCCCATCAAGGCCCGCTTCGTGTCCCGTGAGGAGGCCCTCTGATGGCACCCTCGGTCCTGCCCGAGCTCTCCGACGAGGAGCTCGTCGAACGACTCGCCGAGACGAAGCAGGAGCTGTTCAACCTGCGGTTCCAGCACGTCACCGGCCAGCTCGACAACTACGCCCGGCTGCGTCAGCTCAAGCGGGAGATCGCCCGGCTCCACACCGAGCTGCGCGCCCGCGAGATCGCGGCCGCCGAGGCGCTCGAGAACACCCCGAACGAGGACGCTGCCTCATGAGTGACACCACCACCCCCCGCGAGAACCACCGCAAGGTGCGTGACGGCCTGGTCACGTCCAACGCCATGGACAAGACCGCGGTCGTCGCCGTCACCGACCGGGTGCGCCACCCCCGCTACTCGAAGACCATGCAGCGCACCACCAAGCTGTTCGTGCACGACGAGGACAATGACCTCAACGTCGGTGACCGCGTGCGCGTGCAGGAGACCCGCCCGCTCAGCAAGAACAAGCGCTGGCGCGTCGTGGAAGTCCTGGAGCGTGCCAAGTGATCCAACAGGAGTCCCGCCTCCGGGTGGCCGACAACTCGGGCGCGAAGGAGGTGCTGTGCATCAAGGTGCTCGGCGGCTCCAAGCGCCGCTACGCCTCGATCGGCGACGTCTTCGTGGCCACCGTGAAAGACGCCATCCCCGGCGCGGCCGTGAAGAAGGGCGACGTCGTCAAGTGCGTGGTCGTGCGCACCAAGAAGGAGAAGCGCCGGCCCGACGGGTCCTACATCCGCTTCGACGAGAACGCCGCCGTGCTGTTGAACGAGCAGGCCCAGCCGCGCGGCACCCGCATCTTCGGCCCGGTCGGGCGCGAGCTGCGGGACAAGCGCTTCATGCGCATCGTCTCCCTGGCCCCGGAGGTCCTCTGATGGCGGGCATGAAGATCCGCAAGGGCGACCGCGTCCGCGTGCTCACCGGCAAGGACCGTGGCAAGGAGGGCGAGGTCTCGCGCGCCCTGCCCGCCGAGCGCAAGGTGATCGTCGACGGCGTCAACGTCGCCAAGAAGCACCAGAAGCCCACCCGCGCCACCATGCAGGGCGGGATCATCGACAAGGACATGCCGATCCCGGTGGCCAACGTCGCCATCATCTGCTCGTCGTGCGGTCCCACCCGCGTGGGCTACCGATTCGAGCCCGACGGCACCAAGGTGCGCGTCTGCAAGAAGTGCGGAGGTGACCTCTGATGGCCGACACCGCCACCCACCCGGTGCCGCGCTTCAAGGCCCGGTACCACGACGAGGTGCGCGACGCGCTGAAGGCCGACCTCGGCCTCGGCAACGTCATGGACGTGCCCCGCTTCGAAAAGATCGTGATCAACATGGGCGTCGGCGAGGCCGTCGCCAACTCCAACCTGCTCGAGGGCGCCGTGCGCGACCTCACGGTGATCACCGGCCAGAAGCCGCTCGTCACCCGGGCCAAGAAGTCGATCGCCCAGTTCAAGCTGCGCGAGGGCAACGCCATCGGCGCCAAGGTCACCCTCCGGGGCGACCGGATGTGGGAGTTCCTGGACCGGCTCATCAGCCTGGCCATTCCCCGCATCCGCGACTTCCGCGGCCTGCCGCCCAACTCGTTCGACGGCCGGGGCAACTACACCTTCGGCGTCACCGAGCAGCTCATCTTCCCCGAGGTCGACTACGACTCGGTCGACCACACCCGGGGCATGGACATCACCATCGTCACCACCGCCCGCACCGACGCCGAGGGCAAGGCCTTGCTGGCCGCCTTCGGCTTCCCGTTCCGCCGTGAGGGGAACCAGTAATGGCCAAGAAAGCACTCGTCGAGAAGCAGCAGCGCACCCCCAAGTTCAAGGTGCGCGGGTACACCCGGTGCCGTCGCTGCGGCCGGCCGCGCGCCGTCTACCGCAAGTTCGGCCTCTGCCGCATCTGCCTGCGCGAGCTCGCGCACGCCGGGGAGATCCCCGGGCTGACCAAGGCCAGCTGGTGAGGTGACGCCATGACGATGACCGACCCCATCGCCGACATGCTCACCCGCATCCGCAACGCCAACGTCGCGATGCACGACGAGGTGGCCATGCCGTCGTCGAAGCTCAAGGAGTCCCTGGCCGCGGTGTTGAAGTCCGAGGGCTACATCACCGACTACGCGGTGGCCGACGCGGTCGACCGCCCGGGCCGCGTGCTCACCATCGAGATGAAGTACTCGCCCGAGCGGGCGCGCGTCATCTCGGGCGTGCGCCGCATCTCGAAGCCGGGGCTGCGCGTCTACACCAAGGCCGAGAAGATCCCGCGGGTCCTCGGGGGCCTCGGTGTGGCCGTGCTGTCCACGAGCCAGGGCCTGATGACCGACCGGGAAGCCAGGAAGCGCCGCATGGGCGGCGAGGTCCTGTGCTACGTCTGGTGAGGGAGGCGACGACGTGAGCCGGATCGGCCAGAACCCCCATCCCTCCGTTCGGGCGTCGACGTCACCGTCGACGGCCGGGCGGTCACCGTCAAGGGCCCCAAGGGCACGCTGTCACGCACCCCTGCCCGGCGCCCATCACCGTCCGCCAGGACGGCGAGCAGCTTCGTGGTCGAGCGCCGGACGACACTCCGCGAAGGCTGCGCCCTGCACGGCCTCCACCCGCACCCTCGTGCATAACATGGTGGTCGGGTGTCACCGAGGGCTTCCGCAGGGCTCGAGATCCAGGGCGTCGGCTACCGCCACCGCCCAGGCCCTGGCGGGCTCATTTCGCCCGGCTTCAGCCACACGGTCAAGGGGTCCGACGCCCCGAGGGCATCACCTTCGACGTCCAGGCCCGACCCCATCGACGTGGTCGGGATCGACAAGGAGGTCGTCGGTCAGGTGGCCGCCAATATCCGCGCCCTGCGCAAGCCCGAGCCCTACAAGGGCGCGGGCGTGCGCCACGTCGGCGAGTACGTCCAGGCGCAAGGCCGCAAGGCCGCGAGCGTCAGATAAGGAGTCTGCCGTGAGCACCAGTCCCCAGAAGAAGCGCCAGGACTGCCAGCGCCGGCACGGCCGGGTCCGCAAGAAGGTCACCGGCACCGCCGAGCGGCCGCGCCTGGCCGTGTTCCGGTCGAGCCGGCACATCAGCGCCAGGTCATCGACGACCGCGCCGGCCGCACCCTGGCCGCCGCCCCACCGTCGAGACCGACCTGCGGGGCGCCACTGGCAACGTGGACGCCGCCGCAAGATGGGCACGCTGGTCGCCGAGCGGGCCAAGGCCGCCGGGGTCAGAGCAGGTCATTGTTCGACCGGGGCGGCTTCCGCTACCACAGTCAGGTTGCGGCCCGCCGACGCCGCCCGGCGAGGCTTTCGAGTTCTAGAGAGAGGACGAGTCATGAGCAACGCCAACCCCCGAGACCGCGACCGGGCCCCGCGATCGGGCGCCCCGCGACAACCCCCGCCAGAGCAGCGACGCGGGCCTGCGCGAGTCGCGGGTCATCAGCATCAACCGCGGCTGTGGTCGGGGCGGCCGCCGCTTCGTTCACCGCGCTCGTGGTGATCGGCGACGGCATAAGCCGCGCTCGGCTACGGCAAGGCGCAAGGAGGTGCCTCGCCATCCAGAAGGGCACCGAGGAGGCCCGCAAGAACCTCTTCACAGGGGCTCGCCGGCAGCACGATCGTGCACCGGTCATCGGCGAGACTGGCGCCGGGCGCATGCTGAAGCCTGCGGCCCCGGCACTGGGTGATCGCCGGCGGCGCGGCGCGCCATCCTCGAGAGGCAGGCATCCACGACGTGCTGCGCAAGTCGCTGGGCTGGCCAACCACATCAACGTGGCCTGCTTTCACCATCGCCAGCCTCCAGGCCCTCAAGCGGCCCGACGAGGTCGCGCGCCTGCGGGTTTTCGACCCCGAGGACTTCGTCCCCAAGGGTCTGCTCGACGCGTACCGCGAGGCCGAGCGCGGTCCGGCCCCCGAGCCCGAAGAGGTGAAGTAGCCCCTGGCCGAGAGCACCCTGCGGGTCACCCGGCACCGCTCGGCCATCGGCGCCAAGCCCAAGCAAGGCGGCACCCTTTGCGGGTACCGGCTCCCGACCGGCTGCACCCACGAGGCCCCCGACCGCCCGATCCGCGGCATGATCGCCCGGGTCCCACCGTGACGGTCGAGGAGGTCGCCCCGCCAAGGCTGCCAAGAAGCCCCCCCGCCAAGAAGGCCGTCGTTGCCGCGCAGGACTGGCGCCGGCCGCGCCTGAGGAGACGCCTGACGCATAAAGGCCCACGACCTGACCGCGCCTGGTCCTGCCTGTCGCGCGCAAGCGCGCCGGGCTGCGGCATCGGCGCAAGGGCGGCAAGACTGCCGGCCTTCGCGGCACTAGCGCTACAGGGCCTGCAACACCGTCCCCTGTCGTATTTCGGAGGCGGCCAGATGCTGCTGCAGCATGTGGTGCCGAAGCCGAAGGGTTTAACAACCCGTTCTGCGCCGAGTACTTCAGGCCGTAACCGACACCCCCGAGGAGTCGGGGCTCGACGAGGTCACCCCCGAGGCGCTGCACGCCAAGGGGGCTCGTCCACAAGGGGCGCTTGTTCGGTCAAGGTGCGCTGGCCCGGGGCACGCCACCCGCACGGTGACGGTCAAGGCGCACGGCTTGGAAGGCCGCCGAGGCGCCATCACCGCTGCGGGGGGTACTGTGAGGTCCTGTTCGTGCATGGGGCGACCGGCGTCTCGGCCAAGGGCAACGCCTCACCAACCGCCAGCCGGTCCTCACACCGAGCCCGGGATTGCGAAAGGGAGCCCTCCAGGTGCTCACTATGCGAAGAAGATGTTCAAGGTTCCGGACCTCCGGAACAAGATCCTGTTCACCCCATGATGCTGATGTTGTACCGCTTCGGCGCCTTCATCCCGGCGCCCGGCATCGACCTCGGCGCCATCAAGACTTGAAGGACTCCGCCGACCAGGCGGCGTCCTCGGCTTCCTCCAGCTGTTCAGGCGGCGCTGCTCACCCAGTTCGCGGTGTTCGCGCTCGATCATGCCCCCATCACCTCGTCGATCATCATGCAGATCCTCGCCGTGGTGATCCCCTGCTCGAGGAGTGGCAGAAGCAGGTGCGGTCGGCCACGCAAGATCACCCAGTGGACCCGCTACCTCACCGTCGCCATCGCGGTGATGCAGTCCACCGGCCTGCCTTCCTGTTCCACAACGGCGGCGGCGGGTTCGGCCAGTCCAACACCACCGGGCCCGGACTTGATCCTGAACTTCACCGTGCCCCGGGTGCTGCGTCATATCGTCACCTACTGCCGGCACCGCCCTGCTGATGTGGATGGCGAGCTCATCACCCAACGCGGCATCGGCAACGGCATGTGCTGCTGATCTTCTCGTCGGTCGTCAGCCAGCTGCCCGCCCAGGCCGGCCGTGCAGGGGTCAGGCCGGCAACGCCGCCGCCTTGATGCTCCTGGCCCTCTTCGTGGTGCTGCTGGTGTCCATCGTGTTCGTCGAGCAGGGCCAGCGGCCGCATCCCGTGCAGTTCGCCAGCGGTGGTCGGCCGGGCGCATGCGGCGGCCAGAGCACCTACATCCCCTCAAGGTCAACCAGTCGGGCGTGATCCCATCATCTTCGCCAGCTCGGTGCCGTACCCGCCGCTGCTCATCCCAGGTGCTCCCGCCCGACCCGGGCAGCTCAGGTGTCGGTGAGCGCTGCGGACGACCACCTGGCCTCGCCCACGAGCCCCTCTACCCGCTGATCTACGGCCTGTTGATCATCGGCTTCGCATTTCAACACGGCCATCACGTTCGGTCCCGCGCAGCAGGCCGACACCATCCGCAAGCAGGGCGGCTTCATCCCGGCATCCGCCCTGGCCCAGACCGAGAAGCACTGCCCACATCCTGTCCTGCATCACGCCGCCCGGCGCCCTGTTCATCGCCGCCGTGGCCCTGCTGCCCTCGATCTTCCTCACCGTCGTGCTGCCTCCAGCGGCGCGCGCACGTTTGCCTTCAGCGGCACCTTTGTGCTGATCGCGTCGGCGTCGCGCTCGGACCATGAAGCAGATCGACAGCCAGCTGATGATGCACAGCTACGAGAGTTCCTGAAGTGAGCCGCCGACGCCGGCCTGACGAGGGCACGCAGCCTGGTCATCCTGCCGTCAGGGTCGGGCAAGGGCACGCAGTGCGCCAAGCTGGTCGACCACTACGGCATCCCCACATTCCACTGGCGACATGCTGCGCGAGGCGGTGGCCGAGGGCACTGAGTTCGGCCTCCAGGCCAAGGCCATCATGGACCGCGGCGACTCGTGTCCGACGACATCATCGTCGGGCCGTGGAGGAGCGCCTCGCCAAGCCCGACGCCGCCGTCGGCTACCTGCTCGACGGTTCCTCGGACGGTGGGCCAGGCTGGGCCCTCGCCGGCATCGCCCCACGGCGGTGGTGGAACCTCGAGGTGCCTGAGGCGCTGGTGATGGAGCGCATGCTGCTGCGGGGCCGGGCCGACGACACCGAGGAGAGCCATCCGTCGCCGCTCGACCTCTACGAGGAGCAGACCGCGCCGCTCGTCGCGTACTACGACAGGCTCGGCATACTGGTCACGGTCGACGGCGTGGGGAGATCGACGAGTCTTCGCCCGCCTGACGGGCCGTCGACGCCGTCATCTGACCGTCACCCTGAGCTCCAGCCGTGGAGGAGGGGCCACCCCGTGCGCCGCACGCCCGACGAGATCGCCATCATCGCGCCGGGCGGGGCTGAGTCGTCGCGGAGATGCACTCGTGCATCCGCGAGGCCATCCGTCCCGGGGGTCACCCTCGAGCTCGACCGCATCGGCTGACGTCATCGAGCGGCGGGCCCGGTCCAACTTCTCCGGCTACCGGCTTCCTGGCGGTATCTGCTCGTCGCCCAACGACATGATCGTGCACGGCATCCCCGGGTCGCTGCTCGGAGGGCGACATCATCTCGATCGGACTGCGCCATCATCCAGGGGCTGGCACGGCGACGCTGCGCTCACCGCCCTGCGGGCCAGGTCACCGGAGGAGGCGCCAGCTCATAAGGTCACCGAGAAACTTCTACGCCGGCATCGACCAGATGGTCGACGGCAACCGGATCTCGACATCGGCCACGCCGTGCAGACCGTGGCCGAGGCGGCTTCTCGGTGGTGCGCGAGTACGTCGGCCCGCCTGGCACCGAGATGCATGAAGCCCGAGGTCCGAACTTCGGGCGACCCGCAGGGCCCAGCTGCGGTGGGCAACGTCCGCGGTCGAGCCCATGGTCAACGTGGGCGCGTCGGCACCTGGCTGCTCGACGACGGCTGAGCGTGGTCACGGCCGACGGCTCGGCTCTCGGCGCACTGGGAACACACGATCGCCATCACCGACGACGGCCCGGGATCCTCACCCGCCCTAGGGGGCCAGGGCGCCACGGGCGTGACGGCTCGATCGTCCGCGCTGCCGCCCGCCGTGGCGCGGCCCACCACGCCCGCCACGCGACAGGCGCAGAGCACGACGTCGACCACCACGACCAGGCGGAGGACACCGCGGTGCGGTAGCCGACGTCACGCTGGGGAGAAGTCGAGCCTCCGGGCCGGACCGTGACTACCGTGAAGGCGAGCGAGCCCGCAGCCAGCACGAGCATCGCCACCAGGCCAGCTGGCGCAGGGGACCTGGCGGGACAGGACGGGTACCGCACGACCACCACCACCCTGGCGGCTACCAGCAGGCCGCAGCTCGTCCCGGAACGCCTCGGCGAGCGGACCAGGCGCTCGCAGGGCTTGCTGCCGGCGGTGAGCAGCCTGCGAGCGGACCAGTCGCGCTACGCTCGTTTCGGGCGGATGACCGCGCCAGGGCGCGAGCCTGGACAGCACCACGACGGCCGCAGGCGCACGGCGGAGGTCGCGCCGGTGGCGCCACGCGCACCGAGCACCACAGCAGGAGCGCCTACCTGGCCCTCGGTCTTGGTGGCGCCCGGCGGCTGCGCATGGGCCCTCTGGTGACCACGGTGCCGGTCGCCGCCGCCAGCCAGCAGGAGGACTCCGCCGCGGTGACGAGAACAGGCCCGTGAGGTCGTAGATGCCCTGGAGCCCGACCTCGAGCTCGCCGACCACCCCAGCCAGGTGGACTATCGCGGTGAGGGCCAGCCGCGCCCGCAACCGGAGGACCGTGCGGTGAAGAAACTGGAGCGCGGCAGCGCTGGACGCGGCCAGCAGCTGCCCCACCCGGAGCGCCATACGCAGTCGTACGCTCACGCCGTGCCACACCGCGGCGATGACGCTGGGGACCACCGGCGGTAGACGGGTGGGAGAAGGCGTAGGTTGTCATCGCCGTCCGGCGCATCTGCCGCAGCGCGGGAACCACGCGGCGTGCAGCCACCAGATGCTCGGGGCGTCGGTGCCGGTGGCCGGTGGTCGACCAGCAGCAGGGCACGATGGCCACGGCGGCGGCGCTGAGCAGGCGCCGGGTCTCCGGTGGGGCAGGTCAGGCGCCCGGGCCCGCCCGCGTGGCCACCACCCCGCCGACGACGGCGACCAGCACGAGCCAGGGCAGAGGGCGCCAGGTGAGCACCGACAGCGCCACCGCCGCCCAGCCCAGGCGAGCGCAGCGGCGGCGGGGCCGTGGCCACGGCTGCCCGGTCGCCGCGGGCCACGGCGCCGGCCCCGCTGCCGGCCAGGGCGACGAAACGGCGAAGGCGACGGAGGGTGGCGACCAGGTGGGTCATCGCTCGGTGATCAGACCTCGTAGCCTGCGAGACAGGCGGCCTCGGCGGGTCCCACTCGGGCACGACCTGCACCAGGTAGTCCGTGCCGTCGGCGAGCTGCGCCACGTCGAGGCGGGGAAGCTCGACTGGCTGAGCGCGGCGACCCAGAACTCCCCACGGCGTCCGCAGGCTCCGGTTGGGGAAGATCATGGCGCCGTCGGGGACCCTGTCGAGCCAGCCGGTGCAGGCGACCTGGTCCTCCACCTGCTGGTCGGTCACCCGTCGCAGCTCCCAGACCGTGTGCCAGCCGGTGAGGGCCACCACCACGAGCAGGCTGGGCGACGACGGCGGTCACCACCGAGGACGGCGCCGGACCGGCGGGGCTGCCCCTGGCCGGTCGTGTCGACCGGGTCGGGGCCTCCGCTGCTTTCCACGCTGGCGCCGCCACGGCAGGGCTGCGGCGCGACGAGATTGCCCCGACCACGGCGGCCACGAAGGGGGTCGGGCTGGCTCGGTGGGGCGGACTGGCTCGACGACGTCCGGCGGATGCCGGCCACCACCACGTCGCGGTCGGCGGCGTAGCGCCTTTGAGCTGGGCTCGCAGGCCCGCTCCGCCTCGGGCTCGGCAGACGCGGGCGGGTCGGCGGCCGTGGCGGGTCGCCAAGGGCAGCGCCGACCTGCCCGAACCCGCCGTGGTGGTGGCGATGGTCCGGTCGACGCTTCCCACGTCGCCGTGGAGCCCGGAGAAGCCTGCGACCGCAGCGAGCGCTGTGGCTTACGCCCGACCGACGACCCCGGCCTGGGCCTGAACGCCACGGTGCCGTCGGCGGGTCGCCGTGCACGGTGTAGTCGCCGAAGGGGAAGTCGAGGCGTCCTCCATGGCGGCAGAACTCGCCCTCGGCCAGCGCGACTCGAAGCGCCATCGTCTGGCCCGTCGTCGAGCGGCCACGGGTCCAGGGCGGGCACCGTCACCGGGTCCAGCGCACCGCCCGTCGCCCTGAACCTGCGGGTGGACCAGGAGGCCCCGACGACGAGCAGATCGGGGCCGGAAGGCCACGAGGACCACTCGGTGGCATCGAGCGGCCCGTCACCGACCCTGCGACGCGCCGCTCGTCCCCGCCATCGCACAAGTGTGGCCGGATCGGGGTCGGCGGCCCCAAGCACGCGCGCGAGTTGGTAGAAATGGGGGAGCGCCGTTAGCCTGGCTCTTTCGGCTGGCGGCCTGCGTTGCGTCGGCGCGTGATGACCCGGGCTGGCCTGAGGTCCGCCAGCGTCCAGTGGCCTCCATCGTCGCGAGGTTCTGTGGTGCAAAGTACGCCCAGCGTGAAGAAGATGTGAAGAAGTGAGTGATCTGCCGCCACGGTCGCGCGTGGGTGATCTGCCAGAACCCCGCCACAAGCAGCGCCAGGGCTGAGGAGACGATCTGAATGGCTCGTATCGCCGGCGTCGACATCCCCCGCGGAGAGCGGTTGAGATTCGCCCACTTACATCTTCGGCATCGGTCGCCACCGCGCAGACCATCTGCGCAGGTCGACATCGACCCGAGCACCCGTGTGCGGACCACCGACGAGGAGGTCAGCGCATCCGCGGTGGATCGACACCTGAAGGTCGAGGGTGACTCTGCCGCGACATCCAGCAGGACATCAAGCGCAAGATGGAATCGGCTGCTACCAGCCTGCGCCACCGCCGCGGCCTGCCCGACGCAGGGCCAGCGGACCCACACCGCAGCCGCCCGCACGCTAAGGCCCGAAGAAGACCGTTGCCGGCAAGAAGAAGGTGATGAAGTAGTGGCCAAGCCCAAGCCCGGCGGCCGGCGTCCGCCGCCGCAGCGCAAGAACGTTGCCTTCCGGCGTCGCCCACATCAAGAGCTCGTTCAACACTGATCGTAGCCATCACCGACCAGGAGGGCAACGTCCTGGCCTGGCGGCCGGCAACGGCCTGGCTCATATGGTAAGTCCACCCCCGTTGCCGCCCAGTATGGCCGCCGAGCAGCAGTCGCCCGGCGGGCCATGGCGGACACGGCATCCGCAAGGGGTGGACGTCGTGGTCAAGGGCGGCCCTGCTCAGGCCGCGAGACCGCCATCCGCTCGCTCCAGAACACCGGCATCGAGGTCACCGGCATCAAGGACGGACCCCGGTCCCCTGAACGAAGCTGCCGCCCGCCCAAGCGGCGGAGGTCTGATGTCTACTACACCGGTCCGCGCTCGCGCATCTCGCGCCGCCTCGGCGTCGACATCTTCGGCACCAAGGGCGAGGTCATCGCCCTCGACCGCCGGCCCTACCCGCCGGGCGAGCACGGCCGCAGCCGTCGCCGGGGCAACGCCTCGGAGTACCTCTACCAGCTCCAGGAGTAGCAGAAGGCCCGTTTCACCACGGCCTCACCGGAGCGCCAGTTCCGCAACCTCTACGACGAGGCCAACCGCAAGGAGGGCGTCACCGGCGAGAACATGCTGCGCTTCCTCGAGCGCGGCTGGACAACAGCTGCGTACCAGGCCGGCTGGGCCGCCACCCGCCCGCAGGCACGCCAGTTCGTCGGCCACGGCCACATCAACGTCAACGGCAAGCGGGTCGACATCCCCAGCTACCGGGTCCGCAAGGGCGACGTCATCACCCTGCGCGACAAGGCCAAGCAGATGATCGTCGTCCAGTGGAACCGCGACGTGCTCGACCGTGCGGCACCGCCGTGGCTCGAGGTCGGTGACGAGGGCGCCTCGGTCACCGTGCGCGAGCTCCCGTTGCGCGAGCACATCGACGTCCCCGTCCGCGAGCAGCTCATCGTCGAGCTGTACTCCAAGTGATCACGAGGTTCACCTGATGCTGGTCATCCAACGACCCACCGTCGAGGCGTACAGCGACGAGGAGGCGAACCGGCAGCTGTTCGCCATCGGACCGCTCGAGCCCGGCTTCGGCCACACGCTCGGCAACTCCCTGCGCCGCACGCTGCTGTCGTCCATCCCGGGCGCAGCGGTCACCCAGGTGCGCTTCGACGACGCACTGCACGAGTTCGACACCATCGCCGGGGTCACGGAGGACGTCACCGACGTCCTGCTCAACCTCAAGGACCTGGTGTTGAACTGCTACGCCGACGAGGCGGTCACGCTGCGCCTCGACGTGCGCGGCCCCGCCGAGGTCACCGCCGCCGACATCCAGACCACGTCGGACGTCGAGATCCTCAACGGCGACCTGCACATCGCGTCGATCAACGGCAAGGGCCGGCTCGCCCTCGACATCACCGTCGAGAAGGGCCGCGGCTACGTGTCGGCCGATCGCAACAAGACGTCGGCCACCATCGGCGTCATCCCGATCGACTCGGTGTTCTCGCCGGTGCGCCGGGTGAGCTACCAGGTCGAGCCGACCCGTGTCGAGCAGTCGACCGAGTACGACCGGCTCATCCTCGACATCGAGACCGATGGGTCCATCACCCCGCGCGAGTCGCTGGCCTCGGCCGGCGCCACCCTGCGGGCGCTGGTGCAGCTCGTCGAGGAGATGAGCGACGAGCCCCAGGGCCTCGAGCTGGGCGAGGTCGGACCGACCTCGGCCGGGTCGCCCGACCTGGAGCTGCCGATCGAGGACCTCGACCTGTCCGAGCGGCCGCGCAACTGCCTCAAGCGGGCGCAGGTCAACTCGATCGGCGAGCTGCTGGAGAAGACCGAAGACGACCTGCTGGCCATCACCAACTTCGGGCAGAAGTCGCTCGACGAGGTGATCGTCAAGCTCGACGAGCGGGGTCTCAAGCTCCGCACCCGGGACTGAGGGAGCCGACATGCCTGCGACTCCGAAGAAGGGACGCCGCTTCGGCGGTGACGCCGCCCACCAGAAGGCCATGATGGCCAACCTGGTGGCGTCGCTCATCGCCGCCGAGGGGATCGTCACGACCGAGGCCAAGGCCAAGGCCATGCGGCCCGTGGCCGAGAAGCTGATCACCAAGGCCCGCAAGGGCGGCCTGCACAACCACCGCCAAGCGGTGGCGTACCTGCGGGACAAGGAGATGGTGGCGAAGCTGTTCGACGAGATCGGCCCTCGTTACGCCGACCGTCCCGGCGGCTACACCCGGATCCTCAAGCTCGGCCCGCGCCAGGGCGACAACGCGCCGATGGCGCGCATCGAGCTGGTCTGAGGCCCGTGGTGCGCGGCTGAGGCTCATGCGCCTCCGGCTGCTCATCGCCTACGACGGTTCGCCGTTCCACGGCTTCGCGCCGAACGAGGGCGTCCTCACCGTCGGTGGGGCGCTCCTCGACGCGCTCGGGCGCGTGCTCCGTCTGGACCGGCCACCGCCGCTCACCTGCGCCGGGCGCACCGACACCGGCGTGCACGCCTGGGGTCAGGTGGTGCACGTCGACGTCCCGGACGATGCGCCG